>NZ_BMQA01000008.1 GCF_014647875.1 Streptomyces brasiliensis | reverse complement strand
GCCGAACAAATTGTGTGGAGACCCCCGTGCTTTTGGCACGGGGGTTTTCTGCGTCTAGGGCCCAATTCAAGGCTCGGGGCCAGACCGCCCCTCCGCCTCCTGGAAATGAAGGGCAGGGTTACAGCCGACCCGCCGCCTTCAAAGCCAGGTAAGCATCCGCCAATACCGGCGCCAGTTCGCTCGGTGTCGCATCGACAACCGTCACGCCATGCCGGCGAAGTTGCTCCGCGGTGCGCTGACGTTCCGCCTGTGCCTGAGCGGCCGCTGCTGCTTCGTACACCGCATCGGCATTTCCACGGGCGGTCACCATGCTGGCGATGTGCGGATCGGCCACCGATGCGACTAGCACCGTGTGGCGCTGGGTCAGTTGTGAGAGCACGGGCAGCAGGCCCTCTTCGACCGGAGCGGCGTCCAAGGTCGTCAGCAGCACGATCAGAGACCGGCGAGGCGCCGTGCGGAGCGCCGTGGCCGTGAGCCCGCGTGCGTCCGTCTCGACCAGTTCCGGCTCGAGTGTGGCCATCGCGTTGACCAGGCCCGGGAGGACATCGCGTGCCGTGCGGCCCTGCACCAGGGCGCGTACTCGACGGTCGTATGCCAGGAGGTCGACGCGGTCGCCTGCCCGGGACGCGAGTGCCGCAAGGAGGAGGGCCGCGTCCATGGAGGCGTCCAGGCGTGGTGAGTCGCCGACGCGTCCGGCCGACGTACGGCCGGTGTCGAGGACCAGGAGGATGTGGCGGTCTCGTTCAGGGCGCCAGGTGCGTACGGCGACTGTTGTCTGGCGGGCCGTGGCGCGCCAGTCGATGGAACGGGTGTCATCGCCGGGGACGTATTCGCGCAGGCTGTCGAACTCGGTGCCTTCGCCTCGGATCAGCACACTCGTGCGGCCGTCGAGTTCACGCAGACGAGCGAGTTTCGACGGGAGATGCTTGCGGCTGGTGAACGGGGGCAGAACCCGCACTGTCCAGGGCACTTTGTGGGTGCCCTGACGAGTGAAGAGGCCGAGGGGGCCGTAGGAGCGGACGGTCACGCGGTCGGCCTGCCGGTCGCCGCGGCGCGTGGGGCTCAGGCGTGTCGTCACGCGTCGGCGTTCGCCGGGCGGCACGGCGAGTCGGTGACGGGAGGCCTCGATCCCCGTGCCGGGCTGCCAACTGCTCGGTGGCCAGGCGTCCCGCAGTCTGGCCCGCAACGGGCGGCGGGACGGGTTGGTGACCGTGAGCGTGACGTCGGCGTGTTCGCCCAGGCGTACGGATGTGTCGCCGGAGCGGGTCAGGACCAGGCGTCGTACGGGTGCGGCGAGGGCGAAGTCGCAGGCACAGGCGAGGGCCAGCGGGCCGTTGACCGCGAGGATGCCCGTCCAGCTGGGTTCCCAGATGCCGATGGGGATCGATCCGAGGGCCGCGAGGAGGGCGGCGCGTCCGGTGAGGGCCATCAGCGGGGGACCGGGACGTGGGCGAGGATCGCGGTGATGACGGAGTCGGCCGTCACGCCCTCCATCTCGGCCTCGGGGCGCAGCTGTACGCGGTGGCGGAGAGTGGGCAGGGCCAGCGCCTTCACGTCGTCGGGGATCACATAGTCGCGGCCGGTCAGCCAGGCCCATGCACGTGCGGTGGCCAGCAGGGCGGTGGCGCCGCGCGGGGAGACGCCCAGAGTGAGCGAGGGGGATTCGCGTGTGGCACGGCAGATGTCGACCACGTAGGCGGTGATCTCGGGAGAGACGGCGGTCTTGGCGACCGCAGCGCGGGCGGCTTCGAGGTCGGCGGGCCCTGCGACGGGGCGTACGCCGGCGGCTCGCAGGTCGCGCGGATTGAAGCCCTCGGCGTGTCGGGTGAGGACGTCGATCTCGTCCTCACGGGAGGGCAGGGGGATCGTCAGTTTGAGGAGGAAGCGGTCGAGCTGGGCTTCGGGGAGGGGGTACGTGCCCTCGTACTCGACCGGGTTCTGGGTCGCAGCGACCAGGAACGGCTCGGGGAGGGGGCGGGGTGTGCCGTCGACGGTGACCTGGCGTTCCTCCATGGCTTCGAGGAGGGACGACTGGGTCTTCGGCGGGGTGCGGTTGATCTCGTCGGCGAGGAGAAGATTGGTGAAGACCGGGCCGGGCTGGAAGGAGAACTCGGCGGTGCGGGTGTCGTAGACCAGCGAACCCGTCACGTCGCTCGGCATGAGGTCGGGGGTGAACTGGACGCGTTTGGTGTCGAGTTCGAGTGCGGAGGCGAGAGTCCGGACGAGCAACGTTTTGGCGACCCCGGGGACTCCTTCCAGTAGTACGTGTCCGCGGCAGAGGAGGGCGACGACGAGGCCGGTCACGGCGGGGTCCTGGCCGACCACGGCTTTGGCGATCTCGGCGCGCAGGGACTCCAGGGAGGCCCGGGCGTTGCCCGGGTCCCCGGCGTACCCGGCGTTGTCAGTGGTCGGGGCCATCATGAACGGCGTACCTCTCTTTCGAGGGCGTCGAGTTGGTCGGTGAGTGCGATGAGGGCCGCGTCGTCGCCGGGCGGCGGTCCGAAGAGGAGCGAGTGCAGGTTCTGTCCGTCGCTGTGGAGGTGCGTGGACAGCGCGGGGAGCAGGGCCTCGGGCGCGTGCGCCTGGGAGACGGGGACGCCGATGAGGGGGGCGAGGCGGATGCGCGTGGTGGAGCGAAGAGCGCCGGCGGCCCGGTCGCGGGCATCGGCCTTGCGGTAGAGGCGGGCGCGGCCTTCGACGGTTTCGGAGGCACGGATCGCGACGGGGAGTTTTTCGGGCACCAGGGGGCCCAGCCGGCGTGCCCTCCAGAGGGCCGCGACGGCTGCCGCGATGAAGAGCTGCAGCGTGCCCCACAGCCAGCCCGAGGGGAGCAGGTCGAAGAAGCCCTTCCGGTCGTCGGCGGTGGGGACCGAGGTGTCGGACAGCGAGGGGAGGTACCAGACGAGATACGGGCGGGAGCCGAGCAGTTGGAGGGCGAGCGAGGCGTTGCCCTGCTTGTCGAGGCGCTTGTTGTAGAGGATGTCGGGCGCGCCGAGGACCACGGTGTCGCCGCCTCGCGAGGCCGCGGGGACGCGCACCAGGGTGGCGAGCCGCTCGCTGGGGTAGCACTCGTCCGCGTCGAGGTGGCTGGTGGTGTAGCGGATGCCGCCGGTGTCGGCGCTGCCCGCGCGCCGGGCGGCAGGCAGGGGGCAGTCGGGGGAGAGCGTCGAGCCGAGGCTGGTGGCAGGGTCGGCGGTGACGCCGGGGGCGAGCCGTTCGACGGACCAGTTGCTGGCGGCCACGAGGACGGTGCGCCCGCCGGATCGGGCGGTCGCGGCGTGGAGCGCGGTCTGCTGGCGGTGTGTGAGCAGGTCGGGTGCGGCCACCAGCAGAGTGGTGTCGGGTCCTGCCGCGGCGCGGACCCCATTCAGGGTGGTGACCACACGCGTGGACACTCCGCGGTCGGAGAGGAGCTCGGCGACGGCCCGGCTGCCGTAGGGGTCGGCGGAGCGCGGGTCGAGGGCGCCGTGCCGGGCATCGGAGCGGACGACGGCGATGGCTACGGCCCCCACGAGGAGGAGCACGAGAGCCGCGAGGATGCTTCGCGCACGGGTCCAGACCTGGCGGGCGGTGGGCGAGACCGAGGTGGACGGGAGCGTGGCTCCGGCGGTCATTCGACGGCCCCCTGGTCGGTGCGGTGGGCCGTGCTGTGGCTGCTGCTCGCGAGGACCGGCTTGGTGCGCTCCAGGTCGCGGTCGAGTTCGGCGATGCGGTGGTACGACTGCTCGCTCGCCATGCGCCCGCCGTACGTCACGTCGTCGAACTCCCGGGCCGCCGCACGTAGCCGGTCCGTGTGCGAGGGCAGGGCGCGGCCGGCTTCGCCTGCCGCCTCGTCGGCGGTGCGGCCGGGGCGGACGTCGAGCAGGGCGCGTTCCTCGAGGGCGCGGACGATGCCGCGCATGCATTCCTGGACGGCCTGGTTCCAGTGGCCCTGGGCGGCGTGTGCCTCGGCGGCTGCTCGGTGTTCGGTGGCGTTGCGGGGGCGGTTGTCGAACAGGGCGGGTGCGGAGGAGGGTTGGCGGCGCGGGGTGCCCAGGCGCCACCACAGGGCGGCCAGGACGGCGACGACGGCCAGGACCACGACGACCAGGCCGAGCGTTCCGCCGGGCGTCGCGGACGCGGCGGCGCCGAGGACCCTGTCGAGCCAGTCCCAGAAGGCGTTCAGGCCACGTTGGACCAGGCCGGGGTCGTTCTCGTGGTACATCCGCTTGGACAGCTCGCGCCGTGCCGCATCCCGCGCGGGGTCGCGCGGGATGGTGACAGGCGGTTCGCCGCCGGAGCGTGCCGGCGACAGGACAGCGGCGTCGCCGACCCGCAGCAGGCTTCGTACGGCCGAGCCGGCGGCGCGTGACAGCGTCGGCGCCGTTTTGAGAACTCCCCCCGCCAAGATCACGGCATCAGCTCCTCGGGGTGGCGCCGGTGCCGTAGCCCTGGACGCCGGCGGCGCGGGCCAGTTCGAGGTCGAGGGCCTCGCGGCGGATGCGCTGGTCGATGTAGAGGAGCACGCCGACGCCCGCGGTGATCGGGAACGTGATCGTGGAGCCGATCACCGAGCCGATGCCACTGATGATGAGGAAGGTCCAGCCGACGTTGCCGGTCCCATTGAGGAAGCCGGAGAAGCCGTCGCCGCTGAGTGCGGCCGCGAGTACGGCGAAGGGGATGACGATGATCGACGCCACGATGTTGGCGATGATTCCGGCGAGCAACTGGATGCCGAAGACCCGCCACCAGGAGCCGCGGACCAGCTTCGTGGAGCGGCTCATCGACTTGAAGATGCCCTGACGCTCCAGCATCAGCGCGGGCGAGGCCAGCGAGAAGCGGACCATGAGCCAGATCGCGACGACGACTGCACCGAGGATGCCGATGACGGCGAGCGCGGCGACGGCGCCGCCCGGTCCGCCGGCCACTGCCACGATGATGGCGGGCAGCGCACCGACGAGCACCACGGCCAATGCGATGAGCGGCAGCAGCAGAACCAGGCCGAACAGTTTGAGGACCTGAGGGCGGGCGTCCCGCCAGGCCTCGCCTATGGTCACGGACTTGCCGAGCACGGCGCGGCTGGTCACCGTCGTCAGCAGCGCGGTCGCGATGATCGTGCCGATCGTGGTGATCAGGACCACGGCGAGGGAACCGAGCAGGGTCTCGCCCAGGGCGCGTGCCACCTCACTGAAGGTGGCACTTGGATCGTTGAGCGATTCGCTGGTCGCTGCGTCGTTCAGGACGAAGCCCTGGAAGAGGATGGTGGCGAGCTCCGTGACGACCGCGACGGTCAGGGAGATGCCCAGGACCGTGCGCCAGTAGGTGCGCATGGTGGAGACGGCGCCGTCCAGAATCTCGCCCACGCCGAGCGGGCGGAGCGGGATCACGCCAGGCTTGGCCGCGGGCGGAGGACCGCCCCAGCCGCCGCCCCAGGCTCCGTAACCGCCGGGACCGCCGTATCCACCGCCGCCGTAACCGCCGGGACCTCCGTAACCACCACCGGGGTTCTGGCCGCTCCAGCCCGGACCGGGCGGTGGGGGCGGCGGTGCCTGGCCCGGGGTGCCTGTGGGCGCGGACCACTGGCCGGGTGGCGGCTGCTGGTGGGACCACTTCGAACCGGCGTCCTGCGGATCCGCGCCCGGTTGCTCGGCAGGCTGTGCGGGGCCGGGCCGATCGGCCGGCTCTGCAGGCCCGGACGCGCCGGGGTTCTGCCCGTCCGACGGGGCGGATCCGGGCGAGGCCCAGCCCGGAGTGTCTGTCATCGAAGCTCCTTCACGGTGCCCGTCCGCGGGCGCGACTGCAGGTTGGCAGCCATCGTGCCATGGGGTGGTCAACCGTGGACCGGCCGCGGTATCGGCTGCACACCTTCAATTGTCCGAGGGGTAGGGGGCAGACTGACCGCATGGCTGATCAGCAGGCGCAAACCGGCGAGGACATACGGCCGACCGACATTCCCGCGATCCGATGGGAGGAACCGCCTGAAGGCCCTGTTCTGGTCCTTCTCGACCAGACGAGGCTGCCGGCCGAGGAGGTCGAGCTGGTGTGCACGGATGCTTCGGCGCTGGTCGAGGCGATCCGTTCCCTTGCCGTGCGGGGGGCGCCGCTGCTCGGCATCGCGGGGGCCTACGGCGTCGCGCTCGCCGCCGTACGGGGCTTCGACGTGGACGAGGCCGCGAAGGCGCTTCAGAGCGCCCGGCCCACGGCGGTGAACCTCTCCGTCGGCGTGCGCAGGGCGCAGTCCGCTCACCGGGCGGCGCTTGCGCGGAGCGGAGAGCCGGAGGATGCGGCCGCGGCGGCGCTTGCCGCGGCGCGGGCGCTGCACCGGGAGGACGCCGAGGCCAGTGTCCGTATGGCCGAGCACGGGCTGGCGCTCCTGGACGAGTTGCTGCCCGGCGGCGGGCACCGGATCCTCACCCACTGCAACACTGGATCGCTGGTGTCGGGCGGGGAGGGCACGGCGTTCGCCGTGGCGCTTCACGCACACCGGGCCGGGCGGCTGCGGCGTCTGTGGGTGGACGAGACGCGTCCGCTCCTGCAGGGCGCACGCCTGACGGCCTACGAGGCGGCCCGCAGCGGCATGTCTTACACCCTGCTCACCGACAACGCGGCCGGTTCGCTGTTCGCGGCCGGGGAGGTGGACGCCGTGCTGATCGGGGCGGACCGCATCGCCGCCGACGGGTCGGTGGCGAACAAGGTGGGGAGCTATCCGCTCGCGGTGCTTGCGCGATACCACCATGTGCCGCTCATCGTGGTGGCGCCGGTGACGACGGTCGATCCGGACACGCCGGACGGGGCGGCCATCGAGGTCGAGCAGCGTCCCGGGTACGAGGTGACCGAGGTGACCGTGCCGCAGGGCGCTGCGGCGGGCGCGGTGGGCGGAGTTCCGGTGGCGCCGCTGGGCACGCAGGCCTACAACCCGGCGTTCGACGTGACGCCGCCCGAGCTGGTGACGGCTATCGTCACCGAGGAGGGCGCGGTGTCGCCGGTGACGGCGGAGGGCCTCGCGGAGTTGTTCGAGCGCTCGCGTCGGGCCACGGTCGACTAGCGGGCCGAAGCCGGCTTGCGGGACTGGCAGGCAGTCCTGCCGGCCGGTGAGCGGACCGGGACGGCCGGTCCTACGGCACGATGCCAGGGACTCAGCCGTGTGAGGGCAGACAGTAACCGGCCCGTACGACTATCGTCACTGGTCGGTGACCCTGCTCACCTGTGGCGCCTTCACCGTTATGAGAATGGGATGATGTCGTTTATGAAGGGACGAGTCCTTGTCGTCGACGACGACACCGCACTGGCCGAGATGCTCGGAATTGTGCTGCGTGGTGAAGGTTTCGAGCCGTCTTTCGTAGCCGACGGTGACAAGGCGCTGGCCGCTTTCCGTGAGACCAAACCCGACCTGGTGCTGCTGGACCTGATGCTGCCCGGCCGGGACGGCATCGAGGTGTGCCGGCTGATCCGCGCCGAGTCCGGGGTGCCGATCGTGATGCTCACGGCCAAGAGCGACACCGTCGACGTGGTGGTGGGCCTCGAATCGGGTGCCGACGACTACATCGTGAAGCCGTTCAAGCCGAAGGAGCTGGTCGCCCGCATCCGGGCGCGGCTGCGCAGGTCGGAGGAGCCGGCGCCGGAGCAGCTCGCCATAGGTGACCTCGTCATCGACGTGGCCGGGCACTCCGTGAAGCGGGACGGTCAGTCGATCGCGCTGACGCCGCTGGAGTTCGACCTGCTCGTCGCGCTCGCCCGCAAGCCGTGGCAGGTGTTCACGCGTGAGGTGCTCCTGGAGCAGGTTTGGGGCTACCGGCACGCCGCCGACACGCGTCTGGTGAACGTGCATGTGCAGCGACTGCGCTCCAAGGTCGAGAAGGATCCGGAGCGTCCGGAGATCGTCGTGACCGTCCGTGGTGTCGGTTACAAGGCCGGACCGAGCTGACGTGTCGGGGGACAGCGCCGCTTCGGCCCCCGGCCGTTCCGGGGCCCGACCGGGGCGGTCTGTCGGCCGTGAGACGGCGGGTTCGCGCTGGGGACGCCTCTTCGAGGGCGGGCTGCTGCAGGGCGGTGTCCAGGGCAGTCCGGTCCTGAGGCTGTTCATGCGCTGGGTGCGCCGACCGCTGCTGCCGGTCATGCGGCTGTGGCGGCGCAACATCCAGCTCAAGGTCGTTGTCACGACGCTGCTGATGTCGCTCGGCGTCGTTCTGCTGCTGGGTTTCGTCGTGATCGGGCAGGTGCGCAACGGCCTGCTGGACGCCAAGGTGAAGGCCTCGCAGAGCCAGGCCACCGGCGGGTTCGCGGTGGCCAAGCAGAAGGCCGACGAGGCGGCCAGCGGCACGGGAACGGCCGACGACGCCTCGGCGGTGGACGGCCGGCAGTCGCAGAACGTCATCCAGTGGATGAGTGACCTCGTCGAGTCGCTCTCCAGCGGTGGCCAGGGTGCCTTCGACGTGGTCACGCTCCCGGCCGGCGACGACAGCGGCGGCGGGCGCAGCCCGCGCGGTTCCGGGTACGTCGACCCGTCCGCAAGCGTGCCCGTCGACCTGCGCGCGCGGATCAACGACAGTACGACGGCGGCCCAGAGCTACACCCGCATCGTCTACAGCAACGGCAAGGACTCCCAGCCCGCGTTGGTCATCGGCAAGCAGGTCAACGACCCGAACGGCGACCCGTACGAGCTGTACTACCTCTTCCCGCTCACTCAGGAGGCGAAGTCCCTCAGCCTGGTCAAGGGCACGCTCGCGACCGCCGGGCTCTTCGTCGTCGTACTGCTCGGAGCCATCGCGTGGCTCGTGGTGCGGCAGGTCGTCACGCCCGTGCGGATGGCGGCCGGGATCGCCGAACGGCTGTCCGCCGGACGGTTGCAGGAGCGGATGAAGGTCACCGGTGAGGACGACATCGCGCGCCTCGGTGAGGCCTTCAACAAGATGGCGCAGAACCTGCAGCTCAAGATCCAGCAGCTGGAGGACCTGTCGCGGATGCAGCGGCGGTTCGTGTCGGACGTCTCGCACGAGCTGCGGACACCACTGACGACCGTACGCATGGCCGCCGATGTCATCCACGAAGCCCGTGAGGACTTCGACCCGGTGACCGCGCGGTCCGCGGAGCTGCTCGCCGACCAGCTGGACCGTTTCGAGTCGCTGCTCGCGGACCTGCTGGAGATCAGCCGTTTCGACGCGGGCGCGGCGGCGCTCGAGGCCGAGCCGATAGATCTCCGGGAGGTCGTACGGCGGGTCGTCAGCGGGGCCGAGCCGCTCGCCGAGCGCAAGGGCACGGTGATACGCGTGGTCGGCGACCAGCAGCCCGTCGTCGCCGAGGCCGACGCCCGGCGCGTCGAGCGGGTGCTGCGCAATCTCGTGGTCAACGCCGTGGAACACGGCGAGGGCAAGGACGTCGTCGTCAAGCTCGCCGCGGCGGGCGGTGCGGTCGCGGTCGCGGTGCGCGACTACGGCGTCGGTCTCAAGCCCGGCGAGGCGACTCGCGTCTTCAGCCGCTTCTGGCGGGCGGACCCGGCACGCGCGCGTACCACCGGAGGTACGGGCCTGGGGCTGTCCATCGCCCTGGAGGACGCCCGGCTGCACGGCGGCTGGCTGCAGGCCTGGGGCGAACCGGGAGGCGGCTCACAGTTCCGGCTGACGCTGCCGCGGACCGCGGACGAGCCGCTGCGCGGCTCGCCGATACCGCTGGAGCCCAAGGACTCGCGGCGCAACCGCGGACTCGACGACGCCGGACTGCAGCGGGGCGGCGAGGACAAGCGCGCCACGGTGCCCGCGCAGTCCACCGGTAGTCAGGTTCCGCTGCCGCCGCGCTCGCCGATCGCACACCGGCTGGCCTCCGTGTCCCCGGCGGCGGACCCGACCGCGCTGCCCGGCAACGGCGCGCGCGTGGTGCCGCGGCCCACCGGGAGCGCACGGCGCCCCGACGACGCGCCCGCCGCCGACGCGGCGCCGGACGACAGTCCGGACCCGGCCGCCCTACAGGGGGAATCGAACACGTCAGGGGAGGCATTTCGTGGGCGCTGAACGCGAGGGGGGCGTGCGACGCCCGTCTGTGCGCCCGGTGGTGTACGCCGCGTGTGGTGCCGTCCTGCTGGCCGGATGTGCCTCGATGCCCGACAACGGTGACCTGCGAGACGTCGAGTCGACGCCGCGGCAGGACACACAGGTGCGGGTGTTCGCCATGCCGCCCAGCGAGGACGCCCAGGCCGGCGAGATCGTGCAGGGCTTCCTGGAGGCGCTGACCAGCGACGATCCGCACTACGACACGGCCCGCAAGTATCTGACCGCCACAGCGGCGAAGAAGTGGCGGCCCGAGCAGTCGACCACGGTGCTCGCCAACGGGCCGAGCACCGAGGCCGACCGCCAGTCCGGCGGCCGGGAAGACGCCGCCGCCGACGTCATCTACACGCTGACCGGGACCAGGATCGCCACGGTGGACCAGCAGCAGGCGTACACGCCGGCCGGCGGGTTGTACAGCAAGAGCCTGCACCTCATACTTGACGCGAAGAGCCGCCAGTGGCGCATCGACACGCTTCCGCAGGGCGTCGTGATGGGCAAGTCGGACTTCCAGCGCAACTACACGTCCGTCAACAAGTACTACTTCGCCTCGAACACCTCCGTGGGGGCGAGCGGGCAGCCGGTGGCGGTCGCCGATCCCGTCTTCGTACGCAAGCGCGTGGACCCGATGATGCAGATGGTGCGTTCGCTGCTGAACGGGCCGACGACCTGGCTAAGGCCGGTGGTCCGGTCGAGCTTCCCGACCGGTACGGCGCTCAGGAAGGGCGTCACCTCGCTCACGCCCGACGATCAGAACAAGCTGATCGTGCCCCTCAACGACAAGGCTTCCCAGGTCGGGGCGACCAAGTGCACCGAGATGGCGACCCAGTTGCTGTTCACGCTGCAGAACCTGACGCCCACCGTGGACGAGATCGAACTGCGGGGCGCCGACGGCGAGACGATGTGCGACCTCATCGAGCGGCGGGCCGCGTCCGTCGCCTGGCACGGCTCCGGCAACCATCCCGGCTACCTCTACTTCCTCGACGACAAGCACCGGTTGGTCCGGATCGCCGGCACCGGCACGAGCACCAGCGCGGTTCCGGTGCCGGGCGCGCTGGGCAAGGGCGACAAGCCGCTGAAGTCCGTGGCGGTGTCCCACGACGAGCGCACCGTGGCGGGGGTCAGCGCCGACGGCCGCTCCCTCTACGTCACCTCGCTTGCGTCCGGCGGTTCGCTCGGTGAGCCAGTGCTGACCAGCCGCGGGGCCACCGGCGCCGACCGGCTGACGACGCCCACCTGGGACGCCCGCGGTGATCTGTGGGTGGCCGACCGCGACCCCGGCGACCCCAAGCTGGTCCTGCTCGAGCACGGCGAGGGTCCGCCGCTGGTGGTGCGAACGACCGGGCTGCCCGGCCGTATCAAGGACGTGCGGGTGGCCGCCGACGGCGTGCGCATGGCGCTCGTCGTGGAGAAGGACGGCAAGCAGTCCCTGCTCATCGGGCGGATCGAGCGCGACGACAAGTCCGGCGAGGGTCCGGCGGTTCTCGAACTGCGTTCGGCTGCCCCTGAGTTGGAAGAGGTCACCGCTATGTCGTGGGCCGGGGACAGCCGGCTCGTGGTGGTCGGGCGCGAGCAGGGGGGCGTGCAGCAGATCCGGTACGTCCAGGTCGACGGCGCTACGCCCGATGGCCTGGCGCCCGCCGCCCTCACGGGAGTGAAGGCGATCGCCGCGTCCGAGGACGAGCAGGCCCCGCTGGTCGCGTACTCGGAGGACGGGATCGTACGGCTTCCGGCCGGAGAGCAGTGGCAGAAGATCGTCAAGGAGGGGTCGGCGCCGGTTTATCCGGGGTGACGCTTCCAGGTTTTCGACGTCGTGCGGGTCGTCGCTACTCGTGTGAGTGAAGGCCATTACGCTTCGCGCCGACTTGTCCACAGTGTGTTATCCACAGGGGTGCCCAGGCGGGCCGGGGATTGGCACAGTGGTGGGCATGCGGGGGTGGTGGCAGGACCTCACCGACCTGGTGCTGCCGGCCGAGTGCGGAGGCTGTGGGGCGCCTCGCACGGTGCTCTGTCCTGAGTGTCGTGCGGCCCTGAGCGGAGCCGCACCGAGTCGGGTGCGACCGGTGCCGGAGCCGCCCGGGCTGCCCGCGGTGCATGCGGCGGCTCCGTACGGGGACGAGGTGCGCGCGGTGCTCCTGGCCCACAAGGAACGGGGCGCACTGGCCCTCGCACGGCCACTCGGTACGGCTCTGGCGGCAGCTGTCCGTGCGGGTCTCCAGGAAGGGGACCGGGCAGGGGGCGACGGAGCGTGGGACGCGCCTGCAGAGCGTGGCGGGGCGCAGAGAGCGGCTGTAGGAAGGCACAGGGAACGGGGCGGTTCGACGGGAAGCGTTCGGGCTCGGGCCGCGGAGGACGGGTCCGGGGTGGCGAGCGGAGATTCGAGTGGTGGTCGCCGGCTGCAGGTGGTGTCGTCGTGGGGTGAGGGTGTGCCGTCCGCGGCGGACAGGACGACGGTCCGCCGCGGCGCCGCCGGTGTGGTTGCGGGCGGTGGTGAGCCGCGTCCGGGCAGCGGTGCCGGCTCGTGCGGTGAGGTGCCTGTGCTGCTGGTGCCGGTGCCCTCCGCCGCACGGGCCGTGCGGTCCCGGGGCCACGATCCGGTGCGGCGGATCGCGCTCGCGGCAGCCGGTGAGCTGCGGCGGGCCGGGATGCCGGCCCGGGTGGCGGCGGTGTTGCGGCAGCGGCGTGCCGTGGTCGACCAGTCGGGGCTCAACTCCGGACAACGGCTGGCGAATCTCGAGGGCGCTCTGGAGGTGGCGGCGGGCGGTGCCCGGGTGCTCGCCGGCGGTCACGTCGTACTGGTCGACGACCTGATGACCACCGGCGCGTCACTGAGGGAGGCGGCCAGGGCCGTACGTGAAGCGGTCGCGCACGGCACCGGAACAACGGTCGTGTACGCGCGCGCAGCTTGGGAAGGAAGGGGGGAACAGACGCGCGGCTCAAGGGAGGAGAACGAGAACCTGACATATGGCAGGGCCGGAATGGCGAAGGTGAACGGCCCGGTCCAGTCGATCTGCGCCGCGGTGGTCGCCGCGCCTCCGGATTCCTTCGAACTGAACCGGAACCGGCCGTGAGCTTGCATCGCTGCAGGTAACGAGAGGAACTATTCACCTGAACGGAGGTACGCCGCAGTAGAGGGTGACGACATCCGTCCGGGCGAGATATGTTCAGTTGTGAGGGAAAGGCGCAGGCCACACCTCTCATATCCGAATGCCGTGCGCGGGTTTTCAGCATTCACCCGCGCACGTGGGGTGGAGATCTTGCCCATGGGGGAGGAGGAGGTGGAAGTCACCGAGTCCGAGGTTCCGGTGCTGGCCGGAACTTGGTGCAAAAGGGAGATGCTCCGCCGCAGGAGCGGAGCGATCCGGGAACGGAGTTCTGCGTGGACATCGTCGTCAAAGGCCGCAAGACCGAGGTGCCCGAGCGGTTCCGCAAGCACGTGGCCGAGAAGCTGAAGCTGGAGAAGATCCAGAAGCTCGATGGCAAGGTGATCAGCCTGGACGTCGAGGTGTCCAAGGAGCCCAACCCCCGACAGGCCGACCGTTGCGACCGAGTGGAGATCACGCTCCGTTCCCGCGGTCCGGTGATCCGGGCGGAGGCAGCAGCCAACGATCCGTACGCGGCACTCGACCTGGCGGCGGAGAAGCTCGATGCCCGGCTGCGTAAGCAGCACGACAAGCGTTTCTCGCGGCGTGGTGCACGCCGGATCTCGGCGGCCGAGGTCCCCGACCACGTGCCGGGCGCGGCGACGCTCAACGGGAACGGCTACCCCGTCCAGGAGGACGACACGGACGGCGTGCCCACGAAGAAGATGGGCTCGTTGGAAGTGAAGGGCGAAGGCCCCCTCGTCGTCCGCGAGAAGACCCACGTCGCCTCCCCGATGACCCTCGACCAGGCTCTCTACGAGATGGAACTGGTCGGACACGACTTCTATCTGTTCGTCGACTCCGAGACGAAGGAGCCGAGTGTCGTCTACCGGCGGCACGCCTACGACTACGGCGTCATCCACCTCAGCACGGACCCGATGGTCACCCAGGCGCAACCGCCCGCGGCAGGCGGCACGCTGGGTGGCTGAGCCGTCCGGCTGACAGCTGAGCCGGTGCCCCTGGAGCGCTGATGCGCTACCAGGGGCACCGGTGTGCGACCAGTTCGCGCCACGCTTGTCACCGTGGTGTCGCACGGACGTGAAATCATGGCCGCACCGGCCCAACCGGTGGGCCGCTGCCTTGGGTTGGCGATGGCACAGAACCACAGGCCACAGCCTTCAGGGGGAGGAACGATGGCGGACAGCTTCGGACCGATGCGGGACGCGGATGCCGACGGCGGCGTCGTCGGCATGGGCCCGGACGACATAGAGACTCCACGCAAGGAACCGATCAGAGTCCTTGTCGTGGACGACCACGCCCTCTTCCGCCGTGGCCTGGAGATCGTGCTCGCCGCCGAGGAGGACATCCAGGTCGTCGGCGAGGCGGGCGACGGTGCGGAGGCCGTCGACAAGGCCGCCGACCTGTTGCCCGACATCGTGCTGATGGACGTACGCATGCCCAAGCGCGGCGGGATCGAGGCGTGCACCTCGATCAAGGAGGTCGCTCCCAGCGCGAAGATCATCATGCTGACGATCAGCGACGAGGAGGCCGATCTCTACGACGCGATCAAGGCGGGTGCGACCGGTTATCTCCTCAAGGAGATCTCCACGGACGAGGTGGCGACCGCCATTCGCGCGGTGGCCGACGGACAGTCGCAGATCAGCCCGTCCATGGCGTCGAAACTCCTCACGGAGTTCAAGTCGATGATCCAGCGCACCGACGAGCGCCGGCTGGTGCCGGCGCCGCGGCTCACCGATCGCGAGCTCGAGGTGCTCAAACTCGTCGCCACGGGGATGAACAACCGTGATATCGCCAAGGAGTTGTTCATCTCCGAGAACACCGTGAAGAACCATGTGCGCAACATCCTGGAGAAACTGCAGCTGCACTCCAGGATGGAAGCCGTTGTCTACGCGATGCGGGAGAAGATCCTCGAGATCCGGTGACGCTCTGACGCTCAGGTGAGAAGCGCGGCTAGTGCACTGGTGAGGGGCTCGCGGAGTTCCGGCGCGTCCACGCGCTCCACGCGTACGTCCGTGCAGTCCACCCAGCTCGCCGCCTCCACCAGCGCCTGCGCCACCGCCGGGACCGCCTTCACACCGTCGAGGGTGACCTGCCGGGCCACCAGGGTGCGGCCCTCGCGGGCGGGGTCGACGCGGCCGACGAGGTGGCCGCCGGCCAGGACCGGCATTGCGAAGTAGCCGTAGACACGCTTCGGCTTGGGGACGTAGGCCTCCAGACGGTGGGTGAAGCCGAAGATCCGCTCAGTGCGGGCCCGTTCCCAGATCAGGGAGTCGAACGGCGACAGCAGGGTAGTGCGGTGCCGCCCTCGCGGCGGGGTCTCCAGGGCCTCCGGGTCCGCCCACGCCGGTCTTCCCCAGCCCTCCACCGTGACCGGGACGAGGCCCGAGTCCGCGATCACCGCGTCGACCTGCTCGGCCTTGAGACGGTGGTAATCGGCGATGTCCGCGCGCGTGCCGACGCCCAGGGACTGGCCCGCCAGGCCGACCAGGCGGCGCAGGCACTCGGTGTCGTCCAGCTCGTCGTGCAGCAGCGCGTCCGGGATCGCGCGCTCGGCGAGGTCGTACACCCGCTTCCAGCCACGGCGCTCCACGCAGACCACCTCGCCGTACATCAGCGCGCGCTCCACCGCGACCTTGGAGCCGGACCAGTCCCACCAGTCACTGGTGCGCTTGGCTCCGCCCAACTCCGTGGCCGTGAGCGGGCCTTCGGACCTGAGCTGCTTGATGACCTGGTCGTAGGCGCCGTCGGGGAGTTCGTGGTTCCAGTGCGGGCGGTTGCGGTAGGCGCGGCGGCGGAAGGCGAAGTGGGGCCACTCCTCCACGGGGAGTATGCAGGCGGCGTGGGACCAGTACTCGAAGGCGTGGGTGTCCGTCCAGTACGCCTTCTCGACGCTCTCGCGGCCCACGGCGCCCAGGCGGGCGTACGGGATCAGCTCGTGGGAGCGGGCGAGGACGGAGATGGTGTCGAGCTGGACCGCGCCGAGGTGACGGAGGACACCGCGGACCCCTGCACGGCGGTTGGGGGTGCCGAGGAAGCCTTGTGCCCGCAGGGCGATGCGGCGGGCTTCGTCCGCGGAGAGAGCGGCGGTGGGGCGCGGGGTCGTCATGCATCCGCACGATAGGCGGTGGCACTGACAGTGGGCGGTGAGCCGGGGGTTCGTCGCGCTCCGGCCAGTGTCAGTGCCCCTGCTCGCGCGCGGGCAGGTACGGCGCCGCCGACGGCAGGCCCACGTCCGAGGGCAGTAGTGAGGCCACCCAGCAGTCTCGGCGTACCCCCTTGTTGTTCGTCGCCGCGCGCAGGGTGCCCTCGAGCGTGAAGCCCGCGCGTTCGGCCACCGCGCGCGAGGGGACGTTGCCGACCTCCGCGCGCCACTCCACGCGGTCGACGGAGAGCTGTGTGAAGGCCCAGCGGGCGGCGGCGAGGGTGGCCTCAGTGACGTAGCCGTTCCCCCGGTGCTCCTTGGTGGCCCAGAAGCCGATCTCGGCGACGGCCAGGGCGCGCATGGTGAGGGCGAGCATGCCCGTCAGCTCCCCATCGGGGAGGAAGAGGCCGAAGGTGAACATCGAGTTGTTGGCCCAGCCGTCGGGCACCACGTGCTCGGTGAACGTCTCGGCGTTCTCGCGGAGGTAGGGGGAGGGGAAGTCGGAGATCCAGCGCTGGACGTCGGGGTCCTGGGCAGCGGCGTACACGGCCTCGGTGTCCTGCGGTCCGGGGGCACGCAGGACGAGACGGCTGGTGGTGAGCGTGACGGGGTCCATCGGGCGATTCTGCTCGGGTGTCGATGGGGGCGCCATCCCTTTGTGGGGCGCGCGCCCCACGACCGCGCGCCCCTGACAGCGCTTCCAGTGCGGTCTCGTCTTGCCTCCGGCCCCCCTTCCGAGCGGTGCGTAAGCGCGCGATCACATTTCGCGCAATTCTTCGCGGTGGTACGGCACTATCCGTGCATCCCGGCCGTTGTCCCATTTGAAGCGACCGGCAAATCGGCAGCGCACAGCCGTCGGACCGCCAGGCCTCCCGGCGCAGCCGGGTCCTCGCATACGATGGCCGTTGCTCAGTACGTCCAATGGAAAACGACCGTCCCAGGCCCGACCGGCAAGGAGACCAGCCCCCGTGTCCGTCCTCTCGAAGATCATGCGTGCAGGCGAAGGTAAAATCCTGCGCAAGCTGCACCGCATCGCGGACCAGGTCAGCTCCATCGAAGAGGACTTCGTCGACCTCTCCGACGCCGAGCTGCGGGCCCTCACCGATGAGTACAAGCAGCGCTACGCCGACGGCGAGAGCCTCGACGACCTGCTCCCCGAGGCGTTCGCCACGGTGCGCGAGGCCGCGAAGCGCGTCCTCGGCCAGCGGCACTACGACGTGCAGCTGATGGGCGGCGCCGCGCTCCACCTCGGCTACGTCGCTGAGATGAAGACCGGTGAGGGCAAGACGCTCGTCGGCACCCTGCCCGCGTATCTCAACGCCCTCTCCGGCGACGGCGTCCACATCATCACGGTCAACGACTACCTGGCCGAGCGCGACTCCGAGATGATGGGCCGCGTCCACAAGTTCCTGGGCCTGAGCGTCGGCTGCATCCTCGCCAACATGACGCCGGCCCAGCGCCGCGAGCAGTACGAGTGCGACATCACGTACGGCACGAACAACGAGTTCGGCTTCGACTACCTGCGCGACAACATGGCGTGGTCCAGGGACGAGCTCGTCCAGCGCGGCCACAACTTCGCCATCGTCGACGAGGTCGACTCCATCCTCATCGACGAGGCCCGTACGCCGCTGATCATCTCCGGCCCGGCAGACCAGGCCACCAAGTGGTACGGCGACTTCGCCAAGCTGGTCCTGCGCCTGAAGCGCGGCGAGGCGGGCAACCCGCTCAAGGGCCTCGAGGAGACCGGCGACTACGACGTCGACGAGAAGAAGCGCACCGTCGCCATCCACGAGGCCGGCGTCTCCAAGGTCGAGGACTGGCTGGGCATCGACAACCTCTACGAGTCGGTGAACACCCCGCTGGTGGGCTACCTGAACAACGCCATCAAGGCCAAGGAGCTCTTCAAGAAGGACAAGGACTACGTCGTCATCGACGGCGAGGTCATGATCGTCGACGAGCACACCGGCCGTATCCTCGCCGGCCGCCGCTACAACGAGGGCATGCACCAGGCGATCGAGGCGAAGGAAGGGGTGGACATCAAGGACGAGAACCAGACGCTCGCCACGATCACCCTGCAGAACTTCTTCCGCCTCTACAAGAAGCTCTCCGGCATGACCGGTACGGCGATGACCGAGGCCGCCGAGTTCCACCAGATCTACAAGCTCGGCGTCGTCCCGATCCCGACCAACAGGCCGATGATCCGCATGGACCAGTCGGACCTGATCTACCGCACCGAGGTCGCCAAGTTCGAGGCGGTCGTCGACGACATCGCCGAGAAGCACGAGAAGGGCCAGCCGATCCTGGTCGGCACCACCTCGGTCGAGAAGTCCGAGTACCTCTCGCAGCAGCTCAGCAAGCGCGGCATCCAGCACGAGGTGCTCAACGCCAAGCACCACGAGCGTGAGGCCCAGATCGTCGCCCAGGCCGGCCGCAAGGGCGCCGTCACGGTCGCCACGAACATGGCCGGCCGTGGTACGGACATCAAGCTCGGCGGCAACCCCGAGGACCTCGCCGAGGCGGAGCTGCGGCAGCGCGGCATCGACCCCGAGGAGCACATCGAGGAGTGGGCGCAGGCGCTGCCCGCCGCCCTGGAGCGGGCCGAGCTGGCCGTCAAGGCCGAGAAGGACGAGGTCGAGGAGAACGGCGGCCTCTATGTGCTGGGCACCGAGCGGCACGAGTCGCGCCGTATCGACAACCAGCTGCGCGGTCGTTCCGGCCGACAGGGCGACCCGGGCGAGTCCCGCTTCTACCTGTCGCTGGGCGACGACCTGATGCGGCTGTTCAAGGCCCAGATGGTCGAGCGCGTGATGTCCATGGCGAACGTGCCGGACGACGTGCCGATCGAGAACAAGATGGTCACGCGTGCGATCGCGTCCGCACAGTCGCAGGTCGAGCAGCAGAACTTCGAGACGCGCAAGAACGTCCTGAAGTACGACGAGGTGCTCAACCGGCAGCGCGAGGTCATCTACGGCGAGCGGCGCCGCGTCCTGGAGGGCGAGGACCTGCAGGAGCAGGTGCAGCACTTCATGGACGACACGATCGACGCGTACGTCGGCGCGGAGACCGCCGAGGGCTTCCCGGAGGACTGGGACCTGGACCGGCTGTGGGGCGCGTTCAAGCAGCTCTACCCGGTGAAGGTCACCGTCGACGAGCTGGAGGAGGCGGCCGGTGACCGGGCCGGTCTGACCGCCGAGTTCATCGCCGAGTCCATCAAGGACGACATCCACGAGCAGTACGAGGCGCGTGAGGCGCAGCTCGGCTCCGAGATCATGCGTGAGCTGGAACGCCGGGTCGTGCTGTCGGTCCTCGACCGCAAGTGGCGCGAGCACCTCTACGAGATGGACTACCTCCAGGAGGGCATCGGCCTTCGCGCGATGGCGCAGAAGGACCCGCTGGTCGAGTACCAGCGCGAGGGCTTCGACATGTTCACCGCGATGATGGACGGCATCAAGGAGGAGTCCGTCGGCTACCTGTTCAACCTGGAGGTCCAGGTCGAGCAGCAGGTCGAGGAGGTCCCGGTCGAGGACGCCGAGCCGGTGGCGGAGGGCGTCCAGGACGCGGTGCCGGCCCAGGCGGGTGCCCGTCCTGAGATCCGGGCCAAGGGTCTGGACGCGCCCCAGCGGCGGGGCCTGCACTTCTCCGCGGCGACCGTGGACGGCGAGGGCGGCATCGTCGAGGGCGACTTCACGTATGACGACGAGGAGCCGATCCGCTCCGAGGCCGATGGCCTCACGCGCGCGGAGCGCCGCAAGCAGGCGAAGGGCGGACGCCGCCGGAAGAAGTGACCGCGGGGTGCCTGCGGCGTCATAGCGGTGTACAGGGCCGGGCCTCCCTTGAGGGGGCCCGGCCCTGCTGCGTCGGTGAGCACCGACGCCGACGGTGGTCGGCCGGGCGGCCTCGTGCGGGTCCGGCTGTTGCGGTCCGGCGGCTGGGTGCCGTGCGGGTGCGCCTGTGATGGTCGGGTGGCTGAATGGCTGGGTGGGTGGTGTAGCGCGTACGTACCGGCGGTCGGTGGTGGCGGGCACCTTTCCTTTCGTGCTGCTCCGGCGGTCGGGTGGCGGTGGGTACGTTCGCCGGAGCCCCGGAGCCCCGGGGCCCCGGGGCCCCGGGGCCCCGGAGCCCCGGAGCCCCGGAGCCCCGGAGCCCCGGAGCCCCGGAGCCCCGGCGGTCGGGTGCCGAGCGCGTACGTCCCCGTGCCGTTCCGGCGGTCGGCCGGTGGCGGGTACGGCCGTGACATTCCGGCAGCGGAGTGCCGTACTCGTACCTCTGCGGAGGTCCGGAGTCCGGCATCCCGACGTGCTCGCCTGCGGCCGTACCGGCGTCCGGGCGCCCGACCGAGCGCGCCCTTGGCCGTTCTGGCCTCCTACCGCCCTCCACGCACGTCCGTGGCCGTCTCGGGCGTCCGCGGAGCCGGCTGCCGACGCGCCCGAGTCGACCCGTGCCGGCCGACGCTGTGCAACCGCGTCCGTCGGCCCGCCCGTAGGGCTAGTCGTCGTCCCCGCGCCGTCCGCGTGGACCGCCCAGTTCCACTGCCGTGCAGCGCCAGCGGAGGTCGGGGCCCTGTTCCAGGCGGAAGGCCATGGCGCGGAGCTGGTCGCCCGCGGCGATGCGGGCGAAGGCCTCGATCGCGCCGGCGCGGGGGACGTAGTAGCCGACGTCGCGGACTACGGGGCGGGTGCCGCGGGTGCGCAGGGGGCCGCGTTCGGCGAGGTGGGCCAGTTCGTCGTAGGCGCGGCCCGCGGTGTGCCGGAGCATCCAGTGGACGGGGCGGTGCCCGCTCAGGACGGCCAGGAGACGGTCTGCGAAGACGTCCGTGGGCCGGGGGCGGGGTGCCACCGCGATCGGCGTCTGGCGGGCCGGGCCGGTGGCAGGCGTCCTGGGTGGGGTGCCGCCGGGGTGGCGGGGGTCGCGGCGGCCCGGCGGGCGGGTGTGCGGGCGGAGCTGGTCGGCCCTGGTCATGACCTTGTTCATGGAGATCCCCGTTCGGTGGGCCCGGCGAGTACCAGGCGGTAACTTGCTGGTGGGGATCTTGTACGGGGCGATGGGCGGCGGCTGCAAGGAAGGGGCGGCACGCGTCAGGGGTCCCGAAATCTTCACTTATCAGGGTGACGTGGGGGGTCGGAATTCCCGTGAGGACAGGGCGGGACCGGGTGAATTCACAGGCGTCGGGTGGACGCCTCCGGGGTCACGGGTGGGGACCCGAAAGGGGACGGCCGCACGTATCCTGAAGGCTCTCCGGGCGACGCGGGAGCACCCTCAGGGCCCCGGCGGAGTCCTTGAAGCTCCCGCAGTCCTGACCACGAGAAGAACACGAAGAGAGCGGCCCGCCATGCGTGTCTACGTTCCCCTGACTCTCCCCGGTCTCGCCGAGGCGTACAAGACGGGCGAGCTGGGGGCCGGTCCGTTCCGTGCCTACGCCGTCACGCCCGCGCTGCGCGAGTGGTACCTCTCCGACGACATCGAGGAGTTGGAGTACGCCGCACTGAACCGGGCCGCGCAGGCGTCGCTGAGGCTGCTGGCGGCGGACCCCGGAGCCGCGCGGCGTCGCGTCGTGGTCGCGGTCGATGTGGCCGACGGCGCCGCGTTGGCCGACCCGGACCGCGGGCTCGACCCGACGGCGCTCGGCGAGGTGCGCGTGTCCGGCACGGTGCCGCTGGCCAAGGCGGCCGCGGTGCACGTGGACCTGGAGGACGCGGAGGCGGACGTGGCCGCCGCTGCCGAGGCACTGGAGGCGGCGGACGGCGGGGACGACGACGCGCAGTTCGTCGTGGACGGGGCCGAGGACCACGAACTGCTCTGGTACGCGACCCAGGAGATCCCCGGTCTGGTGGGACTCGAGTAGCGGACCGGACCGGGCATACACGGTTTCCCCTGCCGTTTTCCATGATTGTCAGTGGCGGCGGGTACGTTTTTCGGCATGGGGATGCACGGAAGCGCGCACATCGTCTGGGACTGGAACGGGACGCTGTTCCACGACAATGACGCGATCATCGGGGCGACGAACGCCGCGTCGGCCGAGCTGGGGCTGGAGCCGATCACGCTGGAGCAGTACCGGGCGCTGTACTGCGTGCCGGTGCCGAAGTTCTACGAGCGGCTGATGGGACGGCTGCCGACGCAGGCCGAGTGGGAACTGATGGACCAGGTCTTCCACCGGTACTACACCGAGCACCGGCTGGGCTGCGGGCTCACCGACGGGGCGGCCGACCTGCTGGCGGGCTGGCGGTCGACGGGCCACAGCCAGTCACTGCTCAGCATGTACGGGCACGAGGACCTGGTTCCGCTGGTGCGCGGGTTCGGGATCGAGGCGCACTTCATACGCGTCGAGGGGCGCACCGGGCCGTCCGGGGGCAGCAAGGCCGAGCACATGGTGCGCCACCTCGAGGCGCTCATCGGCGTGAAGCCGGGGCGCACGGTGGTGATCGGCGACGCCGCGGACGACGCGGTGGCGGCGCGGTACGTGGGCGCGCAGGCCGTGTTGTACACCGGTGGCTCGCACAGCCGGGCCAGCCTCGAGGAAGTCGGGGTGCCGGTGGTGGACACGCTGGAGGAGGCCGTCGCGGAGGCCGGCCGGCTGGCGGCGTGACCGTGCTGGTTCGGGGTCGCCGGCGACTCAGGTCACCGGTGCCTTCGCGCGCAGCACGGTGAGGAACTCACGCATCCAGGCGGGGTGGTCCGGCCAGGCGCGGGAGGAGACGAGGGTGCCGTCCACGACCGCCTCGGTGTCCTGGAAGGTGGCGCCGGCGGCCTGCATGTCGAGCTCCAGCGCGGGATAGGCGGTGACGCGCCGGCCGCGGAGGCTGTCGATCGCCGCGGTGAGCAGCGGGCCGTGGCAGATCTGGGCGACCGGCCGGTCCGTGTCGAAGAACGCCTTGAGGATCTTGCGGAGTTCGGGGTCGTTGCGCAGGTACTCGGGGGCGCGGCCGCCGGGGATGACGAGGGCGACGTACTGGCCGGGATCGACCTCCGAGAAGGCGAGGTCGGCGGGCCAGGTGTAGCCGGGCTTCTCGGTGTAGGTGTCGAAACCGGGTTCGAAATCGTGAACGACGAACTGGAGCTTCTTGCGGGACGGGGCGGCGATGTCCACCTCGTAGCCCTCTTCGCGCAGGCGCTGGTACGGGTACATGACTTCGAGCGACTCAGCTGCGTCGCCGGTGACGATGAGGATCTTCGCGGTCATGGGGGGCGGCTCCTCTCGGGCATGCGTGCGTCGGCCCTCAGGGGTGCGCGGCCCGGACGGGGTGCGCGGTCGCGGCGGCGCGCGCGGTCCGCCGGGCGGTTCGCGGGTCTGTGGGCAACGTGCCTCCAGCGTGCCGCGCCGCCAAGGGGGTCCGCCACTTTCGGGTGGAATCACGGCATACGCCATGCTGTGTGCGCCGGGGGCGAATCCCGGCCGCGGATACGTCGGCGGTGGCCGGATCGCCCTGTGCAGAACGTCAAAGTTCGGCCCTCGGTTTTGTACACATACGGCTCATGACGGGTCCCGGGTGAGGAGCGATAGCCTTGTGGCGTGATCAGCGCGATATCTCGCGGGGGCGCTGTTGCCCCTGCCCTGCGCCCGGAGAGCACGGACGACATCCGTGTCCGGGCGGCGGTCGCTGGTCCGCGCGGGCGGGACGGGGGCGCATGCACGGCCCCCGAGGCGCCGCGCACAACCCGGGCCGTGGCGTCGCGGAGAGCAGCGTCACACCCGTCGGGTGCGTCGACATTGGCTGAATTCCCCCCGCTTTTCTCACCTCGCGGCATAGCGTCGGAACGGACCGGACATCCCGGGCCGTGGCGTCGAGCCGCAGAGGAAGAGACCGTACTTTCTTCTACGTCACGCAACGGCGCGCGACAGGAGCCAGAGGACAATGCAGACCAAGCTGGACGAAGCAAAGGCCGAGCTGCTCGAGAGGGCTGCTCGGGTAGCTGAGAACAGCCCGGTCGGGGGGCACCTACCGACTGGGACGACGGGCGAGGGCACACCGGGAGCCCCGGACCAGGAATCCGTGCTCTCGTTCCTCCAGCACTACTACCTGCACACCGCCCCGGAGGACCTCTCCGACCGCGACCCGGTCGACGTCTTCGGAGCCGCGGTCTCGCACTACCGGCTTGCCGAGACCCGTCCGCAGGGCACCGCCAACGTCAGAGTCCACACCCCGACCGTCGAGGAGAACGGGTGGACCTGCAGCCACACCGTCGTGGAGGTCGTCACCGACGACATGCCCTTCCTCGTCGACTCCGTCACCAATGAGCTGACCCGGCAGGGGCGTGGCATCCACGCCGTCATCCACCCCCAGTTCGTCGTCCGCCGCGATCTCACCGGCAAGCTCATCGAGGTGCTGCGCACCGCGCCCACCGGCGGTGAACTCCCGCACGACGCGCACGTCGAGTCCTGGATCCACGTCGAGATCGACCGTGAGACCGACCGCGCCGATCTCAAGCAGATCACCGCCGATCTGCTGCGCGTCCTGTCCGACGCCCGTGAGGCCGTCGAGGACTGGGAGAAGATGCGCGACGCGGCCCTGCGCATCGCCGAGGAGCTCGAGGGCGAGCCCGTGCCCGCCGACCTGCCCAGGCCGGAGGTCGAGGAGGCCCGCGAGCTGCTGCGCTGGCTGGGCGCCGACCACTTCACCTTCCTCGGCTTCCGCGAGTACCAGCTGCGCGAGGACGACTCGCTGGCCGCCGTGCCAGGCACCGGCCTCGGCGTCCTGCGCTCCGACCCGCACCACTCCGGGAACGAGAGCCACCCGGTCAGCCCCTCCTTCGAGCGGCTGCCGGCCGACGCCCGCGCCAAGGCCCGTGAGCACAAGCTGCTCGTGCTCACCAAGGCCAACAGCCGCGCCACGGTGCACCGGCCGTCGTACCTCGACTACGTGGGCGTCAAGAAGTTCGACAAGGACGGCAACGTCATCGGGGAGCGCCGCTTCCTGGGCCTGTTCTCGTCCGCCGCCTACACCGAGTCGGTCCGCCGGGTTCCCGTCATCCGGCGCAAGGTCGACGAGGTGCTCAAGGGCGCCGGCTTCTCGCCCAACAGCCACGACGGGCGCGACCTGCTGCAGATCCTGGAGACCTACCCGCGCGACGAGCTGTTCCAGACGCCCGTCGACGAGCTGCGCTCCATCGTCACCTCGGTGCTCTACCTCCAGGAACGCCGCCGGCTGCGCCTCTACCTGCGCCAGGACGAGTACGGCCGCTACTACTCGGCCCTCGTCTACCTCCCCCGCGACCGCTACACCACCGGTGTGCGGCTGCGGATCATCGACATCCTCAAGGAGGAGCTCGGCGGCACCAGCGTCGACTTCACCGCCTGGAACACCGAGTCGATCCTGTCCCGGCTGCACTTCGTCGTCCGCGTCCCGCAGGGCACCGAGCTGCCCCAGTTGTCGGACGCCGACAAGGAGCGCATCGAGGCCCGGCTCGTGGAGGCCGCCCGCTCCTGGGCCGACGGCTTCGCGGAGGCGCTGAACGCCGAGTGCGGCGAGGAGCGCGCCGCCGAACTGCTGCGCAGCTACGGCAACGCCTTCGCGGAGGGCTACAAGGCCGACCACACCCCGCGCGCCGCCGTCGCCGACCTGGTGCACCTCGAGCGGCTCAGCGAGGAGGCGGGCAACAACTTCGCGCTCAGCCTCTACGAGCCGGTGGGTGCCGCCCCCGACGAGCGCCGCTTCAAGATCTACCGCAAGGGCGGCGCGGTCTCCCTGTCGGCCGTGCTGCCGGTCCTCAACCGGCTCGGCGTCGAGGTCGTCGACGAGCGGCCGTACGAGCTGCGCTGCTCGGACCGCACCACCGCCTGGATCTACGACTTCGGTCTGCGCATCCCCAAGTCGCTGGGCCACGGCAACGGCGACTACCTGGGCGACGACGGCCGCGAGCGCTTCCAGGAGGCCTTCGCCGCCACCTGGACCGGCAAGGCGGAGAACGACGGCTTCAACGCCCTCGTCCTGGGTGCCGGGCTGACCTGGCGGCAGGCGACGGTACTGCGGGCGTACGCCAAGTACCTGCGCCAGGCGGGCTCCACCTTCAGCCAGGACTACATGGAGGACACCCTCCGTACGAATGTCCACACCACCCGACTGCTCGTCTCGCTCTTCGAGGCGCGGATGTCGCCGGACCGGCAGAGCGCCGGACTCGAGATCGTCGACGCGCTCCTCGAAGAGCTCGACGCCGCCCTCGACCAGGTCGCGAGCCTCGACGAGGACCGCATCCTGCGGTCCTTCCTGACCGTCATCAAGGCGACCCTGCGCACGAACTTCTTCCAGGAGGCGCTCGGCGGCAAGCCGCACGACTACGTCTCCATGAAGTTCGACCCGCAGGCCATCCCCGACCTGCCGGCACCGCGCCCGGCGTACGAGATCTGGGTGTACTCGCCGCGCGTCGAGGGCGTGCACCTGCGCTTCGGCAAGGTCGCGCGCGGCGGTCTGCGCTGGTCCGACCGGCGTGAGGACTTCCGCACGGAGATCCTCGGCCTGGTCAAGGCGCAGATGGTGAAGAACACCGTCATCGTGCCGGTCGGCGCCAAGGGCGGCTTCGTCGCCAAGCAGCTGCCGGACCCGAGCGTGGACCGGGACGCGTGGCTGGCCGAGGGCATCGCCAGCTACAAGACGTTCATCTCGGCGCTGCTCGACATCACCGACAACATGGTCGCGGGCGAGGTCGTGCCCCCGGAGGACGTCGTGCGGCACGACGGGGACGACACCTACCTGGTGGTCGCGGCCGACAAGGGCACGGCGACGTTCTCCGACATCGCCAACCAGGTCGCCGAGTCGTACAACTTCTGGCTGGGCGACGCCTTCGCCTCCGGCGGCTCCGCGGGCTACGACCACAAGGGCATGGGCATCACCGCCCGCGGCGCCTGGGAGTCCGTCAAGCGGCACTTCCGCGAACTGGGCGTGGACACGCAGACCGAGGACTTCACAGTCGTCGGCATCGGCGACATGTCCGGTGACGTGTTCGGCAACGGCATGCTGCTGAGCGAGCACATCCGCCTGGTCGCCGCCTTCGACCACCGGCACATCTTCATCGACCCGACCCCGGACGCGGCCACCTCCTACGCCGAGCGCCGCCGGCTGTTCGAGCTGCCCCGCTCGAGCTGGGCCGACTACAACACCGACCTGCTGTCGGCGGGCGGCGGGGTCTTCCCGCGCACCGCCAAGGCGATCCCGGTCAACGGGCACATCCGCGAGGCCCTCGGCATCGAGGCGGGCGTCACCAAGGTGACTCCGGCCGACCTGATGAAGGCGGTCCTCAAGGCGCCGGTGGACCTGCTGTGGAACGGTGGCATCGGTACGTACGTCAAGGCGTCGACGGAGTCCAACGCCGACGTCGGCGACAAGGCCAACGACGCGATCCGCGTGGACGGCGGGGAACTCAGGGTCAAGGTCGTCGGCGAGGGCGGCAACCTCGGTCTCACCCAGCTCGGCCGCATCGAGTTCGCGACGCGCGGCGGCAAGATCAACACGGACGCGATCGACAACAGCGCCGGCGTGGACACCTCCGACCATGAGGTGAACATCAAGATCCTGCTCAACGGCCTGGTCTCGGACGGCGACATGACCGTCAAGCAGCGCAACAAGCTGCTCGCCGAGATGACCGACGAGGTCGGTGCCCTGGTGCTGCGCAACAACTACGCGCAGAACACGGCGATCGCCAACGCGCTCGCCCAGTCGCGCGACATGCTCCACGCCCAGCAGCGCTTCATCAAGCACCTGGTGCGCGAGGGCCACCTCGACCGGGCCCTGGAGTTCCTGCCGACCGACCGCCAGATCCGCGAACGCCTCAGCTCCGGGCACGGACTGACCAGCCCGGAGACGGCCGTCCTGCTGGCGTACACGAAGATCACGGTCGCCGAGGAGCTGCTGCAGACCTCGCTGCCGGACGACCCGCACCTGCGCAGCCTGCTGCACGCGTACTTCCCGACGGCGCTGCGCGAGCGGTTCCCCGACGGTGTCGACCGCCACCCGCTGCGCCGCGAGATCACTATGACCGTGCTGGTCAACGACACGGTCAACACGGGCGGTACGACCTATCTGCACCGGCTGCGCGAGGAGACCGGCGCGTCGCTCGAGGAGATCGTGCGGGCGCAGACCGTGGCCCGCGCCATCTTCTGCTCGGCGCCCGTGTGGGACGCGGTGGAGGCCCTGGACAACCAGGTCGACGCCGCCGTCCAGACCCGGATCCGGCTGCACTCGCGCCGCCTCGTCGAGCGTGGCACGCGCTGGCTGCTCAACAACCGGCCGCAGCCGCTGCAGCTGGCCGAGACCGTCGCCTTCTTCTCGGAGCGGGTCGAGCAGGTGTGGCAGGAGCTGCCGAAGCTGCTGCGCGGCGCCGACCTGGAGTGGTACGAGCAGATCTACGACGAGCTGTCCGGCGCCGGTGTCCCCGAGGAACTGGCGACCCGGGTGGCCGGCTTCTCCTCCGCCTTCCCGACGCTGGACATCGTCTCGGTGGCCGACCGTATGGGCCGGGAGCCGCTGGACGTCGCCGAGGTCTACTACGACATCGCCGACCGGCTCAGCGTCACCCAGCTCATGGACCGCATCATCGAGCTGCCCCGCGCCGACCGCTGGCAGTCCATGGCCCGCGCCTCCATCCGTGAGGACCTGTACGCGGCGCACGCGGCCCTCACCGCGGACGTCCTCGCGGCCGGCGACGGCACCTCGACGCCCGAGCAGCGCTTCAAGGCCTGGGAGGAGCGGAACTCGGCGATCCTGAGCCGGGCCCGCACGACCCTGGAGGAGATCCGCAGCTCGGACGCGTTCGACCTCGCCAACCTGTCGGTGGCGATGCGGACGATGCGGACGCTGCTGCGGACGCATTCGTAAGCAACGGGATGTGAGGGGCGCCCCGGGTCGGTGAGGCTCGGGGCGCCCCTGTTCGTTCTCCGTTGCGACCTTCCAATTCATATCAATTATGACATTTCGGATAGGGTTGCCGCGTGAACCGCACCCGGGTGTTCCAGCGGAATGCGCGCCGCGCCGCGTAGTTCCGCGACGACCGTCGGCAGAGTGCTTCCCCCGGCCGCTGCCGCGCTCGTCCTGGTCCTTCTGCTCCTTGTGATCGTCCGCCTTCCCTGGGTGGGCGATCTGGGTATGCACGCGGCGACGATCGAACGCTTGCGGCACAGCCTGCTGCATCCCGGCAACCCGCTGGTCGACGCGGACACCCCGAGCCCGTACTACTCGCCGTGGATGCTGGTCCTGGGCGCCCTCGCCCGCCTCAGCGGTCTTTCGGTGTTTGTCGTGCTGCGCGTCGGCGCGCTCGTCGGGCTCGCGCTGCTGATCACGGGCGTGTGGCGGTACGTCAGGACGCTCGGCCGGCACCCGGCGGCACCGGCGTCGGCGCTGCTGTGCCTGCTCTTCCTGTGGGGTCCGGCAGTGTTCGATTGGAGCGGGTTCCTCGGCCTCAACTCCCTCGCGCTGACGGTCTCGTACCCGAGTGTGTTCGCCCTCGGACTGTCCTTCCATCTCTGGGCATGGCTGTCGGGCGCGTCGCGGGCTGGGGGCGGGTGGGGGGTGTGGCTCGGTCTCGGTGTGCTGTGGGCGGTGATCCTGCTGGTCCACCAGTTCACCGGGCTCGTGGCCTCGTTGGGGGCGCTCGCGACGGTGCTCGCCGTCAGGCCGGGCCGGACGGTGCTGCTGCGGCTCGTGGCCGGGCTGGTGGTCGGCACCGCGGTGCTGTGGGTCTGGCCGTACTACGACTTTTTCTCACTTTTCTCCGCCGGAGCGGAACTCGAGGCCATCCACCGGCCGTTGTACGAGCGACTGGCCGGACGCTTCGGGCTGGTGCTGCTCGGAGTGGTCGCGTTGGGCCTGCGGTGGCGGCGGGACCGGTGGGATCCGCTGGTGCTGTTCTTCGCCCTCGGGGTGGTCGTGTTCGCGGCGGGCGGGGTGAGCGGGCACTACTCCTGGGGCCGGGTGCTGCCGGCGGCGCTGATCCCGGCACAACTCGCGGCCGCGCTCGAGGTCTTCGCCGGCGGGCGGCGGGCGGTTCGGATCGGGTGGGCCGGTGTGCTGGGTGTCGTTCTGGTCGTCGGTGCCTGGGCGCAGGTGGGGACCGTTGGATATGTGGTGGGGAAGGGGGCGTTGCCTTCGGCGGTGGCGGAGAAGTACCGGGAGCCCTGGACGGGGTACGGGTGGATCACGCCGTGGGTGAAGTACGGGGATGTCGTCATGGTGCGGACGAGGCCCGCTCGGCAGATTCCGGCGTACGGGGCGTACACGGTGGCGCCCGGATACCCGGATGTGTTCCTGCCGGACGCGAGGCAACGGGAGGCGGCCGTCCGGGAGTACTTCGCGGCGGGGACCTCCGGACAGGCGCGGCAGAGGATCGCACGGGAGTACGGGGTGCGGTGGGTGGTGGACCGCGCGGATGCGCTGCGGGGTGCGACGCCGGGCGGCGAGACGTCGGGCAATGTGGCGTCGGGCGGCGAGAGGTCGGGCGGTACGGCCTCGGCCGGTGCGGGGCTGCGGGTGGTGGCCCGGGGGCCGGGCGGGCAGGCGCTGTACCGGGTCGTGCGGTGACGGGACGTGCTGTGACGCGACACGCCCTTGCGTGCCCTTACTTCAGCACGCTCGCGACCAGCCTCACGGCCCTGCGTAGCTTCGGGCGGGCGACCCGTCGGGCGAGAGAGCGTACGGCCCGGGCCGTCATGCTCGCCGGACGCCAGCGGATCTGGAGGCGGCCGGGGGAGCGGCCCTCGGGTTCGACGGTGACGTGGTGGGCTGCGGCGCCGGAGTGGTGATCGATGCGAGTGGTGAGCGTGGGGAAGGAGAGAGGTGCCAGCAGCAGACCGGTGTGGGACATGCCTTGCTGCTCGATGCGGAGCAGCGGGTGGCGGGTGCCTTCGAAGCCGTGGACGGGGAGCGGTGCCGTCGCCAGGTCCAGGCGGGCCTCGCCCTCGAAGACGCCGGGGCGGACCGGGGTGAGCCGGAAGGGGACCGTGAGGCGGTGCCGGCCGGGGGCCAGGACGAGTGCGGCGTGCTGGGGGCCGACGGGGAGGCGCAGACCGGGGTCGTAGGTGCGGATCTTCAGATCGAGGGCGGCGCCCCGGCCCGGCGTCAGGTCCGTGATCTCGTGGCGGAAGTGGGCGCTCGGGAAGGGGCGGGTGTCCAGTTCCAGGTCCGTGACGTCCAGTTCACGGCGGGCCCATGCCGACTCCGGGACGCTGTCGCCCCAGTAGGCCACGCCGTCCGCCGGGTCCGTCGTCACCCGCATCGGTGCCACCCCGTGACCCAGGCCGCGCGCCGCGAGCCGTGCCTCGGGGAGCCGGTGGTCACGGACGAGTTGGAGGACCACCCGTTCCGGGCGGGGGAGTCGGGCGTAGGCGCCCGGGGCGAGTGTCGCCAGGTAGGGGTTCATGATGTCGGCGAAGGAGGTCAACCAGTGAGCACCGCGGTACGGCAGGTCCCCGGCGTACATCCGGAAGTCGTGCTTGAGGAACTTGTAGTCCTTGTCCTCGCGCAGCGCCGCGTGCCCGCTCGTGACGAGGAAGTCGTCGATAAGGCGCTGCACATGGACGCGGTCGTGGACGTTCGTGAGCTTGTGCCGCTGGTTCGATATCGACGCGGCGTCGGCCGTCGCGCTCGGCGCTATGTACCAGACGTACACCGGGTCCGGGATGATGGTGAACGCCCTGGCCAGGCAGTACGCCTGCGCAGAGAACAGCTGGTCCTCGTAGTGGATGCCCTCGGGGAAGCGCAGGCCGTGTCGGTCGAGGAACGCCTTCGCGTACATCTTGCTCGTCGACAGGTGCTCGAAGAGCAGGCGCGGATCGTCCTCGATGCCGTTCAGTGTGCGGCGCTCGGCCACCAGGTGGGGCATCCACGTCGAGCGACGGCCGCTGTCCACGCGTATCCGGCGCACCGCGCCCATCGTGAAGTCGACCGCTCGCTCGCGGTGGGCGGCCAGCAGCAACTCGACGGCGCGCGGGGGGAGTTCGTCGTCGCTGTCCAGAAACATCAGATACGGCGCCCGGGCGGTCTCCAGGGCCCGGTTGCGCGGGGCGCTGCAGCCGCCGCTGTTCTCCGGCAGCCGCAGATAGCGTATGCGTGCGTCCTGGGCCATCAACTCGCCTGCGATGTCCGGCGTTTCATCGGTCGAGTGGTCGTCGCTGATGACGATCTCGATGTCGGCGTGCGTCTGCCGGCGCAGGGAGGCGACCGCGCGGGGGAGGCGGGCCGCGTCGTTGTAGGTGATCACCGTCACCGTGACGTCGGGGGTCGGGGTGGTCATGCCGTTGCCTCCTCCGGGCTCGGTGCCGGTGTGCGGTCCTCGACGGGGATCACCGGGGGCAACGCGGTCTCCCTCTCGCCCAGGAACACCCGGCGTACGACCCGTTCGGCGGCGCGTCCGTCGTCGTACTCGCAGAACCGGCGCCGGAACGCGGCCCGCGCCTTGGCCGCGCCCTCGTCCCGCCAGGCGCCCGTCGTGAAGATCTCCGCCAACTCGTCCTGGGTGCGGGCCACCTGGCCCGGCGCCTCGGCCATCAGATCGAAGTAGACGCCGCGGGTCGTCGCGTACGTCTCCCAGTCGTCGGCGTAGATGACGATCGGGCGGTCGAGGTTGGCGTAGTCGAACATGATCGATGAGTAGTCCGTCACCAACGCGTCGGCTGCGAGGGCCAGTTCCTCGACGGGGTCGTACGAGGAGACGTCGATGATCCGGCCCGTGCGGCGCAGGCCGGTCAGCGAGGACGCCGAGCCGCCGTAGAAGTAATGGGTGCGGACCAGGAGGACGGTGTTCTCGCCGAGGCGGTCGGCGAGGGCGGCGAGGTCGAGGCGCGGGGTCCACCCGGCCTCGTAGTCGCGGTGGGTGGGGGCGTACAGGAGCGCGGTGCGGCCCTGGGCGATGCCGAGGCGGTCGCGGATCGCGTGGACGTCGGCGGCGGTCGCCGTGTAGAAGACGTCGTTGCGTGGATAGCCGTGGTCGAGGGAGGTGTACCGGGAAGGGTAGGCGCGCTCCCACATGCGGGTGGTGTGGCTGTTGGCGGAGACGCTGTAGTCCCACTTGTCGATCCGGGTCAGCAGCGCGGCGAAGTTCATGCCCTGGGCCGCGGTGGGGTGGTCCATCTGGTCCAGGCCCATGCGTTTGAGGGGCGTGCCGTGGTGGGTCTGGAGGTGGATCGCGTCGGGCCGTTTGACCACGGCGTTGGGGAAGTTGACATTGTTGATGAGGTACTTGGCCGTGGCCAGCACCTCCCAGTAGCGGCGAGTGCCGGGGACTACGTGGTCCGTGCCGAGCGGGAGGAGTGGTGCGTTGCGCTGTTTCACCACCCACACCGGGTGGATGTGCGGGGCGAGTTCGGCCAGTTTCGCGGCGATCGCGGCCGGGTTGCAGGCGACCCCGCGGTCCCAGTAGGCAGAGAAGACGGCCAGGTCGGGGTCGACGGGGCGGCGCAGTGCCCGGTGGTACTGGTGCTCGCGGAGCTTCGTGCCCAGCTTGCTTCTGCGGGTCCGCAGCGCCGATCTGGCCGCCCTGCGGGTGCGGTTGGCGGCCTGGAAGGCGCGGTACTTGGTGTACGCGCCCTCCTCGAGGAGGCCGCGGCGGACGCCTTCGAGTCCGGCCGGGCGGCGGTGGTCCGCGGGGCGCCAGCGGACCGCGGCCAGGGAGGAGCGGCGGAAGAACTCCCGGGCCACCCGGTCGGGCATGTCCTCGCGGGCGAAGACGCGCAGCAGGTCGCGGACCATGACGTCGTACAGGACCGCACGAGCGGCCGGGCGGTGCTTGGCGAGGGAGAGGAGGGCGTCGTAGCGGGCGACGAGGGCGTAGCGCTGCTCGGCAGTGACCTGCGGGAGGCTCTGCGGGCGCAACCTGCGCTCCTCGTACGCGACTTGGTTGAGGCAGGCCACGTGGTGCGCGTGCAGCAGGGTGGCGTAGGCGGCGTACGGCTCGTCGTTGGTGGTGAACGCCTCCTCGTGTGCGCGCCAGAAGGCGGTGCGCAGGGCTCGGTTGCCGAGGAGCGGGGTGAGGCGGAGCAGGTGGGCGGCGTCGTCGAGGGCGGCTTCGGCGCGGCCGGCTCGGGCCAGGATGCCGCCGTCCGGGGAGCGGATGCCGGACGTCTTCCAGGTGGCGGCGACATGGTCGAACAGCAGGACGTCCACGGTGTCCGGCAGGTCCGCGACCCGCTCGGCGACCATGCGGACGGCGCCGGCGGGGAGGCCGTCCTTGGCGTGGACGAAGTGCAGCCAGCGGCCGGACGCCCGCGCGACGCCGGCCGCCCGCGCCGCCGCGGCGTCGGTGCTCTCCGGCAGGGGCACCACCACCGTCTCCGGGGCGTGCCCCTCGGCCACCTCCCGCGCCCAGTCACCGACGGCGACGACGATCACCTCGGCGTCGGGCAGCGGACGGGCGTCCAGGGAGTCGAGCAGTTCGGTCAAGTGGCCCTGGGTGTTCGCCCCGTGGACGACGACGCTGAGCTCGGACATCACGGGGACTCCTTCGCCTCGTCGTCACTTCACCGCCGCTGGGCCGGACCATTCAGGCCATAGTGGCATCAATCGGAGGGAAGGGGAGGGTGGGGTTGCGCCGGTCGTGGGGTGCGGCGGGAGGGGGAGGCCGGGGGCTGTCGCGGCGGATCGGGGCGTCGACCGGGCCTCGACCGGTCGCTGCGCGGACCGGTCGAGTGGGGCGGGCGGGGCCTGGCCGTCGGGGCCGGCCGGGACACCTGGCCGCCGGTCGCGGGGTGCGTCGGGTTGCTGCTCGGGCGTGGTTGCCAGGCCTGAGTGGGTCGGCCGCCGGGAGGTCGGGCCGGACGGAGGGGCCGGTCGAGCCCTGTCGCAGGGCCCTGTCGGACCGCTTTCGCAAGGGCCGGTCGAGTCGTCCGCCGGTTCTCGGCCGGACCGGTTGCCCGGCTCGGCCGAACCGGTCGGCAGACCTTGCCGGGCTGTTGGTCAGCTGCTGTCGGGCCGCTCGTCAGCGCCTGGCGAGCCGTTGGTCAGGAAGACGGCAGTGCGACCTTCGTGTCCTCCGGGTCCGGGCGGCCCTGTTGGGGCGGTTTGGGGGCTGCCTTCGGCTTGGGGGACCTGTCGCCCGTGAACGCCTCGTACTCCTTCAGGACGTCCTCCGTCGGGCCGTCCATGCGCAGCTCGCCGCGTTCCAGCCACAGGACCCGGTCGCAGGTGTCGCGGATCGACTTGTTGCTGTGACTGACCAGGAACACCGTGCCGGCCTCCTTGCGCAGCTCCCGGATCCGGGCCTCGGAGCGCTTCTGGAAGGAGCGGTCGCCCGTCGCCAGGGCCTCGTCGATCAGCAGGACGTCGTGGTCCTTGGCGGCGGCGATGGAGAAGCGCAGCCGGGCCGCCATGCCGGAGGAGTAGGTGCGCATCGGGAGGGTGATGAAGTCGCCCTTCTCGTTGATGCCGGAGAAGTCGACGATCTCGTCGTAGCGCGCCTTGACCTGTTCCCGGGACATGCCCATGGCGAGGCCGCCGAGGTAGACGTTGCGCTCGCCGGTGAGGTCGTTCATCAGGGCCGCGTTGACGCCGAGCAGGGAGGGCTGGCCGTGGGTGTAGATGTGGCCGCTCTCCACCGGGAGCAGACCGGCGACCGCCTTCAGCAGGGTCGACTTGCCGGAGCCGTTGGAGCCGATCAGCCCGATCGCCTCGCCCTTGTACGCGATGAAGGAGACCTTCTTGACCGCGTGCACCTTGCGCACGCCCGCCGCCTTCTCGGCCTGCTTGCGGCGCAGGATGCGGTTGAGTGCGGCGGTGGCGGTGCCGCGGCCGGCGCCGGTGCCGTTGACCCGGTAGACGATGTCGACGCTGTCGACGATGACGGTGGGGATCGCGTCGTTCGCGGAGTTGGTGGTGTCAGCCACGGCCGTACGTCTCCTCAGCCTTCCAGAAGTAGATGAACCCGCCGACCCCGGCGATCAAGGCCCAGCCCGTGGCCGCCGCCCACACGTGCGGGGGCAGCTGGTGGGCGTGGAAGCTGTCGATCAGGGCGTACCGCATGAGGTCGATGTAGACGGCCGGAGGGTTGAGCTTCAGCATCACGATCACGGGGTGCGGCAGGTCGTGCTGCCTGGTGAGCCTGTCGATGCTCCACATGACGCCGGAGAGGTACATCCAGGTGCGCAGCAGGAACGGCATGAGCTGCGAGATGTCCGGGGTCTTGGCTCCCACCCGCGCCAAGATCATGGAGACGCCGGCGTTGAACGTGAACTGCAGCACCAGTGCCGGCACCACCAGCAGCCAGGAGAAGGCGATCGGCACGCCGAAGCAGAGCAGGATCACCACCAGCGCGGCCATCGAGAACAGCAGCTGCTGGAGCTGCTGCAGCGCGAACGAGATGGGCAGCGCGGCCCGCGGGAAGTGCAGGGCGCGGACGAGGCCTTGGTTGCCGGAGATCGCCCGGGTGCCCGACATGATCGAGCTCTGGGTGAAGGTCCAGATGAACACGCCCGTGACCAGGAACGGGATGTAGTCGGGCACGTCGCGCTTGCTGTCGAGCAGCACACCGAAGATCAAGTAGTAGACCGCCGCGTTGAGCAGCGGGGTCATGACCTGCCACACCTGGCCGAGCTTCGCCTGGCTGTACTGCGAGGTGAGCTTGGCGGTGGAGAACGCGACGATGAAGTGACGCCGTGCCCACAGCTGCCGGACGTACTCGGGCAGGGAGGGGCGGGCGCCGCTGACCGCGAGCCCGTGCCGTGCGGCGAGCGTCGCGAGGTCGTCGTCGACCGTGGCCTGTCTCGGGGGCGGTGTGTGGAGGACCTGGCTCACATCCGCTGCTTTCGCTCGGGGGAGTGGGGGTGCGTGCGTTCCGGTCGCCAGCTCCGTCCCCCCGTGTTTCCTTACGCTTCTCTTCACGTTTTCTTACGTCGGGACGGGACCGTATCGTCGCAACGGGAGCGTAGGCCGAATGGGCGTCGGAACGCAACCGTTTCGTCGTAACGGACTCGACGCGGGGACGAAACCGTTTCGTTGTGGCCGGCGGCGGGCAGACGGGGCGGGGATGACGCGACCGTTGCGTCGCGGAGGTGGATCGCCCGACGCGGCCGGCGTCAGGACGCAACCGTTTCGTCGCAACGCCCTATGCTGGACCGCATGACGACGAACGCCGAGGAGCCCCAGACGCGTCCGCGCCGACGGACCCCTGCCGGGGCCGCCGTACTGCGGGAGGACGTGACCGAGGCGATCCGCGCCGCCGTCTTCGAGGAGCTGGCGTCCGTCGGGTACGCCCGGATGTCCATCGAGGGCATCGCTCGCCGCGCGGGCGTCGGCAAGACCGCCGTCTACCGCCGCTGGCGCTCCAAGCTGCACCTGGTCCTCGACGTGGTCTCGGCGGTCGCGGTCATGGGCCTGCCCGCTCCGGACACCGGTTCCCTGGAGGGCGACCTGCGACTGCTCTACGAGGTGACGTCCCGCGCCCTGCGCCATCCCGTCGCCTCGCAGATCATCCCCGACCTCCAGGCCGAGGCGGCCCGCAACCCCGAGATCGCCGAGGCCATGCAGAAGGCCCTGCGCGACGGCCAGGAGGGCGTCGCCAGCAAGATCATCGCGGCCGCCGAACGCCGCGGCGAGATCCGCTCGGGCCTCGACGACGACCTGGCCCTCGACATCATCTCCGGCCCCCTCTACTGGCGCTCGGTCGTCATCCGCGGCCCCAAGCTCCGCAAGGGCTACCTGGAGCAACTGACCCACGCGACGGCAGAGGCGCTCAAGGCCCTGTAGCCGCGGGTCGTCCGGCCAGCCGTACGGCGAGTTCCGCAAGGTCCGCCGCCCGCAGCACCCGGTCGCCGTACCCCGGCAGCGGCACGTGCAGCGGCCCTGTCCACCGCTCGGGTACGGCACCGATCCCGTGCACGGCACCGGCCAGCCCGCCCGTGACGGCCGCCACCGTGTCCGTGTCGCCGCCGAGGTCGAGGGCCGCGCGTACCGCCTCCTCGTACGTCGATGTCGTCCGCAGCGCCCACACGGCGGAGCCGAGACAGGGCCAGACCGCGCCGTTGAACTCTGTGGCCAGATCCGGATGCCAGTCGGGCGCGAGGACGACGGAGTAGCGCTCCCGGTGGTCCGGATGGACCGCCCGCAGCGCGTCGGCTACGGCCGCGAGCGGATCGCCGCCGTCGAGGGCGACCCGGACCAGCTCGTGGAAGACGGCGGTCCCCTCCCAGGCCGCCTGGTCCCCGTGGGTGAGGGCGGCGAGGCGCCGGGCGGCGTCCATGGTCCCGTCCCGTCCGAGGCAGGCGAAGCGTACGGCGGAGGGTGCGGCCCGCATCAACGCCCCGTTCCCGGCGGCGCGTTGACTGTGCCGGAAGTGGAGCGCCGCAGCCGTGTCCCAGGGTTCGCCGCTCGCGAGCACCGCCTCCGTCTGCAGCCCGATGTCCTTCGGGCCGGCCGCTGCCCAGCGCCGGAACCGGCGGAAGACGTCCGACGGCTCCAGCCCGTCGTGCTCCAGCAACGACTCGGCGACCAGTACGGCCATCTGCGTGTCGTCCGTGGCCTCGCCCGGGTCCCACCCGCCGCCCCCGCACATCTCCCCGCCCCGCCCGGGCCGGGGGAACCGGGCGGAGAAGGCACCCTCGGGACCGAACTCGAAGGGCGCGCCCAGGGCGTCGCCGACGGCGGAGCCGACGACGGCGCCGACGGCGCGCTCGATACGTGGAGGGCGGCGCGGATCGGTCATCCGGGCAGCGTAGGGGGCCGCCGGGTCAGGACCGTGCCGCCTCCGGGTGCCGACGCAGCCAGCCCGCCCAGGCCGAGGTGATCATGTCCTCGAGGTCGTGTCGGGCCTTCCAGCCGAGTTCGGTGGCGATGCGGTCGGCCGAGGCGACCACGCGGGCCGGGTCGCCGGGGCGGCGCGGGGTGGCCGTCGGCGCGCGGTCGTATCCGGTGATCGCGTTGATGCGGTCGATCGGAGCCACCCGGTCGCCGTCCAGCGTGGAGCCCACCACCAGGGGCACCCCGTCGGGCACGCGCTCGGCGATGCCGGTGGACAGGTCGTCGTACACCACCGCCCGCTCGTCCGCCTTGGTCATCGCCCGTACGACGTGCGCCCCGATGTAGCCGGCGCCGCCGGTGATCAGCCAGGACATCTGCGGTCGTTCCCTCGTCAGGCGGCCTGTGATGCGAGCGCGGTGCGTCGCGGCCGGTCCGCGGTCACCCTACTGAAGCAGGAGCGGGACGCCGTACCCACGGTCGCGGTCCCCCGGCAGGCGGTCGGCAGGAGGTGGTTCAGGAGGTGCTCAGTGCTCGGTCCGCGAGGAGAGCGGAGCCGGTCCGGGTTTCGGTGACAGGCGGGGCCTGGGCGGGCGTGGGGCGGGTGGAGCGCCACAGCCGGGTGAGGGACATCACGGCGGCGGAGGCGAGCAGGCCGTTGCGCAGGAGCATCAGCAGGGAGCCCGGCCAGGTGCAGTGCACGACCTCGCCGTACAGCGTCGGGTAGACGACGGCGCTGATCGCGGTGGCCGCGAGGACCAGCGCGGCGACCGGCCGCTGGGCCGTGTGCCGGGAGGTCAGACATACGGCGGCCAGACCGAGCAGCCAGATCATGTACTGCGGACTGACCACCCGGCTGGTGACGGTGAACAGCAGCACGGCGCACAGGGCGGCGTCGTACGGCGTCGCCTCGGTCCAGCGCGGGGCGCTGCGCCGGGTCTTCGAGTTCGCTGGAGCGGGGAGGAGGTGACCCCAGCGCCACAGCAGCAGGAGCGCGAAGGCGACCGCCGTGAGGACGAGGGAGACGGTCGCGACCGCGGAGACGTACGGGCCGGTGAACTCCATGGCGCCGTACTGGTACCGCACCGACCCCCGCCACCCCCCGTGCCGCGCCAGGCTGAGAGCCGTGCCGCCCAGGGATTCGATCTGGACGCCCCGGCTCCCCTGCTGCCGCAGAAACGCCAGGGGATTGTTGAACAACCCTGCGAAGAGTGCGAGGCATGCGGAGCCTGTCACCGCGGCCCACGTCCACGCCGACCGCGTGTCCCGCCCTCGCGGCGTGCCCAGCAGCACCAGCGCGGGCCACGCCTTCACCAGCGCGCCCAGGGCCGCGAACGTCCCGCACGCGCGCGTGGAGCGCGACAGCGTCAGCAGGGAGACGACGGAGAGGGCGGTGACCTCCACGTCGTAGCGGGCGAGCGGGATGTGCAGCAACAGCGGCAGCCCGCCGGTCCACAGGGCTGCCCCGAGCAGGCTGCGTCCGGGACGCGTGCCGGCGCGCACCAGCACCGCCGCGATCAGCGCGTCGGTGGCGAGGGTGAGGGCGACGAACCCCTGGAAATACGTCAGGCCCGGCAGCAGGCCCGGCGCCAGCAGCACAGCGCCCGCGCCCGGCGGGTACTGCCACAGCGTGTCGTGCGCCGGGAAGGCGCCGTGGGACAAATGGCCGTACCAGTGGAAGTACAGCCGCCACACCTCGCGCGCCACCGCACCCCGGCCGAGCAGCGGCGCGGTGTTGTGGGCGAGCAGCCACAGCATCAGGGCGCGGGTGGCCAGCCAGGCGGCGGTCAGGGACGCGATGGGGAGCTGACGGCGGTTCATCACCAGGGAGGGTAAGCCACCCGGATGGTGTATTGGCGCTGATACGCCGTCAATACACGCCAAAGGTTGGCTAATCGCAAAAGATCGGGTCGTGGTGAACATCGGGCCCCTGCGTGACAGGCCTCCGAGGCGAGTGCGGAACAGGCCACCGGAACGCGCTCGGAGCAGAGTGGCGGGGCAGGACCGGAGCGGGGCGCCGGGACGAGGGCGTCGAGCCGTGGCCGTGACCGTTCCCGCGGGTGTGATGCTCGCGGTCGGGCTGTGGGGCGTCGACCGTGGCGGGATGTGGCGCGACGAGGCCGTCACCTTTCAGGTCGCGCGGCGCACGGTGCCGCAGATCTGGCGGCTGCTGCACGGCGTGGACGCGGTGCACGGCCTCTACTACCTGTTCATGCACGCCGTCCTCGCCGTCCGGCCGGGCGAGGTGCCGCTGCGGCTCCCCTCGGTGTGCGCCGCGGCGGCCACGGCGGGGCTGGTCGCCGCGCTCGGCACGCGGCTGGGCCGGCCGCGGGTGGGGCTGTGGGCGGGACTGTTGTACGCCGTCACGCCGATGGTCGGTCACTATGCGCAGGAGGGACGGTCGTACGCCCTCGTCGCGGCGGGTGCGGCGGGGGCGACGCTGTTGCTCGTACGGGCGGTGGGCTCCGCTTCGGGGGGTGCCGGGCGGTCCTGGTGGGCGTACGGCGTTGTCCTCGGTGTCACCTGTCTGCTGCACGAGTTGGCGGTCCTGTTGCTGCTCGCCCATGCGGTGACGCTCGGCCTCGCGCGCGTGGGCCGACGGGTGTGGCGGGGGTGGGCGTGTGCGGCCGGGGTCGTGGTCGTGGTGCTGCTGCCGATGGTTGCCGTGTCGCGGGCGCAGTCGGCGCAGCTCGCGTGGGTGCGGGAGCCGGACATGGAGAGCGCGCAGGAATTGCTGCGGGCGTTCGTGGGGCCTGCTTCGGGGGTGTACTGGACCTGCCTCGTGCTGGCGGGGATGGGGCTGTCCAGGGTGGTGGGGCGGCGGGCCGGGGAGCTGACGTGTGCGGGGGTGGGCGCGCCGCTGGCTGTGGTGCCGCCGGTGATGTTGATGCTCATGTCGCAGGTCGCGCCGCTCTATGTGGACCGCTATGTGCTGTACGCGCTCGCGGGGGCGCCGTTGGTGGTGGCCGCGGGGGCTGATCGGGTCGCGGGGGTGGTTGGGCGCCTGCGGCCCGTTGGCCGTCGCGTGCCCACCCTCCCCCACCCTCGTCTTCGCTCGAGCGGGGAGACCCCCCTCGCCCCGCGAGACGACAGCCCGCACGACGACGGCACGTCGATCGCTCAACCGCCGCCGAAGTCACCCCACTTCACCTCACCCCTCGTGACCCTCACCGGCGCTCTGGCCATCGCCTGCGCCTTCGTTCACCAGCTCCCCCTCCTCCGTGAGGACCGCTCCCCCGACCACCGCCCCGACAACCTCGCCGCCGTCTCCACCGTCGCCGCGCGTGAACTCCGGCCGGGCGACCCGGTGTTGTTCCTGCCGTCCCACACGCGGGCCACGGCGTTGGCGTATCCGGGGGCCTTTCGCGGGACGCGGGACGTGGCGCTGGCCGTGACCGCCCCGGCGTCCGGGACGCTCTATGGCACCGAGGTGGACGCCGATGTGCTGCGGCGCAGGCTCGCCGGGATCGATCGGGTGTGGGTGGTCGCCGCGCGGTATCTGCTGGACGGAGCCGAGCCCCGCAGACCCGCCGACCGGCTCAAACTCGCCGTTCTGAACGAGCGGTTCGCGCTCAGCGAGCGGTTCGTGCGGGACCGGGTGGAACTGCGGCTGTACGTCCGCCGGACGCTCGCTACGGACAGCCCGGTGCTTCCTGCAGGGCCGCCGCGTCCAGCGCCGCGGTGAGGGCGTCGAGGCGTTCACGCAGCTCGCCGATCTCGTGTGGGTCGAAGCCGGTCGCGGCGGCGATCCGGCGCGGCACCTCCAGCGCACGCTCGCGCAGCGCCGCGCCCTCCTCGGTCAGCCGTACCTCCACGGACCGCTCGTCGCGCGTGCTGCGCTCCCGTCGCACCAGGCCGGCCGCCTCCAGACGCTTGACCAGCGGCGAGAGCGTGCCGGAGTCGAGGCGCAGATGCTCGCCCAGCTTCTTGACCGGCAGATCGCCCTGCTCCCAGAGCACGAGCATCACCAGGTACTGCGGATAGGTGAGGCCGAGGTCCTTGAGCAGCACGCGGTAGAGGCCGTTGAAGGCGCGGGACGCGGCGTGCAGGGAGAAGCAGATCTGGTGGTCCAGGCGGAGCCAGTCCGCCTCGGCGGCGGGGGCGGGTGTGGCGGTCATGCGTCAAGGATAGCTCTTGTGGGTCATTGAGTTGTGCACAACTTAATTGTGTGCTCTACTTGTGGTCGTGAGGGCGGCCGGACCGGAGCCGCCGGACCACGAACGTTGATTTCGAGAGGGATGGTTTTCATGGACGCGCTCTACACCGCAGTCGCCACCGCCACTCACGGCCGCGAGGGTCGCGCCGTCTCCTCCGACGGCAGGATCGACCTGAAGCTGGCCCCGCCGGTGGAGCTGGGCGGCAACGGCGAGGGCACCAACCCCGAGCAGCTCTTCGCCGCCGGGTACGCCGCCTGTTTCGGCAGCGCCCTGGGCGTGGTCAGCAGTCAGGCGAAGGTCGACCTCACCGACGCCGCGGTGACCGCCGAGGTCGGCATCGGCAAGCAGGGCGAGGGCTTCGGCCTGAAGGTGGCCCTGCGCGTGGAGCTGCCCGACACGGTGGACCAGGAGACGGGTCGCAAGCTGGTCGAGCAGGCCCACCAGGTCTGCCCCTACTCCAACGCCACCCGTGGGAACATCGAGGTCGCTCTCGTCATCGAGTGACCCGGACGTCCCGCCGCTCGCCGTGTCCCTGCGCGGGCAGTGCCAGTCCGCGCAGGGACACCGGTTCCAGCAGCAGCGGCAGGCCGACCACCGGAAGCACCCATGCCAGCACGATCAGCCGCTCGCCCCAGATGTTGATGTCGGGGTGTCCGGCCTGGGTGAGGATGCCGGTGAACGCGGCCGCCAGCAGGAACGTCCCGAACGCCGGCCGCCGCAGCGCGCCCCAGGCCCCCGCGGCCAGTGCCACCGCGAACAGCGGGTCCCGCAGTTGCCGTCGCGCCCACTCCAGCCAGAAGTTGCCCTCCAGATGGAGGAGTTCGGCCCACGGGTGGGCGCGGTCGGGGCGGGAGAAGTGGCCGGTGAGCAGGTCCTGGAGGCTCTCGGTCTCGGACGGGTAGTGCAGCAGCCGCGCCAGCAGCACCGTGCCCAGCGCCGCGCAGCAGCCCGCGGCCGTGACCGCCACGACCCCGCGCCCACGAACCCGCCCGCGCCGTCGGCGTCGTACCGCGACCGCCGTGCCCGCGGCGGCAACGCACAGCCCGAGGAACAGCGACTGCGAATGCTTGACCGTGAACAGGGCGAGCAACGCGCCACCGACCAGTGCCGTCCCGGGGCGTGGGCGGCCGGTCAGGGACAGCGCGCAGCCCCATACCGCCGTCAGGGTCAGCGCCAGCATCAGGCCTTCGGTCATCGGGCGCATGGCGGTCGTGCCGCACGGCAGGACGTAGTACAGCGCCTGGCCGGTCAGGGCGAGCGGCGCGGAGACCGACAGGGTGCGCAGGATCAGGAACACGAGGATGCCGCCCGCCACCGCGACGGCCACGCTCGCCAGCCACACGCCCCACGTCACACCGAGGACCGTGACGAAGGGCAGCAGGAACGCCGGATAGCCGGGCCGTACCTCGAAGATCCGCATAAAGCGCGCGGGCATGAACGGGACGGTGTGGCCGGTGGTCTGCCCGGCCGCCATGCGCCGCTCCACCACGCCCCATTCGGAGGTGCGGCACCGCTGCAGGACCCGCCGGGTGGGGTCGGCGCCGTGGAAGTCGTTCACGTTGACGCTCTGGTTGCGGCGGGCGATCGACGCGTCGCCCGAGCAGGCCCAGTCGATGGTGGCGGCGGCCGCCTCGCGCTTGCTCGCGCCGCCCAGGCTCAGCGCGTACGACACGTAGTTCTTGGAGTCCGGGGTGTCCCGGCCGGTCACGTTGGCGAGCTGGAGCAGCGCGAACACCACGGCCAGGAGCAGCACCCAGGTGCGCGGCCTCACGCCGACGCCACCAGGTCGGGCCCGGCGACCGGCTCGGCGGTCGGCTCCGGCACCGTCTCGCCCAGCAGCAGGGTCCGTACGACCCGCTCGGCGGCCCGTCCGTCGTCGAACGTGCAGAAGCGCCTCCGGAACACGGCCCGCCGCGCCGCCGACTCCTCGTCGCGCCACGACCCGGAGGCGAACAGCCACGCCAACTCCCGGTGGGTACACGACACATGGCCCGGTGCCTCGGCCGTGATGTCGAAGTAGGTGCCCCGGCTCGCGGTGTACGTCGCCCAGTCGTCGGCGTGGACGACGATCGGCCGGTCCAGGTTGGCGTAGTCGAACATCAGGGCCGAGTAGTCGGTGACCAGCACGTCGGAGGCGAGCATCACCTCCTCGACGTGCGGCTCGTCCGTCGCGTCCACCAGCACTCCGCGCCGGTCCAGTTCGGTGAGTCCGAGGCCGCGCGCGGGTCCGGTCGCGAGGATGGGGTGCAGCCGGACGACGAGCGTGTGGCCCGCACCCAGGTCCGCGGCGAACCGGGCCAGGTCCACGCGGTCCGCATGGCCGCCGCGGCGGTAGTCGCGGCGGGTCGGCGCGTACAGCACGACCGTGTGGTCCTCCGGGATCCCGTGCCGGAGCCGGAAGGACGCGCCCGCGTCCTCGGGCGGGTCGACCAGTACGTCGTTGCGTGGGCTGCCGGTGCGCAGCGAGGTGAAGTGGCAGGGGTAGGCCCGCTCCCACACCAGCTCGGAGTGGAGGTTGGCGACCAGGCTGTAGTCCCAGCGGTCGGCTCGTCGCAGCATCTGTGGCACGTCCAGGCCGTACCGGGCGCCGGGCTTGTCCACGAGGTCGGCGCCCTTGTACTTGAGCGGGGTGCCCTGGTGCGTCTGGATGTGCACACTGCCGGGGCGCTTCGTCAGCATGCCGGGCCAGTTGACGTTGTTGACGAAGTACGTCGCCCGCGCCATGACCTCCAGACAGCGCGGGGTGTCGGGCAGCACGTGCTCGACGTCGTCCGGCAGCAGTCCCGCCTCCGCCGCCTCCTCCGGGTCCCGGACCACCCACACGCCCCGGATGTGCGGGGCCAGTTCGCGCGCCGTGCGATGGATCGCCGCCGGGTCGCCGAGCACGCCTCGGTGCGAGCACGCCGAGTAGACGGCGAGGTCCGGGTCCGGTCGACGGCGGGCGTAGAGCCGGGAGCGGCAGCGCCGTACGCGGCCGGCCGCCGTCCCGCGCATCTGCTGGGTCCGCCGCTCGGCCTCCCGGCCCGCCCGCGCGGCCTGCCGCTTGACCTGGTACATCGCATACGAGCCGGTCAGCAGCGCGACCTCGCCGTCCATCTGGGCGTCCTCGGGCCGGTGCCTGTGGAACATCTCGGCCGTACGCCGGAAGAACTCGCCCTTGTCGGACGGCGGCAGCCGGTCGGGCTTGGAGAGGATGTCGAGACAGTGCTCGCCCATCTTGCGGTGCAGATACGGCCGCCAGGTCCACAGCTGCGGATGCTCGTCGACGAACGCGAAGACCCGCTCGTACTGCTCGTGGATGTCGAAGTGCTTGCGGCTGGTGGTGGACAGGATGTTGCCCTGGCGGCGCTGGCGGTAGTTCAGGCAGATCCGGTCGAGGGCGACGATGCGCCGGGCGCTGAGCATGACCGGGAACGTCCAGGGCGTGTCCTCGTAGTAGCCGGGCGGGAAGCGGAAGCCGTTCAGCTCCACGAACTCACGGCTGTAGACCTTGTTCCACACCACCATCAACAGATCGAGGATCTGCGGGTGTTCGGCGGCCGTGAAGGTGCCCTCGCCGGCCTCGGCCAGTACGTGCGCGAGAACGTTGCGTCGCGTCCCGCCCCACCAGTAGGCGCGGGCGTAGTCGAAGACCAGCACGTCGGGGTCGCCGGACTCGTCGAGCCGGTCCGCGACGGCCTGGAGCGCGTCCGGGGTGAGGGTGTCGTCGCTGTCGAGGAAGAAGAGGTAGTCGCCGGTGGCGTGCGGCAGCCCGGCGTTGCGCGCTCGGCCGAGGCCCACGTTCTCCGGCAGGTGCAGCACCGTCACGCGCGGGTCGCGCTCGGCGTACTCGTCGAGGATCGCGCCGCAGCCGTCCGGGGAGCGGTCGTCCACGGCGATCAGCTCGATGTCGTGGAAGGACTGCTCCAGGACCGAGTCGAGGCACTCACGCAGGAAGCCCTGCACCTTGAAACAGGGGACGATGACAGTGAAGCGGGGCACGGCTCGGTCAGCTCCTCACGAGGGTCGCGGCAGGGGCGGGGGCGGGGACGCGCTCGGCGAGCGGGAGCACGGGAGGGATCGCCTCCGGCGGCTCGCCGAGCAGCACCCGCCGTACGACGCGCTCGGCGGCCCGTCCGTCGTCGAACTCGCAGAATCGTTCGCGGAAGGCGGCCCGCAGTGCCCTGGACCCGGGGCCCGCGTACGAGCCGTCGCGGAAGACGCGTGCCAGCTCCTCGGGCGTGTGCGCCACCGGCCCCGGGGGCGCGGCCATGAGGTCGAAATAGACGCCTCGCGTCTCCCGGTAGACCTCCCAGTCGTCGGCGTACACGACGATCGGCCGGTCCAGGTTGGCGTAGTCGAACATGATCGACGAGTAGTCCGTGACCAGCGCGTCCGCGGCCAGGCACACGTCCTCGGCGGAGCGGTGCGCGGTGACGTCGATGATCTTGCCGGGCCTCTGGGAGCGGCCCTGGTCGTAGAAGTAGTGGGCGCGCAGCAGGACCACCACGTCCTCGCCGGCCGCCTCGCAGAAGGCCTCCAGGTCGAGACCGGTCTCGAAGCCGGTGTGGTGGTCGCGGTGGGTGGGGGCGTACAGGACGGCCCTACTGCCCTCGGGGATGCCCAGCTCCTTGCGGACGCGGGCCACGTCGTCGGCGGTCGCCGTGGAGTAGACGTCGTTGCGCGGATAGCCGTACTCCAGCGCCTCGTACCGGGCGGGGAAGGCGCGCTCCCACATCTGGGTGGAGTGGCGGTTGGCGGAGAGGTTGAAGTCCCAGCGGTCGACGCGGCCCAGCAGCTTGGTGAAGCTGCCGGTCCGGGCGGCCACGACAGGGTAGGTCGACTGGTCCACGCCCATCGTCTTCAGCGGGGTTCCGTGCTGGGTCTGTACGTGCACGCTGCCGGGCCGCCTGACCACGCCCTCCGCGAAGTTGGCGTTGTTGATCAGATAGGTGGCGCGGGCCAGTACCTCCCAGTAGCGGCGGCTGCCGATCACCGCGTACTCGACGTCGTCCGGCATGGCGTGCGCCTGCTCGGCCTCGACCAGGAACACCGAGCGGATGTGCGGGGCGAGTTCGCGGGCCTTCGCATGGATCGCGGCCGGGTTGCAGGCGTAGCCGCGGCCCCAATAGGCGCAGTACACGGCCAGGTCGGGGTCGAGCGGGCGGCGCAGCTCACGCCGGTAGTACAGGCGGGTGCGCAGCATGCGCGGGCCCTGCAGGCGCTCCGCCACCTTGGCCGCCGTCCGGTTGGCGCCCCGCAGCGCGCGGAACGCCGTGTACGAGCCCGCGGCCAGCAGCAGGTGCTGCACGCCTACTCGGCCGCTCGGTACCGGGTACCCGTTCGGCCGGTGCCGCCGGTAGAGACGGCTCGCGCGGCGGAAGAAGGACCGGTGCCCGGACGGCAGCCGCTCGGGCCGCGAGGCCGTCTTCAGCACGACGGCGAAGAGCTGCTCGAACAGTGCACGCGACCGCTCGACGGTGACGCCCTGCTCGGCGGCCCGGGTCAGCACCCGGGCCACCTGGTCGAGGAGTTCGTGGTGGTGCGCGCCCGGCAGGTTCAGCCTGCTGCCCTGCCGCCGCAACCGGTGCCGTACCAGCACCGAGCGCAGGACGGCGATCCGCTCGGCGGCGATCGTGGTCAGTCCGCTCCAGCCGATGTCCGTGAAGTTGCCGTCGGGGAAGGCCAGTTCGTGGTCGGTGACGAAGGAGCGGCGGTAGGCGGCGCTCCATGCCGGGAACGGCACGCCGGTGAGCGCGGGGGCCCGCGAGGGGGTGAACGCCTCGTCCGGCGTCTTGGCCAGCAGCGGGGCGACGGGGTTGGTGGACTCGCCCTCCCACCAGGGCAGCCGCTCGTGCTCGAAGTACAGGACGTCCGGGTCCCCGGTGTCCGCGAGTCGTGCGTCGAGCGCCGCGAGGGCCCCGGGCAGGAGAACGTCGTCGCCGTCGAGGAACAGCAGATACGTGCCGCCCGCCGCCCGCATCCCCGTGTTGCGCGCCCCGCTCAGACCGGTGGACGGCGGTGAGCAGACCGGGACCACCCGCGAGTCCCGCTCGGCGTGACCGGCGGCGACCAGTGCCGCCGGTGAGCCGGCCGCGTCGCAGACGGGGATCAGCTCCAGGTCGCCGAAGGACTGCGCCAGGACCGAGTCCAGCGCCTGGGACAGCCGGCCCGCGACCCCATGGGACGGGACGATGATGCTGAAGCGAGGCATTCTGCTCTTTCTCACGTGGTACGGGCGCGACCGGGCCGGCCGGCCGGCCGCCACGTGGACGGCCTGCTCGGCGTGGGCCGCGAGGAGCTGGAGGGCATCGGGACTCCTGGTAGGACAAACGGCGTTCAGCGGGTCTCGGTGACGGGCAGAGGTCCGGAAGGTTGCGAAACAGTGGCCAGAGGGGAGCGTGCGAGTGCCGACGCGACCGAGGGAACCGGGTGCCGTTCGGCGAGCGGGGTGATCACCGGCCGCCCCGCCGGCTCGCCCAGCACGACATGCCGTACGACCCGTTCGGCGGCGCGTCCGTCGTCGTACGGGCAGAACCGCTCCCGGAACGCCGCCCGCAGCTGGGCCGAGCGGGAGCCGCGCCAGTGGCCGGTCGCGAAGATGTCGATCAGCTCGTCCTCGCTGCGTGCCACCGCGCCGGGCGGACACGAGCGCAGGTCGAAATAGGTGCCACGGGCCGCCTCGTAGGCCTCGCGGTCCTCGATGTGGACGACGATCGGGCGGTCGAGATTGGCGTAGTCGAACATGATCGACGAGTAGTCCGTGACCAGCACGTCCGAGGCGAGGCACAGGGACTCCACGCTCGGATGTCCGCTGACGTCGATGACGCGGGCGCTCTCCGCGCCGCGCGTCAGTCGCCCGTCGTGCCAGTAGTGCGCGCGGGCGAGGACCACGAAGCGCGGGCCGAGGCGGCGCAGGACCCGGTCCAGGTCGAGGACGGGGCGCTGGGTGCGGTGGTGGTCGCGATGAGTGGGGGCGTAGAGGATCGCCACCGAACCCTCCGGGACGCCCAGCTGCTCCCGCAGCCGGATCACGTCCGCCGAGGTGGCGCGCTGGAAGACGTCGTTGCGCGGGTAACCGTACTCCAGCGTCGTGTAGCCGCCGGGGTACACCCGCTCCCAGGTCAGGGTGGTGTGGCGGTTGGCGGACAGCACGTAGTCCCACTTGTCGACGCCCCGCAGCAGCTCCGCGAAGTCCATGCCGCGGGCCGCCGCCGGGCGCTCCTGGAGGTCGAGGCCCATGTGCTTGAGGGGGGTGCCGTGCTGGGTCTGCACAAAGACCTGACCGGGGCGCTTGCGCAGCCGGCGGTCGAAGTTGACGTTGTTGACCAGGTACTTGGAGCGGGCCAGCGCCGTCCAGTAGGCGGCCGTGCCGGGGCGCAGCCGGGCCGGGCCCGGCGGGACCGTGTAGTGCGGGTGCGCGATCCACGCCGTGCGGATGTGGGGGGCGTACGTGCGGAACGCGGCCTCCAGCGCACCAGGGTTGCAGCCGTGGCCGCGGCCCCAGTAGGCGGCGAAGACGGCACGGTCGGCGCGCAGGGGGAGGCGCAGCTGGATGCGGTAGTGCAGCTGGAGGCCGGCCGCCCTCAGGGCGCGCGCGAGCCCGGCTGCGGCCTTGGCGGTACGACCACTCGCGGCGCGGGCCAGTAGCAGCGTGCGGTAGGTGCGGTGCAGACCGTGCCGGACCAGGGTGTGCCGCAGGCGGGAGCGCAGGGGGACGGCGGCGCCCGGGGTGCGGTGGCGGCGGCAGTGGGCACGCGCCTGGCGCAGGAACGCTGCGCGGCTGCCGCGCGGCAGCCGGTCGCGCTTGGTGAACACCGTCGAGAAGTGGTCGATCATGCGGCGGAACAGCACCGGCCGCCATTCGGCCAGTTCGGGGCGTGCGTCGACGTACGCGAAGACCCGGTCGTACTGCTTGAAGATGTCGAAGTGCTTCCGGCTGGTGGTGCCGAGGATGCTGCCTCGGCGGCGCTGCCGGTAGTGCACGCACACCCGGTCGAGGGTCGCGATGGTCCCGGCCGCCATCAGGACCGGGTACGTCCAGGGCGTGTCCTCGTAGTAGCCGGGCGGGAAGGTGAACTCCTCGCGCTCCACGAACTCCCGGCGGTACGCCTTGTTCCAGGCCACCATCAGCACCCGCAGCAGCTCCGGGCGGCCCGCGAGCCGGAAGGGGGCCGGGCCCTGCTGCGTGAGCCGGGACCCGGATTCGTCGCGCACCACCTCACCGGTCCAGTAGGTGCGCGCGTGGTCGTAGACCAGGACCTCCGGATCACCCGTCTCCTTGATGCGGTCGGCGACGGCCTGCAGCGCGCCCGGGGTGAGGGTGTCGTCGCTGTCCAGGAAGACCAGGTAGTCGCCCTCGGCGTGCGCCATGCCCGCGTTGCGTGCGCGGCCCAGTCCCTGGTTCTCGGGCAGGTGCACGGCCCGCACGCGCGAGTCGCGGGCCGCGTACTCGTCGATGATCTCCCCGCTCGCGTCCGGTGAGCAGTCGTCCACGGCGATCAGTTCGAGATCGGGATACGACTGCGAGAGCACCGAGTCCAGGCACTCGTGCAGATACGCCTGGACCTTGTACGCGGGGACAATGACACTGAACCTGGGCAAGGGACATCCATGGGTCGGTCGGCGGGCGTCATGCCCGGGAACGGCCGATGGAGTGATGTGGTTACGCTTCCTACGGCATACGGGGGACGCCGGGTGAACGCCGAAGGGCGGTCCCGGGACGGGCCGCCCTCCGAAATGTGTCCCTTTTGTTGCTACTTGACCGCACCGGCCATCACGCCCGACACGAACTGCCGCTGGAATGCGAAGAACACGGCCAGCGGGATCACCATCGAGATGAACGCGCCGGGTGCCAGCACGTCGATGTTGTTGCCGAACTGGCGCACCTGCGTCTGCAGCGCCACCGTGATCGGCTGGGTGCCCGACTTGGTGAACACCAGCGCCACCAGCATGTCGTTCCACACCCACAGGAACTGGAAGATGCCCAGGCTCGCGATCGCGGGGCCGCCCAGTGGCATCACCACCCGGGTGAACAGCCGCAGTTCACCCGCCCCGTCCAGACGGGCCGCCTCCAGCAGCTCGCGCGGGATCTCCGCGAAGAAGTTCCGCAGCAGGAACACCGCGAACGGCAGGCCGAAGCCCACGTGGAACAGGATCACCCCGAAGATCGTCCCGAACAGGCCGATGTTGCCGAACAGTTCGGCGATCGGGATCAGCGCGACCTGCACGGGCACGACCAGCAGGCTCACCACCGCGAGGAACCACCAGTCGCGACCCGGGAACTCCATCCACGCGAACGCGTAGCCCGCGAGGGAGCCGATGACGACCACCAGGACCGTCGCCGGGACCGTGATCAACACGGTGTTCACCAGGGAGTTGGTGATGTCGCTGTTCTCGAGGAGCTTCTGGTAGCTGTCGAAGGTGAGTTGGGACGGCTGGGCGAACACCTTCCACCAGCCGCCGGCGCTCATGTCCTCGGGCGCACGCAGCGAGGAGATGAACAGGCCGATGGTCGGTACCAGCCAGAACAGGCCGACGACGAGCAGGAAGGCGCGGACCAGTCCGCCGCTCAGCTTCTCCGCGATCCGCGCGCTCAGCGACTGCTTCGCCTTCACGGTCTCCACGGGCGCCACCTTGCCGATGCTTCCGGCGTGCGTCGTCATCGCCGCCCCTCCCGCCTGAGCCGACGGATGTTGAAGGCCATCACCGGGATCACCAGGAGCAGCAGGAACACCGCGATCGCGCTCGCGATGCCGGGCTGGCTCTCCGCGAAGCCCTTGCGGTACAGCTCCAGGGCCAGCACGTTCGCGTCGTCCTGCGAGGAGCCGGGCGCGATGATGAAGACCAGGTCGAACACCTTCAGCACGTTGATCATCAGCGTGACGGTGACGACCGCGAGGACCGGGGCCAGCAGCGGCACCGTCACCTTGCGGAACACCTGCCACTCGTTCGCTCCGTCGACCCGCGCGGCTTCCAGCAGTTCACGCGGCACACCCGCGAGCCCGGCCGCGATCAGCACCATCGCGAACCCCGCCCACATCCAGACGTACGACCCGATGATGGCCGGTGTGACCAGCGAGGGGCCGAGCCAGTCGACGCCGTTGTACGGCTCCTTGAAGTTGCTCGCCGGGAGCCGGAGTTGAGCCCCGTCCGCTGAGCCGGGCAGCGTGAAGGTGCCGTCGGCGGCCGCCTTCGTCGAGGCCACCACCTTGCCGTCCTTGACCGCCTCGATCTTCATGCCCGCGTAGCCGAGTTCGGACGGGTCCGGGGCGCCGAGCCTGCCGACGCCCTTGCCGCGCGTGAAGTCCTGCCAGGTGGTGCCGGTGATCTTCCCGGGGTCGGCCTTCGCCGCCGCGGCCGGCTTCGCGCCGTCCGGCATCTGGTCCGGGGCGACGCCCACCAGGGGCAGGGTCACCGGCTGCCCGCTGCGGACCGGCGCCGACGTGATGAAACCGCCCGAGTCCGGCTTCAGCGGCGACTCACGGCCCGGGTGCGCCTTCGGGAACGCGGACGACTGCGCGAACGTGTCGTGCACGCCCACCCACACGGCGTTCGCGACGCCCTTGTCCGGATCCTGGTCGTAGACGAGCCGGAAGATGATGCCGGCCGCCAGCATCGAGATCGCCATCGGCATGAAGACGACCAGCTTGAACGCCGTTCCCCAGCGCACTCGTTCGGTCAGCACCGCGAAGATCAGACCGAGGGCCGTGGAGACCGTCGGCGCGAACACCACCCAGATGATGTTGTTCTTCAGGGCCGTGCGGATGCCGTCGTCGGTGAACAGCGCCTTGTAGTTGTCGACTCCGGAGAAGCCGTCGCCCGAGGCGTTGCAGAAGCTGCGGACGATCGAGTACCCGATCGGGTAGACCACGAGCGCGCCGAGCAGCACCAGGGCCGGCAGCAGGAACAGCGCTGCCACGGTCTTGCGGGTGCCGGTCACGCTCTTGCGCGTGCGGGGCGCGGCGGGTGTGGGTGCGCCCGCCGCCGAGGCCGACGTCATCGCCGGACCGCCCCTCGTCCGTGCAGTGCGGTCATCCGCGGATCAGCTCCCGCTGCCGTACGCCGCCGCCGCTTCCTTCTCCAGCTTCGCCTGGGTGCCTGCGACATCCGTCGGGTTCTTCAGGAAGTCCTGGAGGTCCTTCCACTCACCCTTGCCGGGCGTACCGCCGAAGGCCTGCGGGGCCTGGTCCGACATGTCGAAGCGGAAGTCGTCGCCTGAGGCGATCAGCGCCTTCGCGATCGTGCGCTGCACCTCGTTCGGGTACGCCGAGTTCGGGACGTTCTTGTTGGGCGAGAGGTAGCCGCCCAGCTTCGCCTGGATCGTCGCCGCGTCCGGCGAGGCCAGGAAGGTGGCCAGCGCCTGCGCCGCCTTCGAGTCCTTCAGGATCACCGCGGCGTCACCACCGGAGACCACCGGCGCGGTCGAGCCCACCGACGGGAACGGGAACACCTTCGCGTCCGTGCCCACCTTCGCCTTGGTCTCACCGATGTTGACCTGCGCGAAGTCGCCCTCGTAGACCATGGCCGCCTTGGGCTGGTCGCCGCCGGTGAAGGTCTGCGTGACCGAGGCCGGGAACTCCGTCTGCAGCGCGCCGTTCGCGCCGCCCGCCACATAGTCCTTCTTGCCCCAGACCTGGGCGAGCGTGGTCAGCGCCTCCTTCACGGAGGGGTCCGTCCACTTGATCTTGTGCTGGGCGAGCTGGTCGTACTTCTCCGGGCCCGCCTGGGAGAGATAGACGTTCTCGAACCAGTCGGTCAGCGTCCAGCCGTCGGCGCCGCCGACCGAGAACGGCGTGACGCCCGAGTCGTACACCGCCTGCGCCGCCGTCAGCAGCTCCTGCCAGGTCTTCGGCTCCTTGGCGCCCGCGTTCTCGAAGGCCTTCGCGTTGTACCAGATCAGCGACTTGTTGGCGGCCTTGTAGTAGACGCCGTACTGCTTGCCGTCGACCTTGCCGATGTCCTGCCAGCCCTGCGAGTAGTTCTTCGCCAGCTCCGCTTGCGCCTCGGCGCCCAGCGGCTTGGCCCAGCCCTTCTCCACGGCCTGCTTGATCGCGCCGGGCTGCGGCAGCAGCGCGACGTCCGGCGGCTGACCGCCCGCGATCTTCGAACCGAGGAAGTTGATGATCGGGTCCTGGGCCGGCACGAAGGTGACCTTGGCGCCCGTGCGCTTCTCGAACTCCGCGAGGACCTGCTTGAAGTTCTTCTGCTCGCCGCCGGTCCACACGGCGGCGACCTCGAGGCTCGCGCCGTTCAGCTTGGGGAGGGTGACGGTGCCGGCCGACTGGCTCGCGGTGCTGCCGCCGTCGTCCTTCTTGTTGTCGTCACTGCCTCCGCAGGCGGTGAGCGTGAGCGCCCCCGCGAGGAGGACGGCGAGAGTGGTGACGGCCCTGTCTGTCCGGATGGTGCTGCTCATGATGCGCATCACTGCCCCGTTCTTCGTTCTTCGTTGAACGTCCGAGCGCTGTCCCGTGCCGACTGGTGTATGCCCGGCGACTTGAACGCGGCAAGAGCGCCCGTGCGCGTTACCGGGAGATCGTGACCGGCTCGTGATCAGTGGGCCGGTACGAAGTCGACGTCCGCTACAGAAGTGACGGCATGCGTGCGGCCGAGACCTCTCTCGCCGCTCTTTCGACCGCGCTGGCCAGCAGAGCCAGGTCCGTCGGGCCGTTGCCCAGTTCGCGGACCGGGCGGCTGGCCGGGGGGTCGCCCATGCGGTGCCAGTCCAGCGGGACGACCGTGGGGCGCTGGGTCGCCGTGCGCGGGATACGGCCCGTCACGCGGCCGCCCTGGAACGCGGTGACCCGGCCGTCCGCCGAGGTCAACCGCCCGCGCCCGGGCGCCGGCTCCTCCGGGCCGGGGGCCGGGGCGTCCAGGGTGACGCGGAGCGTGGCCCGCCGTGCCGGTTCCGTCTCCGCCGTACGGCCGCCGAGGCCCGCCGCCGCGACCAGGTGGACGCCGAGCCGATCGCCCTCCTTGGCCACCGCCTCCAGGGTCCGCATCACCGACCCCGCGGCGGGACGGCCCGGCGAGCCGAGCGCGGGGGAGACCAGCGCGTCCAGGTCGTCCACGACCACCGCGAGCCGGGGCAGCGGCGGTGCCGCCTCCGTCTGCCCGGCGGCGCTCGCCGCGGGCCGCAGCCGCAGCGTCGAACTCGGCGGCGAGTCGATGTCCCCGGTGCCGGACGCGGTGGGCCGCCCCGCCGCCGCGCGCTGCGCGACGAAACGGCCCGACACCTCGCGCTGCGCGTGCCACTCCGCGAAGCCGGTCCGCCCCAGCAACTCGGCCCGCCGCTTCAGCTCGGCGCTCAGGGACTGCGCGAACTCCCGCATGCGGACAGGGTCGTTGGCGGTCAGATGGGTGGTGACATGCGGTATGTCCGTGCACACCCGCAGGCCCTCGCCGTGGCCGCCGGCCGTGCCGACGCCGTCCCGGCCGTCGATCAGGACGACACCCAGACGGTCGGGGCGCTCGGCCGCCGCCAGCGAGGCGACCACGGCCCGCAGCAGCTCCGTACGGCCGCTGCCGGGCGGCCCTTCGATCAGCAGATGTGGACCCTCGGCCACCAGGTCGGCGCAGAGCGGGCCGCGCGGACCGGCACCGAGCACGGCCCAGGCCCGCCCGCCGAGCGACTCCTTGTCGTCGCCCGCGTCCGCCCAGCGCGCCATCAGCGAGGCCGGGGTGGCCCGGGCGAGTCCCAACTCGTCGAGCAGACGTGCCGACTGGGGCAGCGGGGTGGCCACGCGCGTGTGCCGCTCACTGCCGGTGCCGTCCGTGCGCAGCGGCGCCATCGCCCGCGCGAACCGCTCGGCCCAGGCGCCGGAGACGGCGTCCACGGCGGCGACCGTGCCCGCACCGACCGGACCGGCCGAGCCGGTACGGCCGTCCGGCGGGGCGACCCGCATCAGATGCAGCGCGGTGGCCACGTCACCGCTGAGCAGCGCCACGGCCCCGCACGCGCGGAACGTCGGCGCCACCGCGCACGCCGCCTCGTACGTCTCGGTCACCGGCGAAGAAGGGGAGGCGGGCGCCGTCTCGGCGAGGCACACGATGTGCACCCCGGCGCGCGGCCCCTCGGCCGCCAGCCGCGCCACCGCCTCACGCAGCCCGGCGCCGCCCGGATCGCCGTCCACCACGACGACCGTGTACGGCCCGGGGAAGCCGCCCGCCGCGTCCGCACCGGCGTCCTCCCGCGCCCAGGAGGGCCGCCGTCCTGGGAGCAGCTCCTCGTCGGGCACCCGGTGTCGCACCGCCGTCCCGTCCGCCACGTGGTCCTCCACGCGGCGCAGCAGCTCCTCCGTGCGGGCGGCGGCCTGCTCGCGGTCGTAGGCGAGCAGCAGCCGGCAGTCCTGGCCGTGGCCCGGACGCAGATGCGGCAGCCAGCCGAGCCAGGACCATTCTGCGGTGCGCTCCTCCAGGGAACGGGTGCGGTCCGCGCTGATCAGCACGATCTCCAGCGTGTCCGGGGAGTGCAGCGCGGCGAGCTGCGCCAGCACCGCGCGCGCGAGGCCGGACAGCCGCGCGCGCGGTCCGGCGAGGCCGAGGGCTCCGGCCTCCCGCAGATCGGCCGTGACCGGTACGGCGGGCAGCAGGCCCGAGCCGTCCGGGGCCGTCCGGTCCGCCGTGCCGAGCCGGACCGTGAGCGTCTCCGGGTGACCCGGCCCGCGCTCCCACAGCCGGGGGCCCGGGCCCAGCGCCGTCAGCAGCAGTGCCGCCGGGTCCGGCCAGGTCTCGGGCAGGAGCGGGTTTCCCGGGGTGGGTGTGCCGGTGCCGGCGACACCGGCGGTGCCGTGGCTCTCGCGGCCGGTGGCCGACGCTTCGATTCGCCCGCCGGCCAGCCGCCGCGCCCAGGCCCCGATCCCGCCGCGCCTGCGCACGCCGTGGGGGACGTCGGTGCCGCGGAGGGGGGTGCCTTTGCGGGTGCCGGTGTCCGTGGGGTCCGCGCCCGGGGCGTGGTGGTCGCCGTACGCGTGCAGGGGGGCGTTGCCGTCGGTTCCGCCGCCGTCGGGTGCCGTGCCGTGGGCCGCCGGACTGGGCGCCGGGGCGCCGGGGCCGCTGCCGAAGACTCTGGACGCGCCTGCGCCGCCGAAGTGGCCGCCGTGCGTGTCCCCGCCGGTGCCGGTGCCTGCCGTCGTGGTTCCGCGCGGTCCCGGAACCCCGCCCGGGAGCCCGCGCCTGCTCTCGATCCGAGGTGCGCCGCCCTGGCCCGGTACGACGGGCGGTTCCATCGGTGCGTGTTCCTGGGCCCGCGCACTCCAGCTCCCGGTGCCGTAGCCATGGTGCGCGGGTCCACCGGGCGCGGCCACGCGCGCGTCTCCGGCCGTACCCGGTGCCGCGGCGGGCGCGTCACCACCGCCGTACCCACCACCGGCCGCCTGCCCGTCCCCGTGTCCGGGGGCCGTGCTGCCGCCGTCCCCGGCCCCCGGAGCGACCCGCACGCACCCCTCGCCGTCCGGTGTCGTCGCCACCCGGGCCGCGGGTCCCCCGGACGGGGTAAGCCTCAGGGCCGATTCGCCGATGCGCAGCAGCGCTCCCGGGGCGAAGCGGACCGGGCGTCTGCCCACGCGTGTGCCGTCCAGGGCCGTGCCGTTCGTGGAGTCGAGGTCGGCGACCGAGACGCGGCCGTCGGCGGCGACCGTCACCGCGCAGTGCAGCCGGGAGACATCGGGGTCGTCGAGCGGGACGTCGGCGTCGGCGGAGCGGCCGATGGTGATCTGCCCGCCGTGCAGCAGATGGACTCCACCCGCGTCCGGGCCCGCGACCACGTGCAGCTGGGTCGGGGCGTCGTCCAGCTCGGGATGCGGCTCCGGTGCGGCGGGCGCGCCCAGGGACAGCACGGCGCCGTCGACCAGCGGGGGCTCGCCCAGCGTGCAGCGGCGGGTGTCCAGGCGCTCCGTGCCCGCGTAGAGCACGACCGGGGCGCCGCCCTCGCGGCCCGCCTCCGGGCTTCCCGAGACCGCCGAGGCCAGGCCGGACGCCACCGTCGCCAGGGCCGTGCCCGCGGGCGCCGTGACCAGCACGTCGCGGCGCGCGGCGCGGCCCCCCTGCGGGAGCGGGCCCAGCGGGTCAACGACGGTCAGCCGGATCTGCATCGGCGTCAGCGGTCCCTTCTGCGCGGGCGCGGACTACCCCCCACCCCACGAGCACGTCGGCCAGTACTGCAGGCATCCTCGCACCTGTCACTGACAACACGCCCGCGGCCCGGTGGTAAGTGATCTTGATTGGTCGGCTCTGCCCCTAAAAGTGCCTGACCAGGACCGCACTGACGATCGCTTGAGATCGGTCGTGTCAGGGTTCGGCAACCAGGCGACCGAGGCGAGCGTCTTTCCTTCGAACATGCTCGGGAAGGTGTACGTACCGGGCACTACAGTGGTTCGGAACATCTGGTTCGGAACACCAGCAACCAGCTAGGGAGCGCATGACGTGCGGCCGGTAGGCAGCAAGTACCTCCTCGAGGAGCCGCTCGGACGCGGCGCCACGGGGACCGTCTGGCGAGCCCGCCAGCGAGAGACCGCGGGCGCCGAGGCGGCCGTGCCGGGGCAGCCTGGTGAGACCGTCGCGATCAAGGTCCTCAAGGAGGAACTCGCGAGCGACGCGGACATCGTCATGCGGTTCCTGCGGGAGCGCTCCGTCCTGCTCCGGCTGACCCACCCCAACATCGTCCGGGTCCGCGACCTCGTGGTCGAAGGCGATCTGCTGGCCCTGGTCATGGACCTCGTGGACGGCCCCGACCTGCACCGCTACCTGCGCGAGAACGGCCCCTTCACGCCCGTAGCCGCGTCCCTGCTCACCGCCCAGATCGCCGATGCGCTCGCCGCCAGCCACGCCGACGGCGTCGTGCACCGCGACCTGAAGCCCGCCAACGTGCTGCTCGCGCAGCAGGGCGGCCAGATGCACCCGATGCTGACCGACTTCGGCATCGCCCGCCTCGCCGACTCCCCGGGTCTCACCCGCACCCAGGAGTTCGTGGGCACGCCCGCGTACATAGCGCCCGAGTCCGCCGAGGGCCGCCCGCAGACCTCCGCCGTCGACGTCTACGGCGCCGGCATCCTGCTGTACGAGCTGGTCACCGGCCGGCCGCCGTTCGCCGGCAGCTCCGCCCTCGAGGTGCTGCACCAGCACCTGAGCGCCGAGCCGCGCCGCCCCTCCACCGTGCCCGACCCGCTGTGGACGGTCATAGAGCGCTGTCTGCGCAAGAACCCCGACGACCGCCCCAGCGCCGAGAACCTCGCGCGCGGCCTGCGTGTCGTCGCCGAGGGCATCGGGGTGCACGCCAACGCCGCGCAGATCGCCGCCGCCGAAGGGGTGGGCGCCCTGCTGGCCCCCGACCCCGCGCCGACCGCCGTGCCGGGCGTGCCAGGGGCCGCCGACCCGACGCACGTCCTGCCGACGGGCTCGGGCGCCGGGGCGTACGACCCGAACGCGGCCACCAGCGTGCTGCCGAACACCGGTGGCCCGGCGGGCGCCGCCGACCCCACCGCCGTACTGCCGCACACGGGCGCGGCCGACCCGACCGCTGTCATGCCGCAGGGGCAGGCGGGCCAGTCCGGGCAGCAGGGGGAGCAGCCGCATCCGTGGCAGACGCAACTGCGCGCGGCCCGGGACCGCAACGAGCAGACGCAGGTCCAGTACGTCGACCCCGACCAGGACCCACTGCGCCGCCGCCCCCAGCGGCAGGTGGCCCGGCCGCAGCAGCAGCCGCGGCCGGCGCAGCAGCGCCCGCAGCAGCAGGGGTACGGCTACCCGCAACAGCAGCAACAGCCGCAGCAGTACGCCCCGCCGCGGCACCAGCCGCAACGGCAGCCGCAGCGGTACTCGCCGCCTCCGGCTCCGGCGCAGCCGCAGCGGCCGGCCCGTGAGCCGCGGCAGCGCGGTGCCAACCCGATGAAGATCCCCGGGCTGGGCTGCCTCAAGGGCTGCCTGTTCACGGTCGTCATCCTGTTCGTCGTGGGCTGGCTCGTGTGGGAGCTCAGCCCGCTGCAGGGCTGGATCGGGACCGGGCGCAGCTACTGGGCCGAGCTGAGCCACTGGGCCGGGCAGGTCACCGGGTGGATCAAGGATCTGGGCGGCAATTCCGGAGGTTCCGGGAGCAACTAGAGCGACTGGACGTGCGGCCGGAGCTCGGCCGGCGTGCCGCTCTGGGGATTTGTCGACATCTGGCGGGTGATTTCCGTCGCCGTGGTGAAGGTTGGCTCGTCGGGCGCGTAGTTTTGTCGCCAACACGCGTCTGTAGGAGCAGTCTTGGCACGGAAGATCGGCAGCCGGTACACCGCGAACCAGATCCTGGGGCGGGGCAGCGCCGGCACGGTGTGGCTGGGCGAGGGGCCGGACGGGCCCGTGGCCATCAAGCTGCTGCGCGAGGATCTCGCGTCCGACCAGGAGCTCGTCGGACGCTTCGTGCAGGAGCGCACGGCGCTGCTCGGTCTCGAGCATCCGCACATCGTGTCGGTGCGCGACCTGGTGGTCGACGGCAACGACCTGGCGCTCGTCATGGACCTGGTCCGCGGCACGGATCTGCGCACCCGGCTCGAGCGGGAGCGACGGCTTGCGCCCGAGGCGGCGGTGGCGATCGTCGCCGATGTCGCGGACGGGCTGGCCGCGGCGCACGCCGCCGGGGTGGTGCACCGGGACGTGAAGCCGGAGAACGTGCTGCTGGACATGCAGGGGCCGCTGGGTCCGGGCGGCGCTCATCCCGCCCTGCTGACCGACTTCGGGATCGCGAAGCTCATCGACTCGCCGAAGCGGACGCGCGCCACGAAGATCATTGGGACGCCGGACTATCTGGCGCCGGAGATCGTGGAGGGCCTGCCGCCACGGGCCGCGGTGGACATCTACGCGCTCGCGACGGTGCTGTACGAGCTGCTGGCCGGGTTCACGCCCTTCGGGGGCGGACATCCGGGGGCGGTGCTGCGGCGGCACGTGACCGAGACGGTCGTACCGCTGCCGGGGATCCCCGACGAGCTGTGGCAGCTGATCGTCCAGTGTCTCGCGAAGGCCCCGGCGTCGCGCCTGCGGGCGTCCGAGCTGGCGGCGCGGCTGCGGGAGCAGTTGCCGTCGCTGGCGGGGATGGCGCCCCTGGACGTGGACGAGCCGGACGCGGAGCCGGGGGAGGACGGGCCGGAGCCCCCGGCGGCGGAGAGCGAACGAGAGCGGGAAGCGGAAGACACGGGGGTGGTACGGCGGCGGGGTGCGGTGCCGCTGGTCCCGGGAGCGAAGCCGGACTCCAACCGGGACACACATACGTCGATGAGGGTGCCGGGCCCCGATGAGCTGGCGGGCGGAGCACGGGGCACGGCACGGGTCCCCAGGGCGTCCGGGGTACGCCGCCCGGGCTCGGCACGGCACCGGGCAGCGGCACGGCGACGGAGGGTCACACTGGGAGTGGCAGGCGTGGTCCTGGTCGCGGCGATCGGAGCGGGCGCGTGGTGGGCCACGTCGGGCGACGACGCGGGGGCGACGCCGCGGGAGACTACGTCGTCCACGCCGTGACCTTTTGCCCACCCGCCCGCCCGACTCGGTAGGTGAAGAGGTCCCCTCGCCCTGGGGCTCCGCCCCAGACCCCTGCGGGGACTGCGTTCCCTGCGTTCCTGCGGGGACTGCGTTCCCTGCGTTCCTGCGGGGACTGCGTTCCCTGCGTTCCTGCGGGGACTGCGTTCCCTGCGTTCCTGCGGGGACTGCGTTCCCTGCGCTCCTGCGGGGACTGCGTTCCCTGCGCTCCTGTGGGGACTGCGTTCCCTGCGCTCCTGCGGGGCTTCGGCCCCGGGGCTCGACGGGGCTTCGCTCCGGACCCCAGCGGGGGCTCCGTCCTCTGCACTCTCGTGGATTTCGCCCCGGTCCCCGCCGGGATTCCGTCCTCTGCGCCCCGGCGGGACTTCGTCCGTGCGCCCTCGGCGGGGCTCTGTGCTCGGCCTCACCCCCATTTCCCCAGGTCACTCCCTATCCCCGCACACGTGGCCATCGCCCCAGGGCGGAGCCGTTACGCTTGATGGCGTGGCAGTCCTCGATGTATCCGAAGAGCTCAAGTCCCTCTCCTCGACCATGGAGTCGATCGAGGCCGTTCTGGACCTCGACAAGCTGAGGGCAGACATCGCCGTGCTCGAGGAGCAGGCGGCCGCGCCGTCCCTGTGGGACAACCCGGACGAGGCGCAGAAGATCACCAGCAAGCTCTCCCACCTCCAGGCCGAGGTCAGGAAGGCGGAGGCGCTGCGCGGGCGGATCGACGATCTCGCCGTGCTCTTCGAGATGGCCGATGAGGAGGACGACCCGGACACTCGCGCGGAGGCCGAGTCCGAGCTCGCCTCCGTCAAGAAGGCGCTGGACGAGATGGAGGTCCGGACGCTGCTCAGCGGTGAGTACGACGCCCGCGAGGCGCTCGTCAACATCCGCGCCGAGGCCGGCGGCGTCGACGCCGCGGACTTCGCGGAGAGGCTCCAGCGGATGTATCTGCGGTGGGCCGAGCAGCACGGATACAAGACCGAGGTCTACGAGACGTCGTACGCCGAAGAGGCGGGCATCAAGTCCACCACCTTCGCCGTCGAGGTGCCGTACGCCTACGGCACGCTCTCCGTGGAGCAGGGCACCCACCGGCTCGTCCGCATCTCGCCCTTCGACAACCAGGGGCGCCGTCAGACCTCCTTCGCCGGTGTGGAGATCCTCCCCGTCGTCGAGAAGTCCGACCACGTCGAGATCGACGAGTCCGAGCTGCGGGTCGACGTCTACCGGTCCTCCGGGCCCGGCGGCCAGGGCGTCAACACCACCGACTCCGCGGTGCGCATCACGCACCTGCCCACCGGCATCGTCGTCTCCTGCCAGAACGAGCGGTCGCAGATCCAGAACCGGGCCAGCGCGATGAATGTGCTCCAGGCCAAGCTGCTGGAGCGGCGCCGGCAGGAGGAACAGGCCAAGATGGACGCCCTCAAGGGCGACGGCGGCAACTCCTGGGGCAACCAGATGCGTTCGTACGTCCTGCACCCGTACCAGATGGTCAAGGACCTGCGTACGGAGTACGAGGTCGGCAACCCCGAGGCCGTGTTCAACGGCGAGATCGACGGCTTCCTCGAGGCCGGCATTCGCTGGCGCAAGCAGCAGGAGAAGTAAGAGGCGGATAGTTCAGCCTCGAACCAACTGCCGTCCCTGTGGCGGCAGTTGGCATTTGTCTGGGTTTTACATCACACTCACACACTTCAACTCCCGGCATACTTCCCTGAAGTGGACATGCTGCCCGTAGCGGCCTTGACGTTGCTTTAAAAGATGGGAAAAGTGAAGCGCGGCATGCGTATTTCTGGGGCGCATGTGAACCGGGGGACTTGAAGCACATCAGCTGCCTCCGTCGATCACGGCCAGCCCCATGCGCGGCACGTTGACCATCAGCTACTGGGGGTAGCAACCACATGACGAAGAAGACGCGGGTCCGGATCGCGCGGATAGCCGCCGGTGCCGTGATCGCCGCGGGCGCCTCGCTGACCGCAGCCGGCGCCGCTTCCGCCCTCGACATCGGCGCGAGCGTGGACGACAGCGGTGTCGCCGTGAACGTCAACCTGGGCGACGGCGAAGGTGACGACTCCGGCGGTACGTCCGGCGGTCCGTGCGACATCGTCGTCGATCCGGACTGCCCGCCCGGCGACACGACCGGCGGGAACAGCACGGGCGGTGACACGACCGGTGGTGACACGACCGGTGGTGACGCGACCGGCGGGAACAGCACGGGCGGTGACACGACCGGTGGTGACACGACCGGCGGCGACACCACGGGCGGTGACACGACCGGTGGCGACACCACGGGCGGTAGCACCACGGGCGGTGACACGACTGGCGGCAGCACCACCGGCGGCGACAACGGCAACTCGGGAGGCTCTGGCACCACCGGCGGCTCCAGTACCGGTGGTGACAACGGCGCCGGCGGCGGTAACGGAACCGGCGGCGACAACGGCAATGGCACCGGTGGTGGCAACGGCACCGACCCCGACGGCGGTTCCAACGCCTCCGCGCAGGAGGAGGGCTCCTCCGCCCTCACCGACACCGGCGCGGACAACACGGCCGACACCCAGCCCCAGGGCAGCGGCGATCAGCTCGCCGAGACGGGTGCCGCGCAGACCACCTTCTTGATCGTCGGCGCTGCCACCATGATCGCCGGTGGCATCGGCTTCCGCATCCTGCCGCGCCTCGCGAGCGGCCGGGGCGGCACGGCCGCCTGAGGTCGCCGCATTCGGTAGTCGTGTGTGCGCGGTGAGTGCACAACCTGTACGTCGAGGGGCCCGGAGCATATCGCTCCGGGCCCCTCGGTCGTCGCCAGGGACCTGCGCCCTACGCGGTCTGGTGCGCCAGCAGCGCCACGGTGGCGATCAACACCGCCAGCAGCGCGATGAGTGCCACCGGGTTCAGTCCCGCGAAGAAGCTCTCCTGCTGCAGCCGCTCGCGGTTGGCCCGGCACACGGGACACCGGCCCTCGCTCACGGGCGCCGCGCAGTTCGCGCACACCAACCGGTCGTACGTCATGCGCTCGCCCTCCTTGCACCGGCCTACGTACGTACAACGCCTACGGGAACGAGAACGTTCCCCCCTCCACTGTGCCAGGTTCCTCCGGAAAGAGCGCGGTCGCTCGGAAAGCTCCACCCCGCCTCCGCTCGGCCCGCGCCCTGTACAAAAACGCACAAGACGCATGCAACCCTCACCGGCGACTGCGCTCGTCCACTCGGTTCGCGTATGGTCACGCTCATCTACCCCCGGCGACCCGTGGTGCATCCGTGATCCGATTCGACAATGTCTCCAAGGTCTACCCCAAGCAGACCCGCCCCGCCCTCAGGGATGTCTCCCTGGAGATCGAGAAGGGCGAGTTCGTCTTCCTCGTGGGGTCCTCCGGCTCCGGAAAGTCCACCTTCCTGCGGCTGATCCTCCGCGAGGAGCGGTGCAGCCAAGGGCAGGTGCACGTTCTGGGCAAGGACCTCGCGCGCGTCTCCAACTGGAAGGTGCCGCAGATCCGGCGCCAGCTCGGAACGGTCTTCCAGGACTTCCGGCTCCTGCCGAACAAGACGGTCGCGGAGAACGTGGCCTTCGCGCAGGAGGTCATCGGCAAGTCACGCGGCGAGATCCGCAAGTCCGTGCCGCAGGTGCTCGACCTCGTCGGGCTCGGCGGCAAGGACGACCGGATGCCGGGTGAGCTGTCCGGCGGTGAGCAGCAGCGCGTGGCCATCGCGCGGGCCTTCGTCAACCGGCCCAAGCTGCTCATCTGCGACGAGCCCACCGGCAACCTCGACCCGCAGACCTCCGTCGGCATCATGAAGCTGCTCGACCGGATCAACAGGACCGGTACGACTGTCGTGATGGCGACGCACGACCAGAACATCGTGGACCAGATGCGCAAGCGCGTCATCGAGCTGGACAAGGGCCGCCTCGTCCGCGACCAGGTACGCGGCGTCTACGGCTACCAGCACTGACCCGCGACCGTCCACGGAAAGGCTCAACCTGACGCCATGCGCCCTCAGTTCGTACTGTCCGAGATCGGTGTCGGTCTCCGCCGCAATCTGACGATGACGTTCGCGGTCATCGTCTCCGTCGCCCTGTCCCTGGCCCTCTTCGGCGGCTCGCTGCTGATGAGCGACCAGGTCAACACCATGAAGGGCTACTGGTACGACAAGGTCAACGTCTCGATCTTCCTCTGCAACAAGAGCGACGCCGAGTCGGACCCCAACTGCGCCAAGGGCGCGGTCACGGACGACCAGAAGAAGCAGATCCAGGCCGACCTCGGCAAGATGTCCGTGGTCGAGAAGGTCAGCTACGAGTCGCAGGACCAGGCCTACAAGCACTACAAGGAGCAGTTCGGCGACTCCCCGCTGGCCAGCTCCCTCACGCCGGACCAGATGCAGGAGTCGTACCGCATCAAGCTGAAGGACCCGGAGAAGTACCAGGTCGTCGCGACCGCCTTCGACGGACGTGACGGCGTCCAGTCGGTGCAGGACCAGAAGGGCATCCTGGACAACCTGTTCGGGCTCCTCAACGGCATGAACTGGGCCGCGCGGATGGTGATGGCGCTGATGCTCGTCGTCGCGCTGATGCTGATCGTCAACACCGTGCGCGTGTCCGCGTTCAGCCGGCGCCGTGAGACCGGGATCATGCGGCTGGTCGGCGCCTCCGGCTTCTACATCCAGGCGCCCTTCATCGCCGAGGCCGCGGTCGCCGGCCTCATCGGCGGCACGGTCGCCTGCGGATTCCTCGTCGTGGCGCGGTACTTCATCATCGACCACGGTCTGGCGCTGTCCCAGAAGCTCAACTTGATCAACTTCATCGGCTGGGACGCCGTGCTGACCAAGCTGCCGCTCATCCTCGCGACCAGCCTCGTGATGCCCGCGCTTGCCGCATTCTTCGCGCTGCGCAAGTACCTGAAGGTGTGACGCATGCCAAGAGGGCCGTACGGTCAACCGACCGTACGGCCCTCCGGCTTGTCCTAGACTCACCGGCATGTCAGGCCGCGACCCGTTCTGCCAGCCCCGCCGCATTCGCCGCGGGGCGGCCCTGACATTGGTCTTCGCCGGCGTCCTCGTCACCGGTGCGGCCACCGGCTCCTTCTCCGACTCCGGCCAGTCCGGGCGCGAATCCGCACAGGACGCTGCCCGCTCCGCCATCCGCCACGACGACGTCCAGAAGGCCGCGGCCGAGGCCCTCGCCGACGGCAAATCCCCCATGGAGGCGGCCGAACGGGCCGTCAGCCGCAGCAGGGACCGCTGGAGCGCCGTCTACTCCGAGGGTGAGTACCAGGAGTTCGAGGAGGCGCTCGACGGCGAGTACACCGGCGTCGGCCTGTGGGCGCGGCGCGAACGTGACGGCCGTATCGAGGTGAGCAAGGTGCAGCCCGGGTCGCCCGCGGCCACCGCCGGGATCCACAAGGGCGACCGCGTGCGCAGCGTGGACGGCAGCAAGGTCGACGGCCGTCCGGTCACCGAGGTCGTCGCCCTGCTCCGCGGTGACGCCGACGACGACGCCGCGGGCACCACCGTCCGCGTCGGCCTGGAGCGCGGCACACGCGTGTGGAGCGAGACGCTGCGCCGGGCAAAGCTGTCCACGGACTCCGTGACCGTCCGCAGGCTCCCCGCCGGGGTCACCGTCGTCAGGATCGCCGCTTTCACCAAGAGCTCCGGCGACGTCGTCCGCGCCGCCGTGCGGCAGGCCCCGGCCGGCGACGGGATCATCCTCGACCTGCGCGGCAACTCCGGCGGACTGGTCACCGAGGCCGTCGCCGCCGCCTCCGCCTTCCTCGATGGCGGGCTCGTGGCGACGTACGACGTCGACGGAGAGCAGCGCGTGCTGCACGCCTCCGGGCACGGTGACACCACCAGACCCCTGGTCGCGCTCGTCGACGGCGGCACGATGAGCGCGGCCGAGATGCTCACCGGTGCCCTCCAGGACCGCGGCCGGGCCGTCGTCGTCGGCACCCGTACCTTCGGCAAGGGCTCGGTGCAGATGCCCACCCGGCTGCCCGACGGCTCCGTCGCCGAACTGACCGTCGGCCACTACCGCACCCCGTCCGGCCGCACCGTCGACGGCCGGGGCATCACGCCCGACCTCGAGGTCGAGCAGCGGGCGCTGGAGCGGGCGGAAACCGTCCTCAGTGGCCTGGGCGACCCGTCGTAGTCGCTACGGCCCCCGTCGCCACCTCCCGTAAATACGCTTCCCGCGCACCCCCTGTGTGGTGCGAAAATGGCAGGCACTATGGCTAAGGAAAAAGGGCGCAAGCTGATCGCGCAGAACAAGAAGGCGCGGCACGACTACCACATCCTCGACACCTACGAGGCCGGTCTGGTCCTCATGGGCACCGAGGTGAAGTCACTGCGCTTGGGACGGGCCTCGCTCGTGGACGGCTTCATCCAGCTGGACGGCCACGAGGCGTGGCTGCACAACGTCCACGTGCCCGAGTACACCCAGGGCACCTGGACCAACCACAGCGCCCGCCGCAAGCGGAAGCTGCTGCTGCATCGCGACGAGATCGACAAGCTGGAGTCCAAGTCGCAGGAGACGGGTCACACGATCGTGCCCCTCGCCTTGTACTTCAAGGACGGCCGGGCCAAGGTCGAGATCGCGCTGGCGAAGGGAAAGAAGGAGTACGACAAGCGCCAGACGCTGCGGGAGCAGCAGGACCGCCGCGAGGCGGACCGGGCGATGGCGGCGGCGCGGCGGCGCCAGCGGGGGTAGCCGGGAATACGCTGGCACGGACCTGCGTTGGTCACGTACGATGTAAGTGCACTCCACAGCGGGTGCGTGTGGCCCTCTCCGGAGGGTTTGAAAAATCAACATGGGGATGATCGGTTTCGACAGCGGCTGTCGAAGCAGGGGAAGCGTGTCGAGGAAGCGGCCATGATCTCGTAAACCACAGGCCGAAAAAAATAATCGCCAACACCAAGCGCGATTCCTTCGCCCTCGCTGCCTAAGTAGCGACTTGCGAAGTGTCAGCCCGGGGCTGTTCCCGACCCGGATCCTGGCATCAGCTAGGGAACTAAACCTTGATCCCGGTCACGGGGTGAAGAGGGAAACCAAACAGTGACTGAGCCCGTCGGCGACTTGTTCGCGTGATCGCCGGGGCCGAGAAAAGCACAGCGAACTGCACACGGAGAAGCCCTGATTCTGCACCGTTGGACGCGGGTTCGATTCCCGCCATCTCCACGATTCCCATGTTGAAGGCCCGGTGGTCACAGACCGCCGGGCCTTCGTCGTGCACGGCCCTCGGTCCGCCCCCTTGCCGGATTGGTCTGGACCTGTCACGCTGCCCGCGGCCACCCCCCGCATTCCGTATCCGCTCCCTCCCGGAAGGTTACGTATGCGCCGCAGACCGCTCGCCGTGCTCGGGCTGCTCACCGCCCTGCTCGTCCCGTACGCCCCCGCCGTGACCACCGCCTCGGCCGCCACCGCCACGCCGGCGCAGATCTACGGCGCCTGACACTGTTCCGACGACGCCTGTACGTGGGGCACCGTCCGCACGGTCCCCGAGTTCGACTCGCAGAACCACTGGCTGATCGACCGCGGTGACGGGCGGCCCTCCGTCAACCTCGTCGTGCTCAGCTTCGTCGAGCCGCTCAAACTGCTGCACGGCACGAACGACGCGACGACCGTGAACGGCGTGCCCAAGGGCATGACCCGCGACATCGTGCAGTACTTCACCACCCACGGGGTCCGCGTGATGCTCTCCATCGGCGGGATCACCTACACCGACGCCTGGGACGCCGCCCTCGCCGAGAACGCCCCGCTGCTCGGCCGGCGGGCCGCGGCCCTCGCGAGCGACCTCGGCGTCGGCATCGAGATCGACTACGAGCAGAACACCGACCCCGACCTCACCGGGCTGCAGGCCTTCATCGACGCCTACCGGGCCGCGCACCCGTACGACGCCTCCGGCGCCGACCCGACCGCCCGGCTCACCATCGACACCGCCGCCGGCGACCGCTGGCTGATCGGCATCAACCGCAAGGCCACCGCCGACTGGCTGCGCACCGACACCCCCGTCCTCGACTACGCCAACGCGATGGTGCCCGCCCGCCAGCCCTCCGCCGGTTCCGCGATCGCCAACTGGCAGGAGCACGTGGACGGCAAGCCGACATACTCCCCGCCGGTCCCGCCGCTCGCGCCCGCCAAGTTCACCGGCGCCGTGTACATCGGCGACCAGAACAAGTCCCTGCCCGAGTGCACGGACTTCGCGAACTCGCTGCAGAAGTCGACGGGTTCGTTCACGCAGACCGTCGCGCCGAACGGGGCCGGCACCGGCTCGGGCATGCTCGGCTACATGTTCTGGGCCGCCGAACGCCCCGCCACGCGCGGCATCGGCACCACCCCGCCGAACACCTGCGAGGGCGGGGTCGGCGCGGGTGCCACCGCGTACGGCATCCCGCTCCCGATGCCCGCCCTGCGCCGGGGCTGAGCCCGCCACACGCGCCAACCCCCAGCCCGTGACGCCGAGTTGTGGTGTCCCGGGCCATATCGGGAGGCCGTTCACGCTTCTACGGTCCCTCCCCATGACACAGACCAGAGCCGCACGTCACCGCCTCACCGTCCTTGCGACGCTCCTCGCCGCCCTGCTGGCCGCCCTCCTCACCCCCGGCCGCGCCTCGGCCGCCTCCCTCCAGGAGGTCACCGGCTTCGGCTCCAACCCGGGCGCCCTGCGCATGTTCCGGTACGTCCCCGACGGTCTGCCCGCCGGACGGCCGGTCGTCGTCGCCCTGCACGGCTGCACCCAGAACGCCTCCGGCTACGGCACCGGCAGCGGCTGGCTCCAACTCGCGGACCGCTGGGGCTTCTCCGTCGTCCTGCCCCAGCAGACCTCGGCCAACAACCTCACCTCCTGCTTCAACTGGTTCCAGACCGGAGACATCACGCGCGGCCAGGGCGAGACCGCCAGCGTCGCGCAGATGGTGGACCGGCAGCTCGCCGACGTCTCCGGCGACACCTCACGGGTGTACGTCACCGGGCTGTCGGCCGGCGGCGGGATGACCTCCGTGATGATGGCCGCGTACCCCGAGAAGTTCGCCGGCGGCGGTGTCGTCGCCGGGCTGCCGTACGGCTGCGCGCAGGCCGCCGGTTCGCCGTACGTGTGCATGTACGCCGGTGCCACGCAGACCGCGAAGCAGTGGGGAGACCGGGTGCGCGCCGCCCGCCCCGGCTACCCCGGACCCTGGCCGGTCCTCACCGTCTTCCAGGGCGGCGCCGACTACACTGTGAACCCCGTCAACATGACGGACCTGATGAAGCAGTGGACCGATGTGCAGGGCGCCGACCAGACCGCCGACGTCTCCGACACGGTCGCCGGATATCCGCACAAGGTCTTCCGGAACCCGGCCGGGACCACGGTCGTCGAGACGTACAGCATCACCGGTATGGGCCACGGCCAGCCCGTCGACCCCGGCACGGGGACCGAGCAGTGCGGAACGGCCGGGGCGTACATCCTCGACGTCGACCTGTGTGCCGCCTATCGGCTCGGCCGGGCCTGGGGGCTGGGCTGAAGGGCTGCGGCCCGGCGCCTCGAACTCAGCGCTCCCGAGGCTGAGTCGATCAGCAGTGCCACGGCCGCCGCCGCGACCGGTACGGCGTAGGCGGCGGCCGGGGAGAGGTGCTCCACCGCCGAACCGCCCACCGCCGAACCGCAGGCTATGCCGATGAGCAGGCCCGTGACGACGAGACTCATGCCCTCGTTCAGCCGCCCTTCCGGGGTGCGCCGCTGGACCAGTGTCATCGCGGTCACCATGGTCGGGGCGGTGGCCATGCCCGCCGCCAGCAGGGCCGGCGCCAGCGCCCACAGGGAGCCCGTCGCGCGGGCGGCGAGCAGCGGGAGCGACATCAGGACCGTCATCGCACCCAGGCACCGGGTCAGACGCGGCGTCGCCGGTTTCCGGGCGCCGTACAGCAGGCCCGCCGCGCACGACCCGGCCGCCTGGAGCGCCAGCACCGGCCCAGCCGCCGAGCGGTGTCCCAGCGCGTCCGCGTATGCGATCGTGACGACCTCCATCGACCCGAACACGGCACCCGTGGCGACGAAACAGGCCAGCAGGGGAGGAAAGCCGGGGGTGCGGATCGGGGACACGGCCCGGGTGAGCGCGCGCGGCGGTGGCTCCGTCGAGCGCTGGGCGGTGAACAGCAGCATCCCGGCGAGCAGCAGGGCCGCACCCGCGAGCGTGCCCGCCTCCGGGAAGAACGCGCCGGTCAGGAAGGACGCCAGGACCGGCCCCAGCATGAAGCACAGCTCGTCCGCCGCCTGCTCGAAGGCGTTCGCGGTGTGCAGGGCGCCCGGGTCGTCCCGCAGGAGATGCGCCCAGCGGGCGCGGGACAGGCCGCCGATGTTGGGGGTGGTGGCGGTCGCGGCGTAGGCGGCGAACAGGGTCCAGCCCGGGGCGTCGTAGCGAACGCACAGCAGCAACGCGAGGCTGCCGAACACCGCGGCGACCGTGGCCGGCACGGCGACCCGGGCCTGTCCGTGCCGGTCGACGAGCCGCGCGAGCCACGGTCCGACGACGGCCGTCGCCGCGAGGCCGGTGGCGGTGACGGCGCCGGCGAGAGCGTACGACCCTCTGGACCCCGCGATCATGACGACCGCGCTCACGCCGAACATGCCCATGGGCAGGCGGGCGACGAGATTGCCGGCGGTGAAGGCCCGGGTGCCGGGCACGGCGAACAGCCGGCGGTAGGCGCCGGTCGGGGGCTGAGGCATGGCTCCACGGTCACCCGGAGCGGATCACGAGGTCCAACACCTTCTGGGTGCCGATTGACGCATCCGTGTTGTGAATGGGCTGCGGGCCCGCGTAGTTTCGCGGGATGCCCGCATACCTCGACCCCCGCCTGCTGCGCGCCTTCGTCACCGTCGCCGAGGAGCTGCACTTCACGCGGGCCGCGGCCCGGCTGTACGTCGCGCAGCAGGCGCTGAGCCGGGACGTACGGCGGCTGGAGCGGGAGTTGGGCGCCGAGCTGTTCGTACGGACCACCCGGCAGGTGACCCTGACCGCCGACGGCGCGCGGCTGGTGCCGCACGCCCGCCGGGTCCTCGCCGCCCAGGACGACCTCCTCGCCGCCTTCGGGCAGGCCAGACCCCTGCTCGTGGACCTCAACTCGCCGGGCCTGGTCACCGGCCGCCGCGTGCTGCACCGGGCGCGCGAACTCGCCCCGGACTGCGAGCTGATGGCTCGCTACGAGAGTGGGCTCACCGGCGCGGCGGCCGAGCTGCTGGCGGGCCGGCTGGACGTGTCGTTCGGCCGGTTCGCGGGACTGGAACCGGCGCTGCGGGCCGGCCTGGAGCAGCAGCCCGTGCGCTACGAACCCATGGCCGTCGTCCTCCCGGACGACCACCCGCTCGCCGACCGGGAGACGGTGCCGCTCGCCGCGCTGGCCGGGGAGGCCGTGTACGCCGGTGCCGGGAATCCGCGCACGCCCGAGTGGACCGGACTCGCACGTGACCTGTTCGAGGGGCGGGGCATCCGGATCGCGCCACCCCTGCCACTGGCCGTCGGGGACGAGGAGTTCGAGCGGATCATGGCGAAGACGCGGAATCCGATCCTCGCAGTGGTGGACTTTCCAGCCATGCCGCGCACCGTTCTGCGGCCGTTGATCGATCCCGTCCCCCTGTCACCCGTGTCACTGGTGTGGCGAAAGGGGCTGGTCCATCCCGGATTCGGCGCTCTTCGCCGGGCGGCCACCGAGATCGCGCTGGCCGAGAAGTGGCTCCAGAGACCCACTGGGGGCTGGATTCCGGCCAGTGATGAAAATGTGATGACCGCTGACAACTGACACCGGGCGACCACGGATCCTCCGCGTGCGCTACATTCGTGGCCTGAGCACGGTGTGGTAAAGGGGGCGCTCGGGCCGGGTGGGGGCCTGGTTCGGTCGACGGGTGCTCGGAGTCGTAGGCGCACCCAGACTGTCCCGTGGGGGGATGTGCGCACGTGAAGAAGTGGCGAGAAGACGCCCAACCGGAATGGCCCGAGGCCGCATCCGCGACCCGGGACATACCGGTGACGGGGGGCGAGACCCAGGCATTCCCGAAGACTGGAAGGACGGACGTGTTCGGGAGCGACCGGGGCGGCCGGAGCGGTACGGGTGAGCGGAGCGGCAGTGCGCCGGCCGATGCCGACGAGACCGCCGTACTGCCGAGAGCGGGCCGGACGCGGGGCGGGCTCACCGTGAGCCTCACCGGCGCCGACGAGACCGCCCCACTGCCCACGCAGCGGGACAGCCGTACCGGAACCGATGCCGATCCGACCGAGGTGCTCAGCGCCTCCGGCACGGCGGGACCGGCTGGCTCCTTCCGCGACCCGTGGGCCGACTCGCCCGGGCTCGGCGGCGATTCCGCGGCAGGCTCCGGCGACGCGACGCACGACCCGCACGAGGTCACCGTCCAGCTCGACGCCGTACAGCTGGGCGACACACGCCTGCGTCCGGCCGCCGGTTCGCCGCACGGCGGCCAGGACGGCTCCGACGGGCCGGTGTTCGTCGACGAGTCGGGGCGGCGCAGCCGGCGGTTCCGCAGGCTCGGCATGGCAGTCGGCACCGCCTGCGCCGTCTACGCCGTCGTCATCGTCGCCACGCTCCTGTCCGGCAGCTCCGACGCGCCCTGGCTGCCCGTACCGGGCCAGAACGGGGACAAGCCCGCGAGCCAGGTCGACAGCCCTCCGCTGCCCGCCCAGTCCGCGACGCCCTCCGGCAGCGCGAGCGCGTCACCGGGCCCCACCCCGACCACGAGCGACGGCACGACCCCGTCGGCCGGCGCCCCCGCCTCCGCGACCGGCACCGGCAGCAAGCCCGGCACCGCAGCGGACCCGAAGCCGTCGGCGTCGAAGACCACGCCCGGCACCGGTGCCGGCCCCGGCACCTCCACGGACCCCAAGCCGCCGTCCTCGGACCCGTCCACCCCGGCCTCCTCCGGCCCGAGCACGCCCGTGGACACCGACCCCTCGCCCGACCCGTCCGAGAGCTCGGCCTCGGGCGGCACCGGCCCCCTCAACGGCACCGGCTCGGTGGCCGACGGCCCCTCCAGCACGACGCCCATCGCCGAGGAGCCGGGTGACCCGGCACTGTCCGCGACCGACCTGTCCCCGGAGCACACCCTCTGATGGCAACCCGTACAAGCCGTCAAGGGGCCGCGTCCGGAGCCCTTGCCGGCTCCAGGCGCCGCCGCCTGCCCATGCGCCTGCTGCTGCCGCTGCTCGTCCTCATCGCCCTGATGGCGATGCTGATGCTGCGCGGCTACGTCCACAGCGAGATCATGGCCGACCACCGCATCCAGCCCGAGGCCGCCACCGACAAGGTGCCGGAGAAGATCCTCGACGGCGGCCCGGTCATCGACACCCGCAGCGGCCGTACGACCAGCATGAGCGTCCCCGACAAGCGCCTCGTCCTCACCTTCGACGACGGCCCCGACCCGACCTGGACCCCGAAGGTCCTGGACGTGCTGAAGAAGCACCACGCGCACGCGGTCTTCTTCGTCACGGGCACCATGACCTCGCGCTACCCGGACCTGGTCAAGCGCATGGTGGACGAGGGCCACGAGGTCGGCCTGCACACCTTCAACCACCCCGACCTCTCCTTCCAGTCCAAGGGCCGCATCGACTGGGAGCTGTCCCAGAACCAGCTGGCGATCACCGGCGCGGCCGGCGTCCGCACGTCCCTCTTCCGGCCGCCGTACTCCTCCTTCGCCGACGCCATGGACGACAAGTCCTGGCCGGTGACCGAGTACATCGGCACCCGCGGCTACATCACCGTCGTCAACAACACGGACAGCGAGGACTGGAAGAAGCCCGGCGTCGACGAGATCATCCGCCGGGCCACCCCGCACGACGGCAAGGGCGCCATCGTCCTGATGCACGACTCCGGCGGCGACCGCCACCAGACCGTGCAGGCCCTGGACAAGTTCCTGCCTGAACTCCAGGCGCAGGGCTACCAGTTCCAGAACCTGACCGAGGCCCTCGGCGCGCCCAGCGCGCTCACCCCGGTCACCGGTGCCGATCTGTGGAAGGGCAAGGCGTGGATCTTCCTGGTCCAGGCCTCCGACGACATCACGGACGTGCTGGTCGTCGGCCTCGCGGTGATCGGCGCCCTGGTCATCTCACGCTTCGTCCTGATGCTCCTGCTCTCCGGCATCCACGCACGCCGGGTGCGCCGCAAGGGCTTCAGCTGGGGCCCGCCGGTCACCGAACCGGTGTCGGTGCTGGTCCCGGCGTACAACGAGGCCAAGTGCATCGAGAACACGGTCCGTTCGCTGACGGCCAGCGAGCATCCCATCGAGATCATCGTCGTCGACGACGGCTCGACGGACGGCACGGCACGGATCGTCGAGGCGATGGGCCTGCCCAACGTCCGGGTCGTGCGCCAGATGAACGCGGGCAAGCCGGCCGCCCTCAACCGAGGCCTGGCGAACTCCAGTTACGACCTGATCGTGATGATGGACGGCGACACGGTCTTCGAACCGGCCACGGTCCGCGAGCTGGTGCAGCCCTTCGGCGACCCGCGCGTGGGCGCGGTGGCCGGCAACGCCAAGGTCGGCAACCGGGATTCCCTCATCGGCGCCTGGCAGCACATCGAGTACGTGATGGGCTTCAACCTCGACCGCCGCATGTACGACGTCCTGCGCTGCATGCCGACGATCCCCGGCGCGGTCGGCGCGTTCCGCCGCTCGGCCCTCGAACGGGTCGGCGGCATGAGCGACGACACGCTGGCCGAGGACACGGACATCACGATGGCCCTGCACCGCGACGGCTGGCGCGTGGTCTACGCCGAGAACGCCCGGGCCTGGACCGAGGCCCCCGAGACGGTCCAGCAGCTGTGGTCCCAGCGCTACCGCTGGTCGTACGGCACGATGCAGGCGATCTGGAAACACCGCCGCGCGCTGGTGGAGAAGGGCCCGTCGGGCCGCTTCGGCCGGGTCGGCCTGCCGCTGGTCTCGCTGTTCATGGTGGTGGCCCCGCTGCTGGCGCCCCTGATCGACGTGTTCCTCCTGTACGGCGTGGTCTTCGGCCCGACGCAGAAGACGATCGTGGCGTGGCTGGGCGTCCTGGCGATCCAGGCGATCTGTGCGGCGTACGCCTTCCGGCTGGACCGCGAACGCATGACCCACCTCATCTCGCTGCCCCTGCAGCAGATCCTCTACCGCCAGCTCATGTACGTCGTCCTGCTCCAGTCCTGGATCACGGCCCTCACCGGCGGCCGCTTGCGCTGGCAGAAGCTGCGCCGCACGGGCGTGGTCGAGGCGCCGGGCGGCCCGGTGCCGCGGCAGCGGACGCACGACGGTGATCGGAGGCCGGTGGGATGACGCAGGGATATCAGGGCTACCAGGGACAACAGGACTACCAAGGACAGCAGGGATATCAGGGACGGCAGGGCTTTGCGGCGGCAGGACCGGTGAGCGCCGTGAGCCCGGCAGAACAGGCGGCACCTGCCGCGGACACCGGAACGGGGAGTGCGACTGCTCCCAGGGTGCCGTCGGGCCGGGACCGCTACCTGGACCTCCTCCGCTCGATAGCGCTGGTCCGGGTCGTGGTCTACCACCTCTTCGGCTGGGCGTGGCTGTCGGTGCTGTTCCCGTCGATGGGCGTGATGTTCGCGCTGGCGGGCTCGCTGATGGCACGCTCCCTGAAGCGCCCGGCGCTGAGCGTGATCAAGAGCAGGGTGAGAAGGCTGCTGCCTCCCCTGTGGGCGTTCAGCGCGGTGGCGCTGGCGCTGATGTTCGCGGGCGGCTGGAACCCGGTGAAGGACCCGGACAACGGCGGCACCTGGGGCCTGGTCAAGCTGATCGACTACATCATCCCGATCGGCGCCCCGCCGTATCCCTGGCACGTCGGCTCCAAGTCCGGCCTGCTGGAGGACACTTGGGCGGTACAGGCGGCGGGCCCGCTGTGGTATCTGCGCGCCTACCTCTGGTTCGTGGTGGCGTCCCCTCTGCTCCTGTGGGCGTTCCGCAAGGCGCCGTGGCCGACGCTGCTGGCCCCGCTGGGCCTGACGGCGATAGTCGGCACGGGACTGGTGACGATCCCGGGTGAGACGGGCAACGCGGTCACGGACTTCGCGGTGTACGGCGGCTGCTGGGTCCTGGGCTTCGCGCACCACGAGGGCGTACTGGCCCGCATCCCGCGCTATGTCTCCGTCTCCTGTTCGGCGCTGGTGATGGCGTTCGGCCTGTGGTGGGCTTCGGGCCATCTGGGTCCCGACGGCTGGGACCTGAACGACATTCCGCTGGCGCAGGCGGCGTGGTCCTTCGGTTTTGTGGTCATCCTGTTGCAGTACTCACCGTCGTGGCAGGAACTCCCCGGCCGCCTGGCCCGCTGGGACAAGCTGGTGACGCTCTCCAACAACAGGGCCGTCACGATCTACCTCTGGCACAACCTCCTGATCATGGCGACGGTGCCGATCATCGACCAGGCGTACAACCTCCCGTTCATGGAGAGCGACCGCGCCGCGGCGGCACTCGACTCCACGTACATGCTCTGGATGTTCTTCCTGGTCTGGCCCCTGATCGGCCTCGCGATACTGGCCTTCGGCTGGATCGAGGACATCGCGGCGAAGCGCGCTCCGCGGTTGTGGCCGAACGGTGTGCGCAAGGCCGGGGGCCGGCGGCGGGGCTGACGCCGGGCGGCGCCGGGGGACTTTTGCTGGGGCGTCGACCCTCGGCGACGCTGAGCTGTTGCGATGTCACGGAACGGTAATCAACTCGGCGTCCGCTCCCGCCAGTTGCCGACGCTTTGCCCCGCTGTGCGAGCAATGCGCGGGCAGGGCGGCGGGGTTCGCACTGGTGTGGTCGCGGCGGATCCGGCTACCGTATCGGCTGCTTCTCAGAACCCAACCGCCCCACCAGGAGCCCACCGTGACCCGCCGTTCCCGCCTGCTCACGACAGCCGCCGCCGGTGCGACGGCCGTACTTCTGCTCGCCGGATGTGGCGGGGGTGACGGCGACGCGAAGACGAAGGACAAGATCGCGGGGGCGGACACCGGGAACGAGACGCCGACTTCGCCCAGCGCCTCGGCTCCGCCGGCAGCGGGGCGACCGAAGATCGAGCTGCCGGCGGATCTGTCCTACACGTTCGACTGGCCCAAGACCGGGGACAAGGACAAGGACGCTGTTCTGGCGGACAGTGAGGAGTCCATTAAGGCGGTGGATCTCGCCATCGCGAATCAGAATCCGCTCGACAAGGCATACCGGTATTACTACGAGGGTGAAGCAGCAGCTCAGACCCAGCAGTTCATCGAGGCGTACGTAAAGGCGAAGGCTCGGACGACCGGCAGCTACCGCTACTACGACGCGGTGGCGGACGTCAGCAGCCCCAGCAAGGCGTCGCTCGTGTACTGCGAGGACCAGGGCAAGGCGTACGACCTCTACTTGAAGACGAAGAAGGTCGACAAGACTCCAGCCACCAAGAACAGCTATGTCCTCTACAGCACCCTGTTGCAGAAGAACGACAAGGGCGTCTGGGTCGTCGAGAAGCTTCTTTCACGGAGGGGGAGCTCCAAGTGCCAGCCCTGACAGCCAGTTCGCGGTCGTTGATCGTACTGTCGCTGATCGGCTCGATCATGGCGGGTGCCGCACCCGCCATGGCTGACAACAAGATCGGGGGCGGTGCCCAGACGCCGCCGCCCAGCGGGGAGACGTCAGGCGGTGTCGATGGCAACACGCTGAACGCGACAGCCGGCGGTATCGTCTTCGACCGCTCCAACAACGGCTCCGGCAACTCCGTAGGTCCCATCACCTCCACTACCTCCTGGACCCCACCAGCCTGCTGGTACGCCCCCAAATACACACCCGCCCAACTCAAGGCGTACCTTGAGCCGATCTGGGGGGCCGAGTCGACCGGTTACGAGTGGGATTCCAGTCAGCGTGACCGGTACGTCAACGGCCACCCCTACAAGGATTTCAATCAGGACAAGGACGGCGAGGGCTACTGGTGGGACTCGTACGTCGACGAGACGTTCCCGCCTGGCTGGGACAAGTGCAACAAGCCCATCTTCTGGGTGGACAAGGGCGATCCTCCGCCGCCGGACATCGAGAACGCGGTAACTCCGGAGATCCTCGCCCAGCTTGCCTACAAAGAGATCCGTGTCCCCAGCACAAAGGTGACACTGGCTCCCGCCGACACGACCAAGGTCAACCTCCCCACCTGGGCTTGGCTGGACGGCGCGCAGTTCAAGCCGGTCTCGGTCACCGCTTCGGTACCCGTGCTGGGCATCTCGGCGACGACCACCGCGGAACCGGTCTCCCTCAAGATCGACCCCGGCACCTCGGACGCGGTGACCTACCCGGCGTCGGGTGTCTGTCAGCTCACCAACGACAAGATCGGCGAGCCGTACGCCAAGGGCAAGGCCGACAAGACGCCACCCTGTGGGGTGAAATACCTACGCTCGTCGGGCAACGGTTCCTACCAGCTCAAGGTAACGCTGACCTGGAAGATCCAGTGGACGGGAACCGGCGGGACCGGTGGGCCCTTGGATGACGGCACGTTCGGGACCGACCAGGATGTGGTGGTGCAGGAGATTCAGTCCGTCAACCGGTAAGACGGGTCTGACACTGTGCTGGGTGGACCTGGCGAGGTGACGCGGATGCGACTCGCCAGGTCCTGCCGTAAGCGGATAGCTTCGTTCCGTATCCATGCGCGTGGGAGAGGGGAACGGGAAGCCGTGGCTGACCGACTGGCCGTCGATGATGACGAGTTGAAGCACTTCATGAAGTTGCTGAACAAGTCGAGCGACTCATTGAAGGGCCTGCGCAAGGCACTTGGCGAAGCGACGGTCACCGGCCTCGGTACCGACGACCTGGACTCGGCGTGTGAGGACTTCCAGGAGGACTGGAAGTACGGCACCGAGCAGATCGGTGAGCAGACCGAGAACCTCGCGAAAATCATCGGTCAGAGCAAGGACAGCTATAACGAGGTCGACAAGGCGCTGGAAGAGGCGCTGAGGAAGGGCAAGCACGCCAAGAGCGGGGCGGGAAAGTGACGGTTACTCCGGGAGTCGAGGCCGATCCGTATCCCTCGTCGCCGGCCCGTGACAATGCTGACCTCCCGCAGGGGCTGAAGTCGAACCCGTACGGCCAGCAACTGCCGAACCCGTACACGCACCTGGGTTTCAACCCGGTGCCGGGGAGTACGGAGACGGTGCGTGACCTGCACAAGAAACTCGCGTCCTGCGCCAAGGTCCTGGGTGAGACGCACGGCCTGGTCACGAAGCTGATGGAGGGCAGCTACTGGAAGGGCGACGCGGCGGTGGCCTTCCGGGAAGAGTTGCAGGGCGGCCCGCTGGCGCTCAACCTCAAGAACGCGGCGCATTCCATCACCAAGGCGGCCAGGCAACTGGAGCGCTGGGAGGGCGAACTCGACGACTTCCAGCGCCGCGGCAAGCGCCTGGACGAGGACGCCCGGGACGCCAGGGACACCCTGGACAAGGCGAAGGGCCACGCGACCAAGGCCAAGGACAACCCTGACCTGGACAAGAAGGGCCCGTCACACGACGACGCACAAAAGATCCTGACCCACGCGAACACAGCGGTGGAGAACGCCCAGGCCGACCTCGACAGAATCATCGCCAAGGCGAAGAAGTTGGCCGAAGAGCACGAGGAGAAGGCGCGGTACCGGGCAGGGAAGATCCACGACGCCACGAAGAAGCTGGCACCGCAGGAGCCGGGAGCTTGGGACAAGTTCACGGACTGGCTAACTGACAACCTGCCGGACATTCTCAGCGGCGTAGCAGCCGTTCTGGGCCTGATTGCAATTTTTGCGACTGGTCCGCTTGCCGTGCCGCTTCTTATGGTGGCCGCTGCGGCGTTGAGCGGGACGGCGCTGGCCCTTCGCCTCAAGGACGATGAGGTGTGGGCGTCCCTCAAGGACGGGATTTCGAAGCAGGAGTTCGACGCGGACTTCTGGAGCAACGCGATTTCCGTAGCTGGTGACACGCTCGGGGTCGTTCCTGGACTTGGCGCGGCGACAAAAGGGCTGATGAAGGCCCCTGAAGCCTTAACTGCCGCTGCACGGTCGGCAGAGGGGGCGCTCACTGTGGGACAGAGAGTCGCGACGGTTGGATCTTCGATCCGGGAGGAGGCTCAGGCCATCTCCAGCGCACCGAGCCTGCTGGAGCGAGTGAACGTCTTTGGCGCGCGCACGGGAGATGTCCTGCCTGCCGTGGAGACCACTGCGACGTGGCTTGGAGCTGGCACGGCCGTGTACGGAGTGGTCGGCAGCGCCTACGACTCCCTGGGTGGTGACGGTGATACTGCAAAGGCGATCACGTCCACCTTGGACGGAGTGCGGACCGCGACGATCGATGGGTCGGCCACGGCAAGTGTCCTGCATTACTTGTTCACAGGAGTGGCGGCTGCGTCATGAGCCCGGACACGATCGTCATCGACTCCTCTGCCAGGGTGCCGGACGCGGACATCTGGTTCGTCCTGCCCGCTGGCTTCATCGCGCTTCCCCTTCGCGAACTTGTCCAATCACGACAGGGGCTTGGCGAAGAGGGAGACAAGCTGAACGCGGTAAGTGCACTCGTGGATTCTTCACATTCTTCCGAGGAACGTCGGCAAATCCTCGCATTGCTTGCTCCTGTACAGCGCATGCTCCGTCTTCTGTCACACGGCGGTGTGGTCCACTGTTCGATGGGCTTGCATCGGGATGACGAGGGTGACGGAGGCGTGTTGCCTTCGCTCTTCACGCTCGGCTGGCGGGAGACCTCTTGGGCGCCGCGTGGCGTCACGGTTTCCCGCCTTGCCGCTGGAACGCCCGATGCCCGGTTTGTTGAGGTTCTCGATCTGCCCTGTGGTCCGGCTTCTCTCAACGAGACCTTGGTGAATCATCAGGTAGTGGGCACGGCACAGGAGCTTCTCCAGGTGACCGTGCATATTCCATACCCGGAGGCAACGAAGCTGGCGATTTTGAGCCTATCGGCGACGGCGACGCACCGCGCAGACCACTACCGCAACCTGCTACGGGAGGTGGCCCGCATGGTCACGTTCGAGGACCCGCTGACTGCGAACCGGGAAGGGGTGTGACATGGCGCGTGCGCAGAATCCCGCTCATGCTGCTTGCGCCTGGGACGACGTGGCTACGCAGCGCACATGGTCGAAGTTGTTCACCTCGGCTGTGGTCGGCCAGATTGTCTGGCCCGTGGTGTCTGTTGGCAGCTTCGTGCTCATGATCCTGCTCGGTCAGTGGTCGATGTGGTTCATGTTGCCCGTTGCCGTGTATGCGCTGTACCGCACGGTGCTTCAGCGCCGGTACATCGTGTCGGCTGTTCAGGCTCGCCGAATCCTGAGGGTGTATCCGTGGCAGGTGCACAGGACACCCAAGAGCGGTATCGGACAGATAACCGGAGCAAAGCTCGGTGACGTATGGCTGGCTTTCCCTGATCCTGACCAGCCGGAGAGCCTCGTCCCGATTGTTCTCCACGGGCATGCCCGTTCCGCCTGGTGGCGGCGTCGTCTCGGGCGGGGCTACGAGACCGACAAGACCAGGCAGGTCGCCGAGGTTTGGTTTGCTGGTGATGTGCGTTTTGCTGGAGTCATCGCGGTGCCTGGCCCGCGGCGTCTCTTCCTGCTCTTCCAACTTGCCGCGAACCCCGGCATCCCTGGTCAGAACAAAACCTCACTCGATGCCGTCGAGCGCGCACGGCGAGCCGGGGTTCGCCTCGCCCCCTGATTGACACCTGACCCGGCGCTGCTCAGCTTCGAAGACCCAGTCTAGGGCGGCAATTGGTGGATTCGTGTCAGCCTCGACGCCACGCCGTGAGTCACCGTTCGCTCGATGGAATGGGGGCAGCGGCAAGGTGAAGGCGACGGCGCATCTACGTACGAGACGAAGCTGGCCCAGGTGGTGTGCGTAACGGTGAGGCGAGGGCCGTCGGTTTTCTTCGAGTTGCGGATGTGGATCGTGGCCGTGGCGACGGCTATCTCGACGAAGCTGGAGGAGTCGCCGCCGTACGTGGACTTCTGTCAGTGGTGCGTGGACATTTCGGTTCCTCTCAGAGGTCGTGTGCGATGCGCTGGATGAGGTCGCGGGGTGCTTCGGGGCTCAGGGCGCTCCCTTCCATGTGGTGGGCCGCTGATCGGCAGTTACTCAACTGCGCTTCACTGTCCAGGAATTCACAGCCGTGATGGGCGTCCAGCTGAACGGTGTCGAGTTGTGGAACCGCGTCCCTGACGTAGTCGATGCCTTGCCCGGTGCCGTGGAAACTCGCCTTACCGAAAGGGATGGCGCGGACCGTGACATGGTCGAGCTCATTCATGTCGATGAAGCGCTTGAGCTGCGCGGCTGCGAAGTGTCGGCCGCCGAATCCCATTCTGAGCGCCGCCTCGTGAACGGTTGCCGTATAGGGGGTGGGATTGTCCCGGTGCAGGATGCCCTGCCGCTTGTTGCGGTGGGTGAGACGGTGCTCGATCTCGTACTGCTGAAGCGGGGGGGAAGACCGTACGGAAGAGCGCACGGGCGTGGTCGGTGGTCTGAAGGAGGGTGGGGATGTGGATGACCAGGGCGACGCGCAACCCGCCTGCTCCGCCCGAAGACCGTGTACCGCCCGCTCTGGTGCACGCCGACGGCGGACGGGGGCTGTGTCTCGTCCAGGAGTACGCCGACTCCTGGGGCGGCTGGCCCATCGGCGATGGCGGTCCGCTCGACCGGGGGGCCGGCAAGCTGCTGTGGTTCGAGGTGGGGGCCGGGCGGCAGCGCGTGCAGGGGTAGCTGCGCGGGCGCATGGGATCGCTGTGGCACCGGATCTTCCAGGTGACACCTCACCTCTCAAGCGCCGCTCGCCCGGGGTGAGAGCAACGTTCCCTGCCAGTCACCCACAGCCACAGCGTGGAAACGCGTGCTTCCTACCTTCGGGATTCATCACCCCGCAAGGACCACCCGAGCACCGGAGCACCGTGGAGGCGTCATGACAGCCGCTGGCACTGTTCCCTCACCCCCGAGCAGGGGCGCCTGCTGGATCCAGCACTGGGATCCGGAGGACGTGACCTTCTGGGAGGAGACCGGGGAGAAGGTCGCCCGCCGCAATCTCCTCTTCTCCGTGTTCTCCGAGCACATCGGGTTCTCGATCTGGACCCTGTGGTCCGTGCTGGTGCTCTTCACGGGCCCGGAGTACGGGCTCACCCCCGCCGACAAGTTCCTGCTCACGTCCGTGGTGACGCTCGTCGGTGCCGTCGTGCGGGTGCCGTACACCTTCGCCGTCGCCCTCTTCGGTGGGCGGAACTGGACCGTCGTCTCCGCCACCATGCTGCTCGCCCCCACCGCCGCCGCCTTCCTCGTCATGGAGCCCGGGACCTCTTTCGGCACCTTCCTCTGGGTCGGGCTGCTCGCCGGCATCGGCGGTGGCAACTTCGCCTCCTCCATGACCAACATCAACGCCTTCTTCCCGATGAAGAAAAAGGGGTGGGCCCTCGGGCTCAACGCCGGTGGCGGGAACGTCGGCGTCCCCGTGATCCAGCTCGTCGCCCTCGCGATCATCGGGGCCGGCGGCGGGCCGCGTGTGCTGCTCGGCGTGTACATCCCGCTGATCGTCGTCGCCGCCGTCCTCGCCGCACTGTTCATGGACAACATCGAGAACGTCAGGAACGACACCGGGGCCGCCCAGGACGCCGCGAAGGACGCCCACACGTGGATCATGTCCTTCCTGTACATCGGGACGTTCGGGTCCTTCATCGGGTACAGCTTCGCCTTCGGGCAGGTGCTGACCAACCAGTTCGGGCGTACGCCGCTCCAGGCCGCCTACCTCACCTTCATCGGACCGCTGCTCGGCTCCCTCGTCCGGCCCCTCGGAGGCCGGCTCGCCGACCGGTACGGCGGGGCCCGCATCACCCTCTGGAACTACGTCGGCATGGGCGCCGCCACCGCCGTCCTCGTCTTCGCGAGCATGCGGAAGTCGCTGCCCCTGTTCGTCGTCGTCTTCGTGGTGCTGTTCGCGCTCAGCGGGCTGGGGAACGGGTCGACGTACAAGATGATCCCGGGAATCTTCCAGGCCAAGGCCCTCGCCGAGGGGATGGCGGGGGAGGAGGCCGCGAGCTACGGGCGGCGGCTGTCCGGTGCCTCCATGGGGCTCATCGGGGCCGTCGGCGCGCTCGGCGGTGTCGGCATCAACCTCGCCTTCCGGCAGTCCTTCCTGACCTACGGCTCCGGCACGGGAGCGTTCGTCGCCTTCCTCGTCTTCTACGCCGCCTGCTTCGCGGTCACGTGGGCCGTATACCTTCGCCGACCGGCCACCCGGGCCGCGGCCCGGGCCACCGCAGAGGCGAAGCCGCAGCTCAGCTATGCCGAGGTGTGACGTAACACCGGCGACATCAAGCCGAACCGAGCCTGTCACGCGCCCTTGACAGGCTCGGTCGGCATGCGGCCCAGCTAGGAGAGCCATGCACGCCATCGCCATGCACGACGAACAGCAGCTACCGGAACACGGTCCCCTGGCCGGGTTCACCGTGGGCGTGACCGCCGCGCGCCGGGCCGACGAACTCGGGGCCCTGCTCCAGCGACGCGGAGCCGTCGTGCTCCACGCGCCCGCCCTGCGGATCGTGCCGCTGGCCGACGACGGTGAACTCCTCGCCGCCACCAAGGAGATCATCGACCAGGTGCCGGACGTGGTCGTGGCCACCACCGCCATCGGTTTCCGTGGGTGGGTCGAGGCCGCCGACGGGTGGGGGTTCGGTGAGCAGCTGCTCGGGCGGTTGCGGGGCGTGGAACTGCTTGCGCGCGGGCCGAAGGTCAAGGGCGCGATCCGTGCCGCCGGGCTGACCGAGGAGTGGTCGCCGACCAGCGAGTCCATGGCCGAGGTGCTCGACCTGTTGCTGGAGGAAGGAGTCGACGGGCGCCGTATCGCCGTACAGCTGCACGGCGAGCCGCTGCCCGGGTTCGTCGAGTCGCTGCGGGCCGGGGGAGCCGAGGTCGTTCCCGTGCCGGTGTACCGGTGGATGCCGCCCGAGGACATCGGGCCGGTGGACCGGCTGCTGGACGCCACCGTCTCGCGCGGGCTGGACGCGCTGACGTTCACCAGCGCGCCTGCCGCCGCCTCGCTGCTGTCCCGGGCCGAGGAGCGGGGACTGGCGGGGGAGTTGATCAACGCCCTCCACCATGACGTGCTGCCCGCTTGCGTCGGGCCGGTGACCGCCTTGCCGTTGCAGGCACGGGGGGTCGACACCGTGCAGCCCGAGCGTTTCCGGCTCGGGCCGCTCGTGCAGCTGCTGTGCCAGGAACTGCCCAGGCGGGCACGGGCGTTGCCGATCGCCGGGCACCGGGTGGAGATCCGGGGGCACGCGGTGCTGGTGGACGGGGACCTGAAGCCGGTGTCGCCGGCGGGGATGTCGCTGCTGCGCGCGTTGTCGCGGCGGCCGGGGTGGGTGGTCGGCCGGGCCGATCTGCTGCGGGCGTTGCCGGGGGCGGGACGGGACGAGCATGCCGTGGAGACGGCCATGGCTCGGTTGCGTACGGCACTGGGGGCGCCGAAGTTGATTCAGACCGTGGTGAAGCGTGGGTATCGGTTGGCGTTGGATGCGGCGTCCGATGCCAAGTATGCGGACGCGTGAGGTTGTGCGGGTGGGCCGGGGTCGGCCGGGGGCGGGTCCGCCTGCCGGCGCGGGCAGGGTGCCTCCCCCACTCTCGGCTTCGCTCGAGCGGGCGGACCCCCATCGCCCACCCGTGCCGCCGGGGGTGTTCTGCGTCATGGCTCCAGCCAACGCACGTGCCCCCGCACGGAACATCGTCGGGACGCGCGAGCGCATACGCGTACGTCCAGAGGTTCCAGGGGTTCCGGCCGCGCGAGCGGGCAGGCACTGTGGGAGAGGGAAAGGTTCCCCTGCCCTAGGCGGTGACAGGCACATGGCACTGAGTACGGCCACGGTCCCCTACGAGCTGCGGTTCGACGCCGGGCGGATCTGTCTGGATCTCCTCGCCACCACCCATCCCGAGGAACGGCTCGACTCCCTCGAGCCGTTGCGCGCCTGGATCGTCGGGTCCGGGCTCGTCCCGGTGGGCACGCCGCTGGCCCACGCCGATGCCGGCTGGCTCGTGGGATTTCGTGAACTGCGCGGGCGGATCGGGCAGTTGGTGAGGGCCCAACTCGCGGGCGACGGACGGCCGTACGACATCGCGCTCGCCCGCGTCAACGGGGTCGCCCGTGCCGCACCACCTCCTGTCCCACGCGCCGTACCGCGGGAAGACGGCACGCTCGTCCGGGAGCTGGACGGTCCGCCGGAGTGTGCCGCGCTGCTCGCCGCCGTCGCCCGGGACGCGGTGGAGCTGCTGACCGACCCCGTCGCGTGGGCCGCCGTCCGCGAGTGCGAGGGGGACAACTGCCCCATCGTGTACCTCGACACGTCCCGCGGGCGCCGGAGGCGCTGGTGCTCCAGTGAGGTCTGCGGGAACCGGGAGCGGGTGGCCCGGCACCGCCGGCGGGCCGCCCTCGCCCGGGCCTGAGCACGCCGCCCGGTCCTGAATGTGCTGCATGTCCCTTTCGTCGCCCTGCCGTTGAAGTGTGCTCGAAGTGATTTCGGCAACATCGGGTTTGGCTGCGGTCTCGGGGTGATGAGTCGTGCCCCATCCCCTTGTGTCGGAAATGCAAAGATCGCGCGGCGGGAATGTGGGGCCATGTCCCTCTCGTCATGGCACGCAAGAGAAAACTGTCACCCAGGTTTGAACACGACGCACCCCGCCTCCGTACCCGTGGACGAGCGACCGACTGGGGGAACCCCCGGACATCGGAGGTGGGCGTGCGTAAGGATTCCGTCGTGGCCAATGAACGTGGCTCGAGGGCCCGGCATCGCATGTCCCAGCCCTCGGAACCCGACGAGGAGTTGATGCGTGCCCTGTATCGGGAGCACGCCGGACCCCTTCTCGCGTATGTCCTGCGGCTGGTTGCCGGTGATCGCCAGCGAGCAGAGGACGTTGTGCAGGAGACGCTCATCCGTGCCTGGAAGAACGCCGGTCAGCTCAATCGGGCGACCGGATCGGTACGCCCCTGGCTGGTGACGGTCGCGCGCCGCATCGTCATCGACGGCCACCGCAGCCGGCAGGCCCGGCCGCAGGAGGTCGATCCGTCGCCGCTGGAGGTCATCCCCGCGGAGGACGAGATCGACAAGGCGCTGTGGCTGATGACGCTGTCGGACGCGCTCGACGACCTGACACCGGCCCACCGGGAGGTTCTCGTCGAGACGTACTTCAAGGGGCGTACCGTCAATGAGGCGGCCGAGACGCTGGGCATACCCAGCGGCACGGTCCGTTCTCGGGTGTTCTACGCCCTGCGATCGATGAAGCTGGCACTGGAGGAGCGGGGGGTGACGGCGTGAGCAGCGTGTACGGGGGAATGCGAGGATTCGGACCGGGTGGTCCGGGTGATGGTGGCCCCATGCAGGGATCTCCGGGCCCGAACGAGCACGAGACCGTCGGTGCCTACGCGCTCGGCATCCTGGACGACGCCGAGGCGACCGCCTTCGAGGCCCATCTCGCCGGCTGTGAGTGGTGCGCCCAGCAGCTCGACGAGCTGGCCGGGATGGAGCCGATGCTCGCCGCGCTCGCGGACCTGCCGGGTGCCGGCAGCACGCCCTCGATCGGGGAGTCCCTGTCCGCGAAGCCCACTCCGCGGCTCGTGGAGAAGCTGGTCGACGAGGTGTCGGAGCGACGTGCGCTCAAGCGCCGCCGCAGCTTCTTCATGCTCGCGGCCGCGGCCGCGCTGATCGTCGGCGGCCCGCTGGCCGTGCTGGCGGCGAGCGGCGGCTCGGACCACGGCGACGACACCATGGCGGTGGGACCCGCCCAGGCGGCCTTTCAGACCATGACGGACAAGAAGTCGGCCACGGACCCGGCGACCCATGTCACCGCCACCGTCGCCGTGGAGAAGAAGAACTGGGGCACCCACGCGGTCCTCCAGCTCAAGAACGTCACCGGCCCGCAGAAGTGCTCGCTCATCGCCGTCGGCAAGAACGGCGAGCGCGAGACGGTGACCTCCTGGTCCGTCCCGAACTGGGGCTACGGCATCGCGAACGCCAAGTCGGAGGAGGCCAAGAACCCCCTCTACGTGCACGGCGGAGCGGCCTTCTCCCCGAACCAGATCGATCACTTCGAGGTCATGACCTTCGACGGAAAGAAGCTCGTGGACGTCGACGCGTAGCTTCCGCGGGCCCCCTTCGCGTACGGTTGACGGCTGCCCAGCACGTCAGAAGGGGGCCCGGTGGCCGCTCAGGCTCAACAATCTGCGGTCGGCTCGGTTCACGTCCACGATTCCGTACGGGACCGAGAGATCAGCGTCGAACAGGAACACCTCGACCGGGTTTACCGGCGCCTCGAGGAGAAGATCCACGAGGCGGAGTTCCTCATGAACGACGCGGCCAAGCGCGGCCAGGTGGGTACGCCTGGCGCGCTGGCCGAGCGGGACGCGCAGGTCTTCCGGGCCGGGGTCCACCTCAATCGGCTCAACAACGAGTTCGAGGACTTCCTCTTCGGGCGGATCGACCTGCTGCTCGGCAAGGACGGCAAGAAGGGGCCGGACGGCGCCTACACCGCCGTCGAGCCGGCCGAGGGCGCCGTGCGCGACGACAACACCGCCGACATCGCCGAGACCCTGCACATCGGCCGCATCGGCGTCCTGGACCAGGACTACGCGCCGCTGGTCATCGACTGGCGCGCGCCCGCCGCGGCGCCGTTCTACCGGTCCACCCCGGTCGATCCGGGCCGGGTCGTCCGGCGCCGGGTCATCCGCTCCAAGGGGCGCCGCGTCCTCGGGGTCGAGGACGACCTGATGCGCCCCGAGCTGACCGCGTCCCTCGACGGCGACGAGCTGCCCGTCATCGGCGACGGTGCCCTGATGGCCGCGCTCGGCCAGGCCCGTACGCACACCATGCGGGACATCGTCGCGTCCATCCAGGCCGAGCAGGACCTGGTCATCCGAGCCCCGGCCGCCTCCGTGACGTACGTCGAGGGCGGTCCGGGCACCGGCAAGACGGCCGTGGCCCTGCACCGCGCCGCCTACCTGCTCTACCAGGACCGGCGGCGGTACGCGGGTGGGATCCTGATCGTCTCACCGACCCCGCTGCTCGTGGCGTACACCGAGGGCGTGCTGCCGTCCCTCGGCGAGGAGGGCCAGGTCGCCATCCGCGCGATCGGCTCACTCGTCGACGGCACGGAGGCCACGCTGTACGACTCCCCGTCGGTGGCCCGTGCGAAGGGCTCGTACCGCATGCTCAAGGTGCTGCGCAAGGCGGCGCGGGGGGCGCTGGAACTGGGACCGGGCGCAGGTACGCGGGCGGGTGCGGGTGCCGGGCACGTGGGCGCGGCAGCCGGTCAGCTCGCCTTCGGTGACGACGGCGACGCGCCGCCGCAGGCTCCCGTCGCTCCTCCCACCCGCCTCCGCGTCGTCGCCTTCGGGCGCCGGCTCGAGCTGGAGGCCGCCGAGCTGGAGCACATCCGGCGCAGTGCCCTCGGTGGTACCGCGCCCGTCAATCTGCTGCGGCCCCGTGCGCGCAAGCTGCTGCTGGACGCGCTGTGGGCGCAGTCCGGCGCCGCCGGGCGGCACTCCGATCCGGAGCTGGCCGCCGAGCTGCGGTCGTCGTTCGACGAGGACATCACCGCGGAGGACGCGTTCATCGATTTCCTCGACGCCTGGTGGCCTGAGCTGACCCCGCAGGCCGTGCTCGCGGCGATGGCCGACGAGCGGCGGCTCGGGCGCTGGGCCCGCCGGGTCCTGAACCCCGGCGAGGTGCGCAAGGTCGCCCGGTCGCTGCGGCGGGACAGGTACTCCGTGCACGACATCGCGATGCTCGACGAGCTCCAGGCCGTCCTCGGCGCCCCGGCCCGCCCCAGGAAGAAGCGCGACCTGGACCCGCTGGACCAGCTCACCGGCCTCGAGGAGCTGATGCCGGTCCGCGAGGAGTCGCAGCGCGAGCGGGCCGAGCGGCTGGCACAGGAGCGCACCGAGTACGCCCATGTCATCGTCGACGAGGCGCAGGACCTCACGCCGATGCAGTGGCGCATGGTCGGCCGCCGCGGCCGGCACGCCACGTGGACGGTCGTCGGCGACCCGGCCCAGTCCTCCTGGTCCGACCCGGACGAGGCGGCCGAGGCGCGGGACGAGGCCCTGGGCACGCGGCCCCGGCGCCGGTTCCGGCTCACCGTGAACTACCGCAACCCGGCCGAGATCGCCGAGCTGGCCGCCAAGGTGCTCGCCCTCGCCATGCCAGGGTCCGAGTCCCCGTCCGCCGTACGGTCCACCGGGATCCGGCCGCGTTTCGCCGCCGCAGGGGACTCGTTGGCGAAGAGCGTGCGTGCGGCGGCCGAGCGGCTGCTCGACCAGGTCGACGGCACGGTCGGCGTGGTCGTCGCTATGAACCGGCGCGCGGAGGCCGCGCGCTGGCTCGACGGGCTCGGCGACCGGGTGGTGGCGCTCGGCAGCCTGGAGGCGAAGGGCCTGGAGTACGACGCGACGGTCGTCGTCTCGCCCGCGGAGATCGCCGACGAGTCGCCTGCCGGCCTGCGGGTGCTGTACGTCGCCCTGACCCGGGCCACTCAGCAGCTGACGGTGGTGTCGGGCGAGCGGGACGAGCCGGACGCGGCCGGGGTGCCGGACCTGCTCAGGGACTGATGGGCGTGAGGGGGCGCATTGCTGCGAACCGGCGGTTTCCTGTGAACCCACCGGACGGGAATGGCCTTACGGGATCCGTTTGTTAGCCTAGGTGTGACACCGGCTCGATCCAAGCCCCCGGGCCCAACCTTAGTCGCTGCGAGCGACCACTTGCCGCGAGGCGAGCATGGCGGGTCGGTGTCATGAACGGAGGAGAGGCCCACGTCGTGTGTGACGTGGGCCTCTTTCTTCGTTCGAGCAGCTCTCGTATGGTGGAAACAGTTTTCCGATAGATGTACCTCTGTGTATCTGTGCGTGAACAAAACGTCCGCAATCCGATGCGGTTGGCACGTACTCGGGGGTAGGTGCGACGATCGGACGGCACAACTCGCGACACGGTGAAAGCAGAGGAAGTCGGCCATGGCAACGGCGCCCAGCGTCTCCTACTCGATGACCATCCGGTTGGAGGTGCCCGCGAGCGGAACCGCCGTCTCGCAGCTCACCACCGCCGTGGAGTCCTCCGGAGGCTCGGTGACCGGCCTCGACGTCACCGCGTCCGGCCATGAGAAGCTCCGCATCGACGTCACGATCGCGGCCACCTCGACCGCCCACGCCGACGAGATCGTGAGCAAGCTGCGCGGCATCGACGGCGTGACCCTGGGCAAGGTCTCGGACCGTACGTTCCTCATGCACCTCGGTGGCAAGATCGAGATGCAGTCCAAGCACCCCATCCGCAACCGTGACGACCTGTCCATGGTGTACACACCGGGTGTGGCCCGCGTCTGCATGGCGATCGCCGAGAACCCCGAGGACGCCCGCCGCCTGACCATCAAGCGCAATTCCGTTGCGGTCGTGACGGACGGCTCCGCCGTGCTGGGCCTCGGCAACATCGGTCCGAAGGCCGCGCTGCCGGTCATGGAGGGCAAGGCGGCCCTCTTCAAGCGGTTCGCCGGCATCGACGCCTGGCCGCTCTGCCTGGACACCCAGGACACCGACGCGATCGTCGAGATCGTCAAGGCGATCGCCCCCGGGTTCGCCGGCATCAACCTCGAGGACATCTCCGCGCCGCGCTGCTTCGAGATCGAGGCGCGGCTCCGTGAGGCCCTCGACATCCCCGTCTTCCACGACGACCAGCACGGCACGGCGATCGTCGTCCTCGCCGCCCTGAAGAACGCACTTCGCGTCACCGGCAAGGCAGTTGAGAGCATTCGCGTCGTGATGTCCGGCGCCGGCGCGGCCGGTACGGCCATCCTGAAGCTGCTCCTCGCCGCGGGCGTGAAGAACGCCGTCGTCGCCGACATCCACGGCGTCGTGCACGCCGGCCGCGAAGACCTGGTGGGCGCCGCAGCCGACTCGCCGCTGCGCTGGATCGCCGACAACACCAACCACGAGGGCCTGACCGGCACCCTGAAGGAGGCTGTGCGCGGCGCCGACGTCTTCATCGGCGTCTCGGCCCCGAACGTGCTCGACGGCGTCGACGTGGCCGCCATGGCCGAGGACGCCATCGTGTTCGCGCTCGCGAACCCCGACCCCGAGGTCGACCCGGCAATCGCCCGTCAGACGGCGGCGGTTGTGGCCACGGGCCGCTCCGACTTCCCCAACCAGATCAACAACGTGCTGGTCTTCCCGGGTGTCTTCCGGGGTCTCCTCGACGCACAGTCCCGGACCGTCAACACGGACATGATGCTCGCCGCCGCTCAGGCCCTGGCCGACGTGGTGACCGAGGACGAGCTGAACCCGAACTACATCGTTCCGAGCGTCTTCAACGACAAGGTCGCCGGAGCGGTCGCGGGCGCGGTGCGCGAGGCCGCGAAGGCGGTCGGGGCGGCGTCCTAGCCGTCGCGCGGAGTGCGGGGGCTGTGTGAGGATCGACACGGCGGCCCCCGTATCGGCGCGTCGTGGAACCGCGCGTCGTCGGGCGCCCTCTAGGGTGACGGCCAGGCTCAGGCCTTTCGTGTGACTCCCAAGGGTGTTCTCACGACTCCTGCGGGTGCCGGATTGGCTTTCCCGCCGCAGGTAGGGGCAGGATGCGTCCCTGGGCGCAAGGGTTCTACGGAGGACCCGGGTCCGGGAACTGTCCGAGGACCCTGGCAGCATCGGCTTGGCCGTGCCCATCATGCGGCTTCGCCGCGTGGCACGCCTCAACGGCAAGAAGAACACGGGAGTAACAAAATGAACCGCAGTGAGCTGGTGGCCGCGCTGGCCGACCGCGCCGAGGTGACCCGCAAGGACGCCGACGCCGTGCTGGCCGCGTTCGCCGAGGTTGTCGGCGACATCGTCTCCAAGGGCGACGAGAAGGTCACCATCCCCGGCTTCCTGACCTTCGAGCGCACCCACCGTGCCGCTCGCACCGCGCGCAACCCGCAGACCGGCGAGCCGATCAACATTCCGGCCGGCTACAGCGTGAAGGTTTCCGCGGGCTCGAAGCTGAAGGAATCGGCCAAGGGCAAGTAAGCGCTCCGCTTCGGGCGCCTGGGGCATCGAGCGCCGCGCGGCTTCAGCGCCGTGGGGCGCCGCGGGGCCTGAGCGCCGTGCGCAACTGCAGGTCCGCTTCGGCTGGTCGCGCAGTTCCCCGCGCCCCTTCGGGCGCCACCCTCTCGTAGCGGGGGAAAGTACCGCCTGCGAGGGCGTGAGAAACGTAGATGGGGCGGCCACCGGGACCGGTGGCCGCCCCATCTACGTACCGGCGTCTCAGCCGAGCGCCTTACCCGGCAGCTCCACCTTCGCTCCCAGCTCCACCAGCTTCTCCATGAAGTTCTCGTAGCCGCGGTTGATCAGTTCGATGCCGTGGACGCGGGACGTGCCCTGGGCCGCCAGGGCCGCGATCAGGTACGAGAAGCCGCCGCGCAGGTCGGGGATGACCAGGTCGGCGCCCTGCAGACGGGTGGGGCCGGAGACGACCGCCGAGTGCAGGAAGTTGCGCTGGCCGAAGCGGCAGTCGGAGCCGCCGAGGCACTCGCGGTAGAGCTGGATGTGTGCGCCCATCTGGTTGAGCGCCGAGGTGAAGCCGAGCCGGGACTCGTACACCGTCTCGTGGATGATCGACAGACCCGTGGCCTGGGTCAGCGCGACCACCAGCGGCTGCTGCCAGTCCGTCTGGAAGCCCGGGTGCACGTCCGTCTCCAGTGCGATGGACTTCAGCTGGCCGCCGGGGTGCCAGAAGCGGATGCCCTCGTCGTCGATCTCGAAGGCGCCGCCCACCTTCCGGTAGGTGTTGAGGAACGTCATCATCGAGCGCTGCTGCGCGCCGCGGACGTAGATGTTGCCCTCGGTCGCCAGCGCCGCCGACGCCCAGGACGCGGCCTCGAGGCGGTCGGGGAGGGCGCGGTGGGTGTAGCCGCCGAGCTTGTCCACACCGGTGATGCGGATCGTGCGGTCGGTGTCCATCGCGATGATCGCGCCCATCTTCTGCAGAACGCAGATCAGGTCCTCGATCTCCGGCTCGACGGCCGCGTTGGACAACTCCGTGACGCCCTCGGCGAGTACCGCCGTCAGCAGCACCTGCTCGGTCGCGCCGACGGACGGGTAGGGCAGCCGGATCTTCGTGCCCCGCAGCCCCTTCGGCGCCTCCAGGTACTGGCCGTCGGCCCGCTTCTCGATGCTCGCGCCGAACTGCCGCAGCACATCGAAGTGGAAGTCGATGGGCCGGCCGCCGATGTCGCAGCCGCCCAGGCCGGGGATGAACGCGTGCCCGAGCCGGTGCAGAAGAGGACCGCAGAACAGGATCGGGATACGGCTCGAACCCGCGTGGGCATCGATGTCAGCGACGTTCGCGCTCTCCACATGCGTGGGATCCAGCACCAGTTCGCCCGGCTCCTCGCCCGGACGCACCGTCACCCCGTGCAGCTGCAGCAGGCCGCGTACGACCCGGACATCACGGATGTCCGGTACGTTGCGCAGTCGACTCGGCGCACTGCCCAGCAGCGCGGCGACCATGGCCTTCGGTACGAGGTTCTTCGCACCCCGGACACGGATCTCGCCCTCCAGCGGGGTTCCGCCGTGGACAAGCAGTACGTCGTCAGAGCCGTTGACGGTCATGAATCTCGCGTTCCGTGGAGTCGGGCAGGGCCAGTGAGACAGAGTAATCGCCGTCGACCCCCCGTTCGTAAGACCAAGTGCGGCCCAGCTACGTCATAGCTGTGTCACAACACGAACCGTTCCCTGTCAGGCACATGGGGTCACTGCCCGCGCCGTGCGCCGGTATCACACCCTTGCGCCCGTCCGACTCCCACCACCGCCGTCAAACGTGGCCTTACCAGGCCGCCCGTCCGATTCGAGCTGCGTTCACCCGCGTACCCGCATTGGCTCCCCCATTCAAGGGAAGATGCGGGATCATGTCTGGCATGACCGAGGTGTCCTCGCTCACAGGGCGGTTGCTCGTGGCAACGCCCGCCCTGGCGGACCCGAACTTCGACCGTGCGGTGGTGCTCCTTCTCGACCACGACGAGGAGGGCTCCCTCGGTGTCGTCCTCAACCGTCCGACCCCGGTGGACGTGGGCGACATCCTGGAGGGCTGGGCCGACCTCACCGGCGAGCCCGGCGTGGTCTTCCAGGGCGGCCCGGTGTCACTCGACTCGGCGCTCGGCGTGGCGGTCATTCCCGGCGGTGCGAGCGGCGACCGCACCCCGGTCGGCTGGCGCCGGGTGCACGGCGCGATCGGCCTCGTGGATCTGGAGGCACCGCCCGAGCTGCTCGCCTCGGCCCTGGGCTCCCTGCGGATCTTCGCCGGATACGCCGGCTGGGGCCCCGGCCAGCTGGAGGACGAGCTGGTGGAGGGCGCCTGGTACGTCGTCGAGTCGGAACCCGGAGACGTCTCGTCGCCGTCCCCGGAGCGCCTGTGGCGGGAGGTGCTGCGCCGCCAGCGCAACGAACTGGCGATGGTGGCCACGTACCCGGACGACCCTTCGCTCAACTGATACCCGAGGGCTTCAGTACCCTTGGCGGTATGAGCACTCTCGAGCCCGAGCGCGGGACTGGTACGGGAACCCTCGTAGAGCCGACGCCACAGGTGTCCCACGGCGACGGCGATCACGAGCGCTTCGCCCACTACGTCCAGAAGGACAAGATCATGGCGAGCGCCCTCGACGGGACCCCCGTCGTGGCGCTCTGCGGCAAGGTGTGGGTGCCGGGCCGCGATCCGAAGAAGTACCCCGTGTGTCCCATGTGCAAGGAGATCTACGAATCCATGGGCAGCGGCGGCGGCGAGGGCAAGGACAAGGGCAAGGGCAAGTAACCCGCCCCCTCCCCACCCGGCCGAGACTCACAGGGCCCCCGGGCACGCTTTGACGTGCTCCGGGGGCCTTTGTCGTGATGTGCCGTTGCAGGGAGTGCGTCGGCCGGTCACAGAGTGGTCGAGACCTCTTGTCGGCATGTACATGCAGTTCATAACCTCCAGTGTGTTGTGCAGAGCGAAATCGTCATTGCGCATGTTGCAATGCACCCCTGGAGGGTCCACTCCATGAAACTGTCCGCTCGCCTGACACCCGCACTCCTGGCTGCCCTGGTCCTCACCGCCTGTGCCCCGCAGACCTCCTCCAACTCGGCCTCCGACAGGGACGACAAGAGCGGCACCCTGCGCGTGTGGCTCTTCCACGAGGTCGGCAACGACCCGAAGGCGAAGGTCGTCGACTCCGTCACCACCGCCTTCGAGAAGGCCCACAAGGGTGTGAAGGTCCACGTCGAGTACATCCCCGTCGAGACCCGCGCCCAGCGCGTCAAGGCCGCCTTCAACGACCCGGCGTCCGCGCCGGACGTCATGGAGTTCGGCAACACCGACACCGCCGGCTACGTCCACGACGACGGACTCCTCGACGTCACCGAGGACTTCGGTGACTGGAGCGAGGCCAAGGACACCGACCCCACCGCCCGCCGGTCGGTCACGGTCGACGGCAAGGCCTACGGCGCACCCCTCTACGTCGGCGTCGTGATGCTGCTGATCCTGCTCGCCGTGACGCTCGTGTATCTGAGGCTGCTGCGCCGGCAGGGGGAAGAGCTGTGAGCCTCGTGAATCTTGTGCGTGGCTTTCTGCGCCGCCCCGGGCGTACGGCGGCCGAGGCGACGGCCCTCGTGGTCGCCGTCGTGGTCGCCTTCCCGCTGTACTGGATGGTGCTGAGCGCCTTCAGACCGGTGGGCGAGATCGAGTCGGACACGCCCCGGCCATGGACCCTGACGCCCTCCCTGGCCTCCTTCCGACGGGTCTTCGGGCAGCAGGAATTCGGCCGTTACTTCCTCAACAGCGCGGTCGTCGCGTGCAGTGTCGTGGTCGTCTCGGCACTGATCGCGTTCCTCGCCGCGACCGCCGTGACGCGATTCCGCTTCCGCTTCCGGACCACCCTGCTGGTCATGTTTCTGGTGGCCCAGATGGTTCCCGTGGAGGCGCTCACGATCCCGTTGTTCTTCCTCATGCGGGACTTCGGCCAGTTGAACACGCTCGGTTCGCTGATCCTGCCCCACATCGCCTTCTCGCTGCCCTTCGCGATCTGGATGCTGCGGGGGTTCGTGAAAGCGGTGCCGGAGGCGCTGGAGGAGGCCGCGTACATCGACGGGGCGAGCCGTGCGCGATTCCTCTGGCAGATCCTTTTCCCGCTCGCCCTGCCCGGTCTGGTGGCGACGAGCGTGTTTTCCTTCATCTCGGCCTGGAACGACTTCCTGTTCGCCAAGTCGTTCATCATCAGCGACACCTCGCAGTCGATGCTGCCGATGGCCCTGCCGGTGTTCTACAAGCCGGACGAGCCGGACTGGGGCGGCGTGATGGCGGCGTCCACGGTGATGACGATTCCGGTGCCGGCCTTCTTCGTACTCGTACAGCGACGACTGGTCTCCGGGCTGGGCGGAGCGGTAAAGGACTGACGTGATGGATCTGATTCCGACACCCTGGGCCGTCGAGGGCCCCGTGCGTTGCTCGGTCCTGCTCGATCAGGACACCACCCTGTGGGCCGCTCCGGACACGGGCGGCACCGAACACTGGCTCCGGTCCACCGTCGGCGCGGCCCTCGGGCTGCCGCTGCGGGCGGGGCCCGAGGACGCCCGCAACTCCGTGCGGCTCTACCTGGACGGGACGCTGGAGCCGGAGGCGTACCGGCTCAGTGTCATCACCGACTGGGGCGTGGAGATCCGGGGCGGGGACCCGGCCGGAGTCTTCTGGGGCGCCCAGACGCTGCGCCAGTTGCTCGGCCCCGATGCCTTCCGGCGCGCCCCCGTGCGACACGGCGCCGTCCATGGAATCGCGCACCAGGTCGTCGAGGACGCCCCCCGATTCCCCTGGCGCGGGCTCATGCTCGACGTCGCCCGGCACTTCATGCCCAAGGAAGGCGTCCTGCGCTACCTGGACCTGATGGCCGCGCACAAACTCAATGTGCTGCACATCCATCTGACGGACGACCAGGGCTGGCGCGTCGAGATCCTGCGGTATCCGAAGCTCACCGAGACCGGATCCTGGCGGGCGCGGACGAAATTCGGTCACCGGGCCTCGCCGCTGTGGGAGGAGAAGCCGCACGGAGGCTTCTACACCCAGGACGACATCAGGGAGATCGTCGCCTACGCCGCCGCACGGCATATCACCGTCGTCCCCGAAATCGACGTACCGGGACACTCGCAGGCCGCCATCGCCGCGTATCCGGAACTCGGCAACACCGACGTCATCGACACCACCGCCCTCTCCGTCCTGGACACCTGGGGGATCTCTCCGAACGTACTAGCCCCCACCGACAACACCCTGCGCTTCTACGAAGGGGTCTTCGAGGAACTCCTGGAGCTGTTCCCCTCGGAGTTCATTCACGTCGGCGGCGACGAATGCCCCAAGGACCAGTGGGAGCGGTCGCCCACCGCGCAGGCGCGCATCAGGGAACTCGGGCTTGCGGGCGAGGACGAGTTGCAGTCCTGGTTCATCGGGCACTTCGACCAGTGGCTGACCGCGCGCGGGCGCAGGCTCATCGGCTGGGACGAGATCCTCGAGGGCGGGCTGGCCAAGGATGCCGCCGTGTCGTCCTGGCGCGGTTACGGCGGCGGGATCGCCGCCGCGCGGGCCGGGCACGACGTCGTCATGTGCCCCGAGCAGCACGTCTACCTGGACCACCGGCAGGCGGCCGGCGAGGACGAACCCGTGCCGATCGGGTTCGTGCGCACCCTGGAGGACGTCTACCGGTTCGAGCCGGTTCCACGGGAGTTGGACGAGGAGCAGGCACGCCATGTGCTGGGCACCCAGGCCAACGTGTGGACCGAGGTGATGGAGGACCACGCGCGCGTGGACTACCAGACGTTCCCCAGGCTGGCCGCGTTCGCCGAGGTCGCCTGGAGCCGGCTGCCCGCCCCCGAGGGACGGGACTTCGCCGGCTTCGAACAGCGGATGGCCGCCCACTACCGGCGACTTGACGCCCTGGGCGTCGCCTACCGCCCGCCCACCGGACCCCGCCCCTGGCAGCGGCGCCCCGGAGTGCTCGGCCGGCCGATCGACGGCCCGCCGCCCCACCGGTAGCCGCCTCGAACAGGTAAGGGAAAAAACTCCCGGAGATCACCGAAGAGAGTCAATCGGCGTGCACCGGTGATGCCGTACGAAATCAGAACATCTCGCTGGTGAGGGGGGCGAATGCCTCCTAGCGGACCCCCGCGTTCGGCACTTGCGAAGATGTGCCAGAGTTGCCACGTCCGCCCTGTCAGCACGTACCGTACGGCAGCAACAGGTGGGACCAGGTGGGGCAGCGGGAAGGGGCAGCCGGTTTTGACCACGCACGCACCGCAGGCGGCGCAGGCCGTCACGCTGCCCACGACGCTGGACGAGGCGGTGGCGGCACTCGCGGCCATGCCCACCGCCGTCCCGGTGGCGGGCGGCACCGACCTGATGGCCGCCGTCAACTCCGGACAGCTCAGGCCCGCCGCCCTGGTGGGCCTCGGCCGGATCAGCGAGATCCGCGGCTGGCAGTACCAGGACGGACACGCCCTCCTCGGCGCCGGTCTCACGCACGCGCGCATGGGCCGCCCCGACTTCGCGGCCCTGATCCCGGCGCTCGCCGCCGCCGCCCGCGCGGCCGGACCTCCGCACATCCGCAACGCGGGCACCCTCGGCGGCAACATCGCCTCGGCCTCGCCCACCGGGGACGCGCTCCCCGTGCTGGCCGCGCTGGAGGCGACGCTGATCATCGCGGGCCAGGAGGGAACGCGCCGCGAGATTCCGGTGTCGCACCTGCTGGCGGGCGTGGACATGTTGCGCGGCGGCGAACTCATCGGCTACGTGCGCGTGCCGCTGCTGCACGCCCCCCAGGTCTTCCTGAAGGCGACCGGACGTACCGGACCGGGCCGTGCGGTGGCTTCCGTGGCGCTCGTCCTCGACCCCGCCCGGCGTGGAGTGCGGTGCGCCGTCGGTGCCATAGCGCCGATGCCGCTCAGGCCCCTGGACGCCGAGCAGTGGGTCGCCCAGCTCATCGACTGGGACAACGACCGTGCGATCGTCCCCGAGGCGCTGAACGCCTTCGGGGAGTACGTCGCCGCGGCCTGCATCCCCGATCCGGCCCCGGAACCCGACGGCTCGGTGCCACAGCTGCCGCCTGCCGTACTGCACCTGCGGCGCACCGTCGCCGCGCTGGCCCGACGAGCACTGGGGAGGGCGCTGTCGTGACCGACGACCAGCACGGAGAGGGTGCGCCCCAGGGTGGCGGCCGCTGGGATCCGCTGCCCCAGGGCGAGTACGACGACGGCGCCACCGCGTTCGTGAAACTCCCCGAGGGCGGCATCGACGCCCTCCTCGCCGCGCCCGGCCACGGGTACGTGCCGCCCCCGATAACGGTGTCGCCCGAGACCGGCGCCGACACGGATCCGGCGTCGACAGGTGCCTGGACGATGCCGGCCGACGGCGGCCAGTGGCCCGACCCGAACGCCGCGCCCCAGGAGCCGGGCGCCGACGACCGGTTCACGTACAACCCCGCCACGACCCAGCAGTGGACCTACGAAGAGCCCGCGGTGCCCGCGGTGCCCGCCGCGCCGGCGACCGGTCACGACGTGACCGGTCAGTGGTCCATTCCCGTGGCGGGCGGTGACCTTCCGGACGAATCGGGCGAGTTCACCACGTCGTCCCTCGTCGAGCAGTGGGGCGGCACCCCTCCGGCGACCCTCCCCGGCGGTGCCACCGCGCCCTGGGCGACCGAGAGCGCGGGACAGTCCTGGGACGCGCAGCCGACGGCGCCCGCGCCCGCCGAGGAGCACCCGGCGGACCCCGCGCGGGACGCCGTACCGGAGAACGTCGCGCCGACCGGGGCGTACCCGGACAGCCCGCAGTCGTACGGCGCGGGCGTCCCGCGCGCGGACGACCGGGACGCGCCGGACGCGCAACGGTTCACCGAGGAGGCCGACGGGGCCCCCGAGCCGGCGGGTCCGGCCGAGGCCGCCGGGAGTGCGCATGGTGCCCCTGAGCCCCCTGAAGGGCCCGAGGACGCCTCCGCCGGGCCGGAGACGACCGACGATGCCGACGACGCTCCGGAAGGCGCCGAGGCGGCCACCACGGGCGACGACTCCGGGAGTTCGGCCGAACCGTCCGCGGCCTTGCACGACGACCATCCCCTCGCCTCCTACGTGCTGCGCGTCAACGGCGCCGACCGTCCCGTCAGCGACGCCTGGATCGGCGAGTCGCTGCTCTACGTGCTGCGCGAGCGGCTCGGCCTCGCGGGCGCCAAGGACGGCTGTTCGCAGGGCGAGTGCGGGGCCTGCAACGTCCAGGTCGACGGCCGGCTCGTCGCCTCCTGCCTGGTGCCCGCCGTCACCGCGGCCGGCAGCGAGGTCCGCACTGTCGAGGGCCTCGCGGCCGACGGGCAGTCCTCGGACGTGCAGCGGGCGCTCGCCCGGTGCGGCGCCGTGCAGTGCGGTTTCTGCGTGCCCGGCATGGCGATGACCGTGCACGACCTGCTCGAGGGCAACCCGGCGCCGACCGAACTGGAGACCCGCCAGGCCCTGTGCGGCAACCTGTGCCGCTGCACCGGCTACCGGGGCGTCCTGGACGCCGTCCAGGAGGTCGTCGCCGAACGCGAGGCGCACGCCGCCGCGGAGGCCGAGTCGGACGCCGACGAGGCACGTATCCCGCACCAGGCGGGCCCGGGCGCCGGCGGTGTCCACCCCTCGGCGTTCGAGGCGTCCGGGCCGCCGCCGGTCCGGAACGACCAGGTGCCCGACCAGTCCTACGGTCAGGACCCGTCGTACGGGCAGGGTCAGTCGTACGGCCAGGACGGAGGCCAGGCGTGAGCAACGAGACCGCCACCGCGCCGGAGGCCGCCCCCGCCCCCGAACAGCTGCCGCACGGCCTCGGCGTCTCCCTGCCGCAGGCCGACTCGCGCGCCAAGACAGAGGGCACGTTCCCGTACGCGGCCGACCTGTGGGCCGAGGGCCTGCTGTGGGCGGCCGTCCTGCGCTCCCCGCACCCGCACGCGCGCATCGTCTCCATCGACACCACCCACGCGCGCGAGATGGCGGGCGTACGGGCCGTCGTCACGCACGAGGACGTGCCCGGCACCCCGCGCCACGGCCGCGGCACGGCCGACCGCCCGGTGTTCGCCTCCGAGGTCGTGCGCCACCACGGCGAGCCCATCGCCGCCGTCGCCGCCGACCACCCGGACACCGCGCGGATGGCCGCCGCCGCCGTCATCGTCGAGTACGAAGTACTCGACCCGGTGACCGACCCGGAGCAGTCCTTCGAGGCCGAACCCCTGCACCCCGACGGCAATCTGATCCGGCACATCCCGCTGCGCCACGGCGACCCGGACGCCTCCGGGGACATCGTCGTCGAGGGCCAGTACCGCATCGGCCGCCAGGACCCGGCCCCGATCGGCGCCGAGGCGGGCCTCGCCGTGCCGCGTCCCGACGGCGGCGTCGAGCTCTACACAGCGTCCACCGACCCGCACGCCGACCGCGACACCGCAGCGGCCTGCTACGGGCTGTCCCCCGATCAGGTGAAGATCGTCGTCACGGGTGTGCCCGGCGCCACCGCGGACCGCGAGGACCGGGGCTTCCAGCTCCCGCTCGGCCTGCTGGCCCTGAAGACCGGCTGCCCGGTGAAACTGACGGCCACGCGCGAGGAGTCCTTCCTCGGCCACGCCCACCGGCACCCCACCCTCCTGCGCTACCGCCACCACGCCGACGCCGAGGGCCGGCTGGTCAAGGTGGAGGCGCAGATCCTCCTCGACGCGGGCCCCTACGCCGACACCTCCGCCGAGGCCCTGGCCGCCGCCGTCTCCTTCGCCTGCGGTCCGTACGTCGTCCCGAACGCCTTCATCGAGGGCTGGGCCGTACGCACCAACAACCCGCCCTCCGGCCATGTGCGCGGTGAGGGCGCCATGCAGGTGTGTGCCGCCTACGAGGCGCAGATGGACAAGCTCGCCAAGAAGCTGGGCCTCGACCCGGCGGAGATCCGCCTGCGCAACGCGCTCGCCACCGGTGACGTCCTGCCGATCGGCCAGACGGTGACCTGTCCGGCACCGGTCGCCGAACTCCTGCAGGCCGTACGGGACTTCCCGCTCCCGGCCCTGCCCAAGGACACCCCCGAGGACGAGTGGCTGCTGCCCGGCGGCCCCGAGGGCGCGGGCGAACCGGGCGCGGTGCGCCGGGGCGTGGGCTACGGCCTCGGCATGGTGCACATGCTCGGCGCGGAGGGCGCCGACGAGGTCTCCACGGCGACCGTGAAGGTCCACGACGGCGTCGCGACCGTGCTCTGCGCGGCCGTCGAGACCGGCCAGGGCTTCACCACGCTCGCCCGGCAGATCGTCCAGGAGACCCTCGGCATCGACGAGGTCCACGTGGCCCCGGTCGACACCGACCAGCCCCCGGCCGGCCCGGGCTGCCGCGGCCGGCACACCTGGGTGTCGGGCGGCGCCGTGGAGCGCGCGGCGAAGATGGTCCGCACCCAGCTTCTGCAGCCCCTGGCGCACAAGTTCGGCATGTCCACCGAGCTGCTCCAGATCACCGACGGCAAGATCACGTCGTACGACGGCGTGCTGTCGACGACCGTGACGGAGGCGATGGACGGCAAGGAACTGTGGGCCACGGCCCAGTGCCGCCCGCATCCGACCGAGCCGCTCGACGACTCCGGCCAGGGCGACGCGTTCGTCGGGCTCGCGTTCTGCGCGGTCCGCGCGGTGGTGGACGTCGACATCGAACTGGGCTCGGTACGGGTCGTGGAGCTGGCCGTCGCCCAGGACGTGGGCCGCGTCCTCAACCCGGCGCAGCTCGCCGCGCGCATCGAGGCGGGCGTCACCCAGGGCGTCGGCATCGCGCTCACGGAGAACCTGCGCACCCCGCGCGGCCGGATCCGCCACCCCGACCTCACGGGCTACTCCCTCGCCACGGCCCTGGACGCGCCCGACATCCGGATCGTGAAGCTGGTCGAGGAGCGGGACGTCGTCGCCCCCTTCGGCGCCAAGTCGGTCAGCGCGGTGCCGGTGGTGACCTCCCCGGCGGCCGTCGCCTCCGCCGTACGGGCCGCGACGGGCCGCCCGGTCAACCGCCTCCCGATCCGTCCGCAGGCGGCGGTGGTGACGGGACAGTGAGCACACCGCAGGACCCGGACCGCTACGAACCGCCGCCGAGCGTCGGCAAGTTGCTGCTGTGGATCCTGCTGTTCGTGTTCGCCGCGGTCGTCGTCGTGCTGGGCGGCATCTACTTCACCTGAGACACGGGAACTGCGGGCGCGCCGCCTGGGACCGGGCCGGCCGGTAGTGATTGGGTCGGCCGCGGGGGAACGTGCGCCGGGCCTCGGGCGTCCTTGGTACGGGGGCGTTGTCAGTGGGGTGGCGTAGTGTTCCGGGAAGTGGGGAACCCGGTCGCTTCCGACGACGGACGGGACGACGACCGCACGTGGATCACGACGTGTCCACGCACCTGATGCACCGACGTACCACTGAAATCGCGGGGGAGCGATGAGCACGACCGACGCCGCAGTCGCGGCGATCACGCTGACCGAGGACGAACTCGGTGCGTACGTCACGCACGCGCCGACACGCGGACTGCTGACCGGGCCCGGACTGCCGGGCGACAGCGGCCTGTTGACGTTCACGGCGCTGCGCACGGCGGGACTGCGCACGCTCGCCGACGTAACCGAGGGACCCGCCCGGCTCGCCGAGGAGCTGCGGGACCGGCTGGTGATAGGGCAACTGCTGGCCCCCGCGGGCATGGAGGCCGAGTCCATCCTGCTCGACGGGAGCACGGGCGAGATCAGGACGACCTCGCTCCTCTTCCCGGCGGACAGCCGCCCGCTCGCCCCCTCGCTGGAAGTGCTGCTGCGGTTCGCCGCCGTCACGGAGGAACTGGCCGGTCTGCGCGGCCGGTTCGCCTCCTTCGCGGGGCAGTACGGCGCGAAGACGGTGGCCGAGGCGTCCCGCCGGCTCCTCGCGCTCTTCGAGGAGGGCACGGGCGGAGAGGTCCCGCCGTACTGGAAGGCGGCCGCGCTGATCCGTCCGCTGGCCCTGATCGCCGGCCCCGGCACGGACTCCGGACTCACCCTGGACCTGCCGGCCCGGCTCCTGGACCAGGAGTTCGGCCCCGGCCGGATGGTCCGCTTCGAGGAGATGGACTTCCCCGCCGCGCTCACGCACGAGCCGACTCGGCGCTTCCTGCGGGAGGCTGGGCTGCCGGAGGAAGCGCTCCTGTTCCACGTCGACACGGACGTGCCGCTGCCGACGCTGACGGAGTACTACACGGAGGAGCGCTCCGGCGAGTACGACCTGGACGACCTCCCCGCCCACGCGGACCGGCTGATACGCCTCGGCTACCTCGTCGAGGACAACAGCCTGGTGATCGACGGCTCGACGGGCGCGGTGCTGAACTTCAGCGAGCCCGAGGCTGCGCTGTACCCCCTCAACACGGACGTCTCCACGCTCGCCTTCACGCTCTGGCTTCTGCACCACGAGCACACGATCGACGAGCACCTGGGCAACGAGCTCACGACCGAGGCCTACGACCAGCTGGCCGCCACGATGATCCAGGTCCTGTCGACAATCGACCCGACGGGCCTCACGTCCGACGCGCCCTGGCACTACTGGACGGAACTGTTCCAGGACGAAGCGGGCGGCGTGCTCTGAAGCACACCGCCCGCACCTGAGGCCGTGGCGGGAATCGAACCCACGTACCTCGCCCTGCCCGGTGGCAGGTCGGGCCCTCGCATCCCGCGTCCGGGGCCGAAGGCGCACGTCAAGTGGCTGACGGATCGGTCCGACGCGATCTCGGTGCGGAGAATTGCATGTCTGTTCCGCTCTGTGTGTGCTCACCAGCGGTGATGTGCACCTCGCGGAGGACCTGGTGCAGGACACGCTGGGCCGGATGTATGCCAACTGACGCAAGATCGCGCAGGTGGACGACCCAGCGGCCTACACCCACACCGTCCTCGTACGGACCTACCTGTCCTACCGCCGTCGGCGGGGCGCGGCAACGGCCGCGCCCCGGAAGACCCGTCCAGATTTACGACTCCTTCATGGAGGTGGATCGGCGGTACGTTTGTGCCGCCATTTTGGGGAGGGCTGATGCCGTCGAGTGCAGATCTCGCCGCGTGGGTCGGTGCCGTGGGCACATGGGCAGCACTGGGAGCCGCCGTCTATGGAGCGCGCGCTGCATTTCACATGATCCGAGTCGAGCGCGATCGGGATCGCGAGCAGGAACGTCGGCGGCAAGCGGATCAGGCCTCCAGCGTGGCCGTCTGGGTCGGGCGACCATTTGGTCGCAACCGCTCGGGTGGTGGCAACCGCTCGGGCCTCTTGGTGACAAGTGTGGCTGTAAGCCGTGAGAGCTTCTTTCCCGACATCTACTTGGTGAACAGCTCTCGCCTACCCGTGTATGAGGTCAGAGTCTTCGTCTGGGTCGACTTCAGCGACCGCCCGATCCGCTGGCAGAATCGTGTCATCCTCCCGCCTACGCAAGAACCCATGATTGCCAGCGCGTACGTGGATGCGGCCCCCGACGCCGCGCCAGTCATGGAGCACATCGTCGGCGTCAGTATCGCCTTCCGCGATGCCGAGGGGACGCACTGGCAGCGCACGCGAGACGGGTCCCTCCGCGAGGTCGACACAGGTGATGCGAATCAGCGGACAGGAGTTGCCGACGGTGGCGGTTTCGTTCCGCCCCAGGACTTGGAGGACGTGGATCTTCCACGTCTCCAGGCCTGAGTCGATCGCCAAGTGCCCAACCAGACGACGACTCCTGGTGAGCGGAGCCCGGACCCGCACAGGTAGGGACTTGCTGTCGACTGAGACGGAAACCGAGACGGACGAGCGGAGGGGCGGCAGCCCAACAGGGCTGCCGCCCCTCCGTTTTGCCTGGTCAAGGCAGTAGAGGCCGTGGCGGGAATTGAACCCACGTACCTCGCTTTGCAGGCGAGTCCCTAAGCCACTCGGGCACACGGCCGTGTTCCATTTCGTATCTCCACGGCCGTGGCGGGAATTGAACCCACGTGCCTCCCCGCGAGCGGAGCTCGCTGATGGATGCGGCGCGGGCGAGTCCCTAAGCCACTCGGGCACACGGCCGTGTTGATGAGTTGACCGTAGGCGGCCGTGCGGGAGTGGCTCAAGGGAGCGGCGGGGGCTGCAACGGGACTGCCATGTTGCGTTCATGAAAGGGGGGTGTACGACCAAGGTCGCAGGCCGGGAGGGACCTGCGACAGGGGCCGACGCGGGTTGCGGGTCTTACGCTGGCCGACATGACCGCCCTTGAGCCGCGCGACACCGGAGTCGCGGAAGAACCCGTCGGCAGAGCTGACGACGGGGTGCTGGGGAGGGCGTACCGGGCGCTCAGCGTCGGGATCGTCTCCGTCGTCCTGCTGATCGCCTTCGAGGCGACCGCCGTGGGGACGGCGATGCCCGTCGCGGCCCGGGAACTGGACGGGGTCTCGCTGTACGCCTTCGCCTTCTCCGGGTACTTCACCACCAGCCTGTTCGGGATGGTGTTCTCGGGGCAGTGGTCCGACCGGCGCGGGCCGTTCGGACCGTTGACCGCGGGGATCGCCGCCTTCGCGGCGGGCCTGGTCGTGGCCGGCTCCGCGGGCGCGATGTGGGTATTCATCCTGGGCCGCGCCGTGCAGGGACTCGGCGGCGGGCTGGTGATCGTCGCGCTGTACGTCGTCGTCGGACGCGCCTATCCGGAGCGGTTGCGGCCGGCCATCATGGCGGCGTTCGCGGCCGGCTGGGTCGTACCGTCGATCGTCGGACCGCTGGCCGCCGGCGCGGTGACCGAGAACCTCGGCTGGCGTTGGGTGTTCCTCGGTATCCCGGTGCTCGTCGTGCTCCCGCTCGCGCTCGCGCTGCCGCAGATCCGGCGGCGGGCGGCCGGGCCCGTGGCGGAGGGGGCACCTGCCGCGTCCTTCGACCGGCGCCGCATCCGGCTCGCACTCGCGATCTCGGTCGGCGCGGGGCTGCTGCAGTACGCCGCGCAGGACCAGCGCTGGATCTCCCTCGTCCCCGGTGCCGCCGGCGCCGCGCTGCTCGGACCGGCGGTACTGGGCCTGCTGCCACGCGGGACGTACCGGGCGGCGCGGGGACTGCCCTCGGTCGTGCTGCTGCGCGGGGTGGCCGCGGGGTCGTTCGTCGCCGCGGAGTCGTTCGTGCCGCTGATGCTGGTGACGCAGCGGGGGCTGTCGCCGACGCTGGCCGGGTTCTCGCTGGCGGCGGGCGGCGGGACGTGGGCGCTGGGGTCGTGGGTGCAGGCGCGGGCGCGGGTCGAGCCGTACCGTGAGCGGTTGATGACCGTGGGGATGGTGCTGGTCGCGGCGGCCATCGTCACGGCGCCGAGTGTGCTCCTGCACGCCGTGCCGGTGTGGATCGTCGCGGTCGCCTGGGGCTTCGGCTGCTTCGGAATGGGCCTGGTGATCTCCTCCAGCAGTGTGCTGCTGCTCCAGCTCTCCGCTCCCGAGGAGGCCGGCGCCAACTCCGCCGCCTTCCAGATCTCGGACGCTCTCTCGAACGTGGTCCTCCTGGCGGCGACGGGCGCGGCGTTCGCGTCCCTGGGCGGCGGCAGCATGACGGCGCAGGCCGGCTCGGGCGCCCACCCGGCGGCCTTCGCCGCGGTGTTCCTGCCCATGGCGGGGGTGGCGCTGGTGGGGGCCTGGGTGACTACGCGGCTGCGGGGCCGCTGAGTCGCGACAAATCGGTCTCAGCGCCCCGAGGGCGTGGCCTGGGTTCTCCGCATGAACCAGCTGAGCCTGCGCCTGGACCCCGCCACTCACCAGGCCCTCGCCGACTCCGCGGACGCCCGGGGATGCCTGCCGGAGGAGGTGGCGGCGGAGGCCGTGCGCCGGTATCTGCGTGAGGAGGGGTTGGCCGTACGGGCCGTCGCCGAGCGGATCGCGCGGGACCACGCCGAGTTGCTGAGGAGGCTGGGCGAATGACGCGTCACCTCACAGTCGCGGAGGTCACCGCCCTCGCGGAGGTCGCCTTCCGCGATACGGCGCCCGAGACCCGGGAGCCGGGGCTGCTCGCCCCGGCCGTGCACCGGCCCCGTGCACGGATGTTCGGTACGGCGGCCTACGGCGACCTGTATGAGCAGGCCGCCGCGCTGCTGCATGCCCTCGCCGCCAACCACCCCCTCGTCGACGGCGACAAGCGCACCGCCTGGCCGGCGACCGCCACCTTCCTCGCTCTCAACGGTGTCGGTCTCGTCGGTGTCGATCAGGAGGCGGCGTACCGGCTGGTCATCGACGTGGCCTCCGGGGGCGAGAGCGATGTCGCGGTGATCGCGGGGCGGCTGCGGCGGTTGTGACGTGGGTCCCACCCGTGGGCGTCCCGGCCTTGTTCGCGCGTCGACGGCATCCGGCCGCCGGTAGGGTGGCCCGGTTGTCATACGTAGCCGATAGCCGACGTAGCCGATAGCCGAGCCGTCCTACCCCCGATCAACGGAGACCGTGACTACCGCCGCCGCCAGCTCCAGTTCGTCCCACTCCCACCACCTGTCGCCCGCCTTCCCCGGCCGCGCCCCCTGGGGTACCGCCAGCAAGCTGCGTGCCTGGCAGCAGGGGGCGATGGAGAAGTACATCCAGGAGCAGCCGCGTGACTTCCTCGCCGTCGCCACGCCCGGCGCCGGCAAGACGACCTTCGCGCTGACGCTCGCCTCCTGGCTGCTGCACCACCACGTCGTGCAGCAGGTGACCGTGGTCGCGCCGACCGAGCACCTGAAGAAGCAGTGGGCGGAGGCGGCCGCGCGGATAGGGATCAAGCTGGATCCCGAGTACAGCGCCGGGCCGCTCGGCAAGGACTACGACGGCGTCGCCGTGACGTACGCCGGTGTCGGCGTCCGCCCCATGCTGCACCGCAACCGCGTCGAGCAGCGCAAGACCCTCGTCATCCTCGACGAGATCCACCACGCCGGTGACTCCAAGTCCTGGGGCGAGGCCTGCCTCGAGGCCTTCGACCCGGCGACGCGACGGCTCGCGCTCACCGGTACACCGTTCCGGTCCGACACCAACCCCATCCCCTTCGTGGTGTACGAGGAGGACAACGCCGGCATCCGGCGCTCCGCCGCCGACTACACGTACGGTTACGGCTCCGCGCTGTCCGACGGGGTCGTGCGCCCGGTCATCTTTCTGAGTTACAGCGGCAACATGCGCTGGCGTACCAAGGCCGGGGACGAGATCGCCGCCCGGCTCGGCGAGCCCATGACCAAGGACGCCGTCAGTCAGGCCTGGCGTACGGCCCTGGACCCGCGCGGCGACTGGATGCCCAGCGTGCTGCGCGCGGCCGACCAGCGGCTGACCGAGGTCAGGAAGGGCATCCCGGACGCCGGCGCGCTCGTCATCGCCTCCGACCAGGACTCGGCGCGCGCCTATGCCAAGCTGATCCGCGAGATCACCGGCACCAAGGCCACGCTCGTCCTGTCCGACGACGCAGGCGCCTCGAAGCGGATCGATGACTTCAGCGAGAGCGACGACCGGTGGATGGTCGCCGTCCGCATGGTGTCCGAGGGCGTCGACGTGCCCCGGCTCGCGGTCGGGGTGTACGCCACCACCATCTCCACGCCGTTGTTCTTCGCGCAGGCCGTCGGCCGTTTCGTACGGTCCCGGCGGCGCGGCGAGACCGCCTCCGTCTTCCTGCCGACCATCCCGGACCTGCTCACCTTCGCCAACGAGATGGAGGTGGAGCGCGACCACGCCCTCGACAAGCCGAAGAAGGAGGGCGAGGAGGACCCGTACGCCGAGTCCGAGAAGGAGATGGAGGAGGCGAACAAGGAGCAGGACGAGGACACCGGCGAGCAGGACATGCTGCCGTTCGAGGCGCTGGAGTCCGACGCCGTCTTCGACCGGGTCCTGTACGACGGCGCCGAGTTCGGCATGCAGGCCCACCCGGGCAGCGAGGAGGAACAGGACTACCTCGGCATTCCGGGACTTCTCGAACCCGATCAGGTGCAGCTGCTGCTGCAGAAGCGGCAGGCGCGGCAGATCGCGCACAGCCGCAAGAAGCCGGACACCGAGGCCGATCTGCTCGAACTGCCCGCCGAGCGGCGGCCGGTGGTCAGCCACAAGGAGATGATGGAGCTGCGCAAGCGGCTCAACACGTTGGTCGGCGCGTACGTCCACCAGAGCGGCAAGCCGCACGGCGTGATCCACACCGAGCTGCGCCGCGTGTGCGGCGGACCGCCGAGCGCGGAGGCGACGGCGGGACAGCTGCGGCAGCGGATCGCCAAGGTGCAGGAGTGGGCCACCCGGATGAGGTGATCCCAGAGTGCGTATCCGGACGAATGCAGGCAGTCGGTAACCGCTCTTGACCGGATTCTGGACGGAGACTTCCGCTCAGCGAACCGGTTTCGCTACTGTCCCGCTACGCACACGCCCCGTGGCAGCGCCGCCGCGGAGCGCAGCCGTGAAGCGACTGGGTCCGGGAGAACTCGGGCCGTCATCGATCGGCGGCCTCTGTTTTGCGTCGCTGACGGGACTCGGTGACGTGACCCTCGAGCGGGGGCCCGCCGACCTCACCACTTGGAGGAGTGGGCGTCGTGACCGCGGAGACCTCTCAGACGCTCGACCGGGGACTGCGCGTCCTCAAGCTGCTGGCCGACACGGACCACGGGCTGACCGTCACCGAGCTTTCCACCAAACTGGGCGTGAACCGGACCGTTGTGTACCGATTGCTGGCGACCCTGGAACAGCATGCGCTCGTACGGCGTGATCTGGGCGGGCGTGCCCGGGTCGGACTGGGTGTGCTGCGGCTGGGCCGGCAGGTGCATCCGCTGGTACGGGAGGCGGCGTTGCCCGCGTTGCGATCGCTGGCCGAGGACATCGGGGCGACGGCGCATCTCACGCTGGTGGACGGTACGGAGGCGCTGGCCGTCGCCGTGGTCGAGCCGTCGTGGACGGACTATCACGTGGCCTATCGGGCGGGGTTCCGGCATCCGCTGGACCGGGGGGCCGCGGGGCGGGCGATTCTGTCGGCCCGTCAGGCGCCGCCGCTCGCGGACCCCGGGTACACCTTGACGCATGGGGAGTTGGAGGCGGGGGCGAGTGGGGCGGCGGCTGCGTTGCTGGGGGTCACGGGGCTCGAGGGGAGCGTGGGGGTCGTGATGCTGGCGGATGCGGTGCCGGAACGGGTGGGGCCGAGGGTTGTCGAGGCGGCGCGGGAGGTTGCGGAAGCGTTGCGCTAGCCGCGGGAGGTTGTGGGGCGGTTCGTCGCCGGGTGCCCGGGGTTCTGCTGTGGGGGTGGGCCCCGCAACCCGGCGCTTGCGCGGTGCCTCCCCCACTCTCGGCTTCGCTCGAGCGGGGCGACCCCATCGCCCACCCGTGCTGCCTGGGGGTCCCCCGGCCCTTGAGGCACTGGGGAGGCACGACTGCCCGCAGCCAGGGCGGCATGCGACCGGCCGCAGTCCGCGACCGCTGTCACGTTAAATTGATTACGTGTTCTCTCGTCTCTCGCGTTTTCAGGCCGTTGCCGTCTGCGGTGTGCCCGTTGTGGCGTTGATCGCTACGGCCGTCTTCGCGCCGTTGCCGTTCTCCGTGGCGCAGCCCGGGATGACGGCGAACGTGCTCGGGAAGAACAGGGGCGCGCAGGTGATCACCATTTCCGGGGCGCCCATCCGGGACACGAGCGGGCAGCTGCGGATGACGACCATCGAGGCGACCGGGCCGGACGCCCGGATCTCGCTGGGCGACGTGATCGACAACTGGTTCCGTACGGACCGGGCGGTCATGCCGCGCGACGCGGTCTATCCGAGCGGCGGCAACATCAAGGAGATCGAGCAGCACAACGCCGAGCAGATGCAGCAGTCCCAGGACGCCGCCACCGAGGCAGCGCTGAGGTATCTGCGGCTCGGCGACAAGAACGTGAAGGTCACGCTGAAGCTCGCCGACGTCGGTGGCCCCAGCGCGGGCCTGCTCTTCTCGCTCGGGATCGTCGACAAACTGGACGGCGACGGCAGCGGCGGTGATCTCACGGGTGGCCGGAACATCGCCGGCACCGGCACCATCGACACCGACGGGAAGGTCGGCGCGGTCGGGGGCGTGGCCCTGAAGACGCAGGCCGCGCGGCGGGACGGCGCGACCGTGTTCCTGGTGCCGAGGGCCGAGTGCGGCGACGCGAAGTCACAGCTGCCGAAGGGCCTGCGGCTGGTGCCGGTGACGACACTGCAGGGCGCGGTGGACTCCCTGGCGGCCCTGGAGAAGGGGAAGGGCTCCGTACCGAGCTGCTGACCCGCGAGCGCCGGCCGCGCCGCCGCGGCGAGCCGGGGCGTGAGCCGGGGCGATGCGCGTTCACCCCGGCCACAGCACTAGGTGCCTTCCCCGCTGTCCTCCGCCGCCTGCTCCACCAGCGGGATGATCCGCAGCGGAACGGGGTTCTCCATGACGATCGCCGTGGAGGCCCGGACGATGCCGTCGAAGCCGACGACCCGGTCGATCACCCGCTGGAGATCGGCGTTGGAGCGGGCCACCAGGCGGCACAGCATGTCCCCGGTGCCGGTGGTGGTGTGCAGTTCGAGAACCTCCGGCACCGTCGACAAGTGCGCGCGGACGTCAGGTCCCTGACCCTGCCGGATCTGGAGCGTGGCGAAGGCCGTGACCGGATAGCCGAGGGCCGCCGGATCCACCTGGGGCCCGAATCCGCGGATCACTCCGTTCGACTGGAGCCGGTCGAGCCGCGCCTGCACCGTGCCCCGGGCCACCCCCAGCCGTCGTGACATCTCGAGCACGCCGATCCGCGGCTCGCGCGCCAGCAGCACGATGATGCTCCCGTCCAGATGATCGATCGCCACTCCGCCTCCCGGGAGGTCACCCTGTACAGAAAGCCCGCTGATACGGCCATACTGCTGAACACATTGCCCAGCAAACACGGGAACTATTGCGCACTTTTCATAGCCGAGTCACGCTTCAGCCATGACGCAGACCACACAGCACACTCCCGACACCGCACGGCAGGCCGACCCCTTCCCGGTCAAGGGAATGGACGCGGTCGTCTTCGCCGTGGGCAACGCCAAGCAGGCCGCGCACTACTACTCCACCGCCTTCGGCATGAAGCTGGTCGCCTACTCCGGACCGGAGAACGGCAGCCGTGAGACCGCGAGCTACGTCCTCGAGAACGGCTCCGCCCGCTTCGTGTTCACCTCGGTCATCAAGCCCGCCACCGACTGGGGCCGCTTCCTCGCCGAGCATGTGGCGGCTCACGGCGACGGCGTCATCGACCTGGCCATCGAGGTACCGGACGCGCGCGCCGCGTACGCCTACGCGATCGAGCACGGCGCCCGCTCGGTCGCCGAGCCGTACGAGCTGAAGGACGAGCACGGCACCGTCGTCCTCGCCGCCATCGCCACCTACGGCGAGACCCGCCACACCCTCGTCGAGCGCTCCGGTTACGACGGCCCCTACCTGCCCGGCTACGTCGCCGCGAAGCCGATCGTCGAGCCGCCCGCCGAGCGCACCTTCCAGGCCGTCGACCACTGCGTCGGCAACGTGGAACTCGGCCGGATGAACGAGTGGGTCGGCTTCTACAACAAGGTCATGGGCTTCACGAACATGAAGGAGTTCGTGGGCGACGACATCGCGACCGAGTACAGCGCCCTGATGTCCAAGGTCGTCGCCGACGGCACGCTCAAGGTCAAGTTCCCGATCAACGAGCCCGCCGTCGCCAAGAAGAAGTCTCAGATCGACGAGTACCTGGAGTTCTACGGCGGCGCCGGCGTCCAGCACATCGCCCTGAACACCAACGACATCGTGCGGACCGTACGCACCATGCGTGCGGCCGGTGTCGAGTTCCTCGACACCCCCGGCTCGTACTACGACACCCTCGGCGAGTGGGTCGGCGACACCCGCGTGCCCGTCGACACCCTGCGCGAGCTGAAGATCCTCGCAGACCGTGACGAGGACGGCTACCTGCTGCAGATCTTCACCAAGCCGGTCCAGGACCGCCCGACCGTGTTCTTCGAGATCATCGAGCGGCACGGCTCCATGGGCTTCGGCAAGGGCAACTTCAAGGCCCTGTTCGAGGCGATCGAGCGCGAGCAGGAACGGCGCGGCAACCTCTGATCTGGCGTAGGGTGCCGCCCATGGCGAGGATCAACGACGTGGGCGGCACCGAGGGGTTCGGCGCCATCGACACCACCGACGACGCCGAACCCTTCCACGCGGACTGGGAGGCCCGAGTCGTCGGCCTCTACAACGCCCTGCGCGCGCAGGGAATCTTCAACACCAACGAGTTCCGGGACGCGATCGAGTCGATGCCACCGGTCGAGTACCTGTCGGCGTCGTACTACGAGCGCTGGTTCACGGCGATCTGCGCGCTGCTGGAGCGTAAGGGCGTGCTCGAGCCGGGTGAGCTGGGTGACTGACCGCTTCCGGCCCGGTACGGCGGTGCGCACCTTCCCCCACGACCCGCCGCACCACACCCGGCTGCCCCGGTACGCGCGCGGCAAGCGGGGCGTGGTCGTCGAGCCCGAGGGCCCGGCGGAACTGGCCGACGTCAGCGCGCAGGGCCGCGGGGACGCGCCCGTCGAGCAGATCTACGCCGTCCGCTTCGAGGCCCGCGACCTGTGGGGCGAGGGCGACCATCACGTCGTACTGGATCTGTGGGAAAGCTATCTGGCGGAGGTGCCCGACGATGAGCGGTGACCACTCGGACGGTGCTGTGGCCCGCCGGGTACGGCGGCTGGAGACCCTGCTGGAGGAGAAGGGGCTGCTCACGGGCGGCGAGCTGGACGAGACGATCGACGCGTTCCTCTCCGGCGCCTCCCCGGCCAGCGGCGCCAGGGTCGTCGCCCGCGCCTGGACCGACCCGGCCTACAAGGCGCGGCTGCTCGCCGACGGCACCGCCGCCGTCCGGGAACTGGGCTTCATGGAGGGCGCGTACCAGCGCCTCCGCGTGGTCGAGAACACCGAGACCACCCACAACGTCATCGTCTGCACCCTCTGCTCCTGCTACCCGCTGCGCCTGCTCGGACCGTCCCCCAGCTGGTACAAGTCCGAGGCCTACCGCTCCCGCGTGGTCCGCGAACCCCGCGCCGTCCTCGCCGAGTTCGGCCTGCGCCTGCCGGACGACACGGACATCACCGTCTGGGACTCCAGCGCCGAGACCCGCTACATGGTGCTGCCGCGCCGCCCGGAGGGGACCGAGACCCTGACCGAGGAGGAACTGGCGGGCCTGGTCACCCGGTACGCGCTGATCGGCACCGCCGCCGTACAGGCGGTCACGACACCGGCGCCGTCTCGTTCGGTACCTCGCCCAGGTCGCGCAGCGCCGCCCGCGTCTCCTTCACCCGCGCCGGCGAGAAGTACGGATTGATCTGCAGCGCCTCCTTCAGATGACGCCGGGCGAGCGCGCCCTCCCCCAACTCCCGCTCGATCATGCCGCGGTGGAACACATAGAGCGCGCTGCGCACCCCGCCGCCCTTCGTCTTGTCCGTCGCCTTCTCGGCGAAGTCCTGCGCCTCGTGCATCTCCCCGGTCTTGTACAGCGCCCAGCCGAGTGCGTCGGCGACCTCGATCCCCGGCTGCCGCTTCCACTCCGCGCGCAGCCGGTCCACCGCGTCCTGCGGGTCTCCGTGGTCCGCCTCGAACTGGCCGACCAGCAGCTCGTCGTCGACCCCGCCCGTCGCGTCGTGAGCCACCTGTTGCTGCAGCAGGTCGTACTGTGCGCGCGCCTCCTGGTCCATCCCCAGTGAGTCGTACAACTCTCCCAGTTCCAGCGCGAACTGGGGACTCGGCTGCTGGGCCTGCACTTTCTCGTACGCCTCCACCGCCTCCGTCGTCCGGCCCAGCGCGGCCAGCGCCCGGCCCTGCCCGGCCAGTGCCGCCCCAAGGTCGGGGTCGAGGCGGGCGGCGGCCTCGAAGTGCCGCAGCGCGTCCTCGCGGTCGCCGCGCTCCCAGGACAGCTGCCCCGTCCGCTCCAGATAGGCGGCCTGCTCGGCGGGCGTCCGTGCCGCCGCCGCGGCGTCGGCCAGCTGGGCCGCCGCGTCCTCGCGCCAGCCCCGGTCACGGTAGACGGCGGCGGCCCGCGCCATCACCGCCGGGTGGGCCGACGTGCCGGTGTGCAGCGCCATCAGCTTGTCCAGCGTGCCGCGCGCCGCCTTGTAGTCGCCGAGCCCCGTGTACGCGTCGATCAGCAGCGGATACACCGTCCACCGCTTCGGCTCCAGCTTCAGCGCCTGCTCCCCGCGGCTCTTCGCCTCACCGAAGTCCCGCCGCGCGTTCGCCAGCGCGGTCAGCCCCTCCAGCGCCCTGGCGTTCTTCTCGGCGCGCAGCCGCAGGGAGCTCTCCAGCGCCCGCTGGGCCTTCGGGTAGTTCGCGGCGTCGGCCGTTTGCCGCCCCCGCTCGACGTACGCCGTCCCGAGCACCGCCCACGCGGGGGCGTCCTTCGGATGCGCCCGCAGATACCGCTCCCGGTCCCCGATCAGCGCCGACAGGGCGGGCAGCGCGGCCGGCATGCCCGCGGTGACCGCCGTCAGGGCCTGTGCCTTCGGGCCCGGTGCGGGCGGCCTGGCCCGCCGCTCCTGAGGCGGCAGCAGCACCAGCACCCCGACAAACGCGGCGGCGCCCGCGGCACCGCCCGCGACCCCCGCGATCAGCACCCGCCGCAACACGCGCGGACGGCGGCGCGACGGCGCGGCCACCAGGGACGTACCAGGTCCGGACTGTTGGTTCTCCATGGCACTCACTGTGCGTCGATATGATGACCACATTGCGGCAGCGCAAGGCGCGCCCCGCATGGGGTTCACACCGATGGCCCCGGGTGCGACGCTGTGATCATGAGCCGCATCGAAGCAGTACGCGACGAAGCACAGGGCAACCTGGCCGACCGGCTCCTGTTGGGCCTGCCGGCCGAGGCGGTCCTCATCGATCCCGACGTCACGACCTCCTACGCCAACGACATGGCGAGCTTCTGCCCGGCCGGCACCCCGGCCGTGGTGGTGCTCCCGCGCACGGTCGAACAGGTCCAGCACGTCATGCGCACCGCGACCGAGCTGCGCGTCCCGGTCGTCCCGCAGGGCGCGCGCACCGGCCTGTCCGGCGGCGCCAACGCCTCCGAGGGCTGCATCGTGCTGTCCCTCACCAAGATGGACCGCATCCTGGAGATCAACCCCGTCGACCGGATCGCGGTCGTCGAGCCCGGCGTCGTCAACGCCACTCTCTCCCGGGCGGTCGAGGAACACGGCCTGTACTACCCGCCCGACCCCTCCAGTTGGGAGATGTGCACCATCGGCGGCAACATCGGCACCGCCTCCGGCGGCCTGTGCTGCGTGAAGTACGGGGTGACGGCCGAGTACGTGCTCGGCCTGGAGGTCGTGCTCGCCGACGGCCGGCTGATGTCCACGGGCCGCCGCACGGCCAAGGGCGTGGCGGGGTACGACCTCACCCGCCTGTTCGTCGGCTCCGAGGGCTCGCTCGGCATCGTCGTGAGGGCCGTCCTCGGGCTCAGGCCCAAGCCGCCCGAACAGCTGGTGCTGGCCGCCGAGTTCGCCTCCGCCGCGGCCGCCTGCGACGCCGTGTGCCGGATCATGGCGGGCGGACACGTGCCGTCCCTGCTCGAGCTGATGGACCGTACGACGGTCAAGGCCGTCAACGACATGGCCCACATGGGTCTGCCGGAGACCACGGAGGCCCTGCTCCTGGCCGCCTTCGACACCCCGAACCCGATGCCCGACCTGGCCGCCGTGGGCGCCCTGTGCGAGGCCGCGGGCGCCACCCAGGTGGTCCCGGCCGACGACGCCACCGAGTCCGAACTCCTGCTGCAGGGGCGGAGGTTGTCGCTGCCGGCCCTGGAGGCGGTCAAGGGTACGACGATGATCGACGACGTCTGCGTGCCGCGCTCCAAGCTCGGCGCGATGCTCGAGGGCGTCGAGCGGATCGCCGAGAAGTACGGGCTCACCATCGGCGTGTGCGCCCACGCCGGCGACGGCAACACGCACCCCACCGTCTGCTTCGACGCCCAGGACCCCGACGAGTCCCGGCGGGCGCGCGAGTCCTTCGACGAGATCATGGCGCTCGGCCTGGAACTCGGCGGCACCATCACCGGAGAGCACGGGGTGGGTGTGCTGAAGAGGGAGTGGCTCGCCCGGGAGATCGGCCCGGTCGGGGTAGAGATGCAGCGGGCGGTCAAGCAGGTCTTCGACCCGCTCGGCATCCTCAACCCGGGCAAGCTGTTCTGACCCCTCGTCCGTAACCCGGTCCGGGTCACTGGGCGAGCAGCTGGTCGAGCGCGTCGTCGATGCCCAGCTGTTCGCTCTCCGATCCGGGAGGCACCAGGCGCAGCGTCCGCTCCAGCCACGTGGACACCTGGGCGGACGGCGCCTCCAGCAGGGCGTCGCCGTCGGGAGAGCTGAGGGCGATCAGCACGATGCTGCGGCCCGGCGATTTCGTCGGCCACACCCGTACGTCCCCGTGACCGCACGGCCGGAACACCCCCTCCACCAGGAGTTCGCGGGCGAACGTCCAGTTCACGGGGTGCTCGGAGTTGATGTGGAAGGCGATGTGGACGGCGTACGGGTCCTCGGTGCGGTAGCTGAGCCGGGCCGGGACGGGGACGCTGCGCTCGGACGACAGGATGAGATTGAGCTCCAGCTCGCGCTCCACCACGGTGTAGTGCATGTCCTGCGGTTCCTCTCTCGGGCAGGTGTACGGGTCCCTGCGGGTGGGCCCGTACACGTGGAGAGGCGGCGGGGCCGCGGCCATTACGCGGGTTCCGGGAAGTTTTTCTCCGGACCCGTGAACCGGGTGCGCGGCGATGCCCGGAAAGGGGTGGGTCCTGCGGGACTGGCCGTGACGGAGGCCTGCGTCTGGTAGATGTGGAGGCCTTTAAACGACCCCCGAGCAGATACGGGACGACGGACATGAGCGCCCCAACCCCGGCCCCCGGTGACGACAGGCCCCGCGAGGGCTACTACCCGGACCCGTCCATCCCCGGCTACGTCCGGTACTGGAACGGTGCCGCCTGGGTGCCGGGCACCAGCCGTCCCGCGCCGCACGACGGCGAACCGCTCACCCCACCACCCGGCTCCGGCGCGGCGGCCCCCGCGGTAGAGGAGACGGGCCCGCACTTCTTCGACGAGGACCCACAGCCACCGGCTACGGGACCGCAGGCGTCGTACCCCGGACCGGAGCAGGGGTCCGGTGGGCCGGAACCGGCGTCGGCGTGGGGTGCTGACCGGGCCCGGCAGTCCGGGTTCGGCGGCGAGCAGGACCGGCGTGTGTCCTGGGGCGCCGACCCGCGCGACCCGCGCGTCCCCGCGGACTTCCCGTCCCAGCCGGACGGCCGCTCCCCCCACGCCGACGGCACGACGACGATCCCGCCCGCGGACCCGGCCGACGCGGCCGCCGGCGGCACGTTCGTCTTCCGCCGTCCGACGGCGGGCGGCGCGGGCGCAACGACTCCGGCCGACGACGGCACGATGACGTTCCGCGCCGCCCCTCCGGGGCAGCGGCAGCCGGGAGCCCAGGGGAGCGCGGGCGCGGCGGTCTCCGGTGGTTCGGACGCGGGGGCCGGTGCTCCGGCGGCAGGCTTCGGCGGGCCGGGACGCGCGGGCGCCGCCGGGGATGACGGTGGCGGTTCCGGGGGCGCGGACCCTGCCGGTACGGCTCCCGGCGTCTTCGGTGCGCCCGGGTCGGGAGCGGCAAGTGGCGCTGCCGGTGCCGGGTTCGGGGTTCAGGGCCCCGTGGGCGCAGGCGGCGCGGGAGCCGGGGGACCGGGCAGCGCGCGCCCGGGGTTCGGAGCCGGCAAGGCCGCGGCCGAACGGGCCGCCGCCGCGCAGGCGGAGGGACAGAGCGCGGCGGCCGGGGCACAGGCGGCCCAGGCCGACCCCGCGGCCCGAGCCAACCCGGCACAGCCGTCCCCCGCGGCCCAGGCATCCTCCACACCACAGCCGTCGCCCGCACCGCCCACACCCGGCACCTCTCCCGCCCCCGCCGCCCACGCCCCCTCCGTCCCCCAGCAGGCCGCCCCCGTGACGACAGGCGCCGGTGGCGGACAGGCCTCCTGGGCCCAGCAGGTGCACCAACTCGCCGGAACCGGCGCCGACGAACGCCCCGTGGCGCCCTGGAAGCCCCCCGTGGAGGACGTGTTCCAGGCGGCGGCCCGGCGGCAGGCGGCGGCCCGTCCCGCCGGCCTCGGCAAGCGCCTCGCCGCCCGGCTGATCGACTCGCTGCTCGTCGGCGCCGTCACCGGCGCGGCCGCCGTACCGCTCCTCACGAAGGCCGCCGACCACGTTCAGGAGAAGATCGACGCGGCCAAGCTGTCCGGCCGTACCGTCACCGTCTGGCTGCTCGACGGCACCACCGGCGCATACCTCGGCGTCGTCCTCGCCGTCCTCCTCGTCGTCGGCCTCCTCTACGAGGTGCTGCCCACCGCCAAGTGGGGCCGCACGCTGGGCAAGAAGGTGTGCGGCCTGGAGGTGCGGGACATCGAGGCCCACCAGCCCCCGACGTTCGGTTCGTCCCTGCGCCGCTGGCTCGTGTACACGGTCCCCGGTCTGCTCGGCATCGGCGTCGTCGGCGTCGCCTGGTGCCTGTTCGACCGCCCCTGGCACCAGTGCTGGCACGACAAGGCGGCGCACACCTTCGTCGCGGACCGGTAGCCGTACGCCGTGGACCGGACTCCCCGGTACGGCGTACGGCGCAGTCGATTGCGTACTCCGTACGGCCGCCCGTCGGATGCGGATCCGAGGCGTTCGCGGTGCACTCGGGCCATGAGCAGCGAACCGCCCCCCGGCTCCGGACAGCCGCCACCGGAAGACGACCCGTTCAGGAAGCAGCCCCCGTCCGGCCAGGGGTCGGGCTCGCCGTACGACACCCCGCACGGCGGCCAGGGCGGCCAGCCCCCGCCCCCCGGTGGCGGCCAGCCCCCGCCACCGTACGGAGGCGGGCAGCCCCCGCCCCCCGGGGGCGGCGGCCCGTACGGCGGCGGCGGTTACCCCGCCGATCCGCTCGCCGGCATGCCCCCGCTCGCGGACAGCGGCAAGCGCACGCTCGCGCGCATCATCGACCTGATCATCGTCGGCATCGTCGTCTGGCTGGTCACCTGGGGCTTCGGGGTGCGCGAGTACGACGTGAACAGCGACCGGATGGAGGTCGGCAAGTCCCTGGCCCAGTCGTTCATCGCGGCCGTGCTCTACATCGCCTACGACACCTTCCTGATCGCCAGGACGGGCCAGACCCTCGGCATGAAGTGGCTCGGCATGCGCGTGGCCAACCTCGACAACGGCGCCACGCCCTCCGTGCAGACCTCGCTGATCCGCGCCCTCGTGCTGTGGATCCCGTTCGCCTTCTGCTGCGCCTGCATCTGGACGGCGATCGCGGGCGGTTGGAGCTTCTTCGACAAGCCGTACAAACAGGGACTGCACGACAAGGCGGCCAAGACGGTGGTGGTCAGCACCGGTTGAGCCGCGAGCGGGGACGGCACAAGAGCAGTCGGCGGGTCCGTACGTCTCACGGATCCGCCGACTTCGTGTGTCTTCGTACTGGAGGTCTGGGTCTGTACGGGGGTGTCAGTGGGCCGTGGGTTCCCGCACCGGCTCGACCGCGGCGGCCACCGGCTCCCGCCGGGCCGGCACGTGCGGTCCGGCGGCCGGCGCCGGAGCCTCGGCCCCGGCCGTGCGCGGCTTGGGCAGGGGAACCGTCATCGCGACCAGCAGCCCCAGGGCGAGCGCCGCGAGGGCGATGACCGCGATTCCCAGACCCGAACTCGTCTGTGACAGCAGCAGCATGGCGAGAGTAGAGAAGATCACGGTGCACGAACCGTAGGCGAGCTGTGCGGCAGTCGGACGAGGCATGGCAATCGTGTCCTCGGGGGATACGGGGGATACGGGGGATACGGGGGGTGAGGCGGGCAACTGACCTGGCTTTCCGCCGACTTCCGGGCGTTCCGCCATTCGACTCTCTTGGCGTGCATGCCCGAGCGGAAACGCTGGTAAGCGTGACCTAACCCACGGTACCGGTGCACGGGGGGGCGCACGGAGTCATAGGGTCCGCCAGGACGGCCGGCTCACGCGCCCGTTGAGTGACACGCGAGGCGTTCGTAAATCGGACCCCTGCTCCGCATAGTGCACTTGACCTGCTCAAGTCAAGGTCTGTCTTTTCTTCTGAACCTCTAGTCAAATGACGTCACTTGACTACACGCGTTCATCAGGCGCCCACGGACCTTCTATGACCAGGACCCTTCCTTCCGTGCGCGCGACGCGGGGGAGGAACTCAAGTGACCAGCAGACCCTGGACGTTCAGAGCGGCCGCGATCGGTGTGACGCTCGCGGCCGCCTCGGCCACGTTCGCCACCTTTGCGGTGGCCGAGGCGAACACGGCGGCGAACCCCGCCGCCGTGGACCGGCACGACCCGCAGTCGGGGCAGAAGGAGCACGACTTCGACGGCCCGCTGAGCAAGACCCAGGAAGCTCAGCGCCAGGAAGCGCTCAACCAGGTCATATCCGGCAAGGCCACGGTCAAGAACCGTGGCGGTTCGAACGTCGTCCAGCTCAAGAGCAAGAAGGGCGACAGCAAGTACGTCGAACTCGGCCGCGAGAAGACCGACAAGATCTTCACGATCCTGGTCGAGTTCGGTGACCAGGTCGACAGCCGCTACGGCGGCACCCCGGGCCCGCAGCACAACCAGATCGCCGCGCCCGACCGTAAGAAGGACAACAGCACGGACTGGCAGGCGGACTACAACCAGACGCACTACCAGGACCTGTACTTCGGCACCGGCAAGGACACCGAGTCGCTGAAGAAGTACTACGAGAAGCAGTCCTCGGGCCGTTACTCGGTCGACGGTGAGGTGACCGACTGGGTCAAGGTCCCCTACAACGAGGCCCGTTACGGTTCCAACGAGGCCGGTGACGCCGCCGCCTGGTACGCGGTCCGGGACGGCGTCAACGCCTGGGTCGCCGAGCGCGAGGCCGCCGGTGACACCGCCGCCGAGATCCGCGCCGAGCTCGCCCAGTTCGACCAGTGGGACCGCTACGACCACGACGGCGACGGCGACTTCAACGAGCCCGACGGCTACATCGACCACTTCCAGATCGTGCACGCCGGCGAGGACGAGTCCGCGGGCGGCGGCGCCCAGGGCGAGGACGCCATCTGGGCCCACCGCTGGTACGCCTTCGGCACCGACGCCGGCGCCACCGGCCCGGACGACAACAAGCTCGGCGGCACCCAGGTCGGCGACACCGGCATCTGGGTCGGCGACTACACCATCCAGCCGGAGAACGGCGGACTCGGCGTCTTCGCGCACGAGTACGGCCACGACCTCGGCCTGCCGGACGAGTACGACACCAACGGCGGCGAGAACTCGACCGGGTTCTGGACGCTGATGTCGTCCGGCTCCTGGCTGGGCACGGGCAAGGACGCCATCGGCAACCTGCCCGGCGACATGAACGCCTGGGACAAGCTCCAGCTGGGCTGGCTCGACTACGACACGGCCAAGGCCGGCGTGAACTCGTGGCACAAGCTGGGCGTGGCCGAGTACAACACCAAGCACAAGCAGGCGCTGGTCGTCTCGCTGCCCGACAAGGCCGTCACCACCGAGGTGGTCACCCCGGCCGAGGGTGCGACGCAGTGGTGGAGCGGCAGCGGCAACGATCTGCGCAACACCCTGACCCGCACGGTCGACCTCACCGGCAAGTCCTCGGCCACGCTGTCCCTGGACGGCTGGTACGACATCGAGGCCGACTACGACTACCTGTACGCCGAGGTGTCGACGGACGGCGGCGCCAACTGGACCGCCCTCGACGGCACGGTGGACGGTCAGCCGATCACGCGCGACGCCAGCGACAAGCCGGCGCTGACCGGTTCCATCGACGCGTACGCGAAGCTGTCGTACCCGCTCGACGCCTACGCGGGCCAGAAGATCGGCCTGCGCTTCCGCTACCAGACGGACGGCGGTGTGGCGCTCAAGGGCTTCGCGGCCGACCGGATCACGGTGACGGCGGACGGCTCGGCGGTCTTCTCCGACAACGCGGAGAGCGTGGACCCGGCGTGGACGGCGACCGGCTTCTCGCGGATCGGCGCGTCCTTCACCAAGGACTACAAGCAGTACTACGTCGCCGAGAACCGGCAGTACGTGTCGTACGACAAGACCCTGAAGGTCGGCCCGTACAACTTCGGCTTCTCGACGACCCGTCCGGACTGGGTGGAGCACATCCCCTACCAGAACGGCCTGTTGGTCTGGAAGTGGGACACCTCGCAGCCGGACAACAACACGGCCGACCACCCCGGCACCGGTCTGATCCTGCCGGTCGACTCGCACCCGACGCCGCTGAAGTGGACCGACGGCACGCTGCTGCGCAACCGGTTCCAGGCGTACGACTCCCCGTTCACCCTGGAGCGCACCGACGCGATCACGCTGCACAAGGCGGACGTGCCGGTGCGGATCAAGTCGCAGAAGGGGGTGTCGGTCTTCAACGACCACACCAGCACCTACTACGACGCGTCGAACCCGGCCGCCGGTGTCAAGATCACTGACACCAACACCAAGATCAAGATCGAAAAGGTGGCCAAGGACGGCTCCACGATCGAGCTCGAGGTCGGGCCCGCGGTGAAGTAGTTCGCATCCTCGCAGGTCAGAAGCGTATCGGCGGTGACCCCCTGGCGGGTCGCCGCCGATCGTGTTTAGGTGCGTCCTGTGGCGCTCTTATTGACACCGACCGGAACGGGGATGTGACTGCATGGCCGCAGGAGGTTTCTGCAAGCTGCCGAACGGCACGGTGGTGGTGGCACTGAACCTGCCCAGCCCCGCCGCCGACGGCTCCCGAGGTGTGCGCGTTCTGGTGCACGCCCGGAACCGGGCGCGCGCCCTGACCCGGCTGCGCAACCTGGGCCTCCGGGCGGTCTACCTGCGCGGAAACGCGGCTCCACCGACCCCGGACGAGATCACGGCGGTCCTGCATCACCCCGACGGCCTGATATGGCGAACGGAACCTGACAACGGTGTCACGCCCGGGGAACTGATCCCGGAACTCTGGCACCCGATCAAGGCGCTGTTGCGCCGCCCGACGGCACAGGCGTAAGGGATCCGACCACGGCCGGGCTCCTGTTCTTCGCCGCCACGGCGATCAGCCACGACGGCGGAGACCGGCGGTGCCGAACCGGCCGGGACCCCTCATCGCGCCCCTCGAGGTGTCACGCGACGACGGGCTTGCCCGTGAGCTCCACGCCCGCCTCGCGCAGCTCCTCCAGTGCGCGGTCCGTGGAGTCGCGGGCGACCCCCGCCGTCAGGTCCAGCAGGACCCGCGTGCGGAAGCCCTCCTTCACGGCGTCCAACGCGGTCGCCCGCACGCAGTGGTCCGTCGCGATGCCGGCCACGTCGACCTCGTCGATCTCCCGGGCCCGCAGCCAGTCGCCGAGCTTCGCCCCGTTCTCGTCGGCGCCCTCGAACCCGCTGTACGCCGCGGCGTACGCCCCTTTGTCGAAGACGGCGTCGATCGCGCCGGAGGCGACCGCCGGGGCGAAGTTCGGATGGAAGCCCACCCCCTCCGTGCCCGCGACGCAGTGCGCGGGCCAGGAGCGGACGTAGTCGGGGTTGTCGGCGAAGTGGCCGCCGGGCGCGATGTGGTGGTCGCGGGTGGCCACCACGTGCCGGTAGCCGGCCGGGGCCTGGCCGATCAGCTCGGTGATGGCGGCAGCCACATCGGCACCCCCGGCCACCGCGAGGCTGCCCCCTTCGCAGAAGTCGTTCTGCACGTCTACGACGATCAAGGCGCGGCGCATGGTCGGTGTCCTTCTATGAGTGAAGTCAAGAGCCTAGAGACTTCGGCGGCCGTTCGGGAGAGGGCGTGGCCCGGCCATGCGCTCTAGTTACCCGAGCGCCCGTGCACGTACTCCGTCGGAATGACGGGTTCCCCGCGCGAGAGCTGTGTCGCAGACAGGGGCAGGGCGGCGCGGGCGGCCGCGTGCCGGTCCCGTACGACGTCCAGCGGCTCGCGGGCCACGACCTCGCCGCCCTTGACCAGCTCGACGAGCAGCTGCCGGTCCACCAGCTCCGCGGGCACCGGCCCGGTGCCGACGACCTCGGCCTCGGCCACCCCGTCCTCGTCCAGCCTCCGGGCCGCCCACTTGCGTCCGCCGACGGAGGTCTTGCCGCCCGTGGCCTTCTTCGCCACCGGGACCAGCGGATCCCTCGGGTCCGCGGACTCGGAGCGCGCGACCAGCTTGTAGACCATGGAGCAGGTCGGGTGCCCGGAGCCCGTCACCAGCTGGGTGCCGACGCCGTACGCGTCCACGGGCGCCGCCGCCAGCGAGGCGATGGCGTACTCGTCGAGGTCGGAGGTCACCACGATCTTGGTGTGGGCCGCGCCCAGCTCGTCCAGCTGCTGCCGCACCCGGTGCGCGACCAGCAGCAGGTCACCGGAGTCGATGCGCACCGCGCCCAGCTCGGGCCCGGCCACCTCGACGGCCGTACGGACGGCCTCGGCGACGTCGTACGTGTCCACGAGCAGTGTGGTGCCCCGGCCCAGGGTGTCGACCTGGGCCTGGAAGGCGTCCCGCTCGTGGTCGTGCAGGAGGGTGAAGGCGTGCGCGGAGGTTCCGACGGTCGGGATGCCGTAACGGAAGCCGGCGGCGAGGTCGGAGGTGGTCGCGAAGCCGCCGACGTACGCGGCGCGCGCGGCGGCGACGGCGGACAGTTCGTGGGTGCGGCGGGCGCCCATCTCGATGAGCGGCCGGTCGCCCGCGGCGGAGGACATACGGGAGGCGGCGGCCGCGATGGCCGAGTCGTGGTTGAGGATCGAGAGGATCACGGTCTCCAGGAGCACGCACTCGGCGAAGGAGCCCTCGACCCGCATGATCGGCGAGCCCGGGAAATACACCTCGCCCTCGGGATAACCCCAGATGTCACCGCTGAAGCGGTAGCGGGCCAGCCACTGGAGGGTCTCCTCGTCGACGATCTGCCGCTCGCGCAGGAAACCGAGGACGCCCGCGTCGAAGCGGAAGTTCTCCACCGCGTCCAGGACACGCCCGGTGCCCGCCACGACGCCGTAGCGCCGCCCGTGGGGCAGCCGCCGGGTGAAGACCTCGAACACGCTCCGCCGTTCGGCCGTACCCGCTTTCAGGGCGGCCTGCAGCATCGTCAGCTCGTACTGGTCCGTGAAGAGCGCCGTCGAGGGAACATCCACCGGCAGCCCAAGGTCTGCTACGTCCACCACATCTCACCTAGCTCATGACTCTCCGGGTACCCCGGGCCCGGCCGGGGGTCCGGGGGTTGTCCCCCGGTGTTTGCAGCACGAGCGAGGATGGTACCCCCATTTCGTCAGTGTGACGATTTTTGCTCGGCGTGGCAGCATGGGGCCTGTGACGTCACCCGCTCCCCTAGAGATCGAACGCACCGAGTCGGCGGAGGAGGTCTTCGCCGTACCCGAGCCCGACGTCCCCTGGGTCACGATCGTCCACAACGACCCGGTCAACCTCATGAGTTATGTGACGTACGTCTTCCAGACGTACTTCGGCTACACCAAGGACAAGGCCACCAAGCTCATGCTCGACGTCCACCACAAGGGCCGGGCAGTCGTCTCCAGCGGCAGCCGCGAGGAGATGGAACGCGACGTGCAGGCGATGCACGGCTACGGTCTGTGGGCCACCCTCCAGCAGGACCGGAAGTAACGACCCCACTGATGCCAGGACACTTCGAACCGCTCCCCGGCGGCGGCGCGGCCGTCGCACTCGACGACGTCGAGATCTCCATCATCCGGTCGCTCGCCGTCCAGCTCATGGAGCTGATCGGCCCCGGCCCCGCCGAGGACGCCAAGGGCGACCCGCTCGCCGAGCTGTTCGCCGAGGGCCCGAGCGAGCCGCCCGCCGATCCGGTGCTGCGCCGCCTGTTCCCGGACGCCTACAGCGACCCGGAGAAGGCCCCGGACTCGCCCCAGGACGCCGAGGAGCAGCTGGCCCACTCCGCCGAGTTCCGCCGCTACACGGAGAACGACCTGCGGGCCGGTAAGCGCGACAACGCCCTCGCGGTGATCCGCAGCCTGGACGCGCTGTCGCCGGTCGGCGAGGGCGGCGCGGTCCTCAAGCTGTCGCCCGACGGGTCCCGGCAGTGGCTGGCCGCGCTCAACGACCTGCGCCTGGCGATCGGTTCACGGCTCGAGATCACCGACGAGGACGACACCGACCTCCTCTACCGGCTGCCGGACGAGGACCCGCGCAAGCCGATGGTGATGGCGTACCTGTGGCTCGGCGGCCTCCAGGAGACGCTCGTCTCGACCCTCATGCCCTGACCGGTCGCGACTCTCATGCCCTGATGTGCTGATTTGATCCGGTTTCGTGTTCGCTCAGAGGACACTCAGATCCGGATAACGATCCCGTCACCGTTGCGGCCTAATTTGCCGGTGTTGAGCAGTATTTGTCCGGTTCTTCCTGTGTGATGCACCACAGGCGGTACCGGCGATCAGTGTTGCGGCCGTGATAAATCTTCACGACCGCCCGGCCAGCACCACCCATGTTCGGCCGGGTGCGCCACCGAGCCGGCAACCGCCGGCCAGGCACCGCTCCATCAATCCGGGGGGATCGAAATCCGATCCGAGGCCGACGAAAGGCCCGGATCGGCATGGAGAAAGGCGCACCACACATGACCTCTGCGAAGGTCACCGAAACCCCCGAAGAGGGGTACGAGCGCGGGCTCGGCAGCCGTCAGGTCCAGATGATCGCGATCGGCGGCGCCGTCGGCGTCGGCCTGTTCCTCGGAGCCGGGGCGAACATCGCCAAGGCCGGACCCAGCCTCATCCTCATGTACGCCCTCGCGGGCCTGATCATCTTCTTCATCATGAGAGCGCTCGGCGAACTTCTGCTCTACCGCCCCGTCTCGGGTTCCTTCGCGGAGTACTCCCGGGAGTTCCTCGGCCCGTTCTTCGGCTACTTCACCGGCTGGACGTACTGGCTGATGTGGGTGGTGACCGGTATGGCCGAACTGACGGCAACCGCCATCTACGTCAACTACTGGTTCCCGTCCGTCCCGCAGTGGGTGACGGCGCTGGTCTTCCTGGTGGTCCTCTTCGTGGCCAACCTGATCTCGGTGAAGCTGTTCGGCGAGATCGAGTTCTGGTTCTCCATGGTCAAGGTCACCGCGCTCGTCGGCATGATCGTGATCGGTCTCGGCGTCCTCACCTTCGGCTTCAGCGCCGCCGGTGACACCGCCACCGTCTCCAACCTCTGGCAGTTCGACGGCTTCTTCCCCAAGGGCATCGGCTCCTCCCTGATGACCCTTCAAGGCGTCATGTTCGCCTACCTGGCCGTCGAGCTGGTCGGTGTGACGGCGGGCGAGTCCGAGAACCCGGAGAAGACCCTCCCCAAGGCGATCAACACCCTGCCCTGGCGCATCGTCCTGTTCTACGTCGGTGCCCTCACCGTCATCCTGTGCGTGGTGAAGTGGACCGAGTTCGCGGAGGGCGTCAGCCCGTTCGTGAAGGCGTTCGCGATGATCGGCATCCCGGCCGGCGCCGGCATCGTCAACTTCGTGGTGCTCACGGCGGCCCTGTCGTCCTGCAACTCCGGCATGTACTCCACCGGCCGCATGCTGCGCACCCTCGCGGACAACGGCGAGGCCCCGCGCGCCTTCAACCGCCTGTCGGCCTCCAAGACCCCGGCCCTCGGCATCACGGTCTCGGTCGCCTTCATGGCCATCGGTGTGATCCTCAACTACATCGTCCCGGAGAAGGCGTTCGGCTACGTCACCTCCGTCGCCACCGCGGCCGGCATCTGGACCTGGCTGATGATCCTGATCAGCCACGTCCGCTACCGCCGCGCGGTGACCGCGGGCCGGCTGCCCGCCTCGTCCTTCCCGGCGCCGGGCGGCGCGGTGTGCTCGTACATCGCCATCGCGTTCCTGCTCTTCGTCACCGGCCTGATCGCGTACGATGCCGACTCCCGCGTCTGCCTGTACGTCATGGCGGGCTGGGCGGTCGCGCTCGGTGTCGGCTGGCTGGTCCTCAAGAGCCGCACACCGGAGATCGCCGCCCGCCGCGAGCCGGATCTGGAGCGCGTCGGCTGACCACCGCGCTCCGGCCACCGTGCATCTGACCATCACGGAGGACGTCCGGCCGTAGCGAGTACTCGTGGCACTCGCTGCGGTTGCCGCTCAGGGCGTCCGGCATACGGGCCGCCCCGTACCACCCCTCGGTACGGGGCGGCCCCTCTGCTTATCCTGACGACCATGCTGACCATCACCCAGGACCTGTTCGACAAGATCGTCGCCCATGCGCGCCAGGACCACCCCGACGAGGCGTGCGGCGTGGTCGCCGGCGCGGTGGGCGCCGGCCGCCCCGAGCGCTTCATCCCGATGCTGAACGCGGCCCGCTCGCCCACGTTCTACGAGTTCGACTCGCAGGACCTCCTCAAGCTCTACCGGGAGATGGACGACCGCGACGAGGAGCCGGTGATCATCTACCACTCCCACACGGCGACCGAGGCCTACCCGTCCCGGACCGACATCGGCTACGCCAACGAGCCCGGTGCCCACTACGTCCTCGTGTCCACGGCGGACACGGACGGTCTCGGCGACTTCCAGTTCCGCTCCTTCCGGATCCTCGACGGCGAGGTCACCGAGGAGGAGGTCAAGGTCGTAGAGACCTACTGAACCCACCGCCGATCCCGTGGTTCGGACAGAATTCATCCACGATGCGAGATCACATTCCGTGGAGCGGAGGGGGAATCGATACGATGACCCCATGGTTCTTCCCGACGTGAGCGACAAGGCGCCGAGCGTGCTGCTCGTGGCGCGGCTGCACGTCGATCTGTGCAGGCTGGACAGCGCCATCTGTTGACGTTCCCTGCCGCCGTACGGCCGTGAGCCGCGGCGGGCCGCCGTGTGCCTACAGACCCGACCCTTTCCGACAGGAGCCCGCAACCATGGCCATCGAGGTCCGCATCCCGACCATCCTCCGCCAGTACACCGACGGTCAGAAGGCGGTGGAGGGCAGCGGTGACACCCTCGCCGAGCTGTTCACCGACCTCGAGACCCGTCACACGGGCATCCAGGCCCGCATCGTGGACGAGGGCAAGCTGCGCCGCTTCGTCAACGTCTACCTGAACGACGAGGACGTCCGCTTCCTCGACAACATCAACACCAAGCTGTCCGACGGCGACACCGTGACGATCCTGCCCGCCGTCGCGGGAGGTTCTGCCGCGGCGGAGCCGCGTCCGACCGGGGTGGCGGTCGGGCGACGGGCGGGCATGGTCTGATCGGCCGCTGGTTCCCCATGCGCTACGACTCTCCGCTCGCCGCGGTCGGCAACACCCCCCTGGTGCGCCTGCCGCGGCTCTCGCCGTCCGCCGACGTCCGGATCTGGGCGAAGCTCGAGGACCGCAACCCGACCGGCTCGGTCAAGGACCGTCCCGCGCTGCACATGATCGAGCAGGCGGAGAAGGACGGCCGGCTGACCCCGGGCTGCACGATCCTCGAGCCCACCTCCGGCAACACCGGCATCTCGCTGGCCATGGCGGCCAAGCTCAAGGGCTACCGCATGGTGTGCGTGATGCCCGAGAACACCTCGCAGGAGCGGCGCGACCTGCTCGGCATGTGGGGCGCCGAGATCATCTCCAGCCCGGCCGCGGGCGGCTCCAACACGGCCGTACGCGTCGCCAAGGAGCTGTCGGCCGAGCATCCCGACTGGGTGATGCTCTACCAGTACGGCAACCCGGACAACGCGGGCGCCCACTACGCCACGACCGGGCCGGAGATCCTCGCCGACCTCCCCTCGATCACCCACTTCGTCGCCGGCCTCGGCACCACCGGCACGCTCATGGGCGTCGGCCGTTACCTGCGCGAGCACAAGCCGGACGTGAAGATCGTCGCCGCCGAGCCGCGCTACGACGACCTGGTGTACGGCCTGCGCAACCTCGACGAGGGCTTCGTACCGGAGCTGTACGACGCCTCCGTCCTCACCACCCGCTTCTCGGTCGGCTCGGCCGACGCGGTCACCCGCACCCGTGAACTCCTCCAGCAGGAGGGCATCTTCGCGGGCATCTCCACCGGCGCCGCGCTGCACGCCGCGATCGGTGTCGGCCGCAAGGCGGTGAACGCCGGCGACAGCGCCGACATCGTCTTCGTCGTGGCCGACGGCGGCTGGAAGTACCTCTCCACGGGCGTCTACACGGCGGCCACCACGGAGGAGGCCATCGAGACGCTCCAGGGCCAGCTCTGGGCGTAAGCGCTCCGCCGGGAGAGCGGTGACCGACCTGCGGGCCGGTGGGGGCCGGCCGCGCCCCGCGGCGGGGCCGCATGTCGACACCGCCCCGCGCCCCTGTCGGGGCGCGGGTCTCCTCACGCGCTTCCCAACTACTGCTCATCTACGCGCCAACCCCCTTCTACGAGGGGGCTAAGCGCTGCCTATGGAGCGGCAAAGATCTCATCCGCGAGGATTCGCGGGGGGTGCGCCGTGGCTAGGTTCTCGCCGTCCTGTCATGTCACGCTCATCGATAGGGCGCTTCAAGTGTCATGCTCATGATCGCGCTCTCCGCCGCCGCTACGCGCGTCACGGGCCTGCCACCCGACTCGAGAACCCCACTCCCGATGGAGGCAGCACCCCATGCGTGAGTCACACCCGAGCAGGCGGAGACGAAGCCTGCGCAGGCTCCTCGCCGTCGCCGTGCCCGCCCTCGCCCTCACCGTCTCCGGTTTCCTCGCCGCACCGACGGCCGGCGCCCAGCCCGCTCCCGTCACCTCGCACACCACCGCGCACACCACCCGGGCCGCCCAGAACTCCAAGGCCCTGACCGACCCGCAGCGGCAGGCCTTCCACTCCACCGGCAAGGCCGGCCAGAAGGTGCCCACCGAGCACCTGTGCACCACCGCCGAACCGGGCAGCGCGTCCTGCTTCGCCCAGCGCCGCACCGACATCCGCCAGCGACTGTCCGCGGAGGTGGCCGCCGCCCCCTCCGGCCTCAGCCCGGCCAACCTGCACAGCGCCTACAACCTGCCCTCGACGGGCGGCTCCGGCCTGACCGTTGCCGTCGTCGACGCCTACAACGACCCCAACGCCGAGGCAGACCTGGCCACTTACCGCGCGCAGTACGGCCTGTCCGCGTGCACCAAGGCCAACGGCTGCTTCAAGCAGGTCAGTCAGACCGGCTCCACCACCTCGCTGCCTCCCAACGACACCGGCTGGGCGGGCGAGGAAGCGCTCGACATCGACATGGTCAGCGCCGTCTGCCCGAACTGCAACATCATCCTCGTCGAGGCCACCTCGCCCACCGACGCCAACCTCGGCACCGCCGAGAACGAGGCCGTCGCGCTCGGCGCCAAGTTCGTCTCCAACAGCTGGGGCGGCTCCGAGGCGTCCAACCAGACCACCCTCGACACCCAGTACTTCAAGCACCCCGGCGTCGCCATCACCGTCTCCTCCGGTGACGAGGCTTACGGTGCCGAGTACCCGGCGACCTCCCAGTACGTGACCGCCGTCGGCGGCACCGCCCTCACCACCGCCTCCAACTCCCGCGGCTGGAGCGAGTCGGTGTGGAAGACCAACAGCACCGAGGGCACCGGCTCCGGCTGCTCGGCGTACGACCCGAAGCCGGCCTGGCAGACCGACACCGGCTGCACCAAGCGCATGGAGGCCGACGTCTCCGCGGTCGCCGACCCGGCCACGGGCGTCGCGGTCTACGACACCTACGGCGGCTCCGGCTGGGCGGTCTACGGCGGCACCAGCGCCTCCGCCCCGATCGTCGCCGGCGTCTACGCCCTCGCGGGCACCCCGGGCGCGAGCGACTACCCGGCGCAGTACCCCTACTCCCACACCGGCAACCTGTACGACGTGACCAGCGGCAACAACGGCAGCTGCGCCACCTCGTACTTCTGCACCGCCCGCACCGGCTACGACGGCCCGACCGGCTGGGGCACCCCCAACGGCACCGCCGCCTTCAGCGCCGGCGCGAGCAGCGGCAACACGGTGACCGTCACCAACCCGGGCAGCCAGTCCACCGCGACCGGCGGCTCGGTGAGCCTGCAGATCCACGCGAGCGACAGCGCGGGCGCGAGCCTCACCTACAGCGCCTCCGGGCTGCCGACGGGACTGTCCATCAACAGCTCGACCGGCCTGATATCCGGTACGGCGTCCACCGCGGGCACCTACAACGTGACCGTCTCCGCGACCGACTCCACCGGCGCCTCGGGAGCCGCGTCCTTCACCTGGACCGTCAGCACCTCCGGCGGCGGCAGCTGCACCTCGGCGCAGCTGCTCGGCAACCCGGGCTTCGAATCGGGCAGCGCGAGCTGGACCGCGACCAGCGGCGTCATCACCACCGACTCCGGTGAGGCCTCGCACGGCGGCTCGTACAAGGCCTGGCTGGACGGTTACGGCACCTCGCACACCGACACGCTCTCCCAGTCGGTGACCGTCCCGGCCGGCTGCAAGGCGACCTTCACCTTCTGGCTGCACATCGACACCGCGGAGACCACCACCAGCACCCAGTACGACAAGCTGACGGTGACCGCCGGTTCGACGACCCTGGCGACGTACTCGAACCTCAACAAGGCCTCGGGCTACACCCAGAAGACCTTCGACCTGTCCTCGTTCGCGGGCTCGACGGTCACCCTGAAGTTCTCCGGTGTGGAGGACTCCTCCCTCCAGACCAGCTTCGTCGTCGACGACACTGCCGTCACGACCGGCTGACCCACCGCCGAACGGAGGACCCCGGCCGGATGATCCGGCCGGGGTCCGCGCCGGGATCCGATCGCCCACGGGGTACGTCACATATGCACCAGGTCCCTCCCGGCGAAAAGGCGGTCCCCCCATGCGCCGTACCACCCTCCACGGCACCACGATCCTGGCCGCGGCGGTGCTCCTCCTCATGGGCTGCGGCACCGACAACGACGCCGGCCAGGGAAACGCGGGCGGCCGCAGCAGCACGGTCTCGCCCTCGCCCACGCCGTCGACGCCCGCCGGGCCGTCGACCTCGCCCGGCGCCTGCACGTCCCAGGTCCAGCTCAACGCCGACGACAGCGGCCGCATCATCTGCCTCACCCGCGGCGGGCAGGTCCGTATCACCCTGGACGGCACGAAAGAACGTCCCTGGAAGCCGGTCGCCATCAGCGGATCCGGGGTGCTCAGGCCCATCAATGCGGGCATCGTGGTCATGCCGGGGGACGCGAATGTCGCCTACGAGGCGATCGCCTCCGGCACGGCGACCCTCACCTCGTCCCGCCCGCTGTGCGCGAGCCCCACCGCTCCCGGCCAGGTGTCCTGCATGGGCATCCAGGAGTGGACGGTGACGGTCCGGGTCCGCTGAGCACCCGGGTCCGGCTAACCGGCGAGGTGCCGTACCTGGTCCCACAGGACCGGGTCGACCACGCCCACCCGGCGCCGGAAGTCCCACACCGGGACCTGGCGCAGCTCGTCGGTTTCCAGGAAACTCGGCCGGCCGTGCGCGTCGCCCACCGAACCCGGCGGCAGCGGGATCACCCCGGCCCGCTCGTCGTGGTACTTGCTGGTGATCTTCGCGACCGTGGCCCGCTTGCCGTGCACCGCCAGCACCAGACAGGGCCGGTCCTTGGTACCCGGCCCTTGTTCGTACGGCACGTTCGCCCACCAGATGTCACCGGGCGCCGGTCGCGCCGCCGCACGTTCACGCCGTCCCGGCGGCCGCGTGCGCTGCGGCCGCCGGCTGCGTCCCCAGCCGTCGACGAGCGTGGCGACGAGCGCGAGCAGCACCACTGCCGCGAGCGCAAGCCACCAGGACGTGTCCATACGACGACGTTACCGGCGCGCGATTCCCGGCGCGCGCCCTCTCACTGGACTGATGCGCCCCGGGTCCAGCCGAACCGGTGACACCACAGGTGAGTTCGCCCACAACGGCCCCTGGCAGAGGAGCGACCGGCTCTTCTGCGCCTTACGCTCGACGGACCGCACGACCCCTCTCCGCCCCAGCCCGACTCCTTCTCTCCTTCCTCCTTTCTTTCCTTCCGGATTCCCGCCAACGGAGGTTTCTGCTTCATGAAGCTCACCGTCGTCGGCTGCTCGGGGTCGTTCCCGTCCGCGGAATCGGCCTGTTCGAGCTACCTCGTCGAGGCCGACGGCTTCCGGCTGCTTCTCGACATGGGCAACGGCGCCCTGGGCGAGCTGCAGCGCCACTGCGGTCTCTACGACCTCGACGCGATCTTCCTCAGCCATCTGCACGCCGACCACTGCATCGACATGCTCGCCTACTTCGTGGCGCGCTACTACCGGCACGACGGCGGCCGCGCCGACCAGCTGCCCGTCTACGGCCCCGAGGGCACGGAGCAGCGGTTGACCACCGCCTACGCCGACACCCCCACCGCCTCCTCCATGAGCGAGGTCTTCGACTTCCACACGGTCAAGCCGTCCACGTTCGAGATCGGCCCGTTCACCGTGCACACCGAGAGGGTGCGCCACCCCGTGGAGGCGTACGGCATCCGCGTCGAGCACGCCGGGAAGTCGCTGACCTACTCCGGGGACACCGGTGTCACCGAGGCGCTCGACGAGCTGGCCAGGGACACCGACCTGTTCCTGTGCGAGGCCGCGTTCACGTACGGCAAGGAGAACATCCCGGACCTCCACCTCAACGGCCGCGAGGCCGGCGAGACGGCGGCCCGCGCGGGTGCCCGCCGCCTGGTCCTCACGCACATCCCCCCGTGGACGGACCCCCAGATCAATCTCGCCCACGCCCGCGAGGTCTACGACGGCCCGGTGGAACTTGCGACACCCAGAGCGACGTACGAGATCTGAGTCCGTACGGGGTTCAGGCCTGTACGCACACACGAAGGCCCCGGAACCAGGGAGTTGGTTCCGGGGCCTTCGTCACGCCGTGGCGGGACTCACGCCTTGGTGAGGTCCTCGATCTCCTCCTCGGGCTCACGGCCCGGGGTCTTCAGATCGAACTTGGTGATGGCGAAACGGAAGGTCGCGTAGTAGATGACTGCGAACACCAGGCCGATCGGGATGATCAACCAAGGCTTGGTCGCCAGGTGCCAGTTGAGCGCGTAGTCGATGAAACCGGCCGAGAAGTTGAAGCCGGCGTGCACGCCCAGTCCCCAGGTCACTGCCATCGACACGGCGGTGAGGACCGCGTGCAGCACGTACAGGACCGGCGCGACGAACATGAACGAGAACTCGATCGGCTCGGTGACGCCGGTGACGAACGAGGTCAGCGCGAGGGAGACCATCATGCCGAGCACGGCCTTGCGACGCTCGGGGCGCGCGGTGTGGGCGATGGCGAGCGCGGCGGCCGGCAGGCCGAACATCATGATCGGGAAGAACCCGGACTGGAAGATACCGGCAGAGGGGTCACCAGCGAGGAAGCGCGTGATGTCACCATGCACCACTTCGCCGGAGGCGTTCTTGAAGTCGCCGAGCTGGAACCAGGCCACGGTGTTGACGAACTGGTGCATGCCGACGGGGATCAGGGCGCGGTTCACCGCACCGAACAGGGCCGCGCCGCCCGAACCAAGGCCGGTCATCCACTCGCCGAAGTTCGAGATGCCGTTGCCGATCGGCTCCCAGACCAGGCCGAAGAAGACGCCCATCACGATGCCGACGAAGGCCATGATGATCGGCACGAGTCGGCGGCCGTTGAAGAAGCCCAGCCAGTCGACCAGCTTGGTCCGGTGGAAGCGCTGCCAGAGCACGGCGGCGAGCAGACCCATGATGATGCCGCCGAGCACTCCCGGGTCGTTGTACGTGGCCGGGACGTCCTGGCCCTTCTGGATCACCGCTTCGGTGACCGGGAAGGCCTGCAGGACCTTGCTGTAGACGAGGAAGCCCACCACCGCGGCGAGGGCGGTCGAACCGTCCGACTTCTTGGCGAACCCGATGGCCACGCCGATGCAGAACAGGAGCGGCAGGGTGCCGGTCAGCGCGCTGCCCGCGTTGTTGAACACGGCGGCGACCTTGTCCCAGCCGAGTCCGTCCTTGCCGAAGATGTCGTCCTGGCCCAGCCGGACCATGATGCCCGCCGCCGGCAGTACGGCGATGGGCAGCTGAAGGCTGCGGCCGACCTTCTGCAGGCCCTGGAACAGGCCGGATCCCCGCTTCTTCGCGGGAGCCGCCGCAGGCGTGGCGGTGGCGGTGCTCATACGTCCTCCATCGGGTGGTGGTCTACACCACTCAGTGGTGTAGACCTGTTGTAGCAGATGAAGGCCCCCTAAGGAACCCGCCAAATCGGCAACCGGAGCGCTACGCGCTGTGCTCCGTTCAGGCCCCCGCAGGTCCGCCGTCAGACCTTCGTCACGTCCTCCACCTGCTCCTCCGGCTCCCGCCCCGGAGTCTTCAGGTCGAACCTCGTGATCGCGAAGCGGAACACCGCGTAATAGACGACGGCGAAGCACAGGCCGATCGGGATGATCGCCCAGGGTTTCGTCGCCAGATTCCAGTTGATGACGTAGTCGATCAGGCCCGCCGAGAAGCTGAACCCGTCGTGCACCCCGAGCGTCCACGTCACCGCCATCGAGACACCCGTCAGCAGCGTGTGCACCGCGTAGAGAAGGGGGGCGATGAAGAGGAACGAGTACTCGATCGGCTCCGTGATGCCCGTGACGAACGACGTCAGCGCCACCGACAGCATCAGCCCGCCCACCTCCTTGCGGCGATGCGGCTTCGCACAGTGCGTGATCGCCAGCGCCGCCGCCGGCAGCGCGAACATCATGATCGGATAGAAACCCGACGTGAACTGGCCCGCGTGCGGATCACCCGCCAGGAACATGTTGATGTCACCGTGCACCACCTGCCCGTCCGGCTTCGTGTAGCTCCCGAACTGGAACCAGATCGGCACGTTCAGGAACTGGTGCAGTCCCACGACGAGCAGCGCACGGTTCGCGACCCCGAAGACCCCCGCACCCCATGCCCCCGCCTCCCGCAACCACCCGCTGAAGCTCTCCAGCCCGCTCCCGATCGGCGGCCAGATCCACAGACACAGCGCCGCGAACAGAATCGCGACGAACGCCATGATGATCGGCACGAGCCGCCGCCCGTTGAAGAAACCCAGCCAGTCCACCAGCTTCGTACGGTGGAAACGCGCCCAGAAGAACGCCGCCAGCAGCCCCATCACGATGCCGCCGAAGACACCCGGGTTCTGAAAGGTGAACGGCATCACCGAACCGTTTGCGACGACCTGGCAGCCGACCTGCGCGACCGCCTTCGAGCCGCCGGGACAGTCCGCCGGGAACTGGTGCAGCACCCCGTAGTACACGAGGAACCCCGCCACCGCCGCCAGCGCCGTCGACCCGTCCGACTTCTTCGCCATGCCGATCGCGACACCCACACAGAACAGCAGCGGCAGACCGAGCGAGCCGTCCAGGAGCGCGCCCCCCGCGCCCAGCATCACCTTCGACACCGTCGTCCAGCCGAGTCCGTCGGCCCCCACCACCCCCGGCTGACCGAGCCCGATCAGCAGACCCGCCGCCGGCAGCACCGCGATCGGCAGCTGCAGGCTCCGCCCCATCTTCTGCAGCCCCTGGAACACCCTCTGCAGGCGGACCCGCGCGGGAGACGCCGTGCTCTCGGCGCTCATGGGCCTCCTCCCCACCGCTCCCCACGGAAGCGGGTTTGGTGACCGTCGCACCACTGGTGTAGACCAGTTGGCGCACGGCTCCGCCGTCGTGAACGCCATCATTCGGTACCGGTGACATGACCGCTCGCGAAGCTGGGCCAACTGTGGGTTACTGCGACAAAGCGGTTCGGATCAGGGAGAAGGAACATGGCCAGCAAGGCTGAGAAGATCGTCGCCGGGCTCGGCGGCATCGACAACATCGAGGAGATCGAAGGCTGCATCACCCGCCTGCGCACCGAGGTCGCCGACCCCTCGCTGGTCGACGAAGCCGCCCTGAAGGCCGCCGGCGCCCACGGCGTCGTCAAGATGGGCACCGCCATCCAGGTCGTCATCGGCACGGACGCCGACCCCATCGCCGGGGAGATCGAAGACATGATGTGACGCACACGCATCACCCTCAAGGGGCTCTTCCCGACGCGGGAGGAGCCCCTCGCGCACGTACGGCTAGGCTCGACGCCATGTCTCGAATCGACGGCCGCACCCCCCAACAGCTCCGCCCCGTCACCATCGAACGCGGCTGGAGCAAGCACGCCGAGGGCTCCGTCCTCGTCTCCTTCGGTGACACCAAGGTCTTCTGCACCGCATCCGTCACCGAAGGCGTCCCCCGCTGGCGCAAGGGCAGCGGCGAGGGCTGGGTCACCGCGGAGTACGCCATGCTGCCCCGCGCCACCAACACCCGCGGCGACCGCGAGTCCGTCAAGGGCAGGATCGGCGGCCGTACCCACGAGATCTCCCGCCTCATCGGCCGCTCCCTGCGCGCCGTCATCGACTACAAGGCCCTCGGCGAGAACACCATCGTCCTCGACTGCGACGTCCTCCAGGCCGACGGCGGCACCCGCACCGCGGCCATCACCGGCGCCTACGTCGCCCTCGCCGACGCCGTCACCTGGGCCCACCGCAGGAAACTCATCCGGGCCGGCCGCCAGCCCCTCACCGGCACCGTCTCCGCGGTCTCCGTCGGCATCGTCGGCGGCGTCCCCCTCCTCGACCTCTGCTACGACGAGGACGTCAAGGCCGAGACCGACATGAACGTCGTCTGTACCGGCGACGGCCGCTTCGTCGAGGTCCAGGGCACCGCCGAGGCCGAACCCTTCGCCCGCGAGGAGCTCAACGACCTCCTCGACCTCGCGGTCGCCGGCTGCACCGAACTCGCCACCCTCCAGCGCGCGGCCCTGACCGCCGCCCTCGAAAAGTAAAGCGCAGCCCAAAACCAGCCGTCCGGCGGGGCAACCCCGCCCACCTCCCCGGCGTCCCTAGGGATACGGGCGCGCGGACCACCACCGCGCGCCCGGCCGGCCGTTCCAGTCCGTGCCTGTCGTAGCCCAGGCCGTCCCAGGGGGAGGAACCCACCCATGGCCGCGAGCCGACGCCGACGTCGAGCCCGTATCACCGCCGTTGCCGCCACCGCGGTCGCCCTGCTCACCGCCGGGCTCGCCACCGGCTGTTCCGCCGTCGACAAGGCCCTGGACTGCGTCCAGACCGCCGACTCCATCGCCGACAGCGTCACCGACCTCCAGCAGGCGGTGGAGAACGCGACGAACGACTCGACCCAGACCGACGAATCGCTGGCCGCCATCGAGAAGAACCTGGACAAGATAGGCGACAGGACGGACAACGCCGACGTCAACAAGGCGGTCGACGATCTCGGCAAGGCTGTGGACAACGTCCGCACGGCGATCAAGAACGGCGACGAGACCCCCGACATCACACCGGTCACGGACGCGGCGGGCGAACTGACAAAGGTCTGCACGCCGTAAGGCGCCGGAGTCCTACGGGAGATACTGACCGCATGACCCGCCTGATCCTCGCCACCCGCAACGCCGGAAAGATCACCGAACTCCGCTCGATCCTCGCCGACGCCGGTCTGCCCCACGAACTCGTCGGCGCCGACGCCTACCCCGACATCCCCGACGTCAAGGAAACAGGCGTCACCTTCGCCGAGAACGCACTGCTCAAGGCCCACGCCCTGGCCCGCGCGACAGGACTCCCGGCGGTCGCCGACGACTCCGGCCTCTGCGTCGACGTCCTCGGCGGCGCCCCCGGCATCTTCTCGGCCCGCTGGTCCGGCCACCACGGCGACGACAAGGCGAACCTGTACCTGCTCCTGGCCCAACTCTCGGACATCACCGACCCCCACAGGTCGGCCCACTTCGCCTGCGCAGCTGCGCTCGCCCTCCCGGACGGCCGCGAGCGGGTCGTGGAAGGCCAACTCCGGGGCCTCCTCCGCCACGCCCCCTCAGGCACGAACGGCTTCGGCTACGACCCGATCCTCCAGCCGGAGGGCGAGGCGCGAACGTGCGCCGAACTGACCCCCGAGGAGAAGAACGCGATCAGCCACCGCGGCAAGGCGTTCAGGGCGTTGGTGCCGGTGGTGCGGGAGTTGTTGGGCTGAGCATGGGAGAGGGGTCGCCCGTGGGCGACCCCTCTGGGTGTGCGGCCGATGGGAGTCGAACCCACATGGGCAAATGCCCCGAGGCACCTAAAACCTCTGCTTATACCATTCAGCAACGGCCGCGTGTCCGCCCATGCTACCGGGAATGCGTGCGGCGTCGGTTTCCGCCTCTGCATCACGTGCTGGTGATCGCGTCGCAGTTGGGGCACAGGAAACGAAGGATGCCCGGACTGCGAAGCGGCCCGTACCGGTGTGTCCCGGTGCGGGCCGCCCTGTGAGCCGGAACGCGTCCTCGGACTCTCAGATCCCCAGATCCTTGATGATCTTGGCCACGTGGCCCGTCGCGCGGACGTTGTACAGGGCCCGTTCGACCTTGCCCTCCTCGTCCACGATCACCGTGGAGCGGATGACGCCCATGTACGTCTTGCCGTAGTTCTTCTTCTCGCCGTACGCGCCGTACGTCTCGGTCACCGTCTTGTCCGGGTCGGCCAGCAGCGTGACCTTCAGGGACTCCTTCTCGCGGAACTTCGCCAGCTTCTCGGGCCGGTCGGGGGAGATGCCGATCACGTCGTAGCCCGCGCCGGTCAGGAGGTCCAGGTTGTCCGTGAAGTCACAGGCCTGCTTCGTGCAGCCGGGAGTCAGGGCCGCCGGGTAGAAGTAGACGATGACCTTGCGGCCCTTGTGGTCCGCCAAGGACACCTCGTTGCCGTCGGCGTCGGGGAGGGTGAATGCGGGGGCCACGTCACCGGGCTGGAGTCGCTCGCTCATCGGTCTAGCGTAACGGGGGGTCCTGACAGTGCGACCGCCCCGAGAACTGACAGACTGTCCGGAACAGCATCAGCAGACTTCGGAGGCCGAACGGTGGCGGACACGTCGGACACCAGAGACCCGGCGCAGATCGAGGCGGACATCAGGCGCCGCCGTGAAGTGCTGGCCGAGACACTCGACGAAATAGGGGTTCGGGTCCATCCGAAGACCATCGTCGGGGACGCCAAGGCCAAGGTCGTCGCCAACGTCGACCACACCCTCGGCCGGGCGTACGTCCAGGTCAACCGGGTGGTGAGCGACGTCAGGGCCCAGTTCGTGGACGAGGAGGGCGCGCCGCGTCTCGAGCGTGTCGTGCCCGTCGCCCTCGTCGCCGTCGGCGTCGTGGGCCTGCTCGTCCTGGGTACCCGGCGCCGCCGGCGCTGAGCAAGGGCCCACCCGGCACCGCACGGTCGCGTCAAAGGCAGGTAGGTTCAAAGGCGTGAGCGCCAACAGAAACAGCACCCCTCATCACGACAAGCTCCCCATCCGGATGCTGCACGACCGGGTTCTCGTGCGGCAGGACACCAGCGAGGGCGAGCGGCGTTCGGGCGGCGGGATCCTGATCCCCGCGACGGCGGCCGTGGGCCGTCGGCTGGCCTGGGCGGAGGTCGTGGCCGTGGGGCAGAACGTACGCACCGTGGAGCCGGGCGACCGCGTCCTGTACGACCCGGAGGACCGCGCCGAGGTCGAGGTGCGGGGCGTCCCGTACGTGCTGATGCGCGAACGCGATCTGCACGCCGTGGCCGCGGACCGGTTCGAGGGGTCGGAGGACTCCACCGGGTTGTACCTGTAGATGTAGCCGCCGTCGTCGCGGATCGACCGACGGTTTTGAGGGCCGGTGACTTTCGTCACCGGCCCTTTTTTGCCGCTCCTTTGCTAGCTTTGGAAGGGCCCGACGAGACGCGCCGTACCGGGACGCAGGCAAAGACGACGCACCGTCCGACTGCTGTCGTCCGTCTCGGAGGTGCCCCCATGGCCTGGGTTCTGCTCGTCGTCGCCGGTCTGCTCGAGGTCGGCTGGTCGATCGGGATGAAGTACACCGACGGCTTCACCCGGCCCGTCCCCAGTCTGCTCACCGGTTCCGGCATCGTCGCCAGCATGCTGCTGCTGTCGTACGCCGCCCGCTCCCTGCCCATCGGTACCGCCTACGGCGTGTGGGTGGGCATCGGTGCGGCCGGGGCGGCGGTGCTCGGGATGGTGGTGCTGGGGGAGCCGGTCACCGCCGCGCGGGTGTTCTTCGTGGGCCTGCTGCTGGTCGCCGTCGTGGGACTGAAGGCGACCTCCGGTCACTGAGCGGTCACGGTCTGAGGGGTGAACGGGTCGGCTGCGGGCCGCCCGGGCCGACCGTCGTGCCTGCCGTGCTGCCGTCGGTGGTGCCGCCCGTTCCGCCCGTTGCGCCCGTGGTCGTGCCGCCGTCCGTCGTGCCGCCGTCGGTGGCACCGCCCGTGGTCCCGCCGTCCGTGGTCCCGCCGTCGGTCGTCGTGCCTCCGTCGACGGGTTCGCCGTCGGTCGAGCCCCCGTCCGTCGCGCCGCCGTCCGTCGTGCCTCCGCCGTCCGTCGTGCCGCCGTCGTCCGAGCCGCCGGTCTGGCCCTGGGACTGGCCCTCGTTGTCCTCGCCGCCGTAGAAGCCCGTGCCGCCGTCGTCCTGGCCGCCGTAGCCGGGTTCGTCCGAGGGATCGGCGGTCGGGGGTTCGAATTGGTCCGCGCCGGGCTGGAGTTGGAGCTGGAAGTCGGTGACCGGCTCGCCCTGCAGCGCGTCCTTGGTGTACTGGGCCCAGATCTGGGTGGGCGGTCCGCCGCCGTTGATGCGGGCCAGGCCCAGCGCGCCGTACAGCGGTACGTGCTTGGCCGTCACCGGGTCCTGGCCCATCACGGCGACGACCGTGGCGAGGTCGGGGGTGTAGCCCGCGAACCAGGCCGCCGTGTCATTCTCGGCCGTACCGGTCTTGCCTGCGGCGGGCCTGCCGGCGGCCAGGGCGGCGGTCGCGGTACCGCTGTCGACGACGCCGCGCAGCATGGACGTCGTGGTGTCGGCGGCCTCGCGGCTGACGGCCTGCCGGGTCTCCTGCTCGGGCAGTTCGACGTCCTCGGTGCCGTCCTTGGTGACCTTCTGGACCATCGTGTACGTGCTGTGGCGGCCGTGGTTGGCGAGTGTCGCGTACGCCTCGGCCATGTCCAGGACGCTGGCGGTGGCGGTGCCGAGCGCGATGGACGGGGTGGGCGAGAGGTCCTTGGTGTCGGCCGGGATGCCGAGGTCGACGGCGGTCTGCTTCACCTTGGCGGGGCCGACGTCGACGGCCATCTGCGCGTACACCGCGTTCACCGACAGGTCGGTGGCGTGGCGCACGGTGATCTCGCCGTACGACTTGGAGTCCTCGTTCTCGGGGGCGTACAGCCCGCCGTTCCAGCCCTGCACGGGGCGCTTGCTGGTGCCGTCGTAGTAGGTGTTGGGGGTGATGGCCTGCCCGCGCTGGGTGGTCGAGCCGTTCTCCACCGCCGACGTGAACACGAAGGGCTTGAAGGTGGAGCCGACCTGGAAGTCCCCGCGTGTCGCGCCGTTCGTGTACTGCTTCACGTAGTCGACGCCGCCGTACATGGCGACGATCTTGCCGGTCTTGGGGTCGACGGAGGCGCCGCCCGCGCGGACGTACGTGTCGGCCTCGCGCTCCTTCTTGTCGAGCTTGGACATCAGCTGGTCGACGACCGCCTTGACGAAGGCGTTCTGCTTGTCCTTCTCGAGGGTGGTGGTGATGCGGTAGCCGCCGGCGGCCAGTTCGTCCGCGTCGACGATGTCGTGGGTGATGAGGTAGTGCTTGACCGCCTCGACGATGTAACCGCGCTGTCCGGACAGGCCGGTGGAGAGGGTCTGTTCCTTCGGCATCGGGAACTTCAGGCCGGCCCGTTCGGTCGGGCTGAGCCAGCCCTGTTCGACCATGCCGCTCAGGACGTAGTTCCAGCGGGCCACGGCCCTGGCCTTGTTCTCCGGGTGGGCGACGACGTCGTACTCGCTGGGCGCGTTGACGAGCGCGGCGAGGTAGGCGGCGCGGGCCGGGTCGAGGTCGCGCGCGTCCTTGCCGTAGTAGGCCTGGGCGGCGGCCTGGATGCCGTAGGCGTTGCGGCCGAAGTAGCTGGTGTTGAGATAGCCCTCGAGGATCTCGTCCTTGGACGCGTTGCGGTCCAGCTTGATGGCGATGAAGAACTCCTTCACCTTGCGGGTGACGGTCTGTTCCTGTGCCAGGTAGTAGTTCTTCACGTACTGCTGGGTGATGGTGGAGCCGGACTGCTTGCCCTTGCCGGTGGCCGTGTTCCAGCCGGCGCGCAGCATGGCCTGGGGGTCGATGGCGGACTCGGTGTAGAAGTCCCGGTCCTCGGCGGCCAGTACGGCGTGCTGGGCGTCCTTGGAGATCTGGGCGAGGGTGACGTTCTCCCGGTTGACCTCGCCGTCGCGGGCCAGTTGAGTGCCGTCGGCGTAGAGGAAGACGTTGCTCTGTTTGACGGCGAGGGCGTTGGCCGACGGGATCTGCACCAGGGAGTAGCCGAGGAGGAACAGGCCGATCACGAGGAGTACGGCGGTGAAGAAGCCGCCGAGCACCATGCGCCAGGTCGGGATCAGCCGCCGCCAGCCCGTACGCTTCGGCCTCTTCGGCGGTGTCGGCTGTTGCGGCTGCGGCTCGTCGCTCATGTCGTGCACGGACTCCTGTTTTCGTCGCGTACGGTCGTGTACGCCTCGTAACGCCTTCTGCGCCCTCTGTTGAAGACTCTCGCACCAAGCGTTCCGTTCCCGGTTTTCGGCACGCTTCCGCGCGGAAAATGCGTGGCCCGCCGCGCCGTGGGCCCATTAGGCTCCTGCGCTTGTGTGCCGGGCGGTCGGGAGGTCGATGGATGTGGGCGCTGCACGGTTGTACGCGGCCGTCGCGGCGGGGAGTTTCAGGCGATATACGACGTATCGGGCGGCGACGGCGGCCGGGGTGTTCACCAACACGGTCTTCGGGCTGATCCTCGTGTACACCTACCTGGCCCTGTGGGACCAGAAGCCGCACCTGGGCGGCTACGACCAGGCGCAGGCGGTCACCTACGTGTGGCTCGGTCAGGCCTTCCTGTCCACGCTCGCGATCGGCGGCGGCGGAGTCGAGGAGGAACTGATGGAGCGCATCCGCACCGGCGACGTCGCGATCGACCTGTACCGTCCTGCCGATCTCCAACTATGGTGGCTGGCCTCGGACTTGGGCCGGGCCTTCTTCCAGCTGATCGGCCGGGGCGTGGTGCCCTTCCTGTTCGGGGCGCTGTTCTTCCCGATGGCGCTGCCCGCGTCCGCCGCGCGGTGGGCAGCGTTCTTCGCTGCGATCGTGCTGGCGATGCTGGTCGGTTTCGGGATCCGCTTCCTGGTGGCGCTGAGCGCGTTCTGGCTGCTCGACGGCGCGGGCACGGCGCAGATGGCGTGGCTCGTCGGGCTGTTCTGCTCGGGGATGCTGCTGCCCCTGAACGTCTTCCCGGGCGCGCTCGGCGAGGTGGTACGGCTCCTGCCGTGGTCGTCGCTGCTCCAGGCACCGGCGGACGTGCTGCTGGGGCACGCGGACCCGCTCGCCACGTACGCCTTCCAGGGGGCGTGGGCGGTGGTGCTGTTCGCGGCGGGGCGGCTGCTGCAGTCGGTGGCCACGCGCAGGGTGGTGGTGCAGGGTGGCTGAGGACAGCAGGCTCGTGCAGGGGCTGCGCGCGTACCGGTTGATCGCCGGGATGTGGATCCGCTCCACGATGGCCTACCGTGCCTCGTTCGTCATGACGGCGGTGGGCAACTTCGCGATGACGTTCCTCGACTTCGTGACGATCGCCCTGATGTTCTCCCAGGTCGACGCGCTGGGCGGGTACTCGCTGTCCGAAGTCGCCTTCCTGTACGGCCTCTCCGGCGTCTCGTTCGGCATCGCCGACCTGGGGATCGGCTCGATGGACCGGCTGGGGCGCCGGGTGCGCGACGGCACGCTGGACACCCTGCTGGTGCGTCCGGCGCCGGTGCTGGCGCAGCTGGCGGCCGACCGGTTCGCGCTGCGCCGCCTCGGCCGGCTCACGCAGGGCGCGCTGGTCCTCGGCTACGCGCTGGCGACGGTCCATATCGCCTGGACGCCGGCGAAGCTGCTGCTGATGCCGGTGATGCTGGTCAGCGGGGCGGGGATCTTCTGTGCGGTGTTCGTGGCGGGGGCGGCGTTCCAGTTCGTGGCGCAGGACGCCTCGGAGGTGCAGAACGCGTTCACGTACGGCGGTACGACGCTGCTGCAGTACCCGCCCACCGTGTTCGCGAAGGAACTGGTGCGCGGGGTGACGTTCGTGCTGCCGTTGGCCTTCGTCAACTGGCTGCCCGCGAGCTTCGTGCTGGGGCGGCCGTATCCGCTCGGCCTGCCGGAGTGGACGGCGTTCACCCCGCCGCTGGTGGCGGTGGCGTGCTGTGCCCTGGCCGGGCTGGCGTGGCGGGCGGGTCTTCGGTCGTATCGGAGTACGGGGAGCTGAGGGACGTATGGCAGTGGACGGCGCTTTCATCGAACTCGACGGCGTCGAGAAGGTCTTCGACGTGCGCAGGAAGACCGGCTTCCTGAAGCGGGAGCGGCGGCAGGTGCGCGCCGTCGACTCGATCTCCTTCACCGTGGCGCGCGGCGAGATGGTCGGCTACATCGGCCCGAACGGCGCCGGGAAGTCGACCACGATCAAGATGCTGACCGGCATCCTCACCCCGAGCGGCGGCCGGCTGCGGGTGGCCGGCATCGACCCGTCCCGCGACCGCACGCGGCTGGCCCACCGCATCGGCGTGGTGTTCGGGCAGCGCACGACCCTGTGGTGGGACCTGCCGCTGATCGACTCCTACCGTCTCGCGCACCGCATGTACCGCATCCCGGACGCCCGTTACCGCGAGAACCTCCACCGCTGCGTCGAACTCCTCGAACTCACCGACCTGTTGGACGTCCCGGTGCGCCAGCTCTCCCTCGGCCAGCGCATGCGCGGCGACATCGCGGCGGCGCTGCTGCACGACCCGGAGGTCCTCTACCTCGACGAGCCGACGATCGGCCTCGACGTGATCTCCAAGGCCAAGGTGCGCGGCTTTCTGCGCGAGCTGAACGCCGACCGCGGCACGACGGTCCTGCTGACCACGCACGACCTCCAGGACATCGAGCAGTTGTGCTCGCGTGTGATGGTCATCGATCACGGGCGCCTGATGTACGACGGCCCGCTCACGGGGCTGCACGAGGCGGGCGAGAGCGAGCGGACCCTGGTGGTGGACCTGGAACGGGAGCTGCCTCCGGTCGAGGTGCCCGGGGCGCGGGTCGTACGGGTGGAGGGACCGCGCCAGTGGCTGGCCTTCCCGGCGTCCGCGTCGGCGGCGCCGCTGGTGGCGCGGATCGCGGCGGAGTATCCGCTGGTGGATCTGTCGGTGCGGGAGCCGGACATCGAGGCGGTGATCGCGCGGATGTACGCTGACGCGGACGCGGGCGCGGAAGCGGGGGAAGCGGAGAAAGCGGTCTCGTAGCCCTGGGCCGGGGGAACTCGTAGGCTGCTCTGTATGACCGACGATGCCCCGGAGCTGCGTGCCTCCGACGCCGACCGTGAGCGAGTCGCCGAGGTCCTGCGGGACGCCCTCACGGAAGGGCGGCTCGACATGGAGGAGTTCGAGGAACGGCTCGAAGCGACGTACAAGGCACGCACCTACGGAGAGCTGACGCCGCTCACCCGCGACCTGCCCGGCGCGGGCGCGGTGGCGCCGCCGGTCGTGTCCTTGAACAAGGAGCCTGCCGAGAGCGGGAGTTGGGCGAGCCGGATCGTCGGCGGCGAGGGCTCTTCGGCCGGGGCCGTGGCCATCATGTCCGGCTTCCAGCGCAAGGGCCGCTGGACGGTGCCGAAGCGCTTCACCTGCTTCGCCTTCTGGGGCGGCGGGGAGCTCGACCTGCGCGAGGCGAACTTCGCCGAGCACGAGGTGGAGATCAACTGCGTGGCGATCATGGGTGGGATGCAGATCATCGTGCCGCCGGGCGTCGAGGTCGTCGTCAAGGGCCTGGGGATCATGGGCGGCTTCGACCAGCGCGAGGCGGGCGTGCCGGGCGACCCCGGCGCCCCGCGCGTGGTCGTGACCGGGTTCGCCTTCTGGGGCGGCGTCGGCGTGGAACGCAAGGTCACGCGCGCCGAGCGGCAGCGCCTCAAGGAGGAGCGCCGGCAGGAACGGCTGGACCGCAGGCGTGAGCGCCGCGAGCTGACGGAGCGGGACCGGGGCGCCCGCCACCGCTGGGAGGACCGGGAGCGGCGGCACTGGGAGCACTGACGGCTGCCGCCGGGCCTGCCGGGAGTCGTGACGGCCGCTTTTGTTGATCGGGAGTGTGACGGCTGCTCCTGCTCGCCGGGAGTTGTGATGGCCGCTTCTGTTGATCGGGAGTTGTGACGGCTGCTCCTGCTCGCCGGGAGTTGTGACGGCCGCCCCCGCTCACCGGGAGTTGTGACGGCCGCCCCTGCTCACCAGGGCGCTGACGGCTGCCGCCGGGACCGCTGACCGGCCGCCGCGCCTGTCGTGAGCCAGGCGCGTGCCTCATGGCTCGCCGTGCCCCAAGACTCGGCTGCCTACAGCTCGGCCTGCCCGGCTCCCTTGAGTTTCCGCAGGTCGAAGGTGTCCGCCATCTGCTGGTAGCCGTTGTCGCTGGGGTGCAGATGGTCGCCGGAGTCGTACGCCGGGCCCAGCTTGCGCGGGTCGTACGGATCGCGCAGGGCCCGGTCGAAGTCGACCACGGCGTCGAAGACCCGCCCCGCCCGGATCTCCGCGTTGATCTGCTGCCGTACCGCTTCCTTGGCCGGGGTGTAGCCCCGGTGGCCGCCGAAGGGCATCAGGGTGGCGCCGACGACCTTGAGACCGCGGGCGTGCGCCTGGCGGACGAGGGTGCGCAGGCCCTCGACGATCCGGTCCGGGTCGGCGAGGTTCGGGTTGCGCAGGATGTCGTTGACGCCGAGGTCGACGACCACGACCTTGACGTTGGTCCGGGACAGGACGTCACGGCCGAAGCGGCTCAGCCCGCTCGGGTTGTCGGCGGGGCGGCCGAGACCGTTCGCCAGGATCTGGTTTCCGCTGATGCCCTGGTTGACGACGCTGTAGCGGGGCAGCTCCGCGCCGCTCGCCAGTGCCGCGTGCAGCCGGTCCGAAAGAACGTCCGGCCAGCGGTGGTTGGCGCCCTCGGTGGAGGTGATGCCGTCGGTGAGCGAGTCGCCGAGGACGACGACGGTGCCGTCTGACTCGTTGCTCAGCACGTCGAGGGCCGTCAGATAACGCCAGTTCGGCGTCAGCGCGGTGTACGACGCGCCGCTCGCGTCCTCGGTACGGTCGCCGAGTGCGGCGTACGACAGCTGCCGCGCGTGCGGGTGGTAGGTGACCGGTCCGGCCGCGGTGGGGGAGTAGGTGGTGACCAGGACGTCCGTGTCGTGCGGGATCGCGATGCGCACGGCGTCGCTGAGCACCTGCCCGCCGGCCGGTATGACGACCCTGGTGCTGCCGCCGAAGGTGAGCCGCCGCATCGTCTCCGCGGCGGCCTGGGGCGTGTTGTCACCGGCCGCGACCGCGATGGTGGCGTGCGTGACGGCCAGCGGCGACTGGCCGTAGAGGTTGGACAGGGTGATCCGGGCGCTGGTGCCGCCCACGCTCGCGTGCACGACGTTGCGCACCGAGCGGCCCGCCAGACCGGTCGTCTCCGTGCCGGGCTCGGCACCCGCGGGGGAGGCGGACCAGGAGCCGACCCAGGTGCCCGTGGAGACGGGGGCGGCGGAGGAGTCGCGGTGCGCCCGGTTGTCGGTGATGGTGCCGAGGGGGCTGCCGTCGTCGGCCGCGACGCCGAAGTAGATCGCCGCGGACAGTCCCAGGATCAGCGCGACGATCGCGCTGAGCACGGCGCGGTGCTTTGCGGGGGACACCCCCGCACCCCCGTCATGACGCCTGGTCATGATTGTGTTGTTCCCCCTCCGGAGACGGGAGCCCCCGGACTCCCGATCTTGATCACTCCATGATGCGCCATGAGCGGAGGAGATCTGACACGCCCCCGCCATGAACATGCGTGCCCGCATTCCCCGCCCCGACAGACGTCGGGAACTCCTGTTCCGTTCCGGGAGTAGGTCAGGAAGGGACAATGTGTGGGGGATCGCCGAACGGGTGGAGCAGATGGAACGCACGGAAACGGGCACGGACAGGGACCGGGAGACGGCACCGGGGGACAGCGCCGTCGCCCCCACGCACCGCACCATGACCGCGTTCACGCCCGCCGACGAGGAGCGGCAGCGCGGCGTACGGCGCATGAAGCTCACGGCGACCGGCCTGCTGCTGTGCGTGGCCGTCGTCTACGTCCTGGCGAGATGGGGCTCGCACGGTGAGGCGGGCACCTGGACGGCGTACGTCGCGGCGGCTGCCGAGGCGGGCATGGTCGGCGCGCTGGCCGACTGGTTCGCGGTCACGGCCCTCTTCCGCCATCCGCTCGGCCTGCCCATCCCGCACACCGCGATCATCCCCACCAAGAAGGATCAGCTGGGCATCTCCCTGGGCGAGTTCGTCGGCGAGAACTTCCTCTCCCAGGACGTCGTACGCCAGCGGCTGCGCGCGGTGGGCATCGGCAGCAGACTCGGCGCCTGGCTTGCGGAGCCGGAGCACGCGGACCGGGTGACGGCGGAGCTGGCGACGGCCCTGCGGGGCGCGCTGACCGTCCTGCGTGACTCGGACGTCCAGGCGGTGGTCGGCGAGGCGATCACGCGGCGCGCGAACGCCCAGGAGATCGCGCCCGGCATAGGGAAGATGCTGGAGAAGGTCGTCGCGGACGGCGGGCACAAGCGGGTCGTCGACCTGGTGGTGGCCCGCGCCCACGACTGGCTCGTCCTGCACGACGAACAGGTCATGGACGCCGTCCAGGGCGGGGCTCCCGGCTGGACCCCCCGCTTCGTCGACAAGAAGGTCGGCGAGCGCGTCTACAAGGAGCTGCTGCGCTTCGTCACCGAGATGCGGGACATGCCCTCCCACCCGGCGCGCGGCGCCCTCGACCGCTTCCTCGGCGACTTCGCCTCCGATCTGCAGTCCGACACGGACACCCGGGCGCGCGTGGAGCGGCTGAAGGGCGAGGTGCTCGGCCGTGGCGAGGTCCAGGACCTGATCGCCTCCGCCTGGACGGCCGTACGATCCATGATCGTCTCGGCGGCCGAGGACGAGCGCAGCGAGCTGCGGCTGCGGGTGCGGGCCGCGCTGCTGTCACTGGGCGCCCGCATGGCCACCGAGCCCAAGGTCCAGGACAAGGTGGACAGCTGGGTCGAGGGCGCAGCGGTCCACGTGGTGACGACGTACCGCAAGGAGATCACGTCCCTGATCACCGATACGGTGGCCGGCTGGGACGCCGAGCACACGACCCGCAAGATCGAGGCCCATATCGGCCGAGACCTGCAGTTCATCCGCATCAACGGCACGGTGGTGGGCTCGCTGGCGGGCCTGCTGATCTATACGGTGTCGCGGGCGCTGGGGGCGTGAGGCGCCTGGCTCATGCGCCGGTGGTCGAGCCGGGCCGGACGATCATCAGGACCGTCACGGCCGCCCACAGCAGGTTGAACATCCCGGTGAACATGGCGAGCCGTACGGTGGCCTGGCGCGTCCCGCCGCCCTCGACGAGCGCGCTCTGCACGGGCAGCACGAGCGCGCCCAGGACGACGGCGGCCAGCGCCGTCAGGACGATGGACACGATCAGCCAGGCGCTGCCGAGCACACCCATGCTGCCGGCGGTGGCGAACCCGAACACGGGGACGGCGACACCGACCACGCCGTACACCCGGCAGATCCGGTGCAACAGCTCCACGGTCCCGGCCGCCCGGGGATCGTCCGGGGTGTCCAGGGCCCTGCGGGCGGCGGGCGGGAACATGCTGGCGGCGACGGTCACGGGGCCGACGGCGACGACGGCGGCCAGGACGTGCACGATCAGGAGGAACTTGGTCACGGGGTGACGCTAGGCGGGCGCTGGATCTCGCAGAAGTGGCGGGACTGCCATGGCTCAACGGATTCTCGCCAAGGGGTCCTGAGCCGCCGTACGGTCGTGCCATGCACACCGTGGCCGTACTCGCCCTGGACCAGGTCATCCCGTCCGACGTCTCCGCCCCGATCGACACCTTCGGCTGGGTCCGGCTGCCGGACGACAGCCCCGCCTACCGGGTGCGGGTGTGCTCACCGGCGGAGGAGGTGACTGCGGCCGGGGGCGCGTTCACGCTGCGGGCGCCGTACGGCCTCGACGAGCTGGCGGAGGCCGACACGATCATGCTGCCGGGCACCGCGGACCCTGCCGCCCCCCTCCCGCCGGGCGTCGCGGAGGCGCTGCGCGAGGCGGCGGCGCGCGGCACGCGCATCGCGTCGATCTGCGTGGGCGCGTTCATCTTCGCGGCGACGGGCCTGCTGGACGGTCTGCGCGCGACGACGCACTGGGTGGCGGCCGAGGACCTGGCGGCACGGTACCCGGAGATCACGGTCGACCCGAACGTGCTGTACGTCGACAACGGCCAGTTCCTCACCTCGGCGGGCGCGGCGGCGGCCATGGACATGTGCCTGCACATGGTCCGCAAGGACCACGGCTCGACGGTCGCCGCGCACGCGGCCCGGATGTGCGTGATGCCCCTGGAACGGGAGGGCGGCCAGGCCCAGTTCATGATCCACGACCTGCCCCCGGCCCCGGCGGGCGGGCTCCTGGAGCCGCTGCTCGCGTGGCTGGAGGAGAACTGCGACCAGGACTTCACGCTGGAGGAGATCGCCACGAAGGCGGGCATGAGCAGCCGCACCCTCAACCGCCGCTTCCGCGAACAGACGGGCACGACGCCGTTGCAGTGGCTGCACCGGGCGCGGGTGAGGCGCGCACAGTACCTGCTGGAGACGACCGGCCACCCGGTCGAACGCATCGCCGTACAGGCAGGCTTCGGCTCCCCGACGGCCTTCAGGGAACGGTTCCGCAGGGTGGTGGGCACGAGCCCGCAGGCTTATCGGCGGGCGTTCAGGACGGGGGGGGCTGAGTCCGTGTCAGCCCCGGCGGTCGGCGACGGCCCAGGAGGCCAGGGCGACGGCGCCGGCGACCCCGAACACGGACGGCCAGGCGCCCACCTTCTTGGCCAGCGGGTGGGACCCGGCGAAGGCGGCGAGGTAGGCCGCGCTCAGCGCCCCCGCGGCCGTACCGCCGGCGCTCTTCCGCCACTGCTGAGCGGCGGCAGCGCCCGCGACGGCCAGAACGGCCCCGCCGAGCGGCCTCTTCCCGGTCCACCGGGCAACGCCGTACCCACCGACGAGCCCACCCGCGGCGATCACCGAACTGGGAACCTTGGCCATGTCTGCCTCCTTTGTCTGACCTCCGAGGCTAAGCCGGGCTCACTGGCCGCACCGAACATGAGTCGAGGCTTGTCAACTTCCTCCGGGGGAGCGACCCCGACGACGGCACGCTGGGACGTGAATTCGGTGCTGACGGTCGTCGCGGACCTGTTGGGCGACGACCTGACACACCCAATCCCGGCGCGCCTCCCGCAGAGGTGCGCTCTGTCGTTCGGTACGGCGGAGCCGGCTCCGATGCCGTGAGGTGGAGGGTCGTGGCAATCTTCCTGCAGACCGTTTTCAGGCCACCGCCGGAGAAGACCCGTGAACAAGCGCGACCTGGACCTCGAAGTGGACCTGGACAAGGCCCTGTCCGTGGCAACGGACCTGGCCGCCTGGGCGTCGGAGGTGATCCGCCGCCCACGCGGCCAGGCGGAGGCACGGGAAAAGGCAGGCCCCGCCGACATCGTCACGGAGACCGACGAGGCGATCGAGACCCATGTCCGCTCGGCCCTGCGGGCGGCCTTCCCGACCCACGGCATCGAGGGCGAGGAATACGGCACCGACGAGCCGGCCACTCCGAACGCCCCACGCTGGGTGGTGGACCCCGTGGACGGCACCACGAACTACGCCCACGGCCTCGGCTGGTGCTCCTTCTCCCTGGGCCTGGTGGCCCCGGACGGCATCCCGCTCCTGGGCCTGGTGGCCGACCCCTGGCGATCGGAGGTGTTCACTGCCGTCCGGGGCCGCGGCGCCCGCCTGAACGGCGCCCCGATCCACGCGGCCGGCCACACCACCCTCACCGGCCACGTCTTCCTCACGGAATGGGCGGCCCACGCCCACTGGCCCGGCCTGGACGCGCTCCTCACCGCCCTCGCCGCCCGCCACTGCACGGCCCGTGTCATGGGCTCCACGGCTCTCTCCCTGGCCCAGGTCGCCGCAGGCCGAGCCACGGCGGCCGCGATCGGCGAATTCCACGCGGTGGACGGTCTCCCGGCGTACCTCATCGCAACGGAGGCGGGCGCCGTGGCCCTGCCCGAACTCCCTTCACGCGACAAGCCGTTGCTTCTGGCGGCGCCCGGCGTGGCGGACGAGGCGGCGGAACTGTGGCACGCGGTCCACCAGCCGGGCGCGCTCGGACTCAGCTAGCGGACGGCCGGCTTCGCAGGGCAGTCGGCCTTCGGCCCGCCCTTGGCCCCAGCAAGATCGACATACCGTTCGGCTGCACGACACTGCGCACGGCGCGCGGCGCGGGCTGCAGACTTGTTTGTCTGTCGTGCCCGGCAGACCGGGCGCTCAGACGCGGTCGAGCGCCCGATGCGGCCCGTCGGGAAGCTCGGCCTTGACGATGTCTCCCGGCCGTACGACCCCACCCGCCTTCACGACACTCATGATCCCGGCCTTGCGCACGAGATTCCCGTCCTCGTCCCGCCCGACGACCTGCTTCAGCAACCCACCCTGGAAGTTGTCGATCTGCACGCAGGGGTTACGCAGCCCGGTCACCTCGACGACGGCCTCGTCGCCGATCCGCAGCAGCGTCCCCACGGGGAGCCCGAGCAGATCGATACCACGGGTGGTGATGTTCTCGCCGAGCTCACCGGCGGCGACCCGGAACCCAGTGGTGCCGACCTCCTCGAACAACTCCTCATGAATGAGATGAACCTGCCGAAGATTGGGCTGAGTCGGATCCTGCGCAACTCGCGACCGATGCTTGACGGTCACCCCGGCGTGCACGTCCCCTTCCACTCCGAGCCCAGCGAGCAGATTGATGCTGTCCCGGTTCGGCTTGGTGAACGAGTACTCCCCATTACTGCTGACGGCTGTCACTGTGCCCTGCATACGGCAACCCCCTGGTCCCCTGGTGTCATCGAGACCATAACCCGGGTGAGGCGTGGCAGGGATCTTCCGCTCGGAGGCCAGGCACGACACCACCAAAGAAGCGGCAGGCCGAGGGCACCTGGAAGCCAACGGCGGCTACAACGCCGTACGTCGCTGCACCCGGACGTGCGCCCTGCCGCCAGGCACACAACGCAGCCACCTGCGCGTACGACCGTGGCCAGCGCGAGCGGGTGCTGATCTCGCTGATCTCAGGGTTCGGCTTGCTCGGAGAGCCGAATGCGCCCGGCTTTGACCAGGTCGACGATCAGCCGTGGCGTACACAAGTCGCCTTCGTACCGAGGCGGGACGACCCAGTAGGTGCCGGGAGGCTGCTGCCGATCGATGCGCGGCACTCCCAAGTAGGTGCCGTGCCCCAGGCAGGTCGCGACCTCTTCGTATGCCCAGACGAGTCCGGCATGCCCTTGGATCAAGGCGTAGTACGTCCCACCGGCACATCGCCTGTCGAAGATGATCGAGCCGCCCAGTAACTCCCCGAGAAACACGGCCACATCGCCACGATCGTCCGATTCGGCGACAGCGTGAACCACATCGGACGGCATACGCACGGCGGCGAACCGATTTCCGAGCGGGAGGAGCGCCACGCCCTGCGTCGCCCACTCCATCTGAGCTTGCGTCGGCATCGGGTGCTCTCGGGAAAGCCACTCCGCAATCTCCCTGTCCAAGCCCTCTTGCGTGTACACGGCCTACCCCTGTCTTCGTCTGTGTTCAGGAACGACAGACAGAGTTCATGAACTGATTTGTCATTTCGAGGACTTGGAGAGGTCTCTAACAGGACGTCAATGGGGCCTAAATGACACCATGAGGGTGATGTGGTGCGCTGTAGCGGACTTTCTGTGGGATGGTTGGGAGCACTCGCCATCAGGAGGTGCCCAGTGCCCCGGCCCGCCGGCAACGTCAGGCTCAAAGCGGCTCGAGTAGCCGCTGGTTTCAACTCGCAACAGGACTTGGCCGATGCCCTGACGGAGAACGCCAAGCACATGGGTATCCGTGGCCTGTCGGTCGGAGTCCGGCAGGTCCGTCGTTGGGAGTCGGACAACCCGCCCTGGCCACAGCCGGACTGCCAGCGCGTTCTCGTGCACCTCCTGGGCCAGAGCATGGAGGCGCTTGGCTTCACTCCACCGTGGGGTTCCGACGGACCACTGCCCAATCAGACTCGACGAGCACTGGTGGTCGGAGCTACCGCTGCGCTGGGAATGACAGTTGTGCCCGGACGAGCCGTCGCAGCACCACAACCAGCAACAACGGGGGCAGACTTCGAGGCGGTAACTCGATCTCACCGTCGGCTTTACTGGTCAGTTGCCCCTACCAAGCTGCACCCCGCCGTCGTCGCGCACGCGACACTGGGTTGTGCCCTGCTCCCCGAGACGGCGGATTCCACACGCCGCACGCTGGCTGCCGCACTGGCGGAGACATACCTCCTGGCAGGGCGGATCGAATTCTTCGACCTCCGTGAACCGGGCACGGCAGGTGACACCCTCCTCCTGGCCCTCCAGTCCGCAGGCGAAGCCGATGACGCCTTGCTCGGCTCCGCGATCATCGCCCATATGGCTTTCATCCCCGGCTGGGTGGGAGACAGGGACGCAGCTCTGGAGCGGATGATCGCGGCTCGTGCGTATGCCCGCCGCGCGCCTACGTCCGCGGAGTTCCTGGCGTGGCTGGATGCCGTGGAAGCCGAATGCGAGACCCGGTGCGGCAACACGCGCCACGCACTGCAGCTGATCGGCCATGCCGAGGACGTCCTCAAGGCGGGCAATGATCACCCGTCGCCCGAGTGGATGGACTGGTTCTCCCCTGCCAGGTTGGCTGCTTTCAAGGGAAACACCCAGATGATCGCGGGCCACTACCCACAAGCTCGCGAGACGCTTCTTGCTGCCTTGGACGCTATGTCACCTGGTGAGGACAAGCAGCGCAGTGTTGTGTACGGGGACCTGGCAGCCGTGGAAGCAACGTCGGGAAATCCTGAGCAGGCCTGCTCGTACGTATGCCAGGCCCTCGATCAACTGGCCGTCAACTGGTACGCCACGGGCATGGACCGTGTCCGCGATGTCCGCCGTGCGCTCACCCCGTACCAGCACGAACACTGCGTACGAGACCTGGACGACCGCCTGTACGACTGGTCGACGACCGTCAGCGCCCTGAGCCGTTGAACTCACAGATCAAGTCGCAAAGTTCAAGCAATCTGTCGATGCGGAAGTCGGGTAGTTCTCGAGCTTCGGCGCTGTTCCACTGAATCGTGGCCCAAGGTCCTCGACGTACAAGCGCGGTGTGCATGCCGGTTTCGAGGGCGGGACGGATGTCGTTGTCGCACCGATCACCGACGTACAGGATCTCGCCGGCCTCGAAGGGTACTGCGTTCGCGACGCGCTTGAAGAACTCGGGATCCGGCTTACTGGCCCCCCAGTCGTCCGAGGTAGCGATCAGGTCGACGTCGTCAGCGAAGAGCGCTCGCAGAATGCGCCCCGCCCGAACCGTCTGGTTGCCCGCGATCCCGAGCCACAGCCCGTCGCGTCGGAGTTGGGTAAGGCTCGGCCGGACATCCCCGTACAGGTCGTCCTCTCCGAACGTCTCCGCTTGCCCAGCTGCGGCTCGCTTCTCGCGCTCCTCATAGAGATCGAACCCGGGGCGAAACTCCTGAAAGGTCTCCCGGTAGTCACGACCCTGGGCAATCACGGCACCGAACATCGCGTGAAAGGTGTGCCGCGGCACCCCCAACCAGTCGGCCCAGGCCCCGTACTCACGGCTCTCGTCCACGAGACACTCACCGACGTCGAAGACCACCGCGCGAATCATGCGTGCAGGGTACCGACGCACTGCCTGGAGGCCGGTCCGGTGCCCACCTTGCTTACCCCGCCAGGGCGCGTACCGGAAGTGTTTTAGGTTGGCTCACGTGAGCGTGCAGAGTCGGATTTATCAGTACGTGGGACCGGCCGCCCTGAAAGCTGCGGTCCGGCCTGATAGTGGCGGCTGCATGGTCGGCTCGGCGGCTGACTTCAGCAGCTGGGTTGCGGCACGATCATCGGCGGAACTGGCCGAGCCTTTCACCTTTGTGGTCGGCACGGATGGTGTGCTTCGGCTGGCGCCGCGGCGAAGCGAGCATGTGGCGTGCGCCGGCGGGGGACCAGTCCTGAGCGCTGGCGAGATCAGTTTCGCTCGCTCGGCAGGCCGATGGGGCGTGGGCGACGTCAGCAACCAGTCGACCGGGTACTGCCCGGACATCAGTTCATGGTGGGCAGTCGCCCGGGCCCTGGATCGCGTAGGACTCGAGCGTCCGTGCAGCTTCACCCACGAAGTGGTATTCCGGCGCTGTCCTGGCTGCCAGGAGCACAACATCGTGCGCGAGGACGACTTCGTCTGCGTTTTCTGCGGCAGCGATCTGCCCGAGGCGTGGAACGTGGACCCCGCAATCTAGCCCGGACCCACTTCGATGCGGAAACGCAGAGTTTCACCCGCTGGTGATCGCCGCAGAGTACGACCACACATCGGCGGGGAGTTCATGCTCAAGGTCCCAGGTGATCGCCATCGGTTTGCTCCCGGTGTGTTCCACGTAGGTGGCCGGTCCGAGGAGCATCCAGGGCTCAGACTTGCCGATGCTGTTTTCCTTGTAGCGACGCAGGAACAGCAGGACGTGGCTGCCTTGTTCGACGTGGTGCCGGTAGCGCAGTCCCGTTCTAGAGGCCTCGGATGTGTTGTTCTGGGATTCCCAGTGGAAGCGCGTTGAGCTGATGGCGTAGTCCTTGTAGCGGACGTTCGGTGAGAAGTCCCGTTCGTTCTTCTCTGAAGTGATGAAGAGGGCATCGGTCTTGATGTCCTCGATCCAGCTCACTCCCTGGGCGAAGACACCGGGCATCTGACCTCCCAGCCGCGCGACTCCCAAGGCGGCGAGGATCTCGGAGCGGTTGTAAGAGCTGTGGATCTTCAGCGGTAGATGGCCGAGCGGGCCGTCCAGGAGGATGGGGAAGTGGTCGGTTCGGTCGAGGACGTAGGACAGCACCTGCTGAAGCTCGTCGCGAACTCGTTGCTGGATACGTAGGGATTCCAGCCCCTCTCGGTAACTCGAGAAGCCCCCAGCCCTATCCCACAGGTTGAAGAAGAGCATGCGCGCGTACACCTGCTCCACCGGTGCGAGCGAATCGTAGTCGGGGGCGTCATCGGCGAGGAGGCGGAGATAGGCGCGAGCTCGCTCGGGGTCGTCCACATGCAGGAAGGCGTGAACGCGCCTGAGGAGTTGGTCCTCGCCAGGCAGTTGGGCCTCCGTGACGATCCGGGCCTTGCGCAGGACCTTGGTCCACGAATTGGAGCTTCTGTAGAGCTCTGTGATCTCGCGCCTGCTCTCGCGCAGGTAAGAGGCGAGATCGAGTGCGCTGTAGTCCCTGACTTCCTTCGCCAAGGTGTTGATGGTCGAGTTGATCTGCGTCCGGATGTTGTCGAGGACGAGCCTCTTCGACTTGCCCTCCAGGATGATCTGGCAGCCGGAGGGCAGATGCGGAAAGTCGCGCTCGATGTTCTCGACAAGGCGATTGCGGGAGAGGTTGGTCAGGGCGCGGAACTGCTCCTCGAAGCGGAACTCGGCTCGATGCTGACCGATGAAGTCGAGCACGGTCAGGACGGGCTTGTTTGGGGTACGGCGCAGACCTCGTCCCAACTGCTGTAGGAACACGGTCGCACTGTTCGTCGGGCGAAGCAGAAGCAGCGTGTCGACGTCCGGGACGTCCAGGCCCTCGTTGAAGAGGTCCACCGAGAAGATCACCTGGATCTTGCCGTCCTTGAGGTCCTTCAGTGTGCGCTCACGCTCCGCGGTGGTCGACTCGCTGTCGAGCGCGGCAGCCTTGAACCCCACTTCGTTGAAGCGGTCGGCCATGAAGTGCGCATGCGCCTTCGTCACGCAGAAGCCCAAAGCGCGCATGGCGGACGGATTAGCGATCTTCGCCTTCACCTGGTTGATGACGATGAGAGCCCGCGCATTGCTGGCTGTGTAGAGATTGCCGAGCTCGTCTTGGTCGTAGGACCCCGCTCGCCAGTTCAGCTGGGAAAGATCCGTGCCGTCTGGGACCCCGAAGTAGTGGAAGGGACACAGGAGATCGTTCTCGAGCGCTTCCCACAGGCGCATTTCGGCGGCGATCCGACCGCCGAAGATCTTGACTCCGGAGATCTCCATGTCCTGCACATTGGACCCATCCATCCTCTCCGGCGTTGCGGTGAGGCCGAGCAACTCGGACGGTTTGAAGTGGTCGAGCACACGGCGGTACGTCTTCGCCTCGGCGTGGTGGAACTCGTCGATGACGATGACGTCGAAGTGGCCAGGATCAAGCTGTTCCAGCCGCTGGAGGTGGAGAGACTGGACGCTGGCGAAGACATGGGTCCAGTCGACTGGCTCCTGCCCGTTGTAGAGCGGTTCACCGAAGGAGCCGTCTGCGAGCACCTCGCGATAAGTGCGCACGGACTGGTCCAGGATTTCTTTGCGGTGCGCCACGAAGAGCAGTCGGGGGAGCTCCCCGCCGCGCTGGTCACGTAGGTTCCGGTAATCGAGTGCCGCCATGACGGTCTTGCCAGTTCCGGTGGCTGCCACCAAGAGGTTCCTATGGTGACCGCGGATCTCTCGCTCGACGCGGAGCCGCTCCAGCATGTCCCGCTGGTGAGGGAAGGGTCGTACCTCCAGCCCAGAGATATTGATCTTCAGCTCGTCGCTGGCCCCCTTGCCGCTGGCCCGGGCCAGTGCTTCGGCAAGGCGCTCTCCATCGCGATCAGGGTCGTACGGTTCGAACGCCGTATCGTTCCAGTACGCGTCGAACGTCGCCTCGAACTTCTCGATCACCCTCGGGGTAGCGACGGAGGACAGCCGTACGTTCCACTCAAGGCCGTCCAGCAGCGCCGCCTTCGACAGGTTGGAACTGCCTACGTAAGCCGTATCGAAGCCGGTGTCACGCCTGAAGAACCAGGCCTTGGCATGCAGACGAGTCGTACGGATCTCGTAGTTGACCTTGACTTCGGCGTCGAATTCGCGAACCAGACGGTTCAATGCGTGGCGGTCGGTGGCGCCGATATAGGTGGTTGTGATGACGCGAATGCGGACGCCACGCTTCTTGGCGGCACGCAGCGCGTCCTCAAGCACCCGTATGCCATGCCACTTCACGAACGCGCACAGCAGGTCGATTCGGTCAGCCGTGGCGAGCTCAGCCCGCAACTCCGCGCCCAGGTTGGGGTCGTCCGGTGCGTTGGTGATCAGCGCTGTCTCAGAAAGAGGTGTCAGGGGACGGATTGCGAAGACACCCGGAGCCTCCTGCTCGGCGAGGGCGAGTAGCTGTCGTGGACCTTCGGCGATCGCACTGGCCGTCTTGTCCTCATCCGGTTCCGGAGCGGCAATGGCAAGTGACCGCATGATCTCGTTGGCTGCGGCGACCTGCTTTTTCTGTGGGAATTGGCTCAGGCGACGTGCCACAGCCTCACCGATGTGCCGAGCCAGCACATGAGGCGTGGACTCTTCGGTTACCTCGTCGTCGATCGCCTTCCAGCCCGCGGCTTCGAGAGCGTCGAGCCGATCACGAAGGTGCTCGGTAATGAGCTCTTCGTAGACCCCTTGGATCGGCTGCGCCAGCTCCCCCGACTCCGTCATGACTGCTCCCCCTGAGCCCTCACGCATGATCGCACGCGATCACCTACGCCTATGTGGATCTGTTTTAGCAGCAGTCACTGACAAACAAAGTTCCAGTGGCGAAAGCTGGTGAGTTCCGGACAGGGGGCCAACACCGGGGTGATCGAGTCACCCCGCTCACCTCACGCCCCGTGACACTCCCCATACCCCCGCCCCGCCCCGCACCAGCAACCCGTCCCCGTCTGCGGCGGCCAGGCCACCGCCCGCCCCCGTGCCGCCAGCGTCGTCGCATACTGCGGCAGCAGCGAGACCTCCGCAGGTGATGACGCCTCCGATGCCGCGAACGCCTCGTACGACGGGACCGTGCCCGTCACGATGCCCAGGTTCGCCGTTCCCGAGGCGGACAGTTCCCTCAGTGACGTTTCTATCGTCGTCAGGTGGGTCTCGTGGGACGGGTACTCCGTCGCCAGGGTCGGGTACGACGCGAGCAGTTCCGCCAGTTCGGCCGCCGGCCAGTGCAGGACAGCCACCGGGAACGGGCGGGACAGGGCCTCGCGGTAGGCGCCGAGCTCCGCTCGGAGGCGGGAGATCTCCGCCTCCAGTTCCGCCGGGTTGTCCGAGCCCAGGGACCACACCCGCTTCGGGTCGTGCAGCTCGTCCAGGGACACCGAGGACGAGTGGAGGGTGTCCGCCAGGGTGTCCCAGTCGTCGTGCGGGGCGCCCAGCATCCGGCGGACCCGGTGGCGGCCGAAGAGGAGGGCGCGGGCCGCGTAAGGGGGCTCCGGGGTGTCGGTCAGGAGCAGCGTCGCGCCCTCCGTGAACGTGTCCTGCGCCGCCTCCAGCTCGTCGTGCGACTCGAGGGCCTCCGCGACGATCACCCACGGGGCCGGGTCGCGCGGGGCGGCGGCGCGGATTCCGTCGATGATCGCCCGGGCCTCGGCCTCGTGGCCGTACTCCCAGAGGTTCGACGCCTTCAGGGCGCGTACCAGGAGGGGGTCGTCCAGCCCTTCGTCGGACGACAGCAGGCGGTCGTACAGCGTGGTCGCCGCGGGGCGGTCGTCGGCCAGTTCCAGGTGGGCCGCGGCCTGCAGCAGCAAGGCCTCCGCGTCCTCGGGATACAGGCCGGCGGTCCGCTCCAGGCGTGCCGCTTCGGCGTTGTGGTCGACGTTCTCGGCAGGCGTGTCGGGGCGCATGGGGGACACCGTACTGCCGGCCGGCGACAAAGGAGAGTGAGGATGGGTTGCGTGCGACGTTCGGCAGCGGTGGGCGGCCGGGCCCGTGGTCACAGCATCATTCCGTCGGCCTGGAGCCTCTGCACCGACTCCGCCGCGAACGGCACGCTCACCGTCCTTCCCGGGAGGCGTGTGTCCGGGTTCGGTCGGAAAACGCCGGAGGCTCTGGTGCCTTGGCGGCGGGACGCCTGTCGTGGAGACGAGGGCGGCGACGTACACGTACGCCGTCGACAAGATCCTCCCGCGGACGTCGTCCCGGGACTCGGGTGTGGTGTCGATGCGACCGCGGTCATAGTGGCTGACGGCCAAGCCCCGAGGACGAGCGGGCCTTTCGTGGGCGTCTCAGGCTGCCCGCCGGGCTCCCGCGGCCACGCCGAGCGCGCCGAGCAGCGCCAGGCCGGACATGACCACGATCGCGACGTCCGTGCCGTGGGCGAGCCCGCCGCCGGAGGACGTCGCCAGGGCGATGGTCAGGGCGACACCGGCGCAGGAGCCGATGTAGCGGAAGGTCTGCTGGGCGCCGGAGCCCATCGCGGCGCGCGCGGGCGGGACCGACTCCACCGAGAGCAGGGGCAGCGCGGCGTTGAGCAGGCCGCTGCCGATGCCGCCGATCACCAGGCCGGGTAGCAGCCGGGGCCAGGAGCCCGCGTCGAGGGCGCCGAGCATGGTCAGCGCGCCCGCCGCGTGCAGGACGAAGCCGATGGCCAGTTGCAGGCGGGGCGTCACGCGTCCGGCCAGCCTCTTCGCCTGGAGCGCCACCGCGAACGACAGCCCGGACCACAGCAGGAACAGCCACGCCGTGTCCAGGGCGGACATCCCCAGCGTCCGCTGCAGAACGGCGGGCAGGAAGCTGTACAGACCGATCACCGCGAACCCGGTGATCAGACCGCCTGCCGAGGAGGCCAGGAAGCGGGGGCTGCGGAACAGTGACAGGTCGATCATCGGCGTCACGCCCCGGCGTTCCACCACCGTGAACACACCGAGCAGCAGCAGCGTCGCCAGCAACAGCAGTCCCACCGGCGCCCGCAGCCAGCCGTCGCGCCCCAGGGTGAGCGCCGCGACCAGCGCGACGAGCGCGAGGCCGAACGTCAGCGCCCCGGCGACATCGGGTCGCCCACCGCGCGGCGAGCGCGACTCCGACAGCCGGCGCACGCCGAGTGCGGCCACCACCAGCGCGGCCGCGCCCAGGACTCCGTACGAGATCCGCCAGTTGGGCATGCCCCCGGCGACCAGCGGGCCGACCGCGATGCCGCCGCTCACGAACGCGCCCCACACGCCCGTGGCGTGCAGCCGGCCGCGCGGGCTCGGGAACGCCGCCACCAGCAGGCCCAGACTGCTCGCCAGGACCGCGGCGCTCGCCGCGCCCTGCGCGACGCGGGCCAGGGTGAACAGCCAGGTGCTCGACGCCAGGCCGCCGAGGGCCGTCGTGATCCCCAGGGCCAGTGTGCCGAGGAGGAAGATCCGGCGCCGGCCGTAGTCGTCGGCCAGGCTGCCCGCGACCAGGAGGAGCGCGGCGAGGCCGAGCGGGGTGCCGTTCAGCAGCCAGGCCTGCGCGGACAGCGGCGTGTGCAGGGCGGCGGCCGTGTCGGGGAGTGTGACGAGGGGGGCGGTGTACGTCATCAGGGCCACCGCGGTCGCGGCACTGGTCAGGGCCAGGGTGGCGCGTGGATGTGGGGGTGCCTCGGCGCTGGGGGCGGCGGGGCGCGGTGTGCTCTGCGTCCCGACGACGGACCCAGTGAGAGTTCTTTCATTGAACCTAGTCATGGAGGTACCGTAGCACTGAGAGTTCAGTGAATGAACCAACGCGTCGGAAAGTCGCTAAGGTGGAGGCCATGGCACTGGGCAAGGACTACGCGACACAGCAGTGTTCGATCGCCCGTGCGCTGGAGGTCGTGGGTGAGCGGTGGACGCTGCTCGTCGTCCGCGACGCGATCTACGGCGTCCGGCGCTACAACGACTTCCTCACACACCTCGGCATCCCGCGCGCCGTCCTGTCGGCCCGCCTGAAGACGCTCACCGAGGAGGGGATCCTCGAGAAGCGCCGGTACCAGGAGGCGCCGCCCAGGGACGAGTACGTCGTCACCGACCGCGGGATCGCGCTGTGGCCCGCGCTGCGCGCGCTCGCCGTCTGGGGTCATGAGCAGCTCATGGACCACCGGCTGCGCCACCTGCGGCACGTGGAATGCGGCACCGAACTCGCCCCGAACGGCGAATGCCCTTCCTGCGGAACTTCCGTACCGGTCGCGGACGTTCTCCTCATGCCGGGCACGGGACTCGACCCCGATCCGGCCGATCCGGTCAGCAGGGCGCTGCTCAAGCCGAAGAGGCTGCTGGAACCGATCGAGACCGGTCAGTCGTAGTAGAGGGCGTCGAGGCGAGGTCGTGCGGGTGGCCGTGCGCGCCAGGGGAGAGGGGGGAAGGCGATGATCCGCAGCCGGGCGGCCGGCACGTGTCCCGTCGCCGTGCTCCTGTTCCTCGTGCTGGCGGTCGCGCTGCTCGACACCGGCACCCTCACGACCACCGTCGCGCTCGCCGCGACCGCGGCGGCCGCCTCGGCGCTCGCCGCCGGCTCCGTCATCGCCGCGCGCTGCGCCCCGGCCGTGCCGCCCACCCGGGTGCGTACGGCGATACGCGACCGGGACCGCCGTACGGCGTTCCTGCCCCAGCGCGACCCCGACGCCAGAGGCCGGCAGCGGCCCAGAGCGCCCGGACACGCCCTCCCGGCGACCATCGCGTAGGGCGAACCCGTTGATCCGTCCGTGACCCCGCGCGGGTCGTCATGCCGTCATGCACATCCGACTCCGGCACGACGAGACCCACGGAGGGCTCACCCATGTCCGTTTTCGCCACCCTGGTCGAGCAGCTGGCCGACCTGCTCCAGCCGCTGTTCCACGCCTCCGCGGCGGCCGCCGCGATCGTCCTGTTCACCGCGCTCGTACGGCTCCTCGTGCATCCCCTCTCCCGGGCGGCGGCGCGCGGTCAGCGGGCCCGGGCCGCGTTGCAGCCGAGGATCGCCGAGCTGCGGAAGAAGCACGCGAAGAACCCCGAGAAGCTCCAGCAGGCCGTCCTGGCCCTGCACACCGAGGAGAAGGTGTCACCGCTGTCCGGCCTTCTGCCGAGCCTGCTCCAGCTGCCCGCGTTCTTCCTCCTGTACCACCTTTTCTCCAGTTCCTCGATCGGCGGCGGGAGCAACGGGCTGCTCGGGCACGAGCTGTTCGCGGCGCCGCTCGGCGGACGGTGGGGCGACGCGCTGGGCGACGGTGGGGTGTTCGGGGCGGCGGGACTCGTGTACGTCGGGCTGTTCGCCGTCGTCGCCTGCGTCGCCACCTTCAACTACGTGCGCACCAAGCGGATGTCGGCGGTGACGAGTCCGGCGCCCGTGAGGGAGGAGCAGGTGCCGGGGCTCGCCGCGATCGGCAAGGTCCTGCCGTTCATGTCCTTCCTCACGCTCGTCACCGTGGCCGTGGTGCCGTTGGCCGCCGCGCTGTATGTCGTGACCAGTACGGCATGGAGCGCGGTGGAGCGTGCGGTGCTGTATCGCTGAGCGGTTCGGATTCGCCGAGCCGTTCCGGACAGGGGAGGTTACGGTCCAGTCCCTGAACCGGGTATTGCGGACCGGACCTCGACCTTGGAGGATCGACCAGTCCTCCGATGGCTGCACACATCGGCCGGGCGCCCGCTAGCGAGGGAGATGGTCACCATGAAGCTGCTGCGAGTCGGTACGGCGGGAGCGGAGCGGCCCGCGCTGCTCGACGCCGGGGGAACCCTGCGCGATCTGTCGGGGGTCGTCGACGACATCGACGGGGCCCTGCTCGCCGACGACGCCGCGCTCGGCCGGGTCCGCTCCGCCGCGGACTCCGGTGAGCTGCCCGCGCTGGACGCGGAGGGGCTGCGGGTCGGGCCGCCGCTCGGGCGGATCGGCAAGATCGTGTGCATCGGGCTCAACTACCACGACCACGCCCGCGAGACGGGGGCCGAGCCGCCCGCCGAGCCGGTCGTCTTCTTCAAGGCGCCGGACACGGTCGTCGGTCCCGACGACACCGTGCTCGTGCCGCGCGGGTCCGCCAAGACCGACTGGGAGGTGGAGCTGGCCGTCGTCATCGGACGGACGGCCCGCTATGTCGAGTCGGCCGAGGAGGCGCTCGGGCACGTCGCCGGGTACGCGGTCGCGCACGACGTGTCCGAGCGGGAGTTCCAGATCGAGCGGGGCGGCACGTGGGACAAGGGCAAGAACTGCGAGACGTTCAACCCCCTCGGGCCGTGGCTGGTGACCGCGGACGAGGTCCCGGATCCGCAGAACCTCGCGCTGCGGCTGTGGGTCAACGGGGAGCTGAAGCAGGACGGGACGACCGCGGAGCAGATCTTTCCGGTGGGTGAAGTCGTCCGGTACGTCAGCCAGTTCATGACGCTGTATCCCGGGGACGTGATCAATACGGGGACTCCGGCGGGCGTTGCGCTGGGGCAGCCTGAGCCCAAGCCGTACTTGAAGGCCGGGGATGTCGTGGAGCTGGAGATCGCGGGACTTGGCCGGCAGCGGCAGGAGCTCAAGCAAGCCTGAGCCCCTCCCCCCTCAGAACAAGAGGTCTGCCAGCCGGCGCCACGTCTCCCGTGGCAGGGCGTCCCGAGACCCTCCGTCCACCACCTGGATCGCCACATGGTCCGCGCCCGCCTCGAGGAACTCATCGATGCGGGCGTGGATCCTGTCCTCGTCGCCCCAGGCGTACAGCGCGTCGATCAGGCGGTCGCTGCCGCCGGCGGCCAGGTCCTCCTCGGTGAAGCCCAGGCGCAGGAAATTGTTCGTGTAGTTGGGCAGGGCGAGGTACATCGCCAGGGCCTCGCGGGCCAGAGCGCGGGCGCGGGTCGGGTCGGTCTCCGGGACCACCTTGAACTCCGGGGCCAGCAGCGGGGTTTCGCCCAGGATCGCGCGGGCCTGCGCGGTGTGCTCGGGCGTGACCAGATAGGGGATCGTGCCCGCCGCCCGGTCGGCCGACAGCTGGAGCGTCTTCGGGCCGAGGGCCGCCAGGACCCGGCGCTCGGCGGGCACCCCGGCCGTGTCCAGCGCGTCGAGGTAGTCGACCAGCGCCGAGTACGGGCGCCGGTACTGCTCCGCCATCTTGGCGTGGCTCACCCCGAGGCCGAGCACGAAACGGCCGGGGTGGGCCGCCTCGACCTCGGCGAAGCCCGTCGCGCTGGTCTCGGCGTCGTACTGCCAGATGCTCTGGATGCTGGTGCCGACGGCGAGCCGCGAGGTCGTCTCCAGCAGGGGCAGGGCGTGGCGCGGGGCGCTGCTGCCGCCCAGCCAGGCGGCGCCGTAACCCAGCTCCTGCAGCTCGGCGGCGGCCTCGCCCAGCTCGGTGCGCCGGGCCGGATCCTCCGAGCGGAGCCCGACGCTCCAGATGCCGTACCGGCCGACTGATTCCTTCAGGGCGTTGAGGGGGGTGCTCATGGGGTCGTTCCCTCCGGGTGGGTGTCGTTCCATGATCGGTCTTCCGTACGACAGTCCCAACCGGAGGGAGTCCCGGCTTAGTCCCGTCGGCCGTCGTCCAGGGAGCCCAGGAACTGCTCCAGTGCCTCCACCACGAACCGGTGGTCCTGGAGCTGCGGCAGGCCGGAGACGGTGACCGAGCCGATCACGCCCACGTTCTCGACGGTGACCGGGAAGGAGCCGCCGTGCGCCGCGTACAGGTCGGGGTCGAGGCGCGAGGACTCCTCGAACGTGGCGCCCTTGGCGCGGAAGCGCGCGCCGACCAGGTACGACGCGGAGCCGTAGCGCTCCACCACCCGGCGCTTGCGGGCGATCCAGGCGTCGTTGTCGGGCGTGGAGCCTGGCAGGGCCGCATGGAAGAGCTGCTGGCCGGCGCGGTGGATGTCGATCGCCACGGGCGCCTGGCGCTCCCGGGCCAGTTCCACCAGCAGGGAGCCGAGGGCCCACGCGTCCTCGTACGTGAACTGCCGGAAGACCAGCCGGCGTTCCTGCGCCTCGAGTTCCTCGATGCTCGGGGTGAGCTCCGGGGCGGACTTCGGGGTGATCTGCGGGTGGTGCATCAGAGGGTCACCGTCTCTCCGTCACGGGCGGACCGCTGCGCCGCCTCCAGTACGTCGAGGGCGTCGGCCGCCTCCAGTGCCGTCACCGGGTTGGGGCCGGCGCCGGTGAGGGCCTGGGCCACGGCCGCGTAGTACGCGGGGTAGTCGCCGGGCAGGGTCGGCACGGCGGTGCCGCCGCCGGTCAGCGGGGACTCCCCGGCGCCGACGCGGCCCCACAGCTCCTCGGGCTCGACGCCCCAGCCGGCGCCGGGCCGCCCGCCCTCGCGCAGAGCCGCCTCCTGCGGGTCGAGGCCGTGCTTCACGAAGCCCGCGCGCGAGCCCAGGACCCGGAAGCGGGGGCCGAGCTGCGCGGCCGTAGCGGAGACGTAGAGGTGGGAGCGGACGCCGTTCCAGTGCGTCAGTGCGATGAACGTGTCGTCGTCGGTCTCGGCACCGTCGCGCCGGACCACCGCCTCGGCGTACACCTGCGTGACCGGACCGAACAGGACCAGGGCCTGGTCGACGACATGGCTGCCGAGGTCGTACAGCAGACCTCCGATCTCTGCGGGGTCGCCGGACTCGCGCCAGCCGCCCTTCGGCTGCGGCCGCCACCGCTCGAAGCGCGACTCGAACCGCCAGACGTCGCCCAGTTCGCCGTCCTCGACCAGCTTGCGCAGGGTCAGGAAATCGTTGTCCCAGCGGCGGTTCTGGAAGACCGACAGCAGCAGGCCGCGCTCCTCGGCGTGGGCGGCGAGCGCGCGCGCCTCGGCGGCCGTACCGGCGAGCGGCTTGTCGATCACCACCGGCAGACCCGCCTTGAGCGCGGCCGTCGCCAGCGGGACGTGCGTCTTGTTCGGCGACGCGATGACGATCAGATCCAGCTCTTCCGCGCGCTCGAAGAGCTCCTCCGGCGTGCCGGCGACACGGACGTCCGGGAACTCGGCGCGCGCCTGCTCCTGCCGCTCGGGGTTCGAGGTGACCACCGTGTCGAGAACGAGGCCGTCGGTCGCGGCGATCAGTGGGGCGTGGAACACGGAGCCCGCGAGGCCGTAGCCGATCAGGCCCACACGGAGGGGGGTGGCAGTCGTACCAGTTGTCATGCGACCACTTTCGCAACGCTGTTGCCAAAGTGCAAGTGTCGGCGACAATGGGGGCGTGAACAGCGTGGATGCGGAAGGTCTCGGCAGGGTGGCGGGCATAAGGGGAGCGGCGGCGGGGCCGGGCGGCGCCAACCTGCTCGCCCTGCGCAGCCACAACACCGCGCTCGTGCTCGACCTGCTGCGCACCGCCGGCGCCGAGGGCATCAGCCGCCTCGAACTCGCCGAGCGCACCGGGCTGACCCCCCAGGCCGTCAGCAAGATCACCGCACGGCTGCGGGAGGAGGGCCTCGCCGCGGCGGCGGGGCGCCGGGCCTCGACGGGCGGGAAGCCCCGGACCGTACTGCGGCTGGTGCCGGAGGCGGGGCACGCGGTGGGCGTGCATCTGGACCGGGACGAACTGCGGGCCGTGCTCGTCGATCTCGACGGGACGGTCGTGGCGGAGAGCCGCGGCGCCGTCGGCCTCGGGGCCGGTGCGGACGCGGTGGTGGAGGGCACGGCCCGGCAGGTGGAGGCGCTGCTGCCGGAGACGGCGCGCGGCTCGCTGCTCGGGGTGGGCGTCGCGCTGCCCGGCCCGCTGGACCACACGCGGGGGATGCTGCACCGGGTGACCGGGTTCCCGGAGTGGGACGGCTTTCCGCTGCGGGACGTGCTGGCGGGGCGGCTCGGACTGCCGGTCGTGGTCGACAAGGACACGAACGCGGCGGCGCTGGGGCTCGCGGTGGCCGGGGAGGGCGGCTCGTTCGCGTATCTGCACCTCGGCACGGGACTCGGGGCCGGGCTGGTGATCGGCGGGAGCGTGCACCGGGGTGCGCGGACCGGGGCGGGGGAGTTCGGGCACCAGGTGATCCAGCTGGACGGGCCGGTGTGCGGATGCGGGAACCGGGGGTGCGTCGAGGTGCTGTGCCTGTCGGCGGTGGGGCGGGGGGACGTGCCGGAGGCGGCGCGGGTGCTCGGGGCGGGGGCGGCGAATCTGGTGGGGCTGCTGGACATCGACCTTGTGCTGCTCGGGGGACGGACGGTTGCTTCGGCGCCGGAGGAGTTCGTCGCGGGGGTGGGCGCGGTGCTCGGGGAGCGGGCACGGCGGGAGGGTGCGGGAGGCGGGGGTGTGCCGGTGCGGGTTGCCTCCGGTGGGGAGTGGGGGGTCGCGGTGGGGGCGGCGCAGTTGCTGGTGGCGCCGTTGTTCGGGCGGGAGGACGGGTGAGGGTCGGCTCCCGCCGGAGCGGGTGAGGGGCGGTCGTGGGGTCGGCCGGTCGCGTGGTTCCGGGTGCTCGGCCGTCGTGGTGCCGTCGTTTTCCCAGTCGCGTCCGACATGGTCATGTGTTCATGCGACTGTGCTTGTCCTTGTCCCTCTGCCTGGCCGCAGCCGCCGTCCTCGTTTCCGTGTCGTCCGAGACCGCCCGGGCCGGCGCCGCTCCCAGCTGCGCCGGTGCGGACGACCGCGAGTTCCCGCTGAGCACGCGCATTCGCGGCGGGCCGGCGTCCTACACGGCGGGGGGCGGGTTCGGCACCTGGTACATCGACCTCACCAACACCACCGACCGCTCCTGCGCCGACATCCACCCCGTCGTCGTGCTCGTCGACAGCAAGCGCGCGCTGAAGCCCGCCCAGCCCCAACTGGAGTTCTACGACAGCTCGCGCGCCCGCCCCGTGCGCTTCGCGGCCACCGACGAGCACGAACTCGTCGGCGCCTTCGACGGGGACGACTTCGCCGGGTTCACCGTGGCCCCCGGCAGGACCGTCAGCGTGAAGGTCAGGCTGGCGGTCACCTCCGACGCCGTACCCGACGACATCACCGCCAACGCGGCCGTCGTCCAGCGGCACGAGGAGGACGGTGACTGGGTGGGGGAGTCGAACGACTACCGGTTCCGGGTCGCGGACGGGCGCGGTGAGAAGGCCGGGGAGGGGCAGGTGGACGGTTCCGGTACGGCGGCTCCGGAGAGTTCCAGTTCTGGGAGCCCCGACGGCTCCGAGACCCCGGGGGGCGCCAGTTCCGCCCCCGACACCGGCACCGCTCCCACGCCCACCGGTTCCGCCCTCGCGTCCGCCGGCTCCGCCCTCGCGTCCGCCGGCGAGACCGACGGAACCGACGGGACCGGCAAGAGCGACAGCGCCGAGGCCGCCGGAAATGACGAGGAGGCCGAGGAACTCGCGGGCACCGGCCTCGCCGTCGCGCACGCCGCCGGCACGGTGTTCGCCGGTCTGCTCGCCGCCGGCGGCAGCGTCTACGTGCTGGTCCGCCGACGGCGCTGAGCGGTATGCGCGGGCCGTGATCGCGGGGGCCGAGCCGGCCGCGCGGGCCGCAGCCGCAGGCCGTTCCCGGGGTCCCCGCCCGACTTCCCCCCTCCCGTCTGCGACGATCCCTGCGTGGACTACCCGAACGACCAGGCCCCAGGCGCCCCCGTCCGCTCCGGCATTCCCGAGCACGGGCGCATCCCGAAGTACTACGCGGTGAAGGCGCGGCTCAGCGTGCTCGTCGAGGAGTTGGGGGAGGGCAACCTCATCCCCACCGAACGCGATCTCGCCGAGCGCTTCGAAGTCGCCCGCGAAACCGTGCGGCAGGCCGTGCGCGAACTGGTGCTGGAGGGGCGGCTCAGACGGCAGGGGCGCGGGACCGTCGTCGCCGGACCCAAGCTGGAGCAGCCCCTCTCGCTCGCCAGCTACACCGAGGGCGTACGGCGGCAGGGGCGCACCCCGGGCCGTACCCTCGTCTCCCTCGACCGCTTCCCCGCCCCGGACGCCCTCGCCGCCGAGACCGGCCTCGTCCGGGGCGAGCTCGTCTGGCACCTGGAGCGCGTCCTGCTCGCCGACGACGAACGGGTCGGCCTGGAGAGCACCTACGTGGCCGTGTCCCGAGTCCCGCGCCTGGACGCGGACTTCGAGCCCGACTCCTCCTTCTACGCCTATCTGAACGCCCAGGGCATCACCTTCGGCGACGCCGACGAACGCATCGAGACCGTGCTCGCCACCCCGCGCGAGGCCCTCCTCATCGGTACCCCGCCCGCCCTTCCGATGCTGCTGATCCACCGGGTGTCCCGGGACACGGAAGGGCAGCCCCTGGAGCGGGTGCGGAGCCTCTACCGCGGGGACCGGTTCTCCTTCTCCGCGCATCTGAACGGCTGACCGGAACGACCGGCACCCCATCTCCCACGCGTGTCACGAAATGATAACGGGTCTAGCCCAAACGTGATGGGTCGTTCACCCTCTCGTCGCCATCCGGTTCATTCCGGTTCCCCATTCCCGACGAGCGTGACCGCCGTGAGAGTGACAGTCGTAGGAGCAGGCGTGGTGGGCACCATGCACGCCTGGCAAGCAGTGGAACGCGGCCACGAGGTCGTACAGATCGAGCGCGAGGCGGAGGCTCGCGGCGCGTCGTTGCGCAACTTCGGGCAGATCTGGGTGAGCGGGCGCGCGGGCGGGGAGGAACTCGAAACCGCCCTGCGCGCACGAGAGTTGTGGGAGCGGATCGGGGAGCGGGTGCCCGCGCTGGGCTTCCGCGCCAACGGCTCGCTCACCCCCGTGCGCGGCGCCCTCGAACGTGCGGTCGCCGAGGCCGCCGTGGCCCGCCCGGACGCCGCCGCCCGCGGCTACAAACTGCTGACCCCCGGCGAGGCACGCGCCCTCAACCCCGCCCTCCGGGGCGACTTCGACGCGGCCCTGTACTGCGAGCGCGACGCCGCCGTCGAGCCCCGCACCGCCCAGCTCGCCCTGCGCGCCGAGCTGCTGAAGTCCCCGAACTACACCTTCCTGCCCGGCCGCGAGGTGCGTGAGGTGGTCGGCGCCGGGACCGTCCGCGACGACCACGGCGACGTGTACCACGCCGACGCCGTCGTCCTGTGCACCGGCGCCTGGCTCGGCGGGCTCGTGCGCGAACTCGCCGGACCCGAGTTGCCCGTGCGCCGCGTACGGCTGCAGATGATGCAGACCGACCCGCTGGGCGAACCGCTCACCACCTCGGTCGCCGACGCGGACAGCTTCCGCTACTACCCCGCGTACGCCTCCGAGGCCCTGGACGCGCTCAACTCCGGGCAGCCGCAGGCCGAGACGGCCGCCGCGCACCGCATGCAGCTGCTCATGGTGCAGCGCGCCGACGGCGGCCTGACGATCGGCGACACCCACGAGTACGAGCACCCCTTCGCCTTCGACACCCTCGAGGACCCCTACGACCACCTCACCGAGGTCGTCGAGTCCCTCCTGGGCCGCCCGCTGCCCAGGATCCGGCGCCGCTGGGCCGGGGTGTACGCGCAGTGCACCGACCCGGCCCGGGTGGTGCACCGGCAGCGGGTGGCCGACGGGGTGTGGCTGGTGACGGGACCCGGCGGGCGCGGAATGACCTGCTCGCCCGCCATCGCCGAGACGACCGCCGACGAACTGGGCTGGTGACCACCATGACCCCCACGACCCCCACGAATCCGGTGACCCCCATGACCTCCGACATCCGTCTCGTCGTCCTCGACATGGCCGGCACGACCGTCGCCGACGGCGGTCTCGTCGAGCGCGCCTTCGCCACCGCCGTGCAGACGCTGGGCGTGGAGCCCGGCTCGCCGCGGTTCGAGGAGCAACTCGCCTACGTCCGCGCCACCATGGGCGAGTCCAAGATCTCCGTCTTCCGGCATCTGTTCGGCGAGGAGGACCTGGCCCAGCGTGGCAACTCCGCCTTCGAGGAGGCGTACGGCGCGCTCGTCGACGGCGGTCTGATCGAGCCGATCCCGGGCGCCCGCGAGGCCGTCGAGAAGCTGCGGGGCAGCGGCCGTACCGTCGTCCTGACCACCGGATTCTCCCGCGTCACCCAGGACGCGATCCTCGACGCCCTCGGCTGGCGCGACCTCGCGGACCTCACCCTGTCCCCGGCCGACGCCGGCGGGCGCGGGCGGCCGTACCCGGACATGGCGCTCACGGCGTTCGTGCGCACCGGGGCGGCCGACGACGTACGGCAGGTCGCGGTCGTCGGTGACACCTCGTACGACATGCGCAGCGGCGTACGCGCCGGGGCCGGTGTGGTGGCCGGAGTGCTCACCGGGGCGCACGGCGACGCCGATCTGCGCGCGGCCGGCGCCACCCATGTCCTCGGTTCTGTCGCCGAACTGCCCGAGCTGCTCGAGGGAACCGGCTGAGATGGGCATCCGCTTCGACTCTGTCACGGTCGCCTACGGCAACACCGTCGTCCTCGACGCCCTCGACCTCACCGTCGAACCCGGCGAGGTGATGGCGCTGCTCGGGCCGTCCGGCTCCGGCAAGACCACCGCGCTGCGGGCGGTCGCCGGGTTCGTACGGCCCGCGTCGGGGCGGGTGTTCCTCGGCGACCGTGACGTGACCGACCTGCCGCCGTATCGGCGGGGCATCGGGATGGTCGTCCAGCAGTACGCCCTCTTCCCGCACATGCGGGTCGAGGACAACGTCGCCTTCGGACTCAAGGCGCGCAAGGTCGCGCGGGGCGAGATACGGCAGCGGGTCGCCGAGGCGCTGGATATGACCGGGATGGCGGCGTACGCGCGGCGGCATCCACGGGAGTTGTCCGGTGGGCAGCAGCAACGGGTCGCCATCGCACGGGCGCTCGCCGTACGCCCTGATGTGCTGCTCCTCGACGAGCCCCTGTCCGCGCTCGACGCCCGGCTGCGGTCCGGGATGCTCGCCGAACTCGCCCGGCTGCACCGGGAGCTGCCCGATGTCTCGATCCTCTACGTCACCCATGACCAGGTGGAGGCGCTGACCCTGGCGGACCGGATCGCCGTGATGGACCGTGCGCGACTGCAGGCCTGCGGCACGCCGCAGGAGCTGTACCGGGCCCCGGCCAATGAGTTCACCGCGTCCTTCGTCGGCAACGCCAACCTCCTTCCCGTGACCGTCGGTTCCGGCGGTGTCGTCTTCGGCGGCATCGAGCTGAAGATGGACACCGCCGGGGCGGTCGCGGGCGCGGGCGCCACCCTGTGCATACGCCCGCACCTCATCGGGCTCGGCGACGGCCCCAACCGGCTCACCGGCACGGTCGGCGACATCCAGTGGCGAGGCGCCACCCACCGGCTCTCCGTCGAGGTGGCCGGACATGTGGTGACGGCGGATGTGCGTGAACTGACGGACCCGCCGGCGAACGGGGCGGAGGTCACCCTGCACTTCGCACCCGGCGACGCAAGTCTGCTCCCCGCCGGAGTCGGCCATGACTAGGCGCCTGGCGTGGGCCCTGCCCCCAGTGGCCCTCCTCGCCCTCTTCTTCCTCTACCCCCTCGTCCTCGTCGGCCGGCAGTCCATCCACCCCGACACGGGTGGCACCTCCCTCCAGCCGTACGCCGACGTCTTCGCCTCGGCCGCCTTCCGTGAAGCCCTGTGGACCACCGTCTGGCTGGCCCTCGCCGCCACCGTCGGGTGTCTGGTGCTCGGGTTCGTGCTCGCGCTCGTCATCGCCTTCGTACCGTTTCCCGGGGCGAAGGCCGTCGCCCGGTTCGTGGACGTCTTCCTGTCCTTCCCGTCCTTCCTCATCACGCTCGCCCTCCTCTTCATCTACGGCACCGTCGGCATGGCCAACGGGCTGTGGACCGACGTCACCGGCGCCGCCGAGGGGCCCTTCCGGTTTCTCACCACGCCCTGGGGGGTGCTGCTGGCCGAGGTCACCTACTTCACGCCCTTCGTGATGCGGCCGCTGCTCGCCGCGTTCTCGCAGCTCGACACCGCGCAGCTGGAGGCGGCGAGTTCGCTCGGCGCCCGGGCCCCGCGCATCGTGCGGCAGGTGATCCTGCCGGAGGCGCTGCCCGCGCTGGCGGCCGGCGGCAGCCTCGTGCTGGTGCTGTGCCTCAACGAGTTCGGCATCGTGCTGTTCACCGGCGCCAAGGGGGTCACGACCCTGCCGATGCTCGTCTACAGCAAGGCGATCCTCGAGTCCGACTATCCGGGCGCCTGCGTGGTTGCCGTCGTCAACGTCCTGATCTCCGTGGGGCTGTACGGCCTCTACCGGGTGGTGAGCCGTCGTGCTGGTGCATAGCCGTACCGGGAAGTGGGCCGTCTGGCTGGTCTTCCTCGTCCTGTTCCTTCCCCTCTTCGCGCTGCCCCTCCTCGTCATCCTGGCCGCCTCCTTCGCCGGCCACTGGTCGAGCGTGCTGCCCTCCGGGTTCACCACCGCCCACTACACCGCCGCCACCCGCGGCGAGGCCCTCCAGGCGCTCACCACCAGCCTGGTCACCGCCGTCACGGCCAGCCTCCTCGCGCTCGCCGTCGGCACCTGGGCCGCGCTCGCCGCGCACGCCGCCCCGAAGCCGGTACGGCGTGTGCTCGACACCCTGTTCGTCCTGCCGGTCGCCGTGCCCTCGGTGGTCGTCGGCCTGGCCGTCCTGGTCGCCTTCTCGCAGCCGCCGCTGCTGCTCAACGGCACCCGGTGGATCGTGATCGTCGCCCACACGGTGCTGGTGACCGCCTTCGCCCATCAGTCGGTCTCAGCGGCGATCACCCGCCTCGACCCTGCCTACGAGCAGGCCGCCGCCTCCCTCGGCGCCCGGCCCTCGTACGTCCTGTGGCGGGTGCGGCTACCGCTCCTGCTGCCCTCCCTGTCCGCCGCAGCCGGCCTCTGCTTCGCCCTGTCCATGGGCGAGTTGAGCGCCACGATGATGCTCTATCCGCCCGACTGGACCCCGCTGCCCGTCCTGATCTACGCGGCCACCGACCGGGGCGCCTTGTTCGCGGGCTCCGCCGTCGCCGTGGTGCTGATGACGGCGACACTGATCGTCCTGCTCGCCGTCTCCCGCGTGCGCACCAAAGCCTCGTACCGCTGACCCCAAGCCCCGCCCCGTGCAAGGAGTTCACCCCGTCATGCCCAGAAACAGCCTGAAGATCGCCATCGCCGTCTGTCTCCTCGTGAGCCCGCTGGCCACCGCCTGCTCCAGCGGTTCCGCCGACTCCGACGCCAAGGAGGTCACCGTCTACAGCGCGGACGGCCTCAAGGGCGAGAACGGCGACGGCTGGTACGACCAGGTCTTCAAGGACTTCGAGAAGAAGACCGGTATCAAGGTCAAGTACGTCGAGGGCGGCTCCGGTGAGGTGGTGCAGCGCGCCCTGCGCGAGAAGAGCAACCCGCAGGCCGACGTGCTTGTCAGCCTCCCGCCGTTCATCCAGCAGGCCGACACCAAGGGGCTGCTGCAGAAGTACGCCCCCGAGGGCTCGGACCAGGTCAACGGCGCCGACAAGGCGGCCGACGGCACCTGGACCTCCGTCGTCAACAACTACTTCGGGTTCGTCTACAACAAGAAGGAGCTGAAGCAGGCCCCCACCACCTGGGACGAGCTGCTCGACGCCAAGTACAAGGAGAAGCTCCAGTACTCCACGCCCGGCGTCGCCGGCGACGGAACGGCCGTCCTCATCAAGGCGATCCACGACTTCGGCGGCAAGGACGCGGCCCTCGACTACCTGAAGAAGCTCCAGGCCAACAACGTCGGCCCGTCCTCCTCCACCGGCAAGCTCGCCCCCAAGGTCGACAAGGGCGAACTCCTCGTCGCCAACGGCGACGTCCAGATGAACTACGCCCAGTCCAAGGACATGCCCAACCTCGGCATCTGGTTCCCGGCGGCAAAGGGCGGCAAGCCCACCACCTTCGCCCTGCCGTACGCGGCCGGACTGGTCACCAAGGCCCCGCACAGCGAGAACGGCAAGAAGCTCCTCGACTACATGCTCTCGCAGCAGGCCCAGCAGCAGGTCAGCGAGATCGGCGGCGGCTTCAGCGCCCGTCAGGACATCAAGGCCACCGACGACAACGCCATCGCCCTCACCAAGCTGATGGACGGCGTCGAGGTCTTCGAGCCGGACTGGAACGACATCGACGAGAACCTCACGTCGTACATCGAGGACTGGAAGTCCGCCACCGGCAGCTGACCGAGGGCCGGGCGGCGCGTTCCCCAAGATCCGCGCTGCATCTAGGCTGGACTCACGCAGTTCCGCGTACGGCAGGAGACGGCAGATGTCTGAACGCAAGCCCATCGAGTCATGGCTCACCGACATGGACGGTGTGCTCATCCACGAGGGCGTTCCCATCCCCGGCGCCGACGCGTTCCTCAAGAGACTGCGTGAGTCCGGCCGCCCCTTCCTCGTCCTCACCAACAACTCCATCTACACCCCGCGCGACCTGCACGCGCGGCTGAGCCATATGGGTCTGGACGTGCCGGTCGAGAACATCTGGACCTCGGCCCTGGCCACCGCCAAGTTCCTGGACGACCAGCGCCCCGGCGGCAGCGCCTACGTCATCGGCGAGGCGGGCCTGACGACCGCGCTGCACGACATCGGCTACATCCTCACCGACCACGAGCCCGACTACGTCGTCCTCGGCGAGACGCGCACGTATTCCTTCGAGGCCATGACCAAGGCCGTACGGCTCATCCAGGGCGGCGCCCGCTTCATCGCCACCAACCCGGACGAGACCGGCCCGTCCACCGAGGGCCCGCTGCCCGCCACCGGTGCCGTCGCCGCGCTGATCACCAAGGCCACCAGCAAGAAGCCGTACTTCGCGGGCAAGCCGAACCCGCTGATGATGCGCACAGGCCTGAACGCGATCGGTGCCCATTCCGAGACCAGTGCGATGATCGGCGACCGCATGGACACCGACATCCTGGCCGGCATGGAGGCCGGGATGCAGACGTTCCTCGTGTTCACCGGCCTGACCCGGCCCGGGCAGGTGGAGGACTTCCCGTACAAGCCGTCCCAGGTCGTCGACTCCATCGCGGACCTCGTCGACCGCATCTGAGCAGGCAGGCCCCGCCGCCGACGGCCACCGAAGATCACGACCGAAACCCGTCACCACCCGTTCGGAGCAGCGGAACGCCCCTCGAGGATGCGGGAGCGTGAGCGGCGGGGGAGCCTCCAGATATCTGGAGGTTCACGATGGGCTCACTACGCCTCACACTCTGTACCGGAATCCTCGCCGCCGCCGCGCTCGTCCCGACGGCGCACGCGGCGGACGGAGGCGGTGTCCAGGTCACCCCGTCGTCCGCCGCCCCCGGCGGCGACATCGCGCTCCGCGTGAGCGGCTGCGCCACGCGGACGGCCACGGCGGTCTCCGACGCGTTCGTCTCGGACGCCGCCCTCTCGGGCACCGACGGCACCCTCAGCGGCGACGGCCGGATCCGCAGCACGGCCACCCCCGGCGTCTACGACGTGCGGATCACCTGCGGTGACACACAGGTCAAGAGCACGGTCACGGTCTCCGGCACCGGGCTCACCCCGGACGCCCTGTCCCCCCTGTCACCCTTGTCCACGCCTGTCGCCCCGGTGCCCGCGGGCGGCGGCGGCACCGCCGCGCACTTCGCCTCCGTCGACGTCCGCTCCGAAGGACCCGGCGCCACACAGGGCGTCGTCGGGCTCGTGCTGGCAGGACTCGCCGCGCTCGCCGTCGGGCTCCTGCCCCGGGCCCGCCGCAGCTGTGGCAAGGACTGAGGGCACGGCACGCGATGTCCGACGGTGATCGCTCCGGCGCCGGGCGGCTGACGACCTGCGTGGCCTGGGCCATGCTGCTGCTCGGGCTGTGGCTGTGGGGCCGCGAGGTGACCGGCGTACGGTTCGGAACCGGGCCCACGTCCGGTGACGTGGCCGCGGTGGGACGGCCCGCCGACGCGGAACTGCCGCCCCCGGCCAAACCGTTGGCGGACGCCGCCCTGCCGCAGCGCATCGACATCCCCGAACTCGGCGTGCAGGCACCGGTCGTGGGCCGCGGACTCGACACGCAGGGCGCGGTGGACCCGCCGCCGCTCTCCCAGCCCGACGTGGTCGGCTGGTACCGGGCGGGGACCACGCCCGGTGCCGCCGGAACCGCGGTGATGGTGGGACACGTCGACACCGAGACCAAGCCGGCCGTCTTCTACAAACTCAGCACCATGGAGCCCGGCGAGTCGGTCCGGGTGGTCCGCTCCGACGGCAAGGTCGCCGAGTTCACCGTGGACGACGTCCGGGTCCTGCCCCGCGACGACTTCGACGCCGAGCAGGCCTACGGCACAGGCCAGTCGGGCCGCGCCGAACTCCGCCTGATCACCTGCGGCGGCACCTTCGACCGGGAGAGCCGCACCTACTCGGCGAACGTGGTGGTGTCGGCGTATCTGACGGGCGCCCGCGCCTGAGATCACCCCCACCTGGCCCGGCCGGCGACACGCTCCCCCCGAAGTCGCCGGCCGGGCTGGTCCTCGACCGCGCGCGCTCGGGTTGCGGGAGTAACCCGGCGATCGGCGCGGGAGGCCTGGAGGCCACGGTGTGTCAACAGCCGGCCGGGGGCTGGGGCCGTCTGGGAAGACTCTAGAGCGTCAGGGCCGCTCGGGCCTAGAGGATGGTGACGTCAAGTCCCGCGTCGGTCGCGCTCCGTCATCTCCGCAGGTGGTCCACGGCTCTACGTGGGTCCCTTGCCCGCCCCACCGGCCTCGCGGCGCAACTCCGTGTCGTCCGCGGTCCGGTCGAGGACCGCTCGCACGACCAGATCGAGCGGCGCCCGCCTTCGCCGTGCGTACTGACGCAGCGCGGCGAAGGCGTCGTCGGCGGTGGTGTGCCAGCGCTCGGCGAGCATGCCCTTGGCCTGCTCGATGCGCACCCGGCTGGACAGCGCCTCCTGCAACTGCCTGGCCAGCGTGCGGTGTTCGGCGTACGCCCGCTGGTTGTGCAGCCCGAGCGCCGCCGCGTCCGCCAGCGCCTGGGCCAGCGGCAGCGCCGCGTCGCCCGCTCCGCCGCCGTCCGGCACGAACACATTGAGCGCGCCGAGCAGGGTCCCGTGCCGGCGCAGCGGGACCGCGTACGTCGTCGCGATGCCGTGGGCCAGCGCCCGCTCGGTGAAGTGGGGCCAGCGGCCGTCCTCGTGGGCCGCCCGGACGGACACCGGCGGCACCGGTCTGCCCGAGCCGTAACTGTCCGGACAGGGCCCGCCGCCGTGCTGCGCCGCCAGCAGCTCCAGTGCGACCTCCTCCCGGCGCGAGCCGGCCGCCAGCGTCACCGCCCGCCCGGCGCCGATCAGCATCACTCCGGCGGCCCGCGCGGACAGCAGCTCCACGCAGTGGTCCGCGAGGCGTTGCAGATACAGCCCCCTGTCGAAGCCCTCGGTGAGGGTGTCCGCCGCTTCCACCAGGGCCGCTGCCAGCCGGATCTCCCGGTCGGTGTGGTGCATGACCGCGTACTCCCCTTCACCGTCCGCCGCCGCGTCGAGGCTCCCGTAGGCGCGCACCTACCCATGTGCGCAGGGCTGTAACAGCTCTCCGACAAGGCCCGTGCGACCTCGTGACCGCCGCGGCGGGTATGTCACGATTGGCACTTGGCGGAGTGCACCCGGGGGGGAGTTGGATGTACGTCAGCAGGGGGGCCTTGTCTCCGGCACGGGCGACCGCGGTGGTGCTGGGGGCGGCACTGCTGGTCGCCGGTTGTTCCTCCGCGGGCGACGGGGACAAGCCGGACGACGCGGGCGCGAAGATCACTCAACAGCCCAAGGGCGCCGACCCGTTCTGGGTGAACCCGGACGGCACCGCGGCCCGGCAGGTCGCCACTTATACGAAGAGCGGGGCGAAGTCCGACGCCGAGCAGATCAGAAAGATCGCCGAGCAGCCGACGGGGGAGTGGATCGGGCCGGAGAACCCGGAGCAGGAGGCGCGCGGCTTCACCGAGGCCGCCAAGAGGTCCGACCGGACGGCGCTGCTCGTCCTCTACAACATCCCGCACCGCGACTGCGGCCAGTACTCGCAGGGCGGCGCGGCCGACGGCAACGCCTACCGCGCCTGGATCGACGGGGTCGCCCGGGGCATCGGCGACCGTCCGGCGCTGGTCGTCCTCGAACCGGACGCCGTACTGCACCTGGTGAACGGCTGCACCTCGGACGAGTTCCACGAGGAGCGCTACGACCTCCTCAAGGGCGCGATCGCCAAGCTGAAGTCCCTGAAGAGCACGAAGGTGTACCTGGACGCGGGCAACGTCGGCTGGGGCCATCCCGACCAGATCTTCGAACCGCTCCAGTGGGCGGGCGTGGACCAGGCCGACGGCTTCGCGGTCAACGTCTCGAACTTCTACTCCACCCAGGACTCCATCGCCTACGGCAAGCAGCTCTCGTCGAAGGTGGGCGGCAGACACTTCGTGATCGACACGAGCCGTAACGGCAACGGCCCCTACACGGAGGGCAATCCGGACGAACGCTGGTGCAACCCCCCGGGCCGGGCGCTCGGCGAGGCTCCGACAGCGAAGACGGCGGACCCGCTGGTGGACGCGTACCTGTGGGTCAAACGCCCGGGTGAGTCGGACGGCGAGTGCAAGGGCGGTCCGAAGGCGGGGGAGTGGTGGCCGGCCTACGCCCTCGACCTGGCGAAGGAATCCGACTGACGGCAGGCCCCGCAGCCCCGCACCCCAGTACTCCGGACGCCTGACGGCCACGGTGGTGGACACCGGGTCCTCGACGCGAGCGGCTCACACGTCGCGGTCGGGGTCCGGCGGTTGACCCCCCGCCGTCGATGCCCGGAGGCGTTGCCTACCGCCGCGTAGCGAACTTTTCGCTGTTCTTTGCCTTCCGCCCGCGGACGGGAAACGCAGCAGATCGCGTGCCTTGCGCCGACCCGATCGCCGCCCCGCTGCGGTGCTTTGGCGCTGCCCGGTGATCAACGCCCCCTGTTCTCCATTGATCGAAGCTGATCGAATTCGGCGACCAAGCCTCAAGGAGGAACGGTGGATCACCCCTCTGCCCGAAGAACGGGCCTGGTGGCACTCGGCGCTTCAGCCGCCGTACTGGCCGCGCTCGTGCCGACGGCCGCCCAGGCCGACGCGCACCCTTCCCGGCTCGCCGCACCGACTGCGTCAGCACGGCCGTCGAGCACGGTCGTCACCCTCATCACCGGCGACAAGGTGACCGTCACCAAGGGAGCCGGTGGGCGGCCCGGCACCGTGAGCGTCCAACGTCCGCCGGGGGCCACCGGATCGGTGCGCACCTCCACCGAGGGAGGGGACACCTACGTCTATCCCGACGATGCCATGGCCTATGTCGCCTCGGGGCTCCTCGACAAGCGGCTCTTCGACGTCACCCAGCTCGTGGCCCAGGGCTACGACAACGCGCACGCCGCAGGACTGCCCCTGATCGTCTCCCACCGCAAGGAGTCCGCGGCACTCCGCCGCGACCAGGCGGCCGCCCTGCCGGGGGTGAAGGTGAACCGGGCACTGCCCTCCGTGGGCGGCGAGGCGGTCACCGCCGATCGGTCCAGGGCGCGCGGTCTGTGGTCCGCCCTCACCGCAGGGACCGGGGCCCCGTCCGGCACGGCGGCGGCCGCCAGGAGCGACGCCCCGGCCTTCGCGGACGGCGTCGCGAAGATCTGGCTGGACGGCAAGGCCCGGGCCACGCTCGCGGACTCCACCGCCCAGATCGGTGCCCCGCAGGTGTGGAACGAGGGCACCACCGGCGCCGGCGTCAAGGTGGCCGTCCTGGACACCGGCGTCGACACCCGCCACCCCGACCTGGCGGACCGCGTCACCGACACGCAGAGCTTCGTCCCCGACAGCGACGTCGAGGACCGCCACGGCCACGGCACCCACACCGCCTCGACCGTCGCCGGCACGGGCGCCGCCTCCGACGGCAAGGAGAAGGGCGTCGCCCCCGGCGCCGACCTGGCCATCGGCAAGGTCCTCGACGACAACGGCAACGGACGGGACTCCTGGGTCATCGCGGGCATGGAGTGGGCGGCCCGGACCGAGCACGCCAAGATCATCAGTATGAGCCTGGGCGACCCCGCACGTCGCGACGGCACCGACCCGATGAGCCAGAGCCTGAACGCGCTCAGCGCGGAGACCGGGGCCCTGTTCGTCGTCGCCGCCGGCAACTCCTACCAGAGCCCCTACGCGGTCGGCTCCCCCGGTGCCGCCGACGCGGCCCTGACCGTCGCCGCGGTCGACTCCTCCGACCAAGTGGCCTACTTCTCCAGCGCCGGGCCCCGCGAGGGCGACGACGCCCTCAAGCCGGACATCTCCGCCCCCGGCGTGGACATCCTCGCCGCCCGCTCGCAGTACTCGGCGGAAGGTGAGGGCTACTACACGACGATGAGCGGCACCTCCATGGCGACCCCGCACGTCGCCGGCGCCGCCGCCCTGCTGGCGCAGCAGCACCCCGACTGGACGGGGCAGCAGCTCAAGGACGCTCTGATGAGCACCAGCAAGCCGACCCCCGACTTCACCGCCTACCAGGCGGGGTCGGGCCGCGTCGACGCCGCCGCCGCGGTCCACGCGACGGTGACGGCCACCGGCTCGGTCTTCGGCGGCCTGGTCCAGTGGCCGCACGACGACACCGCCCCGATCGACCGCCGCATCACCTACACCAACTCGGGCGACTCACCGGTGACTTTGGACCTGGCGGTGGACGCGGGCACGTCGCCGGCCGGCCTGTTCTCCCTCCCCGAGGGCCAGAAGCAGGTCACGGTCCCCGCGCACGGCAGCGCCTCGGTGACGGTGGTCGTCTCCCCCGCAGGCATGGCCTCCGGCACCTGGACCGGGCAGGTCCTCGCCCGCGACGCCGCGGGCACGCCCGTCGCGCATACCGCCGCGGCCGTCAGCATCGAGCCCGAGCGATACGGCCTCACCCTCACCGCCAAGGACCGTGCGGGCCGGCCGATGGCGGGCCTCGTCTCGCTGCACCGCGCGTCGGACGGCTCCGTGACGTACTACCAGATCCCGGACAGCGGCTCGCTGACGGTCCGCCTGGCACCCGACACCTACTCCGCGATGATGTTCGCCGAGGTGCAGGGGACACACGGCCCGCACTCCCTGGGCGCGGCCCTGCTGGGCGACCCCGAGGTGAAGCTGACGGCCGATACCACCGTCGCCTTCGACGCCTCCAGGGCCCGCCAGGTGCGCGTCCTGACGCCGAAGCCGAGCGTCGCGTCGCAGACCCGGATCGAGTACTACCGCTCGTTCACCGAGCCCCGGCCCGCGCCGGACAACCGGGCCCTGGTGGAGAACATCCTGCTCGACCCCGCCTACGACAGCGTCTGGGCACAGCCGTCGGACAGCGAAGTGACCAGCGGCAGCTTCGTGTTCACCACCCGGATCCGCGCCGAGCAGGCCCCGCTCACGCTGTCCTACGCCGGCACGGATCTCGACGACGTCCTGGTCCAGCCGGGCGCCTCTCCGCTGCCCGGCTCGGTCGCGAAGACGCCCGGGGTGTTCGCGGGCGACGGCGCGGCCGGCGACTACGCGGGCGTCGTCGCCCGCGGCGCGATCGCCGTGGTGCGGCGCAGCGACACGGTGTCCCCGGCCGAGCAGTCCGCGGCCGCGCACGGCGCCGGCGTCCGGCTGCTGCTCGTCGTCAACGACGGCGTGGGGCGCCTGGAGAGCTGGTACGGCGCCGAGGACGGAGCGACCGCCGGACCGGTGCCCGTCGCCTCGGTGACCGCCGACGAGGGCGAAGCGCTCATCAAGGCGATCGCCGCCGCCCGCGGCCATCAGGTGACGATCAAGGTGGAGTCCCACCCCGCACCCTCCTACGTGTACGACCTGAACCGCTACCAGGTGGGCGCCGTCGGCGCCGATCAGACCCTGCGGGCCGACGACCGGAACCTGGCCCGGATCGACCTGACCTTCGGGCAGCGCCCGGGGTCCGACGCCACCGAGGCGCGGGCGGACATCCCGCCCTACCTCACCGGCCCAGGCTGGACCCTGGCCCCCGAACCCGTCGCCCCCGGGCGGCGCACCGACTGGGTCTCCACCGACGGCGGCGTCAAGTGGCAGCAGTCGGCACAGATCCGCGGCTGGACCGATTCCCAGCAGGACCCGGTCGCGTACCAGCCCGGCAGCACGCAGCAGGACACCTGGTTCGCGCCCGTCCTGCGCCCGCGCATGCTCGGCACGAACCTTCCCGTGCGCAACGGGGACTTCATGTTCATGTCCGTCCCCGGCTGGGGCGACGCCGGTACCGCGCACGCCGGGTACGCGCCGTACGGCAACGGGCTGACCCAGCAGGTGTCGCTCTACCAGGGCGACAGGCTGCTCGGCCAGGCCGACTACCCGTCCGTCTACGGCGGGAACCTGTCGCCGGAGCGGCTGCCCTACCGGCTGGTCGCGGACACCAGGGGAGACCCGGTGTTCAGCCCCTACAGCACGAGCACGCACACCGAGTGGGGCTTCTTCTCCGCGGAGGCGGACAACAAGACTCTGCCGCTGGTGCAGCTCGACTACGGCGTCGACCTCGATGCGGCCGGGAAGGCCGGCCGCCGGTCGGACCTCACGGTCACCCCTTCGGTCACGGGCGACGCGCAGATCTCCTCCGTCGAGGTGGAGGTCTCCTATGACGACGGTGCGACCTGGCACCGTCTCGACGCCCGCAAGCGGAACGGCGCCTGGCGCGGAACCCTGAACGCGCCGGGCACGGCCTCGTTCGTCTCGCTGCGTACGACCGCGAAGGACGATGTGGGGGACTCCGTCACGCAGTCGGTCGTCCGGGCGTTCGGCCTGAGGTGACCCGCGGTTGCGCCGCGGACCCCGCCCCGGGGTCCGCGGCGCAACCGGCGCATCGACGGGTCACGACGTCCTAAGGAATCCTCACCCACCGTGCCTTCGACGGCGTCCCCTGGTCGTCGTCCACGAACAGCATGTACCACCCCGACTGCACCAGATTCCGGTCCTCCGGCACCGTCACCGTGATCTTGTCCCCGGACGTCTTGAAGTCCAGGGCGACGGAGCGCTGATCGACGTCCGTCACATGCGTGGACGCGCTCGGTCGAATCAACCGCACCTTCTTGATCGTGGCAGCGTGCCGGGACGAGAACGTCCCTGACGCACCCCGGGCGATCGACTCCGGCCCGCCGGACAACGACGGCTGAGTACCTCGGTAGAGATACGGCGGCGTGTAGATCTCTATCCGCTGCTCGAACTTCCCCGGCTTCGTGTTCGCCTTGTCCGCATACAGCGAGTCCGAGCCGAAGAACATCACGCGCCCGTCCGGCAGAAGGATCGACCCGGAGTGGTAGTTCCGGCCGACCAGCGGGTCGGCGACCTGCGTGAAGCTGTTGCTGTCGGGGTGGTACAGCCGTGCCTGCAGGATGTTGGAGTCGCCGCGCCCCCGGTAGTCCCGCGAACCGCCCGACACGAGCACCGTGTCGTCGGGCAGGATCGACGACTGCGGATACCGCGTGCCCTTCTCCAGCGACGGCCCGTCCACGAACTTCGGCCGGGCCGCCTTGAGATCGATCAGCCGCGTCTTCTTGCTCGACAGCTCGGACTCACCGACGCCGCCCCCGCCGATCACCATGTACTTCTCGTCCTGTGCCGGCGGCAGCAGCACCGTCCCGGACGTCTCCATCATGTTCGCGTCGCTCAGCCCGGGCAGCTTGGTGAACTTGTTGGTGTCCACGTCCCAGATGCCGGGGTCGCGGCCCACGTTGTCCGGACCGTAGCCCGCGTTGGAGCCCGAGTAGAAGATCCTCCCGTTCTCCATCAGGAACAGTGCCGGGTAGGTCGGGAACTGCCGGATCTTCGGCGTGTACGTCCACTTCTTCGTCCCGGGATCGAAGACCTCGTTCTTGCCCGGCACCAACTGCCCGATGTCGTCCAGGCCCGAGACGCTGAGGATCTTCCCGTCCGACAGGGTCGTCAGCGTCGGATACCAGCGCGCCTCGTTCATCGGGTCGACCTTGATGTACTTCTCTGCGACCGGGTCGAACTCGTAGGCGTCCCGGATCCCCTGGAAGTCCTTCTTGTCGAGCGCGAGCTTCTGCGCGATGCCGTACGTGTTGCGCGCGTCGGCCCCGGAGAGGCCCTGCACGCGGTAGTTGTCCTGGGTGCCGGTCTCGTACTCGGCGCCGCTCTGCCGGGCCTCGACGTAGATACGGCCGAGACCGGGATCGTTGCGCAGGAACGCGCCGGTCCCCGGGTCGAAGACCTTCTTCGCGCGCGGCACCAGGACGGGGTCTTTCGACACGAAGGTCTTGCCGTTCTCCTTGCCGGTGAACGCCGTTCCCGCGGGCAGCGTGATCGGCTCGTCCGGGTTCTCGTTGTGCACCACCATCAGCCCGCCGGCCTTGGTGACGTCGCCCTTCAGCTTCTCGTACCGCTTCGTACCGCCCGCGATCAGCAGGTTGCCGTTGGCGAGTTGGGTGTGGCCGGTGCAGAACAGGTCGCTCGGCGTGGGCACCTTCTTGATCGTGCCCTTGACCGGGTCCCAGATCCGGGTGTCGAACTTCTTCGCGTCGAAGTTGTCCTGGTTGTTGCCCGAGCCCGCGATCAGCAGCACCTTGCCGGTGTGCAGGAGCGCCGCGTGGATGGTGTCCTGGCGGTACTCCTCCGGGAACTCGATGATGTCCCAATGGCCGTTCGCGGCCTTGTACTCGGACTTGTTGATCTTGTACTGGTGGTATTTTCCGGTCCCGAAGCGGTACAGCCACGGCCCGTTCATCCCGGCCAGCGCGAGTACCACCGCCGTGCCTATCGCGAGTCGGCGAACACGGCGGCGACCGGCACTGTCGTTCATTCCTTACGTCCCCCAAGTCCACCCATGGCGATCTGCATGGTCTGGTCGTTGCCCCCGTGCGAGGCGGCCCACTGCGGTCGCTGCTGCGGGGCGTGCGCCGCGTACGGCGCCGGCACCGCGTCCTGCGGCTCGGCCGGCAGCGCGGCGGCGGGCTTCTTCCGCTCCTGTCGCAGCGTGTACCGCCAGGCGAAGACGGGCGCGGCCGTGATGAGCATGGCGAAGGCGGCCCACGTGATCATCGCCGGGTGCGAGTGCCCGAAGACGAAACCGGCGGCGAGCGAGCCGCCGAAGACCAGGATGAAGAACCAGTGGATCCGGAACGTCCCGAACAGTGTGTCGGGGCTGGCCGACTCCCCCTTGGGCGTCACCACGAACTTGCTCTTGCGGCGCAGCACGGCGTCCATCAGCGAGCGGGCGTAGATCGGCGCCGACAGGGCGGACATCACCATGCCGGCGACGCCACCGGAGCCCTCCGGCTCGTGCGGGGAGACGTTGTGCCGGCGGTTCCAGACGTACAGGCCGATCTGGAGCGCGGAGGCGTTGCCGTAGAGCATCAGCCACACGGTCGGGTCGATGTTCACGCCCGATGCGCCGAGGCCCAGGAACAGCGCGCAACTGAGCGCCGCGAGGATCCAGTTGAGGGCGGACATCGGATAGAAGATGATCAACATCGTGTAGTTGAAGAGCTTGCCCGGCGGCAGCGAGAACAGGCCCTTCCAGTACTGCTTGAGGATCGTCTCGTACGTCCCCCGTGACCAGCGCAGCTGCTGGGTGAAGAAGTCCGTCCAGGCGCCCGGCCCCTCGCCGACGGCGAGCACGTCCGGGGTGTAGACCGACTTCCATTTCCGCCCTGTCGCCGGGTTCTTGGCGCGGTGCATCTCGAACCCGGTGGCCATGTCCTCGGTGATCGAGTCGTACAGGCCGCCGATCTGCTTGATCGCCCGGATGCGTACGGCGTTGGAGGTGCCGACGAACATCGGTGCGCCGTACCGGTTGCCCGCGCGCTGGATCAGCGCGTGGAAGAGGAACTGCTGCGACTCGGCGGCCTTGGTGACGAACGTGTCGTAGTTGCCGTACACCTGCGGGCCGATGACGAAGCCGACGTCCGGGTCGCGGAAGTAACCGAGCATCCGCTCCAGGTAGTTGGGCAGCGGCACATGGTCGGTGTCGACGGAGGCGAAGAAGTCGTAGGCGTCGCCGTGCGCCTCGAGCCACGCGTTGTAGTTGCCGTGCTTGGTCTTTGCGCGGTGGGCGCCCTTGGGCCGGTTCCACCGCTCGACGCCCTTGCGGGTGAAGTGGTGCACGCCGAGCCGGGCGCAGACCTCCTTGACCGCCGGGTCGTCGCCCTCGTCGAGCAGCCAGACGTGCAACAGGCCCCGGTGGCGCAGCCGCACGGCCGCCTCCAGGGTCTTGGTCACCATCTCCAGCGGCTCCTTGCCGGGCACGAAGGAGGTGAGGAAGGCGACGCGCGTGCCGGTCTCCGGGACCACCGGGACCGGGTCGCGGGCGACCAGCGTGGCGTGCGCGTTCGACAGCACGTTCATACAGCGGAAGAACTCGATCAGACCGATCGAGACCAGCATCACGATGTCGAGCGCGGGCAGGAAGTCGTAGGCGGGGTAGTCGCGTTCGGTCCAGTGCTCGGGCTGGAGCAGCCAGGCCAGCAGGACCAGCGACAGCAGTGGTGCCGCGCCCAGCATCAGCGCGGCCCGTATGCGGTGCGGTTCCTGCGACAGCAGCGAGCGGTACTGCACCGTGTACGGCTTGTCCGGGGCGGGCTGGGTGAGGGGACCTGCCAGCCGGCTGTAGTGCTCGTAGTCGTATCTCGGCAGATTCTTCTTGATCCGGCGGAACGTCCCCGTGTTCCCGGTCCGGTGCGAAGGCACCCTGAGCTGTGTGGTCTGTGACGGGTCGAAGTCCTGCCGGGCGCCGTTCGGCGTCGACGTCATGAGTCATCCCCCTGCACGCAGGTCACCGCGTGTCTGTCGGTTCCTTCCGCCCGCTCAGGTGCCCCTCGGCCTTCACAGACGTGTCAGTGGTGGGCCGCAGTCACCACACCTTCCACCCCTTATAGACATGGGACGGCCCCCTTCCGGTTGCATGGTGCCCCCCTCGGCATCGTCTCTTGAACGGGGCCCCGTCTCCCCGCGGAGTCGGCAACCGGCTACCTATCTACCCCCCAAGTGCCGCGAATCCACAGCATCTTGAGCAACCAGGCTTCTACGGCATTCATCTTGATCGCAAGATGCGAAACGCGGTGGTTACCGGTCATACGCGCTCATTGTGGCGCGTGTGGGGTCCTGTGGATCCGTGGTGTCGACCGGCGCCAGGCGGGCACGGACGTGGCCGAAGTGGTCTCTTATGGCCTCCTCCGCGCGTATGGAATCGCCGGACCGGACCGCGTCCAGGATCTCCCGGTGCTGCCGGCAGGTGACCCAGGGGTCGTGCGGTACGACCACCAGGTCCCGCTGCACGCGGTGGAAGGCGTCCCAGAACGCCTCCAGGACCTCGCTCAGCAGAGCGTTGTCCAGCCCCCGGTAGAGGGTGGCGTGAAACGCGCGGTCGGTCTCGGCGAGGCCGGCACCTTGCTCGGCCTGCCGATCCATACGGTCGACGAGCGCCGTCAGTTCACTCAGGTCCCGTTCCGGCAGCCGCCCGGCCAGTCGGGAGACCAGTCCCGTCTCCACCGCCTCGCGCAGTTCGAGCAACTGGAGCAGGGAGTCCTCGCCGCGGTAGTGCCCGGCGACCGTGCGGAAGGCGAGGCCCTCGATCATCGGGGCGAGGGACATCGGGCCGACATACGTGCCGAAGCCGTGCCGGATCTCCACGATGCCCATCGCCTGGAGGGCCTTCAGCGCCTCGCGCACCGAGTTCCGGCTGGCGCCCAGGAAGCGCATCAGCTCGGGCTCGGTCGGCAGCGGCGCCCCGGAGGGCAGTCGCCGGTCGACGATGAGCTTCTTGATCCGCTCCTGCAGGTCACGGGCAGCCATGGCCAGAGGGTATCCGGCCATTCGGGGGGAGGACCTGGTTCCGGTCAAGCGGGATTCCGGACATACGCACCCGCTCCCGCGAGAGGTTTTTCGTGGTCCGGCCTCATGACTCCGGTCACCGCGGCCCCGGCCGGAGGGGTGTGGGTGGCGAAGCCCCCATGACGCGCGGCGAAGCCGCGCAAGAACAACGATGGCGAGGTTGGTTCGCGGTGTTCGCGAACGTGCCTCGCCGTCGTCATCGTGCGCCGCCGCTCGAACCCCGCGGACCTCACGGCTTACGGTCAGCGGGGTGTGGGGGTGCGGGTGGCGAAGCCCCCGCAACGCGCGGCGAAGTGGTCCAAAGACAACGATGGCGAGGAGGTTCGCGGTGTTCGCGAACATGCCTCGCCATCGCCATCGTGCGCCGCCAGGGACTCGAACCCCGGACCCGCTGATTAAGAGTCAGCTGCTCTAACCAACTGAGCTAGCGGCGCCTGCTGGCAGCGAGAACTCTACCGGACCCCGGAGCGTGCTCCGGACCGCCGGTCACCGGGGCGAGGCCCGCGCGACGCGCGCCGTACATCATTCGGACCGTCAGCATGCGCGTCGGGACGACAGTTGACAAACTGACCAATGTGCACAGACACGAACATTTCAACACGGAATGTGAGAGGGGTCTCATGGCGGCTCCGGTCTTCGAGGAATTCGATCCTGCGAGCGACTGCGACTGCCCCGGATGCGCTCACTGGCGGCAGGTGAGCCCGCGCTCACTGCCGGGCCGGTTCGGCGGTCACCCGGCCGCCCGCCATGCCCTGGTCGTGGCCGCCGCCACGTCCGCCGCCCTCGGAGCGGGCCACACGGGCACCGCCCTGGCGGCCGCCCCGCTCGCCTCTCACCGCCCGGCCGTCCCGGTGGACCCCGAGCCCGACACCCCTCAGGGCACCAAGGCCCCGCTGCACGGCGTCGGCGGCAAGCCCGGCACCCCGGCCACGCTGCCCGCGACCACCCGCGCGGAGATCATCAACCGGGCCAAGACCTGGATCACCGCCAAGGTGCCGTACAGCGTGTCCAAGTACTGGTCCGACGGGTACCGGCAGGACTGCTCGGGCTTCGTCTCGATGGCCTGGGGCCTGCCCGGCAACGAGTGGACGGGGAGCCTCGGTCAGTTCGGCGTGAAGATCAAGAAGGTGGACCTCCAACCGGGCGACATGCTCCTCTTCCACAACACCGCCGACCCGCAGAAGGGCTCGCACGTCGTCATCTTCGGCGGCTGGACCGACTACACGCACACCTACTACACCGCCTACGAGCAGACACCCCCGAAGGCACGGAAGCTGGCCACCCCTTACGCCTACTGGAGCCACTCCAGCAAGTACGTCCCCTACCGCTACAAGGGCGTGACGTCCGGCACCGCGGGTGCGCAGTCCGGCACGGGCACCAAGGCCGGCCCGTTCCCGGGTGCCTCGTACTTCGGTCCGGGGGCCAACAACAAGTACGTCACCCAGTTCGGTGAGATGCTCGTCGCGCGCGGTGCCGGGTCGTACTACACGCAGGGTCCCGGACCGCGCTGGTCGGAAGCGGACCGGCGGGCGACCCAGGCGTTCCAGAAGGCGCAGGGCTGGAGCGGCGCGGCCGCGGACGGACTGCCGGGGCCACGTACCTGGGAGCTGCTGGCCACCGGCAAGGGCAAGTCGATCCCGAAGGTGGGCGCACCCTCCTCGAACGGCGTCCCGGGCTACCCCGGCAAGAACATGTTCCGACCGGGCGCGGTCAACGACTACGTCAACCAGCTCGGCAAGCAGCTGGTGAAGAAGGGGTACGGCCGCTACTACACCACCGGTCCCGGACCGCGCTGGGGCGAGGCGGACCGGCGGGCCGTCGAGGCCTTCCAGCGCGCCCAGGGCTGGCGCGGTGGCGCGGCGGACGGCTATCCCGGTCCCGAGACCTGGCGGCGGCTGTTCTCCTGACCCGATTTCCTGACACATCTGGCGCGGAGGCTGGAGGCAGGTATGAGCACGACCACTTCACATATGCCCGAGTCCGAGGGGCCCACGGACGGCGGACCGGTGCGGCCCGCCCGGCTCATCCACAACGAGGTGACCACTGAGATCCCCGTCCATCTGCTGTTCCGCGACGACCCCGCCCCGGTGTCGGTGCCGCTCAAGCCGGCCGTGGTGGCGCGTCGACAGGGCACCGGGGAACAGCCGCGGCTGCGACGCCCCGCCCCGGTGCAGGCCCGGCCGGCCGCCGAGGTGGACCCCGAACTGGTGGAGCGGCCGGCGCGCGTGCTGCCCGGCGCGGCGGGCGTGCTCGCCGGAGTGAGCGGGGTTGCCGGGTGCCTGGCCACCTCGTGGTGGGCGGGAGTGCTGCCGCCGCTCGCGGTGGAGGCGATGCGCCTGCCGGCGACCGCGGGCGCCGGTCCGGGCCCGGCCCAGTGGGCGGCGTACGCCGGAGCCGGGGCGCTCGGCCTGTTCGGCTTCGGCGGACTGGCGCGCGGCGCGACCGGGCGGGCCTGGGTGCTCGGCCTGTTCGGCCGCTACCGGGGCACGGTCCGCCGCACCGGCCTGATGTGGGTCAACCCGCTGGTGCTGCGCCGCAGGGTCGACGTACGGCTGCGGCACTGGCGCAGCGAGCCGATGCCGGCGGCCGACGGCAATGGAGTCGCACTGCGGGTCGTGGTGCTCGTGGTGTGGCGGGTGCGGGACACGGCGCGGGCCGTGCTCGGGGTCGAGGACCACGAGAGGTATCTGCGCGAGTGCGTGGAGGCGGCGCTGGCCAGGGTGCCGGTGGAGATGCCGGGTGTGACACGGGGTTCGGCGCGGGCGGCACAGGATGCGCTGACCCGGCTGGTGGCGGTGGAGGCCGGGGCGGTCGGGCTCGAGGTGTTCTCGGTGCAGCCGGTCCGGGTGGAGTACGCCCCGGAGGTGGCCGCCGCGATGCACCGCCGCCGGATCGCCGCGCTCGACGCCCGGCAGCGGGCCAGCATGCTCACCTCGGTCGTGGACTCGGTGGAGGACACGGTGACCCGGCTGACGATGCGCGGCCTGGTCGAACTCGACGACTACGAGCGCAAGGTGCTGGTGCGGGACCTGACGGTCGCGTTCTGCTCGGGGAGGGCGCAGCCGGTGCCGTGAAAGGGGCGTCCATCGGCATGGACACGTCTTTGATATGGACACGGTCAACTAACGGCAATATTCTGGGACTTGGTCTAGACCTGCACAGCTCACTGAACTTCCCCCACGTTCTCCAGGAGCGGCAGCATGCGCACACAGGCCAAGTTGTCCGCCGCCGTGGTGGGTCTGGCCACCGTCGGAGCGTTGGTGCTCTCGTCCGGCGGTGCCAGCGGTCACGGCTACACCGATCTCCCCGTCAGCAGGCAGAAGCTCTGCCAGAACGGCACGGTGACGAACTGCGGTTCCATCCAGTGGGAGCCGCAGAGCGTCGAGGGCCCGAAGGGCTTCCCGGCGGCCGGTCCCGCCGACGGCCAGATCTGCAACGGCGGACACAGTGAGTTCGCCCAGCTCAGCTCGCCGACGGCGCCGTCCGGCGGCGCCTGGCCGACGACGAAGGTGACGGGCGGTCAGGGCTACACGTTCCGCTGGCAGTTCACGGCCATGCACGCGACGACCGACTTCAAGTACTACGTCACCAAGCCGGGCTGGAACCAGAACCACGCACTCGCCCGCTCGGACCTCAACACGACGCCGTTCCTCACGGTGCCGTACAACGGTCAGCGCCCGCCGTCCACGCTCTCGCACAGCGGCACGCTGCCCACCGGCCTCAGCGGCCATCACGTCATTCTCGCGGTCTGGACGATCGCCGACACGGGCAACGCGTTCTACGCCTGCTCCGACGTCACGTTCTGATCCCGGCCCGAGACGGCTCAGCGCGCGCCGGGGCGGCGGTGCCGGCGCGCGTTCCCGCTGATCGCACGCCGTTTTTTCTGAGCTTGGCTTGAGCGACCCGGTGGCACGCAGCGGGTACATACCCGACACGCCGGCCGCCAGGGGACCGGCGCAGCGGTCGGTCTCGGGGGATCTCATGGAAGCTCTGTTCTACGTCATACCCGTGCTCATGATCGCCGCCGCGGGGTACGGCATCTCCAGGGTCCTCGGCCGTTCCCGGCGGATCAGCGCCGCCTGGAACAGCGGGGTCACGGCACCGGGCCGCTGTCTGCGGACGTACACGACGACCAGCGGCGGCGGCGACTCGATGGTGCACACGACGATGCACCACGTCTACGAGTTCATCACCCACGACGGCCGTACCGTCCGCTTCGACGAGGAGAACGGCCCGGCGACCGTGCTCACGGGCGACATCGTCACCGTCCACTACGTGCCGCAGCACCCCGAGCACGCCACGGCGCACCGCCCGGCCCCCGGCAAGCTCGCGGCGGGCACCGGCTGCCTGGTGGGCTGCCTCGGCGTGTTCATCCTGGGCTGCCTGAGCTTCATGATCGCCGCCCATCTGATGATTTCGGCCGTCCAGGAGCGGATGCCGTAGCGCCGGGTGCCGGAGGCCCGGGGGTGTGGGTGGCGGAACCCCCTCGACGCGCGGCGAAGCCGTGCAAGAACAACGATGGCGAGGAGTGATCACTCCTCGCCATCGCTATCGTGCGCCGCCAGGGACTCGAACCCCGGACCCGCTGATTAAGAGTCAGCTGCTCTAACCAACTGAGCTAGCGGCGCATGACTCCCGCCGTCCGCTCTCGCGGTCGGCGACGAAGAAAATACTACCTGGTCCGGACGGGTGCTTCCGACCACGTTTCCGCTCGGGCGGGTCCTAGATCGCGAGCGACAGCAGCACCGGCGCCGCGTTCCGGTTCAGCGCGTCCGCGGCCTGTTTCAGCCGGTGTGCGTGCTCCACCGGGAGCGACAGCGCCAGACAGCCCACCGACGAGCCCGCCGTGATCGGCACCGCCGCGCACACCGTGCCGATCGCGTACTCCTGGAGGTCCAGGACGGGCACCGTCGGCGGCTGCGAGTCCAGGCGGGACAGCAGCAGCTTGTCGCTGGTGATGGTGTGCGAGGTGAGGCGGGCCATCTTGTGCCGGGAGAGGTGGTCGCGCCGGGCGTTGTGGTCGAGCTGGGTCAGCAGGCTCTTGCCGACCGCCGTGGCGTGCGCGGAGTAGCGGAAGTCGACCCACTCGTTGACCGCGGGCATGGCCGGGCCGTCGGCGTACTGGGTGACCTTGACCTCGCCGTCGACGTACCGGCTCAGATAGACCGCGGCGCCCACCGAGTCCCGCAGCCGCACGAGGGTGCGCTGGAGCTTCTCGGTGAGCGCCGCCTCCCGGTCGTGCGCGCAAACGAGACGGCGCAGGGCCTCCCCGGTGACGTACGCGCCGTCGGCGACCTGCTCGACGTACCCCTCACGACGCAGCATGCGCAGCAGGCCGGCCAGCCGCTCGGGGCCGAGGCCGGTGTGGCCGGCCAGCTCGGTGTCGGTGAGACCGGTGGCGTGCTCGGCCACGGTCTCGAGGACGCGCAGGGCGTCCTGTGCCGAGTGGTACGGGACGGTCGGCTCGTGCATCAGCGCCACGGTTGTCCCCCTGCGCTCGCTCTTCGGTCCGCAATCCGGTCGGCGAATTCCCCACCACGATAACGAACAAGACGCCGCAGCGGAGGTGCTGTTGGCGGGATTGCGACCTCCTCAACTGGGGCGCTGACCCGCTGGCATATGCCTGAGTCATGATCCGTCGCCGGGACCTCGGGTGTTCGCCCCTTCACTTCCTGCAGTCACAGGACGGCGCTGAGGAATTCCCGCGTCCGGTCCTGCTCGGGATCACTGAAGATCTTCTCCGGGGAACCCGACTCGATGATCCGGCCCGAGTCGAACATCAGGACCTGGTCGGAGATGTCCCGGGCGAAGTTCATCTCGTGCGTGACGACGAGCATCGTGATGTCCGTGGTGTGCGCGATCTCCCGCAGGAGGTCCAGCACACCTGCCACGAGTTCGGGGTCCAGGGCCGAGGTCACCTCGTCCAGCAGCAGGATCTCCGGCCGCATGGCGAGCGCGCGTGCGATCGCCACGCGCTGCTGCTGACCGCCGGAGAGCTGGGAGGGGTGCGCGTCGACCTTGTCGGAGAGCCCGACGAGATCGAGCAGCTCACGCGCCCGTTCCTCGGCCTCCTCGCGGCCGAGCCCGAGGACGTTGACAGGCGCCTCCGTGATGTTCTGCAGCACCTTCATGTTCGGGAACAGGTTGAACTGCTGGAACACCATCCCGATCTTCCTGCGGACCTCACGCAGGTGCTTCTCGTTCGCCGGCTTCAGATTCCCGTCCGCACCGCGCATGTGGGACAGCGGCTCACCGTTCACCCAGATCACCCCGTCGCTGACGCGCTCCAGCGTCATGAGCAGGCGCAGGATGGTCGTCTTGCCGGAGCCGCTCGGCCCGATCAGCGTCACGTGTTCACCACGCTGCACGCTGAAGTCCAGCCGGTCGAGTACGACGTGGTCGCCGAAGCGCTTGACCACGCGGTCGAAACGCACCAGGTCGGCCGGCGCGTCCGTCGCCGCGGCCGGGGAGGTCGTCTTCTGCAGGGGGTCAGTGGCCAAGGCGCTGCTCCAGCTTTCTCATGAGAAGCGAGGTCGGATAACTTGCCGCCAGGAAGATCAGACCCGCGAGGGTGAACGTCTCGGCGTACGTGAAGTGGTCCGCGCCGTACTCCCGGGCCTGGGCGACCATCTCCGTCACCGTGATGACGGCCAGGAACGGGGTCTCCTTGAACATGGAGATGGCGTAGTTGCCGAGCGCGGGCAGGACATTGCGCACGGCCTGCGGCAGGACCACCGCCTGCCAGGTGCGGCGCGGCGAGAGGGACAGGGCCCGGCAGGCCTCCCACTGGCCCTTCGGGACGGCGTCGATGCCCGCCCGGTAGACCTCCGACAGATAGGCGGCGTAGTGGATGCCGAGCACCGCGATGCCGATGGTCAGCGGCTTGACCGTGTTGAAGAAGGCGTAGGCCCCGACCAGTTGCACCAGCAGCGGCGTGGACCGGACGAACTCGGTGACCGCCCGGACCGGAACGGTGACCAGCCGGGTCGGCACCCGGCCCGCCATGGCGACGAGCAGTCCGAGCACGGCGGCCACCAGTGTGCCGAGGACCGTGGCCAGCAGGGTGGTGAGGAAGCCGTCCCACAGCAGCGGCAGCGAGTCGCGGACGGCGCCCCAGTCCCAGTCGTAGTTCACAGGGCACCTCCCGCCGTCACCTCGGGCTGCGCGGCCTGCTGCGAGGTGCGGCTGCGCAGCAGGCTGCGGGCGGGCGGGCGCTGGCCCAGCCGCGCCTTGGCGTGCCGCTCCAGCGCGTTCATCAGCAGGGTCAGTGCGTAGGCGAGCACGAAGTACAGCACCAGCAGGGTCAGATAGGCCCAGGTGCTCGCGCCCGTACGGTCACGCATCTGCTGGACCACCGTCGTCAGGTCGGCCGCCGAGATCAGCCACAGCAGCGGGGTGCACTTCAGCAGCTGGATCAGCAGGTTGGTGAACGACGGGATCATCTGCGCCCAGGCCTGCGGCAGGATCACCCGGCGCATGCGCTGCGCAGGCGTCATGTTCAGCGCGACGGCCGCCTCCCACTGCGGTTTCGGTACGGCGTTCAGCGCACCGCGTACCACTTCGGAGCCGTAGGCGCCGTAGTTCATGCCGAACGCCACCACGCCGCAGAACAACGGCGACAGCTGGTATCCGGCCAGCAGGGGAAACGCGTAGTAGAGCCAGAACAACTGGACGTACAGCGAGGTGCCGCGGAAGAACTCCACGACGACCCGTGACACCCCCCGCACGAGCACGGTCCTGCTGCGCGCCATGAAACCGAAGACGAACGACAGGGCGAGCGCGACGATCGAACCGAGGACCGTGGCCTCGAGCGTGACGCGCAGCCCCGACCACACCTGGGGCAGGTGGCCGAAGAAATAGGAGTAGAAGTCACCCATGGGCAGCCGCCCCCGTCAGGCCTTGCAGAGGTCGGCGGTCTTCAGGCTCGTCGGCGGAATGGTGTCCTTGCCGAAGCCGTACTGCCCGATGAGCTGCACGTACTGCGCCGGATCCGAGGTGATCCTCTTCAACTGTGCGTTGAAGGCGTCCCGCAGCTCCTCGCTGCCCTTGCGGAAGACGGCGCCGCCCGGGCTGTACTGCTTCTTGCCGTCCACCACCGGGACGAACGAGTCGGTGACCTCCACCTGCGGGTTGGTCTTGGCGAGCCAGCGCAGCGAGATCCCGGTCAGCACGAAGGCGTCGATCCGGCCGCCCTTGACCGCGTCCGCGCCGTCCTGCTGCTTCTGCAGCGTCTTGATGTCGCTCTCGGAGAACCCGGCGGCGGTGGCGTAGCTCTTCTCGACCGCGCCCGCCAGCACTCCGACGGTGGCTCCGGCCTTCTTCGCCGACGCCAGGTCGGTCAGGTTCTTCGGGTTGCCCTTCTTGACCATCATCGCGGTGGGCGAGATGAACTCGGGCTCCGAGAACAGCGCCTTCTCGCACCGCTCCGGGATGATGGCCATGCCGGCGCTGATCACGTCGTACTTGCCGGCCTGCAGACCGGGTATCAGGCCGTCGAACTCGGCGAACGTCGGGCGCAGTTCGTCGACGCCCAGGGCCTTGAAGATCGTCTGGTGCAGGGTGGGCGCCTCGCCCTCGAGCTTCCCGTTCTCCTCGTAGCCGTAGGGTGCCTCGTTCGCGTAGGCCACCCTCACAAAGCCCTGCTTCTTGAGCTGGTCCAGCTTCGAGGCCCCGCCGTCGCCGCTGGCCGTCTTGCTGCAGGCGGTCAGGAGTCCGGGGACGGTGAGCAGTCCGCCGACAGCGGCGCCTCTGGTGAGGAAGCCGCGGCGGGACAGGTTCGGAAACTCGGACATGGGTACTCAAACCTCCAGAAGAGCCTTGCCGGAGCAGGCCGTAGACCAGTGGTGGCGCCTGCCCGATCTCCCTGGGCTATGCGGACCCGCCTGGGGACGTGATGGAACCGTGCCCGCGTCGAGACTGTTTCGTTGCCGATCGGTCAGTGCTGGGGCGGCTGTTCCGAAATGCCCGCGGCGGGTCAGCGGCCGGGCACGTAACCGCGCTGCTTGTCCACCACGTTCAGCAGGGTCCGGCCGGCCGCCCAGCGCTCGTACAGCTCCACGAACTGCGCGCCCAGTTCGTCCCACCGGTTCACCGTGTCACCGGCCATGTGAGGGGAGACGACCAGACCGGGCAGCCCCCACAGCGGGCTGCCGGCGGGGAGCGGTTCGGCGGCGAACACGTCCAGGGCGGCGCCGGCGATCCAGCGCTTGGCCAGCGCCTCGGCGAGCGCTTCCTCGACGACCAGTGCGCCGTGGCCGACGTTGAGGAAGTGCGCCGACGGCTGCATCACACCGAAGCGGCGGGCGTCGAACATGCCATACGTCTGTCTCGTCAGCGGTGCCGCCGCGATCACCCAGTCCGCGCGTGACATCAACCGGTCCAGGTCGGCGGGGCCGTGGATGCCGGTGCGCGGGACGCGCCCGACGACGGCCGGGACCACGTCGAGCGCCTTGAGAGTGCGGGCGATCGTCCGTCCGACCGGCCCGGAGCCGACCACGCACGCGCGCGTCCCGGCCAGCGGCCGCGCCTCACGGTGCCGCCACATCCGCTTGCGCTGGAGGCCGAGGGTCCCCGGCAGATCCTTGGCCAGGGCGAGCACGAGTGAGGCGACGTACTCGGCGACGGGCCGCTCGAAGACCCCGCGGGCGTTGGTCACCACGGTGTCGGAGGCGACCAGTTCGGGACACAGCACATGCTCGACACCCACGCCGGCCGAGTGCACCCAACGCGGCCGCGGCCCGCCACCGGGCCATGCCTCGCGCACCGCGTACGAGGTCCGGTCCCAGACCAGCAGGACGTCGGCGGTCGGCAGCAGCGTCGCGAGGGTGTCCGCCCCCGCGTGTACGACACGAACACGCCCGGTCAGCCGCCCGAGCCGGGGGAGCGGCTCGGCGTCGAGCACGAGGAGCGTCGGGACGGCGGTCATCGGCAAGCCGTTCCTCGGAGCGGGACGGGGGCATCCGACATGCACGGACGGCTCACGCTCGCACTCGGACCGGGGCTCGTCAACAGGGGGCGTCGGACACGTGGGCCGTCACTCGTGGCCGTACCGGGGCTCGTCGGCACGGCGTTCCGTCGGCCGAGCGGGTGACCGCGTGGTCGGTGGGGCGTACGGCGGGTACCCCGGCGGTGGAGCCTTGTCGGGCGAGCAGCAGGAGGGTTGGACATGACCGCACTCGGATTCCTCTACCCGGGCCATGGCGCCGAGGACGACTACCCGCGTGCCGAGCAGCTTCTCGGCAGCGACATCCGGCTGGACGTGGTCCACACGGCCGGCGCGGAGGGGCCGCCCGGCGTGGACGCGCTGCGGGCGACCGGGACGCCCGAGCGGCTCGCGGCCGGCGTGGAAGGTCTGCGGCTGGCGGGCGTAGAGGCGGTGGTGTGGGCGTCCACCGGCGGCAGCTTCGTGTACGGCCCGCAGGGCGCCCACGACCAGGTGCGTGCCCTCGCCGTGACCGCGGGTATGCCGGCCTCCTCGACGTCCTTCGCGTTCGTGCACGCGGCACAGGAGATCGGGGCGCGGCGCGTGGCCGTCGCCGCTACCTACCCGGACGACGTGGCCGGACTCTTCGCCGACTTCCTGCGCGCCGGGGGCGTCGAGGTGACCGGCGTGCACGCTTCCGCAGCCGGCGACCTGGACGAGACCGCGCTGATCGCGCTGGCCCGGCAGGCGGACCGGCCCGACGCCGACGCCGTCCTTATCCCGGACACGGCTCTGCGCACGGTCGCCCACCTGCCCGCCCTGGAGCGCGCCCTGGCCAAGCCGGTCCTCACCGCGAACCAGGTCACGGCGTGGGAGGCCCTGCGCCTCACGGACCGCCGCGTGAACGCCCCGGCCCTGGGCGCCCTGTTCACCCGGGAACCCATCGTCCAGGTGTGAGGAGCAGGCGCGGCGCGAGGCAGACCGAGACATGTGAGCGACCGCCCGGGGACAAAGGGCTCCGGCGACTGGAGCGCACCTCGGGAGCAAAGGCACCGGCCCGGAACAGTGCGCCTGCTCGGAACAACGTGCGTGCTCGGAGCGACCGCCCGCCCGGAACAGTGCGCCCGCCCGCGGCGAGCGTGCCCGGGAATAAACCGGAGACCGCCTCCTGTTGATCGGCGGAGGCAACCGCACGGTCGAGCACAGGAGGCACCAGCGTGTCGGCAGATGAGATCCGGGGTACGACGCACGGCACCGCCCCTGTCCCCCTCTCGGTACTGGACCTCGTGACCGTCGGCGCGGGCAGCACCGCCACCGATGCCCTGCGCACCAGCGTCGAGCTGTCCCGGCTCGCCGAGGCGCGCGGCTTCCACCGGTACTGGGTCGCCGAGCACCACTCCATGCCCGGCGTCGCCTCCTCCTCGCCCGCGGTGATCCTGGCCCACCTCGCCGCCCGCACCGACCGGATCCGGCTCGGCTCGGGCGGCGTCATGCTGCCCAACCACGCGCCCCTCGTCATCGCCGAGCAGTTCGGCACCCTGGAGGCCATGGCGCCGGGCCGTATCGACCTCGGCCTCGGCCGCGCCCCGGGCACCGACGGAGCCACCGCCGCAGCGCTGCGCCGTACCGACACGCTCAACGAGGGCGCCGACGACTTCCCGCAGCAGCTCAGCGAGCTGACCCGGTTCCTGGATGACGACTTCCAGGACGGCCACCCCTACCGGCGCATCCACGCGATCCCCGGACCGGTGCAGGGCTCCTCGCCCGGCGGCGTGCAGTCCCCGCACCGCCCGCCGGTCTGGCTGCTCGGCTCCTCCGGCTTCAGCGCCCGCCTCGCCGCCCTGCTCGGCCTGCCCTTCGCCTTCGCGCACCACTTCTCCGCGCAGAACACGATCCCGGCGCTCGACCTGTACCGGGAGCTGTTCCGGCCGTCCGAGGTGCTCGACAAGCCGTACGCCCTCATCGGCGTCTCCGCCCTCGCCACGGACGACGAGCGGGAGGCGAGCCGGCAGGTGAAGGCGGCCGCGCTGAACATGATCAGGCTCCGCACCGGCCGCCCGGGGCTCTTCCCCGACCCGGACGAGGCCGAGAAGTACGAGTTCAGCCCGATGGAGGAGGACTTCGTCCGCTCCTGGACCGGCAACATCGTGCACGGCACCGCCGACGAGGTCCGCGCCGGACTCGATGCCCTGCAGCAGCGCACCGGCGCCGACGAGCTGATGCTCACCACCCACGCCCACAGCGGTGAACTACGGCTGCGCTCATACGAGTTGATCGCGGACGCCTACGGATTGCCCACCGCGTAGGACCGCTCGCCCAGCAGCTCGGAGATACGATCCGGCGGCACCGGACGGGAGTACAGCCACCCCTGCCCGGTGTCGCAGCCGATGTGCCGCAGCCGGGTCGCCTGCGCCGACGTCTCCACGCACTCGGCGGTGACGGTCAGGCCCAGCCGGTGCGCGAGCTGGATCATCGCCTCGACCACGACCTCGTCGGCCGGGTTCGGACGGTCGCCCGGGTCGTCGTACTGGAAGCCCCGCACGAACGAGCCGTCCAGCTTGAGGACCTTCACCGGCAGCCGGCTCAGATAGGCCAGGTTCGAGTAGCCCGTGCCGAAGTCGTCGATGGCGATGCGCACGCCCATGTCGCTGAGCGCCTGGAGGGCCTGCAGCGGACGGCCCGCCGATCCCATCACCGCGGACTCCGTCAACTCCAGTTGCAGCAGGTGCGGTTCCAGACCCGTCGTGGTCAGGGCCTCGGCCACGTCCGCCACCAGATCGGAGTCCCACACCTGGCGCACCGCCACGTTGACGCTCACGAAGATCGGCGGCTCGCCGGGATGGGCCAGCTGCCAACTGCGGGCCTGGCGGCAGGCGGTGGCCAGCGCCCAGCGGCCGAGGGGCACGATCGAACCGTCCTCCTCCGCCAGTCCGATGAACCGATTCGGCGTCAAGGTGCCGAACTGCGGGTGATGCCAGCGCACCAGCGCCTCGACACCGTGCAGCCTGCCGTCCTCCATACCGACCAACGGCTGGTAGTCCAGGACGAATTCACCCCGGTCGATGGCCGGGCGGAGCGTCGAGGACAGGGCCTGGCGGGTCATGCGGTGCGCGTTGCGCTCCGGGTCGAACAGGGTCCAGCGGGACTTGCCGTCGGCCTTCGCCCAGTACAGCGTGGTGTCGGCCGCCTGCATCAGACCGGTGGCCGTCGTCCCGGCCGCGTGCCGCTCGACCACACCGATCGACGCCGACAGCGACAGCCGCCGGCCCGCCAGGTCGAACGGGGCCTGCAGCGCCTCGAGCGCGGACTCGGCGAGGTCCGCGAGCTGTTCGGTGCCCGTCGAGTCCTCCACGAGCAGCGCGAACTCGTCGCCGCCCAGCCGCGCCACCAGGGGCGCGCCCGACCGCGCGAATCCCGCCTTGTCCGCGACCTGGGTCAGCCGCTCGGCCACGGCCGCCAGCAGCCGGTCGCCGACGCGGTGTCCGAGGGTGTCGTTGACCGCTTTGAAGCCGTCCAGGTCCAGATAGCACAGGCCGACGCGGCCGGTGCTGCCCTGTTCGTACGACTCCGCCTCCAGCGCGGCCGTCAGGCGCTCGAAGAACAGCGTGCGGTTGGGCAGCCGGGTCACCGGGTCGTGCATCTGCAAGTGCCGTAGTCTGGCCTGGAGTTCACGGCGGGCGCTGATGTCGGCGACCGAGAGCAGGACACCGGCCGGCGGCCCCGTCAGCGGCGCGGCCGTGAGCTGCGCCCACACCGAGCGGCCGTCGGTCTGCTTCAGCCGGCGTGTGCAGCGCAGCTTCGCCTGTCGGCCGCGCAGCACCTCGCGGTAGGCGTGCCAGGTGCGGGCGTCGGAGGCCAGGTCGACGAGGTCGGCGGCGAGGCGTCCGGTCAGCTCCGCGGGGTCGGCGCCGAGCAGCGCGCCGAACGCGTCGTTGGCGCTGACGACCAGACCCTCGCCGTCGACGACGGCCATGGCGAGGGGGGCGGTCGCGAAGGCATGGCGATAGACGTGATCACCCTCAGTGACGGCTGACCGGTCGAGGTCTGCCGCGGGCGTCGGCCCTTCGGACGTTCCGCTCACCGCTCGCTCCCGCAGTGCACTCGATCTGTGTCCGTGCCGGAAAGTGTGCCGATCATAGATGCTGGCCCGAAGGCCTTCCAGCCGATGTCCAGTGTCCCCGAAGCAGCGACCGTTCTGACAGATCGTTTCTGCCCGCGCCTGGACGGGTTCTTCAAGCCCTCGACCACTTGTGACGTTCCGTGAGTGATTCGGGATGTCGGCCATTCGAGGACCCATCGCGGTCCTCACCCTTCTGGGGCAGACAAACAGGGCAAACGGTAACGAACTGCCACAGGCTGGATGCGGTGTCCCAAGAACCGCTCCCGGAGGTCCTTCCGTGCCGCGTCCCCAGCTGCGCAGCACCGCCGCCGTGTTCACGACCATGTCGGCGCTCGCAGCGACCTCGATCCTGACCGGTCCGTCGGTCGCCGAGCCGTTCTCGACCGCGCCGTGCGCCCTCCATCGGACCCCGGCTCACCACTCCGAGGGCGTCGACACCTGGAACGCCGCCTACACCCGCCCGACCCGCGCCCTCGACGCCGTGATGGTGTTCCTCTCCTTCCCCGACTCCGCCCCGCGCGTCACGCCCGCCGAGCTCACCGCCGACCACTTCCCCGCCACCAGCCGCTTCTTCGAGCAGGCCTCGTACGGCAAGCTCAAGCTGCGCCCGCATCCGCTCAGCCACTGGATCCGCATGCCGCACTCGTCGACGTCGTACGCCATAAGACGGGACTGGAAGGCGGCGCAGCGGGCCGAGTATCTGCGCGACGCGTTCAGGGTGGCGGACCGGGAGGTCGACTTCTCGCGCTACGACATCGTCTACTTCGTGGCCGATCCGGACGCGCCCGGAGTGGACTCCGACGCGACGAAGGTGGTCAACCTGGAGACCCCGATGCACCTGGACGGCAAGGACGTCCGCCGGGTCGTCACGGTCTTCGAGAAGCACCCGCCGGACCGGCTGGTCCTCGCGCACGAGACGGGGCACGTCTTCGACCTGCCGGACCTCTACCACCGGCCGGTCGACGGGAAGGGTGACTGGGACACCTACGTCGGCGACTGGGACCTGATGGGCAGCCAGTTCGGAATGGCTCCGGATCTGTTCGCCTGGCACAAGTGGAAGCTGGGCTGGCTGGATCCCCGCCAGGTGGTGTGCGTACGGGGGGCCGCGCCGACGCGGCTGACCCTGGAGCCGCTGGCCGCGGGCGAGGAGACACCGACGGTGGGTGCCGCCGGAGCGCCGGCGTTCGGCCTGGGCCAGGGCGTGAAGCTGGCCGTCGTGCGCACCGGCGCCGACACCGCGCTCGCTTTCGAGGTGCGAGGAGCGGTCGGGAACAACCACGCGGAGTGCCGGCAGGGTGTGCTGGTGTACCGGGTGCGTAGCGGCACCGAGTCCGGCGGCGGTCCGATCGAGGTCGTGGACGCCCACCCGCACTCGGAGGCCTGTTGGGAGGGGTCGGTCTACCCTCCGCTCGCCGACGCCCCGGTCGCCCTCGGCGAGAGCTTCACGGTGCCGGGTGAAGGGGTGAAGGTGGAAGCGGAGTCCCGCACGGCCTCCGGCGCCTGGAACGTCAAGATCACCCCGGCGATCACCGGCTGACCCTGACCTCACAACTTACGGTAACCGGGGTGTGGGGGTAGGAGCGGTTCGCGTTGTCTGCGAACATGCCTTGTCATCGCTGTGGTGTGCCGCCACTCGAACCACGCTGACCTCACGGCTTACGGTCAGTGGGGTGTGGGGGTGTGGGTGGCGAAGCCCCCGCAACGCGCGGCGAAGCCGCGCAAGAACAACGATGGCGAGGAGGTTCGCGCTGTCCGCGAACATACCTCGCCATCGCCATCGTGCGCCGCCAGGGACTCGAACCCCGGACCCGCTGATTAAGAGTCAGCTGCTCTAACCAACTGAGCTAGCGGCGCCTGCTGACGTCGTAGACCTTAGCACCCTGATCGGTGGGAGGAAAAATCGATATCCGCACCGCTGAGCGGACCACGCGCACGGCCGCCCAGAGAAGGACCTCGGGGCCCGGCAGCCAGGGATGACGGGTGTCGGGGGCGACCAGCCAGCGGGAGCCGGAGAGGGGTGGGGAGCCGTCGCCGTGCGGGGCCGGGACGGTCACCGCGTCGCCCGAGCCGTGGCACAGCAGCGGCGGCACGTGGGAGCCCCACTCCTGCCAGTCGAGGAGCGACGGCAGCCGCTGGGCGGTGCCAGGTGCGGCGAACAGGAGCATGCGGCCCCGGTACACCGCGACCGGGCCCGATCCCGGCCCCTCGTCCCATAACCGGTCCAGCATCTGGCGTCCGAAGATCGCCGGTGTGTTCACCACATCGAAGGCGGAGCCGCAGGGTAGGACGACCGGGGCGTCCGGCCGCTCCTCCCAGAACGCGAGCGTGCTCCGCGGATACGTTCCTGCGGAGGCGAGCCAGGCGGCGCCGGCGGCGGTGACATTCCGTGTACTGCTCATGGCGTGTACATCTACCGTCCGTGAGCGCCGGTTCCCGAGAGTTGTGGAAAACCGGCACAGGAGGCGACGGAGGGGAGTATCTTGCCCGCAGTCGGCATATGCCCCCTGGCCGGTACAGAGCGGTCGCTACACAGGGTCGGCGGTGCCCCGGCCCTCGGCGCCGACGCCCCGCATCAGGTCCTGGCCGAACTCCACCATCTTCTTCGCGTAGTCCTCCGTCCACTCCGCGCGCTCCGCGATGTCCGCCGGAGTCAGCCGGTCGAAGCGGCGCGGGTCGGCGAGCTGGGCGGCGGCCATGGCCTGGTACTCCATGGCACGGTCGGTGGCCGCGCGGAACGCCTGGGTCAGCTCCGTCGCCCGGGCCAGTAGGGCGCGGGGGTCGTCGATCGACTCCAGGTCGAAGAAGTGCTCGGGGTCGGCGACGGCCTCCATGGGCTCGAAGAGCAGGGGCGCGGGGCGTAGCCGCGGTTCGTTCCGACGCGGCGTGGGCTCCGCCATGTCTTCTCCTCCTCGTACGGTTTCGATGGGCACCCCCAATGGGTGGGCCACCAACCATTGTCCCGCGCCCGCGCAAGGGGCCCTCGGTCGTGAATCAACCCCGCCGGCTCACGCGGTGTTCCGCCGGGTGGGCGAGGGCCGTGTGGTTCGCCTGCCAGCCGTCGGGGCTGTATCCGTTGGCCGCCCCCGGCGGGGTGCCGGACTCCGTCCGGTGGGTGGGCGGTGTGGGGCCTGGTGTTCGTCGATCAGCCGCGCAGCTCATGGCCGCAGGCTCACGCGGTGTTCCGCCAGGTGGGCGAGGACCGTGTGGTTCGCCTCCCAGCCGTCCGGGAACTTCACCACCGTTCCCAGCTGGACCGGTTCCGTGGACGGGTAGTCGTCCAGGAGGTCCGTAACGCCCGCTCGGCAGATCATGATGCACGCCTGGCGGTGGCGGGACGCCAGGACGCACAGGCGGCCCGTCTCCAGGTGGAACGCCGTGGCGTCGGGGCGGCCGGAGAGCGGGTGGAGGACCACCGTCACGTCGTACTCCCGGCCCTGGAGGCGGTTCGCCGTGTCGACCGTCACGTCCGCGGCGCCCAGCTCGGCCAGCGCCGAGCGGACCGCCGCCGCCTGGTCCCGGTGGGCGGTGCCCACCGCGATCCGGTCGGCGGTCAGCGGAGCCGGGTCAGGAGAGCGCTCGGAGACCGCCGCGCCGCCCCGGTCCAGCAGGCGCCGCACCACCGTCGCCACCGCGCGCACCGCCTCCGGGTCCGTGCGCGGGGTGTGCCGGGCGGGCAGCTCCAGCAGGCCCCAGCCCGACGACGCCGCCTCGTCGATGACCCGGTCGGGGCCGGAGCCGTCCGACGGCACGGCGAAGGTGAGCCGCCGGTCGCCGTGGTCCGTGCCGCTGCGGAAGGGGGTGTAGGGGTAGAAGGCGTCCGAGACCAGCGGGGCCGCCGACGCCGGGAGCCGCCACGACACCGGCAGCCGGTGCTGCGGGAGGTCCGGGTTGTGGGCCAGCAGGGTGGTCACCGCCGAGGCCGAGGGGTCGTACGACAGCCCCGCCCACTGCTCGCTGCCCACGATCGCGAACGGGTCCAGCTGCCCGGGGTCGCCCACGAACAGTGCGCGCTCGAACAGCCCGGCCACGGCGAGCAGGCTGTCCGAGCGCATCTGGTACGCCTCGTCGACGATCGCGTGCCGCCACGGCTCGTCCACCGTGACGTGCGCCCACTTCGCGGCGGTCGAGATCACGACCGGCAGGCCCGTGAGGTCCGCCGCCTTCGCCGACTTGCGCACCTGCGGCAGGTCGTCCAGCGCCGTGTCGTACGGGTCGGCGTCACTGCTGTGCAGCCGGCCGACCGGCAGCTCGGGGTTCTTCTCGGCGAGGCGGAGCACCAGGTCGTCGACCTGGGCGTTCGTCTGCGCCACCACCATCAGCGGGCGCCCGGCGTCGGCGAGTTCGAGCGCCGCGCGGACCACGAGCGTGGACTTTCCCGCGCCGGGCGGGGAGTCGACGACCACACCGCGGTGCGTGCCGTACAGGGTGTCGTGGAGGATCGCGTCGGTGGCCCGCGTGGCCGCCGTACCGGGGTCGAAGGCCGGCGCCGTCACAGGACGTCCTCCTCGGTCACGGTGTCGGGAGTCTCGGGTGCCGCCTCGCCCGGCGGGCCGCCGTGCGTCCACGGGGTCTCCTCCGGGTCGGGCAGCTTCGCACCGCCGCGCTGCTCGTGCTCGAACAGCGTGAAGCACAGCCGGTCGCCCGTCTCCGGCACCGATCCGGCCTCCGGCTCCTTGCCGCGGCCCATCTTGTCGAGGATCCGGAGCACGACCAGGCCCTCGCCCTCGTACCCGGCGAACTCCGCCGACTGCGGTTTGCCGCCCAGCGAGCGGTACACCTTCGCCCGCTCCCCGAGGTGCGGCCGGTCGTCCGTGCGGACGGTGACCAGCGGGCGCGGACTGGGCCGCTTGCCCTCGCTGTACGCCATCACCACGTCGACGACCTCGCCGGCGAACGCCTCTCCGGCCAGTCGCCGGCCCGCCATCACCAGCGGGTCGTCGAGCGCCTCCTGGGCCTCGAGCCGGGCCTGTTCGCGCTCGCGTGTGGCCAGCTTGTTCGCGGCGGTGACCGCGTCGTCCCGGCGCGGCTGCGGCGGCTCACCCGCGAGGACGCGGTCACGGTGACCGGTGAACGACCAGCGGTCGCGGGTCCAGCGCTCCTCGACATGCGCCCCCTCGGGCAGCGCCCGCAGCAGGTCGATGCCGGCCCAGACCTTCTCCCAGGTCGGCAGCGTGCGGCTGAGCACCAGGTCGTGGATCTGCCGCTCGGCGGCGGTGAGTTCACCGAGCCGGTCGTCCGCCTGCAGGCCGTCCTCGGCGGCGGCGAGCGCGGTGCGGGCCCGGTCGTAGCGCTCGATGGCGGGCGCGAGCAGCTTGTTGTCGAACGCCGGGTCGGTGGCCGGGCCCGCGGGCGGGCACACCAACTGGCCTTCCTCCCGCGCCAGTTCGGCACGCAGCGCCGCCTCGGCGCCGGTCTCGCCCGCGGGCGGGTCGATCCACGCGAGCAGCGCGCCCAGATGCTGGTCCTCCAGGCCGGACTGGCCGGTGGCCCAGTGCCGGGCCAGCAGCTCGGTCATGGCCAGGAGCAGCGAGGAGCCGGGCACCCGGGCCCGCTCCCCGAAGTGGGTCAGCCACCGGCCGAGCAGCGGCACCCGGGGAGGCGCCGGGTAGGGCGCCTCGGGGTCCTGCTCGACGGTGCGCCGGAACCGCATGGAGCGGCCGAGCAGCCGCACGAACTCGACGCCCGCGTGGCTCGGCACAATCAACTGGGGTGCGTCCGCGCACAGTTCCACCTCGACCTTGACCCGCTTGCCGGTCTCCGGGTCGGTCTCGGTGCGCTCGGCGGCCTCCACCGACTCCGCGTACGAGTCGACGTACGGCAGGACGACGTCGGACAGTTCGGCGAGGAATGCGAAGCGCAGGTCGCGGTCGCGCGGCTGCGGTACGACCAGCAGGCGCGGCGCGTCCCGGTCGGTGCCGGCCAGCGCGCCGAGCGGGGCACCGGCCTCACCGGCGGTGGTGAGCGGCACGAACACCAGGGGGCGGTCGGACAGCCGGCGGTGCCGCACGGTGGCTGCGGGACGGGCGCGGCCGGTGCTGACGGCCTCCAGCCGCGCGAGGGTGGCGATCAGCGACAAGGAGCCACCCCCACGCCGGTGGTGGCGAGGGTGATGTCCCGGCCGGCCGCGGCGAGGGCCTCGGCACGCAGCGCCGCGGCCCTGCGCAGGGCCGCCACCGCCGGGTCGTCCGGGTCGCCGCTCTCACCGCGGGCCGCCGACAGGACGTCGTCGACCGTGGTCAGGCCGCCCAGTTCGGCGCGGACCGGGCGGCCGAGGGCGGTCACCGCGCCGGCCGCGCGGGAGCGGTCCCGGCAGTGGAAGGCGAGTTCGCAGGCGGCCAGGCACTCGGGCGCGTACGCCGCCTGGACCGACTCGACCGCGGCCGTCAGCTCGGCGGGCGGCAGGTCCGGGGCGAAGCAGACGCCCTCCGGGAGGCTGTCGGCGATGTCCTGCACGCGCGTGAGGCGGGCGAGTTGACGGGCGGTGACCGCGCGCTGCTTGCGAATGTCGACCGCGGAGGCGGTGGGCAGGTTGGAGAAGTCCTTCGGGCAGACCAGCAGGACCCGGTGCCGCACGCGCGGGGCCGGCGTCTCCTCGTCGACGAGCCGGGCCGCGACCTCCTCCAGGGCCAGCACGTACACCGCCGCCTGCCGTGCCGCCGCGCCGACCTTCGCGGGGTCGGCCGAACCGTCCAGCATCGGGAAGGACTTGATCTCCACGACCGTCCAGCTGCCGTCCGGGTGTACGACCACCGCGTCCGGCTCCAGGAACGCGGGGGAGCCCGCGACGTCGAGGGCGAGCATCGGGTGATCGAGCAGCGTCCAGGTGCCGGGTGCCCCGGTGGCTTCGCGCAGCGCCAGCGCCGTACGGGCCGTGCGCACCTCGGGGCCGGTCGCGGACAGGTCCGGTACGGCGGCCTCGTGCGGCGGTTCGGCCGCCGGGTCGAGGCGCGCGTGCACCAGCCTCAGCAGCTCCGCGCCGCCGTCGGCCTTCACCTTCGCCTCGAAGGCGTTGCCCCGGGTGAGCGCGAACTGCGACTGGCCGAAAGCGGACGGCGAGCCGAGCGCGCCCGCCAGTGCGGCCTTGTCCACCCCGGCACCGTCCAGGATCGCGCGCCGGCGGCACCCCGGGTTCGAGGCGAGCGCCGCGAGGGCGCGCGCGTCCAGTGCCTTGGCCGGTACCTCGGGGCCGCGCAGCTCAGCGAGCCGCTGCCGGAGCCCCTTCTCCCGCGTCCGTGGACGAGGTGTCCGGCTCGGGTTCAGGGCCGAACCGCTCCTCGCGCTGCCGTGGAATTCGCTCACCCGTCGAAGTCTGGCATCCGCCACTGACAACCGAGGAACCCGTGCCTCCCGGGACCGGCGAGGCGGGCGTGCGGCGTGGGCTCAGGCGGGCCTTGAGCAGATTCACGGCGCGCGTCACGTACGGCCCGAGCAGGAAGCCGGCGCCCATCACGGCGGCACCCGCGACCGCGTCCAGGAGGTAGTGGTTGGCGGTGCCCATGACCACGGTCGCGGTCAGCAGCGGATAGGCCACGCCGAGAACCTTCGTCGCGCGCGTGCCGCCGTACCGCCACAGCATCACCCCGCACCACAGCGCCCACCCGCAGTGCAGGCTGGGCATGGCGGCGTACTGGTTCGTCATGCCGCCCAGGCCGCGCGGGGCGCTGGCCTGGCCGCCCCACCAGCCGTACGAGCTGTACTCGGCCATCGTGTCGACGAACCCGTGGCCCGGCGCGAGCAGCCGGGGCGGGCAGGTCGGCAGCAGGGTGAAGCCGATCAGACCGATGAACGTGGACGTCATCAGCCAGGTGCGGGCGGCGCGGTAGTGTGCGGTGCGGAACCGGAACAGCCAGACCAGGATCAGCGGTGTGACCAGGTAGTGCAGCGACGCGTACCAGAAGTCGGCCGGTACGCCGAGCCACGCCTGGCGCGTGAAGAGCCGGTTGAGCGGGTGCTCGGCGTCGATGTGCAGGAACTGCTCGATCCGCAGGATGGCCCGACCGTGGTCGACGGCGCTCGACACGTCGCCCCGGGCGAGCAGACGGCCGGCCGAGTAGCAGCCGTACACCAGCAGGATCAGCGGCAGCTCGGTCCACCAGCGCAGCCGGGTGCGCGGCGACACCTCGGTGCCCGGTGTCTCGGTCTGCGGCATCCGATCGCCCTCCCCCTTCTCCCCCGCGGCCTCCCGGCGGCCCATCCGGGACACTTTACGATGTGCGCATTCCGCCCACGCGGGGTGCTCCAGCCCTCAAAGACGCAGAGATCGCCCACCGGGTTGTCCAGGGACAGCGTGCGCGATGATGGAGCGACTTCGCCCCCGATTTCCCGGGGCTTCGACCCCTTCTCCACGAAAGGTCCCGTTCATGGCACCGCGCATCCTGCTGGCCCGGCACGGACAGACGGAGTGGTCGCTGTCCGGCAAGCACACCGGCAGGACCGACGTACCTCTCCTGGAGGAGGGCCGCCGGGGCGCCAAGCTGCTGGGCGAGCGGCTGCACCGGGCGCCGTTCGACGGGCTGCCCGGGGCCGAGGTGCGCACCAGCCCGCTGACACGCGCGCGTGCGACGTGCGAACTCGCCGGATTCGGGGAGCGGGCCACCGACTGGGACGCGCTCCTGGAGTGGGACTACGGCGCCTACGAGGGCATGACCCCGGCCGAGATCCAGGACATTCGTCCCGGCTGGCTGATCTGGCGCGACGGCGTCCCCGAGGGCGAGACCCTCACCGAGGTGACGGCGCGGGCGGACGAGGTGGTGGACTGGGTGCGTTCGGCCGACCGCGACGTCCTGGTCTTCGCGCACGGCCACATCCTGCGCTCCATAGCCGCCCGTTGGCTGGGCCGGCCCCTGGACTTCGCCGCCCGCATCCGCCTCAACCCGACGTCCCTGTCGATCCTCGGCTGGGCCTACGGCGAACCGGCTATCGAGAGCTGGAACGACTTGGGGCATTTGCATCTGGCCGGGTAGGGGGACGCGCCCGGCCCGGCGGGGTGGCCTTCACGCGTGCGTGGAGCCGGTGTTCACACCGCGCGTGGGAGCGTCGCGTGGCGTTCCAGGAATTCCGACACCCCAGAGGCCTGGCGGTGGGGCAGCAGGACCCGGGCCGTGGCCGCCAGCATCGTCTGGATGCGGGACGACTGCACCTGGCCGAGCAGGTCGAGGACCCGCATGCCGGCCAGCGCCGCCTCGTCGGGGTGCCCCCCGCGCGCGAGGTCGTCGGCGAGTTCTGCGGTGTACAGCGCGATGTTGCGGGTGAAGTGCGGATCCTGGAGCTGGGCGGCCCGGCGTGCGTGGCGGGCCGCGCGGGGCCAGTCGCCCAGCGTCGACCAGCACTGCGCCTCCAGCCCCTCCAGTTCGGCCTCGCCGTAGAAGCTCATCCACTCCGGATCGTCGTCCGAGCGGCCCCGCTCGAAGAGGGCCTGCGCGCGGGCCAGTGCCCGTTCACAGCCGGTGCGGTCGGCGAGCCCCGCCCAGCCGCCCGCCTCGCGCAGCGCGAGCAGCGACATCAGGCGCGCGGAGCCCAGCTCGCGGCCCACCCGCTGCGCGGCCTGCGCCGCCCGTACGGCCTCCCGCGGCCGGCCGGCGTCACGCGCGAGGAACGCCGTGTTGCAGAAGGCGTGCGCCTCCAGCCCAGGGTCCCCGGTCATCCGGGCGGTGGCCAGCGCCTCCGCGTAGTGCGAGCGGGCGTCGTCGAAGCGGCCGGAGTCGTGGGCCAGCCAGCCCACCGAGATGGCGAGTTCACCGGCGCCCGAGTGCAGCCGGTCGGCGGTCGTCTGCCGGGTCGCGCCGGCGTCCAGCAGCTCGTAGGCGGCGCGCAGTGGAGCCGCCGCGCGCCGGTACAGGCCGTCCGCGCCGTGCCGGTCGTCGAGCAGCCGGATCCGGCGGACGGCCTCCTCGAGGGCGGCCGCCTCCCCGCTGCCCGCGCGGCGGAGGGGGCGGTCGGCCGCCGCGGCGTCGATGGTGAGCCCGAACGGACCCAGCGCGGCGGCCACCGTGGCGCCCCCGCCGGTCATGAATGCGCGACGCAGCACGTCGCTCTCCTCGTGGTTCTCGTGGTTCTGGTGGTGCTCGTGCGTGTCGTACGGATCCTGCGTGTCATACGGCTCGAAGGCCCCCGGCGTCTCGCCCGTGACGAACACGGGGCTCATGATGCTCGAGGGGGGCGCATCCCCGGCCGGGCGCGCCGCACGTCCGCGTACGGACGAGCGGGGCGCGAAGCCGAGGTCGGCGAGCGTGCGGCCTGGGAACATGTGCAGGAACACCCGCTCGTACGCGTAGTTCGGGCAGCGGATCTCACCCGCTTCCACCCGGCCCACGTAGCGCGCGTCACAGCTGACCCGCTCACCGATCTCGCGGGCGGCACGTCGTACCAGCGCGGCGAACTCGGCCGGCGAGTGCCGGCCGCGCAGCTGCCGGAAAGCGACGTTCGGCCGTGGTGGCCGGTCGGGCTGTGACGAGGTCACCGTTGACGACGCCATGGCCGGGTCCTCTCGTGCGAACCGTCGAACCATGCCGGACCGTGGGCGGGAGCGGACCGACTCATCCGCGTGACGCCCTGATTCCGGCGGGCAAGAACGTACATGCTGTGACGGACTCTTCACGCAGTGTTTAGCTACAAACCGGATATCTCATTCGTGATCTGCCATGAACTGCCATCCTTTGCGGCGTACTTGCGCCGTAGCCGTTGACGCCGTCGTCGCGTTGAACCGTGTGGACCGCAAAGGGCTGCGTGGTGTGGTGGAGGTCGGGATGGAGACCAGCCAGAGCAACGATCCTTGTACGTCGCCGGGGGACGCCTGCGACCTCGTGACCGTGCCGGCCCGGCAGGGGCTGGAGGCGGTCGACATCCTCCGGCGCGGCGCCGGGGAGGCGGTGGGCCCCGTCCTGCACGACGACGGGCACGACACCCTCGGCTTCCTCGTACCGCGGGGCACGGCCGCCGCCTGGGACGTCCCCGGCAGCACCTGCACCTGCACCGGCACGGACGGCCGCGGCCTGCGCCTGGCCCCGGATCCCCCCGTGGAGGGCTCGGACTGGCTGGTGCCCCCCGGCAACGCCGACCTCGCCACCGACCCGGCGGTCCTGCGCCGCGCCCTGGGAGAGGCGGCCAGAATGATCAAGGCGGCGGACAGCTGCTGCTGAGTCTGCCGCCCGGGCGGGGGCGGGAAGGCTGCCGCCTGCCCGGGCGCGGTCGCCGGGACCGTTCGGCGCCTGCGAAAATGAGCGAATGGGCAGGTCCAGGAATTCGCGGCGCAGAGACGTCGGCGCCGAAGCCGTCACGCAGGCCGTCGACGGCGGGCTCGCGCAGCTCATTCCGGACCCTGACCGCTCCCGCGCGTGGACGCTGCTGATCGACGGGGCGCCGCAGTCGCACGTCGATCTCGACGACCCCGCGTACCTCTCCTTCGAGTACCAGCGGCGCCTCGGTCATGTCATCGATCTCGTCGCCCCGCCCGGACGCCCCCTGCAGGCCGTGCACCTCGGCGGCGGCGCCTTCACTCTCGCCCGGTACGTCGCCGCCACCCGCCCCCGCTCCACCCAGCAGGTCGTCGAGCGCGACGCTGCCCTCGTCCAACTGGTGCGCCGCGAACTGCCGTTGGATCCCGCCGCCCGGATACGCGTACGGTCCGTGGACGCGCGTGCGGGGCTGGCCAAGGTGCCCGACGGGTGGGCCGACCTCGTGATCGCCGACGTCTTCAGCGGCGCCCGCACCCCCGCCCACCTCACGTCGACCGAGTTCCTCGACGAGGTCCGCCGGGCCCTCAACCCCACCGGTGTGTACGCCGCCAACCTCGCCGACGGCCCGCCGCTCGCCCATCTGCGCGGCCAGATCGCCACCGCCGCCACCCGTTTCTCGGACCTCGCGCTGGTCGCCGACCCGGCCGTGCTGCGCGGCAAACGGTTCGGCAACGCGGTCCTGGCCGCCGCCGGCCGCCCGCTGCCGATCGCCGAACTCACCCGCCGCGCCGCTTCCGACCCGCACCCCGCCCGCCTCGAACACGGCAAGCACCTCACGGACTTCACCGGTGGCGCCGCCCCCGTGACGGACGCGGCGGCCGTCGCCTCACCGGCCCCGCCACCGTCCGTGTTCCACTGACCCGGACGCCCCCGCCGGGAGCCAACCTCCGTGCGGGCGACGGCGATCGGCAACACCGGCCGGCTTGGCGCCACCGCGGTCGGCCGGCCCCGCGGTGCGCTGCCGGCCGGCGACGGTCAGTACGTGCCGACCTCCACACGCGGCGGTCCGTCGTGCCAGGTGCAGAACACCGACACCCGGTCGGCATCCTTGGCGAACTCCACCCGGATCCACGTCTCCGTCTTCCAGACCTGCATCGACCAGCCGGTCCCGGGCGTCGCCGAGACGAGCGTCGCGTCCGTCGTCCCGAGGTCGAACACCGCCCGCCCGCCGTCGGTGTCGTACGCCTTGATCTGCCCGGAGGCGGTGGGTGACGGCGACGCGGACGGGCTCGCCGGCGGCTTGCGCGAGGGAGTGGGCGTGCGGGTCGGGGACGGTGTGCGCGGCGCGCTGTGCGAAGGGGAGGGAGGCCGTGACGTGGCGGACGCCGGCGGCTTCGCGCCCTGCGTGGTCGCGTCGGCCGCCGTGATGGGCAGGGCGCGCGGCGGGTCGTACGCCGTCCCCGCCATCACCGTGTGGACGCCCCACCACGACAGCGTGACCGCCGCGCCCGTGGCGAGCGACCAAGCCAGCACGTGTACGAGTCCTCGGAGCATCGCGGGTCATACTGCCTCACGCGTCCCACAGGGCGCAGCCGGACCGAGTTGTCCACAGGTGCCGGACCGGTGTCCTGCGTATGGCGTACGGTGCGGCGCATGGCAAGTGTGCTTGTGGTCGAGGACGACCAGTTCGTACGCTCGGCGCTCATCCGGCATCTGACCGAAGCCTCGCACACCGTGCGCAGCGTCGGTACGGCACTGGAGGCGCTGCGCGAGGTCGCCCACATCCGTTTCGACGTGGTCATCCTGGACCTCGGACTGCCCGACCTGGACGGCTCCGAGGCGCTGAAGATGCTGCGCGGCATCACCGACGTGCCCGTCATCATCGCCACCGCCCGGGACGACGAGACGGAGGTCGTGCGCCTGCTGAACGCGGGGGCGGACGACTACCTCACCAAGCCCTTCTCGGTCGAGCACCTCTCGGCCCGCATCGCCGCCGTCCTGCGCCGCGCCCGAGCCACCGCCGCGGACGTCCCGCCACAGGCCGTCATCCGCGTCGGCGGCCTCATCGTCGACCCGCTGCGCCGCCAGGCCGAACTCGACGGCGTACGGCTCGACCTCACCCGCCGCGAGTTCGACCTGCTCGCCTTCCTGGCCGGCCGGCCCGGTGTGGTCGTGGCCCGCAGGGAACTGCTCGCCGAGGTCTGGCAGCAGGCGTACGGCGACGACCAGACCATCGACGTCCATCTGTCCTGGCTGCGCCGCAAGCTCGGCGAGACCGCCGCCCGGCCGCGCTATCTGCACACGCTGCGCGGCGTCGGCGTGAAGCTGGAGCCGCCCGGGGGAGCGGAGCCGCCGCGATGAGGTGGGCACTGGTCAAGGTCTGTCTGGCGGTCACCACGATGGTCGTCGTCGCCTTCGCCGTGCCCCTCGGCCTGGTCATCAAGGAGATGGCCCGCGACCGTGCCTTCTCCAACGCGGAGCGTGAGGCCGCGGCGGTCGCCCCGGCGCTGTCCATCACCACCGACCGCGACAAGCTGGAGCGGGTGGTCGCCTCCGCGGGCTCCGACTCCGGAATGGCCGTGCACATACCGGCCGTCGACGGTGCCGCCGCCGTCGACCTCGGCCGGCAGCGCGCCGCCGACCGCGACATCGCGACCGTACGGAAGCTGGGCCGCGCCTCCACCACGGAGGTGCCCGGCGGCTCCACGCTGCTCCAGCCGGTCGCGCTCGGCTCCGGCGCCATCGCGGTCGTCGAGGTGTACGTCCCCGAGGCCGAGGTCAGCAACGGCGTGGGCACGGCCTGGGCGGTGCTCGCGGCGGTCGGCGTCGCGCTGATCGTCGGCTCCGTCGCGGTCGCCGACCGGCTGGGTGTGCGGATGGTGCAGCCCGCGCAGCGACTCGTCGAGGGCGCGCACGAGCTGGGGGAGGGGAAGCTGGGGGCGCGGGTGCCCGAGGAGGGGCCGAACGAACTGCGGCTGGCCGCCGTCGCGTTCAACTCCATGGCCGACCAGGTCGTCCAACTGCTCGCAAATGAAAGAGAGTTGGCGGCAGATCTGTCTCACCGGCTGCGCACCCCGCTGACCGTGCTGCGCCTCAACGCGGCCTCCCTCGGCGACGGTCCGGCCGCCGACCAGACCCGGACGGCGGTCGCGCAGCTGGAGCGCGAGGTCGACACCATCATCCGTACGGCCCGGGAGGCCAAGCCGCAGACGGCCGCCGTCGGACCGGGCGCCGGGTGCGACGCGGCCGAGGTCGTCCGGGAGCGCATGGGCTTCTGGTCGGCGCTCGCCGAGGACGAGGGCCGCAAGTGGCGGGTGGCCGGCGTGGACCGGCCGGTGCGCATACCCGTGGCCCGTGCCGACCTGGCCGCCGCGCTCGACGCGCTGCTCGGCAACGTCTTCCGGCACACCGCCGAGGGCACGGCCTTCGCCCTCGACGTGCACAACGGCGAGGACGCGGTGATCGTCCTCGTCTCGGACGCGGGTCCCGGCATACCCGACCCGGCCGCTGCGATGGCGCGCGGCCGCGGCTCCGGTCGCGACGGCTCGACGGGGCTCGGCCTGGACATCGTGCGCCGGCTCGCCGAGTCGACCGGTGGGGACGTACGGATCGGGTCCTCGGTGCTCGGCGGCACCGAGGTGCGCGTCTGGATCCAGCTGGACGGCCGCGAGCCGGTGCGCAGGGGGCATCGGGGAGCCGTGCGACGCCGCCGTACGGGCAAATTGGTCTCTACCTTTAACCGTTCCCGATCCCTTCCTTAAGCGCACCCTAAGAACCCCAACGGCCGCCCCTATCAAGACGTTTGTCCGATTCCCGGTCGCTAGCGTGCTGCCGCACCCCACCCCCGCGAGCAGCGAAGGCAGGCACGCGCATGACCACGCACCGGCGCAGGATCAGCGGCAGGAACAAGGCGATAGGCGGCCTGGTCGCCGCTGCCGTGGTCGGTGGCGGCGCGATCCTGCTCACCGGCACCGCGCAGGCGGCGGGCATCGGCGCGGCGTACACGAAGACCAGCGACTGGTCGACGGGCTACACCGCGCAGTACGTCGTCACGAACAACAGCGGTCAGCGGGAGGCGGACTGGACGCTGGAGTTCGACCTGCCGGCGGACGCGAAGCTCGGCTCGCTGTGGAACGGCGAGTCGAGCGTGCGCGGGCAGCACGTCACGGTGAAGCCGCCGAAGTGGGACACCGACGGCCTGGCCGCGGGCGAGTCGGTCACGGTCGGCTTCGTGGTGAGCGGCAGCGGCGACCCGGCGTCCTGTCTCATCGACAACGCGAAGTGCTCCGCGGACGGCGGCGCGACGCCGGAGCCGAGCGGCCGCCCGACCCAGTCGCCGAGCCCCACCCCGACCCCCACGCCCACGAAGCCGGCGACCCCGACACCCACTCCCACCCCCACGCCGACCCCCTCCGGAAGCACCGGCACGGGCACACCCACCGGCGCGGGCTTCGCGCCGTACGTCGACACGTCGCTCTACCCGGCGTTCGACCTGCTCGCGAGCGCCGACGCGACCGGCGTCAAGAACTACGACCTCGCCTTCATCACCGACGGCGGCGGCTGCACGCCCAAGTGGGGCGGCGTCAGCGACCTGAACAGCGACGGTGTGGCGGCCCAGATCGGCGCCCTGCGTGCCAAGGGCGGCGACGTGCGGGTCTCCTTCGGCGGCGCGTCCGGCTCCGAACTCGCGACGACGTGCTCCTCGGCGGACGCACTGGCGGCGGCGTACGGCAAGGCCGTGGACGCGTACAAGCTCACCAAGGTGGACTTCGACGTGGAGGGCGGAGCGCTGCCGGACACGGCGGCCAACACCCGCCGCGCCCAGGCCATCGCCAAGCTCCAGCAGCAGCACCCGGACCTGGACGTCGCCTTCACGCTCCCCGTGATGCCCGAGGGCCTCACCCAGGACGGCGTGAACCTGCTCTCCAACGCCGAGTCCAACGGCGTGCGGATCAACACCGTCGACATCATGGCGATGGATTACGGCGCCTCGTACAGCGGCGACATGGGCACGTACGCCGAGCAGGCCGCCACCGCCACGCAGGCGCAGGTCAAGAGCGTGTTGGGCCTGTCGGACGCCATGGCCTGGAAGACGGTGGCGATCACCCCGATGATCGGCGTGAACGACGTCTCCGCGGAGGTCTTCAAGGTCGACGACGCCACGCAGCTGGTGAACTTCGCCAAGTCCAAGGGCCTCGGCCGGCTGTCGATGTGGTCGGCGACCCGCGACAAGCAGTGCGCGGGCGGCACCAAGCCCACCGCCGACCCCACGTGCAGCTCCGTCACCCAGGACGCGTTCGCCTTCTCGAAGGCGTTCAAGGCATACAACTGAGCCATTTCCGAAACGGGGAGCGCCCGCCCCGGCCGGACTTCCCCCCCACCTCCGGCCGGGGCGCGCGGCGTCCCCTACCTCGTCGCGCGCCCCGTCCCCCGGAGTCCCCCCCGGCTCGACCCCCGGTTTTCCCGGCTACGCCTCCTCGAGCGGCGGCAGGGTGCTCGTGCGGGCCGCCTTCCCGTACCAGCGGGCGCTCGACTTCGGGGTGCGGGTCAGGGTCGCGTAGTCGACGTAGACCGCGCCGAAGCGCTTGTCGTAGCCGTAGGCCCACTCGAAGTTGTCCATCAGGGACCACAGGTAGTAGCCGCGCACGTCCGCGCCGTCCGCGATGGCCCGGCGGACCGCCGAGAGGTGGCCGTGCAGATAGGCGATGCGCTCCGGGTCGTGCACGTTGCCGTCCGGGTCGGGCTTGTCGTCGTAGGCCGCGCCGTTCTCGGTGATGTACAGGGGCAGGCCCGGGGCCTCCCGGGCGTACCGCATGATCAGGTCGTGCAGGCCCGTCGGGTCGATCGTCCAGCCCATCTCCGTGCGCTCGCCCGGCGTCTGGTGGAAGGCGATGTCGTCCGCGGCCGGCCAGGGGGAGTACTCGCTCGCCCCGTGCCCGTCGGCCCGCTCGACCGAGGAGGCCGTCTCGGCGTCGATCGCCGACACCAGCGCCGGCGTGTAGTAGTTGAGGCCCAGCGCGTCCAGCGGCTGGTGGATCGCGCGCAGATCGCCGTCGAGGACGTACGACCAGTCCGTGACCGACGACGTCGCCGCGAACAGTGTCTCCGGGTACGCCCCGTGCAGCATCGGACCGTGGAAGACGCCGTTGGCCAGGTCGTCGATGCGCCGGCCCGCCTCGAGGTCCGCGGGGCTCTGCGACACCGTGCGCACCACCGAGGAGTTGAGGCTCACCGCGACCGAGTTGCGGGACGGCATCACCGAGCGAAGGGCCGTGGTGCCCAGACCGTGCGCCAGGTTGAGGTGGTGCGCGGCGCGCAGCGATGCGAGCGGGTCCGTACGGCCGGGGGCGTGCACCCCGGAGCCGTAGCCCAGGAACGCGCTGCACCACGGTTCGTTGAGCGTGATCCACTGCTCGACGCGATCGCCGAGCGCCTCCCCGACCAGCTGCGCGTACTCGGCGAAACGGTACGCCGTGTCCCGCTCCGGCCAGCCGCCCGCGTCCTCCAGCTCCTGCGGCAGGTCCCAGTGGTAGAGCGTGACCGCCGTCTTGATGCCGTGCTCGAGCAGCTCGTCCACCAGCCGCCGGTAGAAGTCCAGGCCCAGCTGCACGGCCGGTCCCCGGCCCGTCGGCTGCACCCGCGACCAGGAGATCGAGAACCGGTACGCGGTCAGGCCCAGCTCCGCCATCAGCGCCACGTCGTCGCGGTAGCGGTGGTAGTGGTCGACAGCGATGTCACCGGTCTCGCCGCCCGCGGTCCTGCCCGGCGTATGGCTGAAGGTGTCCCAGATCGACGGGGTGCGCCCGTCCTCCCGCACCGCCCCCTCGATCTGGTACGCGGAGGTCGCGGCGCCCCAGAGGAAGGCCGGAGGAAAGGTCACGGGGGTGACGGAGTCAGGCATGGAAGCGCTCCCAGAGTCGACAGCCGGCACTCATCATGCATGGGAGCGCTCCCAATTTGAAGGGGGGAGCGGCAACGAAACCCGGTCCGCCGTCCCGCCTCCCTGCGCACGCGGCCGGTGCCGTTCCTCGGCCGGGGATTCAGCCCTGGGCCCACTCGGGCACGGAGATCCGCTCAGGTCGACGCCCGTACCACCAACTGTGTCGGCAGGACCACCTCACGGCGGCCCTTGCCCTGCTGGGCGAGCTCGTCGAGCAGAAGAGCGGCCATGGTGCGGCCCATCTCCTCGATCGGTTGCTGGACGCTGGTGAGCGGTGGATCGATGTGCCGTGCCACGATCGAGTCGTCGAAGCCGATGACGGCGACGTCCTCGGGCACTTGCCGTCCCGATGCGCGTAGCTCCAGGACGGCGCCCGAGGCCGTCACGTCGGACGCGGCGAAGACGGCGTCGAGGTCGGGGCGTCTGCGCAGGAGTTCACGCATGGCGGTGCGGCCGCCCTCCTCGGTGAAGTCGCCGTGCACGATCAGCTGTTCGTCGGTGCTGACATCCGCGTTCTCCAGCGCCTCCCGGTATCCGCTCAGGCGGGCGCGGGTGACGTCCATGTTCAGCGGACCCGTGATGGTGGCGATGACCCGGCGGCCTCTTTCGAGCAGATGCTGGACCGCGCCCCTGGCGCCGCCGTAGTTGTCCGCCCGGACATGGCCGAGGGGTTCATGCTCGCTGCGCTGCCCGGCCAGGACGGTCGGTACGCCGAGGTCGTCGAGCAGATCGGGGAGTGTGTCGTCGCGGTGGACCGCCACCATCAGCACACCGTCGACCCGCGCCGAAAGGTAGGAGGCGAGCCGGGCCTGCTCCCCGTCGTTGCGCGCCAGCACCAGCAGCAACTGCATGCCGACCGCGGTGAGTTCCGCTGATACGCCCCTGATGATCCCGGAGAAGTACGGCTCGGAAAAGAGCCGGTCCTCCCCCTCGGGGATGACGAGGGCCACGGAGTCGGTACGACGGGTGACCAGCGTACGGGCGGCCCGGTTGGGGACGTAACCGAGCTCGGCGATCGCCTGTTCCACGGCCGCTCGGGAACGGGAGCTCACGTTGGGTGAGCCGTTGATCACCCTGGAGACCGTGCCGCGGCCGACGCCGGCGCGTGCCGCCACGGCGTTCAGCGTGGGACGCCGACCCGGCGCAGGTGCGGGCGGCTGTGCGGCAGAAGTCATTCGTTCACCTTCCGGTGTTTCCGTGGGCCGATTTCATTGTCACCCATAAAAAACCCGGCCATCGGCCCGGTGCTGCGGCCGCGGACCGCTCTTGTGGTCGGCACTCCGCCGTGACCAGCATGAATCCCTGCGCGAGGGCGACGAACGACGGGGCTGTGGAACGGCGTTGGCTGACACGCTCACGTGACGCGGAGGACACGTTCGGGCAACAACACCGTTTTCAAGTCTTGACACCTGACTCCGCAGGAAGGAGTCTTCCCAACATGCCGCGTGGGAGCGGTCCCACGGCCAGCCGGGGAGCACTCCGGCGAGGTCCGACAAATTCATGGCCGTTCCCTCTGCTTTGCATGGCATAGCCGTTGACCAGCACCTTTGCACCGTACGCCCGGTGCTGTGGGCTGGCCGCTGCTGGAACCGAGAGGGCAGGTTCTGGACCGTCGAGCTGGGCGGTCCGACCCGGAAGGCCTCGTTCCCCTTGGAACAAGGACGTTCCCCACTGGAACAAGGAGTAGTGGAATGCGCATCATCCGCCCCGGCGGCGCTCGTGGCCACAGAGCAGCGGCCCTGACCACCACCGTACTGACGGCTTCGGCTCTGCTGCTCACGGGCTGCAGCGACGACGGCGACTCGAAGGCCTCGAACTCCGACGGGAACATCACTCTCAAGGTGGAGGACTACGGGCAGTTCGGTTACAAGGAAGCCGGCCTGTTCGCCAAGTACCACGAACTGCACCCGAACATCACGGTGAAGGAAGAGACCACCGCGAACGAACAGGACTACTACCCGAAGCTGCTGCAGCAGCTGAATTCGGGGAGCGGTCTCGGGGACGTCACGGGCATCGAGGTCGGCCGTATCAAGGAGATCGTCGACACTCAGGCGGACAAGTTCACCGACCTGAGCAGCTCGATCAACGTGAACGACTGGGTGCCGTGGAAGGAGAAGCAGGCCACCACGAAGGACGGGGCGGTCATCGGTGCCGGAACCGACATCGGCCCGATGTCGCTGTGCTACCGCAAGGACCTGTTCCAGCAGGCGGGTCTGCCGACGGACCGCGAAGCGGTCGCCAAGGCGGTTGCCGGTGGCTGGGAGGACTACCTCAAGCTCGGTGAGCAGTACAAGAAGAAGGCGCCCTCCGGGACCTACTTCATGGACTCGGCGAGTGCCATGTACAACGCGGTGGTCAGCTCGGACGCGAAGCAGTACTACGACGCCGACGGCAATCCGGTCTACAAGGACAGCGCCGCTGTGAAGCAGGGCTGGGATCTTGCCGCCGAGGCCGCCTCGAAGAAGCTGAGCCAGGGCCTGCCGCAGTTCACCGACCCGTGGAACGCCGCGCTGCGCAAGGGCACCGTGGCCACGGTGGCGTGCCCCGCGTGGATGGCCAACCAGATCTCCAACAACGCCGGTGACTCCTTCAAGGGCAAGTGGGACATCTCCCGCGCTCCGGGTTCGACCGCTGCCAACTGGGGTGGCTCCTTCCTGGCCGTCCCCAAGAGCGGTGCGCACACCAAGGAGGCCATCGAGCTGGCCAAGTGGCTGACGGCCCCCGAGCAGCAGGCCGCCGTCTTCAAGGCCGCCGGCATCTTCCCGTCGAACCAGGGCGCCTATGAGCTCGCTGACGTGAAGAGCGCGAAGCTTCCCTACTTCAACGACGCCCCGATCGGTCAGATCTACGCCGGGGAGGCCAAGACCATCCCCCAGGCTGTGCTCGGCCCGAAGGACGGCGTGATCAAGGACTCGATCTCCACGCAGATCAACAACATGGAGCAGCGAGGCACCAAGCCGGACGACGCTTGGAAGGCCGCGACCGAAACGATCGACAAGGCGATCGGCTGACGCCACGCCCCGTGCGGGCGGCCCTGGTGGCCGCCCGCATTGGCCGGTGCAGTAGCCCGCTCCGGCGGTACATCGACGCGGTGTGAGGCGTCGCGGAACCGGCCCGATACTCAACTCTGTTCAAGTGGTAGGGCCTTCGAGTGGACAGAGCCATTCCCCCGCGGCAGCGACCGAAGTCCGCGGGCCATGGTTCCCACCACCGCAGCCTTCGGCCGCAGTCGGCGACGCCCCCACAGGGGCGTGCCGGTACGGAGCGGCGGGACCGTGCACGGCCCCCCGCGGACCCGCCACTCGGCCCTCACCCGGCCGAGAAACTCAGGGAAGGACTCCCTCCGTGGCAACGACAATTCCCACACGGGGCGCCCACACTCCGCCACCCGGCGATGCCTCGTCGAGCGACGACAAACGGCGCACTTGGCGCAGGCGCCTGTGGCGTTTCGACGACCTCGCTTCTCCTTACGCCTACATAGCGCCTTTCTTCCTTGTCTTCGGCGCCTTTGGGCTCTACCCGCTCCTTTACACAGGGTGGATCGCCCTGCACCGGGTGGAGTTGACGAGCCTCGACCAGTCCCAGTGGGTCGGCTGGGACAACTTCGCCAAGATCCTCCAGGACTCCGAGTTCTGGACCGCGGTGAGCAACACCTTCGTGATCGGTGTCATCTCGACCGTCCCGCAGCTCCTCGTGGCGCTGGGCCTTGCCCACCTGCTCAATTACAAGCTGCGTGCCAGCACGTTCTGGCGGACGGTGATCCTCACTCCCTACGCGACTTCGGTGGCGACCGCAGCCCTCGTCTTCGCCCTGGTCTTCCGCGCCGACGGCGGCCTGATCAACTGGGTGCTGCACTTCGTCGGCTTCCACAACATCGACTGGGGCAATGGTGAGTGGACGTCCAAGATCGCCATCTCGGTCATCGTGATCTGGCGCTGGACCGGCTACAACACCCTGATCTACCTGGCGGCCATGCAGGCCGTGCCGACCGATCTGTACGAAGCGGCCGCGATCGACGGGGCGAACCGGTGGCAGCAGTTCCGGAAGGTGACGATCCCCTCGCTTCGGCCCACCATCTTGTTCACGATCATCATCTCGACCATCGGCTCCATGCAGCTGTTCGGTGAGCCCTTGCTGTTGCAGGGTGGCACGCTCGGTGCCATCGGAGGCAACGAGCACCAGTACGAGACTCTCAGCATCTATCTGTACAACTACGGCTGGAAGCTGGGGCATCTGGGTCCGGCCGCGGCCGTGGCCTGGGCCATGCTCGTCCTGCTGCTGCTCATCGCCCTGATCAACTGGATCGTCGGCCGGTTCCTGCACAAGAGCGCGGCCTGACGGGAGCGATATCCATGACCACAACCACTCCTGCCAACACCACGCCGGGCACGGTTCCGGCACCGCTTTCCACCCGGGGCAGCGGAACCGGGCGTCTCAAGCTGGGGGCCGGCCAGCAGCTCAAGGGAGGCCCGTTCACCTACGCCGCCCTGATCATCGTCGGTCTGGGCTCGATCTTCCCGCTGTACTGGACGCTGGTGGCCGCCTCGCACGATCAGCAGCGGGTCCTCGACACTCCGCCACCGCTCGTGCCGGGCGGCAGACTGTTCAGCAACCTTCAGTCGGCCTGGGAGCAGGCCCACCTGGGCAAGGCCATCGTCAACAGCATCGTCGTCGCCGGCTCCATCACCGTGGCGACGCTGTTCTTCTGCACCCTGGCGGGCTACGCCTTCGCCAAGATGCGCTTCCGCGGCCGGGGGATTCTGATGACCGCGGTCATCGCCACGCTGACGATCCCGCCGCAGCTCAGCGTGGTCCCGCTGTTCATGCTGATGTCGGACATCGGCTGGGGCGGAAAGCTGGAGTCGGTGATCTTCCCGACCCTGGTCGGTGCCTTCGGTGTTTTCTTCATGCGCCAGTACCTCCTCGAGGCACTGCCGTACGAACTGATCGAGGCGGCCAAGGTGGACGGGGCGAACAACTTCCGCGTCGTGTGGAGCGTGGTTCTGCCTGTTGCCCGGCCCGCGATGATGGTCCTCGGCATGCTCACCTTCGTACAGGCGTGGAACGACTTCTTCTGGCCGTTCCTGGCCCTGAACCAGGACAACCCAACCCTCCAGGTGGCGCTCGGCCAGCTGAGCGCCTCCTACACCCCCGACCAGAGCATCGTCATGGCCGGAGCGCTGATCAGCACCGTGCCGCTACTGCTGGTCTTCGTGATCTTCGGTAAGCAGATCGTCGGGGGCATCATGTCGGGCGCGGTCAAGGGCTGACTCCCGAGCCCGCGCCACGCTGCCGCTCGGGTACAGCCGTGCCGACCGTTCGGTACGGCTTGCCCGACGCGGACCATACGGGACCGGATCCCATACTCACCGCCTGTTCAGCGGACCGCCGTACCACCGTTTCAACCGCATTCTGGGAGCGCTCTCACATGACCGCCGTACGACCCGAGACCACTGGCCGACCGGCCCTGGACTCCACCTTCCCGCCCGGTTTCGTCTGGGGCGCGGCCACCGCCGCGTACCAGGTCGAGGGCGCCGCCGCCGAGGACGGACGCACACCGTCCATCTGGGACACCTTCAGCCGCACGCCGGGGAAGGTGCGCAACGGTGACACGGGTGACATCGCAGCGGACCACTACCACCGGTACCGCGACGACGTGGCGCTGATGAAGGACCTGGGCCTGACCGCCTACCGCTTCTCCATTTCCTGGTCGCGCGTTCAGCCGACCGGCCGCGGGCCCGTCGTCGAGCGGGGGCTGGACTTCTACCGCCGGCTCACCGATGAACTGCTGGAGGCGGGCATCACTCCCGTCGCCACCCTCTACCACTGGGACCTGCCCCAGGAGCTGGAGGACGCCGGCGGCTGGCCGCACCGCGACACCGCGCACCGCTTCGCCGAGTACGCCGAGCTCACGGCCCGGGCCCTCGGTGACCGGGTCGGCATGTGGACCACCCTCAACGAGCCGTGGTGCTCGGCCTTCCTCGGCTACGGTTCCGGCGTGCACGCGCCGGGCCGCACCGACCCGGCTGCCACCCTGCGCGCCGCCCACCACCTCAACCTGGCCCACGGGCAGGCGATCGGGGCGCTGCGTTCGGTCGTCCCGGCGTCCGCCCAGACCTCCATCACCCTCAACCTGCACCAGGTGCGCCCGCTCACGGACAGCGCCGACGACGTCGATGCCGCCCGTCGCATCGACGCAGTCGGCAACCGGGTCTTCACCGGCCCCATCCTGGACGGCGCCTACCCGGAGGACCTGCTCGCGGACACCGCTCACCTCGTCGACTGGGAAGAGCTGGTCCACGACGGCGACCTGGCGGAGATCTCCCGTCCCATCGATGTGCTCGGCGTGAACTACTACTCGCCGACCGTCGTCTCCCAGTCACGCGGCGGAAGCGACGCCACCAAGAACGACGGCCACGGTGCGAGCGACCACTCCCCGTGGACCGGAGCCGACAAGGTTGCCTTCCACCTCGCGAACGACCAGCTCACCGCGATGAACTGGGCCATCGACCCCAGTGGGCTGCACACCCTGCTGACCGGTCTGGCGGCCTCGCACCCCGAGTTGCCCCTGATGGTCACCGAGAACGGCGCTGCCTTCGACGACTACGTCTCGCCCGAGGGCAAGGTGAACGACCCGCAGCGGATCGCCTACCTCCACGCTCACCTGGATGCCGTCCGGCAGGCCATCGCCGACGGAGCCGACGTGCGCGGCTACTTCCTGTGGTCTCTGCTGGACAACTTCGAGTGGTCCTATGGCTACTCGAAGCGTTTCGGCACCGTCTACGTCGACTACGCGACCCAGCGCCGCATCCCGAAGGAGAGCGCGCACTGGTACGCCGGAGTGATCCGGGCAAACGGCCTGCCGACGGCCGACCAGCAGGACTGAGGGCCGGCCTTCCGGTCCGGGAGGGGCGCTGCCGACAATGGCGGCGCCCCTCCCCGTTCCCTGACGCCGGGACAGCTGTACAAGCGGCTCACCATCCGAAGCCTCCGGTGTTACATTCCTGCCGCAGCGGCTGCGAACGGAGGCGGCGACCATGGTGGTCAGCGGGGGGCGGAGCGGCCGGCGGCCGACGCTGGAAGAGGTCGCCGCCCGGGCCGGTGTGGGCCGCGGCACGGTCTCACGCGTGATCAACGGCTCGCCCCGGGTCAGCGACGCGACCCGCGCGGCCGTCGAGGCGGCGGTCGCGGAACTCGGCTACGTCCCCAACACCGCGGCCCGCGCCCTGGCGGCCAACCGCACGGACGCCATCGCCGTCGTCGTCCCCGAGCCGGAGACCCGATTCTTCGCGGAACCGTACTTCTCGGACATCCTGCGCGGCGTCGGCGCGGAGCTCTCCGACACCGAGATGCAGTTGCTGCTGATCTTCGCGGGCAGCGACCGCGAGCGGCAGCGGCTGGCCCAGTACCTGGCGGCCCACCGGGTCGACGGGGTGCTCCTCGTCTCGGTGCACGCGGACGACCCACTGCCCGATCTGCTGGCCCAGCTCGAGATTCCGGCGGTGATCAGCGGCCCGCGCTCGGCGGCGGAGACGCTGACCTCGGTCGACTCGGACAACTACGGCGGGGGCCGCTCGGCCGTCGAGCACCTGCTCGCCCACGGCCGCCGCACGATCGCGCACATCACCGGCCGCCTCGACGTGTACGGCGCCCAGCAGCGCGTCGCCGGCTATCGCGACGCCCTGAGCGAGGCGGGCCGGCCGGTGGACGAACAGCTCATCGAGGCGGGCGACTTCACCGAGGAGGGGGGCCGCCGCGCGATGACACGCCTGCTGGAGCGCAGTCCGGACCTGGACGCGGTCTTCGCCGGCTCGGACGTCACCGCGGCCGGCGCCCGCCAGGTGCTGCGCGAGGCGGGCCGCCGTATCCCGGACGACGTGGCCTTGGTCGGGTACGACGACTCGGTGATAGCCCGGCACATGGACCCGCCGCTGACCAGTGTGCGCCAGCCGATCGAGGGGATGGGCCGCGCGATGCTCGGCCTGCTCCTGGAGGAGATCGCCGACCGCCGCCCGACCGCGTCCCGGAGGTTGGAGCGACGGCATGTGGTGCTGCCTACGGAGCTGGTCGGGCGGGAGTCTTCGTGACGCGTCGCACCCTTCTGCCGGACGTGCGACCGAATCGGCCGCGGTGAGCGGGGCTCGGACATCCCCGGCGCGCTGTGGGGCGTGAGCGCCCGCGATCAACATGCCTTCACATACCGAGGAAGCGGCGCCGGAGCGTTCGCCTGCCGAAGAGGCCGCAGCCGGCCGCAGCACACCGAAGGCGACGCGCACTGTGCCGGCGGACCACTCCTCGGCGGGCGGTTCCGGCGCTCCGTCCGTCGTGGTGCCGTCACGGGGCCCGTGCACTGCCCACCGAGGCGGCCAACGGCCGGTCCCGCCTCTCACCGACGGGTGCGTGCGTTGAAGCCCGAGCTGTTCCGGTGATGACGGGAAACACCAAGGGCTGACCCGCTTCCACAGGTCAGCCCTTGATCATTCAGGGTGAGTGACGGGACTCGAACCCGCGACATCCTGGACCACAACCAGGTGCTCTACCAGCTGAGCTACACCCACCACGACCGGTGGTTGACTTTGTGGTGTCCCCACCGGCCGAGAAAAAGTGTACAGGGTCCGAAGGGGTGCTCGCGCACGGCTTTTACGCCGCCCTGATCAGGCCCTCGCCGGCGGCTGCTGCGCAGGCAGGACGTGCTTGGCGGCGATCGTCCTCGCGGTCTCCGAGTCGGGGCCGGGCTGGGGGACGAAGATGGCCTCGCGGTAGTAGCGCAGCTCCGCGATCGACTCGCGGATGTCGGCGAGGGCGCGGTGGTTGCCGTTCTTCTCCGGGCTGTTGAAGTAGGCGCGCGGGTACCAGCGGCGGGCCAGCTCCTTGATCGAGGACACGTCGACGATCCGGTAGTGGAGGTAGTCCTCCAGGGTCGGCATGTCGCGCAGCAGGAAGCCGCGGTCGGTGCTGACGGAGTTGCCGCACAGTGGCGCCTTGCCGGGCTCCTTCACGTGCTCCCGCACGTACGCCAGGACCTGCGCCTCCGCGTCGGCCAGCGTCGTGCCGCCGGGCAGCTCCTCGAGCAGCCCGGACACGGTGTGCATCTGGCGCACCACCTCCGGCATCGTCTCCAGGGCCGAGTCGGGCGGACGGATGACGATGTCCACCCCCTCGCCGAGTACGTTCAGCTCGGAGTCGGTGACCAGCGCTGCCACCTCGATGAGCGCGTCGTCGGACAGCGAGAGGCCAGTCATCTCGCAGTCGATCCACACCATGCGATCGTTCATATGCCTAACCTTACGGCGCGTTGCCGTGGGCTGAGCCGACCGTGCGGTGACCTTGTCACCGGGGTCGCTTCCGCTCCTGCGTCGCCGTGGCGTACCGGCCGGGGTCCGCAGCGTCTGTCTCGGACCCCGGTCCGGTTCTCGTCACGTGCCCGTTCGCGGGCCCGGCAGCGTCGCTCTCGACGTCACGTACTGGTCCGGTGACAGGCTCATCGCCGCTGCCGTGCGGCGGGTCTGCATCGGCACCGCCGATTCCGGTTGCAGTACGGGCGTGGCGCCGACCGAGCCCGGCAGGGCGGCGGCCGGGCCGGCCGGTGGTGCCGTCGGGTCGCCGTCGCCGGGCTTCTCGCCCTGCGGGCGGCGTGCGCGGTACGCGGCACGGTACGCCGCCGGCGACGAGCCGAGCTGGCGGCGGAAGTGGCCGCGCAGGGCCACCGGCGAGCGGAAGCCGCAGCGGCCCGCGACCTCGTCCACCGAGTAGTCCGACGTCTCCAGCAGACGCTGCGCCTGGAGCACGCGCTGTGTGATCAGCCACTGCAGCGGCGCGCTTCCGGTCAGCGAGCGGAAGCGGCGGTCGAACGTACGGCGGCTCATGTACGCGCGCGCGGCCAGCGTCTCCACGTCGAACTGCTCGTGGAGGTGCTCCAGTGCCCAGGCGACGACCTCGGCGAGCGGGTCGGCGCCGATCTCCTCCGGTAAAGACCTGTCGAGGTAGCGCTCCTGACCGCCCGAGCGGCGCGGCGGGACCACCAGGCGCCGGGCGAGCGCGCCGGCCGCCTCGTTGCCGTGGTCCGTGCGCACGATGTGGAGGCAGAGGTCGATTCCGGCCGCCGTGCCCGCCGACGTCAGGACGTCGCCGTCGTCGACGAAGAGTTCGCGCGGGTCGACGTGCACCGACGGGTAGCGCTTGGCCAGCGTCGGCGCGTACATCCAGTGGGTCGTCGCCGGGCGGCCGTCCAGCAGCCCGGCCGCCGCCAGCACGAAGGCGCCGGTGCACAGGCCTACGATGCGTGCGCCCTCCTCGTGCGCCCGGCGCAGCGCGTCGAGCGCCTCCTCCGGTGGCGGCGAGGTGATCGAGCGCCAGGCCGGCACGACGACCGTGCCCGCGCGCGAGATCGCTTCGAGTCCGTGCGGCGCGGTGAGTTCGAGTCCCCCTGTGGTCCGCAGCGGGCCTTCCTCACCGGCGGCCACCAGCAGCCGGTAGCGCGGTACTCCGGCGTCCTGGCGGTCGATCCCGAACACCGAAAGCGGTATGGAACTCTCGAAGATGGGGCCGCCGCTGAACAGCAGCACCGCGACGATCTCCTTGCGGCGTCGCCCGGAAAGCTTCCGGGCCGCGGCTTCCGGCGCGGCGGTGGAGTCGTGGCTCATACTGCTAAGCCCCCCTCGGTGGTCGCGGCTCCTCGGTTGTGTCGCTCCTGCACGTTTCCCCTTGGTCCTGCACGAGTCCCCCGCCGTAAGACAAGATCGAATCTACTGGTTCCCGCGGGCCCGCGGAGACCAGATCGAGACGCGGCACATTGTCGACATGACAACTTGGCGTGAAGCATTCGATCACGAAGCGTTGCACTCGCGGGCCGTGCAGGGAAGTGCGCCTCGTCGCAGTGGCCAAACCGCGTAGGGTGCACGGGCTGTTCGGGGCCCTTTCTCTGCAGGTGGAACGGGGGTTGGGGGGTGGTTGGACCATGTCTCGGGCGGGATCCGGAAGTTGGCTGAAAAGCAGCGGGCGTGAGTGCGGAAACCGGTCAGTCGACCGGTGTCCGTCCCCTGATCCGTTCCCTGGTGTGACGTCCGCCTCTTTCGGTGCGTCCGCGCTCGGAACGGCGCAGGAGGCAGCGGCACGCGCCGGTGACGGCGGCCGGCCCGAGGGCCGTGCCCGTGGCGCCGGCCAGCGAGGCGCCGTACCAGAGCAGGACCACCGGGACGAGGGCGCAGCTGAAGGCGGCCCAGCGGACGAGGTCGGTGACGCTGTCCGGAGCGGGACGCGGTTCGGTGGTGGGTCGCGGTCCGGACATGTCGTCACTCCCTGTCGCGGCTCCCGGGGGCGGTGGCTCTACGTGATCAACGCCCGTTCGAGGACCCGGTCACTGTACGGATCCGGCCGGATGCGCATACCTGATGGAATCCTGTGCAAACAGCCTGTACGGGGCAGCAACCATTGCGTTACGAGCGCGGCTCGTGCATGCTCCGGTGAACCCCGACGGGCGCCCCGGGACCCCCTCGCGGAGCGTGCGCGGGGTCTGGGCTAAGGAGGCGTGCCGCCGTACCCTTGGGGTATGGGGTTGGGAAGATGTTTCCCGGACACAGCTCCGCCGCACACTGTCGTCCCACCCACGAGGATCACAACGCCGAGACACCCATGGCCGGTCACGAATTCTTCGAACCCGCGGACCGCAAGCGGCCGGTCGCCGACCCCACGGCGGCCGATCCCCTGGCGGCGGAAGAGTCACGCCATTCCTGCGACCCCGCCTTCAAGCACGGAGTGGTCGTCGGTTTCGACGGCTCCACGTCCAGTGAGCGTGCCCTCGCCTACGCGATCGGCATGGCCCACCGCTCCGACTCGGGCCTGATCATCGTCCACGTCGCCAACCGGCTGCCCACGACCGTGTGGGCGGGGTGCGAGCCACCCGTCTTCGTCGACGTACCGGACCACCGCACCGAGGTGCTCGGACTCGAACTCGCCTGTGCCGACTATCTGGCCGAGGTGTCCTGGATCCTCGTCGAGCGCGGCGGCGACATCTGCCACGAACTCGAAGAGGTGGGGCGGGAGTACGAGGCCGACGCGATCGTCGTCGGGTCCACGCACGGCATTGTCGGCCGGATCTTCGGCTCGGTCGCCGGACGGCTCGCGAAGCGGGCGCAGCGCCCCGTGGTCGTTATTCCTTAACTCGCCGTTGGCCCAGGTGACATGGCTCCCTGGCGGCGTGCGTACGCCCTTGCGCGCGGCTCAAATCTACTGACGCGTAGGGGTGTTTGTGCCCTTGTGAAGGGCATATATCGGTCACCGCACAGCCGCACATTGCATGAAGGGAGCCCGCCGTGGACAACGACGTCTCTGCGGGAAGCACCACCACGGTCGTCGGCCGACTCGCCCTGGGCATCACCCTGTTGGCGTTCGGTTTCGGTCTGACCGACGTCATCGACGGCGTGGGGGCATCCGACGCCGTGTCACTGGCCCACTACGTAGGCGGCGTCGCACTGTTCGTCGCCGGTCTGTTCGCCTTCCGCGACCGCGACACGGCAACAGGTACGTCCTACTCGGCGCTCGGCGCCCTGTGGTTCACCTGGGCCGTCTCGGCCGGGGGCAACGCGTCCGCCAACGCGGCGGGACTGTTCCTGCTCCTGTTCGCCCTGGTGACCCTCACGCTGACCCTCGCGGGCGGCGACCAGCTCACCCAGGGCACCTACGGGCTGTTCTTCGTCTCCCTCGTGCTCCTCGCCATCGGGCAGTTCGCGACGAGCGACAGCCTCACGAAGGTGGGTGGCTGGTTCGCCGTGGCGGCGGGGGCGGTGGCCTGGTACGCCGCGACGGCCGCGCTCGCGCACTGGCCGACGGTGCTGCCGCGACGGGCTGCGGGCCGGGGGGTGACGGCCGCCGGCTAGATCGCAGCCGACGCCGGGGAGTCGTTCTTTCCCGGTGACTATGAGCGGACCCCCCGTGCTCGGTGGCTACACGTGGGGGTCCGTTCACCCCCTTTGCGCCTGAACCGGCGCCGCTCTCGCGGAGGTGGTTGCTCGCCGTGGGGGTTGCTCGATCATCGCTTCGGCCGTCGTGGGGACTTCCTACTCCACCGTTACCGACTTGGCGAGGTTCCGCGGCTTGTCGATGTCCCTGCCCAGGGCCAATGCCGTGTGGTAGGCGAGGAGTTGGAGCGGGATGCCCATCAGGATGGGGTCCAACTCGTCCTCGTTCTTCGGGACCACGATCGTCTGGTCGGCCTTCTCCTGGTCCTGGTGGGCCACCGCGAGGATCTTGCCGCTGCGGGCCTTGATCTCCTCCATGGCCGCGCGGTTCTTCTCCAGCAGGTCGTCGTCGGGGACGATCGCGACCGTGGGGAGGGCCGGCTCGATCAGGGCCAGCGGGCCGTGCTTCAGCTCGGAAGCGGGGTAGGCCTCGGCGTGGATGTAGGAGACCTCCTTGAGCTTCAGGGAGGCCTCGCGCGCCACCGGGTAACCCCGGACGCGGCCGATGAAGAGCATCGAGCGGGCCGCGGCGTACTCCTCGGCCAGCGCCTTGATCTCCTCCTCCTGCTTGAGGATCTCGGTGATCTGCTCGGGCAGCCTGCGCAGGCCCTCGATGATCCGCTTGCCGTCGCGGACCGAGAGGTCGCGGGTGCGGCCGAGGTGCAGGGCGAGGAGGGCGAAGGCGACCGTGGTGTTGGTGAAGCACTTCGTCGAGACCACGCAGACCTCCGGGCCCGCGTGCACGTAGACGCCGCCGTCCGCCTCGCGGGCGATCGCCGAGCCCACCACGTTGACGACGCCGAGCACCCGAGCGCCCTTGCGCTTCAGCTCCTGGACGGCGGCCAGGACGTCGTAGGTCTCGCCGGACTGGGAGACCGCGACGTAGAGGGTGTCGGGGTCGACGACCGCATTGCGGTAGCGGAACTCGGAGGCCGGCTCGGCGTCCGCGGGGATGCGGGCCAGCTCCTCGATCATCTGGGCGCCGATCATGCCCGCGTGGTACGAGGTGCCGCAGCCGAGGATCTTCACGCGGCGGATCTGCCGGGCCTCCCGGGCGTCCAGGTTGAGGCCGCCGAGGTGCACGGTGGAGAAGCGGTCGTCGATACGGCCGCGCAGCACCCGGTCCACGGCGTCGGCCTGCTCGTGGATCTCCTTGTGCATGTAGGTGTCGTGGCCGCCCATGTCGTACGACGCGGCCTCCCACTCGACGGTGGTCGGTTCCGCCGTCGTACGGGTGCCCTCGGTGGTGTAGGTGCGGAAGTCGTCGGCCTTGAGGGTGGCCATCTCGCCGTCGTCGAGCGTGACTATCTGGCGGGTGTGGGTGACCAGCGCGGCGATGTCCGAGGCGACGAACATCTCCTTCTCGCCGATGCCGAGGACGACCGGGGAGCCGTTGCGGGCCACCACGATGCGGTCGGGGAAGTCGGCGTGCAGGACGGCGATGCCGTACGTGCCCTCGATCAGGCGCAGCGTCTCGCGGACCCTGTCCTCCAGCTTCTCGGCCTGGGAACGGGCGATGAGATGGGTGAGGACCTCGGTGTCGGTCTCGGAGAGGAACTCGACGCCGTCCGCCTCCAGCTTGCGGCGCAGGTCTGCGGCGTTGTCGATGATGCCGTTGTGGACGACGGCGACCTTGCCGGAGGCGTCCATGTGCGGGTGGGCGTTCACGTCGGACGGGGCGCCGTGGGTGGCCCAGCGGGTGTGGGCGATGCCTGTGGTGCCCTTGAAGCGCGCCGGGACCTTGGCCTCCAGGTCGCGCACCCGGCCCTTGGCCTTGACCATCCTCAGGCCGGCCGTCTTCGGTGAGGTGACGACGATGCCCGCGGAGTCGTAGCCGCGGTACTCCAGACGCTGGAGGCCCTCCAGGAGGAGAGGAGCTACGTCACGCTTCCCGATGTATCCGACAATTCCGCACATATAAAGATATTCCTCAGCCGTAGACCATGCGGCGCAACTGCCGGAGCGTCAGCTCCGGGGGTGCCACCGCCCGGTATTTCAGGTCCGCCTCGATCCGCTCGAAGATCGTCGCGTTCACCAGGCCCTGGGCCTGGAGCTCGCGGTGGCGGCGACGGACGTAGTCCTCGGTCGTCTCGTCGAAGTAGGCGAGCACGTCCTGGATCACACGCAGCGCCTCGCCCCGGTCGAGGGTCGTGGACCGCGTCAGATGATCAACGAGTTCGTCGTGCACCCGGTAGATCCTGGGGTACCGGCGGCAGTTTCGCAAGAATCCTGCCCGATTTCGGGCAACTGTGTGTTGAAACTTTCATGGGGGGCTGTTTGCAAACTGTCCACCTTGTGTCTTGCGTCTCGTTGACGACGTGGACGAGTTTCAGACGCCATGGACATTCCTCGCATGGGAGTACCCGACAAGCTCGCCGAGCGCATGAGCATGGCCGAGCAGCACGAGTACCTGCGCGCCAGATTCTCGCGGCGCACGATGATCAGAGGCGGCGCCGTCACGCTGGGCGCCGTCACGGGTGGCGCGTTCGTGGCGGGCGGCACCGCCCAGGCCGCCGTACCGACGCAGCGCACCGCCCCGGCCACTGAGGCCGTCGACGGCGCCTACGTCGCCCCGTTCGGCCGCCACCTCGCCTACGGCAACGACCCGCGCACCGAGATCACCGTCTCGTGGCAGGTCCCGGTCGCCGTGAAGAAGCCCTTCATCCGCATCGGCGCCCACCCCACGGCCCTGTCCCGCAAGATCGACGCCGAGGTCCGCGCGCTCCACACCCCGGCCGGCGTCGGTGCGAGCGGCGACCACACGCAGTACTACGTGCACGCCAAGCTCACGCATCTGCGCCCCGGCCAGACGTACTACTACGGTGTCGGCCACCAGGGCTTCGACCCCGCCGAACCGCACCTCCTGGGCACCCTGGGCACCTTCACCACCGCCCCCGCCCACAAGACGCCGTTCACCTTCACGGCCTTCGGCGACCAGGGCGTCAGCTACCACGCGCTGGCCAACGACAGCCTGATCCTCGGCCAGAACCCGGCCTTCCACCTGCACGCCGGTGACATCGCGTACGGCGACCCGGCCGGCCAGGGCAAGGCCGAGGACACCGGCTTCGACTCGCGCACCTGGGACCAGTTCCTGGCGCAGACCGAGTCGGTCGCCAAGCAGATCCCGTGGATGGTCTCGTACGGCAACCACGACATGGAGGCCTGGTACTCGCCGAACGGTTACGGCGGCGAGGAGGCCCGCTGGAACCTCCCGGACAACGGCCCGGACAAGGCCAACCTGCCCGGCGTCTACTCCTTCGTCTACGGCAACACGGCGATCATCTCGCTGGACCCGAACGACGTCTCCTTCGAGATCCCGGCGAACCTGGGCATATCAGGAGGAACTCAGACCAAGTGGTTCGAGGCGCAGCTGAAGAAGTTCCGCGCCACGAAGGACATCGACTTCGTCATCGTGTTCTTCCACCACTGCGCGTACTGCACGTCCACGGCGCACGCCTCGGAGGGGGGCGTGCGTCAGGAGTGGGTGCCGCTGTTCGAGAAGTACCAGGTCGACCTCGTCATCAACGGTCACAACCACCAGTACGAGCGCACGGACGTCATCAAGGGCAACGAGGTCACCAAGAAGCTGCCGATCGGCGGCACGGCCTACTCCGAGACCGAGGGTGTCGTCTACGTCACGGCGGGCGCGGCCGGCCGCAGCCTGTACGCGTTCAGCGCCCCCGACTCCTACGAGGGGCACGAGAACGAGGTCGACTCCGTGGCCTCCTTCATCAACCTCAAGGACGGCAAGCAGAACGAGACCGTCACCTGGTCGCGCGTGCGCTACCTCAACTACTCGTTCCTGCGCGTCGACGTCCAGCCGGCCGCCCAGGGCCACTACGCCACGCTGAAGGTCCAGGGCATCGCCGAGACCGGTGACCGGATCGACCACTTCACGGTGGCGCGCCGCGCCAAGTAGCGCACCGGGCGGGCGGTCCTCACATCCGCTTGAGGACCGCCTGCTTGGCCAGGCTGAACTCGTCGTCGGTCAGTACGCCCGTGCGGTGCAGCTCGCCCAGCTCCCGCAGCCGCCGCAGCAGCGCGTCGTGGTCGTCCTCGGCGGACGGCTCGGCCCGCTGCCGGGGCACCTCCGCGATCGGCCGTACGTCCGCAGTGACCGCCGCCGGATGCGGCAGCCGGACCTGTACGGCCGCCGCCACCAGCGCCATCAGCGGGTCCTTCTTGAAGCCCCACAGCTCCACGGAGTTGGGGTCGTACTTCGGCGGCGCCTTCGTCGGCGCGCCCCGCACGGTGACGCGCAGATGGCCGTTCTCCAGCCCAGCCGCGGGCTGCCACTCCACAGCGACGACGTCCGCGACCGCGATCGTGCGCGGCCCCGCGGCGGACTTGGCTTCCTCCGTCTTCCAGTTCCACTCCAGCTGGAGCTGCTCCCCGTCGAAGCTCGCCGTGCCGTCCCCGGCGGACACCGACAGCGGGACGGCCGGGCCGGGCAGCAGATACTCCGTCGCCGGACCGGATGGCACTTCATCCAGCAGCAGGGCGGTGCGGACCTCGTCCACGAAGTACTCGGCGACCCCGTACCGGTCGGATTCCACGGTCAGTCGATACGGGTCGTGGGGCTCGGCGAGACGCCCGCCGGTCGCGTGCAGCAGGGGGTCGGCGCCGTCGCGCAGCCGAAGTCTCAGCCGCCCCGACTTCCTCCCCTGCTCGAACGAGACACCGGCCAACGCGCCCAGGGGTACGACGAGTTCACCCAGGGAGCGGCGCAGCAGGCTGACGTTCCGGTCCCGTCCCGGGGTGAGCCGCACAACGTCGCCGTCGAAGGCCCAAGTGCCGTCCCTCTGGATGATTTCCGCCATGGAGGGATTGTTTCACCGGATCTGCGGGACAGACGTTTGCTTGACGGGCGCCCCGGAGGACCGTACTCCGGGATGCCCGCCCGTACATGGGGTCAGAGCCCGGCGATCGGGTTCTTCAGGGTGCCGACGAGCTGCAGCGCGCCGGAGGGGTCCGCCAGGTCCACCATCTGGCGGTTGTCGCGGAGTTGGAGGCGGTTGAGGCAGGACAGGGCGAACTCGGGGGCGAACATGTCGTACTGCCTGAACTTGTCGGCGAGTTCGGGCGCCGACCTCTGGTAGGCGCGGGTGACCTCCGCGACCGTGCGCCAGAAGTCGTCCTCCGTGAGGATCCCCTCGGTGGCGAGGTTCGCGGCGAGGAAGCGGAAGAAGCAGTCGAAGACGTCCGTGAAGACCGACAGCAGCTTCGTGTCCTCGGGGACCTCCACGCGGATCCGCTGCACCTCGGGCGGCAGCACCGCGTCCGGGTCCATCACTGCGATCTCCTCGGCGATGTCCTTGTAGATCGCGCGCCGCACGGTCCCGTCCCTCAGCACCAGGATGGTGTTCTCGCCGTGCGGCATGAAGGCCAGGTCGTAGGCGTAGAAGGAGTGCAGCAGCGGGACGTAGTACGCCCGGAGGTACCCGCGCAGCCACTCCACCGGTGTCAGCCCCGACCGCTCGATCAGCGCGCCCGCGAACGACGCCCCCTCGTGGTCGACATGGAGCAGGGACGCCATGGTGGCGAGGGACTCGCCGTCCTCGAGCGACGGCACCGGGCTCTCCCGCCACAGTGCGGCCAGCATCTTGCGGTACGGCGAGTAGCGGTCCGTCGCCGCCTCGTACTCCAGGTGCCGGTACCCGACGGCGGCCCGCTCCCGGATGATCGCGAGGCCCGTGGACTTGAGCACCGGATCGCCCTCGATCAGCTGCGCCAGCCAGTCGTTGATCGCCGGGGTCGCCTCCATGTAGGCGGCCGAAAGCCCTCGCATGAAGCCCATGTTGAGGACGGAGAGGGCCGTCTTCACATAGTGCTTCCCGGGGTGCGACCGGTTGAAGAAGGTGCGTATCGACTGCTGGGCCAGATACTCGTCGTAGCCCTCGCCGAGGCAGACGAGATGCTGCCGGGCGACCTCGGCGGCGAAGGTCACCGTGAGCTTGTTCCACCACTGCCAGGGGTGCACGGGGATGAGCAGGTAGTCGGCGGGGTCGAGACCTCGGTCGCGCAGGATGCTGTCGAACCGCTCGACCGTCTTCGCGCCCAACTCCTGCCGCACGAAGGACTCGTAGTCGATGCCCACCCCCGCCGTGAACGCCGCCCGCGAGCGGTGCGCGGCCAGCCACACCAGACGGACCGGGCTCGCGGTCTCGGGCGCGTACGACAGGTACTCGTGGATGCCGAAGCCGAGCCGCCCGTTGTTGGCGACGAAACAGGGGTGGCCCTCGGTCATCCCGGTCTCGATCTCCTGGAACCCGCTCCTCGCGAGCTCGGCGGAGGTGACCCGCGGCTTGGTGAGCTTGAAGCAGGTGCCGGAGAGGGTGGAAGAGATCTCCTCCAGATAGACCGGCAGGATCTCGTCGCCGAGGCCCAGCGCCTGCCGCAGTTCGACGAAGAAGTCCAGTGCGGCGAGCGGGAGTTCGGCGCCGTCGCGATGCCGGGTGATCGAGTCCGCCGCCACCTGCCAGTGGTCGAGGGCGCGGCGGGTGGCGGTGAAGCGGTAGCGGGTCAGGCCGTCGTCGCTGCGGACGGTGTACGCCTCCCCGTCCGGCTCGGGTGTGATCAGCCGCTCGTGCGCGAACTCGGCGAGCGCCTTGCGGATCAGGAGACGGTTCGCGGTCTCCCAGCGTTCGGGGGAGAGGTGGGCCACGGCGTCGGCGAGACTCATGCGGACACCGCCTTCTCGAACTGCTCCCGGGTGCAGAAGCTGAGCAGCGCCTTCTTCTCCGGCTTCTGGATCTCCCGCTCGGGCACGAACCCGACGGCGGCGTTCAGCGCGTGCACCGCCGTGTTGCGCACGTCCGGCTCGACGACGACCCGCCGGGTCGCCGGGTCCTCGAAGAGGTGCGCCAGCACGGCGGTGATGACGGCCTTGGTGAACCCGTGCACGGGGGTGTCCGTCGGCGCGACCAGGAAGTGCATGCCGACGTCACCGGGCCGCGGCTCGTACAGCCCGACAAGCTCGCGATGGGCGGGGTCGTACTGTTCCATGAGGAAGACCGGCTCGCCGCCGTGCAGCCCGAGCAGGGCATGATGGTGCTCGTCGGCCGCGATCTCCATGTACGCGCGCTCGACGTCCTCGAGCCCGGCGTCCTGCATCATCCAGAAGGCCGCCTTGGGATGCGTGACCCAGCTGTGCAGCAGCTCGGCGTCCTTGAGGGGGTCGAGGGGGCGGAGGGTGAAGGTCATACAGCGAACTCCTGGAATGCGATGGTCTTCTCGACCGGGTAGTACTCCGTGCCGAGCAGCTCGCGGATGATGGTCGAGTTGCGGTAGGCGCCCATGCCCAGGTCGGGGCTGGTGATGCTGTGCGTGTGCACGCCCGCGTTCTGCAGGAAGACCCCGCGGCCCGTCACGTCGATGGCGTAGTTGCGGGCGACGTCGAAGCGGCCGTGGCGGTCGAAGCGCAGACGGTCCTGGAGCGGGGCGAGGAAGGCCGGCGGCTCATAGTGGTAGCCGGTGGCCAGGACCAGGCCCTCGGTGCGGATCTCGAAGTCCTTGCCCTGCTCGTCCTGGTGGAAGCCGAGGGTGTACGTCCCGTCGGCGTGACGGGCGCTCGTCAGCGAGGAGTTGGTGAGCAGACGGCTGGGAACGGGACCGCCGAGGTTCTTCTGGTACAGCAGATCGAAGATGTCATCGATCAGATCCGAGTTGATGCCCTTGAACAGGCCCTTCTGCTGCTTCTCCAGGCGGTAGCGGGTCTCCTCGGGCAGCGCGCGGAAGTAGTCGATGTAGTCCGGGGACGTCATCTCCAGGGTCAGCTTGGTGTACTCCAGCGGGAAGAACCGCGGAGAGCGGGTGACCCAGTTGAGCTGGTAGCCGTGGACGTCGATCTCGGAGAGCAGTTCGTGGTAGATCTCGGCGGCGCTCTGGCCGCTGCCGACGATCGTGATCGACTTCTTCGCCTGCAGCTCCGACTTGCGGTGCATGTACTGCGCCGTGTGGATGATGTCGCCGCCGAGATTCCGGCAGGCCTCGGGGACGAAGGGGACCGTGCCCGTGCCGAGGACCAGGCGGCGGGCGCGGTACGTCTCGCCGGCCGCCGTCCGGACGACGTACAGCTCGTCGTCGTACGACACCTCGGTGACCGTGGTGTCGAAACGGACGCTGCTCAGCTTGCCGGCCGCCCAGCGGCAGTAGTCGTCGTACTCGACGCGGAGCGGGTAGAAGTTCTCGCGGATGTAGAAGGGGTACAGCCGTCCCTTCTCCTTCAGGTAGTTGAGGAAGGAGTACGGCGACGTCGGGTCCGCCAGGGTGACCAGGTCCGACATGAACGGGGTCTGGAGGTGGGCGCCGTCGAGGAACATTCCGGCGTGCCACTCGAAGTCGGGCTTGGAATCCAGGAAGACGCCGTCGAGTTCGGCGATCGGCTCCGTGAGACAGGCGAGGCCGAGATTGAAGGGGCCGAGCCCGATCCCCACGAAGTCGTAGGTGCGGTGCGGGGCTTCAGGACGCGCGGTCAAGGGACTCTCCCAGGTACTGCTCGGCGTGGCCAGCGATGAGGTCGAGGACGGCGGCGATGTCGGCCGGTGTCGTCTCGGGATTCAGCAGGGTGAACTTCAGGTAGTGACGCCCGCCGACCTTGGTGCCCGCGACGACGGCGTCGCCGGAAGCGAACAGGGCCTTGCGGGCGTAGAGGTTGGCGCGGTCGATCTCGGCCGGGTCGGTGACGGCGGCCGGAATGTGGCGGAAGACGAGGGTGGACAGCGACGGCTCGACGACCACGTCGAATCGGGGATCGGCGGCGAGCAGCCGCCACCCCTCGGCGGCCAGGTCGCAGACCTCGTCGAAGAGTTCACCGATGCCGTCGGCGCCCATGGTGCGCAGGGTCATCCACAGCTTGAGGGCGTCGAAGCGGCGGGTGGTCTGCAGGGACTTGTCGACCTGGTTGGGGATGCGCTCCTGCACCATGCGGCGCGGATTGAGGTACTCCGCGTGATAGGTGGCGTGCCGCAGCGTCGACGCTTCACGGACCAGAACGGCGGACGAACTCACCGGCTGGAAGAAGGACTTGTGGTAGTCGACGGTGACGGAGTCGGCGCGGTCGATGCCGGCGATCCGGTCGCGGTACTTGAGCGAGGCGAGCAGTCCGCAGCCGTAGGCGGCGTCCACGTGCAGCCACACCCCGTGGCGGCCGCACAGCTCGGCGATCTCGGGCAGCGGGTCGATGGAGCCGAAGTCGGTGGTGCCGGCGGTGGCGACGACCGCCATCGGGATCAGACCGTCCCGCCTGGAGCGCTCCAGCTCGTGGGCGAGGGCGACGGTCTGCATGCGCTTGTCGTGGTCGACGGGGATCGAGACCACGGAGTCGGGGGACAGGCCGAGCAGTTTCGCGGACTTCTTGACGCTGAAGTGGCTGACCTCTGAGGCGAAGATCCGCAGTTTGGCGAGGGAGTCGGTCTTGACCTCCTCTCGCGCGAGGAGCAGCGCCTGAAGGTTGGACTGCGTGCCGCCCGAGGTGAACACGCCGTCGGCGGCGGGGCCGAGGCCGATGCGGGCGGCCGTCCAGTCGATCAGTTTGCGCTCGATGAGGGTGCCGCCGGCCGACTGGTCCCACGTGTCGAGGGAGGAGTTGACCGCGGAGAGCACGGCCTCGCCGAGCACGGCCGGGATGACGACCGGACAGTTGAGGTGGGCGAGGTAGCGGGGATGGTGGAAGTAGATCGCGTCGCGTAGGTAGACGTCCTCCAGCTCGTCCAGCACCGCGGTGGTGTCGTGCAGGGGCTGGTCGAGGTCGATCCGTTCGATGCCGGGGGCGAGGGCGTCGACCGTGACGCCGGTGAACGGCCGGTCGGTGGTGGCGAGTTTGGCCGCCACCCGCTCGACTCCTTCGGTCACGGAGCGGCGGTAGTGCTCCGCGGTGAGGTCATTGAGCAGGTGCGAGCGCATGGGGGGTCCTCCGGTGGGGAGTCATTAACTTAGGTAAGCCTAACCTAAGTTCCTCTGAGGGGTGGGTCCGCCTCTCCCATGACAGCGATCACGCGTGCTCGCGCAGCTGTTCCTCGGTGAGGCCGTGGCGCCAATAGCCGACGAAGGTGACGCTCCGTTTGTCGGTCCCGCGCTCGCCGACGAGATGCCGGCGCAGCTCCTTGACGCGCCCGGACTCGCCCGCGATCCAGACGTAGGGCCGTGTGGCGGGCGGGAGTTGGGCAGCTCGCAGCGCGTCCACGGCCATGGGGGAGCCGTGGGCGCGCACGAGCCAGGTGATGTCCGCGTCCGCGGAGGTGTCGAGGTCCTGGATGTCGCCAACGTGCGGCACCTCCAGCCAGGCGACGGCACGCAGACCGGCCGGCAGGGACTCGAGGATGGCGGAGACGGCGGGTACGGCGGTCTCGTCGCCCCAGATGACGACGAGATCGGTGTCCTCGGGCGGCCGGAACCGGATCGCCCGGTTGTCCGCGACGGCCGGTCCGAGCAGCAGGACGCGGTCACCGGCGGTGGCTCGGGAGGCCCAGGTGGAGGCGGGCCCGGCCGGGGTGTGCAGAACGAAGTCGATGTCGATCTCGTCGGGTTCGCGACGCAGGGCGCGGAGGGTGTACGAGCGCATGACGGCCCGTACGTGGTCGGGGAGTTCACGCCACCCCTGCCACCATCCAGCACCGAGATCGATGGGCACGGCAGGCTCGCTCTGCCCCGGATGCGGCAGGAAGAGCGACAGCGACTGGTCGAGGCCGTGGGAGTGGAAGTCGTGCAGTTCGGGCCCGGCGAAGGTGACCCGGACGAGAGACGGGCCGAGCCGCCTCGTCCGTACGATCTGGAGGGAGAAGAAACGGAACGGGGCGGCCACGGCCGTCGTCATGGTGAAGCGACCTCTCAGCTGACCTTCTTGGCCTTCTCGATGGCCGACGCGAGGTCCTCGAGGAGCGGGGCGCACTTGTCGTACGACAGGATCGGCTCGGGGTTGCGGGCGATGACCTGGCCGGCCTTGACCGCGGGGAGCTTCTTCCAGGTGCCCTCGGTGATGTCGGCGGGCTGGATGGCCGAGGTGCGGTTGTCCATCATGATGATGTCCGCGTCGTACTTGTCGACGTTCTCCCAGCTCAGCGACTCGTACCAGCCGCCGCCCTCGGCCTTCGCCTTCTCCGGGGGCTCGACGAAGTTCACGCCGAGGGCCTTGAAGTACTCCAGGTCGATCGAGAGGTTGGAGCCGGAGACGTAGAACAGGTCCTGGCTCGCGGAACCGGCCATGACCTTGATGCCGGGCTTGGCCTTGGCGGCGGCGCGCAGCCGGGCGGCCGCGTCCTCGAAGCGCTTCTTGGCCTCGGTGACCTTGGCCGAAGTGGTGTCCGCGCCCAGGGACTTGGCGAGTGCCAGCATGCGCTGGAGCGGTTCGGTGAGCTGGCGGTCGTAGACGGAGATGCCGACGCTCGGAGCGCCGACGGCCGCGATCTTCTTCTTCGACTCCTCCGGGACGTACCAGAGGGTGCCGACGTTGTCGAACATCGTGGAGACGAGAAGGTCGGGCGCGAGGGAGGCGTACTTCTCGATGTTGAACTGGCCCCACTCGTTGCCGAGGACGGTCACCTTGCTGACGTCCATGTCGCCGGCCTGGACGTCGGCCTTGCCGTCCTTGGTCGTCGTGGGGCCGAAGACGCCCTTGGCCTGGATGCCGTAGTCGTACAGCGCGGCGGCGACTCCGACGAAGGCGACGATGCCGGACGGGACCTTGTCGGCCTTGGCGGTCTGGCCGCGGTCGTCCTTGAAGGACCAGGGGCCGCTCTTGGCCGCCGCCGTCTCCCTCCCGGAGTCCGTGCTTTTCCCGTTGTCGTCGCCGCAGGCCGCGAGCGCGGCACCGAGACCGAGGGCACCGCCGGCGGCGAGGATGCCGCGGCGGGCGAGATGGGTGGCACGGGCATTGGGCATGGGTGTGACTGCTTTCGAACGGGGCGAAGCGCCCGCCGGACAAGTTCGAAGGTAGGTTAGCCTAACCTCACTTAATGTCCAGAGGGTGGGTCGCACCGGCATCCGCGATCAGAATGAATCGGTGCCGCGTTCCGGCGGAGTTCCTGGGGTCGTTGATGTCGCCGGCGGCGCACGGCGGGTCGGGGGCGCCTTCCGTGTACGGCGGTGCCTTGCGGCGCGCCCTGTGCGAACCCGTCGCCGATGCCACGTGGTGCAACGTGGGGGCAGGAGGCGCTGCCGCCCGCAGTCGGGGCGCCCGGTGGACGCCGGGCGGCGCCGTTGCGTCCGTCGAGGCGAGGGCGCATGCAGCGCCTGCCCGGACCGCGTGCCCGGCCGTCGTACGTCTGGTCGTCCGATCTCGTCGAACTTCCTCTTGGCGAACTGGACTTGAGCTGCTCCTCAGTCACCGGCACCGCCCCGAAGCCGGAGACAGGCGCAGCGGCGGGGAGTCCGCCCACGAGATCCGGCCGACCGCCGCCACCGTCCCCGACGAACGGCTCGGCTTTCGCTGGGACTTGCAGGGCTTCACACTCGGCGCGATGATCCTGCGTCGTCACGTCGTCACGGCCTGCCGCCTCAGTGAACCGGACGGCGTCGCCTGCTACGCGAGCGGTGACCGCGCCGCTGGGCCGCCTTCACCGCCCGTCCGGACCGGGCCGTCACCGACCCCGGCAGCCAGACCCGCGTCCTCGGCGCCGCCGAACGCCCCTACCGGCACACCGCCGTCGCCGAGGAACCGTCCGTGGCTCTCCCGCGGACTCAGAGGCAGGGAGCCGTCAGCTGACCAGTCCCAACTCCCTTGCGATCAGCATCCGCTGGACCTCGCTCGTGCCCTCGCCGATCTCCAGGATCTTGGAGTCGCGCCACATGCGGGCCACCGGGTACTCGTTCATGAAGCCGTACCCGCCGTGCACCTGCGTGGCGTCGCGGGCGTTGTCGACGGCGACCGTCGAGGAGTAGAGCTTCGCCAGCGCTGCCTCCTTCTTGAACGGTTCGCCGGCGACCAGCCGCGAGGCCGCGTCACGCCAGGCCAGGCGGGCCGTGTGCGCCTTCATCTCCATGTCGGCGATCTTGAACTGGATGGCCTGGTTGGCGCCGATGGGGCGGCCGAAGGCGTGCCGCTCCTTCGCGTACTTCACCGACTCGTCCACACAGCCCTGCGCCAGGCCGGTGGCGAGTGCCGCGATCGCGATGCGGCCCTCGTCCAGGATGCGGAGGAACTGAGCGTAGCCCCGGCCCTCCTCGCCCAGCAGGTTCGCCGCGGGGACGCGGACGTCCTGGAACGACAGCTCACGGGTGTCGGACGCGTTCCAGCCCACCTTCGAGTACGGCGCGGCCACCGTGAAGCCCGGCGTGCCCGAGGGCACGATGATCGCCGAGATCCGCGGCCTGCCGTCCGGCTTGCGGCCGGTCACCGCCGTGACCGTCACCAGCCCCGTGATGTCCGTACCCGAGTTGGTGATGAAGCACTTCGTGCCGTTGATCACCCATTCGTTCGTCGACTCGTCGAGGCGGGCCGTCGTACGCGTCGCCCCGGCGTCGCTGCCGCCGTCCGGCTCCGTCAGACCGAACGCGCCCAGGATCTCGCCCGTGCACAGGCGCGGCAGCCACTCGCGCTTCTGCTCCTCCGTGCCGAAGAGGTGGATCGGCATGGCGCCGAGCGACACCCCCGCCTCCAGCGTGATCGCCACGGACGAGTCGACCCGGGCCAGCTCCTCCAGGGCGATGCCCAGCGCGAGGTAGTCGCCGCCCATGCCGCCGTACTCCTCCGGGAACGGCAGTCCGAACAGGCCCATGCGGCCCATCTCGCGCACGATCTCGTACGGGAACTCGTGCCGTTCGTAGAAGTCGCCGATCTTGGGCGCCACGACGTCGTGTGCGAACTCCTCGACCGTACGACGGAGTTCTTCCAGTTCGGGGCTGAGACGGTGGTCCATGCTGATCACTGGTCCTTGTGGGAGAGAGCGCGGACGGTACGGGACGGGCTGGGCCGGCCCAGCTGTTCGGCCATCCACACGCTCGTGGCGGTCAGACGGCCGAGGTCGACCCCTGTCTCGATGCCGAGGCCCTGCAGCATCCACACGAGGTCTTCGGTGGCGAGGTTTCCGGTGGCGGACTTGGCGAACGGGCAGCCGCCCAGGCCTCCGGCGGAGGCGTCGATCGTCGTCACGCCGTGCTCCAGCGCCGCGTAGGTGTTCGCGAGCGCCTGGCCGTACGTGTCGTGGAAGTGCACGCCGAGCATGTTCGTCGGCACGCCCTCCTCGTTGAGCAGCGCGAGCAGTTCGAGGACATGGCCCGGGGTGGCCACGCCGATGGTGTCGCCCAGGCTCAGCTCGTCGCAGCCCATGTCCCTGAGCGCCGTGCAGACGCGGACCACCTGGTGGAGGGGGACCGGGCCCTCCCAGGGGTCGCCGAAGCACATCGACACATAGCCGCGTACGTGCACGCCCGCGTCCTTCGCGTGCCGCACGACCGGGTCGAACACGGCCAGCGACTCGTCGAGCGTGCGGTTGAGGTTGGCCTTGGCGAAGGACTCGGTCGCGCTGGCGAAGACGGCCACCCGGCGCGCGCCGAGCACCAGCGCGCGGTCCAGGCCGCGCCGGTTGGGCACGAGCACCGGGAGGGCCACCTCCCGGAGACCACCGAGTTTCGGGAACAGGTCCTCCGCGTCGGCCAGTTGGGGCACCCACTTGGGGTGGACGAAGCTGGTCGCCTCGATGGTCGTCAGCCCCGCGTCGGCCAGCCGGTGGATGAACTCGGCCTTGACCTCCGTAGGCACGGTCGACTTCTCGTTCTGCAGCCCGTCGCGCGCGCCGACCTCGTGGATACGGACCCGCTCGGGCAGATCCTGGGCCGGTACGGTCATGGGCAGTCCCAGCGCTGTCATGCTTCGCCCTCCTCGTGCGGTGTGACGACGGCCAGCACCTGGTCCATGGCGACCGTCGTGCCGGGTGTCACGTCCAGTTCGGCGACCGTGCCGGCGTGCGGGGCGGAGACGACGTGCTCCATCTTCATCGCCTCCACCACCAGCAGGCTCTGGCCTGCGGTCACTTCGTCCCCGACGGCCACCTTCACGACGGTGACCGTGCCGGGCATGGGCGCGGTGAGGGAGTCGGCGCCCGTGTGCGCGGCCCGGGTGAGGGACGCGGCCACCGGGTCGTGGTCGCGCACGTGCCAGGCGTCGCCGTCGCGGCCGATCCAGTCACCGGCCCGGTGGAAGGCGTGCCGGACGCCGTCGAGGGTGACGGAGACCCGGTCCTCGGTGACGGTGTGGGTGCCGCGCGGGGTGTATGTGACCGGATCGGCCACGCGCAGGTCGAAGGCGGGCTGTTTCGGAGTCCCGCCCAGGCGCCAGCCGCTCGGCACCGAGAAGGGGTCCACCCAGTCCTGGGCGCGCGGCCGCAGCGCCTCCAGCCGTACGGCCGCCGCCGCCTCGTACACCTCGTCCGGCACGTCGGTGGAGACCAGCTCGTCCACCACCCGTTCCACCAGCCCGGTGTCCAACTCGCCCGCCATCACCGCCGGATGCGCCAGCAGCCGCCGCAGGAACCCCGCGTTCGTCTGCACGCCCAGCGTGACGGTCTCGGCGAGGGCGGCCCGGAGTCTGCGCAGCGCCGTTTCGCGGTCGGGGCCGTACGCGATGACCTTGGACAGCATCGGGTCGTACAGGCTGCCCACCTCGGTGCCCGCGCTGAGCCCGGAGTCGGTGCGGATGCCGTCGCCCTGGGGCTCGTTCAGCAGGAGCACCGTGCCGCCGGACGGGAGGAACCCGCGCGCGGGGTCTTCGGCGCAGATCCGGGCCTCGACGGCGTGCCCGGTCAGCCGTACGTCCTCTTGTCCGAAGCCCAGCCGCTCCCCGGCCGCCACCCGCAGCTGCCACTCCACCAGGTCGATCCCGGTGATCAGTTCCGTGACGGGGTGCTCCACCTGGAGACGGGTGTTCATCTCCATGAAGTAGTACGAGTTCGGATCCTCACCGGGGACGATGAACTCCACCGTGCCCGCGCCCCGGTACCCGCAGGAGCGGGCTGCCTGCACGGCCGCCTCGCCCATCGACGCGCGCGTGGCCTCGTTCAGGAGCACGCTCGGCGCCTCCTCGACGACCTTCTGATGCCGGCGCTGCAACGAGCACTCGCGCTCGCCGAGGTGGACGACGTTCCCGTGCCCGTCGGCCAGCACCTGGATCTCGATGTGCCGGGGCCGGTCGATCCACCGCTCGACGAGCAGTGTGTCGTCGCCGAAGGAGCCGCGGGCCTCGCGGCGGGCGGCGGCGATCTCGTCGTCCAGCGCGGACAGCTCCCGCACCAGCCGCATGCCCTTGCCGCCACCGCCGGCCGACGGCTTGAGCAGTACGGGTACGCCGATCTCGCGTGCCGCGTCGGCGAGCCGGTCGTCACTCAGCCCGCTGCCGCTGGAGCCGGGGACGACCGGCACCCCGGCCTCCTTCACCGTCTCCTTGGCGCGGATCTTGTCTCCCATCAGGGAGATCGCCTCCGCCGGAGGCCCGATGAAGACGAGCCCGGCCTCGGCGCACGCGCGCGCGAAGGCGGCGTTCTCGGCCAGGAAGCCGTACCCGGGGTGGACGGCCTGTGCGCCGGTGCGGGCGGCGGCCTCCAGGAGCCGTTCCACCGACAGATAGCTCTCGGCCGCCGACGCCGGACCGATCCGTACCGCCGTGTCGGCCTCCCGCACATGCCGCGCGTCCGCGTCGGCGTCGGAGAAGACCGCCACCGAGCGCACGCCGAGCGAGCGCAGCGTACGGATCACGCGTACGGCGATCTCGCCCCGGTTGGCCACCAGCACTGTGTCGAACACGGTTCCCCTCCTCACATCCGGAAGACGCCGAACTGGGGCGCCGTGTAGTCCTTTTGGGAAAGCGGCGCGTTGGCGCAGGCGGTCAGGGCCAGACCCAGTACCTGCCGGGTCTCCAGCGGGTCGATCACGCCGTCGTCCCACAGGCGGGCGGTCGCGTAGTAGGCGTTGCCCTGACGCTCGTACTGCGCTCGGATCGGCGCCTTGAAGATCTCCTCGTCCTCGGCGGACCAGGACTCCCCCCGGCCCTCCAGCTGGTCCCGCTTGACGGTCGCGAGGACGGACGCGGCCTGCTCGCCGCCCATGACGGAGATCTTGGCGTTGGGCCACATCCACAGGAAGCGGGGGGAGTAGGCCCGGCCGCACATCGAGTAGTTGCCGGCGCCGTACGACCCGCCGACGACGACCGTGAGCTTCGGCACGCGCGTGCAGGCGACCGCCGTCACCATCTTGGCGCCGTGCTTGGCGATGCCGCCGGCCTCGTAGTCCTTGCCCACCATGAAGCCGGAGATGTTCTGCAGGAACACCAGCGGGATGCCGCGCTGGTCGCACAGCTCGATGAAGTGGGCGCCCTTCTGGGCGGACTCGGAGAACAGGATGCCGTTGTTGGCGACGATCCCGACCGGGTGGCCGTGGATCCGGGCGAAGCCGGTGACCAGGGTCTGCCCGAACTCGGCCTTGAACTCGGCGAAGCGGGAGCCGTCGACCACGCGCGCGATGATCTCGCGGACGTCGTAGGGGGTGCGGGAGTCGACGGGGACCGCGCCGTAGAGGCCGTACGGGTCCGCCTTCGGCTCCGCGACCGGTGCGACCTCCCAGGGCAGGGACTGCCGGGCGGGAAGCGTGGCGACGATGTTCCGTACGATCCGCAGCGCGTGGGCGTCGTCCTCGGCGAGGTGGTCGGTGACACCGGAGATCCGGGAGTGCACCTCGCCGCCGCCCAGCTCCTCGGCGGTGACGACCTCGCCGGTGGCGGCCTTCACCAGCGGGGGACCGCCGAGGAAGATCGTGCCCTGGCCCCGGACGATGACGGCCTCGTCGCTCATCGCCGGGACGTACGCCCCGCCGGCGGTGCAGGAGCCGAGGACGGCCGCGATCTGCGGGATGCCGGCGCCGGACATCCGGGCCTGGTTGTAGAAGATCCGGCCGAAGTGCTCGCGGTCGGGGAAGACCTCGTCCTGCATGGGCAGGAAGGCACCGCCGGAGTCCACGAGATACAGGCACGGCAGCCGGTTCTCCAGGGCCACCTCCTGCGCGCGCAGGTGCTTCTTCACCGTCATCGGGTAGTACGTGCCGCCCTTGACGGTGGCGTCGTTGGCGACGATCACGCAGTCGCGGCCGCTGACCCGGCCGATCCCGGCGATGACACCCGCGGCCGGCGCCTGTCCGTCGTACATCCCGTCGGCCGCGAGCGGGGCCAGCTCCAGGAAGGGCGACCCGGGGTCGAGGAGGGCGTCCACGCGGTCGCGTGGCAGCAGCTTGCCGCGCGCGGTGTGGCGGGCGCGCGCCTTCTCGCCGCCGCCGAGGGCCGCCGCGGCCAGCTTGGCGCGCAGCTCCTCGACGAGTGCGAGGTGGGCCTGTTCGTTGGCCTGCCAGGCCGCCGACGCGGGGTCGGCCGCGCTGGTCAGCTCCGGTGCCTCTTGCATTCTTGCGGTCCCCTCACCCAGCGGTCGACTGTTAATGAGCGTTAACCATCTCCTTCAGGTTAACGACCGCTAACCTCCCTGTCTAGAATTGCTTCCATGGTCACCAGAACCGACGCCCCCACCCGCCGTGAGCAGATCCTCAAGGAGGCCGCCCGGCTGTTCGCCGAGCGCGGCTTCCACGGCGTCGGGGTCGACGAGATAGGAGCCGCGGTCGGGATCAGCGGTCCCGGTCTGTACCGGCACTTCGCGGGCAAGGACGCGATGCTGGCGGAGCTGCTCGTCGGCATCAGTGGTCAGCTGCTGACCGGGGCGAAGCGGCGCCTGCAGGAGGCCGACGGGGTGGCCGGGCCCGAGGCGGTCCTCGACTCGCTGATCGAGGGGCACATCGACTTCGCGCTCGACGACCGTCCCCTGATCACCCTGCACGACCGCGAGCTGGACCGCCTCCGGGACACGGACCGCAAGCTGGTGCGCCAGCTGCAGCGGCAGTACGTCGAGTTGTGGGTGGAGGTGGTCCGCTCGGTGTACCCGGCCCTCGCCGAACCGACGGCCCGCTCGGCGGTCCACTCGGTCTTCGGCCTCCTGAACTCGACCCCTCACCTGGCCCGTCCGGGCGCCCTGCCGGGCCGCACGGTCACGGCGGAACTGCTGCACCGGATGGCCCGGGGAGCGTTCGCGGCGGCCGGGACGGAGTGAGCGCCCGGCCGTCCCCGCCGAGGGCGCACGTGACGAGCGTTACGGCCGGGATCCCCTGGACGGGTGTCCGTACTCGCCGGTAAGGTTGTCTGAGCAAGCGCTTAGGCAGCTGCACGTCTGTGCATGAAGGACCCCCGGTGGAGGTGGCGGCGATGCGCCGTACGGTGTTCAACGAGGATCACGAGGCGTTCCGGGAGACTCTTCGCGCCTTCATCGAGGCCGAGGTCGTCCCGGTGTACGACGAGTGGTTCGCGGCCGGCCAGGCGCCGCGCGACTTCTACTACAAGCTCGCCGAGCTGGGCGTCTTCGGTATTCGCGTCGACGAGGAGTACGGCGGCGCGGGCATCGACTCGTACAAGTTCGAGGCCGTCCTCTACGAGGAGACGGCCCGCGCGGGTGTCTCCTTCGGCGGCTCGGGTGTGCACGTGCTGCTCGGCCTGCCGTACATCAAGCTGCTCGCCACCGACGAGCAGAAGAAGCGCTACCTGCCGAAGTTCGTCTCCGGCGAGGAGATGTGGGCCATCGCGATGACCGAGCCGGGCACCGGCTCCGACCTCGCGGGCATGAAGACCACCGCCAAGCTCTCCGGGGACGGCACGCACTACGTCCTCAACGGCGCCAAGACGTTCATCACCGGCGGCGTGCACGCGGACCGCATGATCGTCTGTGCCCGCACCGCCGCGCCCACCGCCGAGGACCGCCGCCACGGCATCTCCCTCTTCGTCGTGGACACCAAGGCCGAGGGCTACTCCGTCGGCCGCAAGCTCGACAAGCTGGGCCTGAAGACCTCCGACACCGCCGAGCTGGCGTTCGTCGATGTCAAGGTGCCTGTCGAGGACCTCCTCGGCGAGGAGAACAAGGGCTTCTACTACCTCGGCCACAACCTCGCCTCCGAGCGCTGGGGCATCGCGTTCGGCGCGTACGCGCAGGCCAAGGCCGCCGTCCGGTTCGCCAAGGAGTACGTGCAGCAGCGCACCGTCTTCGGGCAGCCCGTCGCCGCCTTCCAGAACACCAAGTTCGAGCTGGCCGCCTGTCAGGCGGAGGTGGACGCCGCCCAGGCCGTCGCCGACCGTGCCACGGAGGCCCTGGACGCCGGCGAGCTGACCCCCGCCGAGGCCGCCAGCGCCAAGCTGTTCTGCACCGAGGTCGCCCACCGCGTCATCGACCGCTGCCTCCAGCTGCACGGCGGCTACGGCTTCATGAACGAGTACCCGATCGCCCGCCTCTACGCGGACAACCGGGTGAACCGCATCTACGGTGGGACCAGCGAGATCATGAAGACGATCATCGCGAAGGACATGGGCCTGTAAGGTCCGCGAATCGACCGGCGGGTACAACTGACTCCCATGAGCCAGGCACTTCAGGATCTCCTCGATCTGCTCGACCTGGAGCAGATCGAGGAGAACATCTTCCGCGGCCGGTCCCGGTCCGCCGTCATCCCGCGCGTCTTCGGCGGACAGGTCGCGGCCCAGGCGCTCGTCGCCGCCGGGCGCACGGTCCCCGCGGACCGGCAACCCCACTCCCTGCACGCGTACTTCCTGCGCCCCGGTGACCCCGGTGCGCCCATCGTCTACACCGTCGAGCGCATCCGCGACGGCCGCTCCTTCACCACCCGCCGCGCCATCGGCGTCCAGCACGGCCGGCCGATCTTCGCCCTGTCGGCGTCCTTCCAGGTGCACGAGGACGGCCTCGACCACCAGACCCCGATGCCGCCCGCGCCCGACCCGGCCACGCTGCCCACCGCCGAGGAGCGGCTGCGCGACTACGGTCACCTCGACCCGCGGGTCGTCGAGAAGTTCATCGAGGCCCGCGAGGCGATCGACCTGCGCTACGTCGACGAGCCGCCGTTCGGGAAGTTCGGAGAGCCGCGCGAGCCGCACAGCCAGGTCTGGTTCCGCACCAACGGCAAGCTCGCCGACGAACCCCTGCTGCACGTCGTCCTCGCGACCTACGTCTCCGACATGACGCTGCTCGACTCCGTGTTGCTCGCACACGGCCGCGGTGGCTGGGCCGTCGGTGACGTCGTCGGGGCCTCGCTGGACCACGCGATGTGGTTCCACCGTCCCTTCCGCGCCGACGAGTGGCTGCTCTACGACCAAGAGTCCCCGTCCGCGTACGGCGGCCGCGGACTGGGCCAGGCCCGCATATACACCCGGGACGGAAGCCTTGCCATTTCCGTGATCCAGGAGGGTGTGGTCCGCGTCCCCCGGTAACCCCTGTGGGCCCTGGGATTCCCGAGGTGCCGGGTTGCTTGCATAGGACTAGGCTCTATGAGTGAAAGCCGCATGCACGGCATATCTGGCCGGACAGGTCACGACACCGTCGGCCGCGCCCGTGCTTTTCAGATGAATATGCGGTGACACCTCAGACCGAGCCGCACCTCTTGCTCCATGCGGCTGCGGCCATCCACTCTCGTACGCCTCCCCACGGGCGCGAGAGACGATGGAACGAAAGGTATCTCTCATGCGAGCACAACGCGCCAGGCGCCTTCTCGCGGTGTCTGCCGCCGGGCTGATGATGGCCGGTGGCATCGCGATAGGGACAGCGGGCACCGCTTCGGCGTCCGACCACTCCTACGACCACGGCAGTTACAGTCGTCTCGACGACGGTGGCGGCCATGGCGGCGGTCACGGTGGCGGTCACGGTGGCGGCCATGGCGGCGGTCACGGTGGCGGCCATGGCGGCGGTCACGGTGGCGGCCATGGCGGCGGTCACGGTGGCGGTCACGGTGGCGGCCATGGCGGCGGTCACGGTGGCGGCCATGGCGGCGGTCACGGTGGCGGCCATGGCGGCGGTCACGGTGGCGGCCATGGCGGCGGTCACGGTGGTGGCGGTCACGGTGGCGGCGGCCACGGTGGTGGCGGTCGCTGACCCGACATGAAGACGCGCTGCGCGGTTCCCCAAGGGGGGCCGCGCATCGCGCGTTTCACGGCGCTGGAGCGTGAACTCCCTTACGCCAGGCCCGCCTCCGACAGCAGATACGCCGTCATCGGGTCGTAGTGGCGCGGGCTGAGCACGTGGTCGTCCAGCGGCACGGCCACCTGCAGCGTGCCCTCCGACTCGGCGAGGAACAGGGCCGGGTCGTTGCAGTCGGCGTACCCGACCGCGTCGACACCCTGCTGCGCGGCGAACCCGGCCCACCCGTGGTCTGCGACGACCAGGTCCGGCGCCGCCGCACCTTCGCGCTCAAGTCCCGTGAGAATGGCGCGCATCGGCTCGCCCGAGTGGGTGTGCCACAGCGTCGCGCCGTGCTCCAGGACGGCCACGTCCGCGAACTGCATGACGTACCCCTCGTCCGTCTGCAGCCCGTCCGGGATCACCACGATGTCGCAGCCCGCGGCGCGCAGCGCGGCGGCCGTCGCCCGGTGCACGTCGAGCAGGCCGCCCGGATGCCCCGTCGCGAACAGCACCCGCTGCCGCCCCTCGGCCGCCTTGCGCAGCCGGGCCGCCATCCGGTCCAGGGCGTCGACCGTCAACTCCGGGTCGATGGTGTCCTGTCCATGCCGGTACTCGGCGTCGTCGTCGACTCCGACCCGCTCCGCCATCACCGCGAGCACGTCCTGCTCGTCGGTCCAGCGGTCCCCGAGCTCGAGGCCGAGCCAGAAGTTGCGGTCGCCGTTGGCCAGCTTGCGGTAGTGGGAGAGGTTGTTCTCGCGGGGCGTGGCGACGTCGCCCGCGATACGGGTCGTCACCAGGTGGTCGATGAGCTCGGCGCGGCTGGGTGTCCCTGGTATCGGCATGCCTCCCATTGTGGGGCAGGGCGGGGGGCGATTCCCCGGCGTATCGCACGCTGGGACGCGGGTCACTCACATCTGTTTGAGCGCGAACCACAGCTCCATGCGCACGTCGGGATCGTCGAGGTCCGTGCCGAGCAGCGTGCCGCACCGGGCGATCCGCTGCCGCACGGTGTTGCGGTGCACGGCCAGGGCGACCGCGGTCCGGTCCCAACTCCCGTGCAGGGACAGCCAGGTGCGCAGAGTCTCGGCGAGCGCCGGGTGCGGGGCGAGCGGCGCGAGCACCGTGCGGGCGTATCCCTCCGCCTCCTCGGGCGCGACCAACTGCGCGAGCCTCGGGCGGCTGCAGTGCCGGACCAGCGTGGTGCGGGTGGCGTGGGCGCGAGCCAGGGCGCGGGCCGCCTGGGTGTCGGCGGCCGGCCAGTCGTGCGGGGCGACGGCGGCGCTGACACCGAGGGTCCAGCCGGGCTGCGGGGCGGGTTCGCGGTCGGCGGGCACGAGGATCCGTACCACGTCACGGGCGAGGTCGACCAGCGCCGAGCCCAGCGCCGCGCCCAGCGCGGAGGCGGCGACGGCGTCCGGCGCCTGGCCCTCCGGCCGGGCGTGCACCACGACCCACCGGTCGGGACCGAGCAGGGCCGCGACATCCTCCGGCGGCGCGCCCAGCAGCAGCCGGACGAGCGCCGAGGATCGGGCCGCCCCCGCCCCGCTCTGGTGCTCGCCCGTGAGCAGGGAGAGCAGCACGGCCGCGACGGAGGCGATGGTGTGATCCCCCGCCTCCCGCCGGGGCACGGCCACCCCGAGCACGAACCCCTGCCCGGCACCGAGGGCGTAGGCGGCGAGATGGGCGGCCTCGAGGGTGTCGGTGGCGGAGGAGGGGGTGGGGAGTCCTGACCCGGTGGCCGGGGCGCCGCTCGTGCGGGGCGGGGCGTCCGCGGGGCGCGGCACACGGTCTCCGGGCGGCGGCGAACCGCTCGCGGTCTGCGTGCCGTGCGGTGGCCGGACCACGTCGGTCAGGAGCGTCAGTGCGCGGCGTGTCTCGGCCGCCGGACGGCGGCCCGCGTCCGCGATCCCGGTGCCGTCCGGGCCGTACAACACCGCCCAGCCGCCCAGCCGCTGCGCCAGCCGGCGCAGCACCGAGGGCACCGGGTGGGGGCGGGACGCGGCGGCCGCGAGGCTCTGCTGGGCCTCCGTGACGCGGCGCAGTTCCGCGAGGCGGGCCTCGGCCATCAGCTGCCACACGGCGCGGGCCACACCGGAGAACGTCGTGCGGGGCGGCACCTCCAGGAGCGGCAGCTCGTACGCCTCGCACGCCGCGACCAGCGCGCGCGGCACCGTGTCGTGGACCGGGGCGAGACCGAACCCGAGGGCCGTGCCGCCCGCCGCCACGATGCGGGCGACGTAGTCGTCGAAGTACCCCCCCGGTCTCGGATCCGCTCGGTGGGAGGCGCCCCCATCCGAACCGGCCGCCTCCGGGATGTGCACCCCCGCCGTCAGCAGCAGCTCGCCGCCCAGCAGATACGGGTACGGATCGGCCATCTCCGAGGTGTGCGCCCAGTGGATCACGATGCCGGGACCGGAAGGGCCCGCGATCTGGCGCAGGCCCAGGTCCTCGCGGGCCAGGAGCGCCGCCAGCGGCACCGGTGGCGTGGGCGGAACGGAGAGTTCGAGCATGATGTGCGTTTCCTTCACTCCCAGCGGCCCGAGTGGATGAAACGTACACTTCCAGGGCTCTTTTCGGCCACCTAGGGTCAACCCCCGAAGCGCAGCACCGTCAACCGAGGGGTGGGTTCTCTCGCCGGACGGTCCCCTGAAAGCTTGTCCGAGCCGGTCCCGGCTCACCAGTAGAGTCGTACGACAAGCAGCACAAGAAGAACAAGCGGTACGTGCGCGACGAAGCGCCGGAAAGAAGGCAATTCCCGATGAGTGGCAACGAGACGCCCCGCGGCCCCGTCGACTCCTCCCGCATCCCGCGGTACGCCGGTCCCGCGACCTTCGCCCGGCTGCCCCGGCTCGACGAGGTCGGCGCCGCCGACGTCGCCGTGGTGGGCGTTCCGTTCGACTCCGGTGTCTCGTACCGGCCGGGTGCCCGCTTCGGCGGCAACGCCATCCGCGAGGCGTCCCGGCTGCTGCGCCCCTACAACCCGGCGCAGGACGCGTCCCCCTTCGCGCTCGCCCAGGTCGCGGACGGCGGCGACATCGCCGTGAACCCGTTCGACATCAACGAGGCCGTGGAGACCATCGAGGCGGCGGCGGACGACCTGCTCGGCACCGGCGCCCGGCTGATGACCCTGGGCGGCGACCACACCATCGCGCTCCCGCTGCTGCGCTCGGTCGCCAGGAAGCACGGCCCGGTCGCCCTGCTCCACTTCGACGCGCACCTCGACACCTGGGACACCTACTTCGGCGCCGAGTACACGCACGGCACGCCATTCCGCCGGGCGGTCGAGGAGGGCATCCTCGACACGTCGGCGCTGTCCCACGTCGGCACCCGCGGTCCGCTCTACGGCAAGCAGGACCTCACCGACGACGAGAAGATGGGCTTCGGCATCGTCACCTCCGCCGACATCTACCGGCGCGGCGCCGACGAGGTCGCCGACCAGCTGCGGCAGCGCATCGGTGACCGGCCCCTCTACATCTCCATCGACATCGACTGCCTCGACCCGGCCCACGCGCCCGGCACCGGCACGCCCGAGGCCGGCGGCATGACCTCCCGCGAACTCCTCGAGATCCTGCGCGGGCTGGCATCCTGCAACCTGGTCTCGGCGGACGTCGTCGAGGTGGCCCCCGCCTACGACCACGCGGAGATCACGTCGGTCGCGGCCTCCCACACCGCGTACGAACTGACCACGATCATGACCCGGCAGATTGCGGAGGCTCGCGCGAAGTGACGCACGACCACGACCTGGTGCTCCGTCCCACGCAGGCGCAGACCGCCGCCGCCCTGAACCCTCCCCCCGGGCGCAACGGCGGTGACCTGGTCGTGGAGACGCTGGCCGGGCTCGGCGCGACGACCGTCTTCGGGCTGCCCGGCCAGCACGCGCTGGGCATGTTCGACGCGCTGCGCCGCTCCGGCCTCCGGTACATCGGCCTGCGGGTGGAGAACAACGCCGGGTTCGCGGCGGACGCGTACGGCCGGATCACGGGCGAGGCCGCGCCGCTGCTGCTGTCGACCGGCCCGGGCGCGCTGACGTCGCTCGCGGCGCTGCAGGAGGCGGCTGCCGCTTCGGCGCCCGTGCTGGCGGTCAGCAGCCAGGTCCCCACCCCGGGACTGGGTGGCGGCCGACACGGCTATCTGCACGAACTCCCGGACCAGGCCGCCTCGTTCCGGGGCGTGGTGAAGTCGGTCCACACCGTCCGCACCCAGTCGCAGATCCCCTCCGCCCTCGCCGCGGCCTGGAAGTCGGCGCTGACCGCCCCGCACGGCCCGGTGTGGGTGGAGATCCCGCAGGACGTGCTCCTCGCCGAGACCTCGCTCCCGGTCGTGACGGCGCTGGACGCGACCCCGGACGAGCTGCCGCCGCGCCCCGAACTCACCGCGGTGGCCGCCGACTTGCTCTCACGCGCCGAGCGTCCGGCGATCATCGCGGGCGGCGGGGTCGTACGCGCGGACGCGTCGGGCAAGCTGAGGCAGCTGGCGGAGACGCTCGACGCCCCGGTGGTGACCACGTTCGGCGGCAAGGGCGCGTTCCCCTGGACCCACCCGCTCTCCCTGCAGTCCTGGCTGGAGGACCGGCACACCACCGACTTCCTGGAGGACGCCGACGTCCTGCTGGTGGTCGGATCGGGCCTCGGTGAACTCTCCTCCAACTACCACACGTTCAAGCCCAGGGGCCGGGTCGTCCAGATCGAGGCCGACCTCGGCAAGCTGGAGTCCAACCACCCGGCACTGGGCATCCACGCGGACGCGCGCCTGGCGTTGCAGGCGCTGCTGGAGACGGTGACCCCGCGCACGGACCCGACGGCCCCCGAGCGGGTGCGCGGCCTGCTCTCCCGGGTGGCCGAGCGGATCGCGTCGCAGGAACTCACCCTGGAACAGGATGTGTTGAGGTCGGTCCGGGCGGCGCTGCCCGCCGGCTGCCCGTCCTTCTGGGACATGACGATCCTGGCGTACTGGGCCTGGTCGGCCTTCGACCCGCGCGGCACCAACACCATGCACTCGGCTCAGGGCGCCGGCGGCCTCGGCTACGGCTTCCCGGCGGCGCTCGGCGCGGCGGCAGCCGACCCGACCCGACCGGTGCTCGCGGTGTCGGGCGACGGCGGCGCGCTCTACTCGATCGCCGAGCTGGCGACGGCCCGCCAGTACCGGCTGAACGTCACCTGGCTGATCGTGGACGACGGCGGCTACGGCATCCTGCGCGAGTACATGACGGACGCGTTCGATGAGGCGACGGCGACGGACCTCACGCGCCCCGACTACGTGGCCCTCGCCGAGTCCTTCGGCGTCCCCGGCATCCGCACGACGCCCGAGACCCTGGAGACCGACCTGGCGAAGGCGCTCACGACCCCGGGCCCCTCCGTGGTCGTACTCCCGGCGCTGCTGCGGATGTTCGCGCCCACGCACCTGGACTGAGCCGGCGCACCCGGGCCGAACCGTGTGTGTTCTGCAGGGGTTGCGGGGGTGTCGCGCAACCGCTTTCGCCAGGTCGGTCACAGGTCTCCCTGAGCCGCGGCACCCGGTGTCATGATGTGGACCATGGCGGAGGGGGATGCAGTGCCTGAATTAGGCGTACGGGTCCGGTTGGACGGGAGAGCGAGCGGCAGCGACGTCACCGCGCTGAAGACGTGGCTGGAGCGGGAGAAGCCGCTGGAGGAGCGGATGAGCGAGGACACCCTCCGCATCCAGGAGCGGCCTCGCACCGATCAGCCCCAGGGGCACATGGGCTTCGGTACGGAGATCGTGCTCGTCCTGGCCGGCTCCGCCACCTCGGCCGCGGTCACCGAACTGGTGCGGTACGTCGAGCGGGCGGTGAAGGCCTGGCTGGAGAACCGGCGCCGGGTGGAGAGCGGAGAGGAACCCCGGGCGAGCGTCTCGTCGCTGGACTCCGACGAGAGGTAGCGCGGTGAGCCGCTACGACCCGCGCGGTAGGACGAACCGCGCCCTGCTGGTCGGCGTGTCCGAGTACGACTACACCTTGGCGGAGACACCGGACGGCGTGCCCGGACAGCTGCCGTCCGTCCGCCACAACCGCAACCGGCTCAAGAGCGTGCTGCGCAGGTCCGGTGTGTTCGGTGAGGGTGAGGTGGTCGTCAGCGCGTCCCCGTCCCACGACGTCTTCGACGATGCTCTGCACCGTGCCGCCCAGGAGGCGGAAGGGCTGCTGCTGTTCTACTTCGCCGGGCACGGCATCGTCTCCAGCTCGGGCGCCGATCTGTTCCTGCAGATGCGCAACGCGCGCGTCCTGGCGGGCAAGCACGACGTGTTCCCCAACGCGGCATGGTTCCTCCACGTCCTGGCCGAGCTGGCCGGCAGCAACGCCCAGCGCGTCGTGGTGATCCTCGACTGCTGCTACGCGGGCAACGCGGCCGGGATCTGGCAGAGCTTCGAGGGACCCGGCCGCGAGAAGATCCTGCTGCTCATGAGCGTGCAGTCCAACCGTCTCGTCGACGGGGGCGACGGCAGCGGGGCGACGCCCTTCACCGCGGAACTCGTCCGGCTCCTCGACGAACACCACGACGACGCCGAGTTGGGTCTCTTCGACCTCTACGCCCAGCTGAAGGACCGGATGCTCCGGACCGGGCACCCGACCACGTTCGGCGACGTCCAGGAACCACAGGCGGCCTGGGAGCCGGGCGAGGACGTGCTGCTGCGCGCCGAGCCGAAAACCGCGGTGCATGTCTCGGTGCCCGAACCCCAGTCGCTCCCGCCCCTCCCGCCCTTATCGGAGCGCGTCCGCACGGTCCTGCGCACCCGTCTGAAGCGCACCGTCGCATGGCTTAGGCGGCACCTGCGCGCGGTCGCCGTGCTGCTCCTCGCTCTCCTCGTGACGGCTCTCGGCGGGTACGGCATCGCCACCCTGGCCGCCGGCCACGGCGCCTGCTCGCCGCCGCTGGAGTTGCGGGTGATGACCGACCCCGACCTGGAGTCCACGGTCCGCGCCGCGGCAGCCGACTATCTGACCTCCGGGGCGAACACCACCGGCGCGGGCTGTCGTCGTACCGGCATCACCGTCTACGGCGCGGGTGCCGCCGACGCCGTGACCGCGCTGCGTGAGCGGACCGACGCCTGGCAGCAGCCGGGGGAGGACGACGACCCGCAGCGCGACGTCGGACCGCAGCCGGACGTGTGGATCCCGGCCGCCCGCGCGGATGTCGGCCGGGTCACCACCGGGCAGGAGGGCCGCGTCTACGCGCACCTGTCGGGGGGCGAGGAGCCGTTCGCCTACTCGCCGATCGTGCTCGCCGTGCCCGAGGGGCTCGCGGGCGGCACCGCGGCCGACCGCTCCGGCCGCACGCTGGCCGAGATGGTCGACGACCTGAAGAAGGCCGACCCGAAGGCGGACGTGCGCCGCAGCGACCCGGAGTACACCGACGCCGCGCTGCTGGCCACGATGGGTCTGTACGGGGGCTCCGCCGACGCCCGTGCCGGCGAGCAGCGGCTCGTGCGGTCCGGACCGCCCTCGCCGACATCCGCCGACCTGCTGTGCACGCTGCCCGACGTCGAAGCCGTGGACAACAGCACCGCGGCCCTGGTGCCGGAGTTCCTGATGAAGAGCGGCGTCGGCTGCGACGGGGCGACCCGCGTCGCGCGGACGGCGGACTACCCGGGGGACGTGCCCGGCCTCGAGCCGACGTTCGTGCACGTGAGCTGGCAGGACGCCGACCGTGACAAGGACGCGCGCCGGGACGCGGTGGACCGGTTCCGGAGCTGGTTGACGGGCAAGGAGGGGCTGGCGGTGTTCGGCAGGGCCGGCTTCCGCAGCGCGTCCGGCTCGCACCCGCCGCTGGAGTCGAAGCTCGGCGCCGGAGTGCGGCTGGACCCCGGAAAGCTCCTGGAGTCGGCGGGGCGGACGGAGATGGACACGGCGCTGGAGAAGTACCGCAGCGCCAACGGGCCCGGCCGGGTCCTGTTCCTCCTCGACAGCTCCGGTTCCATGGCGGGACGGTGGGACGGACCCAGCGGCGGCCCCGGCATCCTGAAGCAGTCGCTGGGCGGGCTGGGCCCGCAGGACGAGTACGGCGTGTGGGCGGTGTACGGCAGCGGCCACACCGTTCTGCTGCCCTTCGATCGGCACAGGAACGGCGAGGCCGAGCGCGTCCTAGCCGACCGGAACAAGACGCGGGTGCGCGACGCCGAGGCCGACCCGCATGCCGCCCTGCTCGCCGCGCTCGACGACATGGCGGGGCGCGGCAAGGACGACGACCATCCGCAGCTGATCGTCTACCTCACCGACGACGAGGACGACAACCGGCTGAAGGGCGAGAACCTCACCCAGGTGCTGGACAAGGCCCACCAGGCCGGCGTGCCGGTGGCCATGGTGTCGCTGACCAGCGGCGGCTGCGACCGGGGCCGCCCCGACGCGCTGGTCTCCGAGACGAGCGGCGGACGCTGCCTGGACGCGGGCGACGACCTCGGCGCGGGCCTGCACGACGAGGTCGCCCGCACGGGAACGGGGGAGAGCTGATGGGTCTGCGAGGGATGCCGGGGGCTGCCCGGGAGCGGGCGCGGACGGCCCGGCGCCGTCGTTCCGTCCGGTCGCGGACGTGTTACGCCCGCTGCCGGATGCTCATCTCCCTGCTGCTGCCGCTCACGCTCACGCTCGCCGCGTGCACGGGCGGGACGGGCGGCGGCGGGGACGCGAAGTCCGCCGACGAGTCGCCCGGCGAGATCGTGGTCGCCAGCGGGCGCGACGTCACCGGGAAGAACGGCATACGGCAGCAGCTCATCGACGCCTGGAACCGACGCGAGGGCGACTCCGGTTACCACGCCCGCCTCGTCGAACTGCCCGGCTCCGCCGACGAACAGCGCAGCCAGCTGCTCGGCGCCCTGCAGTCGGGCAGTGCCCACTACGACGTGGTCAACCTCGATGTGACCTGGGTGCCGGAGTTCGCCGAGGCGAAACTGATCCGCGAGCTGTCCGACAAGGCCGTGGAGGAGCCCGACGACCTCGTGCGGACGGTGGCCGCGACCGGCGACTGGAAGGGCGAGCGGTACTCGGTGCCGTTCAACAGCGACGTCGGGCTCCTCTATTACCGGCGCGACTATCTGGGCGCGGCCGGTGCCCGGCGGACCGATCTGAGCAAGGGGGTCACCTGGGAGGAGCTGCAGCAGCTGATCAAGGCCGTCGACGGCAAGCGCCCCGAGGGCTATGACGCGGGCTGGACCACGCAACTCGGCGGCTACGAGGGCCGTACCGTCAACGCGATCGAGGCGTTCGCCTCCGTCGCGACGCACTTCGAACTCACCGACGACGACGGCCACTACACCGCCTCCGAGCAGGAGCTGTCCGAGGGTGTGGCCGAACTGCGTCAGCGCACGGACCCGGCGTACACCCTCGACGACGCCGTCGACTCCGACGAGCCCGCCACGCTCAGCGACTTCGCGGACGGCCGCACCGCCTTCCTGCGCCAGTGGCCGTACGCCTACCCCGCCCTCTACCAGACGTTCACCGACAAACAGCTCGGCGTGGCCCCGCTGCCCGGCAAGGCGGTGCTCGGCGGCCAGAACCTCGCGGTGACCAGTTCGTCGGAGCGGTCGGCCAAGGCGGCCGAGCTGATCCGGTTCCTCACCGACCGGGACAGCGAACGCTGCCTGCTGAACGCCGGGTTCGCCGCGACCCGCACCTCCGCCTACCTGGACGACGGAGTGACCTGCTCGCACGCCCGTACCTCCGCCGCGCCCTCGGCGACGCCGACCGGCGAGAACACCGACCACATGCCGCGCGACGCCTTCGGCCGCCCGAAGTACGCCGGCGACATCCTGCTCCCGGCCCTGCGGAAGGCGGTCCAGCGCCCACGCACCCCGCTGTACGGGGCGTTCACCCAGACCTTCACCACCGAACTCGGCGCGCTGTTCGACCACCACCCGCCGACCAACACACAACTGGCGCAGCGCCTGGACACGGCACTGCGCAAGGCACTCCCGGACTGAATCCGCCCAACTCGGCCCGGATCCATCTCAACACCCTCAAAGTGCCCGGTCGTACAACCTTTGCCTCGAACTCGTGCGTCAACAGGGCATGACTCTCCGGACACCCAGACGTGCCAGAGTGCTGGCCGCCGCCGTCGGCGGCGCCGTGCTCATACCGGGCATCGTCGCCGCCGCGCCCGCCGCGGCGGCGACGCCCACGGTCAGCTGTACGTCCGCCAAGGCGGGCCTCGCCACCAAGCTGCAGAAGGACATCACGGCCGCCCTCGCCACCCGCAAGGGCACGATCGCCGTGGGCCTCTACGACCGCTCCACCAGGACGACCTGCACCCTGCGGTCCTCCACCGCCTACGACTCGGCCAGCGTCGTCAAGGTGACCGTCCTCGCCACGCTGCTGTGGGACGCGAAGAAGCACAACCGCTATCTGACCGCACGGGAGGTCACCCTCACCAAGGCCATGATCACCAAGTCGGACAACACCGCTACCAGCACCCTGTGGAAGCAGCTGGGCCTGACGAAGATCAAGGGTTTCCTGAGCGCCGCCGGGATGACCCGGACCAAGCCGGGCGCGAACGGCTACTGGGGACTGACCCAGATCACGGTGACCGACGAGCAGAAACTGCTGAAGCTGATCACCGCCAAGAACACGGTCCTGAGCGACAACTCCCGCGCCTACATCCTCAAACTGATGGGTCAAGTCATCTCGTCGCAGCGCTGGGGCACCCCGTACGGCCGTCCCTCCGGAGTGTCGTGGCACGTCAAGAACGGCTGGCTCCAGCGCTCCACGCACGGCTGGCGGGTGCACAGCGTCGGCACCTTCAAGGGCGGCGGCCACGACTACATGATCACCGTGCTGACCCACGGCAACAGCACCATGAACTACGGCATCACCACGATCCAAGGCGTCGCCAAGGTGATCCACAAAGACCTTGCCGCCGCCGGGAGCTGAGCCTGCACTGCGCGGGCGGCGCGGGGCCGTATCGACATGCGGCTCCGCCACGTGCGCGCGACCAGTCACAACGAACCCGCGCTGTGACGACGGCTGAACCCAGCGGAGCGTTTTGTTGCGGAAGGATGAAATCCGGCCCGGTGTGCGTTGGTGTCTTCTGGAAGATCAGGACGAACGGGAGGCACCGGCGTGACACCGCAACGGGGATGGGCGAGAAGGCTGGCCGGATACGCCTGGCGCCACCCCAAGGACGTCGTCCTGGCCCTCGGCTCCTCCCTTGCCGGCATGGCCGTCCTGGCGCTCGTCCCGCTGGTCACCAAGGTGATCATCGACGATGTGATCGGCGACCACAGCCGCGCCATGGCCCCCTGGGCCGGGGCCCTGATCGGTGCCGCCGCCCTCGTCTACGCCCTCACCTTCGTCCGCCGCTACTACGGCGGACGGCTCGCCCTCGACGTGCAGCACGACCTGCGCACGGAGATGTACGACTCGATCACCCGGCTCGACGGACGGCGCCAGGACGAGCTGTCCACCGGCCAGGTCGTCGGCCGCGCCACCAGCGACCTCCAGCTGATCCAGGGCCTCCTCTTCATGCTGCCGATGACCATCGGCAACCTCCTGCTCTTCCTGATCTCCCTGGTGATCATGGCGTGGCTGTCGCTGCCGCTGACCCTCGTCGCCCTCGCCGTCGCCCCCGCGCTGGGCTGGATCGCCCGCCGCAGCCGCACGCGGCTGCACCCCGCCACCTGGTACGCCCAGGCCCAGGCCGCCGCCGTCGCGGGCGTCGTCGACGGCGCCATCAGCGGCGTCCGCGTGGTCAAGGGCTTCGGGCAGGAGGAGCAGGAGACCGGCAAACTGCGCGAGGTCGGTCGCCGACTGTTCGCGGGGCGCCTGCGCACCATCCGGCTGAACGCCTGGTTCACCCCGGCCCTCCAGTCGGTCCCCGCGCTCGGCCAGGTCGCCATGCTCGCGCTGGGCGGCTGGCTCGCCGTAGGCGGTCACATCACCCTCGGCACCTTCGTCGCGTTCTCCACCTACCTCGCCCAGCTGGTCGGCCCGGTCCGGATGCTCGCCGTCGTCCTCACGGTCGGCCAGCAGGCGCGCGCCGGCACCGAGCGGGTCCTGCAGCTGGTCGACACCGAGCCGACGCTCAAGGACGGCACCAAGGAGCTGCCCGCCGACGCGCCGGCCACGGTCGAGTTCGACGACGTGCGGTTCGGCTACGACCACGAGCGGCCCGTGCTCGACGGGCTGAGCTTCGAGATCCGCCCCGGGGAGACCCTCGCCGTCGTCGGCTCCTCCGGCTCCGGCAAGTCCACGGTCTCCCTGCTCCTGCCGCGCTTCTACGACGTCACCCACGGCGCGGTCCTGGTCGGCGGCCACGACGTCCGCGAGCTGACCCTCGACTCGCTGCGGGCCGCCATCGGCCTGGTCCCCGAGGACTCCTTCCTGTTCTCGGACACCGTGCGGGGCAACATCGCGTACGGCCGCCCGGACGCGACCCAGGAGGAGATCGAGAAGGCGGCCCGGGCCGCGCAGGCCCACCGGTTCATCGCCGAGCTGCCCGACGGCTACGACACCAAGGTCGGCGAGCAGGGCCTGACCCTCTCCGGCGGCCAGCGCCAGCGCGTCGCGCTCGCCCGCGCCATCCTCACCGACCCCAGGCTGCTGGTCCTGGACGACGCCACGTCCGCCGTGGACGCCCGGGTCGAGCACGAGATCCACGAGGCCCTCAAGCAGGTCATGCAGGGTCGTACCACCCTCCTCATCGCCCACCGGCGCTCCACCCTGAACCTCGCCGACCGCATCGCCGTCCTCGACGGCGGCCGGCTCGCCGCGATCGGCACCCACGAGGAACTCCAGGAGCGCTCCGCCCTCTACCGCCGACTGCTCACCGACCCGGACGAGCTGGGCGGCGTCTCCCCGGGCCACGCGCTGCCCGCGGCCGCCGTGGAGGACACCACCGTCCGCGACGAGCTGGACGCCGAGTTCGACGCCGAACGCGGGGTCACCCCGCGCCTGTGGACCGGCGACCGCGAGCCCAAGGACACCGCCCTCGAGGGCAGCCCGGCCACCCCCGAACTCCTCGCCCAGGTCGAGGCGCTGCCCCCGGCGACCGACACCCCCGGCATCGACGAGGCACAGGCGGTGCGGCCCGAGGAGTCGTACGGCCTCAGGCGCCTTCTGTGCGGCTTCGGTCTCCCGCTCCTCGTCAGCCTGCTGCTCGTCGCCACCGACGCGGGCATGGGCCTGCTGCTGCCGGTCCTGATCCGGCACGGCATCGACCAGGGCGTCACGCGGCTCGCCCTCGGCGCCGTGTGGGCGGCGTCGCTGCTCGGCCTTGCCGCCGTTCTCGTGCAGTGGGCCGCGCAGATCGGTGAGACGCGGATGACCGGCCGCACCGGCGAGCGCGTGCTGTACTCGTTGCGCCTGAAGATCTTCGCCCAGCTCCAGCGGCTCGGACTCGACTACTACGAGCGCGAGTTGACCGGCCGCATCATGACCAGGATGACGACGGACGTCGACGCCCTGTCGACCTTCCTGCAGACGGGTCTGGTCACCGCGTTCGTCTCCGTGGTCACCTTCTTCGGGATCATGGTCGTCCTGCTGGTGATCGACGTGCAGCTGGCCCTGGTCGTGTTCGCCACGCTGCCGCCGCTGATCGTCGCCACCGTCTTCTTCCGGCGGGCGAGCGTGAAGGCGTACGAACTCGCCCGTGAGCGGGTGTCGGTGGTCAACGCCGACCTCCAGGAGTCGGTCGCCGGGCTGCGCATCGTGCAGGCGTTCCGGCGCGAGCGGGACGGCGGACGGCGGTTCGCCGAGCGCAGCGCCAGCTACCGCGCCGCGCGCATCCGGGGCCAGTGGCTGATCTCCGTCTACTTCCCGTTCGTCCAGCTCCTGTCCTCGGTCGCGGCCGCCGCCGTACTGATCGCGGGCGCGGGCCGGGTGGAGGCGGCCACGCTGACCACCGGCGCGCTGGTGGCCTACCTGCTCTACATCGACCTGTTCTTCGCCCCGGTCCAGCAGCTCTCCCAGGTCTTCGACGGCTACCAGCAGGCCACCGTCTCCCTGGGCCGGATCCAGGAACTGCTTCGGGAGCCGACGTCCACCAAGTCGGCCGACGAACCGCTCGAGGTCCCCTCCCTGCGCGGCGACATCGCCTTCGAGGACGTGCACTTCGCGTACGGCGCCGACGAGGAGGCGCTGACCGGCATCGACTTGACGATCCCCGCCGGCCAGACCGTCGCCTTCGTCGGCGAGACCGGCGCGGGCAAGTCGACCCTCGTCAAGCTGGTGGCGCGGTTCTACGACCCGACGGGCGGCCGGGTCACGGTCGACGGCACGGACCTGCGGGCGCTGGACCTCGCGTCGTACCGTCACCGCCTCGGCGTCGTCCCGCAGGAGGCGTACCTCTTCCAGGGCACCGTCCGCGACGCCATCGCCTACGGCCGCCCCGACGCCACCGACGCGGAGGTCGAGGCGGCGGCCCGGGCGGTCGGCGCGCACGACATGATCGCCACGCTCGACGGCGGCTATCTGCACGAGGTCGCCGAGCGCGGCCGCAACCTCTCGGCGGGCCAGCGCCAGCTGATCGCCCTCGCCCGCGCCGAACTCGTCGACCCCGACGTGCTGTTGCTCGACGAGGCCACGGCCGCCCTCGACCTCGCCACCGAGGCACAGGTCAACCGTGCCACGGACCGGCTGGCGGGACGCCGTACGACGCTGGTCGTCGCCCACCGCCTGACCACCGCGGCCCGCGCCGACCGGGTCGTGGTGATGGACCACGGCCGGGTCGCGGAGGACGGCACCCATGAGGAGCTGCTGGCCAGGGACGGCCGGTACGCGGCGCTCTGGCGCACCTTCGTGGGCGAGGCCGAGCCGGAAGAGCCGGTGGGCGCGTCCCGCTGACGGGCGTGCAACCATCCGGCATACGTCCTGCGTCCGTACATCAGTACGTCCATGGCAGGTGTGGTGCCGCGGTACGGGAGGGACGACAGTGGACAGTGGTGCGATTCGCCGACGGCTGACGCTGGGCACGGTCGTGCTGGCCGCGGCCGGAACGCTCGCGCTCGTGGCACCCGCGAGCGCCCAGGCGGCGGCGAACGGGAGCTGCGCCGGCCGTCTGGTGAAGACCCTGCCCTTCTCCACCGGCACCGTGCACGTCTACAAGCGCAACGGTTACGTCTGCGCGATCACCCTGCCCAAGAAGCCCGGCACCAAGCGCATGATGTCGGTCAGCGTGCAGGCACGCGGCAACCGCCCGGTCGTGGACAAGGGCAAGTACGCGCACCTGGCAGGCCCGGTCACGGTCCACGCCGGACACCGATGCGTCTGGATCAGGGGCTCGGTGGGCCGGGGCTCGGTCAGCTCGGGCTGGACCCTCTGCTGACGGTGCGTCTGCACCGACGTAACGCAAATCCCCCTGGTGTGAAGGCAGTTGCTCCGATAGCTTCCGGCGCACATCTGTCTCACAGGGAGGGTGCATGCGCAAGGCGCTCAGATGGCTGCTCGCGCTCACGGTGCTCATAGGCACGCTGAGCACGGCGGGGGCGGCAACAGCGGCCCAGCCGGCGGCCACGACCGGCACCACCGACATCAAGGAGCAGCTCCTCGCGATACCGGGCATGAGCCTGATCGAGGAGAAGCCCTACACCGGCTACCGTTTCTTCGTCCTCAACTACACCCAGCCGGTCGACCACCGGCACCCGTCCGAGGGCACGTTCCAGCAGCGGATCACCGTGCTGCACAAGGACGTGAGCCGCCCGACGGTCTTCTACACCGGCGGCTACAACGTCTCGACGACGCCCGGCCGCCGCGAGCCGACCCAGATCGTGGACGGCAACCAGGTCTCCATGGAGTACCGCTTCTTCACCCCGTCCCGCCCCGCCCCGGCCGACTGGTCCAAGCTGGACATCTGGCAGGCGGCGAGCGACCAGCACCGTATCTTCACGGCCCTCAAGGGCATCTACTCCGGCAACTGGATCGCGACGGGCGGCTCCAAGGGCGGCATGACCGCCACCTACTACGAGCGCTTCTACCCGCGCGACATGGACGGCGTCGTCGCGTACGTCGCCCCCAACGACGTCGTCAACAACGAGGACTCGGCGTACGACCGCTTCTTCACACAGGTCGGCACCAAGGAGTGCCGGGACCGGCTGAACGCGGTCCAGCGGGAGGCGCTGGTGCGCCGTGCGCCACTGGAGAAGAAGTACGCGGCGTACGCGGCCAACAACGGCTACACCTTCACCACCGTCGGCAGCCTGGACCGCGCGTACGAGGCCGTCGTCCTCGACTACGTCTGGGGCTTCTGGCAGTACAGCCTGCTGTCCGACTGCGACTCGATCCCGGCGGACGCGAAGAACGCGACCGACGACGAGATCTGGAACTCCGTCGACACGATCTCCGGCTTTTCCTTCTACACCGACCAGGGCCTGGAGCCGTACACGCCGTACTACTACCAGGCGGGCACGCAGCTGGGCGCGCCGACGATCCACTTCCCGTACATCGAGAAGCAGTACGTCAAGTACGGCTACCAGCCGCCGCGGAACTTCGTGCCGCGCTCCATCCCGATGAAGTTCGGGCCGAGCGCGATGCGTGACGTGGACGAGTGGGTACGGCACAACGCCCACCACATGCTCTACGTCTACGGCCAGAACGACCCGTGGGGCGCCGAGCGGTTCCGCCTCGGGCACGGTGCGAAGGACTCGTACGTCTTCACCGCGCCCGGCATGAACCACGGCGCGAACGTCGCGGGCCTGGTCGCCGACGAGAGGGCTCTCGCCACGGCCCGGATCCTCGAGTGGGCCGGTGTCGCGTCTCCGGCGGTGCAGTCGGACCCGTCCACGGCGAAGCCGCTGGCGCGGTTCGACGCGAAGCTGGATGCGGCGACCGTGGAGCGTGAGCCGGCGCTGCGTCCGTAACGCCGCTCCTCGGAAAGGTGGTTGTCCGGGGCTGTGCCCGCCCGCGTCTCACAGGCGCTGGGCACAGCCCACCGGGGTCTTGCCGCCCAGTTGGCCGTAAAGAGCCGTCGACGCAGGGCACTTGGTGCGGGAGGCGACCGCCTTGGTGACCCTGTACTGCGGTCTGCGTTCGCCCGAGCCGTCGCACTCCGTGTCTCGCGGAGCTGCACTCGTCCACGGCGAGGAACCGGCGCCGTGACCCGAGATCCGGCCGGGCGTCGGCCGTGCGCCGGAACCGGTCCTCCCCCCGGCCCCCGGAAGACCGCTGACGGCCCGCCGGCAGCGCGCCGGCCAGCGCCGGCAGCGGCGCAGCACACCACCCACCCCCACGGAACCTCTCCCGCGCATCGGCATCCCGCCAGACCCCGGTCCGGCGTGGCCCGCGTCGCGGGCCACGCCGGACATGCGGGCGGTTCTCCGCCCGTTGGGGGTGGTGCACCCGGTGCGGGGCATACACCCGGCGTACGACTAGTACGTCAGGCCGTGTCCGATCGGATACAGCACCTGCGCCGGATCATCGGCCCGCGGCACGGCCACCGGCAGCTTGCCGCGCGGCTCCACCTGCCCGGCGATGACTCGCGCGGCGGCGCGCACTTCGACGTCGGTCCAGGAGTAGATCGCCAAGTGGGCTTTTGCGGTTGGCAGTTGGGCAACGTCGTACGGGTTGCGGACGGCGACCGCGACGACCGGCTTCCCCGTGGCGACGAGCCGTTCGACGAGCGTCTTCTGGCTGTTGCCCGCCGTGACGTTGTACGTCGCCACGACCACCGCGTCCACGCCCTGCGCGGCACTGACGGCGTTGTTGACGGTGGTGGCGGACGGAGCCGTGCCGGTCGACAGGGCGGAGGCGCTGAACCCCAGCTCAGTGAGCGCGGCGGCCAGCACGCCGGTGGGCGGGCCGGTCGTACCCGACGGGGAGGCCGGGTCGGCGCCCACGACCAGCACCTTCTTGTGGATACGGCGGGACAGCGGGAGCAGGCCGCCCTCGTTGACCAGCAGGGTCGTGGTCCGCTCGGCGATCTTGTCGGCGGCGGCCAGATGTACGGCCGTACCCACGACATGGTCGATGTGGGAGTCGCTGATGTACGGATCGTCGAACAGCCCGAGCTTGTCCTTGAGCCGCAGCACCCGGAGGATCGATTCGTCGAGGCGGGCCTCGGTCAACTCGCCCCCGCGTACGGCGTCGAGGACGGCGTTCCAGGCCGTGTTCAGGTCCGGCGGGTTGAGGAGCTGGTCCACACCCGCCTTCAGGGCGAGCACCGGCACCCGGGCGTCGCCGTACTTGGTGCGTACACCCTCCATGCCGAGCGAGTCGGTCACCACGCACCCGTCGTAACCGAGTTCCTCGCGCAGGATGCCGGTGAGGATCGGGTGGGAGAGGGTGGCCGGGTCACCGGAGTCGTCGAGGGCCGGGAACTGGATGTGCGCGGTCATGATCGAGTCGATGCCGGCCCCGATCGCGGCGCGGAACGGGACGGCGTCGAGCGACTCCCACTGCTCCCGGCTGTGCGTGATGATCGGGAAGCCGTAGTGGCTGTCGACGGCGGTGTCCCCGTGCCCGGGGAAGTGCTTGGCGGTCGCGGCCACCCGCGACCCCTGATACCCCTTGACCTCGGCGGCCACGAGCCCGGCGACGGCGTTCGGGTCGGCGCCGAAGGAGCGGACGCCGATGACCGGGTTGGCCGGGTTGACGTTCACGTCGGCGTCGGGGGAGTAGTCCTGGTTGATGCCGATGGCGCGCAACTCGGCGCCGGAGATACGGCCGAGGGCGCGGGCGTCGCTGCGCGAGCCGCCCGCGCCGATGGCCATTGCGCCCGGGAAGAGCGTGGCGGGCTTGCCGACCCGGCAGACGATGCCGTGCTCCTGGTCGGTGGCGACGAGGAGGGGCAGCCCGCGGGGCTGGGCGAGCGAGACCCGCTGGATGCCGTTGGACAGATCGCCGATCTGGTGCGGATCGCGGGTGTTGTGGGCCCAGGCGAAGTAGATGATGCCGCCCACGCGGTACTTGGCGATCAGCTCGGCGGCCGTCCGCACGCCGATCTCGCTGAGGTTGGCGTCGATGTCGGCCTGGTCGGGGTCGGTGGCGGAGTGGCCGTAGACCCGCATCACGAAGAGCTGGCCGACCTTCTCCTCCAGGGTCATGCCGGAGATGAGGGCGCGTAGGCGGGTGTCGCGGTCGGTGGTGCCGGTGGTGTCCGTGGCTGTGCCGGCGTGAGCGGTGCCGCTGAGGGCGACGCTCGCGGTGAGGCCGGCTGTGGCGGCGAGGACGGTACGTCTGGAGGGGCGTGCGGTGTTTCCTGTGCTTCGAGTGCTTCCCGTGCTGGTGTCGGGCACGTGCGCTCCTTCCGGAGGAGATCCACTGAAGGAAACTTCCGAGGAGCCACCAATATCCGGGAAGTTTCTGCCAGTCAAGGGAGCGCGCAGCATGCGGACGGGCACGGCCGGGGGTGGCGGGGAGGGGCCTGAGGGGCCGTCATCGGCGCGGTTGGAGGGCGGCGCGCCGATGACGGAGCTGCCGGCCGCGGTGCGGCGGAGAGGGTGTCCTGCGATCGCAGGACACCCTGACAAGGCTGCGGCAGTGTGCCAGGCCGAGCTCAGGTGCCCGGAGCCCTCGACCCCCGCTCACCGCCCGCCAGGCGGCGTAGTTCCATCGTGCCGCTACGCGGCCTCGTTCAGCAGGCGTACGAGGTGGTCACGGCCCGCGCCGAGCAGTTCCGGAAGGAGTGGGGCCGTCTCGTACCAGCGCTTCTCGTACTCCCAGCACAGCCAGCCGTCCCAGCCGTGGCGGCAGAGGACGTCGACGCACTCGGTGAGGGGGAGCACCCCTTCGCCGAGCGGCAGCGGGGTCGTGTCGTCGGCCGAGGCGATGTCCTTGACCTGGACGTATCCGAGGTAGGGGGACAGTGCCGCGTACGTCTCCTGCGGCTGCTCGCCGCCCAGCCAGGTGTGCATGACGTCCCACAGCGCGCCGACCTGGCGGTGGCCGACCGGACCCACGACGCGGATCACGTCGGCGCCGGTGCGGTGCGAGTCGTGGGTCTCCAGGAGGATGCGGACACCGAGGGCGGAGGCGTCCTCGGCGGCGGTGCCCAGCCGCCGGGCGGCCGTCGCGTCGGACTCCTCTCGCGGCACGTCCGGGTCGGCGCCCGGGAAGACACGGATGAAGGGAGCGCCCACGTCATGGGCGAGTTCGAGGAGTTGGCGGATCTCGGCGAGGACGGGGCCGTCGTCGCCGGGCGCCGCGACCTGAACGTAGCCCGCGAGCCCCAGCACCTCCACACCGGTCGCCTTGAACGCGGCGGCCACGTCGGCGCGGTCGGCCGGGCCGATGCCGGGGTGGACCGGCTCCTCAGGGTGAGCGCGCAGCTCCACGCCGTGGTAGCCGTGGGCGGTCGCGAGCGCCAGTACCTCAGGCACGGGCAGACCGGGTACGCCGAGGGTGGAGAAGGCAAGCTTCATATACAAAGACCCTACTCGTCACTCGCCCGATCCGCGCAGATGCAGGTGCCAGTCCTGGCCCACCAGATCCTTGCCGAACGAGCGGTGCGGCTTCTCGGCGACGAGGACGAACCCGTGCCGCTGGTAGATGCGGCGGGCGGCGCCGAGCACGTCGTTGGTCCACAGGACCAGCTCCCGGTAGCCGACCCCGCGCGCGAAGTCGATCACGGCCTCCACCAGCCGGTCTCCGAGGCCGAGCCCCCGTGCCTCGGGCTCGACGAGCAGGAGCCGCAGCCGGGCGGTGGCGGGAGTGTCGTCCCGTACGCACATCACACAGCCCACGGGCCGCTGGTTCAGTTCGGCGATCCACACCCGCTCCAGATGTGGATCGTGGTCCTGCGCGAAGTCGGCGACGATCCGCGCGACCAGGCCCTCGTAGTCGGTGTTCCACCCGTACTCGGCGGCGTACAGCGCGGCATTGCGCTGCACGATCCAGCCGAGGTCACCGGGCCCGGGCTCGCGCAGCACGACCTCTCCGGCACCCGGCGCATGCCCGTCCCCCAGGATGTCGCGGATGGACCGCATCGCATCCGCCAGCCGGGCCCTGTCGCCCGGGGCCACGCTCCCCAGCAGCGAGCCGACCGTCTCCCGCGCCCGCTCGTCGAGCAGGTCGGCGGCGTCCCGGCCGCGCGGCGTCAGACTGATGCGCCGCCGTCGGGGATCCTTCTCCGACGGCGCACGCTCGACCAGCCCGTCCTGCTCGAACTTGTTCAGGATCCGGCTCAAATATCCCGCGTCGAGGGAGAGTTCGGCGCGGAGATCGGCCGCGTCGGTGCGCGGGGCGTGGGCCAGTTCGTACAGCACGCGCGACTCGGTGAGGGTGTACGGCGCGTAGAGGTGACGGCCGTAGTCGAGGGCGCCGATCACATTGGTGTAGAAGCGGTTGAAGGCACGGATGTCCTGGACGGTCATGGTGCGGCCTCGATCGATGGTCCGGTCCGATACTTGACTCAGTCAGAGATACCCCGAGTCCTAGATCAGGTCACCTGCAAGCACCGGCGCGATCCCCGGCAAGCACCGGCCGGGCAGATTCAGCCCGTCCGGCGTTCGAGGACGAGGCCGTTGAGGCCGAAGCGGGGCCTGGGGCGGCAGCCCCCGGCAACGCCCGCACCAACACCGGTCACCGACACACCGCGCCGGCACGATCAACTCCGCGGCACCCCGGAGGACCCCCGCACCATCAGCTCCCCCCGCACCGTGGCGATCCCACCCGGCGGCGGCTCCTCCCGCCCCATCACGATCCGCCCCGCCCGCGCCCCCGCCTCCGCCAGCGGCAACCGCACGGTCGTCAGCGAAGGCACCGCGTCGATGCTGAACGGCAGGTCGTCGAAGCCTGCCACCGACACGTCCTCCGGGATGCGCAGGCCGGACTCGCGCAGCGCGGCGCAGGCTCCCAGCGCGACGGAGTCGTTCGCGGCGACCACCGCCGTCAACGACGTGTCCCTGCGCAGCAGTTCGAGCGTCGCCTCGTATCCGGACCGCCGGTCGTAGCGGCCGTGGACGGTCAAGGCCGGGTCCCCCTCGATCCCGGCCGCGGCCAGTGCCGCGCGATGCCCCTCCAGCCGGTGCCGTGTCGTCGTGCGTTCCTCGGGCCCGGCGATGTAGCCGAGCCGCCGGTGGCCCAGACCAATGAGGTGTTCGGTCAGCTCGCGCGCGCCCCCGTGGTTGTCGAAGGCCAGGGCGACGGTGTCGGTCCCGTCGGCCGGCGGCCGTCCGCACAGCACCACGCGAGTGCCCGCCTCCGTCAGTTTGCGCAGCTTGGCGGCCATCGCAGCCGCGTGCGGCGCGTTCTCGACGGCCCCGCCGGTCAGCACGACCGCGGCGGCCCGCTGCCGCTGGAGCAGGGTCAGATACGTCAGTTCCCGCTCGGGCGAACCCCCGGTGTTGCAGACCACGGCCAGCCGTTCGCCGCCCGCGCGCCCGCCGGGCCCGCCGATCTCCGACTGGATCGCGCTCGCCATGATCCCGAAGAAGGGGTCCGCGATGTCGTTGACCAGGATGCCGACGAGGTCGGAGGTGGCCGCGGCGAGGGCGCTCGCGGGACCGTTGAGGACGTAGTCCAGCTCGTCCACGGCCCGCAGCACACGCTCCCGAGTGGAGGTGGCCACGGGGTAGTTGCCGTTCAGCACGCGCGACACCGTCGCGGGCGAGACCTGGGCGCGGGCCGCCACGTCCGCCAGGGTCACCGTCATCTCGTCGTCCTCCGGTCGCGCATCAAGTCACGTCGTGCAGACCATAAGGCCACCGGCCTGAGTTGTTCGCCCCCTCGAACGACTCGACATCGTCACGGTCTTGTAGAGACCACTGGTGAGAGGCTAGCTTCTCTGCGTGTAGAAAGCGCTTGCTGCATGCCGGCCGGACCGGCTTCGGCGGTACGGCGCTCGCTGCAACGGCCGCGGCAGCGGCGGCGGCCGGCTCCTGGCGGACGAAGGGAACGATGTGACACGCAAGACGGTGCGTATCGCCATGAACGGCGTGACCGGACGCATGGGCCACCGACAGCACCTCGTCCGGTCCATCCTCGCCCTGCGCGAGCAGGGCGGCCTCGACCTCGGCGACGGCACCGTGCTGTGGCCCGAACCGGTCCTGGTCGGCCGCCGCGAGCACGCCGTACGGGCGCTGGCCGAGCAGCACCGCCTCGAACACTGGTCGACGGACCTGGACGCGGTCCTGGCCGACCCGTCCGTCGCCATCTACTTCGACGCCCAGGTCACCTCGGCCCGCGAGGAGTCGATCAAGAAGGCGATAGCGGCCGGCAAGCACGTCTACACGGAGAAGCCCACGGCCACCGGCCTGGCCGGGGCCCTCGAGCTGGCCCGCCTGGCCCAGGAGAAGGGAATCAAGCACGGCGTGGTCCAGGACAAGATCTTCCTCCCGGGCCTGCTGAAGCTGAAGCGCCTGGTCGACGGCGGCTTCTTCGGCCGGGTCCTGTCCGTGCGGGGCGAGTTCGGCTACTGGGTCTTCGAGGGCGACTGGCAGCCCGCCCAGCGGCCCTCCTGGAACTACCGCGCCGAGGACGGCGGCGGCATCGTCGTCGACATGTTCCCGCACTGGGAGTACGTCCTCCATGAACTCTTCGGCCGCGTCACCTCCGTCCAGGCCCTGGCCACCACCCATGTCCCGCAACGCTGGGACGAGCAGGGCAAGCCGTACGACGCCACGGCGGACGACGCGGCGTACGGCATCTTCGAGCTGGAGGGCGGTGTGGTCGCCCAGATCAACTCCTCCTGGGCGGTCCGGGTCAACCGTGACGAGCTGGTCGAGTTCCAGGTGGACGGTACGGAGGGCTCGGCGGTGGCGGGCCTGCGCAAGTGCCGTGTCCAGCACCGCTCGACGACCCCCAAACCGGTCTGGAACCCGGACCTCCCCACCCCCGAGGCCTTCCGCGCCCAGTGGCAGGAGATCCCGGACAACCAGGACTTCGCCAACGGCTTCAAGGCCCAGTGGGAGCTGTTCCTCAGGCACGTCTACGCCGACGCCCCGTACCACTGGGACCTCCTTGCCGGCGCCCGCGGCGTCCAACTGGCCGAGCTGGGCCTGAAGTCCTCGGCCGAAGGCCGCCGTATCGAGGTACCGGAGGTCACGCTGTGAGCATCCGAATCCCGGACGAGGAAGGCCGGTTGCGGACCTATGAGCCCCGCACCGAGCCGCTGGACCTGACCCCGGGCACCCGCTTCTCCTCTCGTACGGTCTTCGCGGCGGCGCACGTCGTGGCCGACCCCTTCGCCGACGTGTCCCCGGGCACACCCGCCGCCGTCGACTGGGACGCCACCCTCGCCTTCCGCCGCCATCTGTGGTCCCACGGACTGGGGGTCGCCGAGGCGATGGACACGGCCCAGCGCGGGATGGGGCTGGACTGGGCGGGCGCGGCGGAGCTGATCCGGCGCAGCGCCGCCGAGGCGCGGGCGGCCGGCGGCAGGATCGTCTGCGGCGTCGGCACCGACCAGCTGCCGGCCACCGAGTTCGGCTACCCGTACACGCTCGGGCAGATCCGAGCCGCCTACGAGGAGCAACTGGCGCTCGTGGAGGAAGCAGGCGCCCAGGCGGTCCTGATGGCCTCCCGCGCACTGGCCGCGGTCGCCAAGGACCGCGGCGACTACCTGGAGGTCTACGGCCACCTGCTCCGCCAGAGCTCCGAACCGGTGGTCCTGCACTGGCTGGGCCCGATGTTCGACCCTGCGCTGGAGGGCTACTGGGGCTCGACGAACCTGGACGCGGCCGCCCACACCTTCCTGGAGGTGATCGCCGCCCACCCCGAGAAGGTGGACGGCATCAAGGTGTCGCTGCTGGACGCCCGACGCGAGATCGACCTGCGCCGCAAGTTGCCGGACGGTGTGCGCTGTTACACGGGGGACGACTTCAACTACCCCGAACTGATCGCGGGCGACGAGGAGGGCTTCAGCCACGCGCTGCTCGGAATCTTCGACCCGCTGGCCGCACTGGCGGCGCAGGCGGTGCGTCGGCTGGACACGGGTGACGCGGCGGGCTTCCGCACCCTCCTGGACCCCACGGTCGAGTTGTCCCGCCACCTCTTCCGACCCCCCACCCGTTTCTACAAGACGGGCGTGGTTCTCCTGGCCTGGCTGTCCGGCCACCAGTCCCACTTCGCGATGCTCGGCGGCCTCCAGTCGGTCCGCTCCCTTCCACACCTCGCCCGAGCCTACGAACTGGCCGACGGCCTGGGCCTGTTCCCCGACCCGGCCCTGGCCGAGAACCGCATGAAGACCCTCCTGGCCCTGTACGGGGTGACCCAATGAGCGACCTGGCCCGCTTCTCCATCAACCAGATGACGGTCAAACAGCTATCCATGCCGGAACTGGTGGATGCATGCGTCGAGTTGGGAGTGCCAGGGGTCGGCCTCTGGCGCGAACCGGTCCAGTCGTACGGTCTCGAGGAGACGGCGAAACTGATCATGGACACGGGTCTGACGGTGACGACCCTGTGCCGAGGCGGCTTCTTCACGGCGATCGACCCGCAGGAGCGGTCCCGGGCCCTGACCGACAACCGCCGGGCGATCGAGGAGGCGGCAAGGCTGGGCACGGACACCCTGGTCCTGGTCTCGGGCGGCCTGCCGCCGGGCTCGAAGGACCTGCACGGCGCGCGGGAGCGGATCGCGGACGCACTGGGGGAGTTGGGCCCGTACGCGGAGCGGCACGGCGTGCGCCTGGCCATCGAGCCGCTGCACCCCATGTACGCCGCCGACCGCTGTGTGGTCTCGACCCTGTCCCAGGCCCTGGACCTCGCGGAACGCTTCCCCGCCGAGCAGGTGGGCGTCGCGGTGGACACGTACCACATCTGGTGGGACGACACGGCGCCGGCGCAGATCGCACGAGCGGGTGCGACCGGCCGCATCCACACCTTCCAACTCGCCGACTGGACCACACCACTGCCGAAGGGCGTCCTCGACGGCCGCGGTCAGATCGGGAACGGCGCGATCGACATGCGGGAGTGGAAGGGCCACGTCGAGGCGGCGGGCTACACCGGCCCCATCGAGGTCGAACTCTTCAACGAGGAACTGTGGGCACGCGACGGCCGCGAGGTGCTCGCGGAGACGACGGCGCGGTTCGTGGAGCACGTGATCCGGTGAGCGGCTCGGGGCGAGAAGCGCACGACCGCTGTGATCAGCCGGCGGTTTCCGGGTCCGTCATCACCAGTGCGGCGAGGTCCAGGAAGGCGTTCGCGGTGCGGGACCTGAGGCGGGTCAGGTCCAGTGCGCGGGGCTCGGAGAGGTGCGGGTCGTAGGGGATCACGACGGTGTCGCGATGCCGGTCGATCAGGCCCGTCCTGATCCCCGCCGTGGACTCATTGGCCCCCGTGAGGGTCACGGCGATCACGGCACCGCCGGCGAGCCGTCGCCAGCCCCGTTCGCGCAGCTGGTCGAGGAGTCGGCCGGTGAGGTCGACGGCGTGCGCGGGCGTGCAGCAGACGATCAACTGGTCCGTCTGTTCCAGCACCACGTCGGCGGAGGCGTCGAGCCGGAGCGCCGCCCAGTCGTTGATGACGACCGGGTAGTGCCGGGTCACCAGGGCCATGATGTGGCGGTACTCCTCGGCGTGGGCGGGGCTCGGCGTGGCGCGGAGGGCGCGGTGCGCCAGCACCTCCAGGCCCGAGGGCAGCAGGCTCGTGTGGCGCCGGATTTCCTCGTAGGACGCGTCCGGTGCCAGCCCGGTCAGCCTGCGTGGGGTCGAGGTCGCGTCCGGCGGGAGGTGGATGTGCAGATCACCGGCGGTGGGCGCGCCGTCGAGCGCCAGGGCCACCTGGGCGCGCAGCGCGACGAACAGCGAGCCGAGGACGACGGTCGTCGTGACCCGGCCGGAGTGCGGCTGGACCCCCACCACCGTGATGCGTCGGCTGCGGGTGAGGGGGTGGCGCACGAGGGCGAGTTTGTGGGTGCGGCCCGCACCGCCGAACAGACCGAAGGACGGCGGTCGCGGTGCCGGGCGTGCACCGGCCGACGGGTCGTGGTCCGTGCTCAGGTACCGGTTCCTGGCTTCGGGCGCGAGCGGACGCTCCGCGGCAGGCTCGCGCTCCCGGTCGGGCTCTCCTGGGCCGGCCGCCGCCGTCCCGCCCCTCATCGCCGCCGCGATGGCCACGTACTGCGCCAGCTTGTCGGCCACCTCACCGGCCGAGGGCCGCACCGACGGATCGGGATCGAGACATCTGAAAACGAGGTCCCGAAGCGGTTGCCAGGTGTCGCCGGACCAGCGCTGCATGCCCTCGGGCACACCGGGCAGCGGGGCGCGCGGGCGGCTGCTGACCAGCCGGAGCAACTCGCCCAGGTCCCGGATGTTGCCCTCCTTGGTGGGCGGGGCCCCGGAGCCCTGGAACTCGCCGTCGACCGCGCAGTCCGACAGCCCTGTCAGCAGCACGGTCCGCTCGAGGACCACAACGGAGTCGGGAGAGAGGTCGGCGGGCACGAGTTCGTTGAGGTGGCAGATGCTCAGGGCCGAGGCCAGGTGCCAGCTGAGCTGGAGGCTGGTGAGCAGGTCGAAAGCCCCGGCCTGGTCCGGGCCGACGTAGGCCAGCAGGTCGCTCAGCCGCGGCGGCTGGGCATTGGCGCCCCCGGCCGACGGGAACAGCCGTACAGCGATCCACCGGGTCCGGCCGTCCTGTCCGCTGTCGAGCAGTTCCGGCGCGTACCGGCCGTTCATCCGGCGCAGCGCCTCCGCCTCGGTTTCCAGCAAGCGAGCGGTGGACGGCGGGAGTTCGGGGCGTACGGTGCGCAGCGCGACCTCACCGTGGTACGGGGCGTAGCCGAGGTAGACGACGGTGCGCCGTCCGGGACGGCGGCCGCGCAACGCATAGGGTCCGAGCACGGTCGGATCCTGCGACGTCAGCGCGTTCCACACCGGTGGGCGCACCACCCGGGGCGGGGGCTCGGGCGCCGCCAGGGGCGACGGCACGCTCACCCCGAACCGGGCCATCAGCCGCCGTTCGACAGCAGTGAAGGAGGAAGACGCGCTGGGGAGCCGTTCGGCACCCTCGGGGTGGGCGAGCCAGGCCGGGAAGTCCGGTGAACGACCGGCCAGTTGTTCCAGACGGCGGCCGATACGGCGGCTGGTGCGCAGGAGTTCGCCGCTCGGTACGGCGTCCAGGAGGGCCGTCTTGCAGTCCTCGGTGAAGTCGAACACCCGGTGCTTGGCGGGCAGCGGACCCGGAACCGGTGCCGGATACGGGTGGATGAGGCCACCCAGGAACACCTCCGCGAGATGGGTGGTACGGGCCTCCCAGGGCACCGCCGACTGCACCAATCGCATCACCGGGACCGAGACCGGTGAGACCGCAGCGAGATGGGCCGCGAGCCGGTACGCCTCCGGTGAGGCCGCGTCCCGGAAGTGCTGAAGGCTGCCCACCTCGGGGGAGGCGACCGGCGCGAGCCGCCGCGGTCGGGCCAGCATCGGGAGTTCGACGGTGGTTCCGGGCGAGGTCAGCAGGCCGGCCCAGGTGCGCAGGGAGGCGCCCGTCGGCTGCAGGACCGGGATGGGCACGCCGGTGAACTCGACCAGCTCTCTGGGCAGCACACGGTCGGTGATCTCCCAGGACGTGTTGGCGCCTCCGGGCCTGCGGGTGGTGGCCTGCCAGCGGTCGGCCTGGATGCCGGAGCCGTCCCACAGGGCCGGTGGCAGGGTGTGCAGGACGGCGACGGGGCCCTGGTCGGCCCACTGCAGCAGCACGTCGTGCACCGCGCCGCCCCGCCAGCCGGAGCCCATGCCGTCGCTGACGACCAGGACGAGCGTCCGGCCGGAGGGGTCGTGCAGCACCGAGGGGGACAGAGTGGAACTCTCCGGGTCGAAGGGGTGGCCGCGCAGGACGGGGCCTCCCGGAGTGCGGGTGTCCATGCCACGGACGTGTATCGCCCGGAAGGCGCCGAGCCGCTGCAGCGTGGTCAGCAGCTCCGAGGTCAGCCGGTGCCAGAGCAGCATCGACAGACCGTCGTCGACGACCAGGACCAGGTTCAGCCAGCGCTCCCGGGTGGGGCGCAGCACGACGTCCGGCAGCCGCGTTTCGGCGAGCTGGGCCGCCGTGGCAGCCTCGTCCAGTTCGAGCAGCCGGGGGCTTGGCCGCTTCCGTTTGAGCGGGCGCAGAGCGCGCCCGATGACCAGCTCGTCGCGCAGGGCCTTCTCCTCCGGCACGAGCAGAGGGAGGGCGGGCTTGCCCGGTTCCGGCGTGGGCGGCACCTGCGGCAGGTCGGGCAGAGAGGGAGGCAGGGATGCCGCGTGCAGTTCGGGCATGCTGAGACCGGGCAGTTCGGCACCGTCGGGCGGGCCGTCGGGCTCCTGGGCGCTCTCGGCGGCGGGTGACTCCTGGGGTGGGGGGAGCCGCACGGAGGGACCGGCCCGGCGCAGCACGCGATGCAACGGCAGCCCGTCTCCGCCCCGGGGCAGTCTTCCGGCCAGCCACAGCACGTCCAGCACTTCATGAGGATCGAGGTCGTACCCGGCCCCTTTGAGCACGCGCAGGAAAGCGCCCAGCCGGTCACCGTGCCGGTGCGGTGCCCGTTCCGTGTCTTCGTGCCGGGGGACCTCCGCCCGAGCGGCACGGTCGCCCTTCCTGCTGCTCGGCGGGCCCGTTGCACCGGGCCCGGGAGTGTCCGGTCGGTCGCTCGGACGCCCCTGCCGGTCGGTGCGGTCGTGATGGTGGCGGTCCGGTCGGTCGCCGTCTCGGTTCCCCAGCCGCTCGCCTCCGTCAGATCCGTCGCCCCCAGCGCCCCCGTCGGCCTCCCATGTCCCCCGCACCGCTCACACCGTTCCTGTGAGCTGGTGGAGTACCGCGTCGAGGAGGCCGTCGGCGTCCAGATCGACGTCGTTCGTGCGCAGGAACACGGCATTGAGCAACTGGTCGGTGGCCAGTTCGCCGGGGGCACGGCGGCGCAGGAAGGCCTGGAGCAGGTCGTCCACCTCGGGGAGGATCTCGGGGCCCAGATGGGCGGCGACGATGGCGCGCAGCCGTTCCTCGTCCGGAATCGGCAGGTCCAGGCGGATACAGCGGCGCAGGAACGCGGGCGGAAAGTCCCGCTCACCGTTGCTGGTGATGACCACGACCGGGAACTCCACGCACTCGACCCGGCCCTGATGCACCGTCACCGAACCGCGATGGTCGGCCGTCAGCACGTCGACGTCGGCCATCTCCTCGGGCAGTCGCGCCAGTTCGGGGATCTCGAACACGCCCTCCTCGAACACGGTCAGCAGGTCGTTGGGCAGATCCACGTCGCCCTTGTCCATCTCGTCGACCAGCAGCGCACGCGGGGTGTCGTGCGGGGCGAGCGCCGTACCGAGCGGGCCGAGACGGACGAAACTGCCGATCGTGGGCTCCGTCTCGCCTCGGTCCCGGCTCAGCGTGGTCTCCCGGAGCCGCCCGATCGCGTCGTACTGGTAGAGCGCCTCCTGAACGCTGGAGCGGCTGTTGACCGGCCAGCGCAGCAGCTCACCGAGGCTCAGCTCGTGCGCCACGGCCCGCGCCAGCGACGACTTTCCGGTGCCCGCCGGACCTGTCACGAGCAGCGGGCGGCGCAGATGCAGAGCCGCGTTGACGACGTCCGCGTGCTCGCGAGCGACAAGATACGGCGGTGGCGCGGCCGCCTGACCCTGCGCCCGGAAGCGGCGCCAGGGCGGAGCGGGCGGCATCGAGACCGGGCGGGCCACGCCGTCGCCGCGGAAGATCCGCCAACTGCCGTTCGCCGACGTACTCATGCGTTCTCCTGAGGCTCTGCCAGATGCAGCCGGGGGACCGAGCGGTCCGCGTCCGACCATGCCAGGACGGGACGGCCGGAATAGTGCCGGGGATCGCCGAGACTCATGGCGCGATACGCCCGCACGCCTTCGGGCAGGGCGCCCACAGGCACCGTGGACAGCCGGGCCAGCGCATGCGAGCGCGCTTGCCGGCCGCGGTCCCAGATCACCACGGGCACCCCCATCATCAGACATGTCTGCACGATCTCGTCACGCGAGCGAGGGGGCACGTCCACGGCGACCCGGACGGAGTCCTTGTCGGCCAGCAGGGCGCCATAGACCTCACTACGGCCCTGGGTGGGGTCGTCGAACGTCAGCGTCGTATCCGAGTCGAGAAGTCTCCAGCGGTGGCGCCAGTCGGGATGGAAACGTTCGTGCCGGTGCAGGAGTTCCGGGCAGGTGACCACCAGGGGGAACTCGGCGCCGAGCACCTGAGGAAGGTCGTCCGGCCCGAACCCGTCGTAGGCGCCGCCGTCGAGCTCGCCCCATTCGTCGATCGGCAGGTTCAGCCCGTCCCGGTCGACGAGGACCTCGAGAACCGGCCTGTCGCGGTCGGGGGCGGACCTGTGCAGCGCCTCCAGGACCTTCAGCAGTTCGCGGGCCGCCTCCGCTCCGGTACGCACCGCCTCGCCGTCCCCCGACGTCTGCCGCGGACCGGTGCCCTCGTCGCACCAGACCCGCAGCCGGTAGCGGTCCGCGCCGACACGCTCCACCTGCGCCGACACCCGTGCGGGGCCCGTGCGTTCACGCTGCGCGCGGGCCCACTCCTCGGCGTCCGTACGGCGTTCCATGAGGGAGGTGGCGGGGACGCCCATCCGGTCCACCACGGACACCGTCCACAGTCGCAGGGACGCCCGCAGCGCGGACGGCGCGATCACGGCCAGGTATTCCATCACCCGCAGCAGCCCTGGCACCCGCAGTCCGTCGTCGCTACGGCTGTCCCCTGGCAGGCTCTCCAGGTGGTCCAGGAGGTCCCTGACCGTATGACTGCCGGAGACCGTGGCCGCCAGCGGCAGCGCGGCCCGCGCCACCTCGGGCAGCCGGGCCCGCACCGTCTTCGGCAGGTCGTCCAGATACCGCATGAGCCTGCGGTGCTCGCGCGGCGACAGCAGCCGGGGTACCCGCGACATCCGCCCGGCCGCCAGCAGTTGAGAGACGGCCGTCGGTTCCCGGCGGCGTAACACCTCCGACAGTGCGGCCAGTGCCCGGGGCTCGGTCAACAGCAGGGCCGCGAACTCCTCGGTCGTGGGCGCGGACAGATTGTCGTGGACGCCGTATCCGCAGTGTTCCGCGACGGCACGCGCGTACTCGATGCGCTGCCCCGACGCAGGCATGTGCCTGTCCAGCAGGTCCAGCAACAGCTCGTAAGCCGGATCGTCCGGATCGGGCTCCGGCGCCTCGAACAGTTCGGCTCCGCCGGCCGCCCGCAGCTCGGCCTCGATGCGCTGCCAGGGGATGCCCCAGCTGCGCCGTGCGATGTGCTGGGAGCTGTAGGGCAGCGGTCGGCCGGTGATCGGGTCGTGGGGCGGTGTGACGAGTCCGGCGACGATGCCCACCACCGCGTTGTCGCCGATCGACCACAGCGGGCTGCCGCTGTAGGAAGGTCCGATGGCCATGCCGGTGGATTCCCCGTCGATGTAACCGACCGCCTCGTCACAGGACTTGACCCGGACGTCTGCGAAGGTGTGACTCAGCCCCGTGCCGTGCCAGGCACGCAGCGCCTGGCCGACCGACATCGTCAGCCACTGTGGCGGCAGCACGTTGTCGGACGGTTCCGTCTCCAGCCGCAGGACGGCGAGATCGCCCAGCCACTCGTGGTCCTCGGCCCTCGGGATCTCGGGCGTGCCGTTCCGGCGACGAGCGGGTACCCAGTGCGCGACCCGGGCGTCGCTGCGGACCGTGAGGGCGGCTCGGTGCAGAGCGACCGGCACGTTGTGGTCGTCGGGGCACCGTGGATCGAACACCCCTCGCCCCAGCGCATCGTTGACGACATGGGCACAGGTCAGCAGGTGGTCCCGGGTGAGCAGGACGCCCGCCCCCACGACATCGAGGCCGGAGGCACTCAGTACGGAGACCACGCAGTGGCGTGGGTCGGCTGCGGGCGAACGGTCCGCCTTGGTGAACCAGCCCATACGTCAGTCCGCGGCGGGTGCCGGGCGCCAGGTGGCCGAGACCGTCAGATGGGCCTGCCCGTTTCCTCCGACGATGCCCAGTTTGAGATCCTGTCCCACCTGCACGCCGAAGGTGACGCTGATCTCCTGCGGCGGCCTCTCGGACCCCGCCACGGCGTCATGGACCTCCTGCAGGAACGGCCCCAGAGGCCGCAGGGCAGTGCGCAGCGTCCCGACCGCGTGGGCGGCGATCGTCCGTCCGCCCCGGGACACCGGCACTGTGGCCCCCATGCCCTCCGGCAGTTCCGGCACCGGTTCCGTGGGGGCGTGCGAGCCGCCCGCGGGAGTGAGCTGGAACCTTACGAGTGACCCGTCGGCCAACTGGAGTTCGCTGAAGTCCGCCACGCTTGCCATTGTGCCGATCACAGCCCCGCTGAGAAGCCGGAAAAAAAATTCTCGGACCGCCGTGCAACCCTTCCCACCCTTGGCGGGTCGTATCTCACGTCAGAACCGCTGGAGGGGGATCTGGGGGGATCGCGGGGGTTCTGATGTGGAGGGGAAGAGCCGAGGGGGCCCGGTCTACGGACCAGGCCCCCTCGAAGCTGTCACCCGGCTTCCAGAAGAAGCGTCTAGAAAAAGACTCCGCATCTCAGCAGCACGTTCGCGTACGGTCGGGCCTCTCCCGTGCGGACGATCAGGCGTGCGCCCCGGGACAGCTCCTTCAGGCGGTCGTGCGGGACCAGGGTCAGGTCCGGGAACTCGCCCTCGAGCAGCGCTGCCGCCGCCGGATTGGCCTCCCGTACCTCCGTCGCCGCCGTCGCCCCCTCCACCACCAGCTCGTCGAGGAGCCCGGCCAGTACCTCCGCGAAGGACGGTACTCCGGCCCGGAACGCCAGGTCGACGACCCTCGGGCCGTCGGGTATCGGCATGCCGGCGTCGCACACCAGTACCCCGTCGCCGTGGCCGAGTTCGGCGAGGGCGCCGGACAGGTGGCGATTGAGGATGCCCGCCTTCTTCATCGCGCCCCGACCTCCGACAGCGCCTCGACCTCCGCGGCCGTGGGGAACGACTCCTGCGCGCCCCGCCGGGTCACCGCCACCGCCCCGACCCGCGCCGCGTACGCCGCGGCCTCGGCCAGGGACAGACCGGCGCCCAGCTTCCAGGCCAGCGCCGCCGTGAAGGAGTCGCCCGCGCCGGTGGTGTCCACCGCCGCCACCTTCACCGAGGGCACTCGGACGGCCCCTTCCGTCGCCGAGGCCACCAGCGCACCCTCAGCGCCCAGCGTGACGACCACCGAGCGCGGGCCCTTCGCCAGCAGCCGTCGCGCCCAGTCCTCCGGGGTGCCGTCCCCGGAGGCGTCGCCCAGGAGCACCTTCGCCTCGTGCTCGTTGACTATCAGCGGGTCGCACGCCGCCAGCACCTCCGGGGGCAGCGGTCGCGGTGGCGAGGGGTTGAGGACGAAGCGGGTGGCGGGGGGCAGCGTGCGCACGACCTCCTCCACCGTCTCCAGCGGGATCTCCAGTTGCGCCGAGACCACCAGGGAAGCGTGGAAGAGGCTTCCCGCCGCCTTCACGTCCTCCGGTGTCAGCCGGGCGTTGGCGCCCGGTGACACCACGATGCTGTTGTCGCCGGACGGGTCCACCGTGATCAGCGCGACCCCGGTGGGCGCGCCGCCGACGAGCACGCCCACGGTGTCGACGCCGGCCGTCCGCTGCGAGTCGAGCAGCAGCCGGCCGTGCGCGTCGTCGCCGACCCGGGCCAGCAGGGCCGTACGGGCCCCGAGCCGGGCCGCCGCGAACGCCTGGTTGGCGCCCTTGCCGCCGGGATGCGTGGCGAGGTCGGAGCCGAGCACCGTCTCTCCGGCATCCGGGCGCCGGTCGACGCCGATCACCAGGTCGGCGTTGGCCGAGCCCACGACCAGGAGGTCGTAGTCGTACATCGAGGGACTCCCGTCAGCCACTGAAACCGTTCACGTTCTGCTGCGTGACCACCTTCACCGCCACCTTCACGGTCTGCTCCACCTTCTTGCCCTGGATCGCCTTCAGCGCGTTGTCGACGGCGATCTTTCCGAGCTGGGTGGGCTGCTGGGCCACCGATGCGTACAGGGTGCCGTTCTTGACCGCGGTCAGACCGTCCGGGGTGCCGTCGAAGCCGATCACCGAGACCGACTTGCCGGCCTTGGAACCCAGCGCCTTGATCGCGCCGAGGGCCATCTCGTCGTTGGCGGCGATGACGCCCTGGACGTCGGGGTGGGCCTGGAGCAGGTTCGACATCACGTCGAGGCCCTTGGTGCGGTCGAAGTCGGCGGGCTGCTGGGCCAGGACCTTGATCCCCGGGTAGGCCTTGAGGCCCTCGGCGAAGCCCTGCGCCCGCTCACGGGCCGCCGACGTACCGGCCTGGCCCTGCAGGATCACGATCCTGCCCTGGCCGCCCAGCTTCTCGGCGATCGTCTTCGCGGCCAGCTCGCCGCCCGCGACGTTGTCGGAGGCGACCAGAGCGTCCGTGGTGGCCTTGTTGACACCGCGGTCCACGGCGATCACCGGGATCCTCGCCTTGCCGGCGGCCCGTACGGATGGTCCCGCCGCGTCCGAGTCCACCGGGTTGACGATGATCGCGCCGAGGCTCGAACTGGTGAAGTTCTGCAGCTGGTTGGCTTGCTGGGAGGCGTCGTTCTGGGCGTCCGTGACGGTCAGGTCGACGCCGAGCTTCTTCGCCTCGGCCTGGGCACCCGCGCGGATCTGCACGAAGAAGGGGTTGTTGAGGGTGGACAACGACAGGCCCATCTTCGGGGTCGTCGACGTCGAGCCGTTGTGCAGGAAGGACGTCGCGCCGACGATCGCCACCGTGACCACGGCCGCGAGCGCGTACGTCGTCGCCTGCTTGCCCCCGCCGTTCTGCGACGAACCGCCGACCACCGGGGTGGCCCCCGCCTTGCGGCGCACCGTGTCGAGCAGCACCGCGAGTGCGATGACGACACCGATCACGACCTGCTGCCAGAACGCCGACACCGACAGGAGGTTGAGGCCGTTGCGCAGCACCGCCAGGATCAGCGCGCCGATCAGGGTGCCGGAGGCCTTGCCGGTGCCGCCGGCGAGGGAGGCGCCGCCGATGACGACCGCGGCGATCGCGTCCAGCTCGTAGCCGTCGGCGGCCTGCGGCTGGGCGGAGGAGAGCCGGGCGGCGAGCACGATGCCCGCCGCGGCGGCGAAGACACCGGACAGAGCGTAGATCGCGAGCTTCTGCTTCTTGACTCGCAGACCCGACAGGCGGGCGGCCTCCTCGTTGCCGCCGATCGCGTACATCGAGCGGCCGATGTACGTCCGGCCGAGCACGAACGCCGCGATCAGGCCCATGATCACCATGACCAGCACCGGCACGGGCAGCCAGCCGCCCAGCGTGTCACCGAGGTGCGAGACGGAGTCGGGGAAGGGGATCGGGGAGCCCTGCGAGATCACCAGCGACAGACCGCGCGCCACCGACAGCATGGCGAGCGTCGCGATGAACGGCGGCAGCTTGCCGTACGCGATCAGGAAGCCGTTGACCAGGCCCGCCGCGATGCCCGTGGCGATGGCCAGGATCACCGCGAGGACGACCGGCACGCCGTGCGACGTCGCGCCCCAGGCGAGGACGGTGGCAGACAGCGCCGCCACCGAGCCGACCGACAGGTCGATGCCCGCCGAGACGATCACGAAGGTGACGCCGAAGGCCAGGATCGCCGTCACGGCCGCCTGGACGCCGATGTTGAGGAGGTTGTCCGTCGTCAGGAAGTCACCCGACAACGCGGACAGTGCGATGACGAGGACGATCAGCGCGGTCAGCGCGCCGTTGTCGAGGAGAAGACGGCGCAGGCCGCCCGGGGCGCCACTCGCGCCCGTCGTGCTCTTGAGCGTGTCAGCGGCCACGGGGGGCCTCCCCTTCGGTGGTAGGAGTGCTTACGGCGAGCGCCATCACGGCGTCCTGGGTGGCCTCGTCGGCCGCGAGTTCGCCCGCGATCCGGCCCTGGGCCATCACGAGCACCCGGTCGCTCATGCCGAGGACCTCGGGCAGATCGCTGGAGATCATCAGGACGGCGGCACCGGCGGCCGTCAGTTCGTTGATCAGCTGGTAGATCTCGACCTTGGCGCCGACGTCGATGCCGCGCGTCGGTTCGTCGAGGATCAGCACCCTGGTGTCGGCCAGCAGCCACTTGCCGATGACGACCTTCTGCTGGTTGCCGCCGGAGAGCGTGCGCACGTGCTGGCCGAGGCCGGCCATCCGCACGCCGAGTTGCCCGGCGATCCGCTCGGCCGCCACGTGCTGGGCCTTGAGGTCGACGAGCCCGGCGCGGGTCGCGGACCGCATGGTCACCAGGCCGAGGTTCTCCTCGACCGACGCGTCGAGCACCAGCCCTTGGCCCTTGCGGTCCTCGGGCACGAGCCCGATCCCGGCCGTCATGGCCGCGTTGACGTCGTGCCGCCTCAGCCGCTCCCCGGCGACCTTCACGTCCCCCTTGTCATAGGGGTCCGCACCGAACACGGCCCGTACGACTTCGGTACGGCCGGCGCCGACCAGGCCCGCGATGCCGACCACTTCGCCGGCGTGCACCTGGAAGCTGATGTCGTGGAAGACGCCGTCGCTGGTCAGCCCCTCGACGGTGAGCAACGCGGCGCCGGTGTCGGCGCGTTCGCGCGGGTACTGCTGCTCGATCGAGCGGCCCACCATGAGCCGTACGAGTTCGTCCTCGGACGTGGAGGCGGGGACCTGCCCGACGGACCGGCCGTCCCTGAGCACGGTCACCCGGTCGCCCAGCGCGGCGATCTCCTCCAGGTGGTGGGTGATGAAGACGATCCCGACGCCGTCCTCGCGCAGTGCGCGCACGATCGCGAAGAGCTTCTCGACCTCCTCGGAGGTGAGCACGGCGGTCGGCTCGTCCATGATCAGCACCCGCGCGTCCAGGCTGAGCGCCTTCGCGATCTCGACCATCTGCAGGCGCGCGATGCCGAGTTCGCGGACACGCGCGCGTGGCGACACATTGACGCCCACGCGCGCGAGCAGCACCTCGGCGTCGGCTTCCATCCGCTTCCGGTCGATCATCCCGAGGCGGCGCGGCTGCCGGCCCAGGAAGATGTTCTCGGCGACCGTCAGATCGGGTACGAGGTTGAACTCCTGGTAGATGGTGGCGATCCCGAGGCGCTCGGAGTCCTGCGCACCGTGGATGCGCACCTCCTCGCCGCCGACCAGGATCCGCCCGCCGTCGGGGCGGTAGGCACCGGAGAGCATCTTGATGAGGGTGCTCTTGCCCGCGCCGTTCTCACCGAGCAGCACGTGCACCTCGCCGCGGCGCAAGTCGAAGTCGACGCCGTCGAGCGCGACCACGCCGGGGAAGGTTTTCCGTATGCCCTCGATGCGCAGCAACTCGTCCGGGTTGCTCACGTCGTGCTCCTTTGCACTGGGGAGGGGGACTCGCCGCACGAGCGGCGTACGACGAGACGGGCGGGGAGGGTGACCGACTCGGGGGGCCGGCCCTCGATGCGGTCGACCAGGGCCCGTACGGCGGCCCGGCCCAGCTCGCCCGTCGGCTGGGCGATCGCGGTGATCGGCGGATCGGTGTGCACGAACCACCGGATGTCGTCGAACGCGGCCAGCGCGATGTCGTCCGGAACGCGCAGCCCGCGTGCGCGGATCGCGTCCAGCGCGCCCAGGGCCATCAGGTTGTCGGCCGCGAAGACGACCTCGGGCGGCTCGGGCAGGTCGAGGAAGCCCTCGGTGACCCGCCGTCCGCTGTCGGCCTGGAAGTCGCCCTGTCCTGTGTAGGTGTCCGGGAGGGGGATCCCGTGCTCGGCCAGGGCGGCCCGGAAGGCCTCGACGCGTTCGCTGCCGGTGGTGGTGGCCGCGGGACCCGCGATGATCGCGACCCGTCGGTGGCCGAGCCGGTGGAGGTGGGCGACGAGGTCCCGTACGGCCTCCCGCCCGTCCGAGCGCACGACCGGCACGTCGACGCCCGGGATCCACCGGTCGACGAACACCATCGGGGTCCCCGCGCGCGCGGCGTCCAGCATCAGCGGCGAGCCGCCGTCGGTGGGGGAGACGAGGAGTCCGTCGATCCGGCGGTCGAGCAGGGTCCGTACGTGATGGTCCTGCAGGTCCGGCCGTTCGTCGGCGTTGCCGATGATCACGCTGTACCCGAGCGCGCGGGCCTCCTCCTCGACGGAGCGGGCCAGCTCGGTGAAGTACGGGTTGAGCACGTCGCTGATGACCAGGCCGAGGGCGTGGGTCTGATCGGTGCGCAGCGACCGGGCGACGGCGTTCGGGCGGTAGCCCAGGGTCTCGACGGCGGCCAGCACACGCGTGCGAGCGTCGGCGCTGACCGACGGATGGTCGTTCAGGACGCGCGAGACCGTGGCGACCGACAGGCCGGCCTCGGCAGCGACGTCCTTGATGCTTGTCATCGCCTGCCCCACCTCCTCGTGGAATCGTTTACATGGACGGCGAAACAGGATTGGAATCGATTACATTCCGCAGCGCAAGACCCCGAGACCGGATCGTGATGTCGGTGGGCGGCGGTAGCGTCGGATCATGTCCAATAAGGCGGGGAGTCCGGGGAGCGGGGAGCTGCGGCTCGCGGTGCTCGAAGGGGTGCTTGAGCGCATCACGTACGCCAACGAGGAGAACGGGTACACGGTCGCCCGGGTCGACACCGGCCGGGGCGCCGGCGACCTCCTCACGGTCGTCGGCGCGCTGCTCGGCGCCCAGGTCGGCGAGTCGCTGCGCATGGAGGGCCGCTGGGGCTCCCACCCGCAGTACGGCAAGCAGTTCACGGTGGAGAACTACACGACGGTGCTGCCCGCCACCGTCCAGGGCATCCGCCGCTATCTGGGATCAGGGCTGGTCAAGGGCATCGGACCGGTCTTCGCCGACCGCATCACCCAGCACTTCGGGCTGGACACCCTGAAGATCATCGAGGAGGAGCCCAAGCGGCTCGTCGAGGTGCCCGGCCTCGGCCCCAAGCGCACCCGGAAGATCGCCGACGCCTGGGAGGAACAGAAGTCGATCAAGGAGGTCATGCTCTTCCTCCAGACCGTCGAGGTGTCCACGTCCATCGCGGTGCGGATCTACAAGAAGTACGGCGACGCCTCGATCTCCGTCGTGAAGAACCAGCCGTATCGCCTGGCCGCCGACGTGTGGGGCATCGGCTTCCTCACCGCCGACAAGATCGCCCAGTCCGTCGGCATCCCGCACGACAGCCCGGAGCGTGTCAAGGCGGGCCTGCAGTACGCGCTGTCCCAGTCCACCGACCAGGGCCACTGCTATCTGCCCGAGGAGCGGCTGATCGCCGACGCGGTCAAGCTGCTCCAGGTCGACACCGGCCTTGTCATCGAGTGCCTCGCCGAGCTGGCTGAGCCCTCGGAGGACGGCCAGGATCCAGGTGTCGTGCGGGAGAAGGTGCCCGCAGCCGACGGCGGCTCGGAGCCCGTCACCGCCGTCTATCTCGTCCCCTTCCACCGCGCCGAACTCTCCCTGTCCGCGCAGCTGCTGCGCCTCCTGCGCGCCGACGAGGACCGGATGCCGGGCTTCCATGACGTGGCCTGGGACCGGGCGCTGGGCTGGCTGAAGGGGCGTACGGGCGCCGAGCTGGCCCCCGAGCAGGAGGCCGCCGTCAAGCTGGCGCTGACCGAGAAGGTCGCCGTCCTGACCGGCGGCCCCGGCTGCGGCAAGTCCTTCACCGTGCGCTCGATCGTGGAGCTGGCCCGCGCGAGAAAGGCCCGGGTCGTGCTCGCCGCGCCCACCGGCCGCGCCGCCAAGCGCCTGGCCGAGCTGACCGGCGCCGAGGCGTCCACCGTCCACCGCTTGCTGGAGCTCAAGCCGGGCGGCGACGCGGCGTACGACAAGGACCGCCCGCTGGAGGCCGACCTGGTGGTCGTGGACGAGGCCTCCATGCTGGACCTCCTCCTCGCGAACAAGCTGGTCAAGGCGGTCCCGCCGGGAGCGCACCTCCTCTTCGTCGGGGACGTGGACCAGCTGCCCAGCGTCGGCGCCGGCGAGGTGCTGCGCGACCTGCTGGCCGACGGCGGCCCGATTCCGGCCGTGCGCCTCACACGCGTGTTCCGCCAGGCCCAGCAGTCGGGCGTGGTGACCAATGCGCACCGGATCAACTCCGGGCAGCATCCGGTGACCGACGGTATGAAGGACTTCTTCCTCTTCGTCGAGGACGACACGGAGGCGGCCGGCCGGCTCACGGTGGATGTCGCGGCACGCCGGATTCCGGCGAAGTTCGGCCTTGACCCCCGTCGCGACGTCCAGGTCCTGGCCCCGATGCACCGGGGCCCGGCCGGCGCCGGGAACCTCAACGGGCTGCTCCAGCAGGCCATCACACCGGGCCGCCCCGACCTGCCGGAGAAGCGGTTCGGCGGCCGGGTCTTCCGTGTCGGCGACAAGGTCACCCAGATTCGCAACAATTACGAGAAGGGCAAGAACGGTGTCTTCAACGGCACCGTGGGCGTGGTCACCTCGCTCGACCCGGTCGACCAGCGCCTGACGGTGCTGACGGACGAGGACGAGGAGGTTCCGTACGAGTTCGACGAACTGGACGAGCTGGCCCACGCGTACGCGGTGACCATCCACCGCTCCCAGGGAAGTGAATATCCCGCCGTGGTGATCCCCGTCACCACCGGGGCATGGATGATGCTCCAGCGGAACCTGCTGTACACGGCGGTCACGCGGGCCAAGCGGCTGGTCGTCCTCGTGGGTTCGCGCAAGGCGATCGGCCAGGCGGTGCGCACGGTCTCGGCCGGACGGCGCTGTACGGCGCTCGACTTCAGACTGGATCAGAAAAAATGATCGATCAAAGGAGTCGTGAAGGTCACAGAGCACTTCCGGTTGCCGGATCGAGGGGGCAGGATGAGCAGGCTGACGGCACTCAGTGCCGTCAATAGGCCCAATGGCGGCCCCGAGTGCACTCTCCTGAGCCAAATGGGGGATGGTAGAGACAGTCAGGGCACCTCGAAGATGAGGCACTACGTCGGTGAGGGAAGACGTGAGCGACAACTCTGTAGTACTGCGGTACGGCGACGGCGAATACACCTACCCGGTGATCGACAGCACCGTCGGTGACAAGGGCTTCGACATCGGGAAGCTCCGCGCCCAGACCGGTCTGGTGACTCTGGACAGCGGTTACGGCAACACGGCCGCCTATAAATCCGCCATCACCTACCTGGACGGCGAAGGCGGCATCCTTCGCTACCGCGGCTACCCAATCGAGCAGCTCGCCGAGCGCTCCACCTTCCTCGAGGTGGCGTACCTCCTGATCAACGGTGAGCTCCCGACCGTCGACGAGCTGAGCACGTTCAGAAACGACATCACGCGGCACACGCTGCTGCACGAGGACGTCAAGAACTTCTACCGGGGCTTCCCGCGCGACGCCCACCCGATGGCGATGCTGTCGTCGGTCGTCTCCGCGCTGTCCACGTTCTACCAGGACAGCCACAACCCGTTCGACGAGCAGCAGCGCAACCTTTCCACGATCCGTCTGCTCGCGAAGCTTCCGACGATCGCGGCCTACGCCTACAAGAAGTCGATCGGCCACCCCTTCGTCTACCCGCGCAACGACCTCGGCTACGTCGAGAACTTCCTGCGCATGACCTTCTCGGTGCCGGCGGACGAGTACGAGCCGGACCCGGTCGTCGTCTCGGCGCTCGACAAGCTGCTCATCCTGCACGCCGACCACGAGCAGAACTGTTCGACCTCGACGGTCCGCCTGGTCGGCTCGTCGCAGGCCAACATGTTCGCGTCGATCTCGGCCGGCATCAGCGCCCTGTGGGGCCCGCTGCACGGCGGCGCCAACCAGTCCGTGCTGGAGATGCTCGAGGGCATCCGGGACGCGGGCGGCGACGTCGACACCTTCATCCGCAAGGTGAAGAACAAGGAGGACGGCGTCCGCCTGATGGGCTTCGGCCACCGGGTCTACAAGAACTTCGACCCGCGCGCCCGCATCATCAAGGCCGCCGCGCACGACGTGCTCTCCGCGCTGGGCAAGGAGGACGAGCTCCTCGACATCGCCCTCAAGATGGAGGAGCACGCGCTCTCCGACGACTACTTCGTCGAGCGCAAGCTCTACCCGAACGTGGACTTCTACACCGGTCTGATCTACCGGGCCATGGGCTTCCCGACCGAGATGTTCACGGTCCTGTTCGCCCTCGGCCGGCTGCCGGGCTGGATCGCCCAGTGGCACGAGATGATCAAGGAGCCGGGCTCCCGCATCGGCCGCCCGCGCCAGATCTACACCGGTGTGGTCGAGCGCGACTTCGTCCCGGTCGAGGAGCGCTGACAGCTGCTGGTGGGGGGGCCGCTTCCTGGGTGCTCTGTCACCGGGGCGGCGTCCCGTTGGGTTTCGGGGTGGCCGGGCGGTGGTCTTCGGCTTGCGGTGCGGGTGGGTCGGGGCTGCGGCCGGGGGTTGTCCCCCGGGTGAGCACGGCCACCGGTGTGGTCGAGTGCGACTTCGTTCCGGTCGAGGAGCGCTGACAGCTGCCGGTGGGGGCCATGTGCGTGGCTCCCCGGCGTCGGCGTCCCTGGCGTGGTTCCGGGCCGTGTCGTAGCCGTACAGGCATAGCAGAAGGCGCCCTGGAGCGTCGGTCCCCCCACGGGCCGACGACCAGGGCGCCTTCCCATGTCCCGGTACGGATTCCCCCCACGGGATCCGGCCGGGCGCTTTGAGAGGACAGCGCCTGAATCGCTGTGTCGAGCACAATGACCGAAACCCACCGTGCTCCAGTGATGCGGTGCGATCTGCCGGGACCCGTAGGTTCGGGAGGGCCGCTCAAAGCTTCCCGAAGTACGTGCCCCGGCAACGCATCTCTGAGGAAGTCCCCCAAGACATCCCCAGATGCCAGTCAACGCCCCCCAAGACGCTGCCTGACATCGTCAACTTAGACCTTCGAACCCCTTCGATGGTTACGTTCACATCACTGTGATCTGCGTCTCTTGCATATGTCCGTTAGATACGCAAGAGCCCCGATACGGCGACCGGAGCCCCAGCGTAAGGATGATGCGCGAGCCTTGTGAAGAGCTTATGTGAGGCGCGCGCCGGACTCTAGGGGGACTCTTAACTTCGCCGTCGCCGAACTCCCGGTAACATCGCAGGGTTTCAGCGGAACCGCCGCAACCGCAGACTGTTGGTCACCACGAACACCGACGAGAACGCCATCGCCGCCCCCGCGATCATCGGGTTGAGCAGCCCCGCCGCGGCCAGCGGCAGCGCCGCCACGTTGTAGCCGAAGGCCCACACCAGATTGCCCTTGATGGTGGCCAGCGTCCGCCGGGACAGCCGTATCGCATCGGCGGCGACCCGCAGATCCCCGCGCACCAGCGTCAGATCGCCGGCCTCGATCGCCGCGTCCGTACCGGTCCCCATCGCGAGGCCCAGATCCGCGGTGGCCAGCGCCGCGGCGTCGTTGACCCCGTCACCCACCATGGCGACGGTCCGGCCCTCGCCCCGCAGCCGCCGTACGACGTCGACCTTGTCCTCGGGCAGCACCTCGGCGATCACCTCGTCGATGCCCACGGTCCGCGCCACGGCCTCGGCCACCGCCCGGTTGTCCCCGGTCAGCAACACCGGTGTGAGCCCCAGGGCGCGCAATTCGGCCACCGCCTCGGCGCTGGTCTCCTTGACCGCGTCGGCGACCGCGAGGATCCCGCGCGCCTCGCCGTCCCAGCCCGCCACGACGGCCGTACGTCCGTTCCTCTCGACCTCTTCCTTGACGCGGGCAAGCTCCGACGGCAGGTCGGTGAACAGACGGCCCACGGCCACCTCACGGCCCTCCACGCGCCCGCGTACGCCCCGCCCGGGGACGTTCTCGAAGTCCGCCACGTCCGGCAGCGTCCCGGCCCGCTCCTCGGCGCCCGCCGCGACCGCCCGGGCCACCGGGTGCTCGGAGGCGTGCTCGAGGGCGCCCGCGAGCCGCAGCAGATCCTTCTCGTCGGTGTCCTCGGCCGCGTACACCTCCTGGAGGGTCATGCGGCCGGTGGTGACCGTGCCGGTCTTGTCCAGCACGACCGTGTCGACGCGACGCGTGGACTCCAGGACCTCAGGGCCCTTGATGAGGATGCCGAGCTGGGCGCCGCGGCCCGTGCCGACCATCAGCGCGGTGGGCGTGGCCAGGCCCAGCGCGCACGGGCAGGCGATGATCAGTACGGCGACGGCGGCCGTGAACGCGGCGGTACCGTCCCCGGTCACACCGAGCCACGCGCCGAACGTGGCGACCGCGATCAGGATGACCACCGGCACGAACACGGCGGAGATCCGGTCGGCCAGCCGCTGCACCTCGGCCTTCCCGTTCTGCGCCTCCTCCACCAGCCGCGCCATCCGGGCGAGCTGGGTGTCCGCCCCGACCCGGGTCGCTTCGACGGCGAGCCGTCCGCCCGCGTTGACGGTGGCCCCGGTGACCGTGTCCCCGACGCCCACGTCCACCGGCACCGACTCGCCGGTCAGCAGGGCGGCGTCGATCGCGGAGGCACCCTCCACCACGACACCGTCGGTGGCGACCTTCTCGCCGGGCCGTACGACGAACCGGTCACCGACGGCCAGTTGCGTCACCGGCACACGCACCTCACGTCCGCCCCGTAGGACTGCCACATCCTTGGCACCCAGCTCCATCAGCGCCCGCAGGGCCGCTCCCGCGCGCCGCTTGGAGCGGGCCTCCAGATAGCGGCCGAGCAGGATCAGTGCGACGACTCCGGCCGCCACCTCGAGATAGATCGTGGACGCGCCGTCCATGCGGGAGACGGTGAACCGGAACTCGTCGCGCATGCCCGGCATGCCCGCGTCACCGAAGAACAGCGCCCACAGCGACCAGCCGAACGCGGCCAGCGTGCCGACCGAGACCAGCGTGTCCATGGTGGCGGCACCGTGCCGGGCGTTCGTCCAGGCGGCCCGGTGGAACGGCCATCCGCCCCATACGACGACGGGCGCGGCGAGGGTGAGCGAGAGCCACTGCCAGTTGTCGAACTGCAGGGCGGGGATCATCGCGATCAGGATGACGGGGGCGGCCAGCAGCGCCGAGACGAGGAGCCGGTGGCGCAGGGCGGCGAGTTCGGGGTCGGGGGTCGTCGCTTCCGGCGTCCCGGGCTCGGGCTGCGGGGGCGCGGGTTCCTCGGCCGTGTACCCCGTCTTCACCACGGTGGCGATCAGGTCGGCGACCTGGACGCCGGGGGCGTAGCTGACCTTCGCCTTCTCCGTCGCGTAGTTGACGGTGGCGGTGACGCCGTCCATGCGGTTGAGCTTCCTCTCCACGCGGGCGGCGCAGGAGGCGCAGGTCATCCCACCGATGAGCAGCTCGACCTCGGAGGTCTCGGCCGCTATGGGGGCTCCAGTGGTGGTGCTCGTCATGTCCGGACTCCAGGAGACGGACCGGGCCGTGCGGACCCCGCGACTTGCGGGTCGGCACGGCCCGGGGAGTTTCAGGCGTATGTTCTCGGACTCGGTACCCGGGCTCAGACCATGCCGACGAGCTCGAAGCCGGCCTCGTCGACGGCGGCGCGGACGGCCTCCTCGTCGAGCGGGGCGGCGGAGACGACCGTCACCTCGCCGGTCGACGCGACGGCCGTCACGGAGCTGACGCCGGGGACCTCGGACAGCTCACCGGAGACGGAGCGTTCGCAGTGTCCACAGCTCATCCCGCTCACCTTGTAGACGGTGGTGACGGTGCCCGGGGTGTCGATCTGCGCGGTCATGTCGTTACTCCTCGTCGAGGCCTGTGGGACAGCAGGTGGGGCGTGTGGGGCCCGCGGTGGGCCTCACGCTCATCACACTATACCCCTAGGGGGTACCCCTCCAAGGGGGAGTGGGCCGTATGCCGGTGGCTGATTCACGCCTCCGGGGCGGACCGCTCGTCCGGCGTGCCGGGGCGGGCGCCGGCCAGCGGCTCGAGGTAGCGGATCAGTACGTCCTTCACTTCCCGGACGTAGGCCTCGCGCTCGGCGCCCTCGTGGGTGAGGACCAGCTCCAGGCCCGCCTTGTGGATGCCGAGGCAGACGTGCGCCATGCGTGTGAGGTCGGCCGCGGACGCGTCGGGCAGGAGTGAGCCGAGCAGCTCCTCGATGCGGGTGACCAGGGTCGAGTGCAGGGCGTCGTGCTCCTCGGCCATCCGGCCGGGGGTGTCGGGCCCCTTCATCAGCGCGAAGAACACGGGGTGCTCGGTGGTGAAGGCGATGAAGCGGTCGACGACCGCGCCGACGGCGTCCGCCAGGGGTGTGGCGGGGTCGACCGGGGCGAGTGCGGCGCCGTACGTCTCGCGCATCTCGTGCATCAGCCGGTCGCCCAGCTCGATCGCGATGGCTTCCTTGTTGGGGAAGAACTGGTAGAGCGTGCCCGGCGAGACGCCCGCCTCGCGGGCGATGGCGTTGGTGCTGGCGGCCGCGTAGCCGCTCGAGCAGAAGACCGAGGCCGCAGCCTCCAGCAGTTGGGCGATGCGTCGCTCGCCGCGCGCCTGTCGGCGGCGCGGCTGTTCCTTCCCCCGGTCCTTCTCCTGGGTCTCGGGTGTGTCGGGCACGCGTTTATCCCCAGCTCTCCGGACGCGATTGACAAACGCGAGTAGTCGCTCGCATTCTGGGGAAACGCGAGCGATCTCTCGTGTTTGTCAGTCTATGGCAATGACTCATTCATGCTGCCGTGCTCGCGCACGGACGCACTGGTCAGGGTGAAGGGGGCACCGCACGATGACCGAAGCCAACACGCCGGCGCGGCCGGCGGACGGACCGCCCCGGACCGGAGACGGCCCACTCCGGCCGGGAGGCGGCGCACCCCGCCCCGGCGGCTGGACGAGGTTCGTGACCGCCCGGCCGCGGCTGTCGCTGCTCGCGGCCCTCGTGCTCACCGTGCTCGCGGTGCTGGCCGGCAGCGGTGTCGCGGACCGGCTGGGCAGCGGCGGCTGGGAGGACCCCGCCGCCGAGTCCACGTACGCGACCCAGGCCCTGGAGCGAGAGTTCCCGGACTCCCAGCCCAAACTGTTGCTCCTGGTGGACTCGGGACGCTCGACGGTCGACGCCCCTGCGGTCGCCGCTCGGGCGCGCGGCCTCGCCGAGCGGCTGGCCCGCGAGAAGGGCGTCACGGGCGTCGGCTCCTACTGGCAGACGGGGTCGCCCGCCCTGCGCGCGAAGGACGGCCACGAAGCGCTGATCGCCGCGCGCATCACGGGCGACGAGAAGGCGGTGGGGGAGACCCTCGACCGGATAGCGCCGTACTACCGGGGAGCGCACGGGCCGGTGACGGTGCGGGTCGGCGGCATCGTCGCGGTGCGGCACGAGATGCAGTCGATCATCCAGGACGACCTGGCGCGCGCCGAGATGATCGCCCTGCCGGTGACGCTCGTCCTGCTGGTGATGGTCTTCGGCAGCGCCGTTGCGGCCCTGCTGCCCCTGGGCATCGGCATCGTCGCGATCCTCGGCACGAACGCGGTGCTGTGCGGCCTGACGGAGCTGACCGACGTCTCCGTCTTCGCGCTGAACCTCACCACGGCCCTGGGCCTGGGCCTCGCCATCGACTACGCCCTGTTCATCGTCCGCCGCTTCCGCGAGGAACTGTCCACAGGCGCCAACCCGTTGACGGCCGTCGGCACGACCTTGCGCACCGCCGGCCGCACGGTTCTCTTCTCCTCCCTCACGGTCGCCGTGTCCCTGGCGGCGATGCTGCTCTTCCCGCAGTACTTCCTGCGGTCCTTCGCCTACGCCGGTATAGCCGTGGTTCTGCTGGCCGCGGCAGCCGCCCTGATCCTGCTCCCGGCGGCTCTGGTGCTCCTCGGTCACCGGGTCGACTCCCTCGATCTGCGCCGCCTGTTCCGCCGCGGCCGGGAGGCCAGGGTCTCCGGGGAGGAAGGCACGGCCTGGGCGCGTACGGCGACGCTCGTGATGCGCCGGGCCCCGGTCTTCGCCGTCGGCACCACGGCCCTTCTGGTCGTCCTCGGACTGCCGTTCACGGGCGTCAAGTTCGGCACCGCCGACGACCGCCAGCTGCCGTCGAGCGCCGAGTCCCATGTCGTGCAGCAGCACGTCAGGGACGGCTTCCCAGGCAGTCCCGGCGGCGGGCTCGAGGTGCTCGCCGAGGGACGGGCGACCGAGACGCAGTACGCCGACTACAAGCAGCGGGTGGCCGCGCTGCCCGAGGTGACCCGGGTCGAGGGACCGCTGGTGAAGGGCGATTCGGCCTACTTCACGGTGCTGCCGAAGGGCGAGGCCGTCGACGATGCCGCGCAGCGGCTGGTGGGCGACCTGCGCGCCATGGACCCGCCCTTCGACACCAAGGTGACCGGCACGGCCGCCGTCCTGGCCGACTCCAAGGACGCGATAGCCGAGCGGCTCCCGTGGGCGGCCGCGTTCATCGCGATCGTCACACTCCTCCTTGTCTTCCTCCTCACCGGCAGCGTGCTGATACCGGTGCAGGCGGTGGTGCTCAACGCGCTCAGCCTGACGGCGATGTTCGGCGCGGTGGTCTGGGTCTTCCAGGACGGCCACCTCTCCGGCGCGCTCGGCTTCACCAGCACCGGCTCCATCGAGACCACCCTGCCCGTCCTGATGTTCTGCGTGGCCTTCGGCCTCTCCATGGACTACGGCGTGTTCCTGCTCTCTCGTATCAAGGAGGAGTACGACCGCACGGGCGACCACAACGGGGCGGTGCGCCACGGGCTCCAGCGCACGGGCGGGCTGATCACGGCGGCGGCGGTCATCCTGGCCGTGGTCATGGTCGCGATCGGCACCTCGCGCGTGACCAACACCAAGATGCTCGGCCTGGGTATCGCGCTGGCCGTGCTGATGGATGCCATGGTCGTCCGCAGCCTGCTGGTCCCGGCGATCATGCGCCTCACCGGCCGCGCCACCTGGTGGGCCCCGGCACCGCTGCGCCGCTTCCACCGGCGGTTCGGGCTGAGCGAGGGCGAGTCGGCCGAGCCCGCGAAGGAGCGGGATCCGGTGTCCGTGTGAGACTCGGGTGGAGAAGGCGTCCGGCGGAATCCCGTGATCCCGGAACCGAGCGCGGAAAGGTGAAGCACATGAAGGCTGTGGTGTTCGAGCGGTACGGGGAAACCGCCGAGGTACGCGAGGTGGCGGACCCGGAGCCGGTCGAGCACGGGGTCGTGGTGCGGGTCGAGGCCACCGGCCTGTGCCGCAGCGACTGGCACGGCTGGATGGGCCACGACCCGGACATCACCCTGCCGCATGTGCCCGGTCATGAACTCGCCGGTGTCGTCGAGGCGGTGGGCGCCCGGGTGACCGGCTGGCGGCCCGGCGACCGGGTCACGGTGCCCTTCGTCTGCGCCTGCGGGACCTGCGCCGCCTGTGCGGCGGGCGACCAGCAGGTGTGCGAGCGGCAGAGCCAGCCGGGCTTCACGCACTGGGGCTCGTTCGCGCAGTACGTGGCGCTCGACCATGCCGACGTGAACCTCGTGGCGATCCCGGACGACATGTCCTTCGCCACCGCCGCCTCCCTCGGCTGCCGTTTCGCGACCGCGTTCCGGGCCGTCGTGCAGCAGGGCCGGTTGGCCGCGGGGGAGTGGGTCGCGGTGCACGGCTGCGGGGGCGTGGGCCTGTCGGCGGTGATGATCGCGGCGGCGTCGGGTGCGCGGGTGGTCGCCGTGGACGTGTCGACCGGAGCCCTGGACCTGGCGCGGAAGTTCGGCGCCGCCCAGTGCGTGGACGCCACGCGCACCCCGGACACGGCGGCGGAGATCCTGGAGCTGACCGGCGGCGGCGCCCATCTCTCCCTGGACGCGCTCGGCTCCCCGGCGACCTGCGCCGCATCGGTGAACGGCCTGCGCCGCCGGGGCCGGCACGTCCAGGTGGGCCTGCTGCCCTCCCCGGACGGTACGACCCCGGTGCCCATGGCCCGTGCCATCGCCCTGGAGCTCGAACTCCGCGGCAGCCACGGCATGGCCGCGCACACCTACCCCGGCATGCTGGAGCTGGTCCGCTCGGGCGTGCTGCGCCCCGACCTGCTGACGACGTCGACCGTCTCCCTGGACGCGGCGCCGGCGGCCCTCGCGGCGATGGACACCGCGGGCGGTGCGGGCGTCACGGTCATCGAGCCGTGGAGCTGAGCGCGGCCCACTCGCGGTCGAGGACCGCCATCAGCACCTCGTCGATCCACTCCCCGTCCCGCGTCATCGCCTCCCGCCGCACTCCCTCCACCACGAAGCCGACCTTCTCGTAGACGCGGCGGGCCCGGTGGTTGTCGCCGTAGACCTCCAACTGGATGCGGTGCAAGCCGAGATGGGAGAAGCCGTGGCCGACGATGAGGGACGTCGCCTCGGTGCCGAGCCCGCGGCCGCGGCCCCGGGGGCCGACAAGGGTGCGGAAGGTGCAACTGCGGCTGTCCGGGTCCCACTCGAACAGCACGACCTCGCCGACGAGTTCACCGGTGGTGCGGTCAGTGACGGCGAGGTCGAGCCGGTCGGGCTGCTCGGACCGGGAGCCGTACCAGGAACGCAGCCGCTCCAGGGTGAGTTCGCCGTTCGCCGGAAAGGTGAAGTGCACGACCTCGGGATCGCCGATGATCTCCCACATGGTGTCGGCGTCGTCCGCGGTGAACGGCCGCAGGACCGTCTTCTCGCCGGTGAGCAAGGGTTTGACGGAGAAAGTCATGCGACGCACTGTGCCCCACGCGCGGGCGGGGCACAGAACCGTTTTCGGGAGGCGGATCAGGGTTGTCTGCCGCCCCGGTTGCCCGGCCGGGAGGCCACCCAGGCCCGGACGGTGTCCGCGTACCAGAAGGGCTTGCCGCCCTCCACATGGTCGGGCGACGGGAGAAGTCCGTGCTTGCGGTAGGACCGCACGGTGTCCGGCTGCACCTTGATGTGCGCCGCGATCTCCTTGTAGGACCAGAGCCTTCGGTCGGTCATGAAGTGCACCTCCCTGCGCGCACCGCGGGGGCGGCCGGGAACGGCCGTCGGGGGAGCCGGGCGCTGCGCTGGCGATCACCAAGCCTGTGCCCGGTCAACGACGCACGGTGAGCGCGGGGAAGCGGCTGTCGACCGGCTGTGACCGAGAGCCCGCGTACACGCGACATGTGTGACACGACGGGGGTGTTTGTGACAGAGGTGACGCATAGGCGTACGCCCGCACAGGGCGGGGCGCGTTGACTCACGACCGCCGAGGGCGTACGCACTCACTCCGGACTCCCGGAACCTGGGCATGCCCAGAAAGTGACGAGCCGTCGGTCTCCGTTGCCTGTTCCGCACGGCCCGTGTCAGCCCGTTCGCCAATACCCCTGAATTCCGGATGAGTTCCGTCATGTGACGGCTGCCCCAGCCGAGTGTCAGGCCCCGCACGACCTCAGAAACGCGCGGGTCCGCCGGGCGATCGGCAGCGGCTTGTCGGGATCGCAGGGATACATGTCCTGCTCGACGATCGCGAACAGATCCACGTCCAGCTTCCGGGCCGCGTCCAGGACCGGGCCGAGCGCGGGCACGCCGGCCGGCGGCTCGCACATGACGCCCTGGGCGACGGCCGGCCCGAACGGGGTGGCGTTCGCCCGCACGTCGGCCAGGATCTCCGGGTCCACCTGCTTCAGGTGGAGATAGCCGATGCGCTCTCCGTACGTCTCGATGAGCTTGACGCTGTCCCCGCCACAGTAGGCGTAGTGCCCGGTGTCCAGGCAGAGCGACACCAGCGAGGAGTCGGTGCCGTCGAGGAAGCGGACGACGTTCTCCTCGCTGTCGATGTGGGTGTCGGCGTGCGGATGGACGACGATCGACAGGCCGTACCGCTCGCGCACCTCCCGCCCCAGTCGCTCGGTCAGCGAGGTCAGATTGCGCCACTGTTCGGCGGTCAGCGTGTCCGGCTCCAGAACCTCGCCGGTCTTGTCGTCGCGCCAGAAGGACGGGATGACGACCAGGTGCTCGGCACCCATGGCCTGGGTCAGCGCGGCGATGTCGGAGACGTGCTCCCACGTCTTGTCCCACACCGCCTCCCCGTGATGGAGCCCGGTGAAGACGGTGCCGGCCGACACCTTCAGCCCACGCCGTGCCGTCTCCTCGGTCAGGACCGCCGGGTCGGTCGGCAGATAGCCGTACGGGCCCAGCTCGATCCACTCGTAGCCGGAGCCCGCGACCTCGTCGAGGAAGCGCTGCCACGGCACCTGAACAGGGTCTTCGGGGAACCAGACGCCCCAGGAGTCGGGCGCCGAACCGATCCGGATGCGCGAGGCGCCGGAAGAGGGGGACTGTGGTGACAACGACGTCATGGCCGCCAGCGTGCGGCTCGCGGAAGGGGGTGTCAAGCTCTGGTCCGAATGTCTGGACAAAACATTGACAGGGCTCCCGTTGCGGGGCTAGAAACCGGGGGAGAGCCGCGCTCCGCCGCTGGGGCGCCCCGGAGGCGAGCCGGATGACGCAGAAGGGAAGCCGATGGCGTACGACCTGATCACCATGGGGCGGATCGGAGTGGACATCTACCCGTTGCAGGCGGGTGTCCCGCTCGCCCAGGTGTCCACCTTCGGCAAGTTCCTCGGCGGGTCGGCGACGAACGTCGCGGTCGCCGCGGCCCGCCTCGGCCGCCGGACCGCCGTGATCACCCGCACCGGTGACGACCCCTTCGGCACGTATCTGCACGAGGCCCTGCGCGGCTTCGGGGTCGACGACCGCTGGGTCACCCCGGTCCCCGGACTGCCCACCCCGGTCACCTTCTGCGAGGTCTTCCCGCCGGACGACTTCCCGCTCTACTTCTACCGGCAGCCCAAGGCGCCCGACCTGGAGATCGAGGCCCACGACCTGGACCTCGACGCCATCCGCGAGGCCGGCATCTTCTGGGTCACCGGCACCGGCCTGAGCGAGGAGCCCAGCCGTACGGCGACCCTCGCGGCCCTCGCCCGTCGCGCCAAGGCCGGGATCACGGTCTTCGACCTCGACTGGCGCCCGATGTTCTGGCAGGACCCCGACGAGGCCCGTCCCTTCTACACCGAGGCCCTGCGCCACACCACGGTCGCCGTCGGCAACCTCGACGAGGTGGAGGTCGCCACCGGAGTGCGCGAACCCCACGCCGCGGCCCGCGCCCTGCTCGACGCCGGTGTCGAACTCGCCGTCGTCAAGCAGGGGCCCAAGGGCGTCCTCGCGGTCAGCGCCACCGGCGAGTCCGCCGAGGTGCCGCCCCTGCCCGTCACGGTCCTCAACGGACTCGGCGCCGGGGACGCCTTCGGCGGCTCCCTGTGCCACGGACTGCTGGCCGGCTGGGACCTGGAGACGATCATGCGGCACGCCAACGCGGCCGGCGCGATCGTCGCCTCCCGGCTGGAGTGCTCCTCCGCGATGCCCACCCCGGACGAGGTGGCCGCCGCGCTCGAGGCCGGAGCGGTGCTGTGAGGGCGGGCAAGGTCGGCGGCGCCCACCACGAGGGCGGGGACGGCACTCGGCACACACGCGTGGACATCCCCGAGCTGGTCCGCACCCGCACCCACCACCCCGAGGCGATCGCCGAGGCCGCCGCACGCCGCGCCCGCAGGCCCCTGCTCGACGCGGACGGCCGGCTGATGATCGTCGCCGCCGACCATCCGGCGCGCGGCGCCCTCGGCGTCGGCGACAACAGGCTCGCCATGGCCAACCGCGCCGACCTGCTGGAGCGGCTGTGCCTCGCGCTGTCCCGGCCGGGTGTGGACGGCGTCCTCGCCACCGCCGACATCCTCGACGACCTGCTGCTGCTCGGCGTCCTCGACCACAAGGTCGTCATGGGCTCGATGAACCGCGGCGGCCTGCAGGGCGCATCCTTCGAACTCGACGACCGCTTCACCGGCCATCGCCCCGAGGACATCCAGCGCCTCGGCTTCGACGCCGGGAAGCTGCTCCTGCGCATCGACTACGACGACCCGGGCTCCCTGACCACCCTGGAGTCCGCCGCCCGTGCCATCGACGACATGGCCGCGCGCCGGCTCCCGGTCTTCGTCGAGCCGTTCATCAGCCGCCGCACCCCCGAGGGCCGGCTGAAGAACGACCTGTCCGCCGAGGCCGTCACCAAGTCCATCGCCATCGCCTCGGGTCTGGGCGGCAGTTCAGCCTACACCTGGCTCAAGGTCCCCGTCACCGACAACCCCGTCGACATGGCCCGTGTCATGGAGACCTCCACGCTCCCGGCCGTCCTCCTCGGCGGCGAGGTGGGTGGCTCCGCCGAAGAGCAGACCGCGGCGTACGAGAAGTGGCGCGGCGCGCTCCAACTGCCCACTGTGCGCGGCCTGGTGGTCGGCCGCACGCTGCTGTACCCGGCGGACGGCGACGTGGCCGCCGCCGTGGACACCGCCGTAGGACTGCTGTGAGGGCCGTATGACCAGCACCGACCTGCATCTGACCAAAGGCTCGACCGCGAGCGCCCAGTACGCCATCGACATCGACCCCAAGCGGGCCGGGTGGACGCACAGCAGCTTGCGCATCGTCGAACTGTTGCCCGGCGGAAGCCATATGTTCACCACGGGGGACAGTGAGTGGATCGTGCTTCCGCTCAGCGGCGGCTGTACCGTGCACATGGAGGACGAGGAGTTCCACATCCTTGGCCGGGACAGCGTGTTCGCGTCGGTCTCGGACTTCGTGTACGCGCCCCGGGACACCCGGGTCCAGATCGCCTCCGGTGCGGGAGGCCGCTTCGCCCTGGCAGGAGCGAAGTGCGAGCGACGACTCCCCGCCCGCTACGGCCCCGCGCCGGAGGTCCCCGTCGAGCAGCGTGGCAGCGGCGCGTCCGCGCGCGAGGTGCGCAACTTCGCCTCGGCCGACGCGTTCGAGTGCGACAAGCTCATCGCGGTCGAGGTGATCACGCCGGGCGGCAACTGGTCGTCGTATCCTCCGCACAAGCACGACGAACACCGGCCGGGCGAGGAGTCCGAGCTTGAGGAGATCTACTACTTCGAGATCGAGGGCCCGAACGGATTCGGGTACCAACGCGTATTCCCCTCCCGTGAGGGCGGATCCGACGTCCTCGCGGAGGTCCGCTCCGGCGACGCCGTCCTCGTCCCCGACGGATGGCACGGCCCGTCGATCGCGCAGCCCGGCCACGCGATGTACTACCTGAACGTCATGGCCGGTCCCGGCGCGACGCGGGAGTGGCGGATCTGCTTCCATCCGGCCCACGTAGAAAGCGCAGGAGGTTACCGATGACCTCTACGTCCTCGACGGTGAGGCTGACGGTCGCGCAGGCGCTCGTCCGCTTCCTGTCCGTCCAGTACACGCAGCGGGACGGCGAACGGCAGCGGCTGATCGGCGCGACCTGGGGCATCTTCGGCCACGGGAACGTCGCCGGGATCGGCCAGGCGCTCGTCGAGTACGGCGCCGACATGCCGTACCACCAGGGCCGCAACGAACAGGCCATGGTGCACGCGGCCGTCGGCTACGCGCGCCAGTCGAACCGCCTGTCCACGCACGCGGTCACGACGTCCATCGGCCCGGGCGCCACGAACCTGGTGACGGGCGCGGCGCTCGCCACGATCAACCACCTCCCGGTCCTGCTCCTGCCCGGCGACGTCTTCGCGGCCCGCCCCGCCGATCCGGTCCTCCAGCAGCTCGAAGTCCCGTACGCGGGCGACGTGTCGGTCAACGACAGCCTGCGCCCGGTGTCGAGGTACTTCGACCGCGTCACCCGGCCGGAAGCCCTGATCCCGTCGGCTCTTCAGGCCATGCGGGTCCTCACCGACCCGGTCGAGACCGGCGCCGTCACGCTCGCCCTGCCACAGGACGTGCAGGCGGAGGCGTACGACTGGCCCGAGGAGTTCTTCGCCGAGCGCGTCTGGACCGTACGGCGGCCGGGTGCCGACCCGGTCGAACTCGCCGAGGCGGTCCGGGCGGTCCGCGCGGCCCGCCGGCCCCTCGTCGTCGCGGGCGGCGGCGTCCACCACAGCCGCGCCGAGGAGGCCCTCGCCGAGTTCGCCGAGGCCACCCGCATCCCGGTCGCCTCCACCCAGGCCGGCAAGGGCTCCCTGCGCTGGGACCACCCCCAGGACGTCGGCGGCATCGGCCACACCGGCACCGCCACCGCCGACGAACTCGCCCGCACCGCCGACCTGGTGATCGGCGTCGGCACCCGTTACACCGACTTCACCACTGCTTCCGGCACCCTCTTCGAGAACCCGGACGTCCGTTTCCTCAACCTCAACATCGCCCCCTACGACGGTCACAAGCTCGCCGCGCTCCCGCTCGTCGCGGACGCCCGCAGCGGCCTCCAGGAGCTGACCGAGGCGCTGGGGATGCACGCTCACCGCGTCTCCGACGCGTACGTCACCGAGTACAGCGAGGACAAGGAGCGCTGGGAGCAGCGCGTCGAGGCGAGCTTCGAGGCCGACGAGCCGGACGTACGGCCGACGCAGCCGCAGGTCGTCGGTGCGCTGGACGCGATCGTCGACGAGTCCGACGTGATCATCAACGCGGCCGGCTCGCTCCCCGGCGATCTGCACAAGCTGTGGCGGGCGCGCTCGCGGGACCAGTACCACCTGGAGTACGGCTACTCCTGCATGGGGTACGAGATCCCGGCCGCGATCGGGGTGAAGCTCGCCGCTCCCGACCGGCCCGTGTGGGCGCTGGTCGGTGACGGGACGTATCTGATGATGCCGACCGAGATCGTGACTGCGGTGCAGGAGGGTATCGCGATCAAGGTCCTCCTGGTGCAGAACCACGGGTACGCCTCGATCGGCGGGCTGTCCGAGTCGGTGGGCGGCGAGCGGTTCGGCACCGCGTACCGCTACCCGGCCGGCGACGGCACCTACACCGGCGCCCCGCTGCCCGTCGACCTCGCCGCCAACGCGGCCAGCCTCGGCATGCGCGTGCTGCGCGCGAAGACCGTACGGGAGCTGCGCGCGGCGCTCGCCGAGGCGCGGGCCGCCGACACTCCCACATGTGTCTACGTGGAGACCGAAACCGCAGACACAGTGTCGGGCGCGCCTCCGGCGCAGGCCTGGTGGGATGTACCCGTGGCCGAGACCGCCACCCGATCGTCCGCGGTCAAGGCACGAGAGCTGTACGAACGGCACGTGTCGACCCGACGCCGCCATCTGTGAAGGAGTAACCGGGCATGACGAAGATCGTCAACCACTGGATCGGCGGCAAGACCGCCGAAGGCGCCTCGGGTACGTACGGGCCGGTCACGGACCCGGCGACCGGCGAGGTCACCACGAAGGTCGCGTTCGCGAGCGTGGCGGAGGTGGACGCGGCCGTCGCCGCGGCCAAGGACGCCTTCGCGAGCTGGGGTATCTCCTCGCTCGCCAAGCGCACGGAGATCCTCTTCCGCTTCCGCGCGCTGCTCGACGCCCACCGTGACGAGATCGCCGAGCTGATCACGGCCGAGCACGGCAAGGTGCACTCCGACGCGCTGGGCGAGGTCGCGCGCGGCCTGGAGATCGTCGACCTGGCCTGCGGCATCAACGTGCAGCTGAAGGGTGAGCTGTCCACGCAGGTCGCCAGCCGTGTCGACGTGGCCGCGATCCGCCAGCCGCTGGGTGTCGTCGCGGGTATCACGCCGTTCAACTTCCCGGCGATGGTGCCGATGTGGATGTTCCCGATCGCCATCGCGACCGGCAACACGTTCGTGCTGAAGCCGAGCGAGAAGGACCCGTCGGCGTCCCTGAAGCTCGCCGAGCTGCTGGCCGAGGCGGGGTTGCCGGACGGCGTCTTCAACGTCGTCCACGGCGACAAGGTGGCGGTGGACCGCCTCCTGGAGCACCCGGACGTGAAGGCGGTGTCGTTCGTCGGCTCGACGCCCATCGCCCGCTACATCCACACCACGGCCTCCGCGAACGGCAAGCGCGTCCAGGCGCTGGGCGGCGCCAAGAACCACATGCTGGTCCTGCCGGACGCCGACCTGGACGCGGCGGCGGACGCGGCGGTCTCGGCGGCGTACGGTTCGGCGGGCGAGCGCTGCATGGCCATCTCCGCCGTCGTCGCGGTCGGTTCGATCGGCGACACGCTGGTGGAGAAGATCCGCGAGCGCGCCGAGAAGATCAAGATCGGCCCCGGCAACGACCCGACGTCCGAGATGGGCCCGCTGATCACCGCCGCCCACCGCGACAAGGTGGCGTCGTACGTGACCGGCGCCGCCGCCGAGGGCGCCGAGGTCGTCCTGGACGGCACCGGCTACACGGTCGAGGGCTTCGAGGACGGCCACTGGATCGGTATCTCGCTGCTCGACAAGGTGCCGACCAGCGCGAAGGCGTACCAGGACGAGATCTTCGGCCCGGTCCTGTCGGTCCTGCGCGTCGACACGTACGAGGAGGGCGTGGCCCTCATCAACGCCTCGCCGTTCGGCAACGGCACGGCGATCTTCACCCGGGACGGCGGCGCCGCCCGTCGCTTCCAGCTGGAGATCGAGGCGGGCATGGTCGGCGTGAACGTGCCGATCCCGGTGCCGGTGGGCTACCACTCCTTCGGCGGCTGGAAGGACTCGCTCTTCGGCGACCACCACATCTACGGCAACGACGGCACGCACTTCTACACCCGCGGCAAGGTCGTCACCACCCGCTGGCCCGACCCGGCCGACGCCCCGGCCGGCGTGGACCTCGGGTTCCCGCGCAACCACTGAGTGTGACCGAAACTCCCCGTCAGGCCGTCCGGATAGCGGACGGCCTGACATTTTTTTAACGCCTTGCCTTCGGTTCCCGTTTTGAGGGAGGAAACGGGTAACGCAAGAGATATGTCATGTTGACCTTCGAAAGCAAGGTCGCATAACAGATGGTCTTGTTGAACGAACCACTAGAGCGTCAACGCCTGGGAAAGTGATGTGAGCTGCGTCGCTTTGCGAGTGCGGAATCCGAAGGTTAACCGCCATTGACGCCACGGTTTTCGTCGGGGTTCCATCAGCGCAACCCGCCGCTCGAGTCGATCGGAACCACCGTATGACCGACACGCTCCGCCCTGTCGAGAACGCCGTCCAGGACGGTGCCGCCAGGGTCTCGGACAGCCCGCAGAAGCTCAAGCGTTCCATCGGCGTCGTCGGCGGCACTCTCCTGACCCTCTCGTGCGTCACGCCCGCCTCCACGCTCTTCGTGGTCGTCCCCGACCTGTTCGGCTCGCTCGGCACGGCCACCGCCCTGACGATCGCCATCGGCTCCCTCCTCTGTATCGCCGTGGCGTTCTGTTACTCGGAGCTGGGCACCCTGATCCCCAGCGCGGGCGGCGAGTACGCCATGGTGTCGACGATGGCCGGGCGGCTGGCGGGCTGGCTGGTCTTCGTGCTGTCCCTGCTGGTCGTGATGATCGTGCCGCCCGTGATCGCGATGGGTACGGCCGACTATCTCGCCCCGATCGTCCACCTCGACCCGGCCATGACCGGTGCCGGCGTGATGCTGCTCGCCACCCTCGCCGGTCTGCTCGACCTGCGCGCCAACGCCTGGATCACCGGCATCTTCCTGGTCCTCGAGGTCATCGCCGCCGGTGTCGTCGCCCTCCTCGGCTTCGCGCACGGCCACCGCGGTCTCGGCAGCCTCACCTCGATGCAGGTGGCCGGCGCGAACGGGCACACGGACACCGTCACGGCCATGCTGATCGTCTCCGGCCTCGCCATCGCCCTCTTCATCACCCAGGGCTTCTCGACCGCCGTCTACCTCTCCGAGGAGCTGGAGAACCCGCGCCGCAACGTCGCCCGCACGGTCCTCGCCACCCTCGCCATCTCCACCGTGATCATCCTGGTCCCGGTCGTCGCCATCACGCTGGGCGCCTCCGACATCAAGGAGCTGACCGGCGGGGACATCGGCTCCATGGTCACCGCCTGGTCCAACTCGGCCGTCGGCACCTTCGTCAGCCTGTGCGTCGCCCTCGCGATCATCAACGCCGGCATCGTCATGGTCATCCAGAACTCCCGGGTCCTGTTCGCCTCGGCCCGCGACAAGGCCTGGCCCGAGCCGGTCAACGACGTCTTCTCCAAGCTCGGCCGCTTCGGCTCCCCCTGGGTCGCCACGCTCGCGGTGGGAGTCCCCGGGGCGCTGCTCTGCTTCGTCAACCTGGACACGCTGTACGGCGTCACGGGCGTCTCGGTGACCGGCATGTACCTGCTCGTCGCGGTCGCCGCCCTGCTGGCCCGGCGCGGTTCCCACAAGCACACGCCCGCCTGGCGGATGCCGCTGTGGCCCGCGATGCCCGTCCTGCTGATCGCCGTCCTGGGCTACATCCTCAGCCAGCAGGAGACCGGCTACCTCCTGTGGACCGGCGGCATCACGGCCGCGGCCACCCTCTACTGGGTCTTCTACCTCCGCCCGCGCCGCGAGACCCGCTGGCTGGTGTCGATCCCGGAGGACGCGCGGGCGTAGGCCCCGTCAGAAGTCCCACGTCACCACCGAGCACGACCCCTCGTCCTTGCCGCCCGCACTGCGATAGGCGGCGAGGGCGACGTCGTTCCCGGTGTCGACCAGGACCCACATGCCGTAACAGCCCAGCTCCCGGCCGAGTGCGCCCAGCCGCCAGATCAGCGCCCGCCCGATGCCGCGGCGCCGGTACGGCTCCGCGACACCGAGTTCGTACAGGAACATCTCGGTGCCCTTGTCGGGGTGGATCGTCTCGACGCCGCTGACGAAGCCGACGGGGGGCGCTCGCCGTCCTCGTAGGCCAGGAACAGATGGTGTCCCGCCGCCGTCAGGAAGCGCTCGGCCCACTCGGTGCGCACGGGATGGTCGAAGAGGTGCTCGGCGGCGGCGACTTCGGCCACGGAACCGGCAGGACGAATCTCCATGGGCCTTCGTACCACGGCTGGTGTACATGGCGGCAGGGCCGTACTCCCCGAGGAGGGGCGGGGGTTCAGCCCGACGGCTGCATCGGTTGTCGGTGGCGGCCCGTACCGTTGAGGCATGGATCTTCGACTGCCCCTGCCGCCCCGGAGGCGAAAGTGATTCGGCGGAGGCCGCGGTGGCTGCCGGCCGCCGTGGCCGCCGTCGTCGTGCTCGCCGGCGCGGGGACGTGGACGGCGGTCGCCGCCTCCGACGACGCGCCCGCGGTGCGCCGCGCCGACCGGGTCATGGACATGGGCGACGGGGTGCGCCTCGACACCTCGTACTTCACGGCCGCCGCCACGGGCCGCCGCCCCGCCGTCCTGCTGGCGCACGGCTTCGGCGGCAGCAAGGCCGACGTGCGCCAGGAGGCCGAGGACCTGGCCCGTGACGGGTACGCGGTGCTGACGTGGTCCGCGCGCGGCTTCGGCAGGTCCACGGGCAGGATCGGCCTGAACGACCCGAAGCACGAGGTCGCCGACGTCTCCGGGCTGATCGACTGGCTGGCGAAGCAGCCCCAGGTCCGCCTCGACCACCCCGGCGACCCGCGCGTGGGCGTGGCCGGCGCGTCGTACGGCGGCGCGATCTCCCTGCTCGCCGCCGGACACGACGACCGGGTGGACGCCGTCGCCCCGGCGATCACCTACTGGAACCTCGCCGACGCCCTGTTCCCGAACGGCGTCTTCAAGAAGCTGTGGGCCGGGATCTTCTTCAACACAGGCGGCGGCTGCGCCAAGTTCGAGCCCGCGCTGTGCGCGATGTACGACCGGGTCGCCGAGTCGGGCAGACCGGACACCGCCGCCCGCACGCTCCTCGAGGAGCGCTCGCCGTCCGCCGTCGCCGACCGGATCAAGGTGCCCACGCTGCTGCTGCAGGGCCAGACCGACTCCCTGTTCACGCTCGCCCAGTCCGACGCCGCCGCGAAGGCGATCCGGGCGAACGGCGCCCCGGTCGACGTCGACTGGATCGCGGGCGGGCACGACGGCGGGGACCTGGAGACCGGCCGCGTCCAGTCGAGGGTGACGGCCTGGTTCGACCGCTATCTGAAGGGCGACAAGGGCGCCGCCACCGGCCCCGCCTTCCGTATCACCCGCACCGGAGGCGTCGACTCCACCGACGGCGCCGCCCTGCTGCGCGGCGCGAGCGCGGACACCTATCCCGGCCTGGAGAACGACCGGCGCGCCATCGCCCTGACCGGCGGCACCCAGCACGTCGACAACCCGGCCGGGGCCAGCCCGCCCGGCGTCTCGGCCCTGCCCGGCCTCGGCGGCGCGGGCGGCCTCACCCAGCTGTCCGCCCTGGGCGTCGGCGTCTCGCTCGACTTTCCCGGCCAGTTCGCCAAGTTCGACTCGGCGCCTGTGACCGGTGACCTGCGGATCACCGGATCGCCGACGGTCACCGTGCACGTGACGTCGACGGGCGACGAGGCCGTGCTCTTCGGGAAGGTGTACGACGTCTCGCCGGGCGGCACCCAGCAGGTGCTGCCCTCCCAGCTGGTCACACCCGTGCGCGTCGAGGGCGCCAGGTCCGGCAGGGACGTCACGGTCACGCTCCCGGCGATCGACCACGACGTGCAGAAGGGCCACCGCCTCCGCCTGGTCCTCGCCTCGACGGACCTCGGCTACGCCTCACCGGTCGCCCCGGCGACGTACACCGTCTCCCTGAAGGGCGACCTGAGCGTGCCGACGGCACCCGGTGTGACCACCGCGGCGGCTCCGCTGCCCGCCTGGGTGTGGTGGCTGCCCGCGGCGGGCGCCCTGCTCGCCCTGGCCCTGCTGCTGACCGGCCGCAGGCGTACGGCGGTCCCGGCGCCGCTCGAACCTGCCCTGACCGAAGTCCCGCTGCAGATAACCGACTTGAGTAAGCGCTACGCCCGCTCGTCCGACCGGTACGCGGTGCGCGAGCTGTCCTTCCGCGTCGAGAAGGGTCAGGTGCTCGGGCTGCTCGGGCCGAACGGCGCGGGCAAGACGACGACCCTGCGCATGCTCATGGGCCTCATCAAGCCGGACGACGGCGAGATCCGCGTCTTCGGTCACGCGATCCGGCCGGGCGCGCCGGTGCTGTCTCGGGTCGGGGCGTTCGTGGAGGGCGCGGGTTTCCTGCCGCACCTGTCCGGGCGCGAGAACCTGGAGCTGTACTGGCAGGCGACGGGCCGTCCGCCCGAGGACGCCCGTCTCGAGGAGGCCCTCGAGATCGCGGGCCTCGGCGACGCCCTCGCCCGAGCCGTCCGCACCTACTCCCAGGGCATGCGCCAGCGCCTCGCCATCGCCCAGGCCATGCTCGGCCTGCCCGACCTCCTCATCCTCGACGAGCCGACCAATGGCCTCGACCCGCCGCAGATCCGCGAGATGCGCGAGGTGATGATCCGTTACGCGGCCGCGGGCCGCACGGTGATCGTCTCCAGCCATCTCCTCGCGGAGGTCGAGCAGTCCTGCACCCACCTCGTGGTGATGGACCGCGGCCGCCTCGTCCAGGCGGGCCCGGTGGCGGAGATCATCGGCTCGGGCGACACTCTGCTGGTCGGCACCGCCACACCCGTGGACGAACCGGTCGTCGAGAAGGTGGCCGCGCTCACCGGCGTCGCCTCCGCCGTGCGCACCGACGACGGGCTCCTGGTCCGCCTCGACGCCACGGGCAGCGCGGCACGCCTGGTGGCCGAACTGATCCGGCTCGACGTGCCCGTGGAGTCGGTCGGTCCGCACCGCCGTCTCGAGGACGCCTTCCTCACCCTGATCGGAGGTTCCGCATGAGTACGGTCACCGAGCCCGTCGAGGTCGCCTCCGGTTACCGGGCGGGGCGGACGCTGCCCCTCCGGGTGGAGCTGGTACGCCAGTTGAAGCGGCGGCGCACGCTCGTCATGGGCGCGATCCTCGCCGTCCTGCCGTTCGTGCTGCTCGTCGCCTTCGCGGTCGGCGGCGAGCCGGGCGGCCGCAACGGCCAGGTCACCCTGATGGACACGGCCACCGCGTCCGGCGCCAACTTCGCCGCGGTGAACCTGTTCGTCTCGGCGGGCTTTCTCCTGGTCATCCCGGTCGCCCTGTTCTGCGGGGACACCGTGGCCTCGGAGGCCGGCTGGTCCTCCCTGCGCTATCTGCTCGCCGCCCCCGTGCCCCGCGCCCGCCTGCTGTGGTCCAAGCTCGTGGTCGGTCTCGGACTCAGCCTCGCGGCGATGATCCTGCTCCCGCTCGTGGCGCTCGCCGTCGGCACCGCCGCCTACGGCTGGGGCCCGCTGGAGATCCCCACCGGCGGCGCGCTCGACCCGGGCACGGCGGCGCAGCGCCTGGTCGTGGTCGTGGCGTACATCTTCGTGTCCCAACTGGTCACCGCCGGGCTGGCGTTCTGGCTGTCGACGAAGACGGACGCCCCGCTGGGCGCGGTCGGCGGCGCGGTCGGCCTGACCATCGTCGGCAACGTCCTGGACGCCGTCACCGCCCTCGGCCGGTGGCGCGACTTCCTGCCCGCCCACTGGCAGTTCGCCTGGGCCGACGCAGTACAGCCGCATCCCGAGTGGTCCGGCATGATCCAGGGCACGGCGATTTCGATAACGTACGCGCTCGTGCTGTTCGCCCTGGCCTTCCGGGGTTTCGCCCGCAAGGACATCGTCTCCTAGGTCACCGGAGGATCACCCACCGGTCTCGACGGCCCTGCTCCGTGGCCTCTTTGAGATCGTTCCGCAACGCCCCGTACCGCACGTTCCGCCGCCGTACGCCGTCACAGTCACAGAAGTCGACGTCAATCGGCACAGGGGGCAGGGGAGATGGATCGGTGCGGGACACGGCGAACACGGGGCGCGCTGCTCGCCCTCACGACGGCGGGGGCACTGCTGCTGACGGCCTGCAGCGGGGGCGACAGCGGCGGACAGAGCACGTACGACAGCTCTAAGCGTTCGGGCGGCATGCCCGCACCCGTCCCGGCGCCGGCCCAGAGCCAGGGTTCGGCCTCCGGTGAACAGAGGGACGGCGAGGCCGCCGACTCGACGGAGCGCCCGTCCGCCGACTACCTCTCCACCTTCGCCCTGGACGTGGACACCGCGTCCTACGGCTACGCCCGTCGCACGCTCGCCGACGGCCGGCGGCCCGACCCGTCGACGGTCCGCCCGGAGGAATTCGTCAACAGCTTCCGCCAGGACTACCGGCGCCCCGACGGCAGCGGCTTCACGGTCACCGTCGACGGCGCCCGCACGAGCGAGCGGAACTGGTCCCTGGTGCGGGTCGGCCTCGCCACCCGGGACTCCGACGAGCGTGAACGTCCGCCCGCGGCCCTCACGTTCGTGGTCGACGTCTCCGGGTCCATGTCCGAGCCGGGCCGGCTGGACCTTGCCCAGGACTCCCTCGACACGATGACCGACCGGCTGCGCGACGACGACTCGGTCGCGATCGTCACCTTCAGCGACGAGGCCGAGACCGTGCTCCCGATGACCCGGCTCGGCGGCCACCGTGGCGAGGTCCACGATGCCATCGACGGCCTGGAGACACAGAGTTCGACCGACCTCTCCGCGGGCGTCGAGACCGGTTACGCCACCGCCGTCGAGGGCCTGCGTGAAGGCGCGACCAACCGCGTCGTCCTCGTCTCGGACGCGCTCGCCAATGACGGCGACACCGACCCGGACTCCATCCTCGACCGCATCGCGAGCGACCGCCGCGAGTACGGCATCACCCTGTTCGGCGTCGGCGTCGGCAGCGACTACGGCGACGCCCTGATGGAACGCCTCGCCGACAAGGGTGACGGACACACGGCGTACGTCTCCGGCACGGACGATGCCACCAAGGTATTCTGCGAGCAGCTCCCGCAGAACATCGAGCTGACCGCCCGCGACGCGAAGGCCCAGGTCGCCTTCGATCCGCACACCGTCGCCGAGTTCCGGCTCGTCGGCTACGACGACCGCCGGGTCGCCGACGACGACTTCCGTAACGACCGCGTCGACGGCGGCGAGGTCGGCCCCGGCCACACCGTGACCGCCCTCTACGCCGTCCGCACCAGGCCGGGCGCCGACGGGCACCTCGCCACCGCCACCGTCCGCTGGCTCGACCCCGGCTCCCGCGACCCGCACGAGCAGTCCGGCGAACTGGAGACCGGCGCCCTGAAGGACTCGGTGTGGAGCGTGACCCCGCGCTTCCAGGTGGCGGCCGTCGCCGCCTACTTCGCCGACGCCCTGCGCTCGGGCGACGACCGCTGGGCCCGGCTGCCCGGCGACCCCGGCCTCGGCGAACTCGAGGACCACGCCGACGGCTTGGCGAAGGAGACGGAGGACTCGGCGGTACGGCAGCTGGCCGACGCGATCGGACAGGCCCGCCGCTCCGAGGGCTAGCACGGCGGCCCAGTCGTGCACGAACCATTGACCTTCTATTACGCATGAGTAAGTTGACTTCCGAGTAAGTCCCCTGAGTGATTCCGAGGCCGCGACCGGGAGCCGTCATGGGCGTACGCAAGGATCTGAAGCGGGCCAGGAAGCGCACCGACCTGGCCACCCGTACGCAGGTGGAGACCGTCAGGGACGAGCACGGTGTCGTGCGCGAGGCCCGCAGCCCGGCCCTCGTGACGCGCGCGACCAGCGGCTCCACCGCCGACCTGCCCTTCACCAACGCGGCCGAGGCGCCCGACGCCGTGATCCTGCGCCGCCGCGCGCCCGACGGCTGGCGCCCGGTCACGGCGGCCGCCTTCGCCCGTGACGTCACGGACGCCGCCAAGGGCCTGATCGCGGCCGGCCTCGAACCGGGCGGCCGCGTCGCGGTGATGTCCCGCACCCGCTACGAGTGGACGGTCCTGGACTTCGCGATCTGGGCGGCCGGCGGCCAGACCGTGCCGATCTACGCCACCTCCTCCGCCGAGCAGGTCGAGTGGATCGTCCGCGACTCCGGCACCCGGTACGTCGTCACCGAGACCGCCGGCAACACCGCGACGGTCGGCACGGGCACCGCCGGCCACCCCGAACCGCCCCGTGTGTGGGCCATCGACGAGGACGCGCTCGCCGACCTCACGACCCTCGGCAAGGACGTCCCCGACGAGGAGGTCGCCAAGCGTCGCGCCGCCCTGACCCCCGACACCGTCGCCACCCTCTGCTACACCTCCGGCACCACCGGCCGGCCCAAGGGCTGCGTCCTCACCCACGCCAACCTGCACGCCGAGGCGGCCAACACGGTCCAGCTGCTGCTCCCCGTCTTCACGGAGGTCACCGGCCGGACCGCGTCCACCCTGCTGTTCCTGCCGCTCGCCCACATCCTGGGCCGCGCCCTGCAGATCGCCTGCCTCATGGCGCGCATCGAGATCGGCCACTTCCCGAGCATCAAGCCCGACGAACTCCGCTCGGCGCTACGGGAGTTCCGCCCCACGTTCCTGGTCGGTGTGCCGTATCTCTTCGAGAAGATCCACGACACCGGCCGCGCCACCGCCGAGAAGATCGGCCGCGGCGCCTCCTTCGACCGCGCCGACCGCATCGCCGTCAGCTTCGGCGAGGCGTACCTGAACAAGTTCCAGGGCACCGGCAAAGGACCCGGCCTCGGCCTGTACGCCGCCTGGGCCCTGTACGACCTGCTGGTCTACCGCCGGATCCGCAAGGAACTCGGCGGCCGCATGCGGTACGCCATCAGCGGCGGCTCCCCGCTCGACCGCAACCTCAACCTCTTCTTCTACGCGGCCGGAATCATCGTCTACGAGGGCTACGGCCTGACCGAGACGACGGCCGCCGCCACCATCGTGCCGCCGCTGCAGCCCCGCCCCGGCACCGTCGGCCGGCCGGTGCCCGGCGCGGCGATCCGCATCGCCGACGACGGCGAGGTGCTGATCAAGGGCGAGCTCGTCTTCGGCTCGTACTGGAACAACCCGGCGGCCACGGACGCGGTCCTCACCGAGGACTGGTTCGCCACCGGCGACCTCGGCTCCCTCGACGACGACGGCTACCTCACCATCACGGGCCGCAAGAAGGACATCCTCGTCACCTCCGGCGGCAAGAACGTCTCCCCGGCGGTCCTGGAGGACCGGCTGCGCGGCCGTCCGCCCGTCGGCCAGTGCATCGTCGTCGGCGACAACCGTCCCTTCGTCGCCGCCCTCGTCACGCTCGACCCGGAGGCGGTCGCGCACTGGCTGTCCGTGCGCAAGCGGCCCGCGGACACCCCGATGTCCGAGCTGGTGCGCGACGACGAGCTGCGCGCCGAGGTGCGCAAGGCCGTCGAGTACGCCAACCAGGCCGTCTCGCGTGCCGAGTCGATCCGTGAATTCACCCTCGTCGACGGTGAGTTCACCGAGGAAAACGGGCTGCTGACACCCTCCCTGAAGGTCAAGCGGCACGCGGTCACGGCGGCGTACGCGGAGCAGATCGAGGCCCTGTACCGGAAGTGACACGCGAACGGCGGGTCACCGGAGAATCCGGTGACCCGCCGCGGCGGGGCGATGCTCAGTTGTTGCCGGTGCCGTTGCCGGACAGGGCCGAGATGTCGTCCAGGATGTGCGACAGCGGCTCGTCGCCCTTGGCCTGGGTCGAGTTCTCGACGCACTGCTGGTTCTGCGGTGCGGACAGGACCGGGATGTCCTGGACCGAGACCGGCACGACACCGACGAGCGAACCGGCGTTGACCTTGGCGGGCAGCCCCAGGCAGGGCTTGTTCAGGGAGCCCTGAACCAGCGAGAGCTGCGGACTCATGTCGCCGAACGTCGCCGAGTTGCCGAATTCCTGCGAGGCGCCGGTGCCGCTCGCGGAGGTCGTACCGGTGTCGTCGCCGATGGCGAGCGCCTGGGGGGCGGCCGTAGCGGTGATGCCCGCGACCGAAGCCGCGATAGCCGCGGTTGCCCACAGCTTCTTCATGTTCATTCCCTTTCGAAAAGCGGACTCCAGCAAGGAGTTGCATGATCGTCAACGTGGCGCCTCGGGCCGGGTTGCGGGTTGTGCCCCGTTTTGGGGCAGTGCGCTCGCACGATGCGATGAACATCCCCGCTGCAGGCGTCACGCGAGGCACGTGAACGGCGGGTCACCAGTGATCCGGTGACCCGTCGTGGCGATGCGCCTGGCGCTCAGCTGTTGTTGGTGCCGTTGCCCGACAGGACCGGGAAGTCGTCCAGGATGTGCGACAGCGGCTCGTCGCCCTTGGCCTGGGTCGAGTTCTCGACGCACTGCTGGTTCTGCGGTGCGGACAGGACCGGGATGTCCTGGACCGAGACCGGCACGACACCGACGAGCGAGCCCAGGTTGGCCTTGGCGGGCAGACCGATGCAGGGCTTGTTGAGCGAGCCCTGGATGAGCGCCATCTGGGGGCTCATGCTGCCGTACGTGGCGGAGTTGCCGAACGACTGCGCCGAGTCGTTGCCGCTGGCGGACGTGGTGCCGGTGTCATTGCCGATGGCCAGTGCCGTGGGGGCGGCGGCGGCCGAGGCGCCCACGACGGAAGCGGCGACCGCGGCGGTGGCCAGAACCTTCTTGATCACTTGCTGTTCCCTTCTGGAATTACCCCGTCCACCGGAGCGCTCTGGTCAACTGCCCCGGGTTCTGTTGGTTCCGCCGGTTCACTCCGTTGGCTTACGCCGGAAAGGGAACAGCCCGACCGGGTGAATCGCCGAAACCAGGATGCCTGCCTGTGGTTGATGCCGGAGCAGGAATGCGTGTCTCTGCAGGAAAGGAAAGCGAAATGCTGAAGAAGGCAATGTCCGTGGCGGCGGTCGCCGCGGCCGTGGTCGGTGCGGCGGCCGTCGCCGCACCGCAGGCGCTGGCGATCGGCGACGACACCGGCACGACCTCCACGAGCGGCACCGGCGCCTCGCAGACGTTCGCCAACTCGGCGACCACGGGCAACCTGAGTCCGCAGCTCTCGCTGGTCCAGGGGTCGCTGAACAAGCTCTGCGTGGGCCTGCCGGCCAAGGCCAACGCCGGTTCGCTCGTCGGTGTCGTGCCGGTCTCGGTCCAGGACATCCCGGTCCTGTCCGCACCGCAGAACCAGCAGTGCGTCGAGAACTCGACCCAGGCCAAGGGCGACGAGCCGCTGTCGCACCTCGTGGAGGACATCCCGGTCCTGTCGGCCAACGGGACCGGCAACAACTGAGCCGTCGCGCGCCCGGCGCCCGGGCCGTTTCGGGCCTCGGTCCGCGGCGGCCCGGGTGGGCGAGCCGTTTCATCTTATGCGACGGGCATTCGGGTGAATTCCGCTGTGGCTCACGTTCCACAGTTTCCCCCAGTGTCTATTCCTCGTTTTAGAACTGCCGGTCATGGTGCGAGTCGTTCAAGCTGTGCTCGCTCGGTTTCAGCCGCCACACAGGCATGACTGGAGAGAAGGGAAACTTCATGAAGAAGAGCGCTGCAGTCGTCGCCGGCGCGATCATGGCCCTGGGCGTGGCCGGTCCGGCCTTCGCCGACGCAGGCGCCACCGGTTCCGCCGACGCCTCCCCGGGCGTCCTCTCCGGCAACGTCGTCCAGGTCCCCGTGCACATCCCGGTGAACGTGTGCGGCAACACCGTCAACGTGATCGCTCTGCTGAACCCCGCGTTCGGCAACGCGTGCAGCAACCAGTGACGACGTGACGCGCCGGCAGTCGGCTGCGTCACGGCCGGCCTTGGACACCTCCCGTTGCGTTCCAAGGCCGGCCTTTTCCAGTTCTCGACCAGGAAGACAACGAGATTGCGACAGACCCTGAGCAGGGGAGTGGTCGTGGCAGCCGCCGCGACGAGCATTCTGTCCCTGCACAACATGCCCGCCTTCGCCGACTCGCTCGCAGGCGGCGCCACTTCGGACTCGCCCGGCGTGCTCTCGGGCAACACCGTGGAGGTGCCGGTCCATGTACCGGTCAACGCCTGCGGCAATTCGGTCGACGTCGTCGGTCTGCTGAACCCGGCGTTCGGCAACTCCTGTGGCAACCAGGGGAATTCGGGGGGACAGGTCACCCCGGTGGTCCCGAGGCAACCTGGTTCCAGCGACACCGGCACCGGCACCCCGCAGACGCCCCTGCCGGCCGCGCCGCCCGTCGCGCGCACCCCGGCTCCCCGGCTGCCCTCCCCCGCCGAACAACCGCAGCGCGGCACGGCCTCCCAGGAGCGGCAGGACGACTCCTCCACCTACCGGGCGCGTCAGCTGGATGCCACACCCATGGGTGGCGCATCCCGCGCTGCCCTGGCGGAAACCGGTAGTGGGACCATGCTGGCGACCTCCGGCCTCAGCGCCGCGCTCATGGTGGGAGGGCTGATCCTCTACCGGCGAGGCCGCGCCGCGTACCGCAGGTGATCGGCCGGTGCCGGTCACCCCAGTGCCCGGCACCCGCAGCAGGCCGGTCGTAGCAACCCCGATGTGTCTGCCATGTGTGAGCAGTCCACATGGCAGACCGTCAGCGACGTATCGGGGCATCGCCCCACTCCGTCCCGCCGGCATCCACACAGGCCGGTTCATCGACAGATCACTCCTCTGGCGGCACAACCTTCGCCGAGGCAGCGCGTTGACACAGCGTCGGGCATCCGCCCAGATGTTTGTGTCAACCCCCAAGGAGTACCTCTCCATGTCGCGTATCGCGAAGGGCCTGGTCCTTACCTCCGTCGCCGCTGCGGCTGTCGCCGGCGCCGCCGGCCTTGCCGCCGCCGACAGTGGCGCGAACGGCGCCGCCAGCAACTCCCCGGGCGTCCTGTCGGGCAATGTGATCCAGGTCCCTGTTCACGTGCCGGTCAACGCCTGCGGCAACACCGTCAACGTCGTCGGTCTGCTGAACCCGGCGTTCGGCAACACCTGCGCCAACACCTGACGTCGCCTCGCACTCCATCGGCCGGCCGCCCTCCCGCACGGGAGGGCGGCCGGTTCGTTCGTCCCGTGGCGCACCTGCGGCGCCCCGAATGGGCGGGCGGGGCACCGGATCAGCGGGCCGGCCCGGACAAGCGCCCCACCAGGAACGATGCAGGGGCGGCTGGTGATGCAGTGCTCATGATCGGTTGCAGACGGTGGTGATCGATTGAACGGTGGTCACAAGATCCGACGTGCCACCGAAAGGAACTCCCATGCGAGGTCTGTTCGCAGGGCGCATAGCGTCCACCGCACTGTGCGCTGCCCTCCTCGCGGGCATCACCGGACCGGTCGCCATGGCGGCCGACTCCGCCCGGCAGCGCAGCCACGCGGTGTCCCAGGCACCCGTCCCCGGTGCGGACGCGCTCCTGGCGCAGATCAAGAGCCTCGGCAACCTCGGCGGCGTGGTCACCCCGGTCACCGGCGTGCTCAACACCGTGCTCAAGGCCGACAACGGCCAGCTCTCCACCACCGAGGCGACCCAGCTCATCAATGCCGTGAAGCAGGCCATCGCCGACGCGACCCCCAAGGACATCGCCGACCCGCGGGCCAAGGACACCGTGAGCGACGCCGTCGCCGCGCTGCAGAAGTCGCTGGACACCCTCCGCGATGCCGTCATCTCCGGGGACGCCGGCAGGGTGGCCACCGCGGTCACCGGCGTGGTGACGGCCCTCGTCAACCATGTCGCCGCCGTCCTGCTCGCCGGCGGCCTGCCCGCGCCCGATCTTCCCGGCCTGCCAGTGCCGACGACGTAGGACATCACGGGAAGCGGTCCCACAGCCGTTGCGCCGGAATCTCCGTTCCGGCGCAACGGCTGTCTTCCTTTCCGATCGGATGACGACCCCCCCGGGGTGCGGAAACTTCCCCACCCCGGGGTTTCCGTTCCGACCGGGCATCGTTGAGCACGGCGTCAGAAATACCTGAAGAGACATGAGTTGCCGAGGAAAGGAAGACGATGAAGTCCCTGAAGGCTGCCGCGGTCGTTGCCGGAACCATGGCCATCACCGGTGCCGCCGCACCCGCGTTCGCCTACGGCGCCGCCGACGTGACGCCCACCAGCCTCAACGGCGCCGTCAACACGCTCACCCAGGGCCCCATCGACGTGATGCCGCTGCGGCACCAGTCGAGCGCGCTCGACACGGAGAACAAGGACTCGGTGCTCAACACCGTCAAAGGCGTGACCGGTGCACTGAACCAGCACAACCCGTTGCTGGGCGGTCTTCCGTTGCAGAGCTGACCTTCCCGGGACGTCGTCCGAGGGGCGTCGAGAGGCGTCCCTCGTTCGTGTGGAGAGCACTCGGGGCATCGTCCACCCGGGTGAGAAGACACCGAGCCGTTCTCGGGGGCGTCGTAGGGTCGCGCGGTGACCTCAACCTCAAGCGAAACCCGCCCGCCGCGCCTCGCCGACCTGGGCACGCTCGTCGTACTCGCCTGGAGCGGCGAGGCGCCCGACGGTGATATGCCCTATCTGCTCGCCTACACCCTGGGGGACGGCGCGGGCGGCCTCGAGGCATCCTCCGCCGCCGTACGGCAGTTGCTGGAGAGCAACCGCCTGCCTGTGGGCGGCGACCTCCTCGACGGTGTCGCGAAGCCCGGCCTGCCGGTCAGCCTGCTGGTCCAGGCCGGGCAGGCGGTCGTCACGATGCCGCCGCTCACTGCCCAGTGCACCGCTCCGCCGGAGTGGCTGGCGGCGGTCGCCCAACGAGGCTTCGTCTATCTCGTGTTCACCACCCGCCCCTGGCCGGAAGCCGCTCCGGGCAGGCCCCTGGCCCCCGAGTCGCTGGCCGCGTTCGCGGGCGCCGACGAGACGCTGAGGAAGGCGGCGCACGTCGTCCTGCCGGCCCGGAGCCTGCGCGGCTGATGGCGAGAACCGCGGGCGCGGGCCGGAGCTTCGCCCTGCTCCTCGTACTCACGGGGGCGGGCGGGCTGCTCGCCTCCTGGGTCATCACCATCGACAAGTTCAAGCTGCTTCAGAACCCGAACTTCACGCCCGGCTGCAGCCTGAACCCGGTGGTGTCCTGCGGCAGTGTGATGAAGAGTGCCCAGGCTTCGGTCTTCGGGTTCCCCAACCCGATGCTGGGCCTGGTGGCCTACGGCATCGTGATCTGCGTCGGCGTGAGTCTGCTGGCCGGCACGGTGTTCCCCCGCTGGTACTGGCTGACCTTCAACGCCGGGTGCCTGTTCGGGATCGGCTTCGTGTCGTGGCTGCAGTTCGAGTCGCTCTACAGGATCAACGCGCTGTGCCTGTGGTGCGCTCTGGCGTGGGCCGCCACGATCCTCCTGTTCTGGTACGTGATCTCGTTCAACGTACGGAACATGTTCCTGCCGGCGCCGCGCCCGCTGAGAGTTTTCTTCGACGAATTCACCTGGGTGCTGGCCCTGCTGCACATCGCAGTCGTCGGACTGCTGGTTCTGACGCGGTGGTGGGACTTCTGGACGAGCTGACGGATTCCGCCATCGGGACATCGGGCATGGGGAAAACGGTTCGGGCCGCCCACCTGTCAGGTGGGCGGCCCGAACCGGCCGGGAGACCACCCGGTCACAGGGGGAAGCCTGTAACCGGAGCGGACTTCGTGGGATTCGGCCGGCTACTGGCAGACCGACTGGACGGTGAAGGACGCGATGTCAGCGCCGCCGTTGACGACGGTGACTGTCCACGCGGCACCCCCGGTGCCCGACTGGACATTGAGCGGCCCCGTACCCCCGGTCTGGGTCACACCGCCCCAGACGGCCGTGCTCGGGGTGGGGCACGTGGGACCGCTGAACGTGCCACTGTCGCCGGCGGCCAGGGTTTGGACGGTTGAGCTCAGGACCTGCGCGCCGGGGCCGGTGGGGCCGGTCGGGCCTGTGGCGCCGTCGATGCCGTTGATGCCGTTGAGTCCGTTGAGGCCCTGCGGTCCGGTGGGTCCGGTGGCGCCGTCGACACCGTTGAGGCCGTTGAGGCCGGTAGCCCCGGTCGGGCCGGTGGGTCCGGTGGGTCCGGTGGTGCCATCGATGCCGTTGATGCCATTGAGTCCGTTGAGGCCCTGCGGTCCGGTGGGTCCGGTGGCGCCGTCGACACCGTTGAGGCCGTTGAGGCCGGCAGCCCCGGTCGGGCCGGTGACGCCGGTGGCGCCGGTGGGTCCGGTGGGTCCGGTGGCGCCGTCGATGCCGTTGATGCCGTTGAGTCCGTTAAGGCCCTGCGGGCCGGTGGGTCCGGTCGGGCCGAGGCCGCCGGTGGGTCCGCTCGGGCCGGTGTTGCCATTGAGTCCGTTGAGCCCTGCGGGACCAGTGGGACCGGTAGCACCGTTGAGACCGTTCTGGCCGTTCTGGCCGTTCTGGCCCGTGGGGCCAGTGTGGCCCAAGGGCCCGGTCGGGCCGGTGGCGCCGTTGAGTCCATTGAGTCCGTTCAGACCCTGCGGTCCGGTCGGGCCGGTGTTGCCGTTGAGTCCGTTGAGACCCTGCGGTCCGGTCGGGCCGGTGTTGCCGTTGAGTCCGTTGAGTCCGTTGAGACCCTGCGGGCCGGTGGCGCCGGTGGCGCCGGTGGGTCCGGTCGGGCCCGTGGGCCCGACCGGATCGCACAACGGCACGCCGGCCGCGCTGACATAGCGCGCGGTCACCCACCCGGGTTGGTCGGCGAGCTGGTACCACCAGGGGTTCCCGTCGACGGTCTGTCCCTGCTCCTGGCACAGGAGAGAGATCTGGGCGCCGAAGGGGAACGAGCCCAGTGACGGCGAGTTCGTCGTCGGCGACTGGCGGATGTTCACGCCGATCTGCGAGGTGACGGTCCCCGTGACCGCCGCCCGAAGCTCCTTGTGATTCGTTTTCGCCCCGGCCCGCAGAGCGATCTGACCTGCGTGCGAGTTGGCGGCCTGACCCCGGGCGGACTGCACTTGCGCCGCAGCCGGGCCGCACAAGCCCAGGGTCAGCCCAAGGCTCACAGCCCCGAGAACCAGCGACGAGGCGCCGCCGGCCTTAACAGCTCCATGCACCAAAACCCACCATGCCTTTCTTGACATAAATGTGTGAGTGAGCTGTGAGCAGCAAACTGCATATGGCGCTTACAAATCGAGGCAAAATCGATGAAATGGGCTGAAAGCGGCATGCATATCGCTCAGAAAGCCCGCATTAATCAGCTAATAGCCGCCGTGCTGCAGTGTCTCGATGCCTCATGGCGGCGCACCTCGAATGCGGATTTCTTCAGGATTTCGTCGGTGCCGGCCATGAGGAATCGATTCCGTGAAAGTCGCGGAATTCCTCGAAGCGGGGTGCGGATGGCGCGGGGGGTCGTATCCGACGGCGCGGCGCTGCTGATCGCAGGTGGCTGAAAGGGCGCCGCGCGCTGTTGTGGCTCGGTCCGGCCCGGAGACCCGCGAACCGGGCCCCCTTGCCTGCCATGCTCGGCCTGCACCGCGGCCGCCCGGCGGGACCCTTGTTCGAGGCGGGCTGGGCGGCCGCGGTGATTCCGGATACGGCGTACGGGCCGGTGAGGGCCTCGGCCGTCAGCGTGTCAGCGGGATGGCGCGCCCTTCTGGCGCTGCTTGCCCTTGCCGCCCCTGAGGTTGTTGCCCGGCACCGGGATCGTGGCGAGTTTGCGCACGGCGAACTCGCGGTTGACGACGGTCTGTTTGCGGTGGGCCGGGGGCAGGTCGGGCATGGAGAGCAGGCGGTCGCACGCTCGTAGCGAACCCCTGAAGTCGCCGACCCAGTACGCCGTGATCGAGAACTCGGACAGCAGGCCCCAGCGGTAGACCCATGGCTGGGTGAACAGGATGTCGTCCGGCTGTTCCTTGTCCAGGCCGGCGACGACGATCGCGTGCGCCATGTGGTGCCGGCCCATGCCGCGTAGCCGCGAGGCCAGTTCGTAACACGCTTCGAGCCGTTGCGGACGAGACTCCCAGGCCCGGATCAGAGCGTCCATCCCGGCCGGCCAGTCACCCGACGCGGCGTGCAGGATGCCGGCCTGGAGCAGGGAGTAGTAGACCTCCTCCACCCAGCCGCCCATCGCCGCGCGGCGTTCGTACAGTCTGATCGCCTCGGGGGTGTTGCCCATGTCACGCATGGTCTGGGCCAGGTAGAAGACCGTGCGGGTGTTGCTGGGTTCGCGTTCCATCTCGGCGCTGAGCAGGCGCGCGTCGCGCTCGAACTTGTCGTGCCGCGAGCCGCCGTCCGCGTGGTCCTCGATGACCAGCGCATCGAGGTTCTCCTGATTCTCGTTCCCGTCGGCGGTGAGGTATTCGTGGGTGACGCCCACGTATCGCCACGGGAGGTCACCGCGTACCAGGCGCCTGATCCGGTATTCGGTGGCGCCTTCGTGCCGGAGCATGTACGCGTCGCCGGTCAGCCGGTGAAGAGGCCCGTCCCGTCTGACGACGTGGTCCGCGTCGAGGAGCAGCAGATAGTCGGCCCTGCCGCGGGCATGCTGGATGTTCAGGGTCCGGTTGTGCCCGAAATTGACCCAGGGTTCCTCGTGGAGTTCGCCCGGGATTCCGTCGAGCGCACGGCGGATCAACTGCTGGGTTCCGTCGGTCGATCCGGTGTCCGAGATCACCCAGGTGTCCACCAGATCACGGACGGACGCAAGGCATCGCTCGATGACGCCTGCCTCGTTCTTGACGATCATGCACAGGCAGATGGAGGGCTTCATGGCAGCACCACGCTCTCAACTCTTTTCCGGTGCGGACTCATTGACCAGAACGTGTCCACGGCGAAATCAGCCCTTGTGCTCGGAGGCGTCCAGGTCGCCGGTGATCGGTTCGCGCTGGGGCCAGGTGCGGTGCAGCAGGATGAAGCCGTCACGGTCGGCCACGGTGCGGTAGCCCTGTCTCTGGGCCTGGGTCAGCAGAGCGTGCTCCGTTTCGTACGTGAGCGGCCACCGCCAGCGTGGCGACACCCAGGTGTCCACCATGATCCACTGAGGATTGGGACGGCTGACCGGGTAGCCGTACAGGCTGACGCTCGTGCGGTTGGTGAGCTGCGGGACCAGATAGGTCGATGCCTGGACCGTGGCGTCGTCCGGGATCTTCGTCATCAGGCTGTGGGCGACGGCGACGCGTGGATCCGCCCGCCAGGTGCCTGGGTTGAGGAGCTGCCAGAACGGAAAGCTCGGCAGGATCAGCAGACTGACCGCGGCCGCTCCGGCGAGGTACCGCTTCAGGCCGGCGGGCCGCGTGCCTCGTTGGACCAGGGCGTCGACGAAGGCGGCGAAGACGATCGGCATCAGGACCAGCGAGTAGTGGTAGCCGGTGCCCCAGTGGACGTAATTGTTGGAGAAGAAGCGCCAGGCGAGCGTCGGGAGGGCGGCCCACAGCAGGGGCGACCGCAGGGCCAGGAACACGGTCGGAGCCAGCATGAGCGCGAGAGTCGACACCTTGGTCTGCGGGACGACGAGACCCACCGTGCTCCTGGACAGCAGGTCCAGGAATCCGGTGCCGGCACCCGCACCCGAAGCGCTCGCACTGCCCGCGGGGTTGTCAGCAAGGAACCAATAGGCGAACGAACCGGTCGGGTTGAAGGCCGGCAGGATCACCAGCAGGGCCAGCAGCGTCCCGGCCAGACCGAGCCCCGCGGTCATGAATCCGAGCTTGCGGGGCCCGCGCCAGGCGATGACCAGGCCGATCACGGCGACCGTGAGCCCGAGATCCTCCTTCACGAGCAGCAGCGGCAACGCCCACCACGCGGCGGCGGTCAGCCGACCGCTGCCGAGGGCGGTGAGGGAGAACGCGAGCAGCGGAGCCGCGAAGGCGACTTCGTGGAAGTCGAAGCCGACGGCGCTCGCGATGCCCCACGAGAGCCCGTAGCAGGCACCGATCACCGCGCCGGCCAGTGAACCCAGGGATCGGCGCGCCCAGAGCGTCAGCGGGACCACGCTCAGGGCGATCAGCGCGGCCTGCACCACGAGCAGGGTTCCCGCTGAACGGTGCAGCGCGTAGAAGGGTGCGACGAGAGCGAGGATGGGAGAGAAGTGATCCCCCAGGATGGGGTAGCCGGGCCCCTTCAACTCGGAGACGGGCAGATGCCCGTCCGCGTACGAGCGGACGACCTGTTCGAAGATCCCCAGGTCATAGCTGTTGGAGAGCATCCGGTGATGGATGCGCAGTGACAAGGCCGCGTAGACGAAGAAAAGCGCCCCCGCCATGGCCCAGGCCCACCATGCGCCGTCGAACCGGCTGTTGCGCGTCGATTCGCTCTCGGCTTTTTGGCCGAGGGTTGATTGTTGTGCGGGGAGGCTCGTGCTGAGGCTGGTGGACGGGGCTTGCAAGGGGACCTCCCGGAATGCCGACTGAAGCCCTCAAGATGCCAGCAATGCGTGACCCCGCGCCCTCGGCCAAACGCAGGTTCGGCGATAATCCATCGAACGGCGGAATTCGGCGTGTCGAGATACTGCATTTCAGATCATTGAACAATGAGCTCTTTCCGATTGCCGAGTGCCGGCCGAAGACCGCTTGCCGCCCGGCCGGCCTGAAGGACTAGAGCAGCTCCGTGAAGTCGGGCAGCCCGGTGCTTTCCGTCAGCGCCAGTTCGGCCCAGATCACCTTGCCCTGGGGTGTGTAGCGGGTGCCCCAGCGTTCGGCCATCCGGGCCACCAGGAACAGGCCGCGGCCGCCCTCGTCGGTCGTCGCGGCGTAGCGCAGGTGCGGTGAGGTGCTGCTGCCGTCGGCGACCTCGCAGATCAGGGTGCGGTCGTGGATCAGCCGGACATGGATCGGTTCGCAGCCGTGCCGGATGGCGTTGGTGACGAGTTCGCTCAGGACGAGTTCCATGTTGAAGGTCGGCTCGATCAGGCCCCACTCGTCGAGCTTCGCGGACGCGGCCTCGCGCAACCGGGAGACGGCCGCCGGATCGGCGGGCACGTCCCAGTCGGCGATCCGGTCGGGCGGCAGCGGCCGGGTGCGGGCGATGAGCAGGGCGACGTCGTCCTTGGGCCGCTCCGGCAGCAGCTCCTCCAGTACGGTCCGGCAGCTCTCCTCGGGCGACCGGTCGGGGTGGCCCGCGAGCGCCGCGGCCAGCAGTTCCATCCCCACGTCCAGATCGCGCCTGCGGTCCTCGATGAGCCCGTCGGTGTACAGGACGAGCTGGGTGCCCTCCGCCAGGTCCATGTGCGCCGTCTGGAACGGCATGCCGCCGATGCCGAGCGGCGGACCCGCGGGCAGGTCGCAGAAGGTGACGCTGCCGTCGGGGTGGACCAACGCGGGCGCGAGATGACCCGCGCGCGCCATGGCGCAGCTCCGCGTCACGGGATCGTAGATCGCGTAGAGGCAGGTGGCGCCCACGACGCGGGTGGGCGACTCGTCCTGGTCGATGCGGGCCACGAGATCGTCGAGATGGCTCAGCAGTTCGTCCGGCGGCAGGTCGAGCGTGGTGAAGTTGTCCACAGCGGTGCGCAGCCGGCCCATGGTTGCGGCCGCATGCAGCCCGTGGCCGACCACGTCGCCGACGGCCAGCGCCACCCGGCTGCCGGGCAGCGGGATCACGTCGAACCAGTCGCCGCTGACCCCGGACTGGGCGGGCAGATAGCGGTAGCCGACCTCGAGGGCGCTCAGCTCGGGCAGGGCCCGCGGCAGCAGGCTGCGCTGGAGGGTGACCGCAAGGGCGTGCTCGCGGGTGTAGCGGCGGGCGTTGTCGATGCTGACGGCGGCCCGCGCCACCAGCTCCTCCGCCAGCGACAGCTCCTCCTCGTCGAACGGCGCGTGCTCCTTGGAACGCCACAGGTTGGCCATGCCCAGCACGGTGCCGCGGGCCCGGATCGGCACGGCGACCAACGAGTGGATGCCGTGGTCCAGGGCGGCCTGGGTGAGTGCCGGGTCCTGCTCGCGCCAGCCGGTGTCCGTCGACAGGTCGGTCACCAGCGTCGGGCGGCCGGTGCTGTAGCCGCGCGCCTGGGGCGTGGACGACGCAAAGTCGATCAGGCGGCCCTTCTCGTAGAGCGGGGGATCGGCGCCGACCCCGTGCAGGGCGATGCGGCGCAGGCCCGTCGCCGTGCGGCTCGGTTCCTCGCCGTGCAGCACGGCGTCGGCGAGATCCACCGTGACGAAGTCGGCGAACCGGGGTACGGCCACCCGGGCCAGTTCGTCGGCCGTACGGGTGACGTCGAGGGTGGTGCCGACGCCCAGCCCGGCGTCGTAGAGCAGCTTGAGCCGCTCGCGGGCCAGCTCGGCCCCGCCGGAGACCTTCTGCAGCTCGGTGGAGTCCCGCAGTGTCATCACGGTGCCCTGCGGCCCCCCGTCACGGTCCGTGGGCCGCTGGTTGACCGCGAGCAGGCGTTCCCCGGCGAACATCACCTCGTCGGTGGCCTCGCGGCCGGACACCAGCACCGCCATGATCTCCGGGTCGAGGCCGGCCAGCTCGCCCACGTGCCTGTCCTCGGCGTCCTTGGGCAGGTCGAGCAGCCGTCTGGCTTCGTCGTTCGCCAGTACCAGTCGCCGGTCGCCGCCGACGATGAGGACGCCCTCGCGTACGGCGTGCAGCACCGCGTCGTGGTGCTCGTACATGCGGGAGAGATCGTCCGGCGCCAGGCTGTGGGTCTGCCGCCGCAGCCGCCGGCCCACGAGGGCGGTTCCGCCGGTGGCCATCAGGAGGACGACCAGACCGGTGCCCAGGATGATCGGCAGCTGCTGGACCACCCATCCCGTGACGTTCTTGACCTTCATCCCGGCGGACACGAGAGCGATGATCTTTCCGTTCGCGTCCTTGATGGGCACGGTCGCCTGCACCTCGCGGCCGAGGGGGCCGTGAACGCTCTCGGTGTAGACCTGTCCGTGCAGCGACGGCTCGATCCTGCCGACGAAGCGCTTGCCGATACGGCTGGGGACGGGGTGGGTGTAGCGGATGCCCTCGGTGTTCATGACCACGATGAAGTCGACCCCGGCGGCCTTGCGCCCAGCCTCGGTCAGGGGCTGGAGCACCTTCGAGGGTTCAGGCGTCTGCAGCGCCGCGGCGACGCCGGGAGAGTGGGCGAAGGTGTGCGCCACGGCGATCGAACGCCGTTTGGCCTCGGCGCTGGTGTCCCATTCGGCCTGGAGCACAAGAGCGAAGACGGTGAAGGCGACGAGGAGTAGCACCAGGACCGCCTGCAGCACGAGGACCTGCCCGGCCACGCTCAGGGGGCTCTTGCTGAACAACGATCGCGAAGATATGCGCCTGAAGCGGGTGAAAAATCCCGCCATCCATCCTTTGTAGCATCAATGGCTGATCGGAGGATGTCGGCCCGGAGCCCGGCCCTCTAAAGTGAGCCGATCGACTCCTGCGAGGGATGGGCCGGGAGTGATTTTCAAGGGGTAGGGCCAAGAGGGGGGACCGATGTCCGGGTTTTCGCACAGCCGTGTCCGAAGATCGATCGAGGTGGGTCTGTGCGCGGTCGCGTTGGCGGCCTCGGCGCAGGCCGCGGGCGTCGCGACGGCAGCGGACGGCGAGCCGGCCGCGAGAGGCACGGTCGGGACGGTCTCCGCCGCGACCGGCCCGGCACACCATGAGGCGCCGAGCGCCCGGCTGGGGGACGACGGGCGCGTCGAACTCGTCGGCGGACGTGACGTCCATGTCACGCGGCAGCCCCAGGGCGCCGGGGCGCGTGCGCCGCGCTACGCCGTCGCCACCACGAACGGCATCGTGACCGTGCGGCCGGCAGGGCCGCACACAGCGGACCGTACGGCGGCGAGCCTCCCGCTGACCTCGGCGGGCGCCGCAGACACCCGCACACAGACCCTGAGCAGCGGTCTCACGACGATGAGCGCCGCCACGCCGACCTACGCGGTGAAGCTGACGATCACGCACGCCGCCGTGCAGAGCAAGTACTTCTACGTCTGGAACCGCTCGACCTGGGCGTCGTACCTGGTCGACAGCGACGCCCTCGGCCCCACGGCGACCGTGAAACTGCCGCCGGGCGACTACTTCTCGGTCGCGCTGCACATGGACTGGCAGCAGCCGAGCTATCTGCTCACCCGTGCCTTCACGGTCGGTTCGGCCGCCATGACCGTCAGCTTCGACCAGAGCGCGGCCAAGGAGACCGCGATCCGCACCGACGACACCACGGCCACCCGGCAGGGCTCCGCAGTGTGGCTCAGCGTCCCGGGCGGTGACCTGGCGGGCTTCGCCGGCGGGGGCTCCGGCAAGGTGTACGTCACCCCGTTCTCGCAGAAGGGCGTCTCGCTGCGCGTCCACGACGTACTGGGGAAGAAGGGGGCCTCGGCGAACGTGCCGAGCCCCTACCGCTACGACCTCACGCACAGCTTCACCACCACGGTGCCCGCCTCGCCCGTCGCGACGGTCCGTACGTCCGCGCTGGCGAAGACCGTCACCCGGGTCGACGCACCCGGCACCCGTACGACCGCGACCCTGGAGAGCGTCCCCGACTTCGGAGAGTGGACGGGCGTCTACATCGGCGGCCCGGTGCCGGTGGCCGGCTCCGTCACCGAGTACGTCACCCCCGGCGTCACGTACGGGCGGTTCCTCGACTACGGCACCACTGACGTGAACCTGATCCTGCCCGACCGCACCCTGCCCGCCGGCGCCGGCGCCGGCGAGGTGCTGGGCGCGGCCCCGCTGCAGCCGGTGCGCGGCTCGTCGCTCGGCTCGCAGTGGTACAACGGCAAGGCCTCGCTCTCCGAGACGCACACCTTCGGCGACACCGCGGGCCACACAGGCCACGACTTCCGGGCGACGTACGCGTACCGGCTGACCGGGGCCGACGGCGTCACCTACGCCCAGGCGTCGGGCCTGGACGCGTCCCATGGTCTGATGTCGTCGAGCGTGCCGACGGCTCCGCAGACGTACACCCTCGAGCAGACCGTCCACCGCCATGTCCCGTACGCCCGCCTGTCGACGGACGTGCACAACGAGTGGACGTTCCGCTCGGGCTACGCGGGCAGCGGCAAGGAGCTCCCGCTGATCGACGCCCAGGTGAAGGTCTCGGGGCTCGACGCGAGGGGCCGCGCGGCCGCCGGTCCGGTGCGGATCGACGCGAGCGCCACCACCCGCGCCGTGGACGCGGTCCACGCCAACACGAGGATCACGGGCCTGGCGTACTCGACGGACGACGGCGCCACCTGGACCGAGCTGTCCGTCGCCGACGGTTCCGCCCCGTTGGACGTCCCCGCCACCGCCTCCTTCGTCTCCCTGCGCGTCACCGCGGCCGACGACCAGGGCGGCAGCCTCACCCGCACCATCGGACGGGCCTTCGCGGGGCCGGCGCCGCAGGGCGACGAGCGGGTGGGCGCGACCCGCATCTCGAGCCTCGTCGTGCACGGCGGCAAGCCGGTGGAGCTCACCGACGAGCCGCTCCAGGAGTTCGAGGCGAAGTTCACCGCGACCGATCCGTCCGGGATCGCGCGCGGCGACATGTACCTCTACCGGGGGTCGTACGACGCTCCCGACGCGGTTCTCCACAGCCCCTGGCCGGCGATGTGCACCAAGGCCGACGCGACCACCTCGACCTGTGAGGCCCGGTTCGCGTACATCGAGCCGCGTCAGACCCTCGGCCGCAACGCCTTCGCCGGCACATGGAAGGTCGCGGCCTGGGCCGAGTCGGCGGACGGCACGGGACACGTCGATCAGCACGCCGCCGCCACGCAGTCCCTGCTGCGCGACGCGACCCTGACGGCCAACGCGTCCCCCGAGCCGGTGACCAAGGGCAAGACGCTCACCATCACCGGAAAGCTCGCCCGCGCGGACTGGGAGACGTTGGGCGGTTATCACGGCTACACCGGCCAGAAGGTCAAGCTCCAGTTCCGTAAAAAGGGTGCGGCCACGTACGCGACCGTGAAGACGGTCACGACGAACAGCACCGGAAATCTGAAGACCACGGTCACGGCGTCCGTGGACGGCTACTGGCGCTACAGCTTCGTCGGCACGTCCACCACGGCCGCGGCCAACGCCGGCGGGGACTTCGTGGACGTCCGCTGAGAAAATGAAGGGCGAATGCGGGGGGACCCGAGAGGGTCGCCACGCGAAAGGCCGGTTCACGTACGTCCGTGAGCCGGCCTTTTCCGAATACCGGGGCTTTGCCGAGGAAGCCGCCCGACAGGACAACACCCCCGCCGGGCGCCCGCCCGTGCCCCGACAGTGAGCATCCCCGGGAGGAATGACATGCGATTCCGCTGCGCCGTACTCGACGACTTCCAGAACGTGGCGGTCACATCAGCCGACTGGTCGGCACTGGGCGGCGGTGTGGGGGTCGTCTCCTTCACCGAGCACTTCGGCGGCGAGGACGCCCTCGTCGCCGCCCTCGCCGACTTCGACTGTGTGGTCACGCTGCGGGAACGGGTGCCGTTCCCGGCCACCCTGGTGAACCGGCTGCCCCGCCTGAAGCTGCTGGTCGCCTCCGGCATGCGCAACGCGGTGATCGACTACGCGGCTGCGCAGGCCAACGGCATCACCGTGTGCGGGACCCAGAGTTCCGCCACCCCGCCGGTCGAGCTCACCTGGGCCCTGCTCCTCGGCCTCGCCCGCGGCATCGTCCAGGAGAGCAACGCCCTGCGCGACGGTGGTCGCTGGCAGTCCACCGTCGGCGCGGACCTGCACGGCCGCACGCTCGGGCTGCTCGGCCTGGGCAAGATCGGCAGCCGGGTGGCACAGGTCGGGCTCGCCTTCGGCATGGAGGTCACCGCCTGGAGCCGGAACCTCACCAAGGAGCGCACCGACGAGGTCGGCGTACGCCTGGCGCCCTCCACGGAGGAGCTGCTCATGAGCAGCGACTTCGTGTCCGTGCACCTCGCGCTGAGTGACCGCACCCGTGGCCTGCTGGGAGCCGCCGAACTCGCCCTGCTGAAGCCGACCGCGTACCTGATCAACACTTCGCGAGCCGCGATCGTCGACCAGGACGCGCTGCTCGCCGCGCTGCAGGAGGGCCGCATCGCCGGTGCCGGTGTCGACGTCTTCGACGTCGAACCTCTGCCCGCCGACCACCCGATGCGCACCGCACCGCGCCTGCTCGCCACCCCGCACCTCGGCTATGTGTCCCGCGCCAACTACGAGCGCTACTACGGCCAAGCCGTGGAGAACATCCAGGCCTACCTGGACGGTGCCCCGGTCCGGGTTCTCGGTCAGGGGGACTAGTAGGGCTTTGTTAGGTCCGGTGGTGGGGTTCGGGGGTTGGTGCGGGTTGGCCGCAT
>NZ_BMQA01000007.1 GCF_014647875.1 Streptomyces brasiliensis | reverse complement strand
AGGAGTCCATCCAGGTCGTCGACGTCGCCCAGCTCCTCCTCGACTCCGTCAAGACACCGGTGGACCCGGCCGGCGAAGCCGAGACGCAGAGCGAGCCGGAGCCCGAGCCGGTGAAGTAACGGCCGCGAACCCAACGGCGCCCCCTGCCCGGTGTACGGGTCAGGGGGCGCCGTCATGTCCGGCCGTACAGGCTCAGGCGCCCTTGGGCCCGGCCTGCTGGACGACCTCGAAGGACCACAGGGTGGAACCGGAGGCGGCGGGCTTCGGCCGCTCCCCGCCCTCCCCCGCACCCTGGTGCGCGGACTTCATCGGCCCCTCCATCCAGGCCTGGAAGGACTCATCGTCCCGCCAGCGCGTGTAGACGAGGTAGGTGTCGGTGCCCTCGACGGGGCGCAGCAGCTCGAACCACTCGAACCCGTCCGAGTTCTCGACGGCATGGGCCCGCGAGGCGAACCGCTTCTCCAGCGTCTCCCGCTGCTCGGCGGGCACGGTCAGCACATTGATCTTGACTACGCTCATGCCTCCATCCTGCCCCTCCCACCCCCCGGACCGGCGCAAGGGTGTCGCCGTGCCTCGAACGCGTGCATCATGACGGGCGCGTTGCCGAGGGTGCTGACGGGATGGACGGTGCGTGTGCGCAGGGGTGGGAGAACCGGCACGGGCCGTGTCCGCGGGGGCAGCGGAACCGGCACGGTCGCGGCGGTCGTGAGCGGCCTGGCGCTCCTGCCGGCGGCCTGCGGCCCGGCGGCGGGCACCGGCACCGCCGACCACACGCCCGTGCACGCGGCCGACGCTCCGGCCCGGCTCCCCGTCCCCCACGGCACCGGCAGCGAGGTCCCGGACGACTTCAACGGCGACGGCCATCGCGACCTGGTCCTCGATGACTTGGTGAAGTCGCAGAGCCACGTCGACGACGCAGGCATCGGGATCGTGCACGGCAGTGCGCGCGGACTCCGGCCCGGCGCACGGCAGTTGCTCGGTCCGCGGAAGCAGGGGGCGCGGACGAAGGGCCGACTCCCCGCCGTCTTCGACGCGGAGGCGAGCTGCGACCTGGACGGCGACGGCTTCACCGACCTGGTCGTCTCGACGGACCCGCCGTACGACGGCCAGGGCCGGCCCCCGGTGCCGCTGCAGCTGCAGCTGCTGTTCGGCTCGCCCACCGGCCTCACCGGCCGGGCGGTGAACCTCACGATCCCGGCCCGCGCCCGCTTCGGCGACGACTGGCCGGCCAGCCGGTGTGCGGCGACTTCGACGGGGACGGCGCGGCGGACCTGGCGGTACGCACGTACCGGGGCGAGACGAAGGACACGGTCGCGGTGTACCGGGGGACGAAGAAGGGCCTGGTCGAGCGGGCACCGGCGGTCACCTTCTCCACCTCGGAGTTCCTGCCGCGCTGAGCCCCGACAGCCTTCCTGGATGTCCCCTAGGGGATGTCACAGCTCGGCCGCAAAGCCCGGCGGGAACCGCCGCTCCCGCACGCCACTCTGCGGGACCAGGTACGTTCGATTACGTGGCTGGATTCAGGAACGGACGCGGCGGCCGGAACGACCGCGCACCGCAGACGCGACCGCAACACCCCCCGTACGGACAGCAGGCGCCGCACGGACCGGCGTACGGTCAGCAGGGACCGTCGTACGGCCGTCCCCAGGCACCGCAGCCGTACCCGCAGCAGCGGCCCCAGTACGGCGGCCACCCGGGGCACGGCCAGGGCGGCGGCGAGCCGGAGTACTTCGGCGACGGTTACGGGGACCCCGGGTATCCGCAGGGCGGCGCCCCGGACCCGTACGCGGCCAACAACCCGGGCCACACCCAGGCGTTCTCGGTCGACGACCCGTACCAGCAGGGCGGGACCTACCGGGCGGGCTCGGCCCCGGCCGGCCCGATCGGACCGCCTCTGCACTGGAAGGACCTGCTGCGGGGCATCGTCTTCGCCCCCAACCAGACCTTCCTGCGGATGCGCGACTACACGATGTGGGGCCCGGCCCTCATCGTGACCTTCCTCTACGGCCTGCTCGCCGTCTTCGGCTTCGACGGAGCCCGCAAGGAAGCGATCGAGGCCACGCTCTCCAACGCGATCCCGATCGTCCTGACGACGGCGGTGGCGTTGGTGCTCAGCGCCTTCGTCCTGGGCGTGGTCACCCACACCCTGGCCCGCCAGCTCGGCGGTGACGGCGCGTGGCAGCCCACGGTCGGACTGTCCATGCTGATCATGTCCATCACGGACGCACCCCGCCTGGTCGTCGCGATGTTCTTCGGCGGCGACGCGGGCTTCGTCCAGCTGCTGGGCTGGGCGACGTGGGTGGCGGCGGGCGCGCTGCTCACCCTGATGGTCAGCCGCTCGCACGACCTGCCCTGGCCGAGGGCTCTGGGCGCGTCGGCGATCCAGCTGATCGCCCTGCTGTCGATCGTGAAGCTGGGTACGTTCTAGCAGGTCACAAACGTCGATCGGGCCCCCCGGAAGTTGCGCCGGGGGGCCTTGGCACGTTCTGCGACCCATCACCGACAACTTGGTCCAGGCCAATTGCGGTCTCAGAGGCACACTCAGTACGTGGCTATCGGACGTCGACGAAGTCGCCGGTCGCGTTGACCGCCGGAGTCGTCGTCGTGCCCGCGAAGCTGTAACGGAAGAAGCCGTCGGTGGAGGCGGTGACGGTCGTCCTGAGGTTGCCCGTCGAGTTGGACTTGATCGTCTTCACTGTGGTGTAGGTGCTGCTGCCCTTCTTGCGGAACTGCAGCTTCACCGACTGGTTCGTGTAGCCGTGGTACTTGTTGTCCTCCCAGTTGGCCCGGGAGAGTTTGCCGGTGACCGTGATGGTCTTGCCCTTCTTCACCGGCTCCGGCGAGGCATTGACCGTCAGCTCAGATCGCTTCCCTATTCGACTTGGCTTCTTCCCCCGACCTGTGTACCGGGGGCAGAACACTCCACGGGAAGTTGATCCAGTCATCCGTCCGCTTCCACACGTACTCGCACTTCACGAGGGAGTGGGACTTCTCATAGATCACGGCGGAGCGGACCTCGGCGACGTGGTCGAGGCAGAAGTCGTGCACGAGCTTCAGCGTCTTGCCGGTGTCGGCGACGTCGTCGGTGATCAGGACCTTCTTGTCGGAGAAGTCGATCACGTCGGGGACGGGCGCGAGCATGACCGGCATCTCGAGGGTGGTCCCGACGCCGGTGTAGAACTCGACGTTGACGAGGTGCAGGTTCTTGCAGTCGAGCGCGTAGGCGAGCCCGCCGCCGACGAAGACGCCGCCCCGCGCGATGGAGAGCACGATGTCCGGCTCGTAGCCGTCGTCGGCGATGGCCTGCGCGAGCTCGCGGACGGCGACGCCGAACCGCTCGTAGGTGAGGTTCTCCCGAACGTCGGTCACCTCACTCATGGCACTCACACCTGGGTCCGGTGGAAGTTGAGGTAGGAGCGGGAGGCAGTGGGCCCGCGCTGTCCCTGGTACCGGGAGCCGTACCGCTCGCTGCCGTACGGGAACTCGGCGGGCGAGCTGAGCCGGAACATGCACAGCTGGCCGATCTTCATGCCCGGCCAGAGCTTGATCGGCAGGGTGGCGAGGTTGGACAGCTCGAGCGTGACGTGCCCGGAGAAGCCGGGGTCGATGAACCCGGCGGTGGAGTGGGTGACGAGACCGAGCCGCCCGAGCGAACTCTTCCCCTCCAGCCGCGAAGCGAGATCGTCAGGGAGGGAGATGGCCTCGTACGTCGAGGCCAGCACGAACTCCCCGGGATGCAGGATGAACGGCTCGTCGCCGTCGGGCTCCACCAGCCGCGTCAGGTCCGCCTGCTCGACCGAGGGGTCGATGTGGGGGTACCGGTGATTCTCGAACACCCGGAAGTAGCGGTCCAGCCGAACATCGACGCTCGACGGCTGCACCATGGATTCGTCATAGGGATCGATCCGCACCCGCCCGGCGTCGATCTCGGCCCGGATGTCCTTGTCTGAGAGAAGCACGCCCCGAGGATACGCAAGGTGCGCGGAGCCGTGACAATCGTGACGACTCCGCGCGCCTGTGGGGGTGGGGCGGCGTACCCCCTCCCCACCGCAATCACTCACTCTCCGTGTGCGGCGCTGCCCCTGCGCAATCGCTGAGCTGCCTCAGCCCTGCCCCTGCTCGCCCTACCGCTGCTTCTCGAGAGCGACGGGTACGACACTGCGGAGCCGGGCACACCGTGGACACCGGACGAGCCGACCGGGGCCGAGCCGCTCGGCCTGCTGCATCGGGAACGAAGCGGTGCTGAACACGTGCCCATCGGCACAACGGACGACGGTGCGTTCCATCAAGTCCCTTTAGTCCCTTCCCCAAGAGCCGCGTCTGGCCAACTGCCGTGACGACAAAAGCCACATTACGGGATCAAAGACACGACTCTCCAGGCGGCACTCCGGCCCCACCCGGACCCTCCCCCACGCCTCCACCGTACGCCCCAACTCCCCCCGCCCGCAGCGGGATCCGTCTCTACGCCCTCCCGTGAAACGCCCTCAGACCCCACGGCATCAGCACCGGGGGTCTGCGATGAGGTAGAGTGAGCGAGCGTTCGGACCCCGACTCCGGTCGGTGTCTTACGCGGGTGTAGTTTAATGGTAGAACATCAGCTTCCCAAGCTGAGAGCGCGAGTTCGATTCTCGTCACCCGCTCTTCTTGAAGCCCCAGGTCAGCGCCCTGGGGCTTGTTCATTGCTGAGCCGTCGCTGCATTTCACAGACGCCCCTGCCCCCGAAAATTGGGCACGCAGAGGGCACGAGCGCCTTGAGGCGGCAGGCCGCTCATGTAGTAGCACGTGGTTGACCTGCGCTTTCACTTAGGTGAGCGGGAGGTTCGCGCGGTGCGAGCCCTCAGCCCGCCGTTCCCGGACAACACCGGACACCCGGACGTCCAGGGCAGCGACCGCCCTGTCAGCACCCATGGCGGCCATCCTCCGCATGTGTTCCTCGCTGCGCTGCCGAGCTTCCTCGTCGTAGTAGTTCTCCAGGATCTCGAGAAACAGTTCGCCTCCGGCATAGGCGGCGAAGCGCTGAAAGCGCTGGGCGAATGCGAAGTCTCCTTGGAGGATGGCCTCTTGGGCCACATCCTCCAAAGCTTCCACCAGGGGCCTGCCCTTGCCGTACGTCCGACCGGGACCGCTCATGATGTGCAGCACGGCGTCGACGCGCTCCCGGACGCGCGCATCCCCGGTGAGCTCCGATGCCGTCCGGACCATCTGCCAGAGCGTGAAGCCGGATCGAAATGTCGCCACGTGGGCACCCTATGACTGGGCACTGACAACCTCGCTTGGCGAGAGTCCTGGGTGGTCCCTGACGTCGGCCGCTCCGAGACCCTCTCCTGACGACAGGGTCCCAAGCGAGCTGTGCCATGCCCCGGATCCTTGCGCGCGTCTCAGACCTCAATGCCCCGTCGTCGCGACCGCTGGTGGCGAATCCTGTACTCCATGTCGCGCATCAATGGAGATATAATTCATGGCGGAGCTTATATCCAAGGAGATGTAGTCGATGAGCAGGACCGTGATCGACCTCGACGACCAGCTGGTCGCGGACGTGGCCAAGGCCCTCGGCACCAGCACCAAGAAGGAGACGGTGAACACCGCGCTGCGCGAGGTGCTGGAGAACCGGCGGCGCGCTCTGGCGCTTACCCGCCTGCGGGCGGCGGCGGCCGAGGGCGCCTTCGACCTGGACCTCTTCGAGGACAAGGAGAACTACCGCCGGTGAACGCCGCGCAGTTCCTGATCGACACCAGCGCGCTCGCCCGCCTGCTGCGCGGCGACGCCGAGCAGTACGGATGGGACCAGGCGGCAGCCGCCGGGCTCATCGCCACCTGCCCCATCACCGAGCTGGAGTTCTTCTACAACGCGCGCTCCGCCGCCGACCGTGCACAAGGCATCGAGGACGTGCGCCTGCTCTTCGGTTGGGTGCCGGTCGACGACCGGGCCTACGACCGCGCGTGGCAGGTCCAGGAGATCCTCACCCAACGCGGACAGCACCGCAGCGCCGGAGCAGTCGACCTCGTGGTGGCCGCCACGGCCGAGCTGCAGGGACTGACCCTCCTGCACCGCGACCGGGACTTCGAGTGCATCGCCGCCGTCACCGGCCAGGCGCTCCAGTGGTACGGCCCAGAAGCTGGCAAATGAGCCAAGGGGCCGAGCGCCGGCTGTCCCGAGGAAGCCGCGGCCATCGGCCTTGCGGCGGAAAACGGGCTTCACCCGAAGATCTCTGCACGCGCGAAGGCTCTCCCTGACCGGACCGCCGACCGAGCCCAGCCGAGCACGGTGCCGTTCGTGCACGTGCTCTGCCCACCGGTCATCGCGACCCGTGCCCACAGCGTGCCCGTAAGAGCGGACAACCACGGTCAGCAGCGGTGCGATCGGACCCGCACCACCACCCGAGCACACGGCATCTGTGGACGTCAGAGCCATATGGCCCGCCCGAGCACCGTCGCTTCCCAAGCTGAGCGCGCGAGTTCGATGCTCGTCACCCGCTCCAGATCGAAACCCCAGGTCAGCGGCCTGGGGTTTTTGTGTTGCCGGAGAGGAGGGCGCGAGTGCTTGGCGGATGCCACGCAACCACCGCTCGCCTTTGCCAAGAACCGCCGTCGGGCTGTGGTTCCGTGGCCCACGCCGCAAGCGTTCGCGTATCCGAGCCGTCAGCCTGCGTTCCTCGGTGAGGCCGAGTCACGTGCCCCTTCGCCTGAAGGCGGCGGCTGCCCAAGTCTGTTGTATGACTGGGACTTCAGCACCAGGACGCTCGCGTCAACGCAGCAGATCGTCGGGCAGTACCCGGAACGCCTTGTGGTGGCCCAGCGGGCGCACAGCTCGGAAGTCGCGCCGGTCGAGGGCGGGGATCGCGTCGGTGTCGTAGTCCGCAGCCAGCGCCACGTTCACCGCATCGGCGAGGTCCAGGTCCAGGTCAAACGCGGTGTAGCGGACACGGACGGACTGAGCGGCCCCCAGGTGGTCCTCCGTGATCTCCGGCATGACGACACGGCCCCGGCTCACCAGCGGCGGAGATCGCCGACCGCGCTGACGGCGGCTTCGCGCCCGAGGTCGCGCGTGACGACGTGGTCGAGTTCCACCAGCAGAAGTGGGGGCATGACCAGGAGGCCGACTGCCATGATCGCCTCATTTGCAGACCTGGGCCTTTTTGTTGTGGCGGTGATCGGTCGCTGCCGCTGCTCGCCACCCCATAGGTCATGCGCAGGCAAAATGCTAGGATCCGGCCACTTGCCTGGGGGGCGCCGAACGTCACATGTGCCACGGGTCCATGACCCGCGGCTCGACGGCGTACGCACATGTCTCTCCAAGCCGTTGCCTACCGTCCCCGGAAAGGTCCTGCATGGGCAGACGTGCGCTCCTACGAGGCGCCACCGCCGCCGCTGTTTCCTTCACGCTCGCCCTCGGGCTCGGCCCGCTGACGGCCGGCAGTGCGCATGGGGAGACGGGCACCGGAGAGGTGGTCGTGCCGGCCACCACGGCCATGGTTCCCCGGACGGGGCTGCTGAGCGCTGGACCGTCGGGGTTCCTCCGGTACGAGGAGGGGCGTGGCCAACTGTGGACGACGTACGGCGGTGTCGACACGGTCGTCGACGCCTCGGGCACGGACGCCTACGGCGTCACGAGTGCCGGCGCGGGCTCGGACGTCGTGGCCCGCTACGACAGCTCCGCCAGGACCGTGACGCTGCGGAACATGGCGTCCGGTCAGGTCGATACGGTCGCGCTTCCCGACGGGCACTCCTACTTCAGCACCCTCGGGTCGACGGTCGTCACGACGGCCGGAACCCCGGGCACCGACGCCGTGTGGCATCTGCTGGACGTCCAGGCCGACGGCTCAGTCTCCGACCGCACGGTGGAAGGTGTCCCCTCCGGCGTCTACCTGTGGTCCGCCGCGGGGCTGGGTGACGCGCGCGGACAAGTCGTGCGGTACAGGAAGGGCGACGACGAGGTCACCGGGTGGCTCGATGTCGCGCAGGGGCGCTTCACAGCCCTGCCGTACACCGTGCAGTCTTGGTACTACCTGGTTGCGCTCAGCCCCACCCACCTGGTGTGGCTCTACGACGGCACCCTGCACGTCGCCTCCCGCCAGGACCCGACCGCCGCCGTGCGGACCGTACCGGTCGGCGACATCACGCAGGTGCTGGGCCTGGTCGGCGACAACGTCATCGTGTCCCGGTACGACTCCTCCCTGGGCCGCTACGACACCGGCCGCGCGGTCTCGCGGGTCGAGGCCGTCCCCCTCGACGGCTCCGCGCCGCGGACGCTGCTGGCCAGGACGTCACGGCAGGCCATGCCGACTCCGGACGGCGGGCTCCTGGTCGCGGGCGGCGCCGACACGGACCACTGGGGCGTCTCCCTCATCGAGGCCGCCGAAGGCGGTGGGGTCGCCGTGCGCCGGATCGCGGACGCGTACCCCAGGCAGACCGCCCACACGGTCTCCCAGCTGACCCTCGCCCAGGGGCGGTTGACCACCGTGGAGCAGGACCCCGTGGGTGACTGGACGTATCTCCACACCCGTGAGACCGGCGTGGCCGGCTCACCCACGGCGGGGGCACGCACCACCCGCGGCCGTATCGCGCTGGAGAACTACTCGGAGGGCCGCCCGCGTCTCCTCGACACCGGCGACGGCCGGACGGTCGTCGCCGGCTACGGCACGAGCGCCGCCCAGCAGCCCCAGCTCCTCGGGTCCACCCAGTCGCTGCCCGGCACCCGGATCGACAGCTCCCGCAGCTACCAGACCGCGACCGCCGCGAACGGCCGCTTCGCCGCCCTGACCAGGCCGTACGACAGCACCGGAGCGGCGGAGACCCGGGTCGTTGACCTCGGCACCGGGCTGACGGTGTACACGACGACCGCGACCGTGCGGGCGATCTGGGGCACCATCCTGTGGGTGATGTCGGGCAACGACACCGTGGTCCCCGTCGATCTGTTGTCCGGGCAGCAGGGCGAGCCGGTGTGGTTCGGGCGCGGCTGCCTGCTGAACGACTTCCAGGCGGTCGGCCGGTGGCTGCTGTGGAACTGCGTGCTCAACTCTGAGGGCCAGGGCGTCTACGACACCGTCACCAAGCGGAACCTGACCCTCGTCTCCGGCTCCGGCTGGGAGCAGGCGCAGCTCGGCGACGGCTTCGTCGCGACGGCCGAGGCCGGGCAGCTGAAGGTGATCGACGTCCGCAGCGGGACGCCCGTGTCGCACACCGCCGGGAAGTTCGAGGGGAACGCCTGGGACGTCGATCCGTACACCGGTGTGATCGCCCAGCTCCGCTCCGACAACACCATCCGCCTGACTCCCAGCGGCGTGCCCGTCTCCGCCCTCGTCCAGCGCGACGCCACCGTCGCCGCCTCGGTCGACGTCAAGGGCGGCGCCGCGCAGTGGAGCCCGAAGTGGTGGCTGAACAAGCCCGCGGCCTCCTGGAAGCTCGTGATCGGCAACAAGGCCGGTACGGCCGTGCGCACGCTCTCCGCCGGTCTGACGCGCGGTGTGGTGAGCCCAGTCTGGAACGGCAAGGACGGCTCCGGCCGACTGGTGCCCAACGGCTCCTACACCTGGAAGCTGACCGTCACCCCGGCAGACGGGCAGGGCGCGGCGCTGACGAAGACGGGGACGGTGAAGGTCACCGGCGCGGCAGCGGCGTGGCGGGACTTCGTCGGGTCGGACGGCTTCGGCGAGTTGATGACGCTGAACGGCTCGGGCGGGCTGACGTACCAGTACGGGACGGGGAAGGGAACGTTCACCGGAAAGCGGACGGGCTCCGGATGGCCGACGACGGTGAAGGTGGTGCCCTTCGGCGACCTGAGCGGGGACCGGTGCAACGACGTGCTCGTACGGTTCAGCAGCGGCGCGTTGCGCGCCTACCGGCCCGCGTGCGGGACGGCGGTGAAGCCTTCCACCGCGTACGCCTCGCTGGGCACGGGCTGGAACCAGTACAACGTGCTGACCTCGCCCGGCGACATCAGCGGTGACGGCCGGGCCGACCTGATCGCCCGCCAGTCCTCGACCGGCGACGTCTATCTCTACAAGGCGACGAGCACGGGCAAGCTCTCCGCCAGGGTGAAGATCGCGTCCAAGTGGACGGGTTACAAGAAGATCGTGGGCGCGGGCGACCTCAACGGCGACGGTTACGGCGACCTGCTGGCGCAGGACAAGTCGAACGAGCTGTGGCGCTACGACGGCACCGCGACCGGCAAGTTCAAGAGCCGCGTGAAGGTCTTCAACGACTGGGGCTCGTCGTACAACGTGATCGTGGGCGTGGGTGACATCACCGGCGACGGCAGAGCCGACCTCGTCTCCCGCGACGCCTCCGGCACCGTCTGGCGCAACAACGGCAATGGCAAGGGCTCCTTCGGCGGCCGTACGAAGATCGCCACCGGCTGGCAGGGGTACAAGGGCCTGTTCTGAGCCGGCCTTCGCCACTGCCCCACGGGCCCGGACGCCGTAGTTCGTCCGGGCCCGTGGGGCAGGCCCAAGACGCCCCCGGGCCACCGCTGCCCGGCGAATGAACGGCGGGCGAATTCTGGCTCTGCCCTGGTCCGCATGTCGGGTGCGCCGATCAGTCGCGTCGTGCCAGACGCGTGCCGGATTCCGCCGCGGGTCAGTGCAGCGCGGCGGGCGTTGTCGCGGGCGGCGAGGGTCGCCACGCGCCGGGCGTCGGGTTCGGGACAGTCGCCGTCGGTGATCCACTGGCCGACGACCGAGGGCGGACGGTCATGCCTGCGCGAGGAAACCGGCGGTCACTAGTGCTGTGGCCGGGAAGGTTTGCCGGGAAGCTCGCGGCGTCTGGTGCGGTGCATCGCAAGGCGGAGCGTCACCCGCGTACTGGATGTACTCGGGTGAGGCGACAACGCCGCGAGGTGCCGTGCCGGGCGTCGCGAGCCGGTGAACCTTTCCGGTCACAGCACTAGACGCTCCAGGCGAGGCGGAGCAGTGCGGCGCGCTCTTCGGGGGACTTGTCCGCGTGCTGCGCCTGTTCGTGCCGCCGGGTCGCCACCGTCGTGTCCACGATCGCGTCACCGGCCAGGCGGCGGGCCAGGGAGGACTCGGTCAACGTCGCGTCCCCGTCGCCGTTCTACTCGTTCAGCGCGGGAATCATGCTCGTCGAGCTGCTGGTCGTGCCCGTCCTGCACACCATGGGCGACAAGGCACGTCAGTACATGGCGAGATGGGACGACTTCCGCAGCCGTGAACTGATCGCCGACGACAGACGAACGCCACCGAGCCGATCGGACGGCACATAGCCGAGGCTCCGCGCATGTCAGGCGCGGGCCGGAAGCCGATGCAGTTCCTCCAGTGTGCCCTGGACGGCACGCGTCGCCTCGCACGGATTCTGGCCTGACAGCCCTCCAACGCCGGGCGCGATGTCGCCGTGCCGTCCTGGCGGAGCTCCATAGTTGACGCAGCGACACACACGGCAGGGTCGACTGGGCCCGGAGGACGGTCGCGCCCTTGCCGAGTCCGGCGCCGAACCGTTACCACATACGCCGTGGTACACCGCGTCTACCGCCCAACTGGCTCCCGTCTTCCGGCCGTCGCCGCTGTCCGCGTCACCCTCACCGCAGCAGTGCGGGGAGACCACCGACCAAGCAGAAGAAGGTTCAACCTTCAGCTCGACCGAACGAATCGGTGCTCGAGGTGCGGGCTGGGGGGAACGGTGCCAACAATCGAATTGAAAGGCACTGACGCCGACTACAGAAAGGTGGCCGATCATGCGAAGCAGGATCGCACGCACTCTGGTCGCCAGCGTCGCCGCAGGCATGCTGGTCAGTGGAGCTGCAGTGGCGTCTACGGGTACGGCCGTCGCGGTACCGTCGAACGCCAAGGTGGCTGACGGCCCGCATGCACCCGCACCGAAGCCCACCAAGACGCCGAAGCACAAGAAATGCCCCAAGGGCGAGCACTTCACGAAGGTCAACGGCAAGTGGGGCTGCCACAAGAAGTAGCAACCGTGCGGGGCGCCGGGGACATGTTCCCGGCGCCCTGCGCCAGTGGAAACCGCACGATCGTAGTGGCATACGAACGGCCCGGCGTCGACTTGCCCGCCCCTGGCGTCGGCGTCCTCCCGGTCGGCCCCGCAGCGAGCCCTGGATCACCTGAGCTTCCCAAGCTCAGGTCTCATTGCTTTGAGGGAACCGTCGTATGAATTCCGCGATCTCAATGACCTGCTGAAGCTGGGTCAACTGTGCACGGCCATAACCCACTTCGCCGTACGGGGCAGCGGACAGTACGGGCCGCTGAGCGGCCGGCCAGTTCACCGCCTCGGTATTTCCACCAGGTGTTCGCCAAGTCGCGCCGCTGTACATGGCGGCGCCGGCCTCGGTGTACGGCATTCACTGGTTCGCGATCGGCTGGAATCGTCACCGCGGCAATGATCCTCGAACCAACGTCTGTTTCGCGATCTACTTCTTCGATTTCACCCGCCTCGATCGGGATCGAGGCGGGTGAACGCGGACCGGGTCTCTTCCACATCGTGACCGGCGGCCGGCTCATGTGTCTCGCCTACGCGGCTGCGGTCGACTTCGCACTCGCCTACCATTGGGCGGTATAGGCGAAAGGCGGCCATACGGGCAAAAGAGGCGGCCATGGCTGAGCAACCGACCAATCCGACCGGCACACAGGAGTCGGCGGGCGGTCCTCCGCCCGCACCGCATCCGACATCGTCGGGCCCCGCGAAGTCCAGTGTCGGATTGCACGGCATCACAGAATCCGCGCGCTATTCCCTCGCGGAAATGGGCCCGAGGCGGAGCCTGCAGACGCTGTTGTCGGTGAACCACGTCGACGGATTCGACTGTCCCAGCTGCGCATGGGGCGATCCCGATCCGGACCACCGTAAGATCGCGGAATTCTGCGAGAACGGCGCCAAAGCCGTCGCCTGGGAGGCCACACGCAAACGCGTCGACGCGGCATTCTTCGCCGAGCACTCCATCGCTGACCTGTCGGAGCGGGACGGTCACTGGCTGGAGTCGCAGGGCAGGCTGGCCCATCCGATGCACCTTGCACCCGGCGCCACGCACTATGTGCCCATCACCTGGCAGGACGCGCTCGCGATCACCGCCGACCGGCTGCGCGGGCTGGCCGATCCGGACCGTGCCGTCTTCTACACCAGCGGCCGCACGAGCAATGAGGCCGCCTTCCTCTACCAACTGCTGGCACGCCGATTCGGCACCAACAACCTGCCGGACTGCTCGAACATGTGCCACGAGTCGAGCGGCGCGGCCCTGACCGAGACGCTCGGCGTGGGCAAGGGCCTGGTCTCGTACTCCGACATCACCGATCACGCCGATCTGATCATCATCGTGGGCCAGAACCCCGGAACCTGCCACCCCCGCATGCTCACCGCGCTGGAGCAGGCCAAGCGGCGCGGCGCACGGATCATCGCCGCCAACCCGCTCCCCGAGGCCGCCTTCGGCCGTTTCCACAACCCGCAGACCCCGCGCGGCCTGGTCGGCCCGGGTACGAAGCTCGCCGACCGCTACCTCCCGGTGCGCGTGGGCGGCGACCTGGCCCTGTTCGCGGGACTGAACCGCGTCCTGATCGACCGGGAGGACGCCGGGCCGGGCTCCACGCTCGACCACGACTTCATCAACAGGTACTGCGAAGGCTTCGAGGCGGCCGCCGCCGCGTGGCGCGCCCTGGACTGGTCGCGGATCGAGACGCTGAGCGGGCTGTCCCGACGCCGGATCGAGGACTGCGCGGCCGACGTGCTCGCCGCCGGCAGCGTGATCGTCTGCTGGGCGATGGGGCTCACCCAGCACCGCAACGCGGTGGCCACCATCCGGGAGATCGTCAATTTCCTCCTGTTGCGCGGCAACGTCGGACGCCCCGGTGCCGGGCCCGCCCCGATCCGCGGACACAGCAACGTCCAGGGCGACCGCACGATGGGCATCTGGGAGCAGATGCCGGACGCGTTCCTCGACAGCCTCCGCGACGAGTTCGGGTTCGATCCACCCCGTGCCCACGGCCTGGACACCGTCGACTCGATCAGGGCGATGCGCGACGGCAAGGTCGACGTGTTCATCGGCCTCGGCGGCAACTTCGCCTCGGCCACGCCCGACACCGAGGTCACCGAGGCCGCGCTGGCCAACTGCGACCTCACCGTCCACATCGCGACCAAACTGAACCGGTCCCATCTGTGCCACGGCACCGAGGCACTGCTCCTGCCCTGCCTCGGTCGCACGGAGCGCGACCAGCAGGCATCCGGCGAGCAGTTCGTCACGGTCGAGGACACCATGGCCATGGTGCACGCCTCACGCGGACGACTCCTTCCGGGATCACCGCACCTGCGCAGCGAGGTAGCGATCGTCGCCGGCCTCGGGCACGCGCTCTTCGGCGACGCCCTCGGCTGGCGCGCCATGCGCGACGACTACGCCGTGATCCGCCGTCACATCGAGCATGTCGTCCCCGGATTCCACGCCTTCGAGCAGCGCATCCGGCAGCCCGGCGGCTTCATGCTCCCCCGGGCACCGCGCGACTCCCGCACCTTCCCCACCGCGACGGGCACGGCCCACTTCACCGTCAACCCGCCGACCGCGCCCGAAGTCCCGCAGGGACACCTGCTGTTGACGACGGTACGGTCGCACGACCAGTTCAACACCACCGTCTACGGCCTGGACGACCGCTACCGCGGTATCAAGGGCGGGCGGCGGGTCGTCTTCCTCAACCGGGACGACCTGCGCGACCTCCGCTTGCGCGACGGTGACCTGGTCGACCTGGTCAGCGTCAACCCCGACGGTGAACGCCGCGCCCCCGGCTTCCGCGCCGTCCGCTATCCGACGCCGCGCGGCTGCGCCGCCGCCTACTACCCGGAGACGAACGTGCTGGTCGCGCTGGACTCCACGGCCGAGACCAGCAATACCCCCGCGACGAAATCCATCGTCATCCGCGTCGAGCCCGCTGCGTCGACCGCCCGGAGGACCTCGCGCCGGGCGACTGCCTGACCGTGCGGCGAGGCACGGCCGGCCCCCGTCGAAGTCCCGTCGCCGCGGCCACGATCGCACAACCGCGCCGTCGAACCGCGCCCCGCTCAGCCTCCATGGGGCCGGACCAGATCGTGGTCGTAGGCGAAGATCACTGCCTGGATGCGGTCGCGGGCACCGATCTTGGACAGGACGCGACCGACATGCGTCTTCACCGTGGACTCCGACAGGATGAAACGAGTGGCGATCTCACCGTTGGTCCAGCCTTTGCCGATGGCGACGAGGATCTCGCGTTCGCGGTCGGTGAGGGAGGCCAGTCGCGGGTCCTCGGCGCTGCCGTCGGCACGGGGTGGCACGAGACGGGCGAATTCGTGCAGCAGGCGGCGGGTCAGTGCGGGAGCGATCACGGCGTCTCCGTTGGCGACGGCACGGATGCCCGCGAGCAGTTCCTCGGGGCGGGCGTCCTTGAGGAGGAAGCCGCTGGCTCCGGCACGCAGGGCCGCGTGGACATACTCGTCGAGGTCGAAGGTGGTCAGGACGAGGACGCGGGAGCGGTCGCCGGCGGCGACGATCCGGCGTGTGGCCTCGATGCCGTCCATGCCGGGCATGCGTACGTCCATGAGGACGACGTCGGGGCGGAGTTCGGCGGCCTTGCGCACGGCTTCGGTTCCGTGCGCGGCCTCGCCGATCACATCCGTCTCCGGCACGGAGTCCAGGAGCATGCGGAAGCCGTACCGCTGGAGCGGCTGATCGTCCACGACGAGCACGGTGGTCACCGGGCATCGTCCTGGGGAGTGAGGTCGAGGTCGGCCCGCACCGTCCATCCCGCGCCTGCGGGACCCGCGCTGACATGCCCTCCGTAGAGCGCCGCTCGTTCTCTCATGCCCACCAGGCCGTGTCCTTCCTCGTTCGCCGTGCGAGGACGGCCGGCCGGGGTGGGCGCGCCGGAGTCCTGGACGGTGATGGTCAGCCGCGTGTCCTCCACGACGATCGTCAGGTTCGCACGCGCGCCGGCGCCGGCGTGCTTCAGGGTGTTCGTCAGGGCTTCCTGCACGATGCGGTACACCGTCAGCTGCACCCCGCTGTCCAGGGCGTCGATGTCTCCAGCCGTACGGTAGACGACCTCCAGGCCGGCGGCGCGCACCCCCTCGCACAGCGCGTCGATGTCCGTGAGACCAGGCTGCGGGCTCAGCTCCGGTTCGGCCGGCGGACCGTCCGCCTCGCGCAGTACGCCGAGCACCCGGCGCAGTTCGCCCAGGGCCTGACGGCCGGTGTCTCCGATGATGTGCAGGGCCTCCTTGCCCTGTTCCGGAGCGGCGTCGGCGGCATAGGCTCCCGCGTCGGCGAGCGTGATGATGACGGACAGGTTGTGGCCGACGATGTCGTGCATCTCCCGGGCCACCCGCGCCCGCTCGGCCGCGACGGCGAGCCTGCCCCTCTGGTCGCGTTCGATCTCCAGCCGTGCCGCGCGGTCCCGCAGCCCGGCCAGTTGGGCCCGCCGGATGCGGATCATCAGGCCGAGCGCGAGTGCCGCGGTCGCCGTGCTGAGCAGGAAGAAGAGCGCGTCCCAGACCGACACCGCCGCCGAGACCTGCGCCGCGACCAGGACCAGCGCACCCGCCATGACCGCGCAGGCCCAGGGGAGCTGCCGCAGCCGTCCGTGCAGGGCCAGGCTGTACAGGGCGATGAAGAGGGCGACGTCCGCGCGGAGTGCGGCGCCGAGCGACCACTGGAGGACGAACACGGCTGTGACCGCACCGAAGGCGGCGGCGGGTGCCCGGCGTCGCCACAGCAGCGGCAACACCAGCCCGGCCTGCAGGGCCAGCATGCCCGCCACAGGCAGCCGGGTGAACACGAGGCGGAAGTGGCGTGGGCCGTCGCCGTCCCCGCCGATCACGCCGACCGCGTGCAGCAGGTCCGGCAGGCAGAACAGCAGGAAGACCAGGACCACCACCAGGGTGTCCAGCACCCACGGACGGGCCCGGTCGGCGTGCCGAAGCCGCTGGCCGACCCTGCCGAGCCGGGCGACCAGCGGCCCCATACCGCTGAGCTCTTCGGTGGTCACGGAGGTCACCACCCCATGATGCGGGTGGCTGCCGCTCAGACGTCGCTGCGCAGCAGCCGGTACGCCGCTCCGGCCAGCGCCAGGGCTGTCCAGCCGAGGAAGACCAGGAGTCCGGCGCCCGGCGACAAGGTGGTCGAGTCGTGGGTCAGGGCGAAGACCGACTCGCCCGCGTTGCTCGGGAGGTAGGGGTTTATGTTGTCCTGCCACGAGCTGGGCAGCAGGGAGATCAGCCCGGGGACGAGCATGAGGGCGGCGACGAGGACCGAGATACCGCCGGCCACCGACCGCAGCAGCGCGCCCAGGGCGGCGCCGATCACTCCGACCAGGCCCAAGTAGAGCCCGGCCCCCAGCAGACTGCGAACCACGCCGGCGTGGCCGAGGCCCATGGCGGCGGGCGTGCCGGAAACGATCCGGCTGCCGACGAGGAAGGCGACGAACGCGCCCACGGTAGCGATCACCAGCGCGACCAGCCCGTACACCGCCGCCTTGGACCACAGCACGGGCAGCCGGCGCGGCACCGCGGCCAGGGTCGAGCGGATCATGCCGGTGGAGTACTCACCCGCCGTGACCAGTACGCCGAGCACTCCGAGGGCCAACTGCGCGAAGTTCGTGCCGAAGAGGGACAGGCTCACTGCCGACGCGGTGGCGAAGTCGCGGTCCATGTGCCGGCCGGAGTCGAGATTCGACTTGTAGTGGCTCGCGGCGATGACGCCGAAAGCGACGAGGAACAGCAGACCGAGGCCGAGGGTGATCCAGGTGGAGCGCAGGGACCAGAGCTTGGCCCACTCCGAGGACAGCACGCGCCGTCCGGTCACCCGGTAGGCGGGCCGGGGCGGAGCGGCCGGGGTGGTCTCGGGAGTCCCGGGGGTTGCCGTGAGGGTGCTCATGCCGCGCTCCCGGAGGTCTCGGTGCCGGTCGTGGAGCCGTGATACTCCACGGCGTCCCTGGTCAGTTCCATGAATGCCTCCTCCAGCGACACCGCCTTCGTAGTCAGCTCGAACAGGGGGATGCCGTGCTCGGACGCCTTCAGTCCGATCTCGCGGGCGGACATCCCGGTCACCTGCAGTGCCTCGGAGCCGATACGGCCGGTGATCTCCACGCCCGGCCCGGCCAGCACGTCCCGCAGCCGCGCGGGGTCGTCCGTCGCGACCTTCACCGTGTCGCCGCCCGCCTCGCGAACGAGGTCCTGCACGGTCGTGTCCGCCAGCAGCCGGCCGCGCCCGACGATGATCAGGTGATCCGCGACCAGTGCCACCTCGCTCATCAGATGTGAGGAGACGAACACCGTCCGCCCCTCGGCCGCGAGGGAGGTGAGCAGGTTCCGGATCCAGAGAACGCCCTCGGGGTCCAGTCCGTTGACAGGCTCGTCCAGCATCACCGTCTGCGGATCGCCGAGCAGGGCCGCCGCGATGCCGAGCCGCTGCCCCATACCGAGGGAGAAGGCACCGGCCCGCTTCTTCGCGACGCTGCTGAGACCGGCGAGTTCGACGACCTCGTCGACCCGACGGCGCGGGATGCCATGGGTCAGTGCGAGCGCCCGGAGGTGGTTGTAGGCCGAGCGGCCCGGGTGGATCGACTTCGCCTCCAGCAGCGCCCCCACCTCCTGCAGCGGCGCCTGGTGTCGGGCATAGCGCTGTCCGTTCACCGTGACGGAGCCGCTGGTCGGCGCGTCCAGCCCGACGATCATGCGCATCGTCGTGGACTTGCCCGCACCATTGGGCCCCAGGAAGCCGGTCACCGTGCCCGGCTTCACGGTGAAGTCCAGCCCGTCGACGGCTGTTTTCTCCCCGTACCTCTTGGTGAGCTGCTGTGACTCGATCATTCGCGTTCTCTCTTTCGGACTCCGGCGCCCGAAACGCCTGACGCCTCCTCCGCCACGCTAAGTCCGCGATCTGCCGGATCCGGTGGTACCGGGGGCTGAACAGGTGGCGGGCGGGTAGTACCGGGGTACTACGGCACGGGCGACGGGCTCTCGGCTTCCCACCGCCCGAGGCCGCAGTTCCTCCAGCGCACACGCGGGTGTCACCAGTCGACGGCGTCGTCCATCGACTGCTGCCAGTACGTGACCTTGAGCGAGTCGTCGACGTAGACGCCCTTCGCGGGCAGCGACGGATGGGCGCCCGCGCCGACGCTCTCGTTGCCCGCGGGGCCGTGGAAGTAGACGGTCAGGGACTTCACGATGTGGCCGTTCGAGCCGCTGCCGTCGGTGGCGGACAGGCTCACGGACGCGTACCCGGACTCGCCCGGCCTGAGCGTGACGACCGCCTGCGGCTGCGACTCCTCGACGACCGGCGGCACGGCCTGGGCCTCGCCGAAGCGGACCGCCGGGTAGCCGTAGAGGTAGCAGCTCGCGCCGCCGGTGTTGGTCACCGTGAGCAGCATGTGGTTCACGGGGCGGGTCAGCGGGGCCGCGACCGTCCTGGTGTTGGAACCCTCACAGCTGACCGGCTTGCCGGAGGAGGCGGGTGCCTTCGACGCGGGAGTGTGCGGGGCGGGCTTCGAATCGGCGGCGGGCTTGGCGTCGGAGGAGTCCGAGGCATTCGAGGAGGAGTTGGGGCCGGAGCTCGAGGAAAGGGCGCCGGAAGAGGGGCTCTTGGTGGCGGTCGCGGCGGCACCCTCGTCGTGGGTGCCTGTTCCGTCGTTGCACGCGGTCAGGCAGAGCGCGGCGAGTACGGCGGTCGCGGCGGCGCCGGCGAGACGGGTCCGGGAGGTGCGGAGGTTGTTCATGCGGCTGTGCCCTTCGGTGTTCGGGTGGCGGTGGTGATTGGATGACCGAAGCTTGCGAGGTGATCCGTCCCAGCCGCCACGCACAGCGGGCAGTTGGGGACGCTGGAACACCGAAACGCGCCCTGACCAGAGAGAAAGCAACAGCCCTGGAACGCGCGACTGGAATACGGGGACGAGGGGGAACGGGTGTCGGGGGCAACGGAGACCGGGGAGACGGAGGCGTTCGCGCGGCTGCTGCGGGAGCTCAAGGACCGCTCGGGACTGAGCTACGGGGCGCTTGCCGAGCGGCTGCACATGAGCACGTCGACGCTGCACCGCTACTGCAACGGCACCGCGGTGCCGGTCGATTACGCGCCGGTGGAGCGCCTCGCAAGGGTCTGCCGGGCAACTCCGCAGGAGCTGGTCGAACTGCACCGACACTGGATCCTGGCGGACGCGGCACGTCGGCGCAGGGCGGACAAGGCCGCGGCAACCGGTCCGGCTCCGGCTCCGGCTCCGGAAACTGGTTCGGACGGTTCGGCTGATGCGCCGGAAGCGGCGGGACCCGGCTCGGCGGTGTCGCACGGACAGGGCGAGGGCGAGGACGGCGAGCCGGTTGTCGTCGGCGTGCCGGGCGCGCCCGCGCCGCCGCGTCGTCGCCCTGGGCTCCGTCGCCGCCGTACTGTGCTGGTCGCCTGCGTCGCGGTGGCCGCCGCACTGGGAGCCGTGGTGCTCATGGTTCGTTCGCCGTTCGGCGGGGACGGGAACGACACGGAGGGTCGGCAGGTGGCCGGTGGCACCGTCGCGATCACCGGTACCGCGGACGCCGGGAAGCCCTCCGCCGCCCCGTCCCCCGGTGCGGAGGGGCATGGGTCCGCACCGGCCTCCGCCTCCCCGACCGGGTCCGAGGGCTCCGGGTCCGGGTCCGGCACCTCGAACGGCGACGGCAAGCAGGGCGCGGCCGAGTCCGCCGGCGGCAGTGCCACCGGCGCCGTCCCGCTCACCGTCGGCGCCCGTCCGTATGTCTATGACAACCCGTGCAGCCAGCACTTCCTCGTCGACAGCGAACCCGAGCAGGTCGGCCCGCCCGCGAACGAACAGGACGCCCCGCGCTGGGCAGCCGCATACGGTGCGGTCTCCTCGGGCGAACAGCGGGTCGCCCTCACCGTCCAGGGCACCGGCGCGGACACCGTCGTCCTTGAGGCGCTGCACGTACGCGTCCTCACCAAGGGCGCGCCGCTCGCCTGGAACGACTACTCGATGGGCGTCGGCTGCGGCGGCGGCGTGGACACCCGGTCGTTCGACATCGGCCTCGACAGCGGCAGTCCCAGGGTCACCGTCAAGAACGGCCGGCGCGACTTCCCGTACAAGGTCAGCGAGTCCGACCCCGAGGTCTTCTACGTCACGGCCCACACCACGGCACACGATGTCCGCTGGGACCTCACCCTGGACTGGTCCAGCGGCAGCCGCCGCGGCACCATCCACATCGACGACGACGGCACCCCGTTCCGCACCAGCGCCGACGTCGGCCGCCCCGGCTACGACTACCCACTGGGCGGCGGCGAGTGGATCAAACGCGAGAACTGACGGTGAGATGTGACCGGTTGCGCGCCGCCTCGGCGGCATCCCTCCGGAACGCCCATTCCATCCCGGGTTCCATCGAGAAGCGGAACAGCCGCCGGACGGGCGGAGTGCACAGTACCGTCATGACCGCGGCGGCGACGAAGGTGACCGTGACCTCGCCGAGGGGCCGGTGCACCCAGGCGGGGTCGTACCATCCCCAGAACTTCGACCCCTGGGCGACGAAGCCATGCAGCAGGTAGCCGTACAGCGTGCCGGCGCCCAGCACGGTGAACCACGTCCGGCGCCCCGGCACCCATGCCAGGAAGCAGGCGACCAGCACCACCGAGCAGCCGAAGGTCGCCAGGGTCATGACCGGCCCGTACCAGGCGGGCGCGGCCAACTGCTCGGCGCTGTCGTGATGGAAGAACCAGGCGTAGTTCATCCGCGGGACCGCCCAGTAGGCCACGGCGAGCGCACAGACGAACACCGGCACGGCCAGGATGCGCACCTGCCATCGGCGCACCAGCCGGAAGTGCTCCGGCTTCAGGCAGAGGCCGAGCACGAAGTACGGCAGGAACTGCAGCACGCGTTGGAGGCCGAGGTCGTTGCCGATCGACGGCGACACGGTCGCCGTCATCGCGACGGCAAGCGCGAGCGGCAGCGGCCCACGCACGCGCTCCCACATCGGGGTGGTCAGCCGCCAGATGAACAACGCCGCCAGGAACCAGGTCAGATACAGGGGGTCGAGCAGGCTGATCTCGCGGTCCGGGGCGTCGTCGGTCCAGCGGGTGAACAGGGTGTAGGCCACCTCGAAGACTACGTACGGGACGGCGACGCCGGTGATCAAGCGCCTGACGCGCTGCGGGCTCGCGTCGAAACGCCGGGAGAAATAGCCCGAGATGACGATGAACGCCGGCATGTGGAAGGCGTACACGAGCGTGTAGAGCGCGGTGACCGTACGGCTGCCGTCACGCAGGGGCTCCCAGGCGTGCCCGATCGCCACCAGCACGATCGCCAGGTACTTGGCGTTGTCGAAGTACGCGTCCCGTCCGCCGGTGGATCCGGGTGGCCGAACGGGAGGTCGAACCTGCGTCTGGAAACAACGGCGGGGCATTCACAGCACCGTAGTCACCCCTCACCCGCCCCGTAAGTGCGCCCCGGAAACGGAGTTCCAGGAACTCAGGCGGCGTCGTCCTCCTTCACGGCCTTCGCCTCACTCTTGAGGATGCGCATCGACTTCCCCAGCCCGCGGGCGGCCTCGGGCAGCTTCTTCGAGCCGAACAGCAGGATGATCACGATCGCCACGATCAGCAGGTGCCAGGGTTCCAGTCCGTTGCGGAGCATCCCGCCCCCTTCTTGATTGCCGTCGGCTTTGTTGCTGCCTTGCGCAACTGTACAACCGGACTCATTCGTCGGAGTCGGGCCTGCCGCTCGCCGCCGCGTACGCCTGGGCCGGCGTCATGGGGACACCACCCAGGGCGACCGTCTTGTACGGGCTGACCTTGGCGCAGGTCTTGGCCTGATCGGCGGTCTGCGCATGGGCGTTGGAGACCGCGGCCTTCGTGTCGGCGGGCGCGGGCGAGGTGGTGCCACCCGGGTAGACGGAGCCGCTCGGCCAGTCGCTGCCGATCACCAGCGTCAGGCCCTTGCCGGTGCCCGCCTTCAGGTGCGAGGTGGGCAGGCCCAGGGCCCGGGCCGCTGTCCGCGCCTCGGCCTTCTGGTCGGCGCCGTAGGTCAGGGTGGTGGTCGTCGCGGGGCTCGGGGCGTTGGCCGTGGTCGTACCGGAACCGAAGCCCTGGACGGTGAGAGCGGCCGCGACGGTGGAGGCGCGGCCGGTGACGCCGGTGCCGTTCTCGACCGTCACGGCGATCCCGGCGGCGGGCACCGGCGCTGCGGTGGCCGTCGCCGAGGCCGCCGCGGACTTCTTGCCCGAACCGGTGGTCAGGGACTGGTCGTCCGCGATGGTGGAGAAGAGTGTCTTCGCGTCCGCACCCACCACCACGCGGTTGCTGTCGGCGGGGTCGGGGGCGGTCTGCATGGTGGCGAAGGTCAGCCGCTTGGTGGGGACCTTGTTCACGTCGTCCGCGAGCGCGATCAGCTTCTTGACGCTGCCCAGACCGTCGTCCACGGTCAGCGCCTTGGTGGCGGCATCGGCGAGGGCGTAGACCGCAGTGGGATCGGTGAGCGTACCCGCGCTCTTGAACTTACGGATCATGGCGCTGAGGAAGATGTGCTGGGAGACCGTACGGCCGAGGTCGCTGCCGTCGCCGAAGCCGTGCCGGGAGCGGACGAACTGCAGGGCCGCCTCGCCCTTGAGGGTGTGGGTGCCCTTGGACAGCTTCAGGTGCGAGTAGGTGTCGTAGACGTCGTCGCTGACGCAGACGGAGACGCCGCCGACCGCGTCGGACATCTTCACCACGCCGGAGAAGTCGAGCTTGACGAAGTGGTCGATGGTGATGCCGGTGAGCTGGTGGATGGTGGCCACCTGGCAGGCGGGGCCGTACTGCAGCGCGCTGTTGATCTGGCCGCGGTAGCCGGCCGTGGCGACACCGGTCGCGCTGTCCTTGCAGGCCGGAATGTCGACGATGGTGTCGCGGGGGATGCTCATCACGGTGGCGTTGGAACGGTCCGCGGAGATGTGCACCACCATCTGCACGTCCGCGTTCCCGCTGCCGGTCTGCACCCCGGTCTTCGAGCAGCCGCCGCCGAGCTTGCAGTCCTCCTTGCTGGTACGGCCGTCCGAACCCATCACCAGGATGTTGATCGGCGTACGGCCGAACGCGTCGGCCTTCTCCGTACCGCCCTTGCCGTCGAGCGAGACGCTGTGGATGTTGCCGTTCAGGTGCGCGTAGAACCACCATCCGGCACCGGCGGTGACCATGATCAGTACGGACAGGCATATCCCGGCGATCTTCAGCACGCGCCTGCCGCGGTGCACCGGCCGGACCCGGCGCCCCGACCGCGTACCGCCACGTGAGCGTACGGCCGACCCCGCCGCCCGGCCGCCCGACGGACGCGCGGCGGGGTCGGCCGTACGCTGTCGGGGCGCGCGAGCGGTGCGGCCACGTGTGGCCTGGCCGGCCGGACTGTCCCGGTGACCGTCCCAGGGGTCGCTCATCTCCCACTCCCATGACGGTCGGGGCAGGCGGAGCGGAGCCCCACCTCGGTTGCGTAGTTGCGCAATCTAACAAACACGTGTGTCACAGAGGACAGATCCTGTGGCAATTCACAGGTGAGACATCTCATGGGCCGCGAGGTGCTCGCGCGACGCGGGACCGTACCGTCGCTCGTAGCGCGCTCTCACCGCCAACAGGCCGACGGCGTACAGCGCGAGGACGGCCGTGAGCAGCAGGTAGTACATCGGCGGGAGCGCGGTCAGGCCGAGCCACGATCCGAGGAGTGACGGTGGCAGCAGCAGGCCGATGGCGGCCAGCGCCGCCGCTGCCCGGGCGACCGGGCCCGGCCCCCGCCGCTCCGCGGTGCCGCGGCCGACGCGCAGCAGCAGCATCACCAGGGCCTGGGTGAGCAGGTTCTCGGTGAACCAGCCGGAGTGGAACACCGCCTCGTCGTCGACGTTCCCCGGACCGCGCAGGGCGACCGCGAGGACGCCGAAGGTGGCGAGGTCGGCGACGGCGTTGAGCACGCCGAAGCCGGTGATGAAGCGCAGCAGGTCCCGTGGCCGCAGCGCGGTCGGACGGCCCAGCACCGACGGATGCGGCCGGTCGTGGGCGAAGGCGAGCTGGGCCGCGTCGAAGCACAGGTTCTGCACGAGGACCTGGGCCGGGAGCATCGGCAGGAACGGCAGCAGCAGGCCCGCGAAGAGCATCGCGACGACGTTGCCGAGGTTCGAGGACAGCGTGATGCGCAGATACGTGGCGATGTTGCCGCTCGCGTGCCGCCCCGCGGTGATGGCGTGGGCGACCGCGGTGAGGTCCTTCTCGGCGAGCACCACGTCGGCGCCCTCACGGGTCACGTCGGCCGCGTCGCGCGGGGCGATGCCGACGTCGGCCGCGCGCAGGGCCGGCAGGTCGTTGACGCCGTCGCCGAGGAAGCCCACGGTGTGCCCGGCGGTCCGCAGCGCGTGCGCGATCCGGGCCTTGTCCTCGGGGGTACAGCGGGCGAAGACGGTCGTGCGACGGGCCAGGTCGGCGAGTTCGGCGTCGGTGAGGCCGTCGATGCGGTCGGTGGTGAGCATGTCGTCCTCGGCGACGGCGATGCCGAGGTCGCGACAGGCACGGGCGGCCGTTCCCGGGTGGTCGCCAGTGAGGATCTTTACGGCGACGCCCCGCTCGGTGAGGACCTTCAGCGCATTGGCGGCACTCGGCGCCAGGGCGTCCTGGAAGGTGATGAACCCCAGGAAGGCCAAGCCGCGTTCGTCGGCCGGGGTGTGATCACGGACGCGGACGGGGCGTTCGGCGGTGGCGACCGCCAGGACGCGCAGACCCCCGTCGGCCTGGCCGGCGGCGAGGTCGCGGAGCCGTTCGCGCTCGTCCTCCGGGAGGACGCAGCGTTCCAGGACGGCCTCGACGTCTCCCTTGACGACCAGGGTGTGGGTGCCGAGGCGTCCGGGTGTCCGTACGACGGCGGTGGCGAGGCGGCGGAGCGGGTCGAAGGGGACGGCGGCCGTCCCGTCGTACGCCATGAGCGTGTCCTCGTCGGCCGCGTCCAGGATGGCCTCGTCGAGGGCGTCGGGTGTCGGCAGGTCGGCGAGTTGCAGGGTCCACCAGGCGTTGACGGCGGCCCAGTGCAGGACCTCGGGGTCGTCCCGGCCGTCCGGGGCGAGAGTGCCGTGGACGACCGGCCGGTCCTGGGTGAGGGTGCCGGTCTTGTCCAGGCACAGCACGTCGACGGCTCCGACGTCGTGCAGCGCGGGCAGCCGCTTCACGATCACGCCGTGGGTACGGGCCAGCAGCGAGGCGCCGCGGGCCAGGCAGGTGGTGACGAGGACCGGCAGCATCTCCGGCGTCAGCCCGACCGCCACCGCGACGGCGAACGGCAGCGTCTCCAGGCCGCGTCCGCGCAGCGCCGCGTTGGCCATGAGGACCAACGGCGGGGTGAGCAGCATGAACCGGATCAGGATCCAGGAGACGCCGTGCACGGAACGGTCGAAGGCGCTCGCCCCCGCCCGGCCGGAGATCGAGCCGTGGGCGGCGGCGAACCGGGTGTGCGCGCCGGTCGCGGTGATGACCGCGGTGGCGCTGCCGGACACGACGCTGCTGCCCTGGAAACACAGCTGCGGTTGTTCGAACAGGCCACCACCGGCCGGGTGCGGGAGGTCGTCCGCGTACTTCGCGACGGGGGCCGACTCCCCCGTCAGCGCGGCCTGGTGCACGGTCAGGCCGCTGGCGCGCAGCAGTCGTACGTCCGCCGGAACGAGGTCGCCGGACCCGAGCCGGACCACGTCGCCGGGAACCAGCTCCACCACGGGGACTTCACGGGACGCCGCCTTCCCGTGCTCGCCGGTGCGGCGCAGCACGGTCGTGGTGGTGGCGACCAGTTCGCGCAGTCCGGCCATGGACCGGTCGGCGCGGTGCTCGCCGGACGCGCGCAGCACACAGCTGACCACGACCAGGAGGAGGATCACCGAGGCGGTGCCCCAGGCGAGGACGGCCGCCGACACCAGCCCCAGGCACAACAGGACCGCGGTGAAGGGGTCCCGCAGACTGCGTACGAACAGCCGCGGCCACGACGCCGCACGCCGGTCCGGAACCGTGTTCGCGCCCAGCCGCTCCAGCCGCTCCTCGGCCTGCGCCTCCGTCAGGCCGCGCGGCCCGCTGCCGAGCCCGCGCAGTACCTCCAGCACGGACGGCGCCGCATGTCCCGGACTCGACGTCGCGGCGCCGGCACCCGGGCCTTCGCCAGGTGCCGATACCGCTCCGGGCCCGGACATCTCGGCGTCCGGCCCCGGAGCCGCGGTGGTCTCAGCCACCGGTCCCGCTCAGCCGGCGTACCGGTGCGGAGGCTCGCTGCGAGCGCGCGCTCAACTGGCCGACCATCACCCGCACCACCGTCACGACGTCGGGGTCGTCGACGTAATAGACCTGCCGCCGGCCCTCACGACGCGAGCGCACGAGGCCGGCGAGCTTCAGCTTCGCCAGATGCTGGCTGACCGCGGGCAGTGCACCGCCCACCCGGTCGGCGAGGTGCGTGACGTCGCTCTCGCCCTGGGACAACGCCCACATCAGGTGCAGCCGGGCCGACGACGCCAGCAGCCCGAACGCAGCGGCCGCCTCCGACAGAACCTCGGCGGACGGATCCTCGAAGCCACCGACGTTCTCCGACACAGCCCTCTCCCGTCCCGCCCACATCACGTCCGCCGCACACGCGCCCACCCAGTGTAGGTGGGCGGTCTCGGGGTGCGGGCGGTGCGGGACGAGCGGCGAAAACGGGCCGTGGACAAGCGCTTTGTACGATGTGCACCCCCGGCACCGCGTGTCGAGCCGGCGGGGAGTCGGAAGGGAGACCGCGCGTGGCGGAGCCGGATCCGCGCCGTCGGCGCAGGGCGCAGGGCGCGTTGGAGACGCAGGTGCTCTCGGCGCTGCACACGGCCGGGAAGCCGGTGACCGCGGGCTGGGTGCAGGAGTACCTCGGCGCCGACCTCGCGTACACGACCGTGATGACGGTGCTGGCCCGCCTCCTGGCGAAGAGCGCCGTCACGCGCAGGCGCGAAGGGCGCTCGTTCGTGTGGCTGCCCGCCGCGGACGAGGCGGGGCTCGCCGCGTTGAAGATGCACCGGGTCCTGGACGGCGAGCAGGACCGCAGAGCGGTGCTGGCCAGCTTCATCACCACGCTGCCGGAGGGCGACGAACAGGTGCTGCGCGAGCTGTTGGACCAGGCCGGCGACGAGGACTGAGAGCGCATGGGCATTTTCGTGCTCCTCCCGCTGGTGCTGCCGCTGACCGCCTGGCCGATCGCGCGCCTGGCCGCACAACGCCTCCACCCGCGCACCGCCACCGTGCTGCTGACCGGCGTCTCCTCCGTCATGGCCGTGTGCAGCACGGTGTGTCTGGCTCTGCTGATGGTGGTCGGCACCGCTCAACTGCCCGGCAATCCCCTGCCGGACGGCTGGTCGGATCCCGAGGTGCGCGAGAGCGTGCCGCGCCACGAGATCGCCGGAAAGGCGGCCATCCCGGCGCTGATCGCGGTCGTGGCGAGCTGCGCTCACGCCGTGCTGCGCCACCACCGGGTACGGCGGCGAGCCCATGCGGCCCTGACGGGTCTGCCACCGACCGAGGTGGCGGTGCTCCCCGACGCCCAGCCCTACGCCTACGCCCTGCCCGGCGGCCCGCGCGACCGGGTCGTCGTGTCCACGGCCATGCTCACCGGCCTCGGCTCCCGGGAGCGCCGCGCCCTGTTCGCCCACGAGCGCGCCCACCTCACCGCCCGGCACCACCGCCACCTGCTGCTCGTCCAACTGGCCGCCTGCGCCAATCCGTTCCTACGGCCCCTGCGGACCGCCGTCGCCTACACGGCGGAACGCTGGGCGGACGAGGAAGCCGCCCGGGCCGTCGGCAGCCGCAGGACGGTCGCCCGCGCGATCGGCAAGGCGGCCCTCGGCCCACGCGGCACCCCCGCGCCCACGCTCGCCGGCCTCGCCGCCACGGGCCCGCTCCCCCGCCGGGTGGCAGCCCTCCTCGGGCCGGCACCTGCCGCCCGCGCCTGGCCGCCGGTCTTCACCACCGTGGGCCTGGCCCTGTGGACCGCCACCGCCGGAGCCCTCCTGTCGGCGATGTTCTCGGCCGACTCGGCGGTCACCCTGCTGCTCCTGCTGCACGCGGCCACACGCCTCTGACACCAGTTCGATCACCGGTCGAACTGGTGACCCCCTGGGGAAGCGAGTCCGCGGGCCATCGTGACCCGGCCCCGGCGGCGGGGGGAAAGGCTGTCACGGCGGAGACACATATCCGTGCCCGCCGGCGTTAGGGTTGTCGCACGAGGCAGACGGTGCTGAATCCTTCGGAGCACGGGTGCCACGCGCGTCCGAGCCCTCGCCGTCCCCGAAACGAAGGTGCCATGCCTGCTGAGAACGCCCCTGTCGCCGGCAACCTCGACGACGACGACTATCCCGCCTACACCATGGGACGTGCCGCGGACGTCCTCGGCACCACTCCCGCTTTCCTCCGGGCCGTCGGCGAAGCCGAGCTGATCACTCCCCTGCGTTCGGAAGGCGGCCACCGCCGGTACTCCCGCCGTCAATTGCGCATCGCCGCCCGCGCCCGTGAGCTCGTCGACCAGGGCACCCCCATCGAGGCCGCGTGCCGCATCATCTCTCTCGAGGACCAGCTGGAGGACGCCCTCCGCCTGAACCGGGACATGCGCCGGAAGCTGGGCGAGCACGGCGCGGATATCTAATCCCGCCGGTACAGAAATACGGACTCCCCCGGGGCAAGGATCACCGAACGATCCCGAAAACACACGGGGCTTCCCCCCGACCTGTGTTAACGTGATAACAGTTGCAGTTTTGGTTGCCAGAGATTTGTTTCTTTAGCAGAGCTTTCCGGATCTTTCCGGAGGGGTGATCATCGCGGCGACTCGGATCCGCAAAGTGCGGAATCCGGCACTGCCCCAAAGGGAGATTCAATATGGCATCTGGCACCGTGAAGTGGTTCAACGCGGAAAAGGGCTTCGGCTTCATCGAGCAGGACGGCGGCGGCGCCGACGTGTTCGCCCACTACTCGAACATCGCCACCTCCGGCTTCCGCGAGCTTCAGGAAGGCCAGAAGGTTACCTTCGATGTCACCCAGGGCCAGAAGGGCCCCCAGGCCGAGAACATCGTTCCCGCCTGACGCTGACACGAACCATGTGGCTGGGGCCCGCGCTCTTGGGGTGCGGGCCCCAGCTCATTGCTTTCCCGGATTTCCCGGCTTCCCGAGGTTTCCCCGGGTTTCCCGGACAGACCGACAGTCCCGGCCTCACCATACGGAGAGGCCCGGCTTTTCGCATTTCCTTCGGCCCATTCTTGTGAATCCTCGCGCGGCTCCACGCCGCCGGACGGAATTCCTCGATACGCCGCATCGAGGAAGGTTCCTCCATGAACCGCACCCGTGGTACCGGCGGCCGCTCCGGCCGTTTCCACGCGGACAAGAATCCGACACGCTCGGCAGGCAGCACGCGTGGCAGCCGCTTCCGTGCGCAGGAGACCGGCCGGCAGAGCCCTCGTCCCGTCACCGGACGCCGCAGCGGCCAAGGAGCACGCTCCTCCGCACGCCGGCAGGAGTTCGCCCTGCCGGTCACTCTCACGGAGCCGCTCCCGGCGGTCGAGACGTTCGCCGAACTGGAGATGCCCGCACGTCTGGTGGCCGCGCTCGGCACCGAGGGTCTCACCGTGCCCTTCCCGATCCAGGCGGCCACCATGCCCAACGCGCTGGCCGGGCGGGACGTCCTGGGCCGCGGGCGCACGGGCTCGGGCAAGACGCTCGCCTTCGGACTGCCTCTGCTGGCCCGTCTGGACGGACAGCGGGCCCAGCCCCGGCAGCCGCTCGGCCTCGTCCTCGCACCCACCCGGGAACTGGCCCAGCAGGTCACCGACGCGCTCGCCCCCTACGCCCGCGCCCTGCGTCTGCGGCTCACCACGGTGGTGGGCGGCATGTCGATCGGCCGTCAGGCGAGTGCGCTGCGCGGCGGCGCCGAGGTCGTGGTGGCGACGCCCGGCCGTCTCAAGGACCTCATCGAGCGGGGTGACTGCCGGCTGGACCGGGTCGCCGTCACCGTCCTGGACGAAGCCGACCAGATGGCCGACATGGGCTTCATGCCGCAGGTGACCGCGCTGCTCGACCAAGTCCCTGCTGGTGGCCAGCGGTTGCTGTTCTCGGCCACCCTGGATCGCAACATCGATCTCCTCGTACGCCGCTACCTCCACGACCCCGTGGTGCACTCGGTCGACCCGTCCGCGGGAGCCGTCACCACCATGGACCACCATCTGCTGCACGTGCACGACGCCGACAAACACACCACCGCGACCGAGATCGCCGCCCGCGACGGGCGAGTGATCATGTTCCTGGACACCAAGCACGCGGTCGACCGGCTGGCCAAGCACCTGCTCTCGGTCGGTGTGCGTGCCTCGGCCCTGCACGGCGGCAAGTCCCAGCCGCAGCGCAACCGGACGCTCGCCCAGTTCAAGGAAGGCCACGTCACGGTCCTGGTGGCCACCAATGTCGCCGCCCGCGGGATCCACGTCGACGACCTCGACCTCGTCGTGAACGTGGACCCGCCCACCGACCACAAGGACTACCTGCACCGCGGCGGCCGTACCGCCCGCGCCGGCGAGTCCGGCACCGTCGTCACGCTCGTCCTGCCGCACCAGCGTCGCGCGATGGACCGGCTGATGGCCGACGCCGGCATCACTCCACAGAGCGTCCGGATCCGCCCGGGCGAGGCCGAACTGCATCGCATCACCGGCGCCCGGACCCCCTCCGGCGTGCCCGTCACCGTCACCGCGCCGGTCCCCGAACAGAGCGCACGCACGGGATCCGCCTCCCGGAGCCGCAGGGGACGGACCGCCGGCCGCGGCGCGAGTGGACGAGCCACCGCCGGCCGTGACGACGGGGGACGGGCCGCCACCGGTCGCGACGAGAGGGGACGAACCACCGGTCGCGACGAGAGGGGACGGGCCACCGCCCGAGCCCGTCGCTCCGCCCCGAGGAACAACCCATAGCCCGGGCACCGGGACGCGCTCCCGGCGGTCGGGGCGAGCCTCGCCGCCCGTCCTGGCCGGGAGGACCCTTCGCCCGCCCTGCCCGCCCCGCCGAAGAGGAGAAGCCCTTGACGCCGCGTCCGCCCTGCGCCGTACCCGGCGACTCCGGATCTCCGGAACCTCACGACAGCCCGTCCGACCCACCAACGACGTAGGACCCGCTGACCGCGTCGCGCGGTCCACCCCTCCGGCGTTTCTCCCCCGACCCTGTGGAGCCAGACATGCGCTGTGTCATCGCCCGTTACCCCTTCGACCTGACCAAGAGCGAGGTCGAGCAGTCGATGAGCGGCATCACCCCCGAACCCGTCACCAGCGTGAGTGTGACCATCGACCGCCGTGTCTACCCCGTGATGCAGGTCGGGGAAGTGATCACCGGGCAGAACCGCCGCGACTTCACGGTGGGTGAGATGCGCCGGGCGCTGACACGGCTCGGCTTCACCTGCCACGACGCGCCCCCGGCCGCGCCGGCCCGGGACGGGCGAGCCGACGAGGGCGCGCTGGGCTGGTGACCGTTCACGCCGCCCTGCCGAAGGAGCGCAGGCGGACGAACGACGATTCCAGGCCCCGTTTCATCAAGCGGGCCGCCGGCCGTTCCACCAGACGGTGGACCAGCCAGCTCAGGAGCAGGAAGCCCGTGACGAGCACCGCCAGGAGCAGGCGCGGGTCCATCGTGTCGTGGAGGCGGTTGATCAGCGTCGTGCCGGCCACGTAGTGCATCAGGTACAGCGGGTAGGTCAGGCAGCCCGCCGTCACCAGCCACTTCCAGCGGATGCGGTCCGTGAAGCCCAGCGCGACCGCCACCATGACCAGCAGGAAGACCGTGAAGATCAGCACGGAACCACGCCAGCTGGAGACGCCTTCGTACTCGACCCGCAGGCCCAGTTCCCGCTGGCCCATCAGCCAGGCCATCGCGAGGACGCCCCAGAGCAGCAGGTCCTGGCCAAAGCGGTGCATGAGGTAGAGGGCCAGGCCCGCGATGAAGTACCAGGCGCCGCTCGGGTCCGCCGCCAGCACCAGCAGCGGGAACTTGGACACCGGCGCGAGCATCGCCGCCGCGCCCCACACGCAGCAGAAGACGACGACCCTGCGGTACGTCAGACCCATCGCCACCACGACCATGAAGAGCAGGTAGAAGCGCAGCTCCGACCAGAGGGTCCAGTACACCATGTCGACGTTCGACACGCCGGAACCCGACTGCAGCATCGTCAGGTTGAGGAGGATGTCGCGGCCCTGCGGGCGGTGCCACACGCCCGGCAGCACGAGCAGGACGGCCGTCGTGAAGGCCACCCCGACCCAGTACGCCGGGTAGAGGCGGATCACCCGGGACACGAAGAAGTCCTTCGGCGCACGGCCCCAGCACGACATGCAGATCACGAAGCCGCTGATCACGAAGAAGATCTCCACGCCGATCCAGCCGAACGACGCGAAACGGAACACCGTCGGCATGATCTCGGACGCCGGGCGGCCCCAGATCACATTGCCCGGCTGGTCGACCCGCTTGGTGCCCGCGTAGTGGTGCAGGGCGACCATGAGCGCGGCGACCAGGCGTATACCGTCGATGACATAGAGGCGGGGGCGGGGGCGGGTCCGGCCGGCGGTGACAGCGGTCCGCTCCGGCGCCGTGCTCGGCGGTGGTTCCGCCACGGCGACGCCTCCACCGTGCGCGAGCGTCTCGGTGGTCGGGGGGAGCGGCTGCTGAAATCTGCCCTGCATCAGAAGTACGCCATCCTCACGCGGCGAGCCGACGGAAGCCTGGACCCGACGGACACGGACGCCTCACGCTACGTCCCACGGAATCGGACCAGTTCGGACAGAGAGTCGTAATTCGGCCGCCTGTCAGGTGACCTTTCAGAGACTCTTGCGGGCACGCCACCCGACGTTCTCCTTCACTTCACTCGCCGAGCATGCAACCCTCCGGCACACCGTCGTCCCGCCGTCACCACGGCAACTCTCCCGCGTTCTCCCAGAACGTGCCCGTCGGGCCGGTCTCATCGAGCGACGCCAGACGCACGACCACCTCGACGGTCCGGCGCGCCCCCGCCTACCCACGCCGTGAGATCCGAGCATGGAGACCGCCGCCTTCGTCGCCGCACACACGACGGCGGGGACCCGCGACTCGTGGCGCTCGGGATCGGTGACGCCCAGAGCGAGCCCGGGCCGCTCGACATGTGACGTCGCCGAGGTCATCGGCCGCGGGCTCGGTGTGCCCACGGCGTCGCTCGCGCCCGAGGACGCCGGCGAGCACTTCGCCTGATGGGTCCGTTCATCGGGCTCGACGCACCCTCCTCCAACACGATCACCCGTGAGCTGCTGAGCTGGGAGCCGACGCGTCCCACCCTGCTCGAGGACCTCGAGGACGATCACTGCTTCGACGAGTCCTGAAGGTTCTCGGGGTTCCTTCGGTGCGTACGTCTCCGGCAGCGTGTACACCGGGGGGCGGTGGCGGTAGGCCGTGGGGAACTCGCCCACCACGCGCCGGAAGGCGTGGCTGAAGGCGCTCTCCGAGGCGTAGCCGAACTCGTACGCCACACCGGCTACGGACCCGCGGGGCAGCCGGCTCCCCGGTTCCGCGGGCTGAACCGGACCGAGGTCCTCCGCCCGGGCACGACGGATGCGGTCGTGTCCTGGGCGGAGGACCCTGGCAGGACGACCGTCATCTGCCACCACCTGCGGGATGTGTCATGACCGACCAGGCCACCGATACCGTCGTTCTGGAGCCCGCCGCCCAGCAACTCGCCGACGCCACCTCCAAGCCGCCCTTCGTGTACGAGCTGTCGCCCGAGGAGGCACGCAAGACGCTCGACGATCTGCAGGCGGCACCGATCGGGAAGCTTCCGGTCGACGAGGAGTGGGTCACCGTCCCGGTCGACGCCGGTGACGTCCGTGTGCGCATCGTCAAGCCGCCGCACGCCCTTCTGCCGCTGCCGGCCGTGGTCTACCTGCACGGTGGCGGCTGGGTCCTCGGCAACGCAGGCACCCACGACCGGCTCGTACGCGAACTCGCGGTCGAGGCGCGGGCCGCCGTCGTGTTCGTCGAGTACACCCGCTCGCCCGAGGCGCATTACCCGGTCGCGCTCGAGCAGGGCTACGCGACCGCCCGCTGGGTCGCCCGCCACGGCGCAGATCACGGCATCGATCCGGCCCGCATCGCGGTCGCCGGCGACTCGGCCGGCGGGAACATGGCCGCCGCCCTCGCCCTGCTGGCCAAGGAACGCGGGACCGTGGACTTCGTCCACCAGTCGCTGTTCTATCCGGTCACCGACGCCGCCATGGACACCGGCTCCTACACACAGTTCGCCACCGGCTACTTCCTGACGGCCAAGGCGATGGAGTGGTTCTGGGACGCCTATCTGCCCGACGTCTCACGCCGTACGGCCATCACGGCCTCGCCCCTGCACGCGTCCCTCGACCAACTGGCCGGTCTGCCGCCCGCCTTCGTGATAGTGGACGAGGCCGACGTGCTGCGTGACGAGGGCGAGGCGTACGCCGCCAAGCTGCGGGCCGCGGGCGTACCCGTGACGGCGGTCCGCTACGACGGCGTCACCCACGACTTCATGATGCTCACCCCGCTCGCCGCCACGCACGCCACCCGGGCGGCGGTCGCGCAGGCCGGCGCGATGCTCCGCGCTGCTCTGGGCACGGACGACTGAGAGGGATCCGGCCGTTCCCATGCGATCGCCACGTCCCGGGAGCCATCGCCGTTGATCATCAGTCCGCCAGAGCGGCGCCGAACCACGGGCGCGCGCCGAGGCCCAGGGACTGGACGGTATGCAGCGAGGAGCCGGTGCCCGTGGGGCCGGAGGCCGTGCCGGGGAGGTAGTGGAGGCGGCCGATCCCATCGGCGGAGGCGACCAGTTCGGCGCGTCCGTCGTGGGTGAAGTCGCGCAGCAGGACCGACGAGCCGAGCCAGTCGGAGTGCTCCCCGAGATCGCCCTCGACGCCGGGTGTCCTGACGTCGTACTGGCGGGAGGCCTTCCCGGTGAGGCCGCCCGTACCGCCGCGCAGGACGGTGACCGCGCCGGGGTAGATCCCGGCGCTGACGGATCCCTCCATCGACTCCATCGGGATGCCCACCGCGAGGTCCGCAAAGCCGTCGTTGTTCACGTCGCCCGCCGACACGTCGTACCCGAAGTAGTCGGGGTACTCGGATGTGCCCGGAACGCCGGTGGTGTTCTGGGTGATCGACCTGACCGAGGTGCTGGGACCGGCCGAGGTGCCCTTGAGGACGTGCACGGCGCCGCCCTTGCCGGAGCGGGGAACGCCGATCGCGAGGTCTCCGTAGCCGTCCCGGTCGAAGTCGGCGATCGCGGCACTCGCGTGGGTGTCGTCGCCCGAGCTGGGCAGACCGATCTTCCGCGGCGGAGCGGCCGGACCGCCGCTGCGGCCCCGGTAGAACCAGACGCGGTTCGTACGGGTGTCCACGTCGTAGCCGAGGACCGCGAAGTCGGCCGTGCCGTCCTTGGTGACCTTGCCGGAGACCACGAGGTCCGGCTTGATGTCCTCGCCGTTGACCGGATCGAGGTTGGTGGCCTTGCCGTGCCCGCCCGTCTTGGTGAACGGGCCGCGTTCGACGTAGACGTAGTCGTCGGTGATCGCGACGACGTCCGGCTTGCCGTCGGCCGTGAAGTCCCCCACGGCGACGTCCTTGGCGAAGCCGCAGGCCTTGCAGTCGGGGCTCTTGAAGGACGTCCCGTTGGTCAGGCCCGACTTGGAACCCCACAGGATGGTGAAGGTGCCGTGGTAGGAGCCGTCGTCCTCGCCGGGGGCGGTGACGACGAGGTCGCCGTAGCCGTCCTTGTTCATGTCCGCCGGCGTGATCTTCTGGCCGAAGAAGTCGTCCGTCTCGGCCGTGCCCGCGATGTACGGCGTGTTCTGCGTGATCACCGAACGCTTGGCGAAGTCGGGGCCGTGGGCCGTACCCCAGACGACCACCACGGCGCCCGCCTGCTTCTTGCCGGCCACGGTGGCAGCGGACGCGGGCGCGGTGAGCGCCAGCGGGGTGAGGCCGGAGGCGAGGAGCACGGCGGACAGCAGCCAGGTGCGCTTGCGCAAGGTGTCTCCCATGGTCGGGGCGGATCCTGGGGTTCGGTTCGCGATGGAAAGACCCGCGGCGGGAGGCGGGGGTTGTACGGGAGTTCGGTGAACTTCTGGGACGGGTGTTTGTTTGGATGGGGTGCCGGCACCGGCTCAGGGGAGGGGACCCAGTGACACGTACGACACCGCCGCGGCCATGGGACGTGGCCGCGGAACTCGCCGAGTTGGCGGCGTACGCCCGGACGGCCACGCGACTGCACCCGCGGCCGGGTGCTCCCGGCGTCCACGACAGCTCGGTGGGCGGGCCACTGCTGTGGCCGGCGGACGAGCCCTGGCCGGTCCACGCGCCGCACCGTCCGTGCGGGCCCCTGAGCACGCTCGACGACATCCGCACCCGGCGCGGTCTGCTCACCATGGCCTGGCAGCGCCCCCGCGGGCCCCGCGAGAACCTGCTGACCAAGCCGGAGCAGGAGATCGTGGACCGCATCCAGGCGGGCTACGCACCCGAGTTGCTGCCCCGAGGACCGCTCCCGCTGATCCCCCTGGCCCAGCTCCACGCCCGTGACGTGCCCACGCTCCCGTTCCCGGAGGGGACGGACCTGCTCCAGGTGCTGTGGCTGCCGTTCGACGAGATCGAGGGGGCCTCCGCGGCCGTGCAGCTGAGGTGGCGGCGGGCATCGGACGTGGGTGAGGTGCTGGAGCGGCCGCCCGTGCCGCCGTACGCCGAGCAGAGCGACCATGTGCCCGAGCCGTGCGTCCTGCATCCTGAGCAGGTCCGCGAGTTCCCGCCGCATCACCTTCTGGACGAGCCGCTGGAGCAACGCCTCGGCACATGGGCGAAGGAGCGGTCGGCGGACTACACGTCGGATCTGTCGGTCGCGCCCGGCTGGAAGGCGGGCGGCTGGCCGGCCCGCTTCACCTTCCGTGACCCGGCCGGCTCCGACGAACTGCGCTGCGGGCAGTGCGGCGGGCCTGTGGAGGCGCTGCTCACGGTCGACAGCAGCGAGTGGGACGGGGCGACCGGCAGCTGGCGTCCCCTCGAGGACGGCGAGGACGCCGAGAAGCCGGCCGGCCATCCCTACCGAACGGCGCACGCCCCGACCATGGTGACCGTGGGACGCGGCTACACCCTGCAGTTCTACTACTGCGTCGGCGACCCGGCCCATCTGCCCGTGACGATCATGCAGTAGCGCGGCACGGGCCGCCGCCCGGCGGAGCTGTCCGGCGGCCGACAGCAACGCGCCGCCGTCGTAAGGGCGTTGGCGGCGAAGCCCACGGTCGTGTTCGCCGGCGAACCGACCGGCGCGCTCGATCTGCGCGGCACCCGCCAGGTCCTCGACCTGCTGACCGCGGCCGGTACGAGAACGGCGCAGCCCCGGACCAGTGGTCCGGGGCTGCGCCGTCGTGCAGTCAGGTGATTCAGGAGCCCTCAGGGGCTACTTGATGTACACCAGGCCGTCCGTGGTGATGGTCGGGCGGCCGCTGGTGCCGACGACCACGATCTTGACCGTGTGCTTTGCGCTGGTGGACCAGGACTTGGTCCAGATCGCCTGGCGGTACAGGGTCGAGGACGACTTCAGGTCGACCGTCGAGACCTTGGTGCCGTCGACGTACACGTACACCTGGCCGGAGCTGGACGCCCGGGAGACCACCCAGGAGGCCGAGCGGCCGGTGAACGTCCAGGTCAGGCTCGCGTTCTTGGAGGCGCTGGAGTACGACTTGCCGCCGAGGTAGCTGGAGGACGAACGAGTCGTCCAGCTGCCGGACTTGGTGGCCGAGCTCTCCTGCAGGATCATCGGGGTGAAGGCGGGCGAGGACGTGCGGTAGTTGCCGGCCCAGTCGTAGGCGCGCATCGACCAGGTCGTGGCCTTGCCGGACGCGGCGGTGCGGCTCGAGCTGGTGGTGGTCGGGCCGTAGGTGGCCGTGGCCGGGGCCAGCAGCTTCACATAGCGCAGGGCCTTGTCGTCGGTGGCCTTCCAGCCGAGGGTCACCGGGACGGCGGTGGTGTTGACGGTGCCAGTACGCAGGGTGAGCTTCGGGTTGGTGCTGAAGGTGGGCGCCGTCGTCTCGGCCACGAAGTTCAGCGCGGCCGTCGTGGTCGTCTTGCCCGACTGGTGTACGGCCTTGACGGCGACGGTGTGGTTGCCCAGAGCCAGGGTCGTGGCGGCCGAGGTGGTGCTGCCGGACACGGTGGTGACGGCCTTGCCGTCGACCAGCAGCTGGTAGCTCTTGATGAGCGAGGACGGCGTGGTCGCCGACCAGTGAAGCGTGATCGCGCCCTTGGTGTAGTACGTCGTGCCCGACAGGCCTGCGCCGTCGACCGTGGTCGTCTTCAGGCCCTGGACCGGGCCGGCCGCCCAGGCGCGGATGGTGGCGAGCTGGGCGTAGAGCTTGTCGCCGGGGCACTCGGTGGCGTAGCCGTCACGGTGGCCGGAGATGCGGTTGAAGGTGTACTTGGTGCCGGCGGTGAAGCTCTTCTTGAACCAGTTCGTCTGCGTGGCACCCGCGTTGAGCGCGACGGTCCCGGCCGGGTCGGCGCCGTACTGGCCGAGCTTCCAGGCCGCGATCCGGGCGACCGAGGCGAGCGCGGCGTTGGAGGCACTGGTGGAAGTGTACTCGCCGAGCACGGCGATGCCGGTGGACTCACGGTTCCAGCCGTAGGTGTGGGCACCGAGGACCGGGAGGCCGACACCGCCCTTGCGGCCCTCGAAGATCGTGCCGCACTTGTCGACCAGGAAGTTGTAGCCGATGTCGTTCCAGCCGTTGGTCTTGACGTGGTACGTGTAGATGCCGCGCACGATCGCGGCCGAGTCGGCGCACGAGTAGTCGTTGGTCTCGGCCGTGTGGTGGACGAAGACGGCCTTCACGTCCGCGTTGTACTCGGACGGATCGGGGCTGATCGACTCGTCGGCGCCCCAGCCGGCGCGCGAGGTGATCGGCGGCTTCGGGGCGGTGGAGGGCGGCGCGGTGGGCGTGGTGGCCGTCGGGCTCGCGGGAGCGCTCGTCGTCGGGGTCACCGAGGCGGGCGTCGAGGCGGGCGTCGAGGGAGATGCGCTCGCCGACTCGGTCGGAGCGGTCGTCGTCGCGGTGTCCGTCGGGTCCGGAGTCACCGTCGTGCCGTCGGTCGGCGCGGGCGAGTCGGTCGGGGTGTCCGTGCTCTCGGCCACGGCGAAGGCGGCCGGATCCGTGCCGGTTCCGTCCGTCTTGGTCTCGGCGTCGGTCACCACACCCGGGTCGACGAGATTGACCTCGAGTCCCTTGGGCAGCACGCCTGTTGTGCCGTCCGCGTGGACGACCTGCGCCTCGACACCGTCGGAGGGGCCGACCCAGAGGGGCTCGGACGCGCCGCGCACACCCTGATCCGGCTTCTCCAGCGGGTCCGCGTCGACCTCGAGGTCGTGCCAGGCGCTCCACTCGCCGGTCTCCATGCTGCGGGTGCGCACCTGCGCCTTGCCGTCGAGAGGCTTGGTGGCGCCCGTCCAGGAGACGCCGAGCAGCGAGAACTGCTTGGTCTCCGTGCGTGGCAGCTCCCGCTTGCCGCTCGCGTCGCCCTTGAGGGCGAGGTCGAAGACCTTCACCGGCCGCTTGGCCCGGCCGTGGGCGCCGGCGTCGTGGGAGGGACTGGCGACGGCGTAGGTCACCACGCCACCACCGCCCAGCACCACGGCACCGAGCGTCAGCCACACCCGGCCTTTCAGGCTCAACGGTCTATACGCATGCGTACGTCGGCTCACGACGTTTCCCCACCCCAAAGTCGGTCACAACAGGACCGCAGACGTTAGAAGTTGGTCACACTCGGCACATCCGTCACTCGCGTGTGCCCTTGCCTACAGCGTTCCATGGCCGGCGAACATCACAGAAAGGCCTTCCCAAGTGACATACGTCACGGTTTCCACGGCCATGGCGGCACGGGTCACCGTGCACGCCCGGGGCGTTCTCAGTCCGCCATGACGCTGCCGAACTGCGGCCGGCCGCTGGTGGAGACACCCACGGCGGACGGGCCGAAGGAGGTGATGCCGGTGGTGGTGATCTTCTGGCCGTCGGACCGGAAGGCGACGACGTTGCCGTTGTAGTCGTTCTCGCCGTTGACGCCGACCGTCAGGTCCGCCCTGCCGTCGCCGGTGACGTCGGAGAGGTGGACCTCGCCGCCGAAGCCGTCGTACTTCTCGTTGCCGCCGGGGACACCCGGGGTGTTCTGGTGGAAGTACTGGCTGCCCGTGCCGGACACCCCGGACGCCGAGCCGTACAGCACGGTGACCGCGCCCGCGTCGGTGATCGAGGTGGTGCTGCCGGTGGTGAGGTTCTCGCCGGGGGCGCCGATGGCGAGGTCGGCGTAGCCGTCGCCGTTGATGTCGCCGGTGGACACCTCCCAGCCGAAGGCGTCGCCGGACTCCGGGTCGCTGGGCACGCTCGCGGTCCCCTGGCTGATGGAGACGGGGGCGTAACTGCTGTAGTCGTTGCCGTAGATGACGCTGATCTTGCCGCCCTTGGCGGCACCGGAGATACCGTCGTCCCAGTGCTCGCCGATGACGAGGTCGGCCTTGCCGTCACCGTTGAGGTCGCCCGTCGCGGTGACGAGGCCGGCCGCGAGGTTCTCCTGGGAGCCGCCCTCCAGCTTGGTGCCGGTGGGGGAGGCGTAGATGATGATGTTGGTGTTGTAGTCGGTCTCGGAGCTGTACCCGTTGACGATCAGGTCGTCTCCGCCGCCGCCGTTGAAGTCCCCGGTGACCAGATGCAGGGCACCGGCGCCGTTGCCGCTGTGGATCTGGAACGGCACGTAGTACGACGAGCTCGCACCGGCGGACTTGGTGAAGCCGCCGCGGAAGATCCACACCTTGGCGGACGTGCCGCCGGCCGCCAGGTCGGCCTTGCCGTCCGGGTCGAAGTCGCCGACGGCGAGGGCCTGGCCGAACTTGTCCTGGCCGCTGGGGTTCGGGTCGGCGACCGTGGTGCCGCCCGAGAGGCCGGAGGCGGAGCCCCAGATGATCTCGACCATGCCGCCGTCGGTGTCGCTGCCGACGTCCTCGCCGGGGGCGCCCACGGCGAGGTCGGCGTATCCGTCGCCGTTGAAGTCGCCGGCGGCGGTGGCCTCGCCGAAGAGGTCGTTCTTCTCGGCGCTGCCCGGGACTCCGGTGGAGTTCTGGCTGATGAGGGTGCGGCTCGTGGCCTTGAGGCCGCTCGCCGAGCCGTACATCACCGCGATCTGCCCGGCGTTGGACTTGCCGCCGACGGTGGCGAGTGGCGCGGAGACGGCGACGTCGCGGTAGCCGTCGCCGTTGAAGTCGCCCGGCAGGCCGGAACCCGCCGCGGCTGCGGTGCCGGCGGCGGCGGTGAGCGCCGCACCTGTCAGAGCCGCGGCGGCGGCCGTCGCCAGGGCGTGGCGTATGCGTCTGTGCATGCGGACGTTCTCCAGTGCATGCGGGGACACCTGACGGCGCCCCAGGCCATTGGGAGCGCCACGGGGTCCGCGTCGACCTGGTTTGTCATCCCTTGATCACGGCACGGGACCGCGGTGGCGTATCCCAGACAACTGGAGGGGTTCCTGGGTTGTACATGAACCACAGGTTTCTTCGGGGCGACTTCGAGGACACGACGACTGGACGGGCCGGCACCGAACGGCGTCGAGGCCCGGTCAGGTGGACCCGCCGGCAGGGGCCGGTGCCCGCCGCTTCACGCCTGGCGCGGGTTCGGCTTCAGCACCGCGAAGACCGCCCCGGCCGGGTCCGCGAGCCAGGCGATGCGGCCGACGTCCGGGACGTCAGCGGCCGGCATCAGCACCGTGCCGCCGTTGGCGCGGACCGCCGCGGTGAGAGCGTCCGCGTCGGCGACGGCGAAGTACGGCACCCAGCGCGCCTCCTCGGCGTCGCCGGAGAGCGGGGCCACACCGCCGAACGAGCCCTCCTGCTGGTCGCCCTCGGCGATGCTGAGGACCCGGTACGTCATGCCGGGCGCCTTCATCTCCTCGGAACGCCAGCCGAACAGCTCGCGGTAGAAGCCGACCGCCGCCTCGGGGGCGGCGACGTGGAGTTCCACCCACACCAGCGTGTTGTCCTCGGAGGCCCGCTCCAGGCCCTTCCCGGACTGGAGCACGGCGAAGTCGGCGCCCTGCGCGTCGGTGAACTGGGCGATCCTGGCCGGGCCCATGTCCATGGGCTCGACGCGGACGATGCCTCCGCCGGCGGTCACGGCAGCGGTGGTCGCCGCGGCGTCGGCGGTGCGGAAGTACGTCGTCCAGGCGGGCTCGGCACCTTCCTCGGTCAGCCGGCCGAGCGCGGCGACGGTCTTTCCGTCCTGCTGGAAGAGGCCGTAACCGCCCGCGTCGGGGCCCGCGGAGACGTACTGCCAGCCGAAGACGGCGCCGTAGAAGGCGGCGGACGCGTCGGTGTCGGGGCTGCCGAGGTCGAGCCAGATGGGCGAGCCGGTGCGGAAGTCGGTGCCGAGCATGGGGTTTCCTCCTGCCAGTCCGGTGCGGGGCCCTGGTCAATATGCCGAGCCCGGCGATGCGGTTCGCCGTGAAGGGCCGGATCGGGCGGGGGTTTCACCCGCGCTGGGGAACACCGGTGACCGGACATGGCGGATGATGTGCGTGAGGTGTGCGGGGAATCTGCGCAGGAGTGCCACACAGACTGCACACAGGAGTCCGGAACCGTCGTTAGCGTTGCTGCCGCTCGAGACCCTGTGCGAGCGCGACCATGCCGGGCCCGCACGGGCCGACGGCGCAAGCGACCCAGGAAGACCGTCATGGACTACTGCTCCTCGTGCCGTCGCTATCTCAACGGCGCCCTGGTGTGTCCCGGCTGCGGCGCCTACGCCCCGGACATCGCGCCCCGCCACGGCCAGGGGCCGACGGAATTCACCCCGCGCCGCACGCGGACCGGCCCCTCGGGGCCTGCTCCTCGACATGGGCAGGGAGCGGCGGGAGCCGGCCGGCCACCTGGTGGTGAGGGCCCGATGGGGTCGAACCCGCGGCTGGGCGAGGGCCCGTCGGGGGCCGTCCCGCGCCACGCGCAGGGAACGGCGGGAGCCGGCCTGCGGCCGGGCGAGGGCCGCGCGGAATTGGCTCCGCGCCACGGAGAAGGCCCCACGGACACCGGCCCGCGGCCCGGCGAGGGCCCGTCGGTGTTCGCTCCCCGCCACGCCCCAAGCCCGATGGGACCCACCTCGAACCAGGGCCAGAACCCGATGGGACCCACCTCGCGCCCCGATCACGGGCAGGCGGATCTCGCGCCCCGGCGTGCCCAGGGCCCCGCGGGTCCCGCTGCTCGTAGTGACCGGCGCCGGGCCGGGGCGGCACCCGGTATGACGGCCGCCTGGGAAGCCACCGGCGTGGAGTCGTGGTTCGACGCTGCGTCGCGGCCCGCCGCTTCTTCCGCAGCCTCGGCACCCTCAGCGACCACCGGCGCCCACGACGAGCCGCACACCGACTCCTCCGGCGACGCGGAAGGCGCCCTGCCCGCCCCGCAGGGACGTGCTGCGCGGCGGCGGCAGCTCGCTCGGTGGAAGAGGAACCAGCGGCGGGCCGTGGTCGCGACCGCCGTCGCGCTCGTCGGTGGTGGGCTCACCGTCGCCTCGCTGGACCGGCACTCCGGCGACCGCGCACAGGCCGCGTCGGCCCCGGACAACCGGAGCATGGGCGTGGGCGTGGCCGAGACCGCGACGGACCCGGACCCCACCCTCCCCGCCGCGCCGCCCACCACCGGACACCCCAGGCACGCCGCCCTCCACACACCCGCACCGGCGACGACGTCCCCGCAGTACCGGTCCGCCCCCGCACCGCGGCACGCGGCACCGGCGCCGGCCCACACCGACGCCGCCTCCCCCGTCCCGGCGACGACGGTTCCCCAGCAGAGGACCGTCGTCCCGGCTCCGGCCCCCACCCACACGGCCGCGGCTGCACAGCAGCCGGCGGCGACCACCCCCACGACGCCCCCCGCCACCGCCCCGAGCACCCCCCAGACCGCCCCGGCCCCGGCGTCGTCATCCCCGTCCCAGATATGCGTGCTGGTGCTCTGCCTCGGGTGACTCAGCCGTATGACGGACAGCTGGCAGCCAGTCAGCCAGCCCCATATACACGGACATAAGTCGCCGAATCCCTCCCACGTTGCGATAGTGCGGCCATGATCCGCACACCCCGCACCGTCGTGAGGGAACGTCCGGCCCCCCGTACCCGCCGCACCCTCCTCGCCCTCACGGGTGCCGCCGGGATCATCGGCCTCGTCGTGCTCGCCGGTGTGCTGCCCGGCGGCGCTCACCCCACCGCCCCCCGCCAGGTCGGTCATGGCGGGCAGGGCAGTCACGCGCCCGCCGCCGTTCCTTCCCCCGGTGCCCGCGGCATCGGGGATCCGCTGATGCCGCTCGCAGGCAACGGCGGGTACACGGTGCGCCGTTACGTCCTCGACTTCGACTGGCGGGCACCCCGGACTCCGTTCCCGGCCACGGCCACCATCCAGGCGACCGCCACCCAGGCCCTCTCCCGCTTCGACCTCGACTTCGCGGGCAACACGCTGCACACGGTCACCGTGGACGGCGTACCGGCGCGGACCGAGCGCGACGGTGACGAGCTGGTCGTGACGCCGGCGCAGCCGATCGCCGACGGCCGCGCCTTCACCGTGCGGGTCGGCTACACGGCCGACCCGACGCAGCAGCGGCACCGCAGCGACGCGATCCGGACGTACGGCTGGGTGCCCACGGCCGACGGCACCCTGCTGTACGCGCAGCCCGACGGCGCCCGGATGGTCTTCCCGGCGAACGACCACCCGAGCCTGCGCGCGCCTGTCACCTTCCACGTCACCACCCCACCGGGGCTGAGCGCGGTCGCGGGCGGGCGACTGGTCGAGAAGGTGGAGCGGCCCGACGGACGTGTCCGGTGGACGTACGACTCGGAGGAGCCGGTCGCCGCGCAGCTCGTGCAGCTGGCGATCGGGAGGTTCACGTTCGTCGACGGCACCGGGCCGCGCGGGCTGCCCGTGCGCGACGCCGTCCCGCGGGGCCTGGTCGGCGACACCGAGGACTACCGCGCGCTGACCCCGGATCACCTCGCCTGGCTGGAGCGACGGCTCGGGCCGTACCCGTTCCGCCGCTACGGCGTCCTCGTCGGGGACACCGATCTGCCCGTGGCGCTGGAGACACAGTCGCTGTCCGTCGTACCGAGCGCCGACCTCCTCGGTGACCGAGTCGACGCCGAGCGGAACCTGGTCCACGAGCTGACGCACCACTGGACCGGCGACAGCGTGGCCATCAAGCGCTGGTCCGATCTGTGGCTGAGCGAGGGTCACGCCCGTTTCTACGAGCGCCTGTACTCCGACGAGCACGGCGGCCCGGACCTGGAGGAGGCGATGCGGGCGGCGTACGAGCAGCACGACCAGTGGCGCCACGACGACGGCGCGCCCGCGGAGCCCACCGAGCCGACCCTGTTCAAGGCGATGCGGTACGACGGCTCGGCACTGGTGCTGTACGCCCTGCGGGAGAAGGCCGGCGAGAAGACCTTCGAGCGGATCGAGCGCACCTGGGTGACTCGGTATCAGGGCCGCGCCGCCGGCACCCGGGACTTCATCCGGCTCGCCTCCGAGGTGGCCGGCCGGGACCTGACGCCCTTTCTGACGGCCTGGCTGTACGGCCCGCACACCCCGCCCATGCCGGGGCACCCGGACTGGGCGGTCGGCCCCGTCGAGGAGTGAGCGGGCTGTAAGCGGGGCGTGAGGACACTGCCGCCGACCGGGTGGCCTGCGGCGGGTCGCTGGTCCACGCGGTTGACGGTCGGCGTGCCGTGGCGCGCGAGGCACGGAAACGTACGAGGGGTGGCGAGACGGGCAACTCCGTTGTCCCTGCTGCGTTTGTCCTGGCCCAGACGAGCATGGTTGGAGACACCCGTGATGAGAAGACGCGTCGTCCCCCGTCTCCCCGACGCCGTCCGGGGGTATCGCCCGTTGATCTGTGTGACGGCGCTGGCGGCGCTTCTCGTGCCGCTGCTGGCCGGTCCGGACGATGACGTCGACGTGGCGGCGGATCTGAGTCTGCAGAACGAGTTCGCGGCCGCGGCGCAGAAGTACCACGTGCCGCGCAGCGTTCTGATGGGTGTGTCCTACCAGCAGACACGCTGGGACTCCCATCCCGGCACGCCAAGCGTCGGCGGCGGCTACGGCCCGATGCACCTGGTGGACGTCCGCCCCGTCCGCCCGGTCCCGGCGCCGTCGGTGCCGCCGCACGGCAGCCCGCCACCGCTCGCGGGAGCGCCCGACGGGGCCGCCGCGAACGCCCCGGGCGCCGCCGGACAGCTGACGGACCTGCGCCGCGCCGCCCGGCTGATCGGCGAGCCGGCCAGGCGGCTGCGGACGGACGCGGCGGCGAACGTGCGCGGCGGCGCGGCCTTGCTGGCGGCGACGCAGAAGCAGCTCGGCAAGCCGCTCAGCGAGAATCCGGGCGACTGGTGGGACGCGGTCGCCGCGTTCTCGGGGCTCTCGGGCACGAGTGACGAGGCGTCGGCGGCGACATACGCCGACGACGTCTTCACGGTGATCCGCAAGGGCGCGAAGCGCACCACCGACACCGGACAGGACGTCACCCTCCCGCCGAACCCGAACGTGCGCCCGCACCCGACGGTGCGGGACCCGAACCGGCGGGAACAGGTCGAGTGCCCACCGGAGCTGACCTGTTCCTGGCTGGGCGCGCCGTACACCGAGGTCAACGGCGGCGCGACGTACGGCAACTACGACCCGGCGGACCGGCCCCGGGACCAGAAGATCGAGTACATCGTCATCCACGACACCGAGGCCTCGCTGAAGTCGATGCTGCTGACCGTGCAGGATCCGACGGAGGCGTCCTGGAACTACTCGGTGCGCTCCAGCGACGGCCACATCACGCAGCACGTGCGGACCAAGGACGAGGCCTGGCACTCGGGCAACCAGTTCGTGAACGCCAGCTCGATCGGCGTCGAGCATGAAGGTTTCCTCACCCAGCCCGACACCTGGTACTCGGAGCAGATGTACCGCTCCTCGGCCCGGCTGGTGCGCTTCCTCGCGAAGAAGTACGGCATCCCGCTGGACCGGCAGCACATCATCGGCCACGACAACGTGCCGTCCCCGACCGCCGGCACCATCCCCCAGATGCACGAGGACCCCGGCCCGTTCTGGGACTGGCGGCACTACTTCGACCTGCTCGGCGCGCCGCTGAAGGCGACGGCGGGGCCGGACAGCCCGGTGCTGATGGCGCTGCCGGACTACGCCACCCACAAGCCGCGCTACTACGGCTGCAATGGGCACGGCGTACTGTGTCCGCCGCACGGCTCCAGCGCCGTACGGCTGCACACCGAGCCCTTCGACGACGCCCCGCTGATCCAGGACCCGGGCCGGCACCCGGACGGCGCGGAGTCCACCGAGGACGTCAGCGACCTGGGCTCACGGATCTCGGCCGGGCAGAAGTTCGCGGTCGCAGGCCGCAACGGCGACTGGACGGCGATCTGGTTCCAGGGCCACAAGGCGTGGTTCAAGAACCCGGAGGACCATCCGACTGCCGTCGGCTCGTCCGGCAAGATGGTCACGCCCAAGGACGGCACGGGCGAGATCCCGGTGTACGGCCGTCCGCTGCCGGAGAAGTCTGCGTATCCGTACGGGATGGAGCCGCAGACGGAGTCGCCGCTGCCGTACAGCATCCAGGAGGGCCAGCGGTACGTGGCGGGGTCCGTCGTGTCCGGGGCGTACGTCGACCGGTCGGCCTTCGGACAGGGTCCCGGCGAGGTGATCAAGGGCAACGAGAAGTACTACGAGATCCAGCTCGGCCACCGGCTCGCCTACGTCCGCGCGAGCGACGTGGACGTGGTGAACCCGTCGGCCGGGGCGGCGGGGCTCGCGCAGCAGTGACGCGGGGTCTTGCGGAGTGGTGACGTGGCGGGCGTGGTCCTTCGGTACGGGGGGCCGCGCCGCCTAGCGTGCGGAGCATGCGCGTACTGGTCACCGGCTCGGCCGGGTTCATCGGATCACATGTCGTCGAGGCGCTGTCGGCGCACGGGCACGAACCAGTCGCGTACGACGTGCGCGCCGACCCGGCCGCCGACGTCCGGGACCGGGACGCCGTCGCCCGCGCCCTGGCCGGAGTGGACGCCGTCTGCCACCAGGCGGCCATGGTCGGTCTCGGCACCGGCTTCGCCGACGCGCCGGAGTACGTCTCGCGCAACGACCTCGGTACGGCGGTGCTGCTGGCCGCGATGGCCCGGACGGGGGTACGGCGGCTGGTGCTCGCCGGGTCGATGGTGGTGTACGGGGAGGGGCGGTACGAGTGCGCGCGGCACGGAGTGGTCCGGCCGGGACCTCGGGAGCCCGGGCGGCTCGCGGCGGGGCGGTTCGAGCCCGGCTGCCCCGTCTGCGGGGCCGACCTGACGCCGGGTCTGGTCGGCGAGGACGCTCCGGCCGACCCGCGCAACGTGTACGCCGCGACCAAGCTCGCCCAGGAGCATCTGGCGGCCGCGTGGGCGCGGGCCACCGGCGGCTCGGCGGTGTCGCTGCGCTACCACAACGTGTACGGCCCCCGGATGCCCCGCGACACCCCGTACGCCGGGGTCGCCTCCTTCTTCCGCTCCGCCCTCGCCCGGGGCGAGGCCCCGCGGGTGTTCGAGGACGGCCGCCAGCGCCGGGACTTCGTGCACGTACGGGACGTGGCGGCGGCCAACCTGGCGGCGCTGGAGGCGTCTTCCGCGCCGGGCGCGCTCACGCCGTACAACACGGGCAGCGGCGACCCGCACACGGTCGGCGAGATGGCCCACGCCCTGGCGGCGGCGTACGGCGGCCCCGAGCCGGTGGTCACCGGCGAGTACCGCCTGGGCGACGTCCGCCACATCACCGCGGACTCGACCCGCCTGCGCACGGAACTGGACTGGAAACCGGAGGTCGGCTTCGAGGCGGGGATGCGGGAGTTCGCGGCGTCGGCATAGGGCTGCTACAGCGCCGTCGGCAAAGTCACCTCGAAGCGGCAGCCGCCCGGGATGTTGTGTACCGATGCGCTGCCGCGGTGGGCCTCGACGATGCCTCGGACGATGGCCAGGCCCAGGCCCGCGCCGGCCGGGGGTGTGCGGGCGTGGGTGCCGCGCCAGCCGGTGTCGAAGACGCGGGGCAGGTCCTCCTCGGGGATGCCGCCGCAGCCGTCGGTCACCGACAGCACGACGCCCTCGGGGCAGCGTTCGGCGGCGACGGCCACCGTTCCGTCGGCCGGTGTCCGCCGGATCGCGTTGACCAGCAGGTTGCCCAGGACCCGGCTCATCTCCTTGCCGTCCACCTCGACGGGCACCGGCTCGATACGGTCCCCCACCAGCCGTACGCCGAGTTCGCGGGCGAGCGGGTCGGCTCCCGCCAACGCGTCGCCCACCAGGTCGTACAGGGACATGCGGGACGGGGACAGGGCGAGGGCGCCCGCGTGGATGCGGGAGAGCTCGAAGAGGTCGCCGACCATGTCGTTGAGGCGCTCGACCTCGGTCCGGATCTGCTTGAGGTAGCGCTCGGGGTCGGCGGCGACACCGTCCTCCAGCGCCTCGGCCATGGCGCGCAGCCCGGCGAGCGGGGTGCGCAGGTCGTGCGAGATCCAGGCGACCAGCTCACGCCGGGAGGTCTCCAGGGCGCGCTCGCGGTTCCGGGACTCGGCGAGCCGGGCACTGGTGGCCGCCAACTCGCGGCTGAGATCGGCGAGTTCGGCGGTAACCGGACCGTCGGGCGCAGCGAAGGAGCCGCCGTAGCCGAACGAGCGGGCGGCGCGCTGGAGTTCACGACTGCGGGCGACGACCCAGCGGCCGAGCATCAGGGCCGTGGCCAGCGACACCACGGTGGCCATCGCGACCACCGTCGTGACGACCTTCAGATCGTGCGGGGACAGGAACATCGCCCACGCGACCGCGAGGGTGCCCGCGAGCATCGCGGTCACGGCGACGGACGCCACCACGGTGAGCGACGCGGTGAGCGAGCGCCGGCGCAGCAGCCACAGTGCGCCCGCGCCGAGCGCACCGGCGGCCACCGCGCCCAGGAACGCGTACAGCGCCATCCGCAGCATGTCGTTCACGGCCGCTCCTCCCCGGCGACGGCCTCGAAGCGGTAGCCGACGCCCCACACCGTCTGGATGAGCCGGGGCCGGGCCGGGTCGTCCTCGACCTTGCCGCGCAGCCGGCGGACATGCACGGTGACCGTGGACAGGTCGCCGAAGTCCCAGCCCCACACCTCCTTCATCAGGTCCTGCCGGCTGAACACCCGCCCGGGGTGCCGCAGGAAGAAGGCGAGCAGGTCGAACTCCCGGATGGTGAGCGCGAGTTCGTAGCCGTTCTTGAGGGCGCGGCGGGCCGCCGGATCGACACTGAGCCCGGCCGCGGCCAGCTGGCCGGTGTCGGAGCGCGGGCGGGTGCGGCGCAGCACGGACTCCACGCGCAGGACGAGTTCGCGGGGGCTGAACGGCTTGGTGACGTAGTCGTCCGCGCCCACCTCGAGGCCGAGGATGCGGTCGTCCTCGTCGCCACGGGCGGTGAGCATGATGACCGGCACGGGCGCCCGGCCGCGCATCCGGCGGCACACCTCGAGGCCGTCCATACCGGGCAGCATCAGGTCGAGGACCACCAGGTCGGGCCAGTGGGCGGTGGCGCGGGCGAGCGCGGCCGGGCCGTCCTCGGCGCGGTCCACGACGTACCCGGCCCGGTCGAGGTATCCGGCGACCACCTCGGCGACCGTCGGATCGTCGTCGACGACCAGGACCCGGGCTCCGGCCGCCGGTTCTTCCGCCTGCTGCTCCATACGGCCAGCGTCGCACCCCGCCCGTCCGTGCGCGGCCCCCGAGGGCGCACCCGGACGCGGGCGTCCGCGTTTCGTAAGGACTCACGGCCCGCCTCGGACGTCCATGTTCCGTAAGGAGCCGAAGCCCGTTATAACCGTTTTGCACTCGTAGGGTGAAGCCGTGACGACCTCTCCCACACCAGCGGACGCCGACGTCGTGCTCCCCTGCCTGAACGAGGCCGACGCCCTGCCCTGGGTGCTGGCCCGCGTTCCCGCGGGCTGGCGCGCCCTCGTCGTGGACAACGGCTCCACCGACGGCTCCGCCGACATCGCCCGCGCGCTCGGCGCGACCGTGGTCCACGAGCCGCGCCGCGGGTTCGGCGCCGCCTGCCACGCGGGACTCACCGCCGCCACCGCCGACGTCGTCTGCTTCTGCGACTGCGACGCCTCCCTCGACCCCGCACAGCTCGTGCCGTTCGTGAACGAGGTGCGCGCCGGCGGCGCCGACCTGGTGCTCGGCCGGCGCCGCCCGCAGCGCCGGGGTACCTGGCCGGCGCACGCCCGCGCCGGGAACCTCGCGCTCACCCGCATACTGCGCCGCCGCACCGGCCTGCGCCTGCACGACCTCGGCCCGCTGCGCGCCGCCCGCCGCGAGGCGCTGCTCGCCCTCGGCCTCACCGACCGGCGCAGCGGCTACCCGCTGCAGATGGTCGTGCGCGCGGCCGACGCGGGCTGGCGCATCGCCGAGCACGACGTGTCGTATCTGCCGCGCACCGGCGCCTCCAAGGTGACCGGCACCTGGCGGGGCACCTGGCAGGCGGTACGGGACATGAGCCGCGTCCTGGCCGAGGCGCCCGTGGCGGAGGGGACCCCGCGGTGACCACACTGCTCGTCATCGCCAAGGAACCGCGCCCCGGCCGGGTCAAGACGCGGCTCACCCCGCCGTTCTCCCCCGCCGAGGCCGCGCTGCTGGCCGAGGCGTCCCTCACCGACACCCTCCACGCGGTGGCCGCGGCCCCCGCCCGCCGCCGGGTCCTGGTGCTCGACGGACGGCCGGGCGACTGGCTCCCGCCCGGCTTCGAGGTCGTACCGCAGTGCGCGGGCGGCCTCGACGAACGCCTCGCGGCCGCCTTCGCCGGCTGCGACGGGCCCGCCCTGCTGGTGGGCATGGACACCCCGCAGATCACGCCGGACCTGCTCACCGTGGACTTCGCCGGGTGCGAGGCGTACTTCGGCCCCGCCGAGGACGGCGGCTTCTGGGCCCTGGGCCTCGCCGAGCCGGATCCCGCACTGCTGCGCGGCGTCCCGATGTCGACACCGGTCACCGGGGCCGTCCAGCGCGAGCGGCTGACCGGGGCGGGCCTGCGGGTGAGCGACCTGCCACCCCTGCGGGACGTCGACACGGCGGCCGACGCGGAGGCGGTCGCCGCCCTGGCCCCGCACGGCCGCTTCGCCGCGGAACTGGCCCGGCTGCGGGCGGCGGGACGCCGATGAGCACGACCGCGGGCGGCCACGGGCCGACGACCACGGCCACGGACAGCCCGACGCCGATCGCTCCCACCGCCGGCGCCCGGAGACCCAGGACCACCGCACAGCGTGAGGCCGCCCGGCCCTCCTGGTCCGCCGATCCCTACTCCGAAGCCCTGCGGACGGGGCGTGGCCCGCTCTTTCTCTCCCGTGCCGACGGATGGCTGCTCCCCCTGGAGGTGGAGCGCTGGTGCGGGGCCGCCGACGCCGTCGATCTCGATGTGCTGCGGCGCTGCGAGGGTGCCGTGATCGACGTCGGCTGCGGGCCGGGGCGGCTGGTGGCCGAGTTGGCCGCCCGGGGCCGTACCGCTCTCGGTGTCGACGTCAGCGAGGCCGCCGTCGCGCACACCGTGCGGCTCGGCGGGCAGGCACTGCGCAGCTCCGTGTTCGAGCCGCTGCCCGGCGAGGGCCGCTGGGGCACCGCGCTCCTCGTCGACGGAAACCTCGGCATCGGCGGCGACCCCCGCACGCTGCTCGACCGGCTGACCCGGCTCCTGTGTCCCGGCGGCCTGTTGATCGCCGAGACCGTCCCCCTCGACGTGGACGAACGGCTCAGCGTGCGGATCGTGCGGGCCACCGACGCCTGGGGCGCCACCGGTACCCCGTTCCCCTGGGCCCGGCTCGGCACTCCGGCGCTGCTGCGGTACGCCCGCCCCCTCGGCTGGCGTACCGTCGCTCAGTGGTCGGCCGGCGGGCGCAGCTTCGTCGCCCTGCGCAGCCGCAGCACCAGCAGCAGCGCCGAGCCGCCGAAGAGGACGGCCGTGATCAGCAGCCAGCGGCCGAGGAACACGTCGGACGACAGGCCGGTGCCCAACCGGTAGCGCTCCGCCACCCTCCCGCTGATCAGCGGGAACCACACGAGCAGGAGCAGCCCGGACAGCACGGCGGGCACCCGTACGTACGGCGTCCACGCCCGGCGCCCTACGGCGTCCGACCCTCGGATCACCGCACGGTCGGCGACCGTGTACAGCGGCACCAGCACCAGGTCGTGCAGCAGGGCCGCGCCGACGAACCACAGCGCGACCCCGAACCAGTCGTCCGCGAGGAGCCGTACGCCCGCGTAACCGGCCAGCGCGAACGAGCAGGCCAGCAGCAGGATCTGCAGGGGGCTGCCGAGCGGGAGGCGGTGCAGCGCCACCGGCATCCGGCGCTTGGTGGGCGGCATGCGTCGCATCGTCACAGGTCTCCGAACGTCATCCGGGCCACCCACTTGGTGTTGAGCACGCCGGGCGCCGCGGGCACGATGACCCGGGCCGGGTGGCCGTGGTCGGGGGTCAGGTCCTCGCCGTTGGCGAACAGGGCGAGCAGGGAGCGCGAGTCGGCCACCTGGTCGGCGCGCAGGGCGGCGCGACGGAAGCCGCCGCGCCGCTGGAGCGACTCGACGAGCAGGTCCGGCGGATCGTCGTACCCGACGAGCGCGGCCAGGTCCCGCAGCCGTACGCCCCGCCACCACTGGTCGTCCGTGGACCAGCCCTCCACGCAGGCGATGGGCAGCGCCGAGCTGTGCAGGTCCATCTTCAGCAGGTCGGCGCGGCTGAGCCGGACGGCGCCGGTGCGGCCGGTGACGACCAGCCGCCAGGCGTCGTCGGTCGTCTCCTTCGCGTCGATGCCGGCGTAGGCGGCCGTCTTGTTGATCTGGAAGCCGCCGGGCCCGGATCCCGGATCGCTGCCGCCGTGCGGGGCGAGCAGGGCGGTCGAGCGCAGCGCGCCGCCGAGGCTCTGCCCCACCGTGGTGACGAACAGCAGCAGCGAGCCGCCGCCGACCAGCCGGAGCGCGCCCCGCCGGGAGAGGGTGGGCCGGCCGGGCCGGGGGGAGGTCAGGTCGTCGCGCTCGTCCTTCTCCCCCCGCCGGTCACGCAGAGTGCGTACGGCCACCGGCAGCTTCAGGACCGTGTGGGCGAGGAACGCGGCGAAGAACACCCAGGCGCCGTAGAAGTGCAGCGGGTAGAAGGAGCCCGGGAAGATGTAGTCGAGCTGGATGTTGAGCACGCCCGTCACGAACTCGAAGAGCGCGCCTCCGACGAGCAGCAGCAGGGAGAGCCGCTCCAGGGCGTGGGCGAGCGAGCGCGCCGGAGGCAGTGCGAACAGCTTCGGCACCACCGACCAGAGCTTGGCCAGCAGCACCGGGATCAGCGTGATGCCGAGCGTGACATGGACGCCCTGGGTGAAGCGGTACAGCCAGTGCGGGTTCGTCGGCCAGGCGAACAGATAGAAGCCGAGGAGGCCCTTGCCCGGGGTCTGGTCGTTCACCGGGGACAGGCCCGGGTTGTACGCGGCGTAGGACACGAGCCCGGTCACGAACAGCACCGTGATCCCCCCGAGCAGCACGACGCCGAGCACGGAGGTGAACCAGGGACCGCGCAGCGGGCTGCGCCAGAAGCCGGGGGAGGAGGGAAGCCGTGAGTCGCGCATGATTCGACCGTAGGCCGCGTGACCGCCAAGAACGGGTGCGCAACCCATGACGAAACCCTGATGTCCGCGCTGCGCATGTCCTCGCGCGCGGCCGTCCGGCCTAGCGTTCCGGTGTGAACCGCGCCCTCGTCCGCGATCTGTCCGCCGCCACTGCCGCCGCCCTGCTCGTCCTGGGGGCGGTACTGATCGGCCGCCACCTCCAGGACTCCTACCGCAACCTCTTCGTCCACTGGCCGCCGCTGTTCGCGGACTGGGACCCGCACGTCGGCCCCGGCACCCCGGCCGCGCTGATCGTCGCGGCCGCCGTGATCGCGTACGGTCCCGCACTCGCCGCCCGGCTGCCCTGGCGGGCGCTCCTCGCCGCCGCATGGGGCGCCGCCATGTCCTGGACCTGGTCCCTCGCCCTGGTCGACGGCTGGCAGCGGGGCGTCGCGGGCCGGCTCACCACCCGCAACGAGTACCTCCAGGTCATCGACCGCTTCCACGACATCCCGGCCACCCTGCGGGACTTCACCGGGCACATCCTGAGCCGGTCGCCCGACAGCTGGCCCGCGCACATCGCAGGGCACCCGCCAGCGGCCACACTCACCTTCGTGCTGCTCGACCGGGTGGGCCTGGGCGGGGGTGGCTGGGCCGGGGCCTGGTGCATCACCGTCGGCGCGAGTGCGGGCGCGGCCGTGCTGGTGGCGGTGCGGGCGCTGGCCGGGGAGGACCTGGCCCGGCGGGCGGCGCCGTTCCTGGTGCTGGCCCCGGCCGCGGTGTGGGTGGGCGCATCGGCCGACGGATACTTCGCGGCCGTCGCCGCCTGGTCCGTGGCCCTTCTCGCACTCGCGGTGACGGGACGCTCGCGCTGGTGGGCGGCGGGCGCCGGGCTGCTGTTCGGGCTGACCTGCTATCTGTCGTACGGCCTCACGCTGTTCGCGCTGATCGGCGCGGCGGCACTGCTGCCGGGCCGGAACCGGCTGCGCATGCTGCCCTTCCTGCTCGCCGGGACCGTCGTCGTCCCGCTGGTGTTCACGCTCGCCGGGTTCGACTGGTGGGAGGCGTACCGGCTGCTGGAGGTGCGCTACTACCAGGGTGTGGGCGGCATCCGGCCGTACGGCTACTGGGTGTGGGCGAACCTGGCCTGCCTGGTCCTGGTGACGGGGCCGGCCACGGCGGCGGGGCTGGGGCGGGTGGGCGGTGCGCTGGTGGGTCAGGTACGAAGGTGGGGCGCCGGCTCGGCGGGACGGCGGGACAGCGGCTCGTGCGGACGCCGGTCGGTGCCGCGGGCCGACGCGTGGCCGGCGTCGGTGCGGCTCGCCCTGCTCGTGGCGGCCGCCGCGCTTGCCGTGCTGGCCGCCGACCTGTCCGGGCTGAGCAAGGCGGAGACCGAGCGCATCTGGCTGCCCTTCGCGATGTGGCTGCTCCCGGCCTGCGCGCTCCTGACCCGCCCCCGCGCCTGGCTCACCGCTCAGGCGGCACTCGCCCTCCTCCTCAACCACCTGCTGCTGACCGGTTGGTGAGAAGAGGGGCATGCTGGTGGGGGACGATCGGGTCGGGAGGTGCCGGTATGCGGTGCTGGACCGCGGTGTGGCTCGCCGCCGGGGTGATGGTGCTGGTGGCCTGCGGCCGGGACCACGCGCCTTCGGCTGGTTCGGACTGCGCCGCCGGACAGGTACGGGTCACGGTCTCGCCAGGTGATCCGGCGACGCGGCGGCTGTGCGTACGGCCGGGGACCGTGGTGTCACTGGTCCTCGCGCCCCGCACCGACGACAAGCGGTGGACGGCCGTACACAGTTCGGCACCGGTCCTCGTGCTGCCCGAGGGCTGGCGGCTGGAGCCGGACGGCACCGGGCACGCCTCGCTGCGGTGTGCCGGGACGCGGGCGGGCGCGGCCGTGGTCAGCGCGTCGGCGAAGGCACCGGACGTGGCGGGAGCGCCGAGCGTCGCCTTCACGCTGGACGTGACCGTGGTGCCGTATACGCGGGAGGGGTGACCCCGGCACCCGGGATCACCCCCCGACCAGCCTTCAGGTCAGCCGAGTTCGCGCACCCCGATGGTGGAGATGCCGCGTCCGTGCGTGGCCGCGTACAGCGTGCGGCCGTCGGGGCTCAGCTTCAGCTGGAGCACGGCGACGGCGGGGAGCCGGCCGACGCGCTGCCAGGTGGTGCGGCCCGGGGCGCGGTAGACGACGCCCAGGTCGGTGGCCACGGCGAGGCCGCCGTTCGGCGTGACGACCGCGGAGTTCGTCGGCACGTCGGGAAGGTTCGCCGAGATGTCCTTCCAGGTCGTGCCGCCGTCCTTGGACTCGAAGACGTGCCCGAGGCCTGCGCCGGGGCCCTCGGTCCAGTGCCGGGAGAAGCCGTTGACCGCGAGGTACACGTGGTCGGCGTTCTGCGGGTCGATCGCGAAGCCGCTGAGGTAGCGGTTGGGTACCGTCCCGTCGACCGGCAGGTTGATGTCGTGCCAGCCGGTGCCGTCCGCGTTGCCGACGGCGATGCCGCGGGCGAAGCCCTGGTCGTTGCAGGGGCCGCACCAGGCCGCGTACACCTTGCCGCCCGAGGCCGCGACGGCGGTCGCGGTGCGGCCGGCGCCGAGGTCGCGCAGGCTGGTCCACTCCGAGCCGCTGCGGATGGCGTACCCATGGGTCTGCACCCAGACGTGCCGGCCACCCGCGATCCAGGTCGAGCTGTTCTTCAGGTCGGCCGCGAGCGGGGCGATGAAGCGGGCCTCGCCGGTGGCGTTGTCGGCGGGGGCAATGCCGTACGACGTGATCTTGCTGGGGTCGGTGACCCAACTGCCGTCGTTCACGGCGCAGTTCTGTGTCACCTGGATCGCAAGGTAGACGTACTCCTGGGCGATGTTGCACCCGTTGGCCGGGTCGGTGAGGGTGTCGCCGCCGTCGCCACCGAAGTTGGAGCCCATCACCTTGTCGTTGCTGCGCAGCAGGGACTGGCCGTTGTCCTGCAGGCCGCCGGTGACGGAGACGCCGCCGTGGTCGAGGTCGCGGCCGATGCCCACCGAGTAGTACTGGAGGGTGTCGATCGTGCCGTCGTTGAGGGACGTCCAGTCGGTGGCGTGCCCGTCGGCGTCCTGGGAGCCGCGCAGCGGGCGCTTGTAGACGCCGCCGTCGTTGCCGACGTACACCCAGCTCTTGCCGTGGTAGCGGCCGATGGCGACGCCGTGCTGGTCGGAGTGCGTGGTCGCGTTGCAGTCGCCGGTCTGCTTGGCCGGGTCGATGCTCCAGCAGTCGAAGCCGAAGTTCCAGTACGGCCCGACGGTCGACCAGGTGGCGCCGCCGTCCTTGGACTCGTAGACCTCCTCGAGCCCGGCGTACACATGGTTCGGGTCGCTCGGGTCGACGGTGAGGAACTGGTTGTACCAGGCCTGGACGCCGGGCATGTAGCCCTCGGAGTTCAGCGCGGAGCCGCTGGCCGCGAGGCCTTCGTAGTCGGCGATCTTGGTCCAGGGACCTGTCGGCGAGCCGGACTTGGAGACGTAGAAGCCCTCGAGCCCGCTGTCCGGGTTGGTGTTGAGCTGTTCCGGGGACTGGTCGATGGCGTAGTAGCGGGAGCCGTCGGCGGAACGGGCGAAGGTGACGTTGCCGACGCCGTCGGGATCGGCGGGAAGATCCCCGAGCCCGCTGGTGATCCGCTTCCAGGAACCGCCCGCGTCCTTGGTGTAGAAGCCGTTGTAGTCGTCACCGCTGCGCCAGCCGATCGCGAGGACCACCTTGGAGGGGTCCTTCGGGTCGATCGCGATGTCGTTGGCGATGTTCTTGTAGGCGGAGTCGGGGTCGTGCGCCTTCGAACCACCCGGCAGATACTCGGGGTTGGGCGCGAACTCCTGCTTCCAGGAGCCCTTGAGCGTCTTCGTCGAGTGACTCCACACGCCCTCGCTGGTCGCGGCCCACACCTTGCCGCCGCCGAAACGCAGCGCGTGCACGGTGGTGCTCTCCAGCTCGTCGCCGCCGACCCGGCTGCGGGTGGAGAACGTGCCGTGGTGCGGGTCGGACAACACGTAGACGCCGCTGCCGAGGTAGGCGTCCGCGTTGGTGGTCGCCTCACCGGTGCCGAGCCACAGCCGGTCGGACCCGTCGAGCGCGAGCGCACCGGTGGACTGCGAGGGCAGCGAGTCACTGATGGCCTGCCAGTGCCCACCGCCGCTGCGCGACCGCCACACACCACCACCGGCGCTGCCCGCGTACACGTATCCGTCGTCGTCGGCGGCCATGGCGGCCATACGGCCCGTCACGTAGCCCGATCCACCGCTGGAGTTGGAGTCGAAGTCGCGGTAGCGGGGGTCGTCGGAGTCGTACGGCAGATCGGTGATATCACGCCAACTGCCGCCGGTACTGGACAGCTTGGCGAGGCTGCTCCAGGCGGCCCCGTAGGCGCCGGGGGCGACGACGCCCGGCGAGGTGCGGGCCTCGGCGTACTGGGCCGCGCCCTCGGCTATCTCCTCTGCCTCACCGCCGTCGTCGTCCTCGCCCGCCAGGCTGGGGGCCATGACGCCGGCCGACTGCGCGCGCTCAGCGGCGAGTTGGTCTTGTACGCGCGCCCCGAAGGGACTGCCGTGACGGGCGGGCGCGGCGCCCGCGGGTATCGCGATCAGTCCGGCGGACGCGGTGATGGCACAGATCGTGAGCCATCGTCTCTTGCGGGTTGTTGCTGACAACAGAAACCTCCCGAACGGGCCTGTGTGAGCCGTCGCAGGAGACCCGATCACGCACACACGGACCCATCCACCCCTTTGGCCAGATCTTGACCCGAACCTGCCACCGACACCGGGCCTGTCACGGGCCGGGGATCACCGCGGCCCGCGTGACAGGCATCACCATCCGTAAAACTTGCGCGAGAATTAAACTTTCGTGCGTGGAATCCAGTGACGTGACGGGTTGGGAGACCGCCGTGCTCGACGGCGGGCCCGCCGACGGGCTGCGGATGAAGGTCTCCGACCGGCCGCGCGTGATCCAGGTGACGTATCCCTGCCGGGTGGAGGCGCCGCCCGAGGCCGGAGTGCGCGCCGACGCCGTGTTCGTCTACCGCCGCGACTTCCAGGTGAAGAGCGAGCCGCTGCGGTACGGCTTCGACGTCGCGAGTCCCTGACGGGCGCGGCGTGCGGGACTCGGTGGACGGAACGACGGCTGCCGGCCGGGGCGGGGGTGCCGGTGGGCGCCTGCGGTGCCCGGTTTCGTCGCCACCCTCGCCCCCTTGCGCAACTGCACAACCACAGGGCGGGGCCAGGCGTCCCCTCTGTATGAACCGGACCGGTACGGACGGATGAGGGCGCGCGGATGACCGGCATCAGGGACGACCTCGAGACACCCTCGCGTCATCGGCGCCGGACTGCGCCGGCCGGTGGTGGCGCGGGGCACGGGCGGCGTGCGGAGCGTGAGCGCAGGCGCCGGCCCTGGCGGACCTTTCTCCTCGTCGTGCTGGCCCTGGTGGTGCTCGGCACCGCCGGCCTCGGCTGGATCTATCTCAAACTCAACGGCGACATCAACACCTTCGACGGCGACGGGCTGTCCAAGAACCGCCCCGACGCCGCCGCCTCCAAGGGCGAGAATGTCCTGGTCATCGGCTCCGACGCGCGCAACGACGGCAACGACGCGCTGGGCGGCGGCGACAAGACCGACATCGGCCGCTCCGACACCGCGTTCCTGCTGCACGTCTACGCCGACCACAAGAACGCCCTGGCCGTCTCCATCCCCCGCGACACCCTGGTGACGATCCCGCCCTGCAAACTCCCGGACGGCAGCTGGACGAAGACCCAGACCGACACCATGTTCAACGCGGCCTTCTCGGTCGGTCAGACGGAGAAGGGCAACCCGGCCTGCACCCAGAACACGGTCGAGCAGCTGACCGGGCTGCGCGTGGACCACACCGTGGTCATCGACTTCAAGGGCTTCGCGGCGCTGACGGACGTCGTCGGCGGCGTGGAGGTGTGCCTGCCCGATGACGTGTACCAGAACGACCTCAACCCCAAGCGCCCCACCCGCGGCAGCCGCATCTTCAAGAAGGGCGAGCAGAAGGTCGAGGGGCAGCAGGCCCTCGACTACGTCCGGCTCAGGCACGGCATCGGCGACGGCTCCGACATAGGCCGCATCCAGCGCCAGCAGGCGTTCGTCTCCAGCCTCATGAAGAAGATCAAGAGCGACGGACTCACCCCGACCAAGCTGCTGCCGCTGGCCACCGCCGCCACCAAGTCCATGACGGTCGACCCGGGCCTCGGCACCGCGAACAAGCTGATCTCCTTCGCGATGTCCCTGAAGAACGTCGACCTGCACAACACCAAGTTCGTGAAGATCCCCTGGCGTTACGAGGGTTCACGCATCGCCGTCGTCGAGCCGGACGCCTCCGACCTGTGGGCGGCGCTCAAGGACGACCGCACGATCGACGGCAAGGACGCCAGCGGCAAGAAGAAGACGAAGGCGAGTGCGTCAGCCTCCGCGTCTCCCACCGAGACCGTCTCCGGCGCCGGTATCGACGTCGCCGTCTACAACGGCACCACCACCGACGGCCTCGCCTCCGACACGGCCCGGATGCTCACCGCGCACGGCTTCACCGTCACCAGTACCGCGAACGCGCTCAACAAGCAGCACACCACGACCGTCGTCCAGTACGGGCCAGGACTGCGCACCCGGGCCGACACGCTCGCCGAACTGTTCCCGGGCGCCCAGCTCGAGTCCATCGGCGGCGCCGTGCTCAACGTGGTCGTCGGCGCCGACTACGCCAAGGAATCCAGCGCCTCCCCTGCCCCGACCACCGTGCCCAGCTCGGTGGCGTCGGACGCCCGCTCCGCCGACGACGACCTGTGCTCCAACCTGACGTACGGCGCGGGCGGTTGACACGCGGGAGGCCCGCGCTACTCCTCGTCGGACGTCTTCTCCGGCCGGGCCCGGCCCAGTTCCGGGCGCAGGCCCATCGCGGCGCGCTGATGCAGGATGTCACCGATGAGCAGGTCGTAGATCAGCACGCCGATCACGCCGCCGATCAGCGGGCCGACGATGGGGACCCAGAAGTAGCCGCTGTACGCCCCCGGTGAGCTGCCGGGGAACGCCAGTTCCTTCCAGCCGGCGGCATACGTGAGCAGACGCGGCCCGAAGTCACGGGCCGGGTTGACGGCATACCCCGCGTTCGCCCCGTACGACATGCCGATCGCGGCGACCGCGAAGCCGACGACCAGCGGGCCGAGGTTCGCCTTCACCGCCGTGTTGCGCAGGTCGATGACGGCCACGATGAACATCAGCAGGAACGCGGTGCCGACGATCTGGTCGATGAGCGGGCCCCAGATCCCGCCGTGGAAGTACGCCGCCGGGAACGTCGCGAAGATCGAGAACGACGCGACCGTGTGCCCGCCCGTCTTCGGTCCCTTCATCGCCGCGTCGAAGGTGTTGATCGCGTCGTGGTAGACGAGGTACACGAGTGCCGCGCCCGCGAACGCGCCGATGACCTGCGAGATCCAGTAAGGGAGGACCTTGATCCACGGGAACTTGCGGCGCGCCGCGAACGCCAGCGTGACCGCGGGGTTGATGTGCGCCCCGCTGACGCCGCCTGCCACGTAGACGCCGAAGACGACGGCCATGGCCCAGCCCCAGGTGATCAGCAGCCAGTCGCCCGCGCCGAGGAAGAACGTCGTGGGTCCCGCCGTACGGCCCGATCCCGGCAGCGCCGCCACCGCCATCGCGACCGAACCGCAGCCGAAGGAGATGAGAACGAACGTCCCCAGGAACTCCGCCAGGCATTCCCCCAGGAGACCGGCGCGACGCCTCAGCACGGAGGGCTTGACCAGGGGAGGTATTTCCACAGCCATCTTGACCCCCTTGCAGGGTGCATTCCGGTCAACATCACCATCGTGACGCAGAACCGGCGTTCCGCCACCGCGAGTGCCGTGGGGGCCGGGGTCTCAGCCCTGGGCGGGCAGGTCCGGGTGTGAGACGAGGAAGACCAGGTAGACGATGGCGGCCGCGGTACCCACCAGGGACAGCACGCCTCCGGTGACGGCCCGGCGCCGGTGCGCGCGGCCGTCCAGCGCCTCCAGGTACTCGATCCGGGCGCACACCAGGCCGATCAGGCCGAGCGGCAGCGCGACGAAGCAGGTCAGCGTCCAGAACGGACAGCACAACCAGACCCCGACGGACGCCCCGCCGAACCAGACGGCGAGTTCCTTCCCACGCGGTATGTCCCCCAGCCCCTCCTCCAGGCCCCCCTCGGACGTCATGCCGCGCCCTCAGCCGTCGAGGTCGTCGGCGTAGTGGCGGAAGCCGTGCCGGGTGCGGTGCAGGTCCCACAGGGTGTCCGCGAGCACGGCGGGATCCTTGCGCACGTGCCCGGGGACGATCGCGCCGGGGATGACGAGCTGGGCGACGTGGATGCCCTCGGCGGCGAGCGCGTCGTGCAGCAGGTGGCCGTACGCGCTCTCGGCGGCGAACGCGATCGACGTGCCCGCGCGATCGGGGTGCGGGACGACGGCGGTGCCGCCGTTGACGAACAGGATCGTGCCGCGGCCCAGCTCGCGCATACCGGGCAGGACCCGCTGTACGGCGACGACGGGGCCGTAGACCGAGAACTCGACCGGTCCGACCAGGTCCCGGTGCGTGGTCCGAAGGACCGGGCGCATGAAGTCCCGGTGCGGGACCGGACTGTACTGCAGCACTTCGATCGTGCCGAGGGCGGCGGCCGCCTCGTCCAGCGCGGCCCCCAGCGACTCCGGGTCGCGCACGTCGGCGCTGAACCCGCGCGCCGTGACACCCTCCGCGGCCAGCTCCGCGGCCAGCGCGTCGAGCCGCGCCCGGTCACGGGCGACGAGGGCGACGTCGTACCCCTCCCGCCCGAACCGGCGCGCGACGGCGGACCCCAGGCCGGGACCCGCCCCGATGATGGCGATGGTGGTCATGATGGGTCCCGTACCTCGTCCGTCTGCCGCCGGCTGTCCCCCCGCACGTTACGGTCGCACCGGCTCCGACGCCCGGACGTCGGCCGCGGGCGGAGTCCAGGTCGCCGCCCGACGCCGCTGGGCCTCGGTGACCCTGCGGACCATGAGGGCACCGGCGACGGCGGCGCCGATCAGGGCCGCGTCGGAGGCGAGCAGGGTCCCGATGTCGGAGTAGGCGCGCGCGATGACCTGGTCCTTGCCGTCTTCGTAGATCATGCCGACGCCGCTGAACGTGCCGATGAGCCACAGGACCCACCACACGTTCAGCAGGAGGGGCGCGGGCCGCTCCGGGTCGCTCGCCCGGTGGACGTCCACGACGAGTCCGCGCGGCACCCACAGGTTCGCGATCGGCACGATCCAGCCGAGGTAGACCCAGAAGCCGAGGTACTTCGGCTTCTGCCCCGACAGCACACGCGCGTTGTCCCGGACCCGCCACAGCCACGACAGGAACGCGACCGCGCAGAGCAGCACCACGCCGCCGCCGATGGACAGGACCAGGTCGTACGAGTCCTCCAGCGCGGTCGGTGGCCGGTACGTGCCGCCGCCCTGGTCGGGCGGGCCGGAGGCCGGTTCCCCGGCCACCGCGAGCCGGATCTCCCACACCGCCCGCACGACCCAGACAGCGCCGGCGAGCAGCAGCATGACGACAGCGATCCGGGCGGCCGACGCGACCGGGCGGAGGGTGACGTTGCGCGCTATGTGATCGTTCACCCACGCATCCTCACCCACCTGGCGCCGCCCGCGCCAGAGAGCCACGCCGTGTCATGGTCGCATCACGGAAGTCAGGACACCGGCGCCGCGCTCAGTGCCCGGCGCCCCGTGCCGCCGCCACGAGGAACACCCAGATCTCGCTGACCGTCGGGAACGAGGCGACCGCGTGCCGCAGCCGCTTGATCGGCACCTCGCCGACGACCGCGATCGTCGCCGAGTGCAGCAGATCTCCCACCCCCGGTCCGACGAACGTCGCCCCGAGCAGGACGTCCCGGTCGCTGTCGATCACCAGGCGGGCGTGGCCCGGGTAGCCGTCGGCGAAGAGGTTGGCACCCTGGGCCGCGTTCATGTCGAGGTCGACGGTCCGCACGCGGTGCCCGGCGGCCTCGGCCTGCTCAGCGCTCAGGCCCACGGCGGCCGCCTCGGGGTCGGTGAAGAAGACCTGCGGTACGGCGTGCTGGTCGGCGGTGGTGGCGTGGTCGCCCCAGGGCCCGTCGTCCAGGGGCCGGCCGGCGGCCCGCGCGGCGATGGCGTCGCCCGCCGTCCGCGCCTGGTACTTGCCCTGGTGGGTGAGCAGGGCGCGGTGGTTGATGTCGCCGAGGGCGTACAGCCAGTCGCCGTCGACGCCCTGGACCAGGCCGGTGGTGTCCACGTCCAGCCAGGCGCCTGGCGTGAGGCCGACCGTGTCGAGGCCGAGGTCGTCGGTGGCGGGCCTGCGGCCGGTGGCGAACAGCGCCTCGTCGGCCTCCAGTTCGCCGCCGTCGTCGAGGGTGAGGGTGACCGGCCCGGCGGGGTCCGGGCGGCGTACGGCGGTCACCCGTACACCGGTACGCACGTCCGCGCCCGCCTCGGTCAGACCCTGGGCGACCAGTTCGCCGGCGAAGGGTTCCATGCGGGGCAGCAGGGCGCGGCGGGCGAGCAGCGTGACGTGCGAGCCGAGGCCCTGCCAGAGGGTGGCCATCTCGACGCCGACCCCTCCGCCGCCGACGACCGCGAGCCGGGCGGGCACGGCGGAGGAGTCGGTGCCGTGCCGGTTCGTCCAGGGACGGGCCTCCTCGATGCCTGGCACATCGGGCAGCACCGGCTTGCTGCCCGTGGCGAGGGCCACCGCGTGCCGGGCGGTGAGGGTCTGCCGGCCGCCGTCGTCCCGGGTGACGGTGACCGTGCGGGGACCGTCGATCCGGCCGTGCCCGCGGTACAGGTCGGCGCCGATGCCCTTCACCCACAGGGCCTGGCCGCTGTCGTCCCACTCGGTGACGTACCGGTCGCGGCGGGCGAAGACCGCCTCCGCGTCGAGCGGACCGGTGACGGCCTGCCGGGCGCCGTCCACCCGGCGGGCCTCGGAGGCCGCGATGACCGGGCGGAGCAGGGCCTTGCTGGGGACGCAGGCCCAGTAGGAGCACTCGCCGCCCACCAGCTCCCGCTCCACGACGGCGACGGAGAGACCGGCCGCGCGGGCGCGGTCGGCGACGTTCTGGCCGACCGGGCCCGCGCCGAGGACGATCAGGTCGTAGACGCCGTTCTCGTGTGTTTCGTGTGCTTCGCTCATCGTTTCCCTCACCTCGTGATCGACGTGCGGTCCGTGTCGTACAACCGCAGGACTCCCGCCGTGGATCGCGGTCCAGCCATTCGTTTCCCGGAAGTCGGCCATAAGCGCGGCCTTCCGCCGCGCACCCGCCACGGCCTGTGTGTCCACGCGGCACGCCCCGACCGCGCGCCCCCGAGTACCAGACGCCCCCGCGCTTATGGCGGCCCTCGGAACCGCCTATGGCGCGACCGGAATCCCGGCCCGCCGACGGCTCTTCGGACATCCGTCACCTCGCGAACGAGGTGACGTCACCACCCATCTGGATACCGATCGACACCTCTCAACATCTTTCGGCATCTCTCAAGATCTTTCGACCTGGAGGACGATCCTCATGACTTCTGTCGACCTGACCGGACGCGTGGCCCTGGTGACCGGAGCGACCAGCGGCATCGGCTCCGCGACCGCGACGCTGCTCGCCGAGCGGGGCGCGCACGTCCTGGTCGCGGGGCGCGACGCCGACCGCGGCGAGGCGGTGGTCTCCGTCGTCCGCGAGCGCGGCGGCAAGGCGGACTTCGTCGCCGCCGACCTGAGTGAGGCGGAGTCGGTGCGGCGGCTGGCCCGGGAGGCCGTCGCACCGGGCGGCGGCCACGTGGACATCCTCGTCAACAACGCGGGTGTCTTCCCGTTCGGGCCGACGGAGGAGACGCCGCAGGGTGACGTGGACGCCGTCTACGACCTGACCGTGAAGGCCCCGTTCCACCTGGTGGCCGAGCTGGCGCCGGGCATGGCCGAGCGCGGGCACGGGGCGATCGTGAACGTCAGCACGATGGTCGCGACGTACGGCGTCGCCGGGATGGCCCTGTACGCCTCCAGCAAGGCCGCGCTGAACCCGGAGCCCGATCACGTCATCCAGAAGAAGACGGCGGTCATCCGCTTCTCCTCCAGCGTCGTACCTGAGTAACCGGTGGCGCTGTGCACGAGGTTGGCGTTGCAGAGGAGGAGCCGGCTGTACCTGTGCGGAACCCGTACGTCCTCCTCGAAGGCGTCGGGCACCACGAACCGCGTCCCGAGGGCGTCGACGAGGTTGTCGTGCGGGGCCTGGACGACGTTGCCGCCGAGCCGCCCGCCGGGCAGGGACTGCCGGTAGAAGCTGGTCCCGCAGTCCTTGGGTACGGCGGGGTCGAGGTAGAGCACGGCGGCGTACCGGCACCGGGCGCGCGGGTCGGTGCGGCCGGGGCTCGCTCTCCCCCTCACCCACGGCCTGCACGCAGTTGTGAGTGAGGGTGCCGCCGCCCGGCTCCTTCTCGTCGCCCAGGACGCCATCGAACACCCAGTAGTCCCGCCCCTTGGTGGGCTTGCGATACGGCAACACGGGCAGCGCGGCAGAACCTCTGGGGGGAACTCTCCCGCGAACCGGTCGACGTTTCCCCAACGAACCCCCAGACCGCAGTCGTTGCAGTTCTTTACCAAAACCAGAGACAACTCCCGCTTCCCCGTCCGTACCTGTCGGTGGCCGAACCGCTCTCGGGCGGGATGTACGACCGGGCAGGAGGCACAGTGCGGTTTTCGCGGAACGTTGCGGGGACTCTGTTCGTCGGCGGTGCCCTGACGCTGACCCTCGCATCGCTCGCCTACCCGAGCATGCTGGGGCTGACCACCGTTTCGAGTTCACCCTCGCGGGTCATCGCCCAGACGCGGTGGGGGCCGTTGACGGAGGCGGACCGGGACTTCGTGGTGAAGGTGCGGGCGGCCGGGCTGTGGGAGTACCCGGTGGGGCAGATGGCCCTCAAGAAGGGGACCAGCAAGGGCGTTCTCGTCGCCGGGCAGCATCTGGTCTCGGGGCACGCCGCCCTCGACGCCACCTGCCGGAAGATCGCCCCGCAGCTGAACATTGCCATCCCGAACCAGCCCAGCCCGCAGCAGCAGGGGTTCATCAGCACGCTGAACGCGGACAGCGGCAAGAAGTTCGACACCGACTTCGCCAACATCCTGCGCGTCACGCACGGGCAGATCTTCAACACCGTCGCGAAGATCCGCTCCACCACGCAGAACACGCTGGTGCGGGCCCTGGCCGACCAAGCCAACACCACCGTCCTCGACCACATCACGGTCATGGAGAAGACGGGTCTGGTCGACTTCGGCCAGGTGCTGTTCCAGGAGACCACCCCGCCGAAGCTGTCCGCCAAGGACATGACCCCGCCCGCACCGGCCCCCGGCCGGCCACAGGTGGTTCTCACCCCGCCGGCGGGTGGTGACCCTGGTGATCCGCCGGCGGACACCCCCGGCTCCAGTCCGGTTCCCAGTCCCAGTCCCACCATCGGGTGAGGCGACACCTGCGCGGGACTTCGCCGTACGTGATCTTCGCTACCTGCGGCTGTGCCCGGCTGTGCAGCACCCCACCCACCCGCCTAGGGTGAACAGGCCGTGGTGCTCGGGAAGTCGATGCGAAGTCGACGCGGCCCTCGCCACTGTGACCGGGGAGTTCCCGTTCCACGTCCCGTCGTTCCGCACGGGACAGCCACTGGCCGGAAGGCCGGGAAGGCGGAATCCGGGGACGTACGACCCGTAAGCCAGGAGACCGGCCACGGCATCTCACGAAGTGATCCACGAGGTGCTGGAGCGTGAACCGGATGGCCCTGCCCACCCCTGCCCGAACCCCCTTCGCATGGCGGCGCGAGGACACTCTCAGGACCGCGGGGCTGTTGGTGGTGATCGTCGCTCTGCACGTCGTCGCCTTCGGGATCCTGTTCCTGCTCGTCGTCCCCGAGCACTACGAGATCGGCTCCAAGGCCTTCGGTATCGGCCTCGGCGTCACCGCGTACACCCTCGGCATGCGGCACGCCTTCGACGCCGACCACATCGCCGCGATCGACAACACCACCCGCAAGCTGATGGCCGACGGCAAGCGCCCGGTGTCGGTGGGCTTCTGGTTCGCGCTGGGCCACTCCAGCGTGGTCGTCCTGCTCGCCCTGCTGATCGCGGGCGGCACCCGGCTCGCCGGAAAGGTGATGAACGAGGAGTCGACGACCCACCAGGTGCTCGGCTTCATGGGGACGACGATCTCCGGTACGTTCCTCTACCTCATCGCCGCCCTCAACCTGGTCGCCCTGTTCGGCATCCTGAGGGTCTTCCGGGCGATGCGGGCGGGGACGTACGACGAGCGGGAGCTCGAACAGCACCTGGATTCCCGGGGGTTCATGAACCAGATCCTGGGCCGGCTCACCAGGTCGGTCAGCCGGCCCGGCCAGATGTACCCGCTGGGCTTCCTGTTCGGCCTCGGCTTCGACACGGCGACCGAAGTGACCCTGATGGTGATGGCGGGCTCGGGCGCGGCGGCGGGCCTGCCCTGGTACGCGATCCTGTGCCTGCCGCTCCTGTTCGCGGCCGGGATGAGCCTGTTCGACACACTCGACGGCACCTTCATGAACTTCGCCTACCAGTGGGCGTTCTCCCACCCGGTGCGCAAGGTGTTCTACAACCTCACCATCACCGGACTGTCCATCGCGGTCGCCTTCTTCATCGGCACGATCGAACTGGTCGGCGTCCTGCACGACAAGCTCGACCTGCGCGACGACGTCACCGGCTGGATCGCCGGTCTCGATCTCGACCACGTGGGGTACGTGATCGTCGGCCTGTTCGTGGTGGTGTGGGCGGCGGCGGTCGTGTACTGGAAGGTCGCGAAGGTGGAGCAGCGCTGGACGGTACGTCCCGCCGACGCCGCCGACTAGCCCCTGCCTGCCTCGACCGTCTCCAGGTACAGCTTCACGTACCGCTCCACGTCCACGTCCAACGCCACGTCCACCAGGGCCTGTTCGCGTGCGCCGTCGTGGATCTCGGACTCGCCGGGGCGAGGACGGCGGTCCACGACCGTCTGGCCGCGCGCCGGACCGGGGGCCAGCGAGACCTCGACGGGCAGCAGGCGGGTGCTGATGCCCGCCGGGTCGGCGACCGCGCACACCGCGCCCGCGTCGCCGAGACCGCCCGCCGGGTCGTCGCCGTCGGTGTCGGGGGAGGCCGGGCGGTGGGCCAGCAGGTCGCCGGCGAGACGTGCGCCGGGTTCCGCGCTCGCGCGCAGCCGCCGTATGTCCGGGCCCGGGACGACGACCCGGGTGAACACGTCGAGGCCGTACATGGTGACCGGCACCCCGGCGGTGAGCAGGATCGCGGCGGCCTCCGGGTCGTGCCAGACGTTGAACTCGGCCACCGCCGTGGCGTTCCCGGTGGCCACCGCGCCGCCCATGAACACGATCCGCTCGATGTTGCCGGTCACCTCCGGGTGGGTGCGCAGCAGCAGGGCGATGTTGGTCAAAGGCGCGGTGGGGATCAGGGTGACCGGCCGCGGGGAGGCGAGGATCTCGCGGCGCAGCAGGGTCACCGCGTCCACGTCGGCCGGGGTACGGATCGGCGCGGGCAGACCGAGGTCACCCATCCCGTCCGCGCCGTGCACGTGCCGGGCCGAGCGGGCGGGCTCGATCAGCGGCCGCTCGGCCCCGCGCGCGACCGGAATGTCGCCCGCGCCCGCCCGCTCCAGCACGGTCAGCGTGTTGCGGACCACGCCGTCCACGTCGGTGTTCCCGGCGACGCAGGTGACCGCGCGCAGGTCGAGCCCCGGGTGCCGGACGGCGAACAGCAGGGCGAGGGCGTCGTCGACACCGGTGTCGCAGTCGATGATGACGGGGATGCGGGTGGCCGGAGCGTCGGTCACTGCGGGGCTCCTTTCACGGGGCCGTAGAAGTCCACGGGGTGACGACCCTATGCGGCCGTCATTCCCACAGCGCGGTGCCCCGGGCGGCGACCCGGTCCGCGATGCGCCGCAGCAGGTCGTCTGCCTTCAGGGTGCCGGGCCTGCGGCCGTCCCGCAGTCGTACCGCCACCAGCCCGCCCTCGGCCTCGCGCGCGCCCACGACCGCCTGGTACGGCACGAGGCGTGCCGCGCGGATCCGGGCGCCGAGGCTGCCCTGTTCGGGACCGGCGAGTTCGGCCCGCAGCCCGCGTCCGCGGGCCGCGTCCACCACGGCCCGGGCACGCTCGTACTGCTCCTCGGCGACCGGCAGGACGACGAGGTGCACGGGCGCCAGCCAGGCCGGGAACGCGCCGCCGTGCTCCTCCACGAGATGGGCCACGGCCCGTTCCACGCTGCCGATGACGCTGCGGTGCACCATCACCGGCCGGTGTTTCGCCCCGTCGGCGCCGACGTAGTGCAGGTCGAAGCGCTCCGGTTGGTGGAAGTCGATCTGGACGGTGGACAGGGTGGCCTCGCGACCGGCCCCGTCCGCGATCTGCACGTCGATCTTGGGGCCGTAGAAGGCGGCCTCGCCCGCCGCCTCCTCGTACGCGACGCCGGACTCCGCCAGCACTTCCTTCAGCAGCGCGGTGGCCCGCTGCCACAGCCCCGGGTCGGCCACGTACTTGCCGCCCTCGCCGGGCAGGGAGAGGCGGTAGCGGGCGGCGCGGATGCCGAGGTCGGCGTAGGCGCGGGCGATCAGCTCCAGGGCGCCGCGGGCCTCGTCGACGGCCTGCTCCAGGGTGCAGAAGATGTGCGCGTCGTTGAGCTGGATGGCCCGTACACGGGTCAGTCCGCCGAGCACACCGGAGAGTTCGGAGCGGTACATCGCGCCCAACTCGGCCATCCGAAGCGGCAGTTCGCGGTAGCTGTGGGAGCGGGAGCGGTAGATGAGGGCATGGTGGGGGCACAGGCTGGGACGCAGGACGACCTGCTCCGCGCCCATGTCCATGGGCGGGTACATGTCGTCGCTGTAGTGGTCCCAGTGTCCCGAGATCTCGTACAGCTCGCGCTTGCCGAGCACGGGCGAGTACACGTGCCGGTACCCGGCCGCGCGCTCCGCGTCCCGGACGTACTCCTCCAGGGTGTGCCGTACGACGGCCCCGTCGGGCAGCCAGTACGGCAGCCCCGCGCCCATCAGCGGGTCGGTGTCGAACAGGTCGAGCTCACGGCCGAGCCTGCGGTGGTCGTACATGGTGGTCTCCTCGGGGAGGGAGGCGAACACCCCGCAGCACGCAGAAGCCCCGGGGCACTCGCCCCGGGGCTTCGGACTGCATCAGCTGTCAGCGCGCCGGGACACTCTCCGGCGTCGTCGTGAGGAAGGGGTACGACTGGGCGCGCTGCATGGGGCGACCGTAACAGGGGGGTGGTGCGGCGGGCGACGCTTTTTCGGCACACGGCCGGCCAGGGGTCCGCCGTTTCGCCTACGACCCCTCACCCGTACGGCTCGTCTCGCTGGTGGACCCGCCGGGGCGGTGGTGCCGTGAGAGGCACGTGTCGCTATCCGTATCCGTGTCCGTCACGGCACCTCCCAGGAGCCCCGCCATGCCCCTCCCACCGGCCCGCCTCCTGGCCGCCGCCCTGGCCGCCGCCGCGCTGCTCACCGTCTCCGGCTGTCTGAGCCGGGAGCCGGACCGCGCGAACGGCACCGGCACCGACGCGCCCTCGACCGGCCCCGGCTCCGCCGCCGCACCCGCCCTCACCGCCGCGCAGGCCCAGTCCGCGCTGATCACCGAGACGGATCTGGGGGGACCGTGGACACCGACGGAGGGCACCGCGACCTGGCGGGACGGGCTGCTGAAGGCGACCACGAACGTGCCCGACTGCCAGCGTCTCCTGGACGTCCTCTACTCCGACGAGCTGCTCGGCGACCAGTCGACGACGCCCGCCGTGGTCGCCCTCGACGACGGCGACGACCAGGCTCAGCTCCGCTACCAGGTCGCCACCCGGCACCCGGCGGACGTGGACCGCACGCTGGCCTGGATGCGCACGCTCCCGCAGAGGTGCGAGCAGTTCACGGCGGCCACCACCGCGGCGGGACTGCAGTACGTGCAGGTCACCAACGCCGAACTGCCCGTGGTCGGCGACGCCCGCCAGGGCCTGCGCGTCACGCTCACCGGGCAGACCACGAACGACGGCTACGACCCCGTCACGCTCACCCTGGACGTCGCCGCCGTCCGCGTCGGCGACGACACGATCGCCCTCACCAACGGAGCCCTCGGCACGGAACCCTCGGACGTCACCCGCCAGGCCCTGGAAGTCGGCGTCCAGCGCCTCACACAGGTCCGCCGGCAGACCCGGGTGCAGGCCTGACAGGCGTCACAGCGGGGGCTGTGCGGGCGCCGGTCCGAGGGTCGTCGTGCCGGGGGCCGTACGGTGTCCGAGGCCCGTGCGGTAGGCATCCAGCGCCGCCTCCACCCGCCCGGTACGGCGCAGCAGGTCGCCGAGCAGCCGGCACAGGTCGGCGAGGTCGCCGGCGGCACCGGCCCGCTCCAGCAGGCTCAGCGCGCGGACATAGTGCTCCTCGGCGGCCTCCGTGTCCCGGGCGTCCTCGGCGATGATCCCGAGGAGGCGGTGCGCGGCGGCCGAGTGGACGGCGCCGCGCTCGGAGGAGAGGTCCCCGAGGACACCCTGCAGCAGCTCGGCGGCCTCCCCGGACTTGCCGCGCCGGTGCAGCACGTCGGCGAGCTCGACGGCGACCTGACTGCTGTAGAGGGCGGCGCGGGTCGCGGAGAGCATGGCGAGGGCCTCGCGCATCTCGGCCTCGGCGCGCTCCAGTTCGCCGTCCTGGGCGTAGACGTAGCCGCGCATCCAGTGGCAGTTGGCGAGTTCGGTGCGCAGCTGGAGCTGGCGGTACAGCTCGGCGGCCTTGGCGAGCGAGGCGTCGGCCTCGGCGACCCGGCCCTCGGCGAGCAGGGTGCGGGCGACGGACCGGTGCATGCGGGCGATCAGCGCGGGGTCGCCGGCCTGCGGGGCGAGGGCCAGTGCGAACTCGGCGGCCTGGGCGGCGCGGGCGTGGGCACCCATGTCCATGTAGGGGCCGATGATGCTGGCGTAGAGCAGCAGGAGGGCGTCGGGGTCGTGCAGCCCGCCGCGGTTCAGCTCGTCGAGCGTGGACTCCAGCAGGTAGACGGCGTACCGGAGTTCACCCGCGAGATAGTGCGCGACGGCGCGTCCGCGCACGGCCGGGACGCGCACCGGCAGGGGTTCACCGGCCATGCTCTCCTCGGCCCGCTCGAAGTACTGCCGCGCCTCGACCAGGTCACCGGTGTCGAGGGCGCACTCGCCGAGCCCGAGCAGCGCCGTGGCCTGTTCGACGGGCAGTCCGTGCCTCTCGGCCTCCGCGAACAGGGCGGCGTACTGCGCGGCCGCCTCCTCGGTGTCCCCGGTGGCCAGGGTGCGCTGGGCCTCGGTGAGGCGGAGGCGCAGATCGGTGGCGAGGTGGGCGGGCCGCCCGATCGCCAGCTCCTCGAAGGCGACGCCGAGCCGCCCGGCGATGTGCCGCAGCGCGTCGTCGGAGGCGCGCACCCGGCCCGCCTCCAGGGTGGAGATGTACGCGGGCGTGTAGGCGGGCTCCGCCAACTGGCGCTGCGTCATCCCGCGTTCGCTGCGCAGTTGTTGCACGCGTCGCCCGATGGTCTCCGGATCGTCCCGCTCCTGCATCCTGCGGCTCCCCCAACTATCCCTGAACCCCTTGCCGTTCGGCTCCGACAGCCTCTAGGTTAAACGGCGGATTAAGCATGCTTAACACATCGCTGTTGTTGCGAGGTTGCCGTGCTCGGACGCACATCCGCACGCTACGGACGCCCCACCGAACGGTACGCCAGGGGCCTGACCGCTGCCGTGGTGACGGTGGTCGCCCTGATCACGGCGGCCAACGCGGGCCCGGCCCGGGCGGCCCAGGAGGAACCGGCCCCACAGGTCACGCGGCATGCCCAGCACCACCCCCAACCGCCGTCCGGGCACCTACGCTGATCCCGTGACCTCTGCCGCCGCCCGTACCGCGCTGGACCTCACCGCCGACCTGCCGGTGCCGGACCTGAAGGACTTCTACCGGGACCTGCACCGCCACCCCGAACTGTCCCTGCGCGAGCACCGCACCGCCGGAAAGCTGGCCCGGCGCCTGGCGGCGGCCGGGTTCGAGACGGCCGACGGGATCGGCGGCACCGGGGTCGCCGGGCAGCTGCGCAACGGGGACGGGCCGACCGTGCTGCTGCGCGCGGACATGGACGCGCTGCCGGTGCGCGAGGAGACCGGACTGCCGTACGCCTCCGGGGCGGACGGCGTGATGCACGCCTGCGGGCACGATCTGCACGTCACCTGGCTGGCGGGGGCCGCCGAGGCGCTGGCCGCCGGGCGGGAGACCTGGTCGGGGACGCTGCTGGTGGTGGGACAGCCCGCCGAGGAGACCGGTCAGGGAGCGGCCCGGATGGTCGCGGACGGGCTGTACGAGCGGTTCGCGCGCCCGGACGTCCTGCTGGGGCAGCACGCGGCGCCGGGTCCGGCGGGGCTGTACCCGCACGCGCCGGGGCTGATCATGTCCGCCTCGACGGACGTCGACATCGTGGTGCACGGCAGGGGCGGGCACGGCTCACGGCCCGAGACGACCGTCGACCCCGTGGTGACCGCCGCCCATCTCGTCACCCGGCTGCAGACCGTCGTCTCCCGCGAGATCGCCGCCCGCGAGTCCGCCGTGCTCACCGTCGGCCGCATCGAGGCGGGCACCCGGCACAACATCATCCCGTCCGAGGCGCACATCGCCCTCAACCTGCGCACGCAGTCGGACGCGGTGCGGACGCGGATGCTGGCCGCGATCCGGCGCGTCGCCCGCGGCGAGTGCCTGGCGGCGGGCTGCCCGCGCGAGCCCGACGTGACCGTAGGCAGCACCTTCCCGGAGACGGTCAACGACGCGGACACCGACCGCCGGGTGGCCACGGTGCACGGCGAGGTCTTCGGCACCGGCACGGTCTTCGACCCGGGCCCGGCGATGGGCAGCGAGGACTTCCCCGAGCTGGCGGCGGGCTCGATCCCGTACTCCTACTGGTTCGTGACCACCACGCCCACCGAGGTCTGGGAACGGGCCCCCGGCGCCGGCTTCCAGGAGAAGTTCCAGGCAGTGCCCAGCAACCACAGCCCGCACTTCGCCCCCGACCTCACGACGGTGGCACCGGGCGTGCGGACGCTGGTGTCGGGGGCGCTGGCGCTGTTGTCGGCGGGATGACGGCGGTTCAGTCCTGGGTCTGCAGCTGGCGCAGCTGCTGCTGGACGTGGTCCAGGGCACCCTCCCGGCGTCCCGGCACCCTGAGTCTCAACTCCGCGAGCGCGGGCCCGAGTTCACGGGCCCGCGCCGTGTCGTCGATCTGCCCCCACTGGTGGTGGGCGCGGTCCACGGCCGCCTCCACCTCGGGCGCGTCCGCCGCCTGCCCGGCGGCCAGCCGGGCGCCGGCCACGGTCAGCCAGGTGCGGCAGCTGCGCGCCGCGTCCCCCGCGAACATCGCGAGATCCGCGCGGACTTCGGCCCAGTGCAGGGCGTCCAGGGAGCCCGGCCCGTGTGCCCGTACGGCGGCCTGTTCCCAGCGCGCGGCGAGCGTGTCGGCGTCGGTGTGCCGCCCGGCCTGTACGGCGGCGGCGATGGCGGCGTGCGGATCACCACCGCCCGGGCCGCCGTCGTACCGGCCGTCGACGTGCAGGCCGTTGCCCTGCCGGGCCCCGCCGTCCGGGCCCGCTCCCTGCGGCGCCCACGCGGCCAGCAGGACGTTCGTGGCCGCCTCGCCGGGTATCCGGTCGAGCGCCTGCCGGTGCAGTTCCTCCAGCGGCGGCCGGTGTCCGCTGCGCAGCAGCGTCGCCACCGCCTTCATGTACGACGGGACGGCGACCGTACGGCGGGCGGGGGGAGGCGCGATACGGCCGTACACGGCGTTGCCCCGGCCCGAGTCGAGGGGCCGGCCGCGCAGTTGCTCCCAGGTCTCGGTGTCCGCGTGCAGGTCGACGAGGAGGCTGGTCGCGCCGGGCGGGCGCAGCCGCAGTTCCTCGCGGATCCACTGCCAGGGCAGGGCGGTGTAGCGGACGGTGGACGCGGTGGTGCGGGCCAGTGCCAGATGCGGCAGGCGCTGACGCCGGTCGAGATGGAGCTGGCCCGTGACGAAGACGGTGAGCGGTCCGGGCGCGGCTGCGGCGGCGCGCAGCCGGGTCAGGACGGCCTGCGGCTCGAGCGGGTCGGCGAGTTCGACCACATGGGCGGTGTCCGTGCCCGACAGCACGGCGGGGTCGACGGCCGCGAGGACGGGAAGCACGGAGACCGCGTCCACCAGGCGCCCCCGGCCCACCGGCGAGGCCGCGAGCAGCAGCACGGTTCCGGGCATCGTCCCTCCCCTGTCGATCACCTACGGCAGCACCGTAGCCGCTGCCGTTGAACGCACGGACCTCAAGACGGCAAACGTCCCCGTACGGGGCCTTCGCCCGGTGCCGGCCGTACCGCGAAGACCGTGGTGTCGTCCGCGAGCCGGCCACCGCTGTGTCTCAGTGTGCCGTCCCGCACCAGCGCCACCAGCCGACGGGGTTCGGCCGTTCCTGGATCAGCGGCCACCGCCCGCGCGACGTCCCGCTCCAGCGGATAGAACTCACCGGCCGCGTTCCGGGCCTCCGTCACGCCGTCGGTCACCAGCAGCACGGTCTCCCCGTCGGCCAGCGGCACCCGGCGCATGGGCGGAAGGCTGCCGGTGAGGTCGCCGAGGCCGAGGGGGAGCCCGTCGCCGGGAGGCAGCCGGCGCATCCCGCACGGGCCGACGACGAGCGGGGGTTCGTGGCCGAAGTTCACGACCTCGACCTGCCCGTCGGATTCCCAGGGGAAGCCGAGCAGCACGGCGGTGGCGAAGCGGTCGCCGTCCTCGTTGCCCAGGTAGCCGCTGTGGTAGCGGTGGCGGTCCATCCGGGTCTCCAGGCGGGCGGCGACGGCGGTCAGTTCCGGCTCGTGGAAGGCGGCCTCCCGGAACGTGCCGAGCAGCGAGGCCGCCGCCGCCACCGCGCCCAGCCCCTTGCCCTGCACGTCGCCGACGAAAACCCGGGTGCCGTACGGGCCTGGCTGGATGTCGTAGAAGTCGCCGCCGACGCGGGCCTCGACGTCGGCCGTGAGATAGACGGCCGCGTTCTCGAGTCCGGCCCAGTCCTGCGGCAGCGGGCGCAGCACGGTAAGTCGGGTGGTCTCGGCGATGTCCTGCATGTGCAGCATGCGGCGTTCGGCGCGCAGCCGGATCACGCAGGCCAGCGTGGCCAGGGCGCCACCGAGGGCGACCAGGACGAAGTCGGGCAGGCCCGCCTGGTACTCGCTGGGCCAGGCGCTGTCCACGAAGATGTACAGCACCACGCAGGTCACCGCGAACGCCGCCGTCGTCCACACGCCGCATATCGCGGCGGCGATACCGGGCACGAGGATGATCCAGGAGATGATCCGGAACCGCTCGGTGGTGTTCACGTCGACCAGCACGACCACGAAGAGCAGCAGCAGCGGCGGCACCCACGCGACGCTCCGCCCGCGGAACCGCAGCAGCTCCCGCCGCCGCAGGTCCTCGTCGTGGTTCACGCACTTCAGCGAAACACGGCGGGGTGCGCACCGCATCCGGGCCGTACGGGCATTCCCATGGGATCCCCACACCATTCCCGGCCATTCCCGCGCCACGACTTGCCGGCCACCCTCCCCAGGTGTGCCCTGGAAGGCGGGGGCGAGGTGTGGAGAGAGGAGTGCTCTCATGGCTCAAGCAGCACCGACCACCGGCGGCGTGCCACGGGCTGGCCGGCTTCCCGACATCTTCAGCGAGCGCACCCACAAGATCGCCAGGGTCGCGGTACCGGTCGTACTCGGCCTGATCTACGGCTACTGGGCAGCGGGCAACACCCGCTACGGCGGCCCGATCACCGGCTGGAACGTCCTGTTCGGCTTCGTGACGGCGATCGTCTTCATGGCCGTCTGCATGGGCCTGATGGCCCTGGCCCCCCGCCTGCGCCGCGAGGTCCACGCGATCCTCTGGGCCGCCTTCACAGGCATAGCCTTCGGCTTCCTCTACAGCCTGAGCGGCGGAGGCCACCCGATCCTGGGCTCGGCGGGCCTGGCCCTGGCGGTGGCGGCGGGCGTCTTCGTAGTCCTCTTCTACCGCTACTACACACACGAGGACGCGGAGGGCCACAAAATCCGCTGACCGACGGCCCCGCCGTAGCCGCGGGCAGTCGAACTCGCCATACCCGCCGTAGCTGCGGGCGGTCATGCCCCCAGTGCCTCAAGGGCCTGGCGGGACCCCCAGGCGGCACGGGTGGGCGGGGCCCACAGGGCAACGCCGGGAAACTGAACAGCGCGGGCAAGCGGCCCCACCCCACAGCGCAACCCCGGGCACCCCGCATCGACACCCCTCACCCAAACCAACCATCCCAGTAGCCCGAACGCAGCAACCCCGCTCGCGGCGCAGCCTCCGGCACCGTTTTCTGGAAACGTGCCCCCTCGCCTAAGGAGCGCCCTGTCGGCGGCGCTGATCGCCCTGTCCTGCCTGCTCGTGCCGTTCAGCGCGCTGGCGGCATGGGCGGCGTACGGCCTGGCCGACACCGGCCGGTACGTCACGACGATGGCGCCCCTCGCCACCGACCCGGACGTCCGCAACGCCGTCGCGGACACCGTGGGCGCCGGAATCATGCGCGAGGTCGACCACAAATTCGACGTCCGCACGGCCCGCGGGTCCGTAGGCCCCTTCGTGCGCGACGCGGTTCACTCCTTCACCCAGACCCGCGCCTACCGCCTCGCCTGGGACGCCGGCAACCGCGCCACCCACGACGCCGTGCTCCGCGCCCTGCGCGACGAGGACGACGCGAGCGACGAGGCGGACCTGATCGACCGGCCGCTCACCGTCGACCTCGCCCCCGTCACCGCCCAGCTCAAACGACAACTGGCCGAGGACCACATGCCGCTCGCCGACCGCATCCCGGTCGAGCACACCACGCTGGCCGTGCTCCCGGCCGGCGAACTGGCCAGCTACCGGAAGGGGTTCCACGTGCTCGAAGTCGCCGGCTTCTGGCTCCCCGTCGCGGCCGTCGTCTTCGCCGTCGCCGGGATCGCCCTCGCGGCGCACCGCCGCCGCGCCGTCACCGCGACCGCGCTCGGCACGGCCCTGGGCGGCGCGCTGCTCGCCGTCGCCGTCGCGGTCGGCCGCCATCTCACCCTCGCCGACCTGCCCGCCGACGTCTCCCGCCCGGCCGCGGCCGCCGTCTACGACGCCCTCACCTCGACCCTGCGCACCGTCTCCTGGCTGCTGTTCGGCCTCGGCCTGACCGTGGCACTGGGCGTCCGGCTGACCCGGTACCTGCGATTCCGGCGGCTGGTACGGCGCCGGCGCGCGGCAGCCGCGTCCGGACAGGTGCCGGCGCCCACCCGCGCGCGCGTGTGACAGCGTACGCCCGGGCCGTGACCTACCGGCCCGGACCGCCGGGGCCATAGGCGCCCGGATCGGCCACGTACTCGTGTCCGGTGACTTCTCCGCGCGCGACGCCCGCTCTCCGTGCCCGGCCGGCACCGACCACCGCGTGCTTGTCGTCGATGTCACGCTCCACCAGCGAAGATGACCCGGCCTCCGGTCAAGCCGGCATGGTCATAATGGGCGCATGTCCCGCGAGTTGCCGGGCACTCCGCTGCCCCCGCTGAGCCAGCAGCCGGGGCCGCCCCCGCCGCCCACGGCGACCGGCTGGCGGACGCGGTCGCCGACACGTCCCGCTATGTCGAGACGGCGTTCGGCCCCGCACCCGATCCGTCGGCCCGCGCACGAATGCGCCGCCGCCTCTACCGGGACCTCTCGGTCATCCGCACCGAGTTCCAGCGCGCCCTGACCGAGCCCCCGCCCACCGGCCGCCGCGCGGCAGCATGGTGGCCGCTGGTCGTGTGCCCGGGTGCGGGTACGCCACGGCGCGCCGCCCCCGTCACCGGCCGAGATCGCCCAAGTCGTCCTGCAACTACGGGAGTTGTCGGAAGGTGTCCGGGAGGCGGACACGCTGGTCGAGGTCCGCAGGGACCTCGCGGGTCCGGCGGACAGCGTCCTGGAGCCGCTGCGCCAGGAGGTCGCGGCGGCGAGGGCGATCGCCTCGCCGCACTGACCTCACGGCCCCCGACATCGGACGCCGCGTGGCCAGATCCCGTGGCCTCGCCCCACCCCAAGATCGCCACCGAGGGCGGCTAACCTTACGTGTCCGTCCTGGCCAGGGATCGACGGGCACCAACTCACGCGAAGGGTTGCGCACCATGGGCATTCTCACTCTCCTGCGGAACGCGTTCGGCCGCTCACGCAAGGGGCAGACGGCCGAACCGGAGGGTGCGGACCGACTCCCCACCCAGGAGCCGACCCCGACCCCGCGACTCCCGGAACCGCGCAAGTCGGAGCCGGACGAGCACGAGTTGGTCGCGGCGGCGTTCGACAACGTGACAGTGCCGGCACCTGCCAAGCAGCGTCCGGCGGAGCCGGACCCGGAGGCCGAGCCGACGGCCGAGGCGGAACCGGAGATCGAGCCGACAGCCGAGGACGCACCGGCAAGTGAGCCCGTGGCCGAGGCGGAACCGGAGATCGAGCCGACAGCCGAGGACGCGCCGGCAAGTGAGCCCGTGGCCGAGGACGCACCGGCAAGTGACGCGGGCTCCGAGCCCGTGGCCGAGGCCGAGCCTGTTGCAGAGGTGGCGTCGGTGACGGACGAGCAGCCGGAACCGGAGCTGTCGTCCGAGCCCCTGACGGAGCCCGAGCCGGTGGCCGAGGCGGAGCCTGTATCGGTTCCGGAGCCGGAGCCGGTTTCGGAACCGGAGCCGGCTCAGATCGCGGAGGTCACGGCCGAACCCGAGCCGACCGCCGAAGTGACCACTGCCCCCGAGCCGACCACCGAGGCCACACCGGAGCCGGAGCCGACCCCCGAGGTGGTGGAGGAATCCACCCCGGTCGCCGAAGTCGCCGCTCAGCCCGAACCGGCCACGACCGAACCGGAGGCCGCCGACGGCGAGGCCGCCCCGCAGGGGCCACCCGCACCCGACGACGAGAGCAGCACGGGTGGTGCGGGTGGGAACACCGATCGAGCCGACGGCGAAGCCGAGGTGATCGACACGGCCAAGCTCCCGCAGGGCCTGGTCACCGCATACAACGCCGCCACCACCACCCTCACCGACACCCACCTCACCGGCACCCGAGCGAAGCTCTACCTCGTCCTGGACCGCTCCGCGAGCATGCGCCCGTACTACAAGGACGGCTCGGCCCAGTCCCTCGCCGAGCAGACCCTCGCCCTCGCCGCCCACCTGGACCCCGCCCCGCGCCCCACCGTCCACGTCGTCTTCTTCTCCACGGAGGTGGACGGCACCACCGACCTCACCCTCACCGACCACGAGAACAAGATCGACGAGGTCCACGCCTCCCTCGGCCGCATGGGCCGTACCAGCTACCACGCCGCCGTGGAGGCCGTACTCACCCACCACCAGAAGGAACACGACCCGGCGACTCCCGCCCTCGTCGTCTTCCAGACGGACGGCGCCCCCGACGCGAAGACCCCGGCGACCCAGTCCCTCACGGACGCCGCGAAGACGAACCCCTCCGTCTTCTTCTCCTTCGTCGCCTTCGGCGAGCACGACAACAAGGCCTTCGACTACCTCCGCAAGCTGAAGACCCCGAACACGTCGTTCTTCCACGCGGGCCCGACGCCCCGGGAGCTCACGGACACGGAGCTCTACGAGGGCGTACTGGCAAGCTGGCGCCCGTAACGCCACATAACACCGATAACACCCCGAAGCCCCCGTGCCGCCCGCTTCTCACCCCGTAAAACGGGAAGCGGGCGGCATACACATGTCGGCTACGATTTCAAGGTTCGTACAACACCCCGACCTGGGAGCAGCCCCCGATGGCTCGACACCTCATCACCAGCGCCCTTCCGTACATCAACGGGATCAAGCACCTGGGCAACATGGTGGGGTCCATGCTCCCGGCCGACGTGTACTCCCGTTACCTCCGCCAGCGCGGCCACGACGTCCTCTACATCTGCGCGACGGACGAGCACGGCACCCCCGCCGAGCTGGCCGCGAAGGAGGCCGGTCTCTCGGTCGCCGAGTTCTGCGCCCAGGCCCACGACGCCCAGAAGGCGGTCTACGACGGCTTCGCACTAGCGTTCGACTACTTCGGCCGCAGCTCCTCCGCCGAGAACGTCGAGATCACCCAGCACTTCGCCCGCCGCCTCAACGAGAACGGCTTCATCGAGGAGCGGGCGATCCGCCAGGTGTACTCCCCGACCGACGGCCGTTTCCTCCCGGACCGCTACGTCGAGGGCACCTGCCCCTACTGCGGCTACGACAAGGCCCGCGGCGACCAGTGCGAGAACTGCACCCGCGTCCTCGACCCCACGGACCTGATCAACCCCCGATCCGCGATCTCGGGCTCCACGGACCTGGAGGTGCGGGAGACCAAGCACCTCTTCCTCCTCCAGTCGAAGCTGGAGAACGAGGTCCGTGAATGGGTCGCCCGGCACGACAAGGACTGGCCGCAGCTGGCCTCCTCCATCGCGCACAAGTGGCTGACCGAGGGCCTGCACGACCGCGCGATCACCCGTGACCTGGACTGGGGCGTCCCGGTCCCGGCGGACACCTGGCCCGAGCTGGCCGCCGAGGGCAAGGTCTTCTACGTCTGGTTCGACGCCCCGATCGAGTACATCGGCGCGACGAAGGAGTGGGCCGACGCCACCGGCGGCGACTGGAAGTCGTGGTGGTACGACGTCGACGCGGACGTCCGCTACACGGAGTTCATGGCCAAGGACAACGTCCCCTTCCACACCGTGATGTTCCCGGCCACCGAGCTGGGCGTGCGCGAGCCGTGGAAGAAGGTCGACTACGTCAAGGCCTTCAACTGGCTGACGTACTACGGAGGAAAGTTCTCCACCTCCCAGAAGCGCGGCGTCTTCACCGACCAGGCCCTGGAGATCCTCCCCGCCGACTACTGGCGCTACTTCCTGATCGCCAACGCCCCCGAGTCGGACGACGCGTCCTTCACCTGGGAGCACTTCACGGCGACGGTCAACAAGGACCTGGCCGACACCCTGGGCAACTTCGTCAACCGCGTCCTGTCCTTCTCGAAGAAGCGCTTCGGCGAGGAGGTCCCGGCCGGCGGCGAGCCCGGTGAGGCGGAGGCGCGGCTCGGCGCGGAGATCGCGCGCCTGCTCGCCGAGTACGAGGAGCACATGGAGTCCCTTCAGTTCCGCAAGGCGGCCGCCGCGCTGCGCGCCCTGTGGTCGGCGGGCAACTCCTACCTCGAGGAGAAGGCCCCCTGGCTGGAGATCAAGACCGACAAGGACGGCGCGGCGCTCACCCTGCGCACGGCGATGAACCTGATCCACCTCTACGCGGTGGTCTCGGAGCCCGTCATCCCGTCGACGGCTGCGGCGATGCGCGCGGCGTTCGCGCTGCCGGACACTGCGTCTGATCAAAAGCGTGCGGTCTGGGTCTCGCCCGAAGAGGCGAAGTCCCTGACCGCGGTCCCGTCCGGCACCCCCTTCACGGTCCCGCCGGTGCTGTTCGCCAAGCTGACGGACGACGACCTGGCGGCGTACAAGGAGCGGTTCGGCGGCGAGGAGGGCTGAGCGAGTGACGTCGTACTACGTCACCACCCCGATCTACTACGTCAACGACGCACCGCACCTCGGTCACGCCTACACCACGGTCGCGGCGGACGTGCTCGCCCGCTGGCACCGGCAGCGCGGCGAGCGCGTCTGGTTCCTCACCGGCACCGACGAACACGGCCAGAAGATCCTGCGCACGGCCGAGGCGAACGGGGTCGGCCCGCAGGAGTGGGCCGACCGCCTGGTCACGGATGCCTGGCAACCCCTGTGGGAGCACCTGCAGATCTCGAACGACGATTTCATCCGCACCACGCAACAACGGCACACGGACCGGGTCCAGGAGTTCTTCCAGGACCTGTACGACAAGGGCGAGATCTATCAGGGCCGTTACGAGGGCCCGTACTGCGTGGCCTGCGAGGAGTTCAAGCTGCCCGGTGAACTCATCGACGGCGAGGGCGAGTTCGCGGGACAGAAGCTGTGCGCGATCCATCGCCGGCCGGTGGAGATGCTCAGCGAGGACAACTACTTCTTCAGACTGAGCGACTACGGCGACCGGCTCCTCGCGCACTACGAGGCGCACCCCGACTTCATCCAGCCCGAGTCGGCGCGCAACGAGGTCGTGAACTTCGTCCGCAGGGGCCTGCAGGACCTCTCCATCTCCCGCTCGACGTTCGCCTGGGGCGTCCCGGTCCCCTGGGACGAACACCACGTCATCTACGTCTGGGCCGACGCCCTGCTCAACTACGCGACGGCGGTCGGCTACAACGAGAACCCGGCCCGATTCGACGACGTCTTCCCCGCGGACGTCCATCTGATCGGCAGGGACATCCTCCGCTTCCACGCGGTGATCTGGCCGGCGATGCTCATGGCACAGGGCCTGCCGCTGCCGGGCCGGATCGCTGCCAACGGCTGGCTGCTGGTCGGCGGCGAGAAGATGTCGAAGTCCAACCTGACCGGCATCGAACCGCAGGACCTCACCTCGCACTTCGGCGTGGACGCGTACCGCTGGTACTTCCTGCGCGCCATCGCCTTCGGCCAGGACGGCTCGTTCTCCTGGGAGGACTTCACGGCCCGCTACACGAGCGAGCTGGCGAACGACTACGGCAACCTGGCCTCCCGGGTGACGGCGATGATCGGCCGGTACTTCGCCGGCACGCTCCCGGAAGCGAAGACGGACGGCGAGGCGGAGCGGACGATTCGCGAAAGCCTCACGAGGACCGTCACCGAGGCCGACCGCCGCGTCGGCGACCAGCTGGACTTCCAGGGCGGCATCCTGGCGATCTTCGACTTCGTCCGCCAGGTCAACGGCTACCTCACGCAGCAGCAGCCGTGGAAGATCGCGAAGGACGACACGCCGGAGGCCAGAGCCCGCCTGGGCACGATCCTGTACACGGCCGCGGAGTCCCTCCGGGCGGTGGCGGTCCTGCTGAACCCGGTCATGCCCCGGACGTCCCAGCAGCTCTGGACATCCCTGGGCGCGGAACCGTCTCTCGGCCCCCTGCCCGCCCAGCGAATCCACGAGGCCGGCGGATGGGGCCGACTCCCACCCGGCACAACGGTGGCCAAGGGCCCAGCCCTGTTCCCCCGCCTGGAGGAGAACCCGAACACATAGCCCGACGGGGGTGCCGTGGACAGGCACGGCGTCCCTGTTCTGGCAGAGTACGGATGCCGTGAACCTCCCCGAACTCCAGGACCGGCTCCTCGCCGACGTCGTGTCCGCCGGCATCCCCCACGACCTGGTCCTCGCCGGTGGCTGTGCTCTCCAGGCGCACGGACTGCTGCAACGCCCGCACGCCAACCTCGACTTCGCCACCGAGAGCCCCGAGCCGATGGAGCGGATCGCACATGCCGTCGGCGCGGCCCTGGAGGCGCGGGGAAGGCAGGTCCAGGCCGGGCCCGTCACCGCGCTCACCGCGCAGTTGACGGTCACGGACCCGCCGACCGGCCGCCCGTGCGCCCTGGCACTGCACAAGGAGGTCTTCTGGCAGCCGCCGGCGCTCACCGAGTACGGCCCGGCCCTCTCGCTCGAGGACGCCGTCGGCACGAAGATCCGGGCTCTGTACGACCGGGGCGCGGCCGTCGACCTGATCGACGCGCAGGCGGCCGCGGCCCGCTTCTCCCTCCCCGACCTGGAGGAACTTGGCCGCCGCCACGCCCACGACCCCTTCGACCTGCCCACCCTCCAGTCCCGCCTCACCGGCACGGACTTCTACTCCGACGCGGACTTCCTGAGATACGGCCTGGACGACACCGCGATCAGCACCCTGCGCGCCTGGGCCCAGCGCTGGTCCGACGACATCGCGGAACGCCTCCTGGAGGACGGTGCGTCTCCGGACGGGGAGGACGGTTGATGGGTCATATGGCGACAGGCATTGCATACAGTATGCAGAGCCACTACCGTCTCCTCATGCTGCTGACGACCCTCACGGAGGTGCCGGGCATGACGATCTACAGCGATGACATGACGATGAGGCAGATTCTCACCGCTGCTGGAGACACCTGGGCCGTGGTGGGCCTGTCCGACAACCCCGAACGGGCTGCCTACCGCGTGGCCGCGAAGCTGCAGCGCATCGGTAAGAGGGTCGTGCCCGTGCATCCGAAGGCCGAGGCGGTGCACGGTGAGCAGGGCTACGCCTCCCTCGCGGCGATCCCCTTCCCGGTGGACGTGGTGAACGTGTTCGTCAACTCCGCCCTCGCCGGAGCCATCGCCGACCAGGCTGTGGCGATCGGCGCCAAGGCGGTCTGGTTCCAGGTGGACGTCATAGACGAGGCCGCCTACGACAGGACTCGCGAGGCCGGCCTGTTGATGGTGATGGACCGCTCCCCGGGACGGGAGATACCCCGGCTGGGGCTCGGCTGACGATCCGCTGCCGCGCTTCCGCCCGGACCTCGGCCGCACACATGCGAAAGCGGCCCGGAACCTCCGAGGTTCCGGGCCGCTTCGCGTGAACGCCTACTTCGGCTGCGGCTTCCGCACCGACAGGTGCAGTTCCTTCAGCCGGGCCTCTTCCAGCTCCGTCGGAGCGCCCATCATCAGGTCCTGGGCGTTGCCGTTGAGCGGGAAGGAGATCGTCTCGCGGATGTTCGGCTCGTCCGCGAGGAGCATGACGATGCGGTCGACACCCGGGGCGATGCCGCCGTGCGGCGGGGCGCCGAAGCGGAACGCGCGGAGCATGCCCGCGAACTTCTCCTCCACCGTCTCGCGGTCGTAGCCCGCGATCTCGAACGCCTTGAGCATGATGTCCGGCTCGTGGTTCCGGATCGCTCCGGACGACAGCTCGACGCCGTTGCAGACGATGTCGTACTGCCAGCCCAGGATGTCCAGCGGGTCCTGGGTCTCCAGCGCCTCCAGACCACCCTGCGGCATCGAGAACGGGTTGTGCGAGAAGTCGATCGCGCCGGTCTCCTCGTCCTTCTCGTACATCGGGAAGTCGACGATCCAGCAGAAGCGGAAGACGTTCTCCTCGAAGTGGCCGGCACGCTTGGCGGCCTCGACGCGCACCGCGCCCATGATCTTCGAGACCTCGTCGAACTCGCCCGCGCCGAAGAACACCGCATGGCCGGGAGCGAGGGACAGGCGCTTCGTCAGCTCCGCGACGTTGCCCTCCGTGAGGAACTTCGCGATCGGGCCCGAGAGGGAGCCGTCCTCGGCGACACGGACCCAGGCCAGGCCCTTCGCGCCCAGCGTCACCGCGAAGTCGCCGAGCTGGTCGAAGAACTTGCGGGGCTGGGAGGAGACGTCCGGGACCGGCAGGGCACGGACGTGCTTGCCGGCGAACGCCTTGAACTCCGAACCCTCGAAGATGTCGGTGATGTCGACGAGTTCGAGCTTGGCGCGCAGGTCCGGCTTGTCGGAGCCGTACTTCAGCATCGCCTCGCGGAACGGGATCCGCGGGAAGGGCGAGGTGACGTGGCGGCCGTTCCCGAACTCCTCGAACAGCTCCGTCATCAGCTGCTCGATCGGCTGGAACACGTCCTCCTGCTCGACGAAGCTCATCTCGACGTCGAGCTGGTAGAACTCGCCGGGCGAGCGGTCCGCGCGGGCGTCCTCGTCACGGAAGCAGGGCGCGATCTGGAAGTAGCGGTCGAAGCCGGAGATCATCAGCAGCTGCTTGAACTGCTGCGGCGCCTGGGGGAGCGCGTAGAACTTGCCCGGGTTCAGACGGGACGGGACGACGAAGTCACGCGCGCCCTCGGGGGAGGTCGCGGACAGGATCGGCGTCGCCATCTCGTTGAAGCCCAGCGCCGTCATCTTGTGCCGGATCGCGGAGATCACGGCCGTACGCAGCATGATGTTGCGGTGCATGCGCTCACGGCGCAGGTCGAGGAAGCGGTACTCCAGGCGCCGCTCCTCGTTGACCCCGTCCTCGGCGTTGATCGTGAAGGGGAGCGGGGCGGCCGCGCCCAGCACCTCGACCTCGGAGACCTCGATCTCGATCTCGCCGGTCGGCAGGTCCGGGTTCACGTTCTCCGCGCCCCGGGAGACCACGCGGCCGTCGATGCGGACGACGGTCTCCTTGGAGAGCTTGTCGAGGGCCTCGTACGACGCCGTGCCGGGGCGGGCCACGAGCTGCGTGATGCCGTAGTGGTCGCGCAGATCGATGAAGAGGATGCCGCCCAGGTCGCGCCGATTGTGCAGCCAGCCACTCAACCGGACGTCGGTGCCGACGTCAGAGGCGCGGAGCTCGCCGCAGGTGTGGGACCTGTACCGATGCATCGTCGTTCATCCAGTCTTCGCGGATCGGGGGGCGTGTTTCACGTGAAACTCCCCCCAAGCCTACCGGGCACCCCAAGATCGGCTCCCCACCATTACCCGGTGGACGACCGGTGGCATTCTTCGATCATCTCTCCATAAAGTGGGGCAATGCTTACTGGCGGGCCCCTGCCCGCCACCGGGGACGTCCTGGCCGCCCTCGCAACCGGGCTGTGGCACTGGGACACCGCCACCGGGCTGGTCACCGCGGACGCGGAGGCGGCACGGCTGATCGGGATGCCCGCCGAGCCGGCCACTCTCTCCGAGGCCCGGCTACGGGCCCGGTTTCATTCCGTCGACTGGAACGAGATCACCGGGGTGGTCCAGCTGGCCGCCGCCGAGGGCACGCTCGCCGAGGTGCGGATCCGGGTCATGGACGAGCAGGGCCGTATCGTCCGGGTCGTCCGCAGCCGCTCCAAGCCGTCCTACGACCCCGAGAGACACGCGTACGAACTGATCTGCACCCTCCAGGAGGTCACCGAGCCGACACCGGGAACACCGGCGGGCCGGAGCGCGGTCACGGGGGACTGGCGGCGCTCCTGGGAGGCGTTCCTGCTGGACGCGGGCCGGGCGCTGGCGGAGGCACGGTCCATGGCGGAGGCCCTGCGGGTCGCGGCCGGACTGTCGATGCCGGGCTTCACGCCGGACGGGCTCGCGGTGTACGCCCCGGTCGGCGGCCGGCTGACGATCATCGGCCACCACGGGCAGGAGCTGGGTACCAAGGCGCCCTTCTTCAACATGCCGCTGGAGACGCACTACCCGGCGGCGGAGGTGATCCGCACCGGACGTGCCGTCAACGAGTGGGGTCACTCCGCGAGGCGAGGGCAAGAGCATCTGGTTCGAGCTGTACGAGCACCGGTGAACGACGGTGACTACTCGGGGGCGTACCGGCTCCTGAGTTCGTGCACGACGCCGAAGGCGGCCGCGGTCAGCGGTACGGCCAGCAGCAACCCCACGATCCCCGCGACGGACGCCCCTGCCGTGATCGTGACCATCACCACCGCCGGATGCATCTGCACGGTCCTGCTCTGGATCATCGGCTGCAGCACATGCCCCTCCAGCAGTTGGACGGCGACCACGACGCCGAGCACCCACAGCGCGATCACGAAACCCCGGTCGGCGAGCGCCACGAGCACGGCCACCGCGCCGGAGAGGAAGGCGCCGAGGTAGGGGATGTAGGCGGCGACGAAGACCAGCGCGCCCAGGCCCGGCGCGCCCGGCACCTGGAGCACGAGCAGTCCGAGGGTGATGCAGAGGGCGTCGATGAGCGCGATGACGGTGGTGCCGCGCATGAATCCCTCGATCGCCCCGAAGGCACGGCGGGCCATGGCCTCGAGGAGGCCGGCGGTGCCGCGCGGGGCGACGGATCTGAGGGTCTCTACGGCCCGGTGGGAGTCGCGCAGGAAGAAGAACACGAGCAGCAGGGCGAGTACGGCCATGGCGATGGACTCGGCGACCACGCTCACCCCGCTGATCACGTTGGCGGCGGCCGTTCCGCCGAACTTGGCCAGCAGGCCCTTGGAGTTGGCGGCGAGGTCGTCGAGCGAAGTGCCGGCCGCCCCGAAGTGCTGGGCGAGGGACTTGCCGGCCTGCCGCAGCGAGGCGATGATCTCGTTCCCGGTGTCGATCAGCGCGGCGACCACGATGTACACGGCGCCGCCGACCACGGCCACGACCGCGACACAGGTGAGCCCGGCGGCCACGGACCGCTGGACGCCCGCTCGCACGAGGCGCCGGTACAGCGGCCCGAGCAGCGCGGTGCCCAGCAGTGCGAGCAGCACGGGTGTCACGGCCGTGCGGAACTCCACGCACAGCCGGATCCCGACCCACGCGACCCCGGAGACCAGCAGGATCACCACGCACCAGGCCGCGAGGCGCCGGATCGGTTCGGGGAGCAGCTGCACTCCCCCAGCGCACCACGCACCGCCCACCGTGTCCTGCGCGCACGGTCCGGCCGGGTGACGGGTCGTCAGCCGTCCGACACCGCCCCGCCGCCGGACGACGACGAGCCGTGGGCCACATGGCGCACGGCTCGTCGGGGTGGTGCGGGGGTGCGGGGCCGGGGTCAGGCCTGCGGGCCGGCCTCCGTCATGCCGTGGACCGCCGGGACGGTGCCGAGGCGACCCTTCTGGAAGTCCTCGAAGGCCTGCTGGAGCTCTTCGCGGGTGTTCATGACGAACGGGCCGTAGTGGGCCATGGGCTCACGGATCGGCTGACCACCGAGGAGGACGACCTCGAGGTCAGGGGTGTTGGAGTCCTGCTTCTCGTCCGCGCGGACGGTCAGCGAGGAGCCGTTGCCGAAGACCGCGGCCTGGCCGAGCTTGACCGGGCGGTGGTCGGCGCCGACCGTGCCCCTGCCCGCCAGCACGTACGCCAGGGCGTTGAAGTCCTCGCGCCAGGGCAGCGTGATCTCCGCGCCGGGCGCCAGCGTCGCGTGGATCATGGTGATCGGCGTGTGCGTGACGCCGGGGCCCGCGTGACCGTCCAGCTCACCGGCGATGACGCGCAGGAGCGCGCCGCCGTCGGGGGACGTGAGCAGCTGGACGCTGCCTGCACGGATGTCCTGGTAGCGCGGCGCCATCATCTTGTCCTTGGCCGGCAGGTTCACCCACAGCTGCAGACCGTGGAAGAGGCCACCGGACACGACGAGGTGCTCCGGCGGGGCCTCGATGTGCAGGAGGCCGGCGCCCGCCGTCATCCACTGGGTGTCACCGTTGGTGATGGTGCCGCCCCCGCCGTGCGAGTCCTGGTGGTCGAAGATGCCGTCGATGTACCTCCTTGAGGACCCAGATTAGTTGAGCGTTGAACTTTCTGCCACCCCCAACAGAGAAAGCCCGGAGGGAATTCCCCTCCGGGCTCACGCGAGAGCGGGGCAGCGCCTCAGCCGTCTGCGCGGCGAGGGCGTCTAGCCATACATGCGGCGCATCGCGAACTCGACCATCTGCTCGACCGCCTTCGCGTCGAAGACCATGCGGTGCTCGCCCTCCATGTCGAGGACGAAGCCGTAGCCGGTCGGCAGGAGGTCGATCACCTCGGAGCCGGTGATCACGAAGTACTTGGACTCCTTGCCCGCGTACCGGCGCAACTCCTTCAGCGAGGTGAACATCGGGATCACCGGCTGCTGGGTGTTGTGCAGGGCGAGGAACCCGGGGTTGTCACCGCGCGGGCAGTACACCTTCGAGGTCGCGAAGACCTGCTGGAAGTCCTCCGCGGCCAACTGGCCGGTGGTGAAGGCCCGCACCGCGTCCGCGAGCGACGGCGGCGACGGCTCCGGGTACAGCGGCGGCTGCTGGCCGTACCCACCGGCACCGCCCGCCGGCTGCTGCGGCGGGGCGTACTGCTGCTGAGCGCCGAGGTTCTGGTCATAGCCGTACATGGACGCAAGCGTACTGAGTCACAGATGACCGGTTCGGGGTTGCTTCTTATTACCGACGGGTAGCATCATCGTAGTCATTCATTGGTGCATGAATCCAGATGCGAGGAGTCAGTGCCTCGCCGAGTCCGATACGGAGCCGTCACATGGGGCACTACAAGTCGAATCTGCGCGACATCGAGTTCAACCTCTTCGAAGTCCTCGGCCGCGACAAGCTGTACGGCACCGGCCCCTTCGCCGAGATGGACACGGACACCGCGAAGAGCGTCCTGGAGGAGCTGACGCGGCTCGCCGAGCACGAGCTGGCCGAGTCCTTCGCCGACGCCGACCGCAACCCGCCGGTCTTCGACCCCGAGACGAACACCGCGCCGGTCCCGGCGTCCTTCAAGAAGAGCTACAAGGCCTTCATGGACTCCGAGTACTGGCGCCTCGGCCTGCCCGAGGAGATCGGCGGCACGACGGCCCCGCCGTCCCTGATCTGGTCGTACGCGGAGCTGATCCTCGGCTCGAACCCGGCGATCTGGATGTACTCCTCCGGCCCGGCGTTCGCCCGCATCCTCTTCGAGGAGGGCACCGAGTGGCAGAAGAAGGTCGCCGAGATCGCCGTGGAGAAGACCTGGGGCTCCACCATGGTGCTCACCGAGCCCGACGCCGGTTCGGACGTCGGCGCCGGCCGCACCAAGGCGATCCAGCAGGAGGACGGCTCCTGGCACATCGAGGGCGTGAAGCGCTTCATCACCTCCGGTGAGCACGACATGGAGGAGAACATCCTTCACTACGTGCTCGCCCGCCCCGAGGGCGCCGGTCCCGGCACCAAGGGCCTGTCCCTCTTCCTCGTACCCAAGTACCTCTTCGACTTCGAGACCGGCGAGCTGGGCGAGCGCAACGGCGTCTACGCCACCAACGTCGAGCACAAGATGGGCCTCAAGGCCTCCAACACCTGCGAGATGACCTTCGGCGACCGCCACCCCGCCAAGGGCTGGCTGATCGGCGACAAGCACGACGGCATCCGCCAGATGTTCCGCATCATCGAGTTCGCCCGCATGATGGTCGGCACGAAGGCGATCTCCACGCTGTCCACGGGCTACCTGAACGCGCTGGAGTACGCCAAGGAGCGCGTCCAGGGTCCCGACCTGGCGAAGTTCATGGACAAGACCGCGCCCAAGGTCACCATCACCCACCACCCCGACGTGCGCCGTTCGCTCATCACGCAGAAGGCGTACGCGGAGGGCATGCGCGCCCTCGTCCTCTACACGGCCTCGATCCAGGACGCCATCGCGGTCAAGGAGGCGAACGGCGAGGACGCGTCGACCGAGCACGCGCTGAACGACCTGCTCCTGCCGATCGTCAAGGGCTACGGCTCCGAGAAGGGCTACGAGCAGCTCGCCCAGTCGCTGCAGACCTTCGGCGGCTCCGGCTTCCTGCAGGAGTACCCGATCGAGCAGTACATCCGCGACGCCAAGATCGACACCCTCTACGAGGGCACGACCGCGATCCAGGGCCAGGACTACTTCTTCCGGAAGATCGTCCGCAACCAGGGCGCAGCGCTGAACTCCCTCGCCGAGGACATCAAGAAGTTCCTGGCCCTCGGCACCGGCGGTGAGGAGCTGGCGGGCGCCCGCGAGCACCTCGCGAAGGCCGCTGTCGAGCTGGAGGCCATCGTCGGCCTCATGCTGACCGACCTCGCCGCCACCGAGCAGGACGTCAAGAACATCTACAAGGTCGGCCTGAACACCACCCGCCTGCTGCTCGCCTCCGGCGACGTCATCGTCGGCTACCTGCTCCTGAAGGGCGCCGCGGTCGCCGCCGAGAAGCTGGAGACGGCGTCCGCCAAGGCCGTGTCGTCCAAAGATGTGGCCTTCTACACCGGCAAGATCGCCGCGGCGAAGTTCTTCGCGGCCAACGTCCTGCCCGGCGTCACCCTGGCCCGCAAGGTCTCGGAGAACGTCGACCTGGACCTGATGGAGCTGGACGAGGCCGCGTTCTAGTCACCGGCCCGTCGCTCCGACCACCTACGTGGGTCTGCTCCCGTCACAGGGAGGAGACCCACGTACGTCGTTAAGCTAGAAACCCATGAGCGCATCAACCCGCTTCGACCGGGGCCACACCGACGACCTGATGTCCTTCCTCGCGGCGAGCCCGTCGCCGTACCACGCCGTGGCGAACGCCGCCGCGCGGCTGGAGAAGGCCGGTTTCCGCCAGGTCGCCGAGACGGACGCCTGGGACGCGGAGACATCAGCGGCTTCCGCCGCGGGAAGCGGCGGCAGGTTCGTACTGCGCGGCGGCGCGATCGTGGCCTGGTACGTCCCCGAGGGCGCCGGAGCCCATACGCCGTTCCGGATCGTCGGCGCCCACACCGACTCGCCCAACCTGCGCGTCAAGCCGCTCCCGGACACCGGCGCGCACGGCTGGCGCCAGGTCGCCGTGGAGATCTACGGCGGGCCGCTGCTCAACTCCTGGCTCGACCGGGATCTGGGCCTGGCCGGCCGGCTGACCCTGCGGAACGGCTCGACGCGCCTCGTGAACATCGACCGGCCGCTCCTGCGGGTGCCCCAACTGGCCATCCACCTCGACCGGTCGGTGACCGCCGAGGGGCTCAAGCTCGACAAGCAGCGGCACATGCAGCCGATCTGGGGCCTCGGCGACGACGTGCGCGACGGCGACCTTATCGCCTTCCTGGAGGAGGAGTCCGGACTGCCGTCGGGCGAGGTGACCGGCTGGGATCTGATGACGCACTCCGTGGAGGCACCGGCCTTCCTGGGCCGCGACCGTGAACTGCTCGCCGGGCCGCGCATGGACAACCTGCTGTCGGTCCACGCGGGGACGGCGGCGCTGGCGGCGGTGGCGGCCTCGGGAACGGCCCTTCCCCACATCCCGGTCCTCGCCGCCTTCGACCACGAGGAGAACGGCTCGCAGTCGGACAGCGGGGCGGACGGACCACTGCTGGGCGGAGTCCTGGAGCGCTCGGTGTTCGCGCGCGGAGGTTCGTACGAGGACCGGGCACGCGCCTTCGCCGGCACGATCTGCCTGTCCTCGGACACGGGCCACGCGGTACACCCCAACTACGCGGAGCGCCACGACCCGACGCACCACCCGCGGGTCGACGGCGGCCCGATCCTGAAGGTCAACGTCAACAACCGCTACGCGACGGACGGTTCGGGCCGCGCGGTCTTCGCCGCGGCCTGCGAGAAGGCGGGCGTGCCCTTCCAGTCCTTCGTCTCCAACAACTCGATGCCCTGCGGCACGACGATCGGCCCCATCACGGCGGCCCGGCACGGCATCAGGACGGTCGACATCGGCGTCGCGATCCTGTCGATGCACAGCGCCCGCGAACTGTGCGGCGCGAACGACCCGCACATGCTGGCCAACGCGTTGGTGGCGTTCCTGGAGAACTGACCGCCGCCCCGCTCGGCTCCCGGAGGATTCGGCCCCGGGAGCCGGCAGGTTCTGTCATCGGCGTTCCTCGGCCGAGCCGCGCCTTGAGAAATCCGTTATCCAAGGCAACTTGTGGAGTTGTGTGGAAATCGTGAAGACTCTTCACATCTGAGGGCCAGGAGGGGAAGCCGGGTCCTCCACACATCCTGACCGGGGGCTCGCCGTGCGCCACCTCGCGAACAGCGCGTCGCATTCGCCGCGTCACGCCGCCCGCAGGGCGCACGCCGCACCGGACGCATCCGCCGACCGGCCCCGCCTCGCCGTCCTGATACCGGCCCACAACGAACAGGATCGCATCGCCGCCGCCCTCGACGGCCTGTGGCGCCAGACCCGGCGACCCGACCTGGTCATCGTCGTCGCCGACAACTGCACCGACGACACCGCCGCCATCGCCACCTCCCTCGGCGCCCAGGTCTTCCTCACCCAGGGCAACACCCACAAGAAGGCCGGCGCCCTCAACCAGGCCATCGCCTGGGTACTGCCCCACCTCGACGACCGCGACCTGCTGCTCGTCCAGGACGCCGACACCGTGCTCAGCCCCTGGTTCGCCGAGACCGCCATCGCCGCCTTCAACCGCAAGGTCGGCGCCGTCGGCGGCGTCTTCTACGGCGAGCCCGGCGGCGGCCTCCTCGGCCTGCTCCAGCGCATGGAGTTCCACCGCTACGCCTGGGAACTGGAACGCACCGGCGGCAAGGCCCAGGTGCTCACCGGCACCGGCACCATGTTCCGAGCCCGCGTCCTGCGCGAGGTCCGCGCCGCCCGCCGCGCCGGAGTCATCGGCGGCGGCACGAACTACTACAGCCTCGCCTCGCTCACCGAGGACGACGAGATGACCAAGGCGGTCAAGACCCTCGGCTACCGGGCGATGTCCCCGGCCGGCTGCGCGGTCACCACCGAGGTCATGCCCACCCTGTCCAAACTGTGGCACCAGCGGCTGCGCTGGCAGCGCGGCGCCCTGGAGAACCTGCGCGACTACGGCTGGACCCGGGTGACCGCCCGCTACTTCCTCCAGCAGTTCCTGATGGGCTTCGGCGCGCTGTCCTTCCTCGTCTATCTGACCTTCATGATCACGTGCACCTCGCTGTACGGCTGGCCCGGCATGTCACCGTTCTGGACCGCGATCGGCCTGATCTTCGTGGTCGAGAAGACCGTCTCCGTACGCCGCGCGGGCCCCCGGGCCGTCCTCGTCGCCGCGGTGATGATCCCCGAGATGCTCTACGACCTGTTCCAGCACGCCGTCTACTTCTCCTCCCTGTGGGGCCTGCTGCGCCGCAGCGAGGAGAAGTGGGTCGCCACCTGAACCGCCCCCCACGCGGAAACACCCTCACCTACGCAAACCGAACCCTCGAAACGGAGAAGCACGATGTACGGACGAGTGATAGGCGCCGGCACCACCGGCGCGGGCGGTGCCACCCTGGCGGCCACCGGCGTCTGGCTGAACAGCATCGCGCTGATGGTGGCGGCCACCACGCTGCTGGCCGCCGGGGTGGCCCTGTTCAAGCTGGCGCCGCGCCCGCGCCGCCGCTGACTCCCTCAGTCCTCCTGGTCGTCCATCCCTGCAAGCACCAGCGGCAGCCGGTCCGCCCCACCCTCGACGAGGCGGACCGGAACGCCCCAGTCCTGCTGGTGGACATGGCAGGCGGGAAACTCGGCGGACGGGTCGTCATCGCAGGACGCCGCCATCGCCGAGACGTGCAACACGCCTTCCTGGACAGCGGGGTTGAGCTCCAGCTCACGGGACAGGTCCGTGTCCGCGCCCTCGCCCGCGAGCAGCAGCTCGGGCGGCGTGGAGGAGACGAGAAGGCGGGTCGAGGGGCCGTACCGCGTGTCGAGCTTCTGACCGGCGGGCGCCTGGAAGACCACGTCCAACCGCAGCCTGCCGGCCGCGACTTCCGTGGCCGCGCGCTGGGTGCGATGGGCGACCGCCGCCACCCGCACCGCCTCCTCGGGCAGCCGCAGCCGGGTCAGCCGGTGCCGGGCCGACTCGACGACCACGATGTCGTCGCCGACCAGCACCGCGTCGCTCGGCTCACGCAGGTCCGTGGCCAGCGTGGTCACTTCGCCGCTCGCCGGATCGAAGCGCCGTAGCGCGTGGTTGTACGTGTCGGCCACGGCCACCGAACCGTCGGGCAGCGCGGTCACCCCCAACGGATGCTGGAGCAGAGCCTGTTCGGCGGCGCCGTCCCGGTGGCCGAAGTCGAACAGACCGGTGCCGACGGCCGTGTGGACGGTGCCGTCGGGGTCCACCCAGCGCAGCGCCGACGTCTCGGAGTCGGCGAGCCAGAGCCGGTCGGCGGTGGCCGCGAGACCGGAGGGCTGAGCGAACCAGGCCTGGTCGGCGGGCCCGTCGACGAGCCCCTCATTGGTCGTACCCGCCGCCACGCCCACGGTCCCCTCGGCCGGGTCGTACGCCCACAGCTGATGCACACCCGCCATGGCGATCCACACCTTGCCGCCGAACAGGGCAACGTCCCAGGGCGACGAGAGGTCGACCTCACGGGCCGGACCGGAGGCGGCTGACCCCTGCCACCACTGCTTGCCCGTGCCGGCGAGGGTGCTCACCTCACCGGTGGCGAGGTCGACGCGGCGCAGGGCGTGGTTGACGGTGTCGGCGACGATCACGGACGAGTCGTCGAGGAGGGCCAGACCCTGCGGCTCGCTGAAGGACGCCGCGTCCGCCGCACCGTCCGCGAACCCGCGCACCCCGGAGCCGATCCGCCGCACGACGCTCTCACCGTCCTCGGCCAGCTCCACCAGCTGGTGCCGTGTGGTGTCGCTGACCAGGAAGTTCCCGCCGGGCAGCAACATCGCCTTGCCGGGGAAGCGCAGTACGGTCGGCTCGGGCTCCGGCGCGACGTACGGCCCGTCGCCCCGGCGCAGCGTGCCCTTCGCGGCGTGCTCGGCCTCCAGCTCCTCCACGAGCCGCGCAATGGCGTGCGCATGCCCCTCACCGGCGTGCTGGGCGACCACGTATCCCTCGGGGTCGATCACGACGAGCGTCGGCCAGGCCCGCACGGCGTACTGCTTCCAGGTGGCCAGCTCCGGATCGTCGAGCACGGGATGCTCCACCCCGTACCGCTCGACGGCGTCCACCACGGCCCCGTGCTCGGCCTCGTGCACGAACTTCGGCGAGTGCACCCCGACGATCACGACGGTGTCCCGGTGCTTCTCCTCCAGCTCCCGCAGCTCGTCCAGGACGTGCAGACAGTTGATGCAGCAGAACGTCCAAAAATCCAGAATGACGATGCGCCCCCGCAGGTCGGCGAGGGTGTACTGGGTACCGCCCGTGTTCAGCCAGCCGCCCTTGCCGATCAGCTCGGGAGCGCGGACACGGGCACGGCGGCGGGTCGGGGCAGGGGTGGTGTCGCTCATGGATCAAGGGTGCCACTCGCCACCGACAGTCAGCCCAGCGCGTGTCCGGTCGTCGCGTCCACGTGCGCCGGGATGTCTTCGTGGCGGTCGCCGACCGTCAGGGTGCCGGTCGGTTCGAAGAGGAGGATGGCCGTCGGGACCGGGGCGTACGGCTTGTGTTCCGTGCCGTGCGGGACCGTGAAGACCGAACCCTTGGAGAGGACGACCGTGCGTTCGCCGGCCGGCTCGCGAAGGGCGATGTGCAGTTCACCCTCCAGGACCAGAAAGAACTCGTCGGTGTGGTCGTGGACGTGCCAGACGTGGTCGCCCTCGACCTTCGCGATGCGGACGTCGTAGTCGTTGACGGACGTCACGATGCGGGGGCTCCACTGCTCGGTGAAGGACGCCAGGGCCGAGGGCAGCGAGACCGGGGAGGCCGGGGAGATCGGGGAGGTCGCGTTCTGGGTCATGCGGTCATCCTTCGCGGTGGCCTTGGGACCGCGCGAGTGCTAGGAATCGCATATGGCGCAAGGATCCTCTCAGGCGGCACCTCATCGTGTCGTCCTCGTCGTCGACGAGAACTCCAATCCCTTCGAGATGAGCTGCGCGATCGAGGTGTTCGGGCTGCGTCGGCCCGAGCTGGGGCGGGAGCTGTACGACTTCCGGTTGTGCGCGGCCGGGCCGGACACCCGGATGCGGGACGGGTTCTTCACGCTCACCGGGGTGGCCGGACTGGAGGCGGCCGAGGAGGCGGACACATTGATCGTGCCGAACCGGCCGGACACCGATGTGCCGCGCTCGCCGCGCGTCCTGGACGTCGTGCGACGGGCACACGCGCGTGGCGCCCGGCTCGTCGGGTTCTGCTCGGGCGCGTTCACGATCGCCGAGGCCGGACTGCTGGACGGACGGCGGGCGGCCTGTCACTGGATGTGGGCCGAGTCCTTCCAGGCTCGCTTCCCGCGCGTGCGGCTGGAGCCGGACGTGCTGTTCGTGGACGACGGCGACATCCTCACCGCGTCCGGCAGTGCCTCCGCCCTCGACCTGGGGCTGCACGTCGTCCGGCGTGACCACGGCGCCGAGATCGCCAACGCCGTCTCCCGGCGGCTGGTGTTCGCCGCGCACCGGGACGGCGGGCAGCGGCAGTTCGTGGAGCGGCCGGTGCCGGACGTGCCGGACGAGTCGCTCGGCCCGCTGCTCGCGTGGGCGCAGGAGCGGCTGGGCGAGCAGCTGACCGTGGCGGACCTGGCCGCCCGCGCCGCCGTCTCCCCCGCCACGCTGCACCGCCGGTTCCGTACGCAACTGGGCACCACGCCGCTGGCCTGGCTGACCGGGGAGCGTGTCGCCCTCGCCTGCCGGCTGATCGAGCGGGGCGAGGAACGGCTGGACGTGGTGGCGGCCCGGAGCGGTCTCGGCACCGCCGCCAACCTGCGGGCACGGCTGCGGCGCGAGACCGGGCTCAGCCCGTCGGCCTACCGGCGGCGTTTCGGTCCCGCGCGCGGGGAAGCCGTAACAGCATGAGATTCCTGGTACGCGACCGGCTCCTCGGCTTCGGCGAGGACTACTGGATCGAGGACGAGCACGGCGACAAGGTGTTCCTCGTCGACGGCAAGGCGATGCGTCTGCGGGACACCTTCGAGCTGAAGGACACGCACGGGCGTGTGCTCGTCGACATCCACCGGAAGATGTTCGCCCTGCGGGACACGATGGTGATGGAGCGCGGCGGCGAGCCCTTGGCGACCATCCGGCGCAAGCGGCTGTCCCTGCTGCGCAACCACTACCGCGTGTCCCTGGTGGACGGCACCGAGCTCGACGTCAGCGGCAAGATCCTGGACCGCGAGTTCGCCGTCGAGTACGACGGTGAGCTGCTCGCGGTGATCTCCCGGCGATGGCTGCACGTCCGGGAGACGTACGGCGTCGACGTCGTACGGGACGACGCGGACCCGGCGCTGCTGATCGCGGTGGCGGTGTGCGTGATCCACCTCGCCGAGAAGGAGCGGGACGGGGACTGAGGCCGGCCGAGGGCGCACGGGCGAGGCTGAGCTGGGAGGAGGACCAGTACTGCTTGTGAGATAAAGGAAACATGGCGGGATTCCTCGGCCGCCTGCGCTCGGCACTGAGCGTGCGCACCGTCGCCCGGCAGGTTTTCGTCCTTCAGGCGGCGATCGTCGTGCTCCTGGTGGTCGCCGCAGTGGTCACCGTGTTCCTTCAGGTCCGGCACGACAGCGAGCGCGAGGCCCGCAACCGTTCCCTGGCCGTGGCCGAGACCTTCGCCCACGCTCCCGGCGTGGCGGAGGCGCTGCAGAGTCCCGACCCGAGCGCGGTGCTCCAGCCGCGCGCCGAGGCGGCGTGCAAGGCGTCCGGCGTGGACTTCATCGTCGTGATGAGCACCGACGGCGTCCGCTACGCCCACCCCGACCCCACCCAGATCGGCAAGCACTACATCGGCCGCATCTCACCGGCCGTGGCGGGCGGGGTCGTCCAGGAGACCTACGCCGGCACGCTGGGCCCCTCCGTGCGCGCCGTGGTCCCCGTCAAGGACGCGCAGGGCAAGGTCGTCGGCCTGGTCGCCGCCGGGGTCACGCTCAAGAAGGTGAGCGGGGTCGTCGAACAGCAACTGCCGATGCTGCTCGGTTCGGCGGTCGTCGCGCTGGCCATCGCCACCGCCGGTACGGCCCTGGTCAGCAGGCGGCTGAAGCGCCAGACGCACGGCCTGGAGCCCGCCGAGATGACGCGGATGTACGAGCATCACGACGCCGTGCTGCACGCCGTACGGGAGGGCGTGCTGATCATGGACGGGAACGGCAGGATCGCGCTGGCCAACGACGAGGCGCGCAGGCTGCTCGGGCTGGGCCCGGACGCGGAGGGCGGCTCGCCGCTCGATCTGGACATCGGCCGCGACCTGGCCCGGCTGTTCGCCTCCGGTCGTAACGCCACCGACGAGGTGCATCCGGCGCAGGGCCGACTGCTTGCCGTCAGCCAGCGGTCGACCGACCGGGACGGCGGTCCGCCCGGCAGCGTCGCGACGCTGCGGGACACCACCGAACTGCAGGCCCTCACCGGCCGGGCGGACATGGCCCAGGAGCGGCTGAAGCTGCTCTTCGACGCCGGCCTGGAGGTCGGCACCGGCCTCGACGTGGCCCACACCGCCCAGGAGCTGGCGAACTTCGCGGTGCCCCGGTTCGCCGACTTCGTCACCGTCGACCTCGCGGACCCCGTGCTGCGGGGCGGCGAGCCGCCGCCCAACGGCGAGGACATGCGCCGCGTCGGCTTCCAGGGAGTACGGCAGGGGACCCCGCTCCACGGGCCGGGCCAGCTGATCCGCTTCGCGCCGGACACCCCGCAGGCGGCCGGCTTCGGCACCGGCGAGGCCGTACTGGACGCCGATCTGACCGCCTTCGCCGGCTGGCAGGAGCAGGACCCCGAGCGGGCGCGGCGGATCGTGGAGTCCGGGATCCACTCGATGCTCGCGGCGCCGCTGCGCGCCCGCGGCGTCAACATGGGCGTGGCCACCTTCTGGCGCTCCGGTCGGCGCCCGCCCTTCGAGCCGGACGACGTCTCCCTCGCCGAGGAACTCGTGGCCCGGGCCGCCGTCAGCATCGACAACGCCCGCCGCTACACGCGTGAGCACGGCATGGCCGTCACGCTGCAGCGCAGCCTGCTGCCCCGGGCCCTGCCCGACCAGAACGCCCTCGACGTGGCGTACGCCTATCTGCCCGCGCTGGCCTCGCAGGGCGGGGTCGGCGGCGACTGGTTCGACGTGATCCCGTTGCCCGGCGCGCGGGTCGCGCTCATCGTGGGGGACGTCGTCGGGCACGGACTGCACGCCGCGGCGACGATGGGCCGGCTGCGCACCGCCGTCCACAACTTCTCGACCCTGGACGTGCCGCCCGACGAGTTGCTGTGGCACCTGGACGAACTCGTCTCCCGCATCGACCAGGACGAGTCCGGCGACGGCGAGGGGCCGCCGGTCACCGGGGCCACCTGCCTGTACGCCGTGTACGACCCCGGCACCGGGGTGTGCACCCTGTCCCGGGCCGGGCATCTGGCACCGGCCGTCATCCGCCCCGACGGCGGTGCGGAGATTCTCGACGTGCCCGGCGGGCCGCCGCTGGGACTGGGCGGTCAGCTGCCCTTCGAGGCGACCTCGCTGCGGCTGGACGAGGGCAGTTCGCTGGTGCTGTACACGGACGGGCTGGTCGAGGACCAGGACCGCGACATCGACGAGTGCCTCGAACGGCTGCGCGGGACGCTGGCCGGCGCCGCCCGGACACCGGAGGAGATCTGCCGGTCCGTGCTCAGGGAACTGGTGCCCGACCGGCCGCGCGACGACATCGTCCTGGTCGTGGCCCGGACGCGGCTGCTCCCGGCCGACCGGACGGCGGCCTGGGAGGTGCCGGCCGACCCGGAGGCCGTGGGCCGGGTGCGGGCGGCTGCGACCCGGACCCTGGAGGAGTGGGGCCTGGAGGACGTGGCGTTCACGACCGAGCTGATCCTGAGCGAGCTGGTCACGAACGCCATCCGGCACGCCGGCTGTCCCATCCACGTACGGCTGATCCGCGACCGCAGCCTGATCTGCGAGGTGTCCGACGGCAGCAGCACGGCCCCGCACCTGCGCCGCGCGGCGACGACCGACGAGGGCGGGCGCGGGTTGTTCCTCGTGGCCCAGTTCGCGGAGCGGTGGGGCACTCGGTACACCCCGGAGGGCAAGGTCATCTGGACGGAACAGCCGCTCGGGGACGAGATGACGGCGGGGTCCGGGGGGTCGTCGGGGTTCGGGGAGCCGGCTGTGTCCGGGTAGGCGCAGGCGCAGCTGGGCGAGGTCCAGCGATCCCGACGTCTAAAGGGCCCGGCGCGGTGGTTCCAGTCCCAGTACGCGATCCTTCAGCGCCGGGAACGCCTCGCGCGTCGTCGCCACCTTCGCCGGGTCGAAGTCCACCGTGAGGACCTCCTCTCCGGGGCCCGCCTCGGCCAGCACCTCGCCCCAGGGATCGACCACGATCGAGTGACCCGCCTGGGGAACCCGGGCGTGCGTCCCGGCCGTTCCACACGCGAGCACGAACGCCTGGTTCTCGACCGCCCGCGCCCGGGCCAGCAGCGTCCAGTGCGCTCGCCGGCGTTCCGGCCAGCCCGCCGGGATCACCAGGGTCTCGGCACCGGCGTCGACGAGACCGCGGAAGAGTTCGGGGAAGCGGAGGTCGTAGCAGGTGGCCACGCCCAGAGTGGTCTCCGGCAGCCGGACCGTCACCAGGTCGTGCCCGGCGCTCATCAGGACGGCCTCGCCCTTGTCGAAACCGAAGCGGTGGATCTTGCGATAGGCGGCGGCCAGGTCGCCGGAGGGGGTGAAGACGAGAGACGTGTTGTAGAGAGGGCCAGACCCCGGCGCGGAGCCGCTTTCAGATGGAGCGCGTTCCGGGATCGAGCCCGCGTGCAGCCACACGCCCGCGTCGCTCGCCGCCTTCGCCATCACTTCGTACGTCGGGCCCTCGAGCGGCTCGGCCTCGTTCCCGAACTCCTCGTAGGCAAAAGCACCGGTGGTCCACAGCTCGGGCAGGACCACGAGATCGGCTCCGGCTTGTTCTCGTACGAGGGCGGCCACGCGCCGCCTTCGCGATTCGACCGATTCGCCATCTTCTACGGCGATTTGGATCAGCGAGGCGTGCACACTACCACCGTCCTGGCATTCGAGCCGTCCACACGGGCCTACGATCGTCACACGAAAGCACTGCCGGGGTGCCTCACAGCAGCGTAGCTTGGGGGTCCCCCCTGTTCGAGCGAAGCCGAGAGCCAGGGGGAGTTCCCAACAGTTCCGAGGCACCCGCCGACAGCCACCTCCCACTGGCACCGCCGCCACCAACCGCCCGTGTAACGACCGCCGAGGGGTCCCGTTCCGTGAGTCTGCATCCCACCCTCCAGCCCTACGCCGACGCGTGGACCCACTCCATCGAAGCGATATCCGAGCTGGTGCAGCCCCTTGTCGAGGGCGAGTGGAACCGGCGGACGCCCTGCCCGGGCTGGTCGGTCCGCGACGTCGTCTCGCACGTCATCGGCATGGACTGCGAGATGCTCGGCGACCCGCGCCCCATCCACACGCTGCCGCGTGACCTGTTTCACGTCACCAACGAGCACCAGCGGTACATGGAGATGCAGGTCGACGTGCGCCGCCACCACACGGCGCCGGAGATGACGTCCGAGCTGGAGTACACGATCATCCGCCGCAACCGCCAGCTGCGGAACGAGTCGCGTGACCCGGGCACCAAGGTGCGCGGCCCCCTCGGCGCCGAGAACACGCTCGAAGAGGCGATGCGGTACCGCGCCTTCGACGTGTGGGTGCACGAGCAGGACCTGCGCGCTGCCCTGGGCCGCCCGGGCAACCTGGACTCCCCGGGTGCGTACATCGCCCGTGACTATCTGCTCGGTGAGCTTCCCCAGGTCGTCGCGGGCGACGCGAGCGCTCCGCGCAGTTCCGCGGTCGTCTTCGACGTGCACGGGCCGGTGGAGTTCCTGCGCACCATCCGCGTCGACATCCAGGGCCGCGGCACGCTGGAGACCGCCCCCGCCCTGGGCCCCGCCGCGACCCTCACCCTCGACTGGGAGACGTACGTCCGTCTGGCATGCGGCCGGGTCACCCCGGAGTCGGTCGCGGACCGCGTGAAGGCGGAGGGCGACCCGGATCTGACGGCGGCGATCCTGCGGAACTTCACGGTCACGCAGTAACGGCCGGAAGGTGGAGTGAGCGCGGGTCGTCGGCGTACCGATATTCGCTGTCGGCGCTCCGCCGCCGGAAACTAGCGTGCCCCCCCATGACCGACACCGAGTTCACCGACTCCGCCACCGCCGAGTCACGCACTGCCGAGTCGACCGACCCCACCGACGCGCCCGGTGCCCCCGGAGGGCTTCCGCCCCGCCTCACCCGGCTCACCTTCCACGGTCCTCTCTCCGACGTGCGGGCGGACGCGATGGTGCGGCGGGTCACCGGAGCGCGGCCCGCCACCGTTAGCCGCCCGCACCCGGCCGTGCGGTACGGGCGTCGATCTGCGCGGCGAGGATCTGGAGCGGGGGCGGCGCAACGCGCGGGCGCGGGGGCTCGCGGACCGGGTGGAGTTCGTCGAGGAGTCGGCCGTGGGGACCCGGCGCGGGCCCGCCGACCTGGTGCTGTGTCTGGGCGCGAGCCATGCGCTGAGCACGGCCGAGCCTCCCCGGCACACCACCGAGGCCCTGCGGGAACTGCGGCGGCTGGTCGCCGACGGCGGGCGGGTGGTGCTCGGTGAGGGCTTCTGGGAGCGGACCCCGGCCCCGGCCGAGCTGTCCGGCATGTGGCCCGGCGCCTCCGCCGACGACCACTACGGCCTCGCCCGGCTGCTCGACCTCGCCGTCGACGCCGGTTTCCGGCCGGAGTGGACGGAGACCGCGAGCCCAGCGGAGTGGGAGGAGTTCGAGTCGGCGTACCAGGCGGACACCGAGGTGTGGCTCGCCGGGCACCCGGACCATCCGCTGGCCGCCGAGACCCGCGAACGGCTCGACACCCATCGCTCCCAGTGGCTCACCTACCGCGGTGTCCTGGGCATCGCCTATCTGACGCTCGTACCCGTGAGCGGCTGACCCGAGCGGCTCACGCCGGCACGTGCACCGTCTCCACGCGGCTGGCGACCAGCCGTTCCCGCTCGCGCCGCGCCGCCCGCCTGCGCAGCCGCAGGATCTGGCTCACCCCGAGCGCCTGGAGGACGAACACGGCCGAGAACGCGACCGTGTAGTTGTCGCCGGTGGCGTCCAGCAGGACTCCGATCGCGAACAGGGTCGTCATCGACGCGATGAAACCACCCATGTTGGTGATCCCGGACGCCGTGCCCTGACGCTCGGGCGGGTTGGCGGGGCGGGCGAAGTCGAAGCCGAGCATCGAGGCCGGTCCGCAGGCGCCCAGCACCGTGCACAGCACCAGCAGCAGCCACATCGGGGCGTGGTCCGCCGGATAGGTGAGGGTCGCCGCCCACACGCCGGCCGTCGCCGCGACCGTGCCGAGGGCCAGGGGAAGCCGCGCCGTGTGATGCCGCGCGACGATCTGGCCGTAGACCAGACCGACCACCATGTTGGACAGGACGACCAGGGTGAGCAGTTCGCCGGCCGTGGCGCGGCCGAGGCCCTGGGCCTCGACGAGGAAGGGCAGTCCCCACAGCAGCAGGAACACCATCGCCGGGAACTGGGTGGTGAAGTGCACCCACATGCCCAGCCGGGTGCCCGGCTCCCGCCAGGAGGCGGCGATCTGCTTGCGGACGTAGGCCGCGCCCTGGTGCGGAACGGGATCCGGTTCGTGGCCCTCGGGTTGGTCCTTCAGGAACAGCACGAGCAGGATCAGGACGACCACTCCGGCCAGCGCGCTGCCCGCGAACGCCGGGCCCCAGCCGAGGCCGTGCAGCAGCCGGGCCAGCACCAGGGTGGAGATGAGGTTGCCCGCCATGCCGACGAGACCGGCGAGCTGGGCGACCAGGGGTCCGCGCCGGGCCGGGAACCAGCGGGTGCCGAGGCGCAGCACGCTGATGAACGTCATGGCGTCGCCGCAGCCCAGCAGCGCGCGCGAGGCGAGCGCGGTGCCGTACGACGGCGAGAACGCGAAGCCCAGTTGGCCCGCCGTGAACAGCAAGGCCCCCAGACCCAGCACCTTCTTGGTGCCGAGCCGGTCGACCAGCAGACCCACGGGTATCTGCATGCCCGCGTAGACCAGGAGCTGGAGGATCGAGAAGGTCGACAGGGCCGAGGCGCCCACATGGAAGCGGACGGCGGCGTCGAGGCCGGCGACGCCCAGGGACGTACGGAAGATGACGGCGACGAAGTAGACCGAGACGCCGACGCACCACACCCATACGGCGCGACGGCCGCCGGGTGGATCATCCGGGAGAGCGGCGCCCGTCATCGGACCTCACCCCGCGCCAGGTTCGAGAACCAGCTCACGTGCCGGTGCACGATCCCGACGGCCGCCTCCGCGTCCCCGGAGCGCAGCGCGTCGAGGATCTCCTCGTGCTCGGAGAGCGTCTTGGCGATTCGGTCGGGGTGGGAGTACATGACGGCGACGCCCATCCGCAGCTGACGGTCACGCAGTTGGTCGTAGAGGCGGGAGAGGATCTCGTTGCCGCCACTGCGCACGATCTCGGCGTGGAAACAGCGGTCGGTGACCGCGGCGGCGGCGAAGTCACCGGTGGCGGCCTGTGCCTTCTGCTCGGCGAGCAGTTCCGCCAGGCGCTCGAGCAGCCTCGGCGGTGCGGGTATGGCCTTGCGCGCGGCGTGCTGCTCCACCAGGAGCCGAGTCTCCACGACGTCGGCGATCTCCTGCGCTGAGACGGGCAGCACCAGGGCGCCCTTCTTGGGGTAGAGCTTGATCAGCCCCTCCACCTCGAGCCGCAGCAGCGCCTCGCGCACGGGTGTCCGGGAGACCCCGACGGCCTCGGCCAGTTCACCCTCCGTGAGCAGGGTGCCGCCTTCGTAGCGGCGGTCCAGGACGCCCTGCTTGACGTGCGCGTAGACGCGGTCGGCGGCAGGGGGCTGCCTCACGGCCGTATGCATGTCCACATGATAGATACAACACGTACGCAAGCGTCACCGACGTCCAGGATGCGGACGTCGGCCTCACGCAGGGCGGACGCGAGCCCCGCACGCGACGGATTCGAAAAAGTCCCCGCCCGCGCACAACCATCAATCCCGCTCGCATGTCACACCCATGCGGCCCCACTCGCTTGCCACCTCAACTCGGCCGCACACCAGGGGCATTCAACATAATCGGGGTATCTGACTTGAAAACCGGCATCAAGGGCATCCGTCTTCGCAGAGCCGCCGCGGTCTCCGTCACCGCCGGCGCCATGATCGCCACCGGAGCCCTTACCGCGGCGCCCGCTCAGGCCGTCACCACGCCGTCGATCGTGGCCAAGGGCGGTTACGTCATGAACGACGCGAACGCCAAGACGCTGTACACAAAGGCGGCGGACACCCGGCGTTCCACCGGTTCCACCACGAAGATCATGACCGCGAAGGTCGTGCTCACGCAGTCGAACCTCAACCTGGACGCCAAGGTCACGATCCAGAAGGCGTACAGCGACTACATCGTGTCGAAGAACGCCTCCTCGGCCCATCTGATCGTCGGCGACAAGGTCACCGTCCGCCAGCTGCTGTACGGCCTGATGCTGCCGTCCGGCTGCGACGCCGCCTACGCGCTCGCCGACAAGTTCGGCACGGGCTCGACGCGGGCCGCGCGCGTGAAGTCCTTCATCGGCAAGATGAACACCAAGGCCAAGCAGCTGGGCCTCACGAACACGCACTTCGATTCGTTCGACGGCATCGGCAACGGCTCCAACTACTCGACGCCGCGCGACCTCACGAAGCTCGCCAGCAGCGCGATGAAGAGCAGCACGTTCCGCTCGGTCGTCAAGACCAAGTCGTACACGGCGAAGACGATCACCAAGACCGGCGGCACCCGCACGATGGCGAAGTGGACCAACACGAACGGTCTGCTCAGCAGCTACAGCGGCACGATCGGCGTGAAGACCGGCTCCGGCGCCGAGGCCAAGTACTGCCTGGTCTTCGCCGCGACACGGGGTGGCAAGACGGTCATCGGCACGGTCCTCGCCTCCACGTCCATCACCCAGCGCGAGTCGGACGCCAAGAAGCTCATGAGCTACGGCTTCGCCAAGCTCGGCTGACCTCGGGTCACCGTACGCAACGGGCCTGTCGTGCCGTCACGACGGGCCCGCTTCGGTGTCACGACAGTGCGCCGTGTTCCTGACGTACGTGTGCGGTGAACGTGGTCTCACTCGGGGGCACCCGCTGACGAAATCCCGGCAGCCTCGGCACGGACCGGGCTCGTTCGTCGGCCGCGTGAAGATCGCGACGGGCCGGCAGGGCTACCAGGCCGTCATATGACCGACCTGGTCCGGGTCACGCCACGCCGACCAGGCCTGGACCACGAGGACATCCAACTCGATCTCGCTGCCCCGGCACTGGGCCGGAAAAGGGCCGCGCAAACCTCACCGGGATGCGCGGCCCTTCGTGTTGTCGCGGGCTACGCCCAGGTGATCAGCCGCTTCGGCTGCTCCAGGATCGCCGCCACGTCGGCCAGCACCTTGGAGCCCAGCTCACCGTCCACCAGGCGGTGATCGAAGCTCAGGGCCAGGGTGGTGACCTGACGAGGCTTCACCTTGCCCTTGTGGACCCACGGCTGGAGCTTGATCGCGCCGACCGCGAGGATCGCGGACTCGCCGGGGTTGAGGATCGGCGTGCCGGTGTCGACGCCGAAGACGCCGACGTTGGTGATCGTGACCGTGCCGCCCTGCATCGCTGCCGGGGACGTCTTGCCCTCGCGGGCCGTGGACACCAACTCGCCAAGTGCCTGGGCCAGTTGCGGGAGCGTCTTGGCGTGCGCGTCCTTGATGTTCGGGACGATCAGACCGCGCGGGGTGGCCGCGGCGATGCCCAGGTTGACGTAGTGCTTGAGCACGATCTCCTGGTTCGCCTCGTCCCAGGACGCGTTGACGTCCGGGTTGCGCTTGATGGCGACCAGCAGGGCCTTGGCGATCAGAAGCAGCGGGTTGACCCGCAGACCCTGCATCTCCCTGTCCTGCTTCAGCTCCTCGACCAGCTTCATCGTGCGCGTCACGTCCACCGTCACGAACTCCGTGACGTGCGGTGCCGTGAACGCCGAGCCGACCATCGCCTGCGCGGTCGCCTTGCGGACGCCCTTGACCGGGACACGGGTCTCGCGCGCGCCGTCGTACGTCACCACCGGGGCGGGGGCCACGGGTGCGGCGGGCGCGACCGCTGCCGGCGCCACGGTCGCGGGGACCTCGGGCGCCGTGGGCGCGGCCACGGCCGCGTGGACGTCCTCGCGCGTGATGATGCCGTCCGGGCCGGTCGGGGTCACCGTCGCCAGGTCGACGCCGAGATCCTTCGCCAGCTTGCGCACCGGCGGCTTGGCCAGCGGGCGGCGGGCTGCGACGGCAGCTGCGCCGTGGCCGTTCAGCTCGGCCTGGATCGCCTGGGCGGCCCGGTCCGCCTCCGCGGCCACGGTCTCGCTGCTCTTGCGCGGGCGGCGCTTGGTCGAGGACTCGGCGACGCCGTACCCGACGAGCACCGGCTTGCGGCCCTCCGGCTTCGGCTCCGCCGCGGGCTGCTCCGCCGGCTGCGGCTCCGCGGGAGCCGGCACGGGCGCGGCGCCGCCCGACACGTCCACCGCGATGATGGACGTGCCCACGTCCACCGTGGTGCCCTCGGGGAAGTGCAGTTCGCGGACCACGCCGTCGTACGGGATGGGGAGTTCGACGGCCGCCTTGGCGGTCTCGACCTCGCACACCACCTGGCCGTCGGTCACCTTGTCGCCCGGCTGCACGTACCACTTGAGGATCTCGGCCTCGGTGAGTCCCTCGCCCACGTCGGGCATCTTGAACTCGCGCACGGACGCTTCCGTCATCGTCGTCACGACCCTCTCCTCAGTACGCCAGGGCACGGTCGACGGCGTCGAGCACCCGGTCCAGGTCCGGAAGGTACGACTCCTCGATGCGGGCCGGCGGATAGGGGGCGTGGTAGCCGCCCACCCGGAGCACGGGAGCCTCCAGGTGGTAGAAGCAGCGCTCCGTGATCCGGGCGGCGATCTCCGCGCCGGAGCCGAGGAACACCGGTGCCTCGTGGACCACGACCAGGCGGCGGGTCTTCTCCACCGAGGCCTGGATCGCGTCGAAGTCGAGCGGGGAGACGGACCTGAGGTCCAGGACCTCCAGGGACTTGCCCTCCTCGGCGGCCGCGTCGGCGACCTCCTGGCAGAGCTTCACCATCGGGCCGTACGCGGCAAGGGTCAGGTCGGTGCCCTCGCGGACTACGCGCGCCCTGTGCAGCGGGTCGGGGATGGCCTCGGTGTTGACCTCGGCCTTGTCCCAGTAGCGCCGCTTGGGCTCGAAGTAGATCACCGGGTCGTCGCTCTGGATGGCCTGCTGCATCATCCAGTACGCGTCGGACGCGTTGGACGGGGAGACCACCTTCAGGCCCGCCACGTGCGCGAACAGGGCCTCGGGGGACTCGGAGTGGTGCTCGACCGCGCCGATGCCACCCCCGTAGGGGATGCGAACGACGACGGGAAGCTTGACCTTGCCCAGCGAGCGCGCGTGCATCTTCGCGAGCTGGGTGACGATCTGGTCGTACGCCGGGAAGACGAAGCCGTCGAACTGGATCTCCACCACCGGGCGGTAGCCGCGCAGCGCGAGGCCGATGGCGGTGCCGACGATGCCGGACTCGGCGAGCGGGGTGTCGATGACGCGGCTCTCGCCGAAGTCCTTCTGCAGGCCGTCCGTCACCCGGAAGACGCCGCCGAGCTTGCCGACGTCCTCGCCCATGACGAGGACCTTGGGGTCGGCCTCCAGGGCGTGCCGCAGCGACTCGTTGATCGCCTTGGCCAGAGGCATGCTCTTCGTGGCCTTGGTCTCCGCTGCCATGGTCAGGCCCCCTCTACGTCCGCGAACGACGCCTGGTAGGCGGCGAACTGCGCTCGCTCCTCGTCGACGAGCGCGTGCCCGTCCGCGTACACGTTCTCGAAGATGGCGAAGGTGTCCGGGTCAGGCATGGCACGGACCACCTCCCGCACTCGTTTGCCCAACGCCTCGCTCTCCGCCTCGAGTTCCGCGAAGAATCCCTCGTCCGCGTGGTTTGCGGCCTCGAGGTAGCGGCGAAGGCGCAGGATCGGGTCCTTCGCCTCCCAGGCCAGGCGCTCCTCGTCGCCCCGGTAGCGCGTGGGGTCGTCGGAGGTGGTGTGGGCGCCCATGCGGTACGTGTACGCCTCGACCAGCGTCGGGCCCTCGCCGCCGCGGGCGCGCTCCAGCGCCCACTTGGTGACCGCCAGACAGGCGAGGACGTCGTTGCCGTCCACGCGCACGCCGGGGAAGCCGTAGCCCTGGGCGCGCTGGTAGAGCGGCACGCGGGTCTGCTTCTCGGTCGGCTCGGAGATCGCCCACTGGTTGTTCTGGCAGAAGAACACGACGGGCGCGTTGTAGACCGCGGAGAACGTGAACGCCTCGGCCACGTCGCCCTGGCTGGAGGCGCCGTCGCCGAAGTAGGCGATGACCGCCGAGTCGGCGCCGTCCTTGGCCACACCCATCGCGTAGCCCGTCGCGTGCAGCGCCTGGGAGCCGATGACGATCGTGTAGAGATGGAAGTTGTTGCTGTTGGGGTCCCAGCCGCCGTTGTTCACGCCGCGGAACATGCCCAGCAGGTTGGTCGGGTCGACGCCGCGGCACCAGGCGACGCCGTGCTCGCGGTAGGTCGGGAAGACGTAGTCGTCGTCGCGGGTGGCGCGGCCGGAGCCGATCTGCGCGGCCTCCTGGCCGAGCAGGGACGCCCACAGGCCCAGCTCGCCCTGGCGCTGCAGGGCGGTGGCCTCGGCGTCGAAGCGCCGGGTGAGCACCATGTCGCGGTACAGACCGCGCAGCTCCTCGGGGGTGATCCCGGCGACGTACTCCGCGTACTCGGCGTACCTCGCGTCCTCGACGCGCTCGCCCTCGGGCGTCAGCAGCTGGACGAGTTCGGGTTCGGTGCTCTTCTTCACTGTGGTGCGCTTGGTGCCGGTGGTGCCGGCCTTGCCTGCGGCGCTGCGTCGCGGCTTGCGCGCGGCACTGCTGTCCACGGTCACGTGTGCTCCTCCGTCGGTCCGGCCCCCGGGATTGCCGGGTAACCAGTGCGGCTCACCTGTTGCCGGCACCCGGAGCACGGGGTGGGTGCCACTGGGCCGGAACAGGCGTGACAGGTGCCCCGGCGAGCGCCCTGCAACCATCACGTTACCCAGTGCGCCACATTTCTGTGAAACCCCGCCTGACCTGCGATTTTGCTTGGATTTCCAAGTAAATCGCCGTGGCCTGGAAGGGCGCTGGTCACAGCCTTGCAGGAGGCCGGAGCAACGGCACGTTATCCCGCGGACCGGGGCCACGGGAAGACTTTGCGTGTGAGACTGCCTTCGCGCCCGAAGCATGACAAATCAGGGCTTCCTCTTCGACGGCCACGAGCTCGTCCGGCGCGACGTCCACGAGCCCGTCTCCCGCCGGGCCGGCGACGAGCTGCACCTCGCCGAGAAGACGATCAAGAACAACGTGTCGATCCTACGGAGCGCACGCGACACTTCGAGCATTCACTGTGATCGAAAGTGACATTCTGTGACAACACGCAGCTCACAGGCGCGTGCGGTGTCCTACCATCTGGGGCGTGCCGCGCTCCTGTGTACCACCCCCCGTACCCCACACGCCCCCTCTGGGCCGCCTGCTCCGCCTGTACGCCGCCGGTTCCCCCGTCACCTGTGAACCCGTCGACCAGGGCCTCCTCAACCGCGGCTACCGCCTGCGCACGACCCGCGGCCGCTACTTCCTCAAGCACCACTTCGACCCCGACACCGCCGACCCCGCCGCGATCGAGCGCCGGCACCGGGCCACCCAGCGCCTGGCCGCCCTCGGCGTCCCGGTCGCCCCGCCGCTCGCCGGCCGCGACGGCCGTACGGTCGCCGTCGTCGGCGGCCACGCCTACGCCCTGCACCCCTGGATCGACGGCCGACACCGGCACGGCGGGCAGCTCACCACCGGGCAGTGCACGCGGCTCGGGGCGCTCCTGGGCGCCGTGCACGCCTGTCTGGAGCAAGTGATGCCGCCACAGGGGCGCACGCGTCCCGCCACCGGCCCCCACCCGGTGGAGAGCGCCGACCCCGCGGACACCTTCGCACTCATCGACGACCTGCTCGGCCACGTCCGCCGGCACCGCCCCGCCGACGCCTTCGACGCGCTCGCCCGCCACCGCCTCCTCGAGCGCCGGGTGCTCCTCGAACAGCACGCGGACCGGCGGCCGCCGCGCGGCGGCTCGGTGGGCTGGGTGCACGGCGACTTCCACCCGTTCAACCTGCTCTACAAGGGCGACGCCCCGGCCGCGATCGTCGACTGGGACCGGCTCGGCGTGCAGCCCCGCGCGGAGGAGGCCGTCCGCGCCGCCGCGATCTTCTTCGTACGGCCCGCGGGGGCACTCGACCTGCCGAGGGTGCGGGCGTACGCGCGCGCGTACCGGCGCGCGGCCCGGGCCACGCCCTCACAACTCGCGGCGGCCGTGCACCGCGTGTGGTGGGAGCGGCTCAACGACTTCTGGATGCTGCGCTGGCACTACGAACGCGGCGACACCCGAGCCGACCCCCAGTTCCCGGCCGCCTCGGCGCTCGCGGTGTGGTGGACCCGGGAGTACGACGCGGTGTGCGACGCCTTCGTCGAGGCGTGAGCGGGCACGGGGCGGGCGACGGGCAGGTGCGTACGAAACGGAACGCCACGCGCGCGTGGGCCGAAGGCGGCTCTCACGCGTGCGTGGCGGTCAGGCAGGAGGCGCACGGCCTCACAGGGTGGACGGCCTCACAGGGTGGGCACGATGGCCGGTGGCCTTCAAGGACCCGCGTCGCCGCTCGGGCTGCCGCCCGTCGGGGTCACCGGGTCCGACGGCTCCGGCTGCGACGAGGTCCCCGGGTCCGTCGGCTCCTGGGACGTCGTCGGGTCCGTCGGCTCGTCGGTCGGGCCGTTGGTCTCCGGGTCGGACATGGTGTACGACGGGGTGGCCGACGGCGTGTAGCCGGAACCGGTGTTCTGGTCCGAACCGCTGTCCGTGGCCGGGTCGGTCGCCTCGTCCGTCGCCTCGTCGCTCGGGCTCTTGCTCGGCTTCTCGTCCGCGGTGGTCGGCGAGGTCGTCGGCGACTGCGTCGTACCCGGACCGCCGCTGCCGCCGCCGGTGTTGTTCAGCGCCAGCGCCACGCCCGCCGCGATCGCGATCACCGCGAGGACCGCCAGGATCCACAGCTTGCCGCGGCCGCTGCCCTTGTTGCCGTGCCCCTCGAAGCCGCCCTCGTCGCCGTTGCCGTAGCCGCCCGGCAGGATCGGCTGCGGGATCTGCGTGGTGCCGGGGCCGCCCATGGGGTGCGGCATCGCGGTCGTCCCCGCGAAACCGCCCGCCGGAGTCTGCCGGCCGTCGTGCACGTCCACGGGGCCGGTGTTCCAGGTGCCGGTGTGGCTGCCCTGGTCGTACAGCATCTGCAGGCCGTACTGGACCAGGCCGCGCATCTCCTCGGCCGTCTGGAAGCGGTCGTCCGGCTCCTTGGCCAGCGAGCGCATGACCAGGCCGTCGAGCTCCGGCGGTGAGGCGTCCGAGGTCTCCGACGGCGGGGTCGGGATGTCCTGCACGTGCTGGTAGACCACCGACAGCGGGGTCTCACCGGTGAACGGAGGCCGCAGCGCGAGCAGTTCGTACAGCAGGCAGCCGGTCGCGTACAGGTCGGAGCGGTGGTCGACCGCCTTGCCGAGCGCCTGCTCCGGCGAGAGGTACTGCGGGGTGCCCATGACCATGCCGGTCTGTGTCATCGTCGTGGACGCGCCGTGCAGCGCACGGGCGATGCCGAAGTCCATCACCTTGACGGCGCCGTTGTGCGTGATGATGACGTTGGCGGGCTTGATGTCGCGGTGCACGATGCCGTGCTGGTGCGAGTAGGCGAGGGCCTCGAGCACACCGGAGACGATGATCAGGGCCTGCTCGGGCCCGGGCGCCTCGGCGTTGATCAGCAGGTCGCGGATGGTGCGGCCCTCGACCAGCTCCATCACGATGTACGGCACGGACTGGCCGCCGACGTAATCCTCGCCGGAGTCGTACACGGCGACGATGGCGTGGTGGTTGAGGCCGGCCACCGACTGGGCCTCGCGCGTGAAACGGGCCTTGGAGACCGGGTCCTCGGCGAGGTCGGAGCGCAGCAGCTTGACCGCCACCGTGCGGCCGAGTCTCACGTCCTCGGCGGCGAACACCTCTGCCATGCCGCCCCGGCCGAGCCTGCGGGTCAACCGGTACCGGCCGTCACCGACGAGCCCTCCGTTGCCCCACATCTCCGGCGCGTCTGACATGCCGCCGCCAGTCGCCTCGGGGTCGGACGGGCCCTGGGCGCTGTGCGTCTGTGCCATCTGTCCTCGCCGTCGTTTCTGCCCGCGGTGCGCGCGGTGTTGTTACGGGTCTCCGTCGGCCACGCTACAGCCTCCGCGGTGACCTCCGGTCCGGGATCCGAGCCGGAACGGACCCGAGACGGACCGGCTATCAAACCGCCGGCACGCGCTGTCGTGCAAATCCTGTGTGCCGGGCGTACGGCGGCTGTAACGCTTCCGCGACGCTTCTTTCGCGTACGGTCACGGAACGGGCACCGAGCTTGACGTGTCAGTGCCCTCCGGCAGACTTGGCCGGGAATGACGCATTCGATCAACGAGGGCGCCTGACGGTCCAGTGGGGGACGCGAAGACATGAGCCAGGACGGCGCACAGGGTCGGTACGCGGGGCGGGCGCTCGCCGGCGGCCGCTACCAGCTGCGCGACTTGCTCGGCGAGGGCGGCATGGCCTCGGTGCACCTGGCGTACGACGCCGTGCTGGACCGGCAGGTCGCGATCAAGACGCTGCACACCGAGCTGGGCCGCGAGCAGGCCTTTCGCGAGCGGTTCCGCCGCGAGGCGCAGGCCGTGGCGAAGCTCACGCACATCAACATCGTCTCGGTCTTCGACACCGGCGAGGACGACCTTGACTCCATGACGACGCCGTACATCGTCATGGAGTACATCGAGGGCCGCCCGCTGGGCTCGGTGCTCGACGAGGACGTACGGCAGTACGGCGCGATGCCCGCCGACAAGGCGCTCAAGGTCACCGCGGACGTGCTGGCCGCGCTGGAGATCAGCCACGAGATGGGGCTGGTCCACCGCGACATCAAGCCGGGCAACGTGATGATGACCAAGCGCGGCGTCGTCAAGGTGATGGACTTCGGCATCGCCCGCGCCATGCAGTCGGGCGTCACGTCGATGACGCAGACCGGCATGGTCGTCGGCACCCCGCAGTACCTCTCGCCCGAGCAGGCACTCGGCCGCGGTGTGGACGCCCGCTCCGACCTGTACTCGGTCGGCATCATGCTGTTCCAACTGGTCACCGGACGGCTGCCGTTCGACGCGGACTCGCCGCTCGCGATCGCGTACGCACATGTGCAGGAGGAGCCGGTGGCTCCTTCGTCGATCAACCGCTCGCTGCCGCCGGCCGTGGACGCGCTGGTCGCCCGCGCGCTGAAGAAGAACCCGAACGAGCGCTTCCCCACTGCCGAGTCGATGCGCGACGAGTGTCTGCGCGTCGCCGCCTCCTTCCAGGCGGCCGCGCCGAGCATCGTCCCGGGCGCCCCCAGCCAGAGCGGCTCGGGCGTCGGCTCCGCCGTGTTCCCGCCGGTCGGCCAGACCCCGGCGCAGAACGGCCCGGTGCAGACGCCGTACCAGCCCACTCCGGCGCCGAACCCGTACGGCACACCGGTGCCCTCCCCGGCGTACGGCTATCCGCAGCAGGGCGGCTACCGGACGCCGGCCCCGAACGGGTACGGCCAGCAGACCCCGTCGACCCCGCCGCCGTACAACATCACGCCCCAGAGCGCGGTCCAGTCCTCGGGGCCGGGCGGCGGCAAGGGCAGCAACAAGCCGGTGATCATCGGCTCGATCGTGGTGTCACTCGTCGCGGTCGTCGGCCTGATCGTCGCGCTGACCCTCAACAACAACGGCGGCGGTGACGACACCAAGGGCGGCGGCGGCAGTGCGAGCGCCTCGGCGTCGTCGTCCCAGGCGGCGGGCTACCGCGGCCCGGACGAGTCGAAGACGATCGACAAGACGGAGTGCACGGAGCCTCAGGAGTCGTACGACGACCCGGACAAGATCCGGGTCCCCGACTTCAAGTTCAAGTACATCAAGTCGGTCAAGGAGTGCTTCCAGGCCGCGGGCTGGGAGATGCAGGAGATCCCCGTCGACGAGAACACCTACGGCGACGGCACGATCATGGAGCAGTTCCCCGCCGCCGACACGGACGTCGACCCGAAGGACATGCCGAAGATCCAGCTCAAGGTCTCGACGGGCAATCCGGCCAACGGCTGATCGGCCCGCAGACAGCGGAAAGGGCCCGGCGACGGATCGCCGGGCCCTTTGTGTCGAGGGGGTCGGTCGGCTGGTGTTCTACAGGTAGGGCCCGCCCGAGCGGCCGCCCGAGCGTGGTTCCTCGTGGCCGTCGCCCACCCCGGGCGGCAGCGCGCGGCGCATCTGCTCCAACTGGGCCCGGGCGGCCATCTGCTGGGCGAACAGCGTGGTCTGGATCCCGTGGAAGAGTCCCTCGAGCCACCCCACCAACTGCGCCTGCGCGATACGCAGTTCCGCGTCACTGGGGGTGCCGTCGTCCCTGAACGGCAGGGAGAGCCGCTCCAGCTCCTCGACCAGCTCGGGCGCGAGACCGTCCTCCAACTCCTTCACGGAACTGCGGTGGATCTCCTTGAGCCGGACCCGGCTGGCCTCGTCCAGGGGAGCGGCGCGCACTTCCTCCAGCAGCTGCTTGATCATGCTGCCGATGCGCATCACCTTGGCGGGCTGCTCCACCTGCTCCGTCACCGGGATCTCGCGGGAGTCGTCGTCTCCTCCGCCACCGAGCGCCATGCCGTCCTGGCCCACGACCAGGATCTGGGGGTTCTCCGGCGACCTTTCGTTCCTCGGCATCTCCATGCCGCCATTCTCTCGCACCCGTACACCTCATCACCGTGGTGCCCCCCGGTACGGCTGATTCACCGTTTCGACCTGTCGGGCTAATCAGAAATGCCCTACTTGCACACAAATGTGAAGCTGAAGGTCATTGATCTCGGCGAATGAGCTCCGGGAGGTCACCGACGTGACTCCATGGCTGCGTCTCCCACTCCGCCTCGCACGGCTCCTGCCGGTCGCGGCGGTGGTGGTGCTGCCGTACGGCACGACCGCGACGTACGGCGCGAGTACCGCGTACGGCGCCGAGGGCCGCCACTCGGGCTCGCCCTCCGCGCCCTCCTCGCGGCACGCCTCGGCTTCGGCCTCCGGCTCTGCATCCGCCTCGGCCTCCGCGTCCAGACACGTCTCCCCATCGGGCTCCCGCGGCCCCACGGCGTCGGTGTCTTCCTCCCCGTCCACGACGCCCGAACCGTCCCGGGCGGGCAGCCGGCCCGGTGAGGGGCGGCTGCGACCGGGCCGGCTCGACATCGAGGACGAGGACGACACGTGGCGGGACGAAGAGGGTCGGGACGAGCCCGGGAACGACGAGGACGAAAGCGAGTCCGCCACGGCCTCGGCCGCGCCCTCCGCGTCCGGCTCGCCCCGGGCTGCCCTGGTCCCCTCGGCCGCCACACCGGCTCCCGTGGGCCGGAAGAACGTCGGGCAGAGCGGCGAGGACACGACCGAGCCCGTCCTGCGCATCCTGCCGCTGGGCAGCGGCCTGGTCCTCATCGGAATCGGTCTCGGCCTCGCGTTCCTGGGGCTGCGGCTGCGCAGGAGCTGACGGCGCGGCTGCGGCTGCCTGAGCCAACGGCGCGACTGCGGTCACCCCAGGAACTACCACGGCACGCTACGGCGCCACCAGCAGCACCTTTCCGATGTGGTCGCTCGCCTCCAGAACCCGGTGGGCCTCCGCGGCCTCTGCCATGGGCAGCTCACGGTCGACGATCGGGCGGACGTGGCCCGCCGTGAGCAGCGGCCACACGTGTTCGCGTACGGCGGCGACGACGGCCGCCTTCTCCGCGAGCGGGCGGGCGCGAAGCGAGGTCGCGGTGATCGCGGCCCGCTTGTTGAGGAGCGCCCCGAGGTTCAGTTCGCCCTTGGCGCCGCCCTGGAGACCGATCACGGCAAGCCTGCCGTTGACGGCGAGAGTCTGGACGTTGCGGTCCAGGTACTTCGCACCCATGTTGTCCAGGATGACGTCGGCACCCGCCCCGTCGGTGGCCTGCTTCACCTCGGCCACGAAGTCCTGCTCCCGGTAGTTGACCAGGATGTCCGCGCCCAGCTCGGCGCAGTAGTCGAGCTTCTCCTTGGTGCCGGCCGTGACCGCGACCTTGGCGCCGACGGCCTTGGCGAGCTGGATCGCCATCGTGCCGATGCCGCTGGAACCACCGTGCACCAGCAACGTCTCACCCGGACGCAGATGGGAGATCATGAAGACGTTCGACCAGACCGTGCACACCACCTCGGGCAGCGCCGCGGCCTGCTTGAGGTCCACGCCCTCCGGCACGGGCAGCAGCTGGCCGGCCGGAACGACGACCTTCTCGGCGTAACCGCCGCCCGCCAGCAGCGCGCACACCTCGTCGCCGACGGCCCAGCCGGACACCCCGGGGCCGACCGCGGCGATCCTGCCGGAGCACTCCAGGCCGGGGTAGGAGGACGCACCCGGCGGCGGCTTGTAGAAGCCCTGCCGTTGCAACAGGTCGGCACGGTTGACAGCGCTGGCCACCACCTCGACCAGCACCTCGCCCTCACCCGGCACCGGATCGGGGACCTCGTCCCACACCAGCGCCTCGGGCCCACCAGGTTCGGGAATCGTGATCGCATGCATGACGGCGACGCTACTCCCACGACGGCGGCGCCGCGCGGGCAGTCGCTATGCCCGGGGTATCGGCCGGATGTCCGGCGTGACCTGCGTACCCGGTGTCGCCCGCACGATCGTGATGAGCCGGTCCGCCGACTGGAGCGTACCGATGGCCGGGTCGTCGTAGCCGAGCACACGATGGCCGCGTACGACGCTCACCACCAGGTCGTCCACCTCGCGCGGTCCCCTGCCCACCTCGGCCTTGACGACGGGCCGTTCGACGAGGTCGAGGCCGCTGCCCTGCTGGATGAGGTCCTCCATGACCATGCCGGCGGCGGGGCTGAGCACGGACAGTCCGAGGAGCCGCCCGGCCGCGCTGGCACTGGTGATGACGGCATCCGCGCCGGACTGCTTGAGCAGCGGCGCGTTCTCCTCCTCGCGCGCCGTGGCCACGATCTTCGCGCCGCGATTGAGCTGACGGGCGGTCAGCGTGACGAGGACGGCCGTGTCGTCCCGCTGTGGTGCGACGATGATCTGCCGCGCCTTGTGCACCTCGGCCCGCTTGAGGACGTCGCTGCGGGTCGCGTCCCCGACGACACCGGCGAAGCCCTCGGCCGTTGCCGCGTCGACCGCCTTGGCACTGGGGTCGACCACGACGACCTGCTCCTTCTTCAGCCCGGTCGCCAGGACGGTCTGGACCGCCGAACGCCCCTTGGTGCCGAAGCCGATGACGACGGTGTGATCACGCACGGTGGACCTCCAGCGGTTCAGGCGCCATTCCTCACGGGTGCGTTCGGTGAGGACCTCGAGCGTGGTGCCGACCAGGATGATGAGGAACAGCACGCGCAGGGGCGTGATGACGAGGATGTTGGTCAGCCGGGCTCCGTCACTGACCGGGGTGATGTCGCCGTATCCGGTGGTGGAGAGGGTGACCGTCGCGTAGTAGAACGCGTCGAGCAGATCGACGGAGTTGTCGGAGTTGTCGGTGTAGCCGTCGTGCTCGGCATAGACGATCAGTGCCGTCACGACGAGCACCAGGAGGGCCATCAACAGCCGTTGGACGACCTGGCGGATCGGGCGCTCCACCACTTTCCTCGGGAGCTCCACCCGATGGGTCACCAGATGCTCGCCCGCCTGGCGGGCGATGGCGTCATAACCCGGAAGTTTCACGTGAAACACACCCCGATGCCGGCTGCCGCCCAGGGCAGGTCGAGCAGTTCCGTCTCCTGACCGTGCTGGGCCCCGCCCGGCGGTACGACGGCGAGGGCGTCGGCGGCGGCGACACCGCGCAGCATCGCCGGTCCGAAGTAGTGCAGCGGCACGGCACCGTCGTCGCGCAGGACGACGGGAACGAGCCGGGTGTCGTACGGATGCCCGTGCACCGTGCCCAGCAGTGGCAGCGCATACGGCTGGGGCGCCGGACGGGCGGCCAGGGTGCGCAGCAGCGGCTCGGCGAGGGTGAGCACACCGGAGACGGCAGCGAGGGGGTTGCCGGGCAGGCCGACGAGGTGCTGGTTCTCCTTGGTGCGGGCCAACAGCATGGGGTGGCCGGGGCGCACCTTGACACCGTCGACGAGGAGTTCGGCACCGATACGCCGCAGGATGGGGTGGACGTGGTCGACGGGGCCCGCGGCGGTGCCGCCCGTCGTGACGAGGAGGTCGGCGCCGGAAGTGGTGATCGCCGCGTGCAGGGCCCCGGCGTCGTCACCGAGCCGGCGCACCGCGATGACCTCGGCACCGAGCGCGCGCAGCCAGGGCGGCATCATCGGGCCGAGCGCGTCACGGATCAGTCCGTCGTGCGGCAGCCCGTCGGTGAGCAACTCGTCGCCGAGGACAAGGATTTCGGCACTGGGGCGGGGGACGGCGGTGACCCTGTCGTATCCGGCGGCCGCGGCGAGGCCCAGCACAGCGGGGGTGACCAGGGTGCCGACCGGCAGCAGTTGGTCGCCGATCCGGCACTCCTGGCCGCGCGGGCGGATGTCCTGGCCGTGTTTCACCTCGCCGGTGGCGTGCAGCCGGCCCTTGCCGTCGGTGCTGCCGTGCTCGCTGCGCAGGACGGCGGTGGTGTCGCCGGGAACACGGGCACCGGTCGCGATGCGTACGGCCTCGCCGTCCGTCAGCGGCTCGGGCTGCGCGTACCCGGCGAGGACGCCCTCCTCGCGCACGTGCCAGGGCCCGGGGCCGGCGACGGCCCAGCCGTCCATCGCGGAGGTGTCGAAGGAAGGCAGGTCGGTGAGCGCGTCGAGCGGGGCGGCCAGGACCAGGCCGAGGGCGTCGCCGAGGGCCACGGAGACGGGCGGGCGGCGGGTACCGGACCTGGCCGCGCGGGCCGCAATGTCGCGGGCCTCGGGCCAGGGGGTGGCCTTCTGCCGCCCCGGGTGCTCCAGGTGCTCCGGTCCGTCCGGTCGGCTCTGCGGCGCGGGTGCGGGCAGATGGCCGCCGGCACCGGGGCCGGGGCCGGGGCCCGGGTCCGTACTGCGACGCACGGGTTCCCCGGAACCGCCGTACGTCCCATGTTCCGCGTGCTGCCTGTGTTCCCTCACGAGGGCGAGCGCCTCCTCGACGTCGAGATCTTCGAGGTCCTCGGCGGGCTCACCGGCCCGGATGCCGCGGGCGGTCATCCGGCGTCCGGGCCCGGGTCGGGCTTCTCGGCGGACAGGGGTGCGCTGTTCTCTTCCTCCCAGCGCAGCGCCAGCGCGGCGGCCTTGCGGGCGGCCTCGGCGACCGCCTCGGGGCCTCCCTCGCCCTGCGCTGCCGCGTAGCCGACGAGGAAGGTGGTCAGCGGGGCCGCGGGCCGGGCCACCCCGTGGGCGGCGTCGCGTGCCAGGTCGAGGAGGACGCCGGTGTCGACGTCCAGGTCGATGCCCAGCTCGGCCTTGACTGCGGAGATCCATTCATCCAACACGTGCTCATGCTCCCTGATGCGTGCCCTGGCGTCGGCGATGTCGTCCCAGGTGTCGCAGTCGAAGGACGCGAGCGGGTCCGGAACGCGGGTGAGGTCGAGTGCGCCGGCCAATCGGCGCAGAGGCAGCCCGGCGAGGGCACCGGCCCCCGCCCGGCCGCCGGTGGACGCGGCGCCGGCGAGTTCCGTCAGCGCGCGCCGCAGTGCGGTCGTGCGGTACGCGGCCACGAGCGGCTGGTCGCGGCCGTCCGCGTCGGTGAGCAGCGCGCCGTCGGCGCCGCTGGTGTGCAGGGCGGTCAGCAGCCGCCGTACCGTGACCTCTTCGAGGAACGGCAGGTCGGCGGAGAGCACGACCGCGTACTGAGCCGTGGTGTGCCGCAGCCCGGCATCGAGCGCGGCGACCGGCCCGCCGCCGGGCGGCTCCTCGCGCGCCCAGCGCACCGGGCGCGCGGTGGGCCGGGGATCCGCAACGACGACCGTGGTGCGCGCACCGGCGCAGGCCTCGAGCACCCGGTCGAGCAGCCGCCGCCCGCCGACCCGCACACCGGGCTTGTCGGCCCCACCGAGCCGCCGCGCGGCACCTCCGGCGAGCACGACGGCGTCGTACGGCATGCCGGCCTCGGACGCGACATCGTGCGCGACGTCGATCTCGGGCGCGACGCCGTACGGCGCATCGGCCCGGCGCGCGCCGAGCGCGGCCTCCGGCGCGGTGTCGTACGGCGCGCCTTCCTCGGCGGCGGCAGCCGGCGCTGCCGCGGCGTGCGGTTCCGTCGCGTGTGGTGCGGCGGGCTCGTCGTGGGCGGTCACCCTCCGAGTATGGGCGCCGGATGGATCATTGCCATACCCCCGTACGGCATGCGGACAGAGCGGTGTCCGTATGCCCGGGGTTCACAGGGTGCGCAGCAGCACCGCGGGCTGCTCCACGCAGTCCGCCACGTACCGCAGGAAGCCGCCCGCCGTGCCGCCGTCGCACACCCTGTGGTCGAAGGTGAGAGACAGCTGGACGACCTGCCGCACCGCCAGTTCGCCCTCGTGCACCCAGGGCTTGGGGACGATGCGGCCCACGCCGAGCATGGCCGCCTCGGGGTGGTTGATGATCGGCGTGGAGCCGTCGACGCCGAACACGCCGTAGTTGTTCAACGTGAAGGTCCCGCCGGTGAGTTCCCCGGGCGTCAGGGTCCCGGTGCGCGCGGCCTCGGTCAGCCGCGCGAACTCCGCCGTCAGCCCCTCGGCGTCCCGCGCGTGCGCGTCCCGTACGACGGGGACGACCAGCCCGCGCTCGGTCTGCGCGGCGAAGCCGAGGTGGACCTGGTCGAACTGCACGACCTCGCGGGCCTGGATGTCGACCGACGAGTTGAGTTCGGGGAACCGGGCCAGGGCGGCGGTGCAGATCCGGGCGAGGAGCGCGAGGAGGGAGATCTTCGGGCCACCGGCGGCGTTCATCGCCGACCGCGCGCGCATGAGTTCCGTCGCGTCGGCGTCCACCCAGCAGGTCGCGTCCGGGATCTCCCGCCGGCTGCGGGAGAGCTTGTCGGCAACGGCTCCGCGGATGCCCTTGAGGGGGATGCGGGTGGCTTGGGCGCCGGGTTGTGTGAGGGGTACAGGAGCCGGAGCCGGAGCCAGGGTCGTCGGCGTGATCGCGGTCCAGGCCGGTCCCGCTTGGGCCGCGCCCGCCCGCAACGCGTCCTCCACGTCCACGCGCAGGATGAGCCCGTCGGGTCCCGATCCCGTCAGCTGCCGCAGGTCCAGGCCGTTGTCCCGGGCGAGCCGGCGCACGAGGGGGGAGATCACGGGAACGGGGCCCTCGGCATGCGGCCCGTCGGAGGCGGATCCGTTGCGCGTGACGGGCGCAACCGCTCCGGCGGAGCCGTTGGCCGGGCTCGCCGCCGACATGCTGCCGTGCCCGGCCGGCACGCCCGCGTCGGCCGGGCCTCCTGCCGCGGCCGCTCCTCGCTCGGGCACCCCGCCCGCCGCACCCGCTCCCGCAGATCCGACCGGCGTCGGCCGCACCCTTCGCCGCCGCGCCGGCGCGGTGCCCGTGCCGTAGCCCACCAGGACGTTGCCCGAGCCCTCGGGCTCCTCGCCGACGTCGGACTTGCCCACCGCCACGGTGATCAGCGGTGCCCCGACGGGCAGTTCCGTGCCCTCCTCGCCGAAGCGGGCGGTGACCACGCCGCCGTACGGGCAGGGGACCTCGACCATCGCCTTGGCCGTCTCGACCTCGACGACCGGCTGGTCGACGGCGACCACGTCACCGACCTCGACCAGCCAGCGGACGATCTCCGCCTCGGTCAGCCCCTCCCCGAGGTCGGGGAGCTTGAACTCCAGCACCTGTGCCATCAGCCTTCGGCCTCCCACTGCAGACGCGCCACCGCGTCCAGGATCCGGTCGACGCCGGGCAGGTGGTGCCTCTCCAGCATCGGCGGCGGGTAGGGGATGTCGAATCCGGCCACGCGCAGCACCGGTGCCTCCAGATGATGGAAGCAGCGCTCCGTGACGCGGGCCGCGATCTCCCCGCCCGGGCCGCCGAACCCGCCCGACTCGTGCACGACGACCGCGCGCCCGGTCCGCCGTACCGAGGCGGCGACCGTCTCGTCGTCGAACGGCACCAGCGAGCGCAGGTCGACGACTTCGAGGTCCCATCCCTCCGCCTGTGCCGCCTCGGCGGCTTCGAGGCAGACGGGGACGGACGGCCCGTACGTGATGAGCGTGGCGCTCCGGCCCGAGCGCCGCACCACCGCGCGGCCGATGGGTTCAACGGCCGTCGGGTGCTCAGGGTTCCAGGCGTCCTTGGACCAGTACAGCCGCTTCGGCTCCAGGAAGACGACCGGGTCGTCGGAGGCGATCGCGGCGCGCAGCAGTCCGTAGGCGTCGGCGACGGTCGCGGGCGTGACGACATGGAGCCCCGGAGTCGCCATGTAGTACGCCTCGGACGAGTCGCTGTGGTGCTCGACGCCGCCGATGCCGCCGCCGTAGGGGACGCGGATGGTGATCGGCAGGGGCATCGCGCCGCGGGTGCGGTTGCGCATCTTGGCTACGTGACTGGCCAGTTGCTCGAACGCCGGGTAGGCGAAGGCGTCGAACTGCATCTCCACGACCGGGCGCAGTCCGTACATCGCCATGCCGACGGCCGTGCCGAGGATGCCCGCCTCGGCCAGCGGGGTGTCGGTGCAGCGGTCCTCGCCGAACTCCTTGGCGAGTCCGTCGGTGACCCGGAAGACGCCGCCGAGGGTGCCGACGTCCTCTCCCATGACGTGCACTGCGGGGTCGTCGGCCATCGCGTCGCGCAACGCGCGCGTGAGGGCCTGCGCCATGGTGGCGGGCTTGACGGCCACGGTGGTCATCGACGGCCGCCTTCCTGCTCGGCCTCCAGCTCGGCCCGCAACAGGGCCTGCTGCTCCTGCAGTTGTGGGGTCGGCTCGGCGTACACGTGGGCGAAGATGTCCAGGGGGTCGAGCCGCGGGTCCCGGTTCATGCGCTCGCGCAGGTCGGCCGCCATGGTCTCGGCGTCCTCGCGGGCGGCGGCGATGCCCTCCTCGTCGAGGAGCTCGCGGCCCGTCAGTTCGCGTTCCAGCAGCAGGATCGGGTCGTGGTCGCGCCAGGCCGCTACCTCGGCGTCACCGCGGTAGCGGGTCGCGTCATCGGCGTTGGTGTGGGCGTCGATGCGGTACGTGACGGCCTCGATCAGGGTCGGGCCGCCGCCGGCGCGCGCGTGCCGTACGGCGTCGGAGAGGACCTCGTGCACGGCGGCGGCGTCGTTGCCGTCGACCAGCCGGCCCCGCATGCCGTACCCGACGGCCTTGTGGGCCAGGGAGGGTGCGGCGGTCTGCTTGGCGAGCGGGACGGAGATGGCGAAGCCGTTGTTCTGGACCAGGAAGACGACGGGGGCCTGCCAGACGGCGGCGAAGTTCAGCGCCTCGTGGAAGTCGCCCTCGCTGGTGCCGCCGTCGCCGACCATGGCGAGCGCGACCACGTCGTCGCCCTTGAGGCGGGCGGCGTGCGCGAGGCCGACGGCGTGCGGGAGCTGGGTGGCGAGCGGGGTGCTCAGGGGGGCCACGCGGTGCGCGTAGGGGTCGTAGCCGGTGTGCCAGTCGCCGCGCAGCAGGGTCAGCGCCTCGACGGGGTCGACGCCGCGGGCGACGACGGCGAGGGTGTCGCGGTAGCTGGGGAAGAGCCAGTCGCGCTCCTCGAGCGCCAGCGCGGCGGCGATCTCGCAGGCCTCCTGGCCGGTGCTGGAGGGGTAGACGGCGAGCCGGCCCTGCTTGGTGAGGGCGGTGGCCTGCGCGTTGTACCGGCGGCCGCGCACCAGCTGCGCGTACAGCCTGCGCAGCAGGTCCGGGTCGGCCTTGGCGGCGGCCTCCGTGCCGAGGACGCGGTGGGGCTCGGCGTCGGGCAGCAGCGGTGCGGGGTCCATCCTGGGCTGCCAGGCGGGCGGCGGCGATGGCCGGTACGCGCCCCGCTGCTCCATGACCGTCATGACGGCACCTCCTCGTGGGAGTGGCTACGGGAGGCGCGTCGACTGTGAGGCGCCTCACCTACCGATTGTTCGGTCGCCGACACATTTTGGCTACAGGCACCTCCAGGCTGTGGACAAACGGTTCTCCACAACTTGAAATGAACGCAGTACGTCCATGGCAGGGAGGGGAGGGCGCATGGCATCTGAACAAATGGCCGAAGGTCCCGAGGACAGTGCCGTACCGGCGCCCGCGCGTCCGCTGGACGCCATAGATCAGGACATTCTGCAGATCCTCCAGGCGGACGGCCGCGCGTCGATACGGTCCGTCGCCGAGCGCGTCCACGTCTCCCGCGCCAACGCCTACGCGCGCATCAACCGTCTCGTCGAGGACGGCGTGATCCGCGGCTTCGGGGCCCGCGTCGACCACGAGCGCGCCGGGCAGGGCACCTCGGCGTACATCACGCTGAAGATCGTGCAGAACACGTGGCGCACGGTGCGCGAGCAGCTCCGGCAGTTGCCCGGTGCCTCCCACATCGCGCTGGTGGGCGGCGACTTCGACGTCCTGCTGCTGGTGCACACGCCGGACAACAGAGCACTGCGCGAGCTGGTGCTCACCCGGCTCCAGGCGATCCCCGAGGTGCTGAGCACGCGCACGTTGCTGGTGTTCGAGGAGGAGGACCTGGAACCGGAGGGCTGAGGTCAGTCGCGCCGCAGGCCGGAGAAGACCAGCCGCACCACCGCGTCGGCCACCTCGCGCTCGCTCACGCCGCGCCCGTCGGGCCGGTACCACTCCACGATCGAGTTGATCATCCCGAAGACCAGCCGGGTCGCGAGGCGGACCTCCACGTCGCCCCGCACGTCCCCGTCTGCGGCGGCCGCACTCAGCAGCGCGGCCACCTGGTGGTCGAACTCGCGGCGCCGTTCCAGCGCCCAGCGCTCGGTCCCGGTGTTGCCGCGCACGCGCAGCAGCAGCGTCACGTACGGCAGCTCGGCTATGAGCACCTCGACCATGCGCCGTACGACGTACTCCAGACGGTCCGCGGCACGCCCCACGCGCGCGTGGTCCTCGTCGAGGATCCCGAAGAGGCCGTCGAGCGCCCTGCTGACGGCCCGGCGCAGCAGTTCCTCCTTGCCGGACACGTGGTGGTAGATCGACGACTTGGAGATGCCCGCCGCCTTGGAGAGGTGCTCCATGGAGGTGCCGTCGTAGCCGCGCTCGTTGAAGACCCGGACGGCGACCGAGAGCAGCGTCTCCGGGGTGTATGTGTCGCGCTTGGCGGTGGTCATGAGGTGCTGCCCTCCCGCTTGTCGGAGGCGTACGCGTGGCGGTATAGGGCGAGGGAGGGCGCGTAGCGGCCCGAGGGGTCGCGCAGATGCAGGTCGTCTAGGAGGTCGTAGGCCCAGCCGCGGCCGAGCCTGCGGCTCCACTCGAAGGGGCCGAGCGGGTAGTTGACGCCCAGGCGCATCGCCGTGTCGATGTCCTCCTCGGTCGCGACGCCCTTGGCGACGGCGTCGTGCGCCAGGTCGACGATCCGGGCGACCGTGCGGGCGACGATCATGCCGGGGACGTCGCCGACGAGGCTGACGTCCTTGCCGAGCGCCTGGAAGAGGCCGGTGGCCTCGGCGAGGGTGGCCGGCGAGGTGTCCTGGGAGGCGGACAGGGCGATGCGGGTGGCCCTGCGGTAGTCGAGCGCCAGGTCGAAGTAGACGACGTCGCGGAACTCCACGGAGGTCTGGCCGTCGGCGAGCGCCAGCTGGCCGCCGCCGGGCAGCACGAGCCGGGTGCCGTGGTCCTCCTCCTCGGTGCGTACCTGGATGCCCGCCTCGCGGATCAGGGCGGGCAGTTCGGACGCCGGACCCAGGTCGCCCTCGGCGACGACGTACGCGGGCGGCCGCTCCTTCTCGGCGGTGTGCGGCTCGGCCCGCTCGGCGCCGTCGGCGTAGTCGTACCAGCCGTGTCCGGACTTGCGGCCGAGCCGGCCGGACTCGACGAGCCGGCGCTGCGCCAGGGAGGGCGCGAAGCGGACGTCGCGGAAGAAGGACTCCCACACGGAGTGTGTGACGGACTCGTTGACGTCCTGTCCGATGAGGTCGGTCAGCTCGAAGGCGCCCATCCGGAAGCCGCCGCTCTCCCTCAGGACGGCGTCGATGGTGGCCGGGTCGGCGGCCTGGGCCTCGTAGACCGCGAAGGCCTCGGCGTAGAAGGGCCGGGCGATGCGGTTGACGATGAAGCCGGGGGTGTCCGCGCAGGCGACCGGCGTCTTGCCCCAGGCGCGGGCGGTCTCGTACGCGCGCGTGGCCGACGTGACGTCGGTGGCGAACCCGGAGACGACCTCGACGAGCGGCAGCAGCGGGGCCGGGTTGAAGAAGTGCAGGCCCACGAAGCGTCCCGGGCTGCGCAGGGCGCCGCCGATGGCGGTCACCGACAGGGACGAGGTGTTGGTGGCGAGCAGACAGTCGTCGGCGACGACGTCCTCCAGCTCGCGGAAGAGTTCCTGCTTGACCTCGAGCCGCTCCAGCGCGGCCTCGACGACCAGGTGGCAGTCGGCGAGTTCGGCGAGACTCTCGGCGGGTGCCAGCCGCGCGCGGGCCGCGTCCCGGCCGGACGCGGAGAGCCGGTCCTTCTCGACGAGCCGGTCGAGGCGGGCGCCGATCGCGGCGGCCGCTTCCCGGGCGCGCCCGGGCACGGCGTCGTGGAGCCGCACGCGGTGGCCCGCGACCAGCGCGACCTGGGCGATGCCCTGGCCCATGGTGCCGGTGCCGACGACGCCCACGGGGCTGCTGAGGTCGAGTGCTGTCATGTGCGCGATCCTCCCGCACGGCGTTGTCCACAGATGCGGCGGACCCCCTTGTCCCGACCGATCGTTCGGTTACTCTAACTCTGGACGCCCGTTTCCGCCCATGTTTCTGCCCAGGTCATGAGCTCGACGAGGAGCTCTTGAGACGAGGAGTTGGTCCCCCATGGCCGAACTGACCCCGCACGAGCTGATCGCCAGGCACCGGCCCACGCTCGACCAGGCGCTGGAGGCGATCCGCACGCGCGCGTACTGGTCCCCGCACCCCGAACATCCCAAGGCGTACGGGGAGAACGGCAGCCTGAGCCTGCCGGAGGGCAAGGCGGCCTTCGACGCCGTCCTGGGCACCCGTCTGGACCTCGGCCAGCCCGGCACGGACGACTGGGTGGGTGGCGAGGTGTCGCCGTACGGCGTCGAGCTGGGCGTGACGTACCCGCACGCGGACGTGGAGACCCTGCTGCCCGCCATGAAGGCCGGCCGGCGCGCGTGGCGGGACGCGGGCGCGGAGACCCGTGCCGTGGTCTGCCTGGAGATCCTCAAGCGGATCAGCGACCGCACGATGGAGTTCGCGCACGCGGTCATGCACACCAGCGGCCAGGCGTTCATGATGGCGTTCCAGGCGGGCGGCCCGCACGCGCAGGACCGCGGCCTGGAGGCGGTGGCGTACGCGTACGTGGAGCAGGTCCGCACGCCCGACACGGCGGAGTGGGTCAAGCCCCAGGGCAAGCGCGACCCGCTCACGATGACCAAGCAGTTCACGCCGGTCCCGCGCGGCATCGCGCTGCTCATCGGCTGCAACACCTTCCCGACGTGGAACGGCTACCCGGGCATGTTCGCCTCCCTCGCCACCGGCAACGCGGTCCTGGTCAAGCCCCACCCGCGCGCGGTGCTGCCGCTCGCTCTCACCGTCCAGGTCGCGCGCGAGGTGCTCGCCGAGGCGGGCTTCGACCCGAACCTGGTCGCGCTGGCCGCCGAGCGGCCCGGCGAGGGCATCGCGAAGACCCTGGCCACCCGCCCCGAGATCCGGATCATCGACTACACGGGCTCCACGGCGTTCGGTGACTGGCTGGAGACCAACGCCCGCCAGGCGCAGGTCTACACGGAGAAGGCCGGCGTCAACACGGTGCTCGTCGAGTCGACTGACAATTACAAGGGGATGCTCGCCAACCTGGCCTTCTCGCTGTCCCTGTACAGCGGCCAGATGTGCACCACCCCGCAGAACCTGCTGATCCCGCGCGACGGCATCCGCACCGACGAGGGCCCCAGGTCCTACGACGAGGTGGTCGCCGACCTCGCGCGCGCGATCGACGGCCTGCTCGGCGACGACACGCGCGCGAACGCGCTGCTCGGCGCGATCGTCAACCCGGACGTCAAGGCCCGCCTCGAGGCCGCGGCCGGGCTCGGCGAAGTCGCCCTCGCCTCCCGCGAGATCAGCAACCCGGAGTTCCCGCGGGCGGTCGTGCGCACGCCCGTGATCGTCAAACTGGACGGCGCCAAGCCGGACGACGAGGCGGCCTACATGAGCGAGTGCTTCGGCCCCGTCTCCTTCGCCGTCGCCGTCGACTCGGCCTCCGACGCGGTGGAGCTGCTGCGCCGCACGGTCCGCGAGAAGGGCGCGATGACGGTAGGCGCGTACACGACCGACCCGGAGGTCGAGGACGCGGTGCGGGAGGTCTGCCTGGAGGAGGCGGCCCAGCTGTCGTTCAACCTCACCGGCGGGGTGTACGTCAACCAGACGGCCGCCTTCTCCGACTTCCACGGCTCGGGCGGCAACCCGGCGGCCAACGCGGCCCTCACGGACGGTGCGTTCGTCGCGAGCCGCTTCCGGGTCGTCGAGGTCCGCGAGGACGCCTAGGCGCTCCGCTGGAAGAGCGGTGACGAACCCGGGGGCAAGGCCGCTCAGGGCGTCACGGACGCGCCCCCGGTGACGCTCCAGTGGTACAGGGCCATCGCCACGCTGGTGGCGAGGTTGTAGCTGGAGACCTGGGGGCGCATCGGCAGGGCCAGCAAGTGGTCGGCACGCGCGCGCAGTTCGGCGGACAGCCCGTTGCGTTCCGAGCCGAAGGCCAGCACGGCGTCGTCGGGGAGCTTCGTGCCCCGGATGTCCTCGCCCTCGGGATCGAGCGCGAACACGGGCCCGGCGGGCAGTTCCTCGACGGCCAGGCGCTCCACGGCGGTCGCGAAGTGCAGTCCCGCCCCGCCGCGCACGACGGTGGGGTGCCAGGGGTCGAGCGTGCCCGTGGTGACGACCCCGGTCGCGCCGAAGCCCGCGGCCAGCCGGATCACGGCGCCCGCGTTGCCGAGGTTGCGGGGGTTGTCGAGGACCACCACCGGGGCGGTGCGGGGCGTGCGGGCCAGCGCGCGCAGGTTGCCCGCGCGGGACGGCCGTACGGCCAGGGCGGCGACCCCTGTCGGATGCGGGCGGGGCACCAGGGACGCGTACGTCTCCTCGGTGACCTCGGTCAGCAGCGCGCCCAGGGTGTCCACCAGATCCGCAGCCAGCTCTCCGGCGAGGGCGAGCGCGGCGCTGCGGTCCGTGGTGACCGCCACCGGCACCTCGGCGCCGAAGCGCAGGGCGTGCTTGAGGGGGTGGAAGCCGTCGAGCAGGACGCCGGTGCCGGCGCCCTCGGCCCAGCGGAGCACGGGGTCGGTCATGCCGTGAAGCCTACGCGCGCCCGCTCGCCGCCCTCCGGGGAGCGGGGCGGCGGGAGCATCCGGCCGCCGCCTCCGCGCAGCCGCTCACGCGCCCGTGCAGCCCAGCCGCCGAGCCGGCGCAGGAACGAGGTCGGCAGGAAGACGGAGTCCGCCGCGATCATCGCCAGCGAGAAGAACGGCAGCCCCAGGACGACCGCGATCACCGCGTGCTCGGTCATCATCGCGGCCAGCAGGACGTTCTTGACCCGCCGGTTGAACAGCGTGAACGGGAAGGCGACCTGCACCATGACCGTCCCGTACGTGATGAGCATGACCAGCGTGCCGTTCGACGACATCAGGTCGGCGAGCCCCGGCCAGGGCGAGAAGGAGTCCAGGTGCAGGGGGTAGTAGACGGCGGTGCCGTCCTGCCAGCGTGAGCCCTGGATCTTGTACCAACCGGCCGTCGCGTAGATCAGGCACGCCTCGGCCGTGATCACGAACATGGCGCCGTTGTGCAGGATGTTCGCGACGACGTCCAGCAGGATCCGCGGCTCGGCCGACCGCGCCCAGCGCCCGACCGCCCACCACAGGGCGAGCCCCGCCCACACCGTCCACAGGAGCACGGGCACCAGCAGGCCGCTGCCCAGCCGGCCGCTCAGGGTCACCGTCAGGAGCCCCACTCCGAGCACCGCCCACAGGACCGGACCGACCCGGTCGGTGACCCGCTCGCCACGCGCGCATGCCGCGTCCTTGCGCGCCGCCCGCCGCGCGTCCAGGGACCAGACCTGGCCGCAGCGCGTGAACACCAGATAGATGGACATCAGGTGCAGCACGTTGTCGCCGCCGTCGCCTATGAAGACACTGCGGTTCTGCAGCGAGAGCACGCCCACCATGAACAGCACCGAGGCCGTACGGCTGCGCCAGCCCAGCAGCAGCAGAAGGCACGCGACCACGGCCAGCAGATAGCAGAACTCGAACCAGGCCTGCCCGTCGAACCACAGCAGCGCGGTGAAGGCATTGTTGTCCGCGGTCAGCTGCCGGGCGAGATCCCAGCTCCACGGACCGTCGGGGCCGTACAGCTCCTGGCGGTGCGGGAACTCGCGCAGCAGGAACAGCAGCCAGGTGCCGGCGAAGCCGATGCGGATCACGGCGGACTGGTAGGGGCCGAGGGCCGCCTCGGTGACACGGGCGATGCCGCGCGAGAGCGACAGGGCGAAGCGGTTCACCGGACCCCCCTCGCGGCCTCGTCCGGAGTGACCGTCCACCAGGGCAGCAGGCGGTAGACCGGCTTCTGGGACACCTCTTCGTGGCTCCACGCGGGCGGCGGCACGTTGATCGTCTCCGAGCGGACCTGGACGCTCTCTATGGTGCCCTGCCGGCTCGTCGCGTCCTCCCGGTACAGCCGCATCACCGCGATCCGGCGCACGTACTGCTCGGAGAGCGCGCCACGCAGACCGGCGGGGCGGTTGTCGCCGCCGTGCGTGGCGGCGAGGAACTCCCAGGCCCGGCGCAGCTCGTTCTGCCGGGTGTGGCTGGGCAGGAGGCTGCCGTCGATGGCCTCGCCGTCACGGGCGGACAGATCGTTCCAGCCGGTGGTCTCGATGTTCCCGTCCTTCGTCCTCACCTGGGCACGCACCTGTATCGCGATGTCCTGCTGCAGGGGGTTCGGCGCGAAGAGCCGCCAGTTCTGCTCGAACTCCGGGTACACCCACTCCTCGATCGCGGTGCCGTGCTGCTTCGTCACGGTGTTCGCCGGCGCGACGCTCAGAAACACCATCCCGAGATGCACACAGGCCCCGACGGCCACCGCCGCGAGCGCCAGGGCGGCACCGATCTGATACCGGAGCGAAAGAGCGGCGACACCGGTGCGGGGTGGCCCCGGCCGGTCGGTGGGGGGAGGGGGCGGGGCCGGAGCGAGCGAGGGCACGGGCTCCGGGCTCCCCGAATTCTCCGGGTCCCTGGAGCCCTCCGGGCCGGCCAGATCCCCCAAGCCCTCCGGGCTCCGCAGATCCTCCGGGTCCCCCGCTCGACGCGTCCCGTTCGCCCCGATCGGCCCGTCCGGGGCGTTCGAGTCCCCGTCATACGCGTCCATTCCGCCCCGTTCCCGATCCCGCTCCGTTGTCCGGTCGCCCCGCCGAGGGACACCGCCTGGCCAGGTCCACGAACGCCACTCCACGGCGCTCGCACGGAACGGTACTCAGCCCCGGTGGCCGGGCGCAGCCCCGGGCGGCCGGTCGCCGGCGTGGCCGTACCGCTCGCGGGGCCCGATTCCGCCGTCGCCGCTGGTGGGGCGCCCGCATCCGGGCCCGCAGTGCACGGGCCCAGCGCCGGGCTCCACGAGTTGTCCACAGGCCGGATCGCCCGGTTGTCCACAGCGGTTGACACGTCACGACCGCTCGCTCACCATTGAATCGCACGGACCGAACGATCGGTCGGGACGATGTCCAGGCAGAGCCCGAGGTCAGGGGGACCGCATGACCACAGCAGCCGCGCACCGTACGGACCCCGCGGGGGCATACGGCGAGGACACCGCCGGCACGGCGGAGTTCGAGCGTGCCTTCGACGCCGCCGTGGCCGCGGACGAGCGCATCGAACCCCGCGACTGGATGCCCGACGCGTACCGCGCGACGCTGGTGAGGCAGATCGCCCAGCACGCCCACTCCGAGATCATCGGCATGCAGCCGGAGGCCAACTGGATCACGCGCGCACCCTCGCTGCGCCGCAAGGCCATCCTCATGGCCAAGGTCCAGGACGAGGCGGGGCACGGTCTTTATCTGTACAGCGCCGCCGAGACCCTCGGCACGGGCCGCGACGAGCTGCTGGACAAGCTGCACAGCGGCCGCCAGAAGTACTCCTCGATCTTCAACTACCCCACCCTGACCTGGGCGGACGTCGGCGCGATCGGCTGGCTGGTGGACGGCGCCGCGATCACCAACCAGGTGCCCCTGTGCCGCTGCTCGTACGGCCCGTACGCGCGCGCGATGGTCCGCATCTGCAAGGAGGAGTCCTTCCACCAGCGCCAGGGGTACGAGCTGCTGCTGGCGCTGAGCAACGGCACGCCCGAGCAGCACGCCATGGCGCAGGACGCCGTGGACCGCTGGTGGTGGCCGTCCCTGATGATGTTCGGCCCGCCCGACGACGAATCGCAGCACTCGGCGCAGTCCATGGCCTGGAAAATCAAGCGCCGCTCGAACGACGAGCTGCGCCAGCGCTTCGTGGACATCTGCGTTCCCCAGGCCGAATCCCTCGGCCTCACGCTCCCCGACCCGGACCTGCGCTGGGACGAGGAACGGGGGCACTACGAGTTCGGGGCGATCGACTGGACGGAGTTCTGGGAGGTCCTCAAGGGCAACGGCCCGTGCAACGAAGAGCGGATCACCCAGCGCCGCCGGGCACATGACGAGGGCGCGTGGGTGAGAGAGGCGGGCGCGGCGTACGCGGTCAAGCACACCGGCGGCACAGGAGGAGCCCGCGCATGACGAACACCGACTGGCCCCTGTGGGAGGTCTTCGTGCGCTCCCGCCGCGGCCTCTCCCACACCCACGCCGGCAGCCTGCACGCGCCGGACGCGGAGTTCGCCCTGCGCAACGCCCGCGACCTGTACACCCGGCGCGGCGAGGGCGTCTCGATCTGGGTCGTCCCGGCCGCCGCCATCACCGCGTCCTCGCCCGACGAGAAGGACCCCTTCTTCGAGCCGGCCGCCGACAAGCCCTACCGCCACCCGACCTTCTACGAGATCCCGGAAGGGGTGAAGCACCTGTGACCGCCACCGTGCCGATGACCGCCGCACTCGCCCTCGGCGACGACGCCCTGGTGCTCTCCCACCGCCTGGGGGAGTGGGCGGGCCACGCGCCCGTCCTCGAGGAGGAGGTCGCCCTCGCCAACATCGCCCTCGATCTGCTCGGCCAGGCCCGGGTGCTGCTGTCCATGGTGGGCGACGAGGACGACCTGGCGTATCTGCGCGAGGAGCGCGCCTTCCGCAACCTGCAGCTGGTCGAGCAGCCCAACGGCGACTTCGCGCACACGATCGCCCGCCAGCTGTACTTCTCCACCTACCAGCACCTGCTGTACTCCGAACTGGCCGCGAGCGGCGGCCCGTTCGCGCCGCTCGCCGCGAAGGCCGTCAAGGAGGTCGCCTACCACCGCGATCACGCCGAGCAGTGGACGCTGCGGCTCGGGGACGGCACGGACGAGAGCCACGAGCGGATGCGGCGGGCGTGCCAGGCGCTGTGGAAGTTCACCGGGGAGCCGTTCCAGCCGGTGGAGGGGCTGGACGCCGGCTTCTCGGGCCTGGAGACGGCCTGGCTGGAGTCCGTGGGCGACGTCCTGCGCCGCGCCACCCTGACACTCCCCGAGGGAGCGCGGACCGGCGCGTGGTCGGCGGGCGCCGGGCGCCAGGGCCTGCACACCGAGCCGTTCGGGCGGATGCTCGCCGAGATGCAGCACCTGCACCGCAGCCACCCGGGGGCGGCATGGTGACCACGACCACCCCGCTGGAGGCGGAACTCCTCGCACTCGCCGGCTCGGTGCCCGACCCCGAACTGCCCGTGCTCACCCTCGCCGAACTGGGCGTGGTGCGCGCGGTGCACGTCCGCGGCGCGGACTCGGCCGAGGTCGAGCTGACCCCGACCTACACGGGCTGCCCGGCCGTCGAGGCGATGTCCCTGGACATAGAGCGGGTGCTGCGCGAGCACGGCCTGCGCGAGGTCACCGTGCGCAAAGTGCTCTCGCCCGCCTGGTCGACCGACGACATCACCGCCGAAGGGCGGCGCAAACTGCGGGAGTTCGGCATCGCTCCCCCGCGCGAGCACCGGGACGCCGGACCGGTGACGCTCGCTCTGGGCCCGACCCGCACGGCCACACCCGAGGAAGCCGTCCGCTGCCCGCACTGCGGATCCGCCGACACCGAGCTGCTCAGCCGGTTCTCCTCGACCGCGTGCAAGGCGCTGCGGCGCTGTCTGTCCTGCCGTGAACCGTTCGACCACTTCAAGGAGTTGTGATGGCCCGCTTCCACGCGCTCCCGGTGGCCGCGGTCGACCGGATCACCGACGACTCCGTGGCCCTGACCTTCGACGTGCCCCCGGAGCTGCGCGAGGAGTACCGCCACACCCCGGGCCAGCACCTGGCGCTGCGACGCCGCTGCGACGGGACGGAGATACGGCGGACGTACTCGATCTGCTCGCCTGCGCCCGAGCCCGGCGCCGCGGGTCCGGCCACCCTGCGGGTCGGGGTGCGCCTGGTGGAGAGCGGAGCCTTCTCGACGTACGCGCTGAAGGAGATCAACGTCGGCGACGAGCTGGACGTGATGACCCCGGCCGGCCGATTCACCCTCGAACCAGCGCCGGGTCTCTACGCGGCGATCGTCGGCGGCAGCGGCATCACCCCGGTGCTGTCCATCGTCTCGACCCTGCTGGAGCGGGAGCCGGGGGCACGGTTCTGTCTGATACGCAGCGACCGTACGGCGGCCTCGACGATGTTCCTCGAGGAGGTCGCCGACCTGAAGGACCGGCACCCCGAGCGGCTCCAGCTGGTGACGGTGCTGTCCCGGGAGGAGCAGCAGGCCGGGCTGCCGTCCGGGCGGCTCGACCAGGAGCGGCTGACCGCGCTCCTGCCCGCGCTGCTGCCGGTGGCCGGCGTGGCGGGCTGGTTCCTGTGCGGGCCGTACGGGCTGGTGCAGGGTGCGGAGCGGGCGCTTCGGGGGCTCGGTGTGGAGCGGGCCCGGATCCACGAGGAGATCTTCCACGTGGACGCGGGAGCGGCGCCGGTACCGAGCGCCGATGCCCCCGCGCACAGCACTGTGACCGCCCGGCTCGACGGGCGCGGCGGGACCTGGCCCGTGCAGGACGGCGAGTCGCTCCTGGAGACGGTGCTGCGCAACCGCCCCGACGCGCCCTACGCCTGCAAGGGCGGCGTGTGCGGCACCTGCCGGGCCTACCTGGTCTCGGGCGAGGTGCGCATGGACCGCAACTTCGCGCTGGAGGCGGAGGAGACGGGGGCGGGCTATGTGCTGGCCTGCCAGTCGCACCCGGTGACGGAGAAGGTGGAGCTGGACTTCGACCGCTGACAACGGCCGGGCGCCACACCGTTTTCTTCTTCTAGAGCCTGTTCTATCTTGACGGACCGTCAGATGGCCGATCCGCAGGAAGGACAGAACCGTGGACTTCACCTTCACCGAGGAGCAGCTGGCGGCGGCCGAGGCGGCCCGGGGAGTGTTCGCCGGGGTGGCCCCGGACTCGGTGCCCAGCCCCGCGCTGACCACCGGCGCCGTGGCCGACGACTTCGACCGGGCGCTGTGGGCGAAGCTCGCCGACGCGGACCTGCTGAGCCTGCCGCTCGCCCCGGAACACGGCGGGTCCGGGCTGGACGCCATCGCGCTGTGCCTGGTGCTGCGGGAGTCCGCGCGGGTGCCGCTCCTGGAGCACAGCGCGGCCACGGCGGCCGTACAGGCCTACGGGGCGAAGGAGTCGGCGGCCGAGCTGACGGCCCGGGCCGGGCGCGGCGAGCCGGTGCTGACCGTCGCCGCGAGCGGCCGTACCGGACACGACCCGGCCGAACTCGCCGTGAGCGCACGGCGGGACGGTGGCATGTGGGTGCTGGACGGGGTGCAGACGGCCGTGCCGTGGGCGTACGGCGCCGACCTCGTCGTCGTCCCCGCCCACACCGGTGCCGGCCGGACCGTCCTCGCGCTGGTGCCGCACGGCCACGCAGGAGCCGTCCTCGCCGAGCAGGTCTCCACCAGTGGGGAGCGCCTCGGCGAACTGCGCCTGGAATCCGCCCGGATCGCGGCCCGGGACGTCATCGAGGCGGAGGGTGCCTGGGAGTGGCTGCGCGGCCTGCTGGCCACCGGCACATGCGCGCTGGCGCTCGGGCTGGGTGAGCGAGTACTGCGGATGACGAGCGAATACACCGGCAAACGCGAGCAGTTCGGGCATCCGATCGCGACCTTCCAGGCCGTGGCCGTCCAGGCCGCCGACCGCTACATCGACCTGCGCGCGATGGAGGCCACACTGTGGCAGGCCGCGTGGCGGATCGCCTCGGGGCCGCCGGGCACACTGCCCGTCGCCGGGGATGTCGCCGTGGCGAAGATCTGGGCCGCGGAGGGCGTACGGCGCGTCGTGCAGACGGCGCAGCATCTGCACGGCGGGTTCGGCGCCGACACCGGCTACGCCCTGCACCGCTACCACGCCTGGGCCAAGCAACTGGAGCTGTCGCTCGGCCCGGCGGCCGCCTACGAGGAGACCCTGGGCGACCTGCCGGCCACCCATCCCCTGGGCTGACCGGAACGGTCCGTCCCGGACCCGGCCCGCGGTCGCCGGTTCTCGGAGCCGGCCTAGAGAACGTGGCCGGGCAGGCCCTCGTCGGTGACGACGGGACGGCCCGCCGCCTGCCAGACCTGCATGCCGCCGTCGACGTTCACGGCGTCGATGCCCTGCTGGGCCAGATACATCGTGACCTGGGCCGAGCGTCCACCGGAACGGCAGATCACATGGATACGGCCGTCCTGCGGGGCCGCCTCGGTCAGCTCGCCGTAACGGGCCACGAACTCGCTGATGGGGATGTGCAGCGCCCCTTCGGCGTGGCCGGCCTGCCACTCGTCGTCCTCGCGGACGTCCAGCAGGAAGTCGCCGTCCTTGAGGTCCGTGACCTCGACCGTGGGCACACCAGCTCCGAAACTCATGCCCCCGACGCTACCCGACCGCGCGACGAAGGTGACCGGCGTGCCCGGCCGCCACCTCCGCTACTCCTGCGCCAGCAGCCCCGCCAGCTGCGCCTCGCGCTCGATCACGTCGGCCCGGAGCTTCTCGGCGATCTCCTCGAGGAGGCTGTCGGGGTCCTCGGGCGCCAGCCGCAGCATCGAGGCGATCGCGCTGTTCTCCAGCTCCCGGGCGACCAGCGTGAGCAGTTCCTTGCGCTCGGCCAGCCACTCGAGGCGGGCGTAGAGCTCCTCGCTGCGGCTCGGGGGCCGCTCGGCTGGGGCCGGACCCGCGGCCCACTCCTCGGCCAGCTCCCGCAGCAGGGCCTCGTCCCCGCGGGCGTAGGCGGCGTTGACCCGGGTGAGGAACTCCTCGCGCCGCTGCCGCTCGCCCTCCTCCTGCGCCAGGTCCGGGTGGGCCTTGCGGGCCAGCTCGCGGTAGAAGCGGCGGGCCTCCTCGCTGGGGCGCACCCGCTGCGGGGGCCGCACCTCCTGTTCCGTGAGCATCGAGGTGGCCTCCGGGAACAGGCCGTGCCCGTCCATCCAGCCGTGCAGCAGCTCCTCCACGCCGGGTATGGGCATGACCCGCTCCCGCAGCTCCTCGGCGAGCCGGATGTCCTCCGGATCGCCCGTACGGGCCGCCTTGACCTCGGCGATCCGGGCGTCCAGTTCCTCCAGCCGCGAGTACATGGGACCGAGCTTCTGCTCATGCAGGCGGGAGAAGTTCTCGACTTCGACGCGGAAGGTCTCCACCGCGATCTCGAACTCGATCAGCGCCTGCTCGGCGGCCCGCACGGCACGCTCCAGCCGTTCCTCGGGCCGTGGCGCCTGGGACTGCTCAGCTTCCGGGGTCGTCATCCGCCCAGCCTAGGCCACGGCCGAAACCCCGCGCCCACGGTGGCCCGAAGCACGGGCCTCCCCGGCCACCGGCCGGACCGCGGCGCCGGACAGGGCCCAGGTCGAGGAACCCTGCCACTCCCCTCACCCCCGCTCGGCTCCATGTACCTCACCGGCCTGCGCGACCCGCATCCGGCCCCACACGCCCCTCACACCTCGCGCGCCTCACACGTCCAGCTCCGCCGCGATCCGCCCGGCCCGCACCGCCGCCGTCAGCTCCGCGTGGTCCGCCTCCGTGCGGTCGGCGTAGCGGACGGCGAACGTGGCTATCGCCTCGTCCAGCTCGTCGTTCTTGCCGCAGTACCCGGCGATCAGGCGCGGGTCGGCGCTGTGGGAGTGGGCGCGGGCCAGGAGCGCGCCGGTCATCCGGCCGTAGTCGTCGACCTGGTCGGCGGCGAGCGCGGCGGGGTCGACGCTGCCCTTGCGGTTGCGGAACTGGCGGACCTGGAAGGGGCGGCCCTCGACCGTCGTCCAGCCGAGCAGGATGTCGCTGACCACCTGCATCCGCTTCTGGCCGAGGACCACCCGGCGGCCCTCGTGGTCGACCGGCGCGGCCTCGAACCCGGCCGTCGCCAGATGCGGGACCAGCGCCGAGGGGCGGGCCTCCTTCACCTGGAGGACGAGCGGCTGGCCGCGGTGGTCCAGGAGCAGGACGACGTACGAACGGGTGCCCACGCTGCCCGTGCCGACCACCCGGAACGCCACGTCCTGCACCGCGTGCCGGGCGAGCAGCGGGAGACGGTCCTCGGAGACGGTCGTCACATACTGCTCCAGGGACGCCACCACCTCGGCCGCCTCCGGGTCCGGCACCCGCTGCAGCACCGGCGGGGCGTCGACGAAGCGGCGCCCGCCCTCCTCGGTCGGCTCGGTCGACTTCGCCGCGAACCGTCCGCTGGTGTTGGCGCGCGCCTTCTCCGAGACCCGCTCCAGCGTGCCGAGCAGGTCATGCGCGTCGGTGTGCGAGACGAGTTCCTCGTCCGCGATGGCGTTCCACGCGTCCAGGACCGGCAGCTTGGCGAGCAGACGCATGGTGCGCCGGTACGCGCCCACCGCGTCGTACGCCGCCTTGCGGCAGGTGTCCTCGTCGGCGCCCGCCTCCCGTCCGGCCAGCACCAGGGAGGCGGCCAGCCGCTTGAGGTCCCACTCCCAGGGGCCGCGCACCGTCTCGTCGAAGTCGTTCAGGTCGATCACCAGGTCGCCGCGGGCGTCGCCGTACAGGCCGAAGTTGGCCGCGTGGGCGTCGCCGCATATCTGGGCGGCGATCCGGGTCATGGGGGTGCGCGCGAGGTCGTACGCCATGAGGCCTGCCGAGCCGCGCAGGAACGCGAAGGGGGTCGCGGCCATCCTGCCCACCCGTATCGGCGTGAGCCTCGCGATGCGGCCCTGGTTGGACTCCTCTACCGCGCTCACCGCGTCGGGGCGGGAGCCGTCCGCGTCGAGGGCGCTGTGCGCGCGGCGCGGGACGCTCGACCGCAGCGCCTTGCCCTCCTCCTTCGGCGACCCCTGGTGCGGCCACTGGGCGAAGCCCCGCGCCCTGGGCAGCCTCGGCACCGCCCCGGTCGCCGCACCCGTCGCTCCCACACCGGCCTCGGTCACTGCGACCGCCTCCCCCGTACACCCGCGCGCCCGAACATCAACTCGCCCCGACCGTACAGCCGCTCGCCACAACGCGTCAGACCCTGTGGACAACTGCCCACCTGTGGAAAACTCCACGCCCCCGTCCCCGGCCCGTACTTGGGCGGGCGGGCAGTCCGCAGAACGCCGACGGGGTGCCCGGAACCCTCCGGGCACCCCGTCATGCATCAGGTCACCAGACCCGTACCTCAGGTCACTGAACGACGACCTGCGCGCTGCCCGTCACGCCGCCGGACGTCACCGAGACGGTGACCGTGCCGGGGCGGTGGGCGGTCAGGGCGCCCGTGGAGCGGTCCACAGAGGCGACCTTCGGGTCGCTGGAGGTCCAGACGTGGGACGCCGGGTCCGCGACCGGGATCGTGAACGGGGCGGTGTTGTCGCCGCCGATCTGGTCGCCCGTCGCCGTCAGGGTGACGTGGTCGCCCTTGGCGATCGGGTCCTTCGGGCCCGTGACGGTGATCGTCGAGGCCGACTCCGTATCACTCCTCACCGTTCACGGCCATCATGCCGACGCATTCTTCGAGCGCTGCGTGCAACGGCCGTACGAGCGCGGCGAGTTCGACGTCCGACGCCTCACCGGCCTCGAGTACGGCTTTGACGACCGCCACGAGAACGGCAGCGGTCTCCAGGGCATACACATCCGCCAACGCCTCCAGAAACCCGCCGGGCCGCGCGACGACGAACGCCTCCTTGCCGGTGGCGGGGTCGACACCGAGGCTGCGGGGACGCGGGGCGCTCATACGGCGGCCGCCAGGGAGAGAGGGCTCAGAATGGCCGCCACTAGGCTGCGCATAGGTCGACTCCAGTTCAGTCGGCTCAGGCCCCGGTGAGGAAGTAGCCGCTTCCCGTCGGGGCCGCTCTGTGTTCGGAGTTCAACATAGCGTGGATGACCGTAGATAACTACGGATGCATGGAATGCCATGGTCACCCACGCTGAAACTATGGACCTCGACCGCACCCGGGCGTTGTGGCGGCAGATCGCCGCGGAGATCATCCGGCGTATCAAGGACGGCACGTATCCGCCTGGCAGCCGTGTGCCGTCCACCCTGGAGATCGCCCAGGAGTTCGGCGTGGTGAACGCGACAGCGGCGAAGGCCATGCGTCATGTACGGGAACAGGGCTGGACCCGGGGCGAGGTCGGCCTGGGGACCTTCGTGGTCGACTCTTTGCCGCCCTCCCCGGAAGCAGAGTCCGCATCCTGAGTGGAGAGTTCCGGCCGGCTCAGACCGCCGTGAGATACCTCACGCCCCAGGTGAGAAGTAGGAAAGAACAAGAGCAGTCCCCAAGTCCCGCCCGGAGACCCGCTCCAACCCCTCGCACCGCGCTCCGTACACACGCCAACGGGCCCACCGCCGAAGCGATGGGCCCGTAGCCTCTGTGCGCGAGGGGGGAGTTGAACCCCCACGCCCTTGCGGGCACTGGAACCTGAATCCAGCGCGTCTGCCTATTCCGCCACCCGCGCATTGGGTGTGTCCTCCGGCTCCGGCCTTTTGGGGCCGCCGCCTTCCGACATGCAGAAGATTAGCATGCCGTAGAGGGTGGATTCACATCCCTTATCCGGGCCGGATCCGAGGCCTGATCCGAGGCCAGGGCCTACGCCGGATCCCTGACCAGGCCGCCACCGAAGGCCCGCCCCGGCCGCCGCCGCACCCCCACGAGGGCCGCGTGACGCCGGAGGCGGCCGCCACGTCTCAACGTGGAACGGTTCACGTATCAACCTCGTACCGGTCACGCCCATCTCCCCAGGAGGCGGACCGAGCGGACGGTCGGGTGCGGGACACTGGTCTTCGGCCGCCTCTACGATCCTTGGCAGGAAGGGTTCGGAGGGGAGGCGCTGGGGGAACCGGCTGATTGCCGGGCGCGTGGATACGATCAGTAAGCAGTACCAGGCAGAGCAGTACAGGCGACAGCGGTACAGCAGGCAGTACGGCGACGATGGAGGAGGTGCCCCATGGGAGTCCTGAAGAAGTTCGAGCAACGTCTCGAAGGTCTGGTCAACGGCACCTTCGCCAAGGTGTTCAAGTCCGAGGTCCAGCCCGTCGAGATCGCCGGCGCGCTCCAGCGGGAGTGCGACAACAACGCGACGATCTGGAACCGCGACCGGACCGTCGTACCCAACGACTTCATCGTGGAGCTGAGCGCACCGGACTACGAGCGCCTCAGCCCCTACTCGGGCCAGCTCGGCGACGAGCTCGCCGGCATGGTCCGCGACTACGCCAAGCAGCAGCGCTACACCTTCATGGGGCCGATCAAGGTCAACCTGGAGAAGGCGGACGACCTGGACACCGGCCTGTACCGGGTCCGCAGCCGTACGCTCGCCTCCTCCAGCAGCCAGCAGGCCCCGCCCGCCGCCGCACCCGGCCGCCCCGGCCCCGGCGGCGCCCCGGGCGGCTACGGCTACCCGTCGGCCACGCCCGCCGGAGCACCCCCGATGCCGTCCTCGCCGCCGCCCGGCTCCCGGCCCGGTGGCTACGGCTATCCGCAGCCCGCGGCCCAGCGGCCCCCGGCCGCCCCCACGGCCGGCGGACGCATGCGCTACTGGATCGAGATCAACGGCACCCGCCACCAGATCTCCCGCCCGACGCTGGTGCTGGGCCGCAGCACCGAGGCCGACGTGCGGATCGACGACCCCGGCGTCTCCCGCCGGCACTGTGAGATCCGGACCGGAACGCCCTCGACGATCCAGGATCTCGGATCCACCAACGGCATCGTGGTGGACGGACAGCACACCACCCGCGCTACGCTCCGCGACGGCTCGCGGATCGTCGTGGGCAGCACCACCATCATTTACCGGCAAGCCGAAGGGTGAAGCGGGGGCAATGTCAGAGCTGACCCTCACGGTCATGCGGCTGGGTTTCCTGGCCGTACTGTGGCTGTTCGTGATCGTGGCCGTGCAGGTCATCCGCAGCGACCTGTTCGGTACGCGCGTCACCCAGCGCGGATCGCGTAGGGACGCCGGGCGCCAGCAGCAGCCCGCCCGGCAGCAGGCCACGCCCCCGCAGCAGCGCGCCCAGCAGGGCGGCGGCCGCCAGCGGCGCAACGCCCCCACCAAGCTGGTCGTCTCCGAGGGCACCCTCACCGGCACCACCGTCGCGCTCCAGGGCCAGACGATCACCCTGGGCCGCGCACACGACTCCACGATCGTGCTGGACGACGACTACGCCTCCAGCCGCCATGCCAGGATCTACCCCGACCGTGACGGTCAGTGGATCGTCGAGGACCTCGGATCCACCAACGGCACGTACCTGGACCGGTCCCGGCTGACGACCCCCACACCGATCCCGCTGGGCGCGCCGATCCGCATCGGCAAGACCGTCATCGAGCTGCGGAAGTAGTACGACAATGAGCGAGCGGAGCGAGCACGCAACGGCGTACCGCCTCACGGCGGCCGTCGGCGCGCTCCCGACCGGAGGGTGGGCACCGTGCGGATGTACCCGGAGCCGACGGGCGAGGTGCGCATGAGTCTGTCACTGCGCTTCGCCGCCGGATCGCACAAAGGGATGATCCGGGAGGGCAACGAGGACTCCGGCTACGCCGGTCCGCGGCTGCTCGCCATCGCCGACGGCATGGGCGGCCAGGCCGCCGGTGAGGTCGCCTCCTCCGAGGTGATCTCCACCCTGGTCACGCTCGACGACGACGTGCCCGGCTCCGACATCCTCACCTCCCTCGGCGCCGCCGTACAGCGCGCCAACGACCAGCTGCGCTCCATGGTCGAGGAGGACCCCCAGCTCGAAGGCATGGGGACGACCCTGACCGCCCTGCTGTGGACCGGGCAGCGGCTCGGGCTCGTGCACGTCGGCGACTCCCGCGCCTACCTGCTGCGCGACGGCGTCCTCACGCAGATCACCCAGGACCACACCTGGGTGCAGCGGCTCGTCGACGAGGGCCGGATCACCGAGGAAGAGGCCACCACCCACCCACAGCGCTCGCTCCTCATGCGCGCGCTCGGCAGCGGCGACCACGTCGAACCCGACCTCTCCATCCGCGAAGTCCGCGCCGGCGACCGCTATCTGATCTGCTCCGACGGCCTCTCCGGCGTCGTCTCCCACCAGACGATGGAGGAGACCCTCGCCAGCTACCAGGGCCCGCAGGAGACCGTCCAGGAACTGATCCAGCTCGCACTGCGCGGCGGCGGCCCCGACAACATCACCGTCATCATCGCCGACGTCCTCGACCTGGACACCGGAGACACCCTCGCCGGCCAGCTGTCCGACACCCCCGTGGTGGTCGGCGCGGTCGCCGAGAACCAGAACCACCTGCACGACAACGGCATCATGCAGACCCCGGCCGGCCGCGCCTCGCACCTCGGCCGCCAGGTGCCCGGCCAGGGCGGCGGCGAGTTCGGCCCGCCCGGCAGCGGCGACACCACCGGCTACGTCCCGGCGGGCAGCTTCGGCGACTACACCGACGACGACTTCGTCAAACCGCGCGGCGGCCGCCGCTGGCTGAAGAGATCCTTCTACGGCATCCTCGCCCTCGGCGTGATCGGCGGCGGCCTGTACGGCGGCTACCGCTGGACGCAGACCCAGTACTACGTCGGCACCAAGGGCGAACACGTCACGCTGTACCAGGGCATCAGCCAGGACCTGGCCTGGGTGTCGCTGTCGAAGGTGGAGAAGGACCACCCCGAGATCGAACTCAAGTACCTGCCGCCCTACCAGCAGAAGCAGGTCAAGGCCACCATCGCTGAGGGCGGTCTGAACGACGCCCGGTCGAAGGTCCAGGAACTGGCCGTCCAGGCCTCCGCATGCAAGAAGGAGGCCCAGCGCCAGGCCGCCGGGAGCGAGAGCAACGCCAAGACGGGCCAGGGCCAGGCCGGTGGAACCACCGGAACCAGCCGGACGTCCTTCACGTCCAAGGCATCTCCGTCACCGAACCCGTCCGCTTCGGCACCTTCGCAGTCTCCGTCCACGACCCCGTCCGCGACCCCCAGCCCCGGCCCCACCCTCTCGGAGGATGAGCAGAAGGTCGTCTCGCTGTGCGGTAAGCAGTAGGCAAGCCGTGAGAGGCCCTGTCACACGATGAGCAGTACTTCCCCGACGAACCACACGTCCACGATCGGCGCCATCGGCGCACCGAGCCGACGCAACACCGAGCTCGCGCTGCTGGTGTTCGCGGTCGCCATCCCGGTGTTCGCCTACGCCAACGTGGGCCTGGCCATCAACGACTCGGTGCCCGCCGGCCTGCTGGCCTACGGCCTCGGCCTCGGCCTCCTCGCCGGCGTCGCCCATCTCGTCGTACGGAAGTTCGCACCGTACGCGGACCCGTTGCTGCTGCCGCTGGCCGTCCTACTCAACGGGCTCGGTCTGGTGTGCATCTGGCGGCTCGACCAGTCGAAGCTGCTCCAGTCGCTGCCCACCTTTGTCACGGCCGCGCCCCGCCAGCTGCTGTACACGGCCATGGGCATCGCCCTCTTCGCCGTCGTGCTGGCCTTCATGAAGGACCATCGGGTCCTGCAGCGCTACACCTACATCTCCATGTTCGCCGCGCTCGTTCTGCTCCTGCTGCCGCTGGTACCGGGCCTCGGGGCCAACATCTACGGCGCCAAGATCTGGATCCGGGTCCCCGGCCTGGGCTCGCTCCAGCCCGGTGAGTTCGCGAAGATCGTGCTGGCCGTGTTCTTCGCCGGCTATCTGATGGTCAAGCGGGACGCGCTGGCCCTCGCCAGTCGCCGCTTCATGGGCCTGTACCTGCCGCGCGGCCGCGACCTCGGCCCGATCCTCGTCGTCTGGTTCATCTCGATCCTCATCCTGGTCTTCGAGACGGACCTCGGTACGTCGCTGCTGTTCTTCGGAATGTTCGTCATCATGCTGTACGTCGCCACCGAGCGGACCAGCTGGATCGTCTTCGGTCTGCTGATGTCCGCGGTCGGCGCGGTCGGTGTGGCCAGCTTCGAACCGCACGTCCAGCAGCGCGTCCAGGCCTGGCTCGACCCGATGAAGGAGTACACGCTCAGTCAGCAGGGAGTGGGGGGCCACTCCGAACAGGCCCAGCAGGCCCTGTGGGCGTTCGGTTCGGGCGGCACTCTCGGCAGCGGCTGGGGCCAGGGTCACTCCGATCTGATCAGGTTCGCCGCCAACTCCGACTTCATCCTCGCCACCTTCGGCGAAGAGCTGGGCCTGGCCGGCATCATGGCGATCCTGCTGCTGTACGGCCTGATCGTGGAGCGCGGTGTGCGCACCGCCCTCGCCGCCCGCGACCCGTTCGGCAAGCTCCTCGCCGTCGGCCTGTCCGGCGCCTTCGGCCTGCAGATCTTCGTCGTGGCTGGCGGTGTCATGGGGCTCATTCCGCTCACCGGTATGACGATGCCGTTCCTCGCCTACGGCGGTTCCTCCGTGCTGGCCAACTGGGCGCTCATCGGCATCCTGATCCGCATCAGCGACACCGCTCGCCGACCGGCGCCCGCCCCCGCCGCCAACCCCGACGCCGAGATGACCCAGGTGGTCCGCCCGTCATGAACAAGCCCCTGCGCCGGATCGCGATCTTCTGCGGCCTCCTCGTCCTCACCCTGCTGCTACGGGACAACTGGCTCCAGTACGTCAAGGCCGACGGCCTCAAGGAAGACCCCAAGAACCGCCGGGTCACCATCGCCCGCTACTCCACCCCGCGAGGCGACATCATCGTCTCCGGCGGCGACCCCATCACCGGGTCCACCGTGACCAGCAAGTCCGGTGTCAACGACCTGAAGTACAAGCGCACCTACCAGAACGGCCCCATGTGGGCACCGGTCACCGGGTACGCCTCCCAGGCCTTCGGCGCCAACCAGCTGGAGTCCATCGAGGACGGCATACTCACCGGCACCGACGACCGGCTGTTCTTCCGCAACACCCTCGACATGGTCACCGGCAAGCCGAAGCAGGGCGGCAACATCGTCACGACGCTCAACGCCGCCGCGCAGAAGGCCGCGTACAACGGGCTGAAGGCCCAGGGCGGCAAGGGTGCCGTCGTCGCCCTCGACCCGGCCACCGGCAAGATCCTGGCCCTCGCCTCGTTCCCGTCGTACGACCCCTCGTCCTTCGCGGGTAACTCGGACACCGACGCCAAGGCCTGGAAGAACCTGCAGAAGAAGTACGACCCCAACGACCCGATGCTCAACCGGGCGCTGCGCGAGACCTACCCGCCGGGCTCCACCTTCAAGGTGGTCACCGCCGCAGCCGCGCTGGAGAACGGCAAGTACACCTCCGCGGACGAGAAGACCGACTCGCCGCTGCCCTGGATCATGCCCGGTACCACAACCCCGCTGAAGAACGAGGGCAACATCCCCTGCAAGAACGCAACAATGCGGGTCGCGCTCCAGTACTCCTGCAACAGCGTCTTCGGCAAGATCGGTGCCGACCTCGGCAACGACAAGATGCTGGCAGAGGCGAAGAAGTTCGGCTTCGACGCCGAGCAGTTCACCCCGACCCGGTCCAGCGCCTCGGTGTTCTCCGACAACATGAACCAGTCGCAGACCGCGCTGTCCTCGATCGGCCAGTTCAACACCGCCGCCACCCCGCTGCAGATGGCCATGGTCGCCTCGGCGGTCGCCAACGACGGCAAGCTGATGAAGCCGTACATGGTCGACAAGCTCCAGTCGTCCAACCTCGACACCGTCGCGCAGACCGATCCGCAGGAACTCAGCCAGCCGCTGACCTCGAAAAACGCGCAGATCCTGCAGTCGATGATGGAGACGGTCGTCAAGGACGGCACCGGCAAGAGCGCACAGATCCCCGGCGTCACCGTGGGCGGCAAGACCGGTACCGCCCAGCACGGCGTCGAGAACAGCGAGAACCCCTACGCCTGGTTCCTCTCCTACGCCAAGACGAGCGACGGCAGCTCGCCGGTCGCCGTGGCCGTGGTGATCGAGGACGACCAGGCCAACCGGGACGACATCTCCGGTGGCGGTCTCGCCGCGCCGATCGCGAAGAGCGTGATGGAGGCGGTCATCAACTCCAAGAAGTGACCCCGATCACGTCCCCTTCACATCGGTGCACGTTGCGATACCGGTCCTGTATCGGGTCACGGGCTTGGCCAGGTCACACAATGCGATCCGGGTACGGTAGGCCCGGACGGCAGCCTCCGGCCGCACACCATGTGCCGGCCGGGACCGACGGAGAGGGCTGGTAGGTAGCTATGGAAGAGCCGCGTCGCCTCGGCGGCCGGTACGAGCTGGGCCAGGTGCTCGGCCGTGGTGGCATGGCGGAGGTCTACCTCGCGCATGACACCCGGCTCGGCCGCACCGTGGCGGTGAAGACGCTGCGCGCGGACCTCGCGCGCGATCCGTCCTTCCAGGCCCGGTTCCGCCGGGAGGCCCAGTCGGCCGCCTCGCTCAACCATCCCGCGATCGTCGCGGTCTACGACACGGGCGAGGACTACATCGACGGGGTCTCGATCCCGTACATCGTCATGGAGTACGTCGACGGCTCCACGCTCCGTGAGCTGCTCCACTCCGGCCGCAAGCTGCTGCCGGAACGGGCCATGGAGATGACCGTCGGCATCCTCCAGGGCCTCGAGTACGCCCACCGCAACGGCATCGTCCACCGCGACATCAAGCCCGCGAACGTCATGCTGACGCGCAACGGCCAGGTCAAGGTCATGGACTTCGGCATCGCCCGCGCCATGGGCGACTCCGGCATGACGATGACACAGACGGCGGCGGTCATCGGCACGGCCCAGTACCTCTCACCGGAACAGGCCAAGGGCGAGCAGGTCGACGCCCGCTCGGACCTCTATTCGACGGGCTGCCTCCTCTACGAGCTGCTGACGGTACGGCCCCCCTTCGTGGGCGACTCCCCGGTCGCGGTGGCCTACCAGCACGTCCGCGAGGAACCGCAGTCACCGTCCGTCTTCGACCCCGAGATCACGCCCGAGATGGACGCCATCGTCCTGAAGGCACTGGTCAAGGACCCGAACTACCGCTACCAGTCCGCCGACGAGATGCGCGCCGACATCGAGGCCTGCCTCGACGGCCAGCCCGTTGCGGCGACGGCGGCCATGGGCGCGGTCGGCTACGGCGCCTACCCCGACGACCAGCCGACCACCGCCCTGCGCACGGACCCCGGCGCGGCAGCCACGTCGATGCTCCCGCCGATGAACCCGGACGACGGTGGCTTCGGCTACGACGAGCGCCGCGACCGGCGCCGCCAGTCGAAGAAGAACAACACCTCGACGGTCCTCCTCGTGGTCGCGGGCATCCTCGTCCTGATCGGCGCGATCCTGATCGGGAAGTGGGCCTTCAGCGGGAACGACACGAGCAACGACACGTTCGCCGCCCCGAACTTCGTCGGATCGACGAAGGCGACGGCCACGAAGATGGCCGACAACGTCGGCCTCAACCTGTCGTTCACCAACAAGGAGTGCGAGAACCAGCCCAAGGGCAAGGTCTGCTCGCAGGACCCGACGCCCGGCACGGACGTGAAGAAGAACGACACGGTCAACCTGGTGGTGTCGACGGGGGCGCCGAAGGTCTCGGTGCCGGACGTGAAGGGCCTCACCTTCGACAAGGCCCAGTCCCAGCTCGAGGACAAGGGATTCAAGGTCGAGAAGAAGACCGAGGTCTCCGACCAGACCCCGGATGTCGTCATCGACCAGAACCCGTCCGGCGACACAGAGGTCGAGAAGGGCTCCACGATCACCCTCACGGTCGCCAAGGAGGCCGACAGGGCCACCGTCCCCGACGTCATCGGCCGCACCTGCGACGAGGCCAGGGCCCAGATGACGGAGAGCAACCTGGTCGGCAACTGTGTCGACACGCCCACCACCGACCCGAACCAGGACGGCAAGGTCATCTCGACCTCGCTGCAGGCGGGCCAGAAGGCCGACAAGAACAGCCAAGTGACGATCAACGTCGGCAAGCTGCAGAAGAAGACTCAGGTGCCGGACGTCCGTGGGCGGCCCGTGGCCATGGCCAAACAGCTCCTCAACGCCCAGGGCTTCACCAACATCCAGTTCGGGCCCGGTAGCGACGGCAGTGACGCGGCGATCGTCACCGATCAGGACCCGAAGCCGAACCAACAGGTCGACGATCCTGCCGCCACGCAGATCACGCTGACGACCATCAGCGGCAACGGCAACGGCAACAACGGAGGCGACAACGGAGGCCTCTTCGGCGGCGGCTGATCCACACCGTTGTGAACAAAACCGCGTGAGGGACATCACCCCTCACGCGGTTGCTACCAGGTCCTGACAGGCAAACGACTGGCCCTCTTTAAGGGGGTCAGTGGGATCCAGTCACGTTCCAGGGCACTGGCCCTGTTCTCCCGCCGAGCCGTCCTCAACGTCGCCATGCTGCTCCGGGACAGCGAAGTCGCACGTCAGGTGCGTGTGCACCTCCTCGCACACAGCCTGTGGATAACTCCGTCGCCACAGCCCCGCCCTCCCTCGACGACCGCATCGACCAACGCATCACCCACATCGCCGCCGAGGCCGGTATCACCGCCGTACACCGCGGCATGCTGGAGGAGTGGAGCGCCGGGGAACCGCTGAAGGTTCTGGAGTAGGCACGGCGTCATCCCAAAGGGCCCGAAGTCGCAAAAGGTAGTTGCGGCTTCGGGCCCAGCTCATCTCGAGAGTGCCAGCGTGTCACTCTCGAACAAGTCAGCGCAGTTCCCTCGGCACCGTCCGCTCCCCGTCCACCTTCTCCACCCGCACCAGCTCCCCCCACACCACATACCGGTACCGAGACGTATATACCGGCGTGCACGTAGTCAACGTGATGTAGTGGCCCGGCTTCTTCTTGCCGGATTCCCCGGGGACCTGGGCGAGGACCTCGATGTTGTACTTCGACGTCTCCGGGAGGACGGCGTAGGTCTTGTAGACGTACCACTTGTCCTTCGTCTCGAAGACGATCGGGTCGCCCTTCTTCATCTTGTCGATGTTGTGGAACTTGGCGCCGTGCCCGTCACGGTGCGCGGCGAGGGTGAAGTTGCCCGTCTTGCCGGACATGGGGAGCGTCGCCTTGACCGGGTCGGTGTAGTAGCCGGCCACGCCGTTGTTCAGGACCTCCGTCGACGTGCCCTTCTCGACCAGCACCTCGCCGTTCTTCATGGACGGTACGTGCAGGAAGCCGATGCCGTTCTTGGTGTCCAGCGCGCCGGGACCACCGGTGTCCTGGGCCCAGTTGTGACGCACCTTGTCGGCCTGCTTGTGCGCCTCGCGGTCGGCCACGACGTTCGTCCACCACAGGGAGTAGACGACGAACAGGCCGAGCACCAGACCCGCCGTGATGAGGAGTTCACCGAAGACACTGACCGCCGTGGCGATCCGGCCGGGTCCCCGGCGTCGCGGGCCGGGCACCGCGCCCGGCATCCCCATGTGCTCTTCGGTGTCGTCCGCGGTCGCTGCCACTGTTCATCTGCCCCTACTCGACGAGCGCATCCGGCTTGCCCTTGCTGCGCGGCCGTTCCTCGACCATCTTGCCCCAGACGATCAACCGGTACTTGCTGGTGAACTCCGGCGTGCACGTCGTCAACGTGATATAGCGACCCGGTGCGGTGAAACCCGACCCCTTGGGGATCGGGTTCAGCACGCTCGTGTTGGACGGCGGCGTCACCGGCAGCGTCGAAGCCACCTTGTACACGAAGTACTTGTCCTGTGTCTCGACCACGACCGGGTCGCCGGCGGCGAGCCTGTTGATGTAGCGGAACGGTTCGCCGTGCGTGTTGCGGTGGGCCGCCAGCCCGAAGTTACCCGTCTTCGCGTCCGGCATCGCCGTCTTCAGCGGGTCCTCGCCGTAGTGGCCGACCATGCCCTTGTCGAGCACCCTCTTGTTGCTGACGCCCTCGGCGATCGGCACCACGACGTCCAGCTTGGGGATGTGCAGGATGGCGAAGCCCTGTCCCGGCTCGAACGCGCCCGGCGCGCGCTTCCCGCTCGCCCAGTCGTCCTGCAGGCTGCTCGTCTCCTTGTCCGCCTGCGCGTGCGCCCGGACGTTCGTCCACCACAGCTGGTAGGTCACGAACAGCAGCATCAGGACGCCGGTGGTGATGAACACCTCGCCGATCGCCCGGCTCGCCACCACGGCGGGACTCGGCTTGCGCAGCCGCGCCTGCCGCCGTGCCTCCACCCGGGAGAGCGGCGCCCCCGAGTCCGACTGCTCCGACGGTGCCGTCTCGCGCGCACCGCCGCCGTGCCGTCCGCCACCACGCCGCTTCGCGGCCTTTCTGCGGGCCGCACGGCCCCCCGCTGTCACTCCCGTGGCCGACGCGGCAGATGAAGCGGCAGAGGCCGCTGTGGCCCCGCTCCCGGATTCCGGCGGCGGGTCCGGGATGCGCAGCGCCACCGTCTCGTCGTCGGCCGGGGGCCGATACGACGCCTCCCGCAGCGCTACCGTCTCGTCGTCGACCGGCGGCTGGTACGACACCTCCGGCGATCCCTCGTACGCCTCGTACGCCCCCTGACCGTGCCCCTGCCCCTGCTGCCAGTCCCCGAGCGCGCCGGATGCCCCGTACGACTGATCCCCGTACGAGGCATCGGTCTCGCGCTCGGGGCGCAGCGCGGTCACGCCGTGGCCCTGCCCACCACCGGGGCGAGCCCCGCCGACCTCGCCACCGCACCCTCGTCCCCGCACTGCACCAGCCAGTTGGCCAGCATCCGGTGCCCGTGCTCGGTCAGCACCGACTCGGGATGGAACTGCACGCCCTCGACCGGAAGTTCACGGTGCCGCAGGCCCATGACGATGCCGTCGTGCGTGCGGGCCGTGACCTCCAGCTCCGGCGGAACCGTGGCCGGCTCGGCGGCCAGCGAGTGGTAGCGGGTCGCGGTGAAGGGCGTCGGCAGTCCGGCGAAGACGCCCTTGCCCTCGTGCTCGACCAGGGACGTCTTGCCGTGCAGCAGTTCCGGCGCCCGGTCCACCACACCGCCGTACGCCACCTGCATCGACTGCATGCCCAGGCAGACACCGAAGACCGGGACACCGGTGGCCGCGCAGTGGCGGACCATCTCGATGCAGACGCCGGCCTCCTCGGGCTTGCCGGGCCCCGGCGACAGCAGCACACCCGCAAAGCCGTCCTGGGCATGCGCCGTCGACACCTCGTCGTTGCGCAGCACCTCGCACTCGGCGCCCAGCTGGTACAGGTACTGGACGAGGTTGAAGACGAAGCTGTCGTAGTTGTCGACGACGAGAATCCGCGCACTCACTGGTTGTCCACCGTCACATCGTTGAAGGGCAGCAGCGGTTCGGCCCACGGGAAGACGAACTGGAACAGGACGTAGACCACAGCCATGACCAGCACGAGCGAGATCAACGCCTTCACCCACGCGTTGCCCGGCAGATTCCGCCAGATCCAGCCGTACATGCCGTCCCTTTCGTCGCCCACGGCACCAGACTCACGCCGTACAGCAACAGACTAACGGCGCAGAGCCCTCGGTTTACCTGCCTCCACAGGCTGGGTGGAGTCCAGGTGCGCCCAGACGATCAGCCGGTGACTGTGCCCCCATTCCGGATCGCGCGTGGTCAGCGTCAGATAGCGGCCGGGACGCGTATACCCGGACTTACGTGGCACAGGGTCGATCACTTCAACGTCCGAGGGCACTGTTTTGTCGGGCCCTTTGTCGATCAGATACGTGAACCAGGTCGTCCCGTCCGTCAGTACGACCGCGTCCCCCGAACGCAGCTTCGGGAAGTCCTTGAACGGGTCACCGTAGGTGCGCCGGTGACCGGCGACCGCGAAGTTGCCCTCCTGCCCCAGCCCCGCCGTGCGCGCGTAGTGGGCGAGGCCCTTCTTCAGCACGTCCGTGCCGGTGCCCTCCAGCACGGGCTTGTTCCACGTGAAACCGAGCCGGGGGATGTACATGATCGCGAAAGGCCTGCCGTAGCGGTACGCGGCCGGCTTCGGCGCGCTCGCGGGGGCACCGGCTCCGGACGGCTCGTGCACCGCCCCCTTCGACCACTGCTCCTGGAGCCGGTCGATCTGGTCGTCCATGACACCGTCGGCCTTCACACCGGTCCAGAACAGCACATAGACGACGAACAGTACGATCAGGGTGCCCACGGTGATGAACAGCTCGCTCACGGTCCTGACGAACACGCGCACCGGCGGCTCCTGAACGGACCGCCTACCTGCCTACTCCACGGGCTTCGCGTACTGCAGATCCACTGTGCCCGAGTAGCCGGGCAGAGTCACCGTCCCGTCCTCGGTGACTTTCCAGCCGAGGCCGTAGACGTTGACGTACACCATGTAGTTCTGGATCGCGGGGCTCTCCGCGAGCGCCTTCTGCAACACGTCCGGGTCACCGATCGCTGTGATCTTGTACGGCGGTGAGTAGACGCGGCCCTGGAGGATCAGGGTGTTGCCCACGCAGCGCACCGCGCTGGTCGAGATCAGCCGCTGGTCCATGACCTTGATGCCCTGGGCACCGCCCTTCCAGAGCGCGTTCACCACGGCCTGGAGGTCCTGCTGATGGATGACGAGGTAGTCCGGCTGCGGTTCGGGGTAGCCCGGGAGCTTGGCCGTGGCGTTCGGCGGCGCGTCATTGAGCGTGACCGTGACGGCCTTGCCGGTGAGCCGGCGGGTGCCGGCGCTCCCCTCCAGGCCGGCGAGCTTCTCGTCCTCGGCCGAGGTGCTGCCGTCGTCCCGCTCGGCCAGCCGCTCGATCTGGTCGCGCACACCCGCGTTGGACTCGTCCAGCTCCTTGTTCTTGTGGCTGCGCTCCTGGATCAGGTCGGACAGCTTCAGCAAGGACGCGTCCGTACGGATGTCGGTGCCCTTGGCCGTGTCGAAGCTGGTGAAGAAGATCAGCCCGGCGAGGGCGAACACGGCGACGGTGAGGATCCGCACGGGCCGGAAGCGCGGCGTACGACCGGGGCCGGAACCCATTGATCCCGTCCCGGGTGAGTCGGCAGAATTGCTCAACGTACCCTTATCTCCTTCAGCGCCGCGGAAGCACTACGCTAACGGACGCCCGGGGGAGCCCTCAGTGTCCCCTTGTACGCTGCTCCGGAGCCCGACCCAGATATCTGCGCGGCCACGCAGCGCATCGACAGGAGAGACCCTCGTGCCGAAGTCACGTATCCGCAAGAAGGCCGACTACACGCCGCCCCCGGCGAAGCAGGCGGCTGCCATCAAGCTGAACAACCGCACCTGGGTCGCCCCGGTCATGCTGGCCATGTTCGTGATCGGCCTGGCCTGGATCGTCGTCTTCTATGTGACCGACGGTTCGCTGCCGATCGACTCGCTGGACAACTGGAACATCGTGGTCGGTTTCGGCTTCATCGCGGCGGGCTTCGGCGTCTCCACGCAGTGGAAGTAAGCACGTCACCCCGGTGAACGCAGCTCTACCCAGGGCTATCCGCTGAGTTATCCACAACTCTGATGCGCCATCCACAGGCTGCTGGGGACAAGAAACTACGATCTGTGGATAACTCACAGAACGTTGACGCCGATATGACTGCCCACCAGCGCTCGAAAACCTGTTCGCCCCCTGCCCCACCTGGGAAAACACCCCGGAGAGGTAGGGGGCACAGCCGTTCCGCCACGCTGTGCACAAGATCCCCCACAAACTGTGGACAACGGTTCGGTATCAGCTGAGCTGAGCGGTCCTCAGAGCGATCATGACCGCGACGACGACCAGAACCAGGGCGCAGGTGCCGTACTGGACGAGGGCGCGCCGCTCGCGCGGGGCGTGGATCATGGCGTAGCCCGTGATGACACCGGCGACGAGGCCGCCCACGTGGGCCTGCCAGGCGATGTTGGGCACCCCGAAGGTGATGATCAGGTTGATCACCAGGAGCGCGATGACCGGGCGCATGTCGTAGTTGAGGCGGCGCATCAGGACGGCGGTGGCGCCGAAGAGGCCGAAGATCGCTCCGGAGGCACCCAGTGAAGGCACGTTGGGTTCGGCGACCAGGTAGGTGAGCGCGCTGCCGGCCAGGCCCGAGACGATGTACAGCGTGAGGTAGCGGGCGCGGCCGAAGGCGGCTTCCAGGGGGCCGCCGATCCACCACAGGCTGAGCATGTTGAAGGCGATGTGGATGTAGCCGCCGTGCAGGAACATGGCGGTCAGCAGGCGGTAGTACTGGCCCTGTGAGACGCCCTCGAGGGAGCCGAGCAGCGGCACGTAGGCCTGGCCGATCAGGTCGAACCGGTCAGTGAAGCGGTTGCCGACGGCGAGTTGCACGATGAAGAGGGCCAGGTTGAGGCCGATCAGCACCTTGGTGATCAGGCGCGGGTCGGCCGCGACGGTGCCGCCCGCCAGGGTGCGGGGTTGCGTCGCCGCCGGCGGATGCCCCGTGCCGGAGCCCTCGCGGACGCAGTCGGGGCACTGGAAGCCCACGGAGGCGCTGACCATGCACTCCGGGCAGATCGGGCGCTCGCAGCGGGTGCAGCGGACGCCCGTCTCGCGGTCCGGGTGCCGGTAGCACACGGGCGTGTTCTGAGCGCCCTGTGCACTGCTTGCGGCCTGGTCCATGGGGTCCCCTCGGTCGTCGTGGGCGCATACGTCGCCCCGCTCATCCTTACGGACGAGCGGGGCGTTTTGTTCCCTGCGGGAGGGTCCGGCATGCCGACGGACCCGGTGAGGGCCCGGCCTCAGCGCTTCTCGACGACGATCGACTCGATGACGACGTCGTTGACGGGCCGGTCGTTCGGCTTGGTCGTGGGTACGGCGGCGATCGCGTCGACGACCTTCTGGCCGGCCGGGTCGGTGACCTCGCCGAAGATGGTGTGCTTGCGGGTCAGCCAGGCGGTGGGGGCCACGGTGATGAAGAACTGGGAGCCGTTGGTGCCGGGGCCGGCGTTGGCCATCGCGAGCAGGTAGGGCTTGTTGAAGGACAGCTCGGGGTGGAACTCGTCCGCGAACTCGTAGCCGGGGCCGCCGATGCCCGTGCCGAGGGGGTCGCCGCCCTGGATCATGAAGCCGCCGATGACGCGGTGGAAGATCGTGCCGTCGTAGAGCCGGTCCGTGCTCTTCACACCGGTCTGGGGGTGCGTCCACTCACGCTCGCCCTGTGCGAGTTCGACGAAGTTCGCGACCGTTCTGGGCGCGTGGTTCGGGAACAGCCGGACCTCGATGTCGCCGTGGTTCGTCTTCAGGGTGGCGTAAAGCTGCTCGGCCACGATCTGCCTTCCGTTGTCTCCTGCGATCCCCTGATCCTCGCACGGTCGGGGCGGTGCGTCGCCCTGCTGCGGCTGACGGGTGTGTATCCGGGCGAACCACGTGCGGATTTCCGGTCGTGTCCGCTCGGGGCGGGGGCGCGCGGCGGCGATCCGTGGCATTGTCGACGTCAAGCTCCCGTTGCCCAGAATTCGTCTTTCATCCGCTCTTGGTCTTGATGGAGTCGATCGGCACCCGTATGCCCGTCCTCGCATGCCTCCCGGCTCGTCGACAGGCATGATCCGTAAAAGGGTGGACAGTCGAAATACCGTACGCCACCGAGGAGGAGGTTCCCGTGACCCGCATCGACAGCGTGCGCGCCGCGACCGGCTCGGCGAAGGACAGCGTGCTGCACGCCGCGGAAGTGGTGGCGCCCTACGCCGACACGGCCAAGGAGCGTGCCGCGTATTACGCGCAGGAGGCACGTGTACGGCTCGCGCCCGTGGTGTCGCAGGCCGCTGAACAGGCTCGCGCCCAGGCCCGCGTCCAGTACGACGCCCATCTCGCGCCGCGTCTGGAGCAGGCGCGTTCCCATGTACCGCCGAAGGTGGACCAGGCCGCGCACGAGGCCGCGGTCCGTACCCGCAGCGCGGCCCGGCAGGCCGCCGACTATTCCCGGCCGAGGATCGAGCAGGCGGTGGCCGCGGCCGGGCCGGTGCGCGACGAGGCCGCGCAGCGGGGCGCCGCGGCGCTGGCCGCGTTGCGCGGGCACGTCTCGGCCGAGGACATCCGGAAGCTGGCGCGCAAGCACGAGCGGCGGGCGCGGGCCGGCCGGGCCGTGAGGGTGCTCGCTGTGCTGGGTGCCCTGGCGGGTGGTGCGTTCGCCGCCTGGAAGTGGTGGGACAAGCAGGCCAACCCGGACTGGCTGGTGGAGCCGCCGGCCGCGACGGAGGTGCCGGAGTCCGGTGGGCTGCACTCGGTGGACGGCAGCCTCGACCCGGAGGCGCAGGCCAAGGCGGCCGAGGATGCGGCTGAGAGGGACGAGGACCGGTAACCGACAAGGGTGGCGGCTGGCCCTTTCAGGTGACGGCGGCCCTTCGGGCGGACGGTACGGCGGGGCAGAGGGCGGTTGTGCGTCTTCCGCCCCGCGGCTTGTTCTGACGAGGGTGGGTGGGCCGGGGTTCGGCGGCATCCGTGCGGTGGGGGTCAGCCGGTCTTGCGGGCCACGCCGCCGTAGAAGCCGATCTCGGCAGAACGGGGTGGTGGCGGGGTGTCCGGGCGCCAGAACGGGACCTGGGCCAGGCCGGGCTCGACCAGGTCGAAGCCGTCGAAGAAGTGCTCGATCTCGGTACGGGTGCGCAGGTTGAGGCTGGCGCTGGCCCTGGTGTAGACGGCTTGTGCCTCGCTGCGGTCGGCGAAGTCGCCCGTGGCGTGCGAGAGGACCAGGAAGCTGCCGGCCGGAAGTGCGTCGCGCAGGGTGGCGACGATCTGTGCGGGCTCGTCCTCATCGGTGAGGAAGTGGACGACGGCGACCAGGAGCAGCGCGACCGGTTCGTCGAAGTCGATGATCCGGCGGACGTCGGGGTGGTCCACGACGGCGTGCGGTTCGCGCAGGTCGGCGAGCACGATGCTGGTCGTGCCGAAGCCGCTGAGCAGCGCGTCGCCGTGGGCTTTCACGATCGGGTCGTTGTCGACGTAGGCGACCCGCACGTCCGGTGCCGTGTGCTGGGCGACCTCGTGCACGTTCGGTGAGGTGGGCAGCCCGGTGCCGATGTCGACGATCTGGCGCACGCCGCTGTCGACGACGTATCGCACGGCGCGCCGCAGGAAGTCGCGGTTGGCCCGCAGCCCGATCCGCACCTCGGGTGCGGCGGCGGCGAGCTGGTCGCCGGCCTGCTGATCGACCTCGTAGTTGTCCTTGCCGCCCAGCAGGTAGTCGTAGATCCGCGCGGGATGCGGCCTGCTGGTGTCGATCTCCCCGATCCGGGAACCGTCCTGACTCACTCTGTGTCCCTCCTCACGTCCGACGACAGCTTCGCACATCAACTTCGGTGCCAGTGCGGTGAGTTGTGCCTCGCCGCTACGACGCTCTCGGCCGGTCGGCGCCGCGCAGGAACACGGTGCTGGTGAGGACGCCGAGGAGCACGAGGGCGGCGTTCACCGCGATCGCGACCCGCAGCCCGCCGAGGACGGCCGTGGCGATCGCGCTCATGATCGGCGTGCCCATGGTGATGCCGATCTGCTGGGTCATGGTGGCGAGTCCTGTGGCCAGGGCCTGTTCGTGGTCGGCGAGCCCCGAGGTGGCGGTGACCATGAAGGCGACGATGACGAGCATGTTCCCGACGCCGCCGGCGAAGGTGGCGGCGTCGGGAGGAGCCGACCATGCTCGCGGGTGTCAGCATCACCCACTGCACGCGCCTCGAGCAGGGCCGGGCGAACGGCGCCTCGGACTCCGTACTGGACGCGATCGCCCGCACGCTGCGGCTCACCGCGGAGGAGACGGCTCACCTCAAGAACCTCGCCCGGGCCACGCCCTCGTCCCGCCCCGCTCGTCCCTGTGCGGAGCACGCCAGTACCTCGTCCCGTCAGCTGCTGCCATGACCGACGTGCCCTCTCTTGTCCTGGACCGCCGGGGCGACGTCCTCGTCTGGAACCAACTGGGTCACGCCCTGCTCGCCGGCCATCTGCCGGCCGAGGGCCCCGATACGGCGGGCGCCCGCCCCAATCTCGTGCGGATGCTGTTCCTGGACGAGCGGTACCGGGGGTTGTACCCCGACCGGAACGAGGAGGCCCAGCTCGCCGTCGCGTCCCTGCGGCTGGTCGCGGGCCGCCATCCCGACGACCGCGGGCCGGCCGAGCTGATCGGGCAACTCTCCATGCGCAGCGCCGAGTTCGCTTCCCTGTGGGCCCGGCATCCGGCCGCACCTGTACGTCGGGCATCAAGTACGTGCACCATCCGGCCGTCGGGGCGCTGGAGCTGAGCTTCGAGAACCTGCGCATCCCCGGCAGCGCGAGGCAGCGGATCATCGCCTGCACCCCCGTGCCCGGCTCCCCTTCGGAGGCGTCTCTGCCTCTCCTGGGCAGCCTCACGGCCGCCACGGACCCGGCGACCACCGGAGCGCGCCCCTGACGGCCCCTGCCCCCCAACGCCCAGATCCCCTCTGACCCGCGTTTCCGCAGGTCAGAGGGGATCTGGAGGAGTGGAGCCTAGGGGAGTCGAACCCCTGACATCTGCCATGCAAAGACAGCGCTCTACCAACTGAGCTAAGGCCCCGTACGAGCAACGACCTCCGAGAGCCTCGCTCTCCGGAGGGCGTCGGGGACCAGACTACCGGGTCACCCCCTGGATCTCGCAAAAAAGATGGGGGTCCCTGTGCACGACCACTCTCCGTAAGATGCTCGACGTGGTTCGCGACAGCGAACCACGTCTTTGGGGAAGCGATGGGGAGACGCAACATGGACGCCGCACAGCAGGAAGCCACCGCGAGAGCGCGGGAGCTGCAGCGGAACTGGTACGGAGAGCCGTTGGGGGCGCTCTTCCGTAAGCTCATCGACGATCTCGGCCTGAACCAGGCCCGTCTCGCGGCGGTCCTGGGACTGTCCGCTCCGATGCTGTCGCAGCTGATGAGCGGCCAGCGGGCGAAGATCGGCAATCCCGCGGTGGTCCAGCGGGTGCAGCAGCTGCAGGACCTGGCGGCACAGGTCGCGGACGGCAGCGTCAGCGCGGCCGAGGCGATCGAGCGCATGGAGGAGATCAAGAAGTCCCAGGGGGGTTCCGTGCTCAGCAACACCACGCAGACGACCAGCAATTCGGGAGCGCCGACGGTCAAGCGGGTCGTCCGCGAGATCCAGTCGCTGCTGCGCTCGGTGGCCGCCGCGGGGGACATCATCGAGGCCGCCGACAGCCTCGCCCCGACCCATCCGGAACTGGCGGAGTTCCTCCGGGTCTACGGCGCGGGCCGCACGTCCGACGCGGTGGCGCACTACCAGTCCCACCAGAGCTGAGCCCGCGGCCCGGTCCACCGGAGGGGGTCCGGCGGGCCGGGCCGACGCCGAGGCCGGTGCGTGTGGGCACCGGCCGGAACACGGACTCGGGCACGGGAGGGGTCGTATCGCTCGTCACGGGGGAGGCAAGGGGGGTGTCACAGGGGGAGGTGCGACGGACAGCCATGGGTGAGGTCTTCGCCGGCCGCTACGAACTGGCCGACCCGATCGGACGCGGGGGCGTCGGCGCCGTATGGCGTGCCTGGGACCACCGTCGCCGCCGCTATGTGGCGGCCAAGGTGCTCCAGCAGCGCGACGCCCACTCGCTCCTGCGCTTCGTACGGGAACAGGCCCTGCGGATCGATCACCCCCATGTACTCGCACCGGCCAGCTGGGCCGCCGACGACGACCAGGTCCTGTTCACCATGGACCTCGTCGCCGGCGGCTCGCTGGTGCATCTGGTCGGGGACTACGGCCCCCTGCCGCCGGCCTTCGTCTGCACACTGCTCGACCAGCTCCTCTCCGGGCTCGCCGCGGTGCACACGGAAGGTGTCGTGCACCGGGACATCAAGCCCGCCAACGTCCTTCTGGAAGCCAGCGGAACGGGCCGTCCGCGGCTGCGCCTGTCCGACTTCGGTATCGCGATGCGGCTGGGCGAGCCGCGTCTGACGGAGACCAACCTCGTGGTGGGGACGCCGGGTTATCTCGCGCCCGAGCAGATGCTGGGCGCGGAACCGGACTTCACCGCCGACCTGTTCGCCGTGGGCCTGGTCGCGCTCTATTTGCTGGAGGGCGCCAAGCCGGACGTCAAGGCCCTCGTCCAGTACTTCTCCGAGCACGGCATCCCGGGTGCGCCCAAGGGAATCCCGGAGCCCCTCTGGCAGGTCGTCGCCACGCTGCTGCAACCGGACCCGGACGCCCGTTTCCGCACCGCGACCGGGGCCCGCAAGGCCCTGGCCTCGGCCGCGGATCTCCTGCCGGAACCCGGCCCGGACGACGAGCTGATCGAGATCTTCGACCAACTCGGGCCTCTTCCGGTGGGGTTCACCGCCTCGGGGCCCGTCAGGAAGGCGCCGGGAGTCCGGACCGACGCGATCGCGGGAACGGGCACGGGCTCACGGACAAACAGGGACACCGGTACGGCCACGGGCACGCCGACCACCGGGGCGACCGGTCTCATCCCCGAGCCGTCCGCCATGTCGGACACCGGCAGCTTCCACCTCCCCCCTCCACAGCCCTTTCCCCCGCCACATGTCCTCCCGACTCCGCAAACGCCGCTGCCACGGCAGCGTGTTGATGTCTCTACTGCTTCATACACCGCTCGGAGCCCAGAGGTTCCACCTCCGCCGCCGGCCCTGTCGCCGCCGTACCGCACCGGCGGACGCCGTGCCCGCCGTCGCCGCCCCGGTCCGCCCGCGCAGGCGGCGATCCCGATCCTGCTGCTCGCGCTGGCCTGCTACGTCGTGGGCTTCTGGGCGCTGACCCGTATCTGAGCCCCGGCCCGTCGCCGGGCGGCCACCGTCCACGCCCCGAGCCCGAGCAGCAGCGCGCTGCCCGTGCCGATGCCGGCCGCGGCGAGCACCTTCATCGCGGTGTCATCGCCACCACCCCCGGCGCCCCCGGTGGCCGCGGCGGCCCGGTCCCGGTCGGTGACCTCGAAGAGGTTCCGTGGCTCGGACGGTCCGGCGTATCCCGGTGCGGCGTGCGCGCCGCCGCTCAGCCGCACCTGCAGCGTCACGCCGAACGGCCCGTGGCCGAACGTGTCGCCCATCTGTCCGTTCAGGTGCACGACCAGGTAGTAGGCCCCGGCGAAGCGCATGCCGCGCACCTCGTCGCGGTTGCCGTACCGGTTGCGGTACTCGACGGGCGGCAGCGGTTCGAGGGCCACCGTCTTCCGGTTGCCGCTGTAGTGCAGGGCCACGTCGTCGACGTAGCCGCGGACGGGGTTGTAGAGCGACAGGTTGAGGGCGCCGCTGACGTAGCCGCCGTCCTGGCTCGAACTGCCCAGTTCGGCGGTGGCGTGCAGTTGCCGGCCCCAGTCGACCGGGACTTTGTAGAAGAGGGTCTGTCCGGGTTCGAGGCGCGCCTGCCAGACTCCCTGCCCCAGCGCCCGCGCCGTGGCGAAGCCCGCCGCGCCGTCGCGGCGCCGGGGTTCGCCGGTGAGCGCCTCGGGGGAGGCGGAGTTCCAGGCCTCGGGCGCGTCCGTGGCCGCGGCCTTCGCCAGGCGCGGCTCGGAGACCGGGGCGAGTTCCAGGTCCCAGGCGCCCGAGGAGAAGGGGGACGAGGGGGCTGCGCCCGAGGACGAGGAGTCCGCCGCGTTCGCCTGCACGCGCTCGACGACCACGTAATAGGTACCGGCGGCCTGGCACAGCGACTTGCCGATCTCGCGCATGGCCAGAGCCGTGACGGGGCGCGGGCTCAGGCCGGCGCCGAAGCGCGCGGAGCCGTAGGAGCAGGGGCTGCCGTCGGCGTCCTGCATGCGCACCCTGATGCCGTCGGTGGCGGAGACGGTGGCATCGGCGGGGGGAACGACGGTGACGGGGACGTAGGCGGTCGTCGTGGCGTCGAGTTCGAGGCGGTAGGTCAGCGTGGCGTCCTGGGGAATGGAGCTCCGGTACGTCGCTCCCGGCTCCAGCCGTACGGCGTCCGCGGTGCCGGCCCCTCCGGCGACGGTCCGCGCGCCCTCGGCGAACGCGTAGCCGCCCGGTGCGCCGGACGGGGTAGCGGCGGCCGCCGCACCCGCATCCGGCAGGGCCGCGACGACGCACAGCACCGTCGCTACCACGGAAGCGCGCACGCCGCCTGTCGACAGCCGCAGGCGCCGCCGCGCGCCGGCCCGCCACGACGCCGTACCCCACCGCCCCATCACGCGCCCCCCTCACCGTCGTCCGCGGACCGTCGCCGTGACCCGATCACCGACGCGTCGCACCGCACCACCCACCGGCCGCTGGCCATCCTGCCCCGGCCCGCCCCGCGCCATCCGGGCATTCACAACACAAAACCCCGACCGCAAGCGGCGGTCGGGGTCTGATCAGTTTCCGGTATCGGTACTCACGAACCCGTGGGCACGGAGTCAGTCGCCTCCGTCCACAGATCCTGCTCGGCGCGATCCGCCTGGATCTGGCGGTACACGAGGAGCCCGCCGATGGCGGCCAGTGCGACCAGGAGAAGCTTCTTCACCGCGCGACCTCGTCTTTCCTTGACGTAGGGGACCTCTGGCGCCCGACTATACACACCGCCCGATATCGGTCGGTGACCTGCATGGGGCCCCAACTCCCGCTCACGAGAGCGCAGTAGGGGCAGTACGGGACCGCTCCGATCGGAGGGTGATCACACCTCTACGAACAGTGACTTTGTTCGCTATTCACTACTTCTCGCAAGCTCTCGCTGCTTTCTATGAGATTTCGCCCCCTTCTGCGCCCATCCGGGTGTTGTTCATCTGAACATCGCCGCGCCACGAGTCGAGGTCCAACACTTCGCGACCCTCATACACATCATGAGGAAAGTACGCAAATCGCCCAACCCGAAAGTGAGGGGCCATGACCGGCACCAAGGTCATGAAGCTGTGGACCGCCTTCGTCACCGCATTCCTCGCGCTGTGCACGGCGCTCGGACTCGTCACCACCTCGACCGCCGCCGCGGCGGCCACGCCGCAGACCGGGAACGAGAAACCGAGCACCACCACCGCGCAGGTCCCCGCACCGGCGGCGTACCACTGGGCCTGGTGGTCCCAAGCCAGGGCCCTGCCCCCCACGATGAAGCAACGGATCCGGGCCGAGGCCCACGGCAAGACCCCCAGCTGCCGGCACCGCTCCCTCGACGAGACCGAATCCGCCACCCCGTCCGAGCCCACGGCCCCTCTCAACTGCTGAGCGCACCGGGCAGCGAAGCAGGAGCAGGACCGGACGTAACAGCAGTACCCGACAGCAGCAGTAGCAGGACCGGCACAGGACCAGCAGCAGACGCACACGCGGCATCCGCTGCAGCACGAGCAGTCGCAGAACCAGTCGTACCTTCGTAACGGCGAATTGCGTACAGCGCCTCACACGACGAAACCCCCGACCGGACGGTCGGGGGTCGAGGTGCGTTCGCCGGGAGGGGCGAGCGCACGTGCCGCACCGCCCGTCGTCCGATGCCGGTCCCTCCCCACGCGGGGACCGGTACCCGACGATCCGGCGGCGTCGATGCGCGCCGCATCGGCTACCGGCGCGCATTCGAGACAGTGGCCGATTGGTTCACTGCTGTGGGCGTGATCCTGCCATCGGCAGGTCACAGGGAGGAGAGGCTGATGCCCGGCCGTGGGCATTACCGCAGATCAGCTCTATAAGGTGAGTTTTCCGGTCCGGACGGCCGGATGCGGACAGTAAGGGGGGACCTTGACTTCCGAGCCGGAGGCACGCGCATCCTTCGCCGAGCGTCTCGCGCTGCTCTACACAGAGGCGGGCAATCCTCCCCTCAAGCGCGTGGCCGAGGCGGTCGTACGGCTCCAGCGCGTGGACGAGCGGGGGCGGCCGATCCGGGTGTCCGCCCAGCGGGTCAGCGACTGGCGGCGGGCCAGGAACGTGCCCGCCCAGTTCGGCGCCCTCCGCGCGGTCCTGCACGTCCTGATCCCCGAGGCACGGCGCTTGCAGCCCACGCCGGTGCATCCCGGCCTCTACGACCTGGACGAGTGGCAGCGCCTGTGGGAACGCGCGATCGCGGGCCCCGTCTCCGAGGCCGCCGCACCGTCCGCGGACCCGGAGGTGGGCGCCCCGGACGATGCTCCTCCCGTGCGGGGCGTGTGCCCGTACCCGGGCCTGGCCTCGTACCGGCGCCAGGACGCCCGCTGGTTCTTCGGCCGCGAGCGGAGCACGGACGCCCTCGTCGGGCAGCTTCTCGCAGCGGAGCGGACAGGCGGCGTGGTCATGCTCGTCGGCGCCTCCGGGGCGGGGAAGTCGTCCCTCCTGAACGCCGGCCTGGTGCCCACGCTGCAGAACGGCGATCCGGACGACGAGAACGACCCGCCACGGCATGTCCTTCAACTCGTGCCGGGCGCGGACCCCCTCTCGGCACTGATCGACCGGATACCCGAACTGGCATCCGTCGCCCGGACCACGGACGAACCGGCGGCGGAAGGACCCTGCACTCCCGAGTTCGAGCGCGCGGTACGGGAGGCTCTCAGGACGTGGGCCGGCCGCGAGGCGCCGTCGTCCCGCGCCCGCGCGGTCATCGTCGTGGACCAGTTCGAGGAAACGTTCACTCTCTGCCCCGGCGAGGAGAACCGGCGCGCCTTCATCCGCACCCTCCGCGCCGCGTGCACGACCGGCGACCCGGCCGTCCCCCCTCCCGTGCTCGTCGTCCTCGGTGTGCGCGCCGACTTCTACGAGCAGTGCCTCGGCCACCCGGAACTCGCCGACGCGCTGCAGCACCGGCACATGGTGCTCGGGCCGCTGACGAGCGCGGAGCTGCGCGAGGCCGTGATCAAGCCGGCCAGGGCGGTGGGCCTGGAACTCGAACCGGGACTTGCGGAGTTGATCCTGCGGGAGGTGAACGCCGACGGCCCGCGCGGGGCGCACGACGCGGGCGTACTGCCGCTCCTCTCGCACGCCCTGCTCGCCACCTGGCAGCGCAGGAAGGCGGGCAGGCTCACGCTGGCCGGCTATCGAGCCGCCGGCGGAATCCAGGGAGCGGTGGCCACGACGGCCGAGCGGGCCTGGTCCGGCCTCGACCCGGCGGCGCGCACGGCCGCGCGGCTGCTCCTGCTCAGGCTGGTCCGGCTGGGCGAGGACACCCCGGCCACCCGCAGGCGGGGCACCCGCCGTCAGCTGACGCAGGAGTCGGCGGACCTCGCCGGTACGAAGAAGTCGCTCGAAGCGCTCGTATGCGCCCGGCTGGTGACGCTCGACGCCGAAACTGTCGAGATCACGCACGAGGCGCTGCTGCACGCCTGGCCACGGCTGCGCCAGTGGATCGACGAGGACCGGAACGGCCATCTGCTGCGCCAGCGCCTGGAGGAGGACAGCAGGGCGTGGGAGAGATCGAGCCGCGACCCGTCCCTGCTCTACCGGGGCTCCCGGCTGGAGCAGGCCCGTGCCTGGGCGGCGTCCGCCGGTGACACCTTTCCGACCAGGAGCGCGGCCCAGTTCCTGGCCGCCTCGGCCCGGCTGCGCAAGCGCACGGTGCGGATGGGCCGGGGCGCGGTGTCCGCCCTGGTCGTCCTGGCGCTCCTGGCCGTTGGCTCGGCTGTGATCGCGTGGCAGCAGCGCAACGACGCCGAGTTCGCGCAGGTGGTGGCCGAGGCCGATCGCGTCCAGTACACGGATCCGTCCCTGTCCGCCCAGCTCGACCTGGTGGCACACCGGCTGCGGCCGGACGACGCGGGCGCGAACAACCGCCTCATGTCGATCGTGAACGCCCCGCTGGCCACACCGCTCGTCGGCCACACCGGCGCCGTCTACCTCACCTCGTTCAGCCCGGACGGCCGGCTCCTGGCCACGGCCAGCTACGACCGGACCGTACGCCTGTGGGACGTGGCGGACCCGGCCCGCCCCCGACCGCTGGGCAGGCCCCTCACGGGTCACACGAGCTGGGTGAGCACCGCCGTCTTCAGCCCCGACGGGCACACCCTCGCCAGCGCCTCGGACGACGGCACCGTCCGCCTGTGGAACGTACGCTCCCCCGCCCGTCCCGAACCGCTCGGCCGGCCCTTGACGGGCCACGACGGCACGATCTACCTGCTCGCCTTCAGCCCGGACGGCCGCACCCTGGCAGCCGCGACCGAGGACCACGTCGTCCGCCTGTGGGACATGGGCGCCGCGGGCCGGCCGAAACCGCTCGGCGCGCTGACCGGCCACACCGCCGCCGTACGGTCCCTGGCGTTCAGCCCCGACGGGCACACGCTCGCGGCAGGCGGGGACGACGACACGGTCCGCCTGTGGGACATGACCGGCCCGCGCCATCCGGCACCGCTCGGCACGCCGCTGCGCGGCCACACCGGCCTGGTGCACTCGGTGGCCTTCAGCCCCGACGGGCACACGCTCGCCAGCGGCAGCGAGGACGACACGGTCCGGCTGTGGAACGTGACCGACCCACGTCACGCGGCACCGCTCGGCTCGCCCCTGACCGGTCACACCGGCCCCGTGTGGTCGGTGGCCTTCAGCCCCGACGGCCGCACGCTCGCCGCCGCCAGCGCGGACAGCACGGCGAGCCTGTGGAACACGACGGATCCGGCCTACCCCTCGCAGGTCGGCGAGCCCCTCGCGGGCGGCAGCGGTGAGATGTTCGCGCTGGGCTTCAGCCCCGACGGCCGCACCCTCGCCACCGGGAACGGCGACAGCAAGGTCCGGCTGTGGTCCCTGCCGACGTCGGACATGGTCGGCAGAATCGGAGCCTTCGGCCCGGACGGCCGGGTGCTCGCCACGGCCGGCCGCGACCGTGCGGTCCGGCTGTGGAACGTCGAGCGGCCGGACCGGCCCGTCCTGCTGGGCCGGCCGTTCCGGCCCGGTGAGGGCGACGTACGGTCGCTGGCCTTCTCCGCCGACGGCAGCACCCTCGCCGTACTGACGGCGAACGGCACGGTGCAGCTGTGGAACGTCACCGACCCTGCCCGGCCCGTCGTCCACAGGCCCCAGATCGTGCTGCGGACCCGGTTCTCGGGCCCCGACGCGCTGGCCTTCGCCCCGGACGGGCACACCTTGGCCACCGCCTACGACGACCGCACCATCCGCCTGTGGAACGTCACCGACCCCGCGCACCCGACACCTTTCGGCCCACCCCTCAAGGGCCACAGGGGGTACGTCCACAGCCTCGCGTTCGCCACCGACGGCCGCACCCTCGCCAGCGGCAGCGCGGACGGCACCGTACGCCTGTGGAACGTGACCGACCCCAGCCGCGCCACGCCCCTCGGCGCTCCCCTCGGAGGGCACGCCGGCCCGGTCGACGTACTCGCGTACAGCCCGGACGGCCACACGCTGGCCAGCGGCAGCGACGACGACACGGTCCGCCTGTGGAACGTCGGGGACCCGTCCCGTGCGACGCCGGCAGGCTCCCCCCTCACGGGCCACACCGAGGCGGTCGTGTCCCTCACGTTCAGCGAGGACGGCCACACCCTGGCCAGCGGCGGCAACGACAACACGGTCCGCCTGTGGAACGTCACGGACCCGTCCCGGGCCTCCCCGATCGGCCAGTCCCTGAGCCCCAACGCCAGGACGGGCAACTTCCTCTCGTTCAGCCCCCACAGCCACATGCTCGGAGTCTCGAGCGGCTCGGACACGGTCCGCCTGTGGAACCTGAACGTCGACCGGGCCATCGCCCACATCTGCTCGACCACACACGGCGTCCTGACCCCGGCGACATGGCACGAGTACCTGCCCCGGCTCTCGTACGACCCGCCGTGCGAGGCCTGACAAGACGTCAAAGACCCGCGGCCGCAATCGATCGGCCAGGCACTCTCGAGCCCCCTCCCCAACGCTCTCCACCGAACAGGTGGCACGTATCCACCGGGTAGCGCGGACGCCCGGACGTGGGCCGGTCAGACGCCGAGGCCTCCCGCGACCGCCAGTTCGCGACTGGTGAACTCGCCGGTGAGCATGGGCATGGCGGCCGCGATCGCTTCCTTGGCCTCGGGCAACCGCAAGGACGCGTCGTGGTGTTCCTTCGATTCCCAGACCTCCGTGACCACGATCGTGTCCGGGTCCTCGGCGGCCAGGCCCACCACGTAGCTTCGGCAGCCGATCTCCCGGAGACTCTCGGCTCCGGAGAGCAGGATCGCGACCACGTCGTCACGCCTGCCGGGCTGGGTCTTCATCGAGCCGATGTAGCCGTAGGCCATGCCATGCCGCCTTCTTCGGAGGTGCGTTGCCCGGCACCATCATGGCGCCCCTTCGGACAGCGTGACCGGCACCCCCGGCCACGACCCCGCGAACGCACCACCGACCTGTCGCGGGTTCATCCGCCGCTGCCCGCTGCCGCGGACGCGCCCGAACGGAAGTGCTGCGGCGGCGTACGCCGTCGGCGACTCGAAGCCCGAAGGTACCGGTCGCGAGCTGCCCATGACCGGCACGGAACTCGACTCGTTCGCCATCGACCGGGACAGCGGCCGAGGCCTGGCGCTCTGACCTGAGCGCTCCCTCATCGCACACCCGGGCCGCCTCGCCGCCGCAGGGCAGCCTGCCCAGGAGGACGCATGACCGCAACCGCTCCCGAGGCACCCGGACTCACGAGCCAGACCTGGGCCGGTCACTGGCACGGCTTCGGCCCCTGGGTCGGCCCTCCCAGCACCTACGCGAAGGAGGGCAACAGGAGGCCGCCCCACCCCGTGCGGCCGGCGCCCGAAGCGGACCATGCCGGCCGATACCAGGAGGGTGCCGGCGAGTTCGCCACGTCCAGCCTTCCGCCGCTGATGTCCGGTCACTGGCTGGCCAAGCAGGGGCAGACCGCAGCCGATCGCACCTGGACGGACGTCACGGACGCCGTCGAATGGCTGAAGCGGCACTACAACGACCAACCGCCCTTCGAGCGGACCGACGGACTGCGGTCCTACGGCAGTCTGGACGGAAAGATCGCGTACGCGTACGACGTCCTCCCCCGGGGAGTCGACATCGCCTGGGTCCACTACACCCAGTCCCGCAGCCTGCTGCCGCTGTCCATCGTGTGCTGCCCCAACCTCTTCCACCCGGACCTCGAGTGTCCGCTGCTCCCTCGACGATGAGGAGATCAGATGACCATGGACGTCTGCGAACGGGAAGCGCTCAGAATGTTCGCCGGACTTCTGGAGGACCCGCTCATCGGCTGATGCCGGCCGTAGATGTCAAAGACCCCCAGGCACAACCGCCTGGGGGTCTTCTCGCTGGTGGGGCTAACAGGATTTGAACCTGTGGCCTCATCCTTATCAGGTCGATCACAGCAACTCTTCGGCGTCGGCCAACCAACGCCGTACTTGGCTTACTTGTCTGCTGAGGTTCCGCGCTAACCGCTGCTGTTCGCGCATGTTGGTGTCAGAGGCTGGTGTCAGCTCCTACACGCGGTCTTGACAAGCATCAACAAGCATCACCAACTCGGCCGGGAGGGCCAGTGGCGGCAGGGGCATTTCAATTCCCGTCCCGCTCACGGGATCGGCGCCGCTTTGGTCGAGGGCGGATGTAGTCGAGGATGTCGCCTGCAGTCCTCACCACGCCAATCACCAACGTGAAAGCGGCGAAGATCCGCAGCATCCCCTCGCCATATAGGACCTGGTAGCCGAGCCAAGCCAGGGCGATGCAGGTGATCAGGCCGTTGCCAAGCGTCCTCAAGCGCGGGTCCATTGCGCACTCCCGAGTCAGTACGCCCGCAAACCGGGCCGCCTGAGTGTGGCATGGACCTGCCCGCTTCCTGCACCCATCACTCTTCCCAGCTCCCATCCCGTCCGCCGTCGACCCACACACTGTGGAGCGGGCGTGGTTCATGGCGTCCAGGTGGAGCGCGCCACTGTACGAACGACCTGGACGCCATGGGCCGCGTCTGCTCGGCTCTGCCTGGGTCGACGGTGGACGGGATGGGAGCACCGCGCACACCCCTACGGACCCGCAGGCGGGAACGGCGCCCCCTCCATCCCGGTGTCGGCCGATCCCCCGCCGGAGGCGTCGCCTTGACCGTGGCCGTGCCCTGCGGCGATCGACTCATGGCCACCGGCCCTTTCCACATGTGGGCGCGCGTCGGCGCAGCGCGGGCGGAGCGGGCCGGAGGCAGGAGCGGCGCCCGGAGCGGAGCCGGGAGCGCGCCCGGCGGAGCGGAGCGCAGCCGGGGCTTGATGAGGTAGAGAAACCTGTAACAGGTCCGGGCCTCCGGCCGAAGCTCAGTTGCCTACCAGCGGCGTCAGCTTGCGGCCGTCATGTGTCCGGATGTGCGGCGCCTCGTCGCGCAAAGCGTCCGTGATGCGCACCGCGTAGACCTCGCTCATCGCGGCTACTGCCTCGTCCGGGGTGAGCCATGCAACAGCGGTCGACTCGTCCGAGAGCTGTTCGTGGCCGCCTTCGGGCTGGCACTTGAACACCAGGGCCACAACGCCAACCGTCATGTTCTTGTAGACGCCGGTCAAGCGCTCCACGCGCACCTTGATCCCGGTCTCTTCGTACACCTCACGGCGGACCCCATCTTCGATGGCTTCCGTGCGCTCGAGCACCCCGCCGGGCGGCTCCCAGGTGCCGTTGTCGGCACGGCGGATCACCAACACGCGTCCGTCCTCACGCACAACGACTCCCGCCACGGAAACCGAGTGAAGCGGCGTTGACGGGTTCTGCGGGCGGCTGTTACTCATGTACAGGAGAATAGGGGAGACTGTAGGACTATGGCGACAGGCGACGTGACATCTTCGGCCAAGGCTAAGTACCTCCAGATCGCGGATGATCTCGCAGCGCAGATCAGATCAGGGGCATTGAAGCCTGGGACTCCGGTACCCAGTGAGACTGAGCTAATGGCTCGGTACAGCGTCGCCTCAGGAACGGTACGCAAGGCGGTGGCCGAGCTGCGCGCTGCGCAGTTGATCGAGACCCATCATGGGCGAGGTTCCTTCGTCCGCTCACGCCCCCCTGTTCAGCGGAAGTCATCTGATCGCTTCCGTCGGGCACACCGCAAAGCGGGCAAGGCTGCCTATCTCGCCGAAACCGAACAGTCTGGCGGCACTCCTTCCGTGAACGTGCTCTACGTTGGCCCCGTCGAGGCGCCGACCGAGATTGCGGAGCGACTGAACGTCGGAACGGGAACCAAGGTTCTTGCCCGCAAGCGCAGGTACTTCCGCGACGGCATCCCCACTGAAGAGGCAACGTCCTATCTGCCGTGGGATGTGGTGAAGGACATCCCCGAGATGTTCGCCGAGAACCCCGGGGGCGGTGGCATCTACGCGCGACTTGAAGAGCACGGTCACCTGCTGGCGGAGTTCGTCGAGACGGTGAAGGCACGACTGGCCACCAAGGCTGAGGCGACCGCTCTTGCCCTGAGTCCCGGCGCCCCGGTTATCCACTTGGTCCGCAGTGCCTTTTCGGACGACGGGCAAGTGGTCGAGGTGTGCGACACCGTCATGGCCGCTGACCAGTTCGTTTTGGACTATCGCTTCCCTGCGCGGGACTGACGGCCCCGTCTCTTTCAAGCCACTTCACGGCCTGGCACACCAGAGCGCTTGACTCCTGTACATGAGTTAGGCACTCTTCTACTCGTAACTCCTGTACATGAGTGCAGGAGATCCGCTCCACTAGAGGAGACGCAATGCCGTCCTTCAAGATCGACCTTTCGTCCGCTGTGGTGTTCGTGGCGACTGCCCCGGAGCCGAAGATGGTCAACAAGAAGACTGGTGAGCGGGCCGTGGACCGGGAGACGGGTGCGGACCTGTCGTCCGTGGGTCTGCTGATCTCGGACGAGGGGGAGGGGAACCTTTACCAGGTGACCGTGCCGGAGACGGGTCTCCCTGAGGGCCTCGTGCCGGGAACGCCGGTGCGGGTCGTCGGGCTGAAGGCCCGTGACTGGGAGAACGAGTTCAACGGCCAGAAGCGCCACGGGATCAGCTTCCGCGCGGTTGCGATCACGGCGGGTGCCTGATCATGGCGGACCTGGTGACCTGGCTGGAGGCCGGGACTGCTGCGGCCGGTGTCGGTGGGCTCGGGTATGCGAAGGTGCGGGCGCCGCGCGTGTACTGGTCGCTGGTGGGCCTGCCGGTCACCTGGAGCCGGTTCACCTTCACCTACCGCGACACGATGGAGGTGTGCGGGCTGACGGTGCAGCCGTCCGGCTTCCGTGCCTTCGTCAAGCGCAACCTGGCCCGTAGCGAGGTGCGGCCGGTGCCGCCGAAGGTCCGCCGGGTCAGCCCCACGTCGGTCGGGCTGCGGGTGACCCTGCGGCTTCCCGCTGGCCTGGAGCCCGCCGACATTGGCGCGTCCTGCGAACGCCTCCGCCACGCCTGGGGGGTGCGCTCGGTGACCGTGGCCGAGACCAAGCCGGGCTATGTCGAACTGCGGATGACCGGGTACGACGTGCTGCGCCGGGTCCGCCTGCCGCGCACGGCACGACCCCGTGACCTGGTCGTCCCGGTCGCACTGCGGGAGAACGGCACGGTCTTCGAGCGCGACTACCGCAAGATCCCGCACGCCCTGACGCTGGGCGCCAACCAGTCCGGCAAATCCATGTATCAGCGCAACCTGATCAAGGGTCTCGCTCAGCTCCCGGTCGGGCTGATCGGCATCGACTGCAAGCGCGGTGTCGAGCAGGGCCGCTACGCGCCTCGGCTGTCGGCTCTGGCCACTGACCCGCAGTCCGCTGGACGCCTGATAGACGCGCTGGTCGCTGAGATGGAAGACCGCTTCGATCTCCTCGCCCTGCACGGGGTCTCGGATCTGTGGGAGCTGCCGGACAAGGTCCGGCCGGTGCCCCTGGTGGTGCTGATCGACGAGGTGGCAGAGCTGTTCTGGGTGACCTCGAAGAAGGACGAACCGGCCCGTGACCAGACGGTCATGCAACTGGTCCGGCTCGGGCAGATGGCCCGCGCGGTCGGCATCTACCTGGAGGTGTGCGGGCAGCGCTTCGGCTCCGACCTGGGCCGGGGTGCGACCGCCCTGCGGGCTCAGCTCACCGGCCGCGTGGTCCACCGCGTCAACGACAAGCAGACCGCGGAGATGGGTTTGGGTGACATCGCCCCGGACGCGGTGATGGCCGTGACCGGGATCGCCCCGAACCGCCCCGGCGTCGCGGTGGCTGGCGACACCTCCGGCGGCTGGTCCCGCATCCGCACTCCCGAGATCACACCCGCGCACGCCGCCGCTGTCTGCCGCCAGTTCGCCCACCTGACCCCGGCTCTGCCGTTCCTCGCCCCGTTCCGCCCGGTCGGCCAGATCACCGCACCGCCAATGCCGACCGTGCCGCCGCTGGCACAGCCGCAGCCCGTCACCGAGTAACACCCCGCTTCCCCCGGTCGGCGTGACCGCCTTCGCGCCAGGTCCCTACCCCAGCCATGCCGAAAACCGAACGGAGATCGCTCATGGCACGCAAGACCGCCAAGCCGAACGTCAAGCAGTGCCCGGCCTGTCACGGCACGGGTGAGGTCTCCCGCCAGGTGCGGGTGGGCCGCAAGCACCGCCACGTCGGCGAACAGACCGGGGTCTGCCTGGGCTGCCTGGGCGCTGGCGAGATCCCCGCCGACGACTGACCCCGCCAGGTGCCGGGCGGCCGGACACCGATCCCGCCGCCCGCCCCCTGGCCCGATCTCCTTGAAGGAGGTGAAGACCCGTGTCCCGTTCCATCCGCCCGGATGCCGTCCTGGTCCAAGCCGTGATCGCCGGTGCGCTGTCCTTCGCCCACCTGCACGACCTTGCCGCCGCTGCCGGACAGTCCGGTTGGAAGGCGTGGGCCTACCCGGTCTCCGTTGACCTGCTCCTTGTCGCCGTGTGGCGCCGCTTGCGCACCGAACGATCCGGACTGGCCTGGTTCTGGTTCCTGATCGCCCTGGTCGCCTCACTCGGGGCCAACATCGCCACCGCCGGACTCCTCGACCTGGAACACGTCCCGGCCTGGCTGCGCATCGTCGTCGCGGGCTGGCCGGCACTCGCCTTCCTCGGCGGCACCCTGCTCGCCCACACCCCCACGCCGGCACCCGCGCCGACCCCGGACCCGGAGCCCGCGCCGCCCGCACCCGTCGTCGCTCAGCCTGCGCCAGAAGCCGTGCCTGAGCAGATCACCGCGCCGGAGCCCGCTCCGGCCCTGCCCCAAGCCGCCCCGTCTGTGCCTCCGGCGCTGGTCGACCACGCGCGCAAGCTGGCGGCCGACCACCGCACCCGTACCGGCACGGACATCGACACCGCCACCCTGCGCGCCCGCCTCGGCATCCCGGAAGACCTCGCCGGAGTGATCGTCGCCCAACTCGCCTGATCAGGAAGGAGGTTCCACCGTGCGCCCGAACCGCTTCTACGACGTGATCCAGATCGGCCCCGTCCGGGTCGGCACGTTCAACAACGGTCGTGGCCAGACCCGGCACACCGCCGCCTGCACTGCACCGAACTGTGGCTTCTCCACCGAGCACCGTGACCGCTCCGCCGCTGAACTCGCTGCCCGCACCCACCGCTGCAACCCCTGACCAGGAAAGGAACCCGCCTCATGTTCACGCCGAAGTACCCGCCGCAGGACACCGCCCCAGCACCCGCCGTCCAGCCCCGAACCGCCGCCCCCGCCCCGGTGTCCGTCCCGGCCGCTCAGGCTCCGGCGCCGGTCCCGGTGGCCCCGGCATCGAACCGGCCGACCATCCAGCTCACCCCCGGCAGCGCGCTCGCCCTCGCCGCGGGCGGCGGCGCCGTGGTCCTCGTCGTCGGCGCGGTCCTGGTCTCCATGCTCCTCGCGGTCGCCATCACCGCCATGTCCGTGGCCGTGGTCGCGGTCGTCCTCAAGTCCCTGCTGAAGGACCTCGACAAGCACCGCTGAACGGCCCCCGGAGCGGCCTCGGTCGCCAAACTTCCGCCGCTCCGGGCGCCTTCCCACCTTCCTGATCCAACGGACCCGAAAGGGATGCCCCATGATGCCCCAGCACGCCCCGAGCCCGCGCGTCTGCCGTAACTGCGACGGCTTCGCCACCGCCGCCATCACCACCGGCACCCGCCACTCCGACGGCACCCGCGCCACCCTCCGCGTCGCCTGCCCGACCTGCAAGGGCACCGGCCACACCACCCCTACACCCGCCCCCGCGCTCGCACAGGCCGGGCGGTGACCGCATGAAGAACCTCACCGCCTCAGCCCACATCGAGCCGAACACCCGCTTCCGCGTCACCGCGTTCCCGGACCGCGCCACCCCCTTCGTCAGCCTCCGCATGGGCGGCGACTTCGTAGAGATCGCGCTCATCGCCTCGCCTGGCACCTCGAAGGCCCTGCGCAACCTGGCCACCACCGCCATCGAAGCCGCTGACGCCCTCGACGCCCTGACCGCTGACGCGCCGGAGGTGCCCGGCCGTGGCTGACCTCACCCCGACCCCGGACCGCCCCGGTCTGCACGTCAGCAAGCCATCCCCGTCCGCCCCCGCCACCGCCTCGGCCGTCTGCCACTGCGGCGCAAGCGCCACCGCCACCGGCGACACCCAGGTTCGCGCCCTGGTCGAGGGCTGGAGCGCCGACCACGGCCCCGCACACGGAAGGAAGTAACCGCGTGACCACCGCCGCCACCATGGCGGGCCTGGACCCGGCCACCCTCGCCGACGTGCTGAGGCTGGCCGGGTCCACCGGCTTCGACCGCTGGCAAGAACAGATCAAACGCACCGGCGGCTGCGCCGACCCGATCCGCCTCACCGGCGCAACCAAGACCATCGACCGGGCAACCGGCCACGTGCTGCACTCCTACAGCACCGACCAGGAGCCGGGCGGCACGCTCCGGGTCGCCTGCGGTAACCGCCGTGCCTCCCGCTGCCCGGCCTGCGCCTGGACCTACGCCGGAGACACCTACCACCTGATCCGGGCCGGACTGGTCGGCGACCCCGACAAGGGCACCCCCCACACGATCCGCGACCACCCCCGCGTCTTCGCCACCCTCACCGCGCCCTCGTTCGGCCCGGTCCACAACCGCCCCGGAAACCGGCCCTGCCGCTGCGGCACTCGTCACCCCGAGGACGCTGCCGAACTCGGAACACCCCTCGACCCGGATACGTACGACTACGCGGGCGCCGTGCTGTGGAACAACCACGCCTCCGAGCTGTGGCGCTACTTCACGATCTACCTGCGCCGTGAGATAGCGAAGCGGGCCGGACTCACCCAGAAAGCCGCCCACGAACAGTCCCGGGTCTCGTTCGGCAAGGTCGCCGAGTACCAGAAGCGCGGCGCCGTGCACTTCCATGCCGTGATCCGGTTCGACGGCCCCGACGGACCCGACGACCCGCCCCCGGCCTGGGCCACGCTCGACCTGCTTACCGACTCGATCCACGCGGCTGCTGCCCGCGTCGCGGTCGACGTCGACCCGGCCGGGGACCAGCCCGCACGCACCCTGCGCTGGGGAACCCAGCTCGACGTCCAGCCGATCGGCGCCTTCGGCCACGGCGAAGACATCACCGAACAGGCTGTCGCCTCCTACGTCGCCAAGTACGCCACCAAAGCCGCCGAGACCACCGGCACCGTGGACCGCCGCATCGGCAACAAGGAAGCCCTAATCCTCCTCGGCGTAGCCGACCACCCTCGCCGACTCATCGAAGCTTGCCTCGACCTGCACCCGCTCTACCCGGACCGGAAGTTACGGGACTGGGCTCACATGCTCGGCTTCCGCGGCCACTTCTCCACCAAGTCCCGCCGCTACTCGACCACCCTCGGCGCCCTGCGCCAGGTCCGTGCCGACTACCGCGCCGCCCAGCAACGCGAAGCCCTCGGCCTGCCCGATCCCGACGACAACCCGGAGGCAACCACGCTCACGCTCGCGCACTGGTCCTACGCCGGACACGGCCACACCCCCGGCGAATCCTGGCTCGCCGCCAACGTCCGCCGCGACATCCAGCACAACCGCGAAGCCGTCCGCGAGGAACTACCCGCCCTGCTCGACCTGGAAGGAGCCGCCGCATGACCACCGCTACGCCCGAACTGCTCACCGTGCCGGAGGTCATGGCGAGTCTCAAGGTCGGCCGGACCAAGGTCTACGACCTGATCCGCACTCACCGCCTGGTCTCGATCAAAGTCGACGGCTGCCGTCGCATCCCGGCTGACTCGGTCGGGGACTTCATTCGGCGGCAGATCGAGAGGGGTGCCTGATGGCCAAGAGGCGTCCCAACGGTGGGGGCACGATCTCAAAGCGAGCGGACGGCCGATACATGGGCCGCGCATACGTCACCGACACAGACGGCAACCGCGTCCGCAAGACGGTCTACGGCGCCACGTGGGACGAAGCCAACGAGAAGCTCGGCAAGCTCCAAGCCCAGGAGCGCAACGGCGTCCCGGTGCCGTCCCGCACCTGGTCGCTCGGGGAGTGGCTGGCCTACTGGCTGCAGCACATCGTTGAGCCAGACTCCGAGCACAACACGTACGCCAAGTACGAGTCCAAGGTCAGGCTGTACCTGGTGCCGCACCTCGGCAAGAAGTCACTGGTCAAGTTGACTCCCGCCCAGGTCCGCGCCTTCATGGCCACGTTGAAGCGCGACAAGGTGCCGGCGCCCACGCGCTTCGAGGTGCTCCGTGTGCTCCGGAACGCCCTCAACCGGGCCATCCGCGAAGAGCTGCTGACGCGCAACGTTGCTCTCCTGGTCGACATGCCCAAGGTCAGCAAGGACAAGGGCACGGCATGGAACGCCCGTGAGGCGATCACGTTCCTCCGCGCGGCTCGTGCGCACCGCCTCTATGCGGCCTGCGTGCTCGTCCTGGTGCTCGGCCTCCGCCGTAGTGAGGTGCTGGGACTCCGCTGGCAGGACGTCGACTTCGAGGCGAGGCAATTCACGCCGGTCAAGCAGGTGCAGCGCGTGAAGCACGTCGGTCTTGTCCTCAAGGATCTCAAGACCGAGTCGTCACAGGCGGTGCTCCCCCTGCCGGAGTTCTGCGCCCGCGCCCTGGAAGAGCGCCGGGAGCTGCAAGAGTTAGAACGGAAGATCGGCGGTGACCACTGGTCTCAGGAGCCGGACCATGACCTGATCTTCTCGTCCGCACATGGCGGCATGATCGACCCGATGGGCTTCTCTCGAACCTTCGAGCGGCTCGTGAAGCGGGCTGGCGTTCGCCGCATCACGGTCCGGCTCGCCCGGCATACCTGCGGCACTCTGCTCGCCTTCCTGAAGGTGCACCCCAAGGTCGCTCAGGCGATCCTCCGGCATAGCCAGATCAGCATGACGATGGACGTCTACACGCACGTGGTCGGCGACAGCGAGCGAGAAGCCGTCGCGATGCTCGCCGAGTTGCTGGAAGATCCGCTCATCGGCTGATCGTCGCCGTTGGTGTCAACCGGTGGTGTCAAAAGACCCCCAGCCTGATCGGCTGGGGGTCTTCTCGCTGGTGGGGCTAACAGGATTTGAACCTGTGGCCTCATCCTTATCAGGGATGCGCTCTAACCAACTGAGCTATAGCCCCGCCGCGCTCTGCGGGGTGTGTCCCGCGCGCTGACTCCTGAAGATTAGCGCACGACCGGGGCAGTCCCAAAATCGGTTGTCGGAGGACCGTCAGCGGACGTTTGGAATCGCCCCTGCGTGGTATGTCACTCGTCCTCTGCCAGCGTCAGCTCCACACCGCCGACGAAGCCCGCGGAGAGGTTGTAGATGAACGCGCCCAGCGTGGCCAGGGCCGTCGCGAGGACGACGTCGATGACCGCGATGATCGCCGCGAACGTCAGGACGTGCGGGAGCGACAGGAACGCCTGGAGGTCGAAGCCGTTCGCCTCGTTCGAGCCGGTCGCCTCCGAGATCGTGCCGCCGACGGTCGAGAAGACGCCCATCGCGTCCATGACCATCCACAGCACGGCCGACGCGACGACCGTGCAGATGCCGAGCGCGATCGAGAGCAGGAAGCTGACCTTCATCACCGACCAAGGGTCGGCCTTGGCCACCCGCAGCCGCGCCTTGCGCGTGCGCGGCGTGGTCCGCGCGCCGGTGCGCGGACGCCGTACCGCGCCCGACGAGCTCTGCGCGGGATAGGCCTGCGGCGGGTGGTAGGGCCCGGCGGGCTGCTGCGGCTGGCGTTCGCCCGGCAGCGGCGAGCCGGCCTGCGCCCCGGGTGCCGGGTGCTGGGCGCCCGGAGCGGCCGGGCCCGCTCCAGCCGCGTAGTGCTGGGTCTGCGGGCCTCGGGTGTCCGTCACAGTTCCCCCCTGGGATCCATGCGTGTCGGGCGAGTGGGAGTCGGTCGCACCTGCGTCGACCTTGCGCAGTTGCGTCGTGTGCGGGTCCGCCGCACGCGCGGCGGAGCCACGGCCGCCGCCGTCCGTGTCGTCACCTGCAGAGGTACCGCTCGAGGTACCGACCGGACCGGCGCCGGCGCCCGTGGCTCCGCTCACGCTGTCTCACTCCTCGTGCTACTCGGCCGAGGGCGTGTCACCCTCGTCCGTGCCGGTGGTCACGGCACCCTCGGCGGTCTCGTCCACGGTGTCCGCACCGTCGACTTCCTCCGCCTCGCGGCCGGCCTCGGCGTTACGTGCGATACCGACCACGGCATCGCGCTTGCCCAGGTTGATCAGTTGGACGCCCATGGTGTCACGGCCCGTCTCCCTGACCTCGTTGACTCGCGTACGAATCACACCGCCGCCCAGGGTGATGGCGAGGATCTCATCGCTCTCCTCGACAATCAGCGCGCCGACGAGCGAACCGCGGTCCTCCACGATCTTGGCGGCCTTGATACCGAGGCCACCGCGGCCCTGGACGCGGTACTCGTCGACGGCGGTCCGCTTCGCGTACCCACCGTCCGTGGCAGTGAACACGAACGTACCGGGTCGAACAACATTCATCGAGAGAAGCTCGTCGCCCTCACGGAAACTCATGCCCTTGACACCCGAGGTGGCACGGCCCATGGGCCGCAGGGTGTCGTCCGAGGCGGTGAACCTGATCGACTGTGCCTTCCTGCTGATCAGCAGCAGATCGTCCTCGGCCGAGACGAGTTCGGCACCGATCAGTTCGTCGTCGGAACCGTCCTCCCGCTCCCGCAGGTTGATCGCGATGACACCGCCGGAGCGCGGCGAATCGTAATCCTTCAGAGGCGTTTTCTTGACCAGGCCCGCCTTGGTGGCCAGGACCAGGTACGGCGCCGCCTCGTAGTCACGGATCGCGAGGATCTCGGCGATCGCCTCGTCCGGCTGGAAGGCGAGCAGGTTCGCCACGTGCTGGCCGCGGGCGTCCCGGCCGGCGTCCGGCAGCTCGTACGCCTTCGCCCGGTAGACCCGGCCCTTGTTGGTGAAGAACAGCAGCCAGTGGTGCGTGGTGGAGACGAAGAAGTGGTCGACGATGTCGTCTTCCTTCAGCTTCGTGCCGCGCACGCCCTTGCCGCCGCGCTTCTGCGCCCGGTAGTCGTCCGTCTTGGTCCGCTTGACGTAGCCGCCGCGCGAGACGGTGACGACGATGTCCTCCTCGGCGATGAGGTCCTCGATGGACATGTCGCCGTCGTAGGGCACCAGCATCGTCTTGCGGTCGTCGCCGTACTTCTCGACGATCGCGGCGAGCTCCTCGCTGACGATGCCGCGCTGGCGGACCGGGGAGGCGAGGATCGCGTTGTACTCGGTGATCTTCGCCTGGAGTTCGTCGTGCTCCTGGACGATCTTCTGCCGCTCGAGGGCCGCGAGTCGCCTCAGCTGCATCTCGAGGATGGCGTTCGCCTGGATCTCGTCGATCTCCAGCAGCCCCATCAGGCCCGTGCGCGCGACCTCGACGGTCTCACTGCGCCGGATCAGCGCGATGACCTCGTCGATGGCGTCCAGGGCCTTCAGCAGACCGCGCAGGATGTGCGCGCGCTCCTCCGCCTTGCGCAGCCGGAAGCGCGTACGGCGGACGATGACCTCGATCTGGTGCGTCACCCAGTGGCGGATGAACGCGTCCAGGGACAGCGTGCGCGGCACGCCGTCGACCAGCGCCAGCATGTTGGCGCCGAAGTTCGTCTGCAGGTCCGTGTGCTTGTACAGGTTGTTCAGGACGACCTTGGCGACCGCGTCCCGCTTCAGCACGATGACCAGGCGCTGGCCCGTACGGGACGACGTCTCGTCGCGGACGTCCGCGATGCCGCCGATCTTGCCGTCCTTCACCAGGTCGGCGATCTTCTGCGCCAGGTTGTCGGGGTTCACCTGGTACGGCAGCTCCGTCACCACCAGGCACTGGCGGTTCTGGATCTCCTCGACCTCGACGACCGCGCGCATGGTGATCGAGCCGCGGCCCGTGCGGTACGCCTCCTCGATGCCCTTGCGGCCCACCACCAGGGCCCCGGTCGGGAAGTCGGGGCCCTTGATGCGCTCGATCAGCGCGTCGAGCAGCTCCTCGTGACTCGCCTCGGGGTTCTCCAGGTACCACTGGGCGCCGGCCGCGACCTCGCGCAGGTTGTGCGGCGGGATGTTGGTCGCCATGCCGACCGCGATGCCGGCCGAGCCGTTGATCAGCAGGTTCGGGAAGCGTGACGGCAGGACCGTCGGCTCCTGGGAGCGGCCGTCGTAGTTGTCCGTGAAGTCGACGGTCCCCTCATCGATGTCACGGACCATCTCCATCGACAGCGGCGCCATCTTGCACTCGGTGTAGCGCATGGCGGCCGCCGGGTCGTTGCCCGGGGAGCCGAAGTTGCCGTTGGAGTCCACCAGCGGCATCCGCATCGCCCACGGCTGGGCGAGACGGACGAGCGCGTCGTAGATCGAACTGTCGCCGTGGGGGTGGTAGTTGCCCATGACGTCGCCGACCACGCGCGCGCACTTGTAGAAGCCGCGCTCGGGGCGGTAGCCGCCGTCGTACATGGCGTACAGGACGCGCCGGTGCACGGGCTTGAGACCGTCACGGACGTCGGGCAGCGCACGGGACACGATGACGGACATCGCGTAGTCCAGGTACGAGCGCTGCATCTCCGTCTCGAGCCCGACAGGCTCGACACGCAGGGCGGTTTCGCCGCCTTCTTCAGGCGTGACAGGAGTGTTCTCGTCGGCCATTGCTGGTGGGGATCCTTCCTGGTGCGGTCAGCTGAGACCGACTCAGATGTCGAGGAAGCGGACGTCCTTGGCGTTGCGCTGGATGAACTGGCGGCGGGCCTCCACGTCCTCGCCCATGAGGACCGAGAACAGGTCGTCGGCCTGGGCGGCGTCGTCGAGGGTGACCTGGCCGAGGACCCGGTGCTCCTGGTCCATCGTCGTCACGCGCAGCTCCTCGGCGTTCATCTCGCCGAGACCCTTGAAGCGCTGGATCGAGTCCTCACGGACGCGCTTGCCGCGCTGGCGGCCCAGCTCGATCAGGGCGTCGCGCTCGCGGTCCGAGTACGCGTACTCGACGTCGTCCCGGCCCCACTTGATCTTGTAGAGCGGCGGACGCGACAGGAACACGTGCCCGGCCTCGACCAGCGGCCGCATGAAGCGGAACAGGAAGGTCAGCAGCAGGGTGTTGATGTGCTGGCCGTCGACGTCGGCGTCCGCCATCAGGATGATCTTGTGATAGCGGAGCTTCTCGATGTCGAAGTCCTCGTGCACACCCGTGCCGAACGCGGAGATCAGCGCCTGGATCTCCTGGTTCTGCAGGATCTTGTCGATCCTGGCCTTCTCGACGTTGAGGATCTTGCCGCGGATCGGGAGGATCGCCTGGTACTCCGGGTTGCGGCCGGACTTGGCCGAGCCGCCGGCGGAGTCACCCTCGACGATGAAGATCTCGCACTTGGTCGGGTCGTTCGACTGGCAGTCGGACAGCTTGCCCGGCAGGGACGCGCTCTCCAGCAGGCCCTTGCGGCGGGTGAGGTCACGGGCCTTGCGGGCCGCCACACGCGCGGTGGCCGCCTGGATGCCCTTGCGGATGATGTCCGCGGCCTCGACCGGGTTGCGGTCCAGCCAGTCGTTGAGATGCTCGTAGACCGCCTTCTGGACGAAGGTCTTCGCCTCCGTGTTGCCCAGCTTGGTCTTGGTCTGGCCCTCGAACTGCGGCTCGCTCAGCTTGACCGAGATGATCGCCGTCAGACCCTCGCGGATGTCGTCGCCCGTGAGGTTGTCGTCCTTGTCGCGCAGCAGCTTCTTGTCGCGCGCGTACTTGTTGATCAGGCTCGTGAGGGCCGCGCGGAAGCCCTCCTCGTGCGTACCGCCCTCATGCGTGTGGATGATGTTGGCGAACGAGTACACACCCTCGCTGTAGCCGCTGTTCCACTGCATCGCGACCTCGAGGGACAGGCTCTTGTCCTTGTCCTCCGCCTCCAGGTCGATGACCGTGGGGTGCACCACGTCGCCCTTGCGGGAGTTGAGGTACTTCACGAAGTCGACGATGCCGCCCTCGTAGTGGTACGTGACGGTCTTGACCTCGTCCTTCTCGTCCGCACCCGCCTCGTCCGCCCCGGAGGTGGCCTTCGCCGACTCACGCTCGTCGGTGAGCCTGATCGTCAGGCCCTTGTTGAGGAACGCCATCTCCTGAAAACGCCGCGACAGCGTCTCGAAGGAGTACTCGGTCGTCTCGAAGATGTCCGCGTCGGCCCAGAACGTGACCGACGTACCGGTCGCGTCCGTCGCCTCGTGCTGGGCGAGCGGCGCCGTCGGCACGCCCATCTTGTAGTCCTGCGTCCACCGATGGCCGTCGGTCTTCACCTCGACGGACACCTTGCTCGACAAGGCGTTCACGACGGAGACGCCGACGCCGTGCAGACCGCCGGAGACCGCGTAACCGCCGCCGCCGAACTTGCCGCCCGCGTGCAGGACGGTCAGCACGACCTCGATGGCCGGCTTGTTCTCGGACGGGACGATGCCCACCGGGATGCCACGGCCGTTGTCGACGACACGCACACCGCCGTCGGCGAGGATCCTGACGTCGATCGTGTCCGCGTAACCGGCCAGCGCCTCGTCGACGGAGTTGTCGACGACCTCGTACACGAGGTGGTGCAGGCCGCGCTCGCCGGTCGAGCCGATGTACATACCGGGTCGCTTGCGAACCGCGTCCAGGCCCTCGAGGACGGTGATCGCGCTGGCGTCGTACGAGGCGGTGACCTCGCCGTTCGACGAGGTCACCGCGCTGCTCACGCCGGCGTCGGTGGACGGAATGTTCTCGTTGGGGTTGCCGGAATCGGCCACGAAGCGCCCTTTCTGGCACAGCACGAGCCGGGCTCGTCGGCGGGTTGCCGGAGCGGCTGCGGCATGTTGCGTTGGTAAGCCTTGATCAGCGTTGCTCAGCTTTTCCCGGGCGGTCCCCACGTTCGGGGCGGGATTGCCTCCAGTCTACCGGTAGCGCCGACAGTGATGGGGGTTTGCCGGTACCTGAGTCCCCATGTGCCGCCCTCAACCGGGCTCAGCCGGGTCCCGATATACGGAAGGGGGCTCCAAGAGGCTCACGGAGGCACTCAGCGCTTCCGGCTGTCAACCCTTGGCTACTCCGGGGTCAGATCACGCTTCGCAACCGCGTGCGGTCGAGGACGGAGCGTCACACCGCCCAGGTGACGTGAAGTACGTCACCCATAGGTGTCGCCGGGGCCCGTGCTGCCCGGAGCGCGCAGGGGACCGTAGCGACGGGCGGGACCACCGGGGCCGTAGACCTTGATCAGCCGCACCGTGCCGTGGCCCAGGTCCTCGTTGAGGCGCGCGACCAGGGCGGGAGCGAGCAGACGCAGCTGGGTGGCCCACGCCGTGGAGTCGCACTGCACGATCAGGACGCGCTCGTCCTCGTCGTAGCGCTGCGGCACACAGTGCTTCGCCAGGTCCTCACCGACGATCTGCGGCCAGCGGCCCATGACCCCGCCCACCGCCGCCGGCGTCTCCCAGCCGCGCTCGGTGATCAGCCGGTTGATGGCCGCGCCCAACGCCATCGGGTCGCGGCCGTCTGCGCGCGCGCCGGAGCGCAGGCCGCCGCGCCGCGCCTGCTTCTTCTGCTGCGCCGCGTCCCCACGCGCGCGTGCCTGCTCCTTCGCCGCACGCAACGCCACGCGCGCGAGGTCGACACCGGAAGGCTCGGCCGCCTTCGCGTTCTTCGCCAGGTCCCTCTCGGGGCCGGCCCCGTCGCCGCTCATACGCGCTCCACCGTCCCCCCGGACACCGCGTACCGCGCCCCCGCCAGGACGTGCGGTACGTCGTCGTCGACCGCCGCTGTCACCAGGACCTGCTCACCGGGAGCGACCAGCTCGGCCAGCCGCTCCCGGCGCCGGGCATCCAGCTCGGCGAACACGTCGTCGAGGACCAGCACCGGCTCGTTGCCCTCCGCGCGCAACAGGTCGTACGACGCCAGACGCAGCGCCAGCGCGAAGGACCAGGACTCGCCGTGCGACGCGTAACCCTTGGCGGGCAGCTGACCGAGTTTGAGAATCAAATCGTCCCGATGAGGACCTATGAGCGTGACGCCCCGCTCGATCTCCTGCTTGCGCACCTCACCGAGCCCCGCCATCAGCTGGGCGTAGAGCTCCTCGCGCGCGTGTGCCTCGCCCGGCGCCGACGGCTTGTACTCCAGCGCGACCGGACCGCCGCCGGGCGCCAGCTGCTCGTACGCCTTGTCGGCCAGCGGCCGGATCGCCGCGATCAGATCGAGCCGCTGGGCCAGCAACTCGGCACCCGCCCGCGCGAGGTGCTGATCCCAGACGTCGAGCGTGGACAGGTCCATGGACCGGCCGCCGTGCCTGCGGGCCAGCGCGGCCGTCTTCAGGAGGGTGTTGCGCTGCTTGAGCACCCGCTCGTAGTCGGAGCGGACACCCGCCATCCGCGGAGAGCGCGCGGTGATCAACTCGTCGAGGAAGCGCCGCCGCTCACCGGGATCGCCCTTCACCAGCGCCAGATCCTCCGGAGCGAACAGGACCGTCCGTACGACCCCCAGCACGTCACGCGGCCGCACCTGCGAGGACCTGTTGATACGGGCACGATTGGCCTTGCCGGGATTCAGCTCCAGCTCGACCAGCTGCTGCCGGTCGCCCTGCCTCACCTGCGCGCGGATGATCGCCCGGTCGGCACCCATGCGCACCAGGGGCGCGTCCGAGGCGACACGGTGACTGCCCAGCGTGGCGAGATAGCCGACGGCCTCGACGAGGTTCGTCTTGCCCTGCCCGTTCGGGCCGACGAAGGCCGTGACGCCCGGGTCGAGCGGGACCTCGACCCGGACATACGAGCGGAAGTCGGCCAGCGACAGATGCGTGACGTGCATGGTCGTTCACCGACCTCCCCCGGGCTTGTGGATCGTGGAACCGACCCTGTGGACTACTTCTTCTCGACCGCGTGGCCGCCGAACTGGTTCCGCAGCGCCGCGATCATCTTCATCTGCCGCGAGTCCTCCTGCCGCGAGGCGAACCGCGCGAACAACGACGCCGTGATCGCGGGCAGCGGCACCGCGTTGTCGATGGCCGCTTCCACGGTCCACCGGCCCTCGCCGGAGTCCTGTGCGCAGCCCCGCAGCTTCTCCAGGTGCTCGTCCTCGTCGAGGGCGTTCACCGCGAGGTCAAGCAGCCAGGACCGGATGACCGTGCCGTCCTGCCAGGAGCGGAAGACCTCCCGGACATCGGTCACGGAGTCGGCCTTCTCCAGCAGCTCCCAGCCCTCGGCGTAGGCCTGCATCATCGCGTACTCGATGCCGTTGTGGACCATCTTCGCGAAGTGGCCCGCACCGGCCTTGCCCGCGTGCACCGAACCGAAGTCGCCCTCCGGCTTGAGCGCGTCGAAGACGGGCTGCACCTGGGCGACATGTTCGGCGTCCCCGCCGTACATCAGCGCGTAACCGTTCTCCAGGCCCCAGACGCCGCCGGAGACGCCGCAGTCGACGAAACCTATGCCCTGGGCCGCCAGCTCCTCGGCGTGCTTCTCGTCGTCCGTCCAGCGGGAGTTGCCGCCGTCGACGACCACGTCACCGGGCTCCAGCAGCTTCGCCAGCTCGTCGATCGTGGACTGCGTGGGCTCGCCCGCCGGGACCATCACCCAGACCACGCGCGGACCGGACAACTTGCCCACAAGTTCTTCCAGGCTGTGGACATCGGCGAGGTCCGCGTTGCGGTCGTATCCGATGACGGTGTGACCCGCGCGGCGGATCCGCTCGCGCATGTTGCCGCCCATCTTGCCGAGGCCGACGAGACCGAGCTCCATCAGTTGTTGTCCTTCGGTAGCTGTGTGACGCGAGAGGCACCTTCGTACCCACGTCCGAGCCTAAACCCGGACGTGCACGCACATCTGTGGGCATACGCGCTCATGCGTAGGCCCCCACCTGGGGCTTTACCGGACGGAACGGTCAGCCGCTGAGGCGCACCGGCATGATCAAGTACTTGTACGCCTCGTCCGCCTCGGCGTCCGGCGCGGGCTTGCCGGACAGCAGCGCGGGCTTCGTGGACGTCGTGAACGACAGCTGGGCCACCGGGGAGTCGATCGCGCTCAGACCGTCCAGCAGGAAGGTCGGGTTGAAGGCGATGGAGATGTCGTCGCCGTCGAGCTGCGCGTCCACCCTTTCCACAGCCTGTGCGTCGTCGCTCGAGCCGGCCTCCAGGATCAGGACACCCTGCTCGAAGCTGAGCCGCACCGGGGTGTTGCGCTCGGCGACCAGGGCCACGCGCTTGACGGCCTCCACGAAGGGGGCGGTCTCGATCACGGCCACTGAGTTGAACTCGGTCGGGAACAGCGTGCGGTACTTCGGGAGGTCGCCCTCCAGCAGACGCGTCGTCGTCCGCCGGCCGGCACCCTCGAAACCGATCAGGCCCTCGCCCGCGCCCGAGCCCGACAGCGCCAGGATCACGCTGTCGCCGCTGGTCAGCGCCTTGGCGGTGTCCAAGAGCGTCTTGGCGGGCACCAGAGCGACCGCGGACGCGTCCGGGTTCTCCGGCTTCCACAGGAACTCGCGGACCGCGAAGCGGTAGCGGTCGGTGGAGGCCAGCGTGACCCGGTCGCCCTCGATCTCGATGCGCACACCGGTCAGGACGGGCAGCGTGTCGTCACGGCCCGCGGCGATGGCGACCTGGGCTGCGGCCGCGGCGAAGACCTCGCCGGGGACGGTGCCCGTCGCGTTCGGCATCTGCGGCAGCGACGGGTACTCCTCCACAGGCAGGGTGTGGAGTGTGAACCGCGAGGAGCCGCAGACCACGGTCGCCCGTACACCGTCTGTGGAAATCTCCACCGGCCGGTTGGGGAGGGCGCGGGAGATGTCCGCGAGGAGGCGGCCGGAGACGAGGACCGTGCCCTCCTCCTCGACCTCCGCCTCGACACTCACGCGTGCGGAGACCTCGTAGTCGAAGCTGGACAGGCTCAGCTGGCCGTCCTCGGCCTTCAGCAGCAGGCCCGCGAGGACCGGAGCCGGCGGACGGGCCGGGAGGCTGCGAGCCGCCCAGGCCACTGCCTCCGCGAGTACGTCGCGTTCCACCCGGATCTTCACCGTAAGCCGCCTCCTGCTGTTGCCGGCGCTTCTCGCCCTGCTTCGCCTTCGTCGTCTGACTCGGTGTCGCGGACCCCTGGGAGGGGAAGGACACCGGGGAACAGTCTGACGCACCTCACTGACAGTCGGTGCCGCTCCCGGTCAAGTCGTGACGAGGCGCGGTCGGACACCGGAGGGTCAGTTGTGCACAGGACCCACTTCGAAACGGATTCCCAGCTCTCTCTAGTTGGGAGTAGTAGTAGGCCCTGTGGATACCGTGGATAACCACGTTTTCCCAGCTCAGAGCCAAGATTTTGTCCACTGGCCCTGTGGGTGGAGGCGGTGGACAACTGAGCCCGTCTGTGGAGAACAGAAAGTTCTGCACACGCCGTGCACAGCCCTGGGTGAGTTCTCCCCAGCGTCGTCCCCAGCTTTGGTCATCTTTCCCACAGGCCGATCCGGCACCTTGGTGTGACGCCTTTCACTCGACGCGGTGAGGAGGCGCGCCACGTTGCCGAACAGTGGACAGCCATGTGGAGAAGCTTCCCTTCGCTGGGGACAACTGGCCCCAGCCTGTGGGTCGCTGGTGGACAACTTTGCGCACAGCCTGTGGATCTCTTCGTCGTCCACAGCCTGTGGAGATCGTTCGTCCACGAATCCACAGCCAGCTGAGCTGGGCTGATGGTCTTTCAACAGCACAGCCTGTGGACACGATCTGGACAACTTCGCAGTCCCCAGCGTGTGGACGGAAGAAAGTTCCCCAATCTGTGGAGAGTGACCGTAACCCGGCCGGTATTCGAACAGCGGCTGGCGCCGAGGGGGCCGGTGGGAGGGCGGCGAGCGGTCGGCGGGCGCGTGTCCAAGGGCGGTGGGCGGGTGGCGAGGGATGGCCTGCTCGGCTCCGGACGATCACCGGCCCAGCTCGGGACGACCCTCGGCCGACGCCGGGCGACGGGCGGCCTGCCTCCCTCCCAAGGCTGCCGACCCGGCGCCGTACGTCCGCCGGCCGCCCTGGACGACGAAAGGGCGCCCCGGGATCTCCCGAGGGCGCCCTCGATGCCGTACCGCTACGGCCGTCAGCCGTTCTTGATGCGGTTCGTCAGCTCGGTCACCTGGTTGTAGATGGAGCGGCGCTCCGCCATCAGCGCGCGGATCTTGCGGTCGGCGTGCATGACCGTCGTGTGGTCGCGGCCGCCGAACTGCGCGCCGATCTTCGGCAGCGACAGATCGGTGAGCTCGCGGCACAGGTACATGGCGATCTGGCGGGCCGTGACCAGCTGGCGGCCGCGCGAGGTGCCGCACAGGTCGTCCACCGTGAGGCCGAAGTAGTCGGCGGTCGACGCCATGATGGCCGTCGCGGTGATCTCCGGAGTCGAGTCCTCGCCGCCGGGGATCAGGTCCTTGAGGACGATCTCGGTCAGGCCGAGGTCGACGGGCTGCCGGTTGAGGGAGGCGAACGCCGTCACGCGGATCAGCGCGCCCTCCAGCTCGCGGATGTTGCGCGAGATGCGGGAGGCGATGAACTCCAGTACCTCCGGCGGGGCGTTGAGCTGTTCCTGCACCGCCTTCTTGCGGAGGATCGCGATGCGTGTCTCCAGCTCGGGCGGCTGGACATCGGTGATCAGGCCCCACTCGAAACGGTTCCGCAGCCGGTCCTCGAGCGTCACCAGCTGCTTGGGCGGCCGGTCGGAGGACAGCACGATCTGTTTGTTGGCGTTGTGGAGCGTGTTGAAGGTGTGGAAGAACTCCTCCTGCGTCGACTCCTTGTCCGCCAGGAACTGGATGTCGTCGACGAGCAGGATGTCCATCTCGCGGTAGCGCTTGCGGAAGCTGTCGCCCTTGCCGTCGCGGATGGAGTTGATGAACTCGTTGGTGAACTCCTCGGAGCTCACGTAGCGCACGCGCGTGCCGGGGTAGAGGCTGCGCGCGTAGTGCCCGATGGCGTGCAGCAGGTGCGTCTTGCCGAGCCCGGACTCCCCATAGATGAAGAGGGGGTTGTACGCCTTGGCGGGCGCCTCGGCGACGGCGACCGCGGCCGCGTGCGCGAACCGGTTCGAGGCGCCGATGACGAATGTGTCGAAGAGGTACTTCGGGTTCAGCCGCGCTGTCGGTTCACCGGGACCGGGTGCCGGCGCGGGCTTCGCGCCGAGTGGTCCGGGGGCGCCGGTCGCCGGCAGGTGGACGCGCGAGGGACCGCCGCGGTGCGCCTGGCCGGAGCCGGACGAGGGCTCGGTCAGGTCGCGGCGGACGGGGTCGCGCTGGTCGTAGTCGACGCGTGACCCGTCGTACTCGGAGCGCTGCTGCTCGTAGGACGGGCGGTCCATCGCCTGCGGGCGGTAGTCCTGGGGGGAGCCGTAGGAGTCCTGCGGCGGCGCTCCGTATGTGTCGCGTGGGGACGATCCGTAGGAGTCCTGCGACGGGGACGCGTAGGGGTCGCGTTCGGGGAAGCCGAGCCGGGGCTGCTGCCAGCTGTACTCGTCCTGCGAGGGGCGCGGCCAGGCGCCCGGTTCGGGGCGCTGGTACTCGGAGGGGTAGGCCGGGCGCGCGGTGGGCAGCGGATCGGGGCGTGCGGACTGGTCGGCCGGGCCGCCCGGCAGCTGGTCGGATCGGTGGCGGCCGTATCCCTCGTACTGGCCGTGTCCGGAGGGGAGTTCGGGTTCTTCGTAGCGCGGCTGCTGTTGTACGGGCGGCGAAGGCGGGGCCGGGGGTTCGCCGACGGAGTCGTCGACGGTGATGGCGATGCGGATCGGGCGGCCGCACTCGCGGCTCAGGGTCTCGCTGACGATCGGCGCGAGACGGCCCTCCAGTACGCCCTTCGCAAATTCGTTCGGTACGGCGAGCAGAGCGGTGTCCGCGACCAGCGCGAGGGGCTGGCAGCGCCGGATCCAGTGTTCGTCCTTCGCCTCGACTCCCTGGCCGCGGCCCTCCCCGAGGAGCTGCTCGAGTACTCGTGGCCACACTGCGGCAAGATCGGCAGGTACGTCAGCCACAGGGCACGCTCTCTCACAGGTCCCACGAACGTGTGATTCGGGGACGGGTTGGGTCGGGATCCGGGTGGACGGGCGGGGGCAATCCCGCTCGTGCAGGGATAAGGGAACGAATCGGAGTCCAGTCACGGTAGTCAGCGGGGCGGGTGCGGTTCAAGTTGTTGTCCCCAGCCTGTGGACAGTGTCTCCCGGCGGCCCCTGGTTTGACCGGATGGCGTAGCCCCGCGTACCGTAACCAGGTCGAGTTGTCGATGGCTGCTGCCGCCTGCCTCCGATGGGCACAGGTCACTTGGGTGATCGGGAAGCGGTGCACTCGGGCGTGATACGAGCTACTCGTGGGCGCACGGTGACAGCCAGGACGGCACCCCGCCACTACCGATTGATTTCTGGAGCCCCCGAGTGAGCAAGCGCACCTTCCAGCCGAACAACCGTCGTCGCGCGAAGACCCACGGCTTCCGGCTGCGTATGCGCACCCGTGCCGGCCGCGCGATTCTCGCGTCCCGCCGTAGCAAGGGTCGCGCCCGCCTGTCCGCCTGATTCCGATCAGGTCATGACGTCGTGCTGCCCACCGAGAACCGGCTGAGGCGGCGCGAGGACTTCGCGACCGCGGTACGACGAGGTCGTCGGGCTGGGCGCCCGCTCCTCGTCGTCCACTTTCGAAGCGGTGTCACGGACCCGCACGCGCCAGGGGAGAGCGCTCCCCCGACGCGTGCGGGTTTCGTCGTCAGCAAGGCAGTGGGTGGCGCGGTCGTGCGCAACAAAGTGAAGCGCCGACTTCGCCATCTGATGCGGGAGCGAGTCGCCCTGTTTCCCCCCGGTAGCCTGGTAGTCGTACGAGCGCTGCCCGGAGCGGGTGACGCAGACCATGCACAGCTGGCCCGAGACCTGGATGCCGCCCTTCAACGGCTGCTGGGAGGGGGCGCGCGATGAAGTACCCACTGCTGGCACTGATCAAGCTGTACCAGTGGACGATCAGTCCGCTGCTCGGACCGGTGTGCAAGTACTACCCGTCGTGCTCCCATTACGGCTACACGGCCATCGACCGCCACGGTGCGGTCAAGGGGACGGCACTCACCGCCTGGCGCATCCTGCGGTGCAATCCGTGGTCGCTGGGTGGTGTGGACCATGTTCCGCCGCGCAAGCGTCCGCGGTGGCACGAAATGCTGCGTAACGCCTGGCGTGCGCGCAAGGGCGGGCCCTCCGCCGTCGAACCGGCCATTGACGGGACCATGTCGTCGAGCCCGGCCGCAGAGACCTCGTCCCATGCCCAAGGAGCATGATTAGTGGACACGATTGCCAGCCTCTTCAGCTTCATCACGACACCCGTTTCCTGGGTCATCGTCCAGTTCCACTCGGTGTACGGGCAGATCTTCGGTCCCGACACGGGCTGGGCCTGGGGCCTGTCCATCGTGTCCCTGGTGATTCTGATCCGTATCTGCCTGATCCCGCTCTTCGTGAAGCAGATCAAGGCGACCCGGGCCATGCAGACACTGCAGCCCGAGATGAAGAAGATCCAGGAGCGCTACAAGAACGACAAGCAGCGCCAGTCCGAAGAGATGATGAAGCTGTACAAGGAGTCGGGTACCAACCCGCTCTCCTCGTGCCTTCCCATCCTGGCGCAGTCCCCGTTCTTCTTCGCTCTGTACCACGTGCTCAACGGCATTGCGACCGGCAAGACGATCGGCGTCATCGACGATCAGCTGCTGGCCAGCGCCCGTCAGGCGCACATCTTCGGCGCTCCGCTGGCCGCGAAGTTCACGGACAGCGCTGACAAGGTCGCCTCGCTCGGTGCCTCTCTGACCGACGTCCGCGTGGTCACGGCGATCATGATCATCCTCATGTCGGCGTCGCAGTTCTACACGCAGCGCCAGCTGATGACGAAGAACGTCGACACCACGGTGAAGACGCCGTTCATGCAGCAGCAGAAGATGCTGATGTACGTCTTCCCGGTCATGTTCGCGGTCTTCGGCATCAACTTCCCGGTCGGTGTCCTCGTCTACTGGCTGACCACCAACGTGTGGACCATGGGCCAGCAGATGTACGTGATCCACAACAACCCCACCCCGGGTTCCAAGGCCCAGGCCGCGTACCTGGAGCGTCTCACCAAGCACGTCACGCACCATGGCAAGACCCGCAACCGGCGTGAGAAGGCCATCGTCAAGGCGATCGTCGCCAAGGGCCGTGACCGCAACGAGTTCGAGCGCAAGTTCGTCAACGGCCTGACCAAGACGGGTCTCGCCGCGCAGACCGACGGCACCGTGATCCAGAGCGAGGCCCAGGCCGTCGCCCAGGCCGAGGACGGCACGGGCACCACCGCCCGGCGTCAGCAGCCCAAGCGCCAGACCAAGGCCCAGCGCCAATCGGGCGGTGCACGGCAGACCGCCGACGCCGCGCCGGCCACGTCGCTGGAGAAGTCCGACGAGCCGCAGGACGCCAAGCCGGAGGAGACTGAACCGCAGGACCGCAAGCCCGCGGCGAAGCAGCCCGCGAAGCCCGGCTCTGCCGGCCGGAGCAAGGCGCAATCCGGTCAGCGTAAGGGCCCGCAGCGGCCCAAGTCCCCGTCCAAGAAGTAAGAAGGAGTCCATCCCGTGACGGAAGGCACCACCTCCGCCGCTGCCGAGGGTGCAGACACCCTGACCCGCCTGGAGCAGGAGGGCGAGATCGCGGCGGACTACCTCGAGGGTCTGCTGGACATCGCCGACCTTGACGGCGACATCGACATGGACGTCGAGGCCGACCGCGCCTCCGTGTCGATCATCAGCGACGCCGGCAGCCGTGACCTGCAGAAGCTGGTCGGCCGTGACGGCGAGGTGCTGGAGGCGCTGCAGGAGCTGACGCGCCTGGCCGTGCACCGGGAGACCGGGGACCGCAGCCGGCTGATGCTGGACATCGCGGGCTACCGGGCCAAGAAGCGCGCCGAGCTGTCCGAGCTGGGCGCCAAGGCCGCCGCCGAGGTGAAGAGCTCCGGTGAGCCCGTGAAGCTGAAGCCGATGACCCCGTTCGAGCGCAAGGTCGTGCACGACGCGGTCAAGGCCGCGGGGCTGCGCAGCGAGTCGGAGGGCGAGGAGCCGCAGCGGTTCGTCGTCGTCCTTCCCGCCTGATCGGCACCTACGTTCCACCGGCCCCGTCTGCCTGCAGACGGGGCCGAACTTTGTCAGCCTGGTAGTTCTGGTGGTCGGCGCTCGGTGCGTCGGCGCTGTAGGGAAGGACGGTCCCCGTGACCGAGGCAGAGGAGCTCCCCTCTGCGCCTGAACAGGCGCGTGAGGTTTTCGGTGATCGCTTCGCGGACGCGGTGCGCTACGCGGAGTTGCTCTCCGAGGCGGGCGTGCAGCGTGGCCTGATCGGGCCGCGGGAGGTTCCCCGCTTGTGGGAGCGACACCTGTTGAACTGCGCGGTGCTCTCCGAGGTCGTCCCCGAGGGGGTGACGGTCTGCGACGTCGGTTCGGGCGCAGGGCTGCCGGGTATCCCTCTGGCGCTCGTCCGGGAGGACCTGAAGATCACGCTGCTCGAACCCCTGTTGCGGCGCACGAATTTCCTCACCGAGGTCGTGGAGCTACTGGGCCTGGATCATGTGACCGTCGTCCGTGGCCGTGCCGAGGAGGTCATGGGCAAGCTGCAGCCGGTGCATGTGGTGACCGCGCGGGCGGTGGCCCCCCTGGACCGCCTGGCCACGTGGGGCATTCCCCTGCTGCGCCCCTACGGCGAGATGCTCGCTCTGAAGGGCGACACGGCCGAGGAGGAACTGAAGGCAGCGGCCACCGCCCTGAGCAAGCTCGGGGCGGTGTCGACGTCCATCCTCCACGTGGGTGAGGGAGTCGTGGACCCGCAGTCCACCGTGGTGCGCGTGGAGGTCGGCGAGTCCCCGGGCGGTGTGCGTTTCGCGGCGAAGCGAGCGAAGGCCGCACGTGCTGGACGAGCACGTCGGCGACGCTGATCCGTCCTGACGACGACACGTACTCCACACAAGCTGCCAAACCTACGCAACCCGGAGTGTCGCGGAGATCGTACAGCGACCGCTGTGCATCGTGTTTCACGTGAAACGTCGCTCACTGCTCCACGGGATCATCAGTCGGGGTCGCGCTGCCGCCGAACCGCGCGATCGAAAGCCTCTCGGTTCACTCGGAGGGGCTGCGGAGTTGTCCACAGAGGTGGATTTCTCCACAGAACGCCAGGCCTCACTGGTTCACGACCCCGAAGACATGGGAGGCTCTGTTCATTGCGAGCCTGAAGTCGAGGAGAGTGAATCCTTGCGGTCCGACGCCAACATCGCGGGACCGATGACCGATCCGGTCCCCGGTCCCCGTACCGAGTCGATGGGGGCGGATGTTTCACGTGAAACACCGCCTCCGATGGACGACACTCCCATCGGTCGTGCTGCCCAACTGGCGGTGGAGGCTCTGGGTCGTGCCGGAGAGGGCCTGCCACGACCAGAGCAGACCCGAGTGATCGTGGTCGCCAACCAGAAGGGCGGCGTGGGCAAGACGACGACGACCGTCAATCTTGCCGCTTCGCTGGCTCTGCACGGTGGCCGTGTCCTGGTGATCGACCTCGACCCGCAGGGCAATGCGTCCACCGCTCTGGGCATCGACCATCACGCCGAAGTCCCCTCCATCTACGACGTGTTGATCGAGAGCAAGCCTCTCGCCGAGGTCGTACAGCCGGTCCCGGACGTCGAAGGCCTCTTCTGTGCCCCCGCCACGATCGATCTCGCCGGTGCGGAGATCGAGTTGGTGTCCCTGGTGGCGCGCGAGAGCCGACTGCAGCGGGCGATCCAGTCGTATGAGCAGCCCTTGGACTACGTTCTCATCGACTGCCCGCCGTCGCTCGGCCTGCTGACCGTCAACGCGCTGGTCGCCGGCGCCGAGGTGCTCATCCCGATCCAGTGCGAGTACTACGCGCTGGAGGGCCTTGGGCAGCTGCTGCGCAACGTCGACCTCGTACGTGGGCACCTCAACCCAGCCCTGCACGTGTCGACCATCCTGCTCACCATGTACGACGGCCGGACGCGTCTCGCCTCCCAGGTCGCGGAAGAGGTGCGCAACCACTTCGGCGACGAGGTGCTGCGGACGAGCATTCCCCGTTCGGTCCGTATTTCCGAGGCACCGAGCTATGGCCAGACGGTTCTGACTTACGATCCAGGATCGAGCGGTGCCCTCTCCTATCTTGAGGCGGCACGGGAAATCGCGCTGAAGGGTGTCGGAGTCAGTTATGACCCGACGCAGGCCCACATCGGCGCACAGAGCAACCCGAACATGGTGGAGGGGATCCAGTGAGTGAGCGACGGAGGGGGCTTGGCCGTGGTCTAGGCGCGCTGATCCCAGCGGCCCCGACCGAGAAGAACCCGGCCTCGGCCGCGGTGGGCGGCGCGACTCCCGCACCCCCCGCGGCGGTTCCGGTCCTCACGACCGACCGGGGCGTGGCCGCGGCGAAGGTGGCCATACTGCCGCCCGTTTCATATGAAACCGAGGAGCCTTCGGCGAGTGGCCTCACGGAGGCTCCCGCGTCGCCCATGGGCGCCCACTTCGCCGAGATCCCGCTCGATGCCATCTCGCCCAACCCGCGGCAGCCGCGTGAGGTCTTCGACGAGGACGCGCTGCAGGAACTGGTCACCTCCATCCAGGAGGTCGGTCTCCTCCAACCCGTCGTCGTACGGCAACTGGGTCCCGCCCGCTACGAGCTCATCATGGGCGAGCGGCGCTGGCGGGCCTGTCGTGAGGCGGGGCTGGAGGCCATCCCGGCGATTGTGCGGGCAACGGACGACGAGAAGCTCCTCCTGGACGCGCTCCTGGAGAACCTGCACCGCGCGCAGCTGAACCCGCTGGAAGAGGCGGCCGCCTACGACCAGTTGCTCAAGGACTTCAACTGCACGCACGACCAGCTGGCCGACCGTATCGGGCGCTCCCGCCCGCAGGTGTCCAACACGCTGCGTCTGCTGAAGCTCTCGCCGGCCGTTCAGCGCCGGGTCGCAGCCGGTGTGCTGTCCGCCGGGCACGCCCGGGCGCTGCTGTCCGTGGAGGACTCGGAGGAGCAGGACCGTCTGGCCCACCGGATCGTGGCCGAGGGCCTGTCGGTGCGGGCCGTCGAGGAGATCGTGACCCTGATGGGTTCGCGGCCCCAGGCGGCCCAGCGGGCCAAGGGACCGCGTGCCGGAGGCCGTGTCTCCCCGGCGCTCACCGACCTGGCGACGCGCCTGTCGGACCGCTTCGAGACGCGGGTGAAGGTCGATCTCGGTCAGAAGAAGGGCAAGATCACCGTCGAGTTCGCCTCCATGGAGGACCTCGAGCGGATCCTGGGCACTCTTGCCCCGGGTGAGGGGCCGGTCCTGCAGAAGGGCCTGCACGATGGCGACGCTGAGGAAGCCGACGAAGCCGAGGACTGAGCCTCGTGTGAACGTCTCCTGTCGGGCGGTGGAGCGGATCGTGTCCGGTGTGTACCGGAACACGGTCCGCTCTTTGCTTTCAGGCGGTATCGGTGGAATCACATCGTCGATACGATGCGACTCGGGTATGGCGCATCCACCGGGCAGCACCTCGGAGTGGGAGGCGGGGGCCATGCGAACGATGAGCCGCACCGGACTGGTGAGTGCGGGCCTGGGCCTGGGGGTCGTCGGCGGGTTCGTCGGAGGTCTGCTGAGGGAACGGAACGCTCTGACAGCCGCTCGCGACGCCGCGGGCGAGGGAAGCGAGGAACAGCCTTCATGGGCCGTCGGCTCGTACCGCTCACGCTGGACAACCTTCAGGACCTTCCCAAGCGTTGTCGCTCGTGCGTCTTCTGGGAGCTGGACCCAGTCAGCGGCGAGGCAGCGGTAAGAGCGGGCACGGCAGCGCTGGAGAAGGAGGCCTGGATCTCCGCCGTCCTGCTGGACTGGGGATCGTGCGGCCGGGTGGTCTACGTCGACGACGTGCCGGTGGGCTTCGTGCTCTACGCTCCGCCCGCGTACGTCCCCCGCTCGACGGCATTTCCGACGAGCCCCGTCTCGCCCGACGCCGTGCAGCTGATGACGGCGTTCATCATGCCGGGCTACCAGGGGCAGGGGCTGGGCCGGGTGATGGTGCAGACCGTGGCCAAGGATCTCCTGCGGCGCGGCTTCAAGGCGATCGAAGCCTTCGGGGATGCCCGCTGGAAGGAGCCCGCCTGCGTGCTGCCGGCTGATCATCTCCTCGCGGTGGGCTTCAAGACCGTACGTCCGCATCCGACGTACCCGAGGCTTCGCCTGGAGCTGCGTACGACGCTCTCCTGGAAGGAAGACGTGGAGATGGCCATCGACCGGCTGCTGGGGGCCGTACAGAAGGAACCGGCGCTTCGGCCGCTCTAGCGCTCTCGGCCGCGGTGGCGGTCCCGTCGCAGCGCTCAGCTCTTACACGAATGGGCCAACCCTTCCGGGTTGGCCCATTCGTGTTTCACGTGAAACGTCACTCGGCGATGAAGTCCTCGAGGTCGCGCACGATCGCGGCCTTGGGCTTGGCACCGACGATGGTCTTGGCGACCTCGCCACCCTGGTACACGTTCAGGGTCGGGATGGACATGACGCCGTACTTGGCGGCCGTACCCGGGTTCTCGTCGATATTGAGCTTGACGACCTCGATCTTGTCGCCGTACTCGGAGGCGATGGCCTCGAGGGACGGGGCGATCTGGCGGCACGGACCGCACCAGGCGGCCCAGAAGTCCACCAGGACGGGCTTGTCGCTCTTGAGGACGTCCTGCTCGAAGGAATCGTCGGTCACATTCTTCAGGGTGCCGGCCACAGCGGGCTCCTTAACTCGTTCGTGCGGAGGGCGGAAGGGGGTCAGACGGTGGTCTTCTCGGGCTCGGCCTTCTCCTCGTCCGCGAGTGCGGCGAGGAAGCGCTCGGCGTCGAGAGCGGCGGAGCAGCCGGTGCCGGCTGCGGTGATCGCCTGGCGGTAGGTGTGGTCGACCACGTCGCCGGCGCCGAAGACACCGGTCAGGTTCGTCCGGGTGGAGGGCGCGTCGACCTTCAGATAGCCCTCCTCGTCGAGGTCCAGCTGGCCCTTGAACAGCTCGGTGCGCGGGTCGTGGCCGATCGCGATGAACAGACCCGTCACGGGCAGGTCGGACAGCTCGCCCGTCTTGATGTTGCGGAGCTTCAGGCCGGAGAGCTTCGGGTCACCCTGGATCTCGGCGACCTCGCTGTCCCAGACGAACTTGATCTTCGGGTCGGCGAAGGCGCGCTCCTGCATCGCCTTGGAGGCGCGCAGGCTGTCCCGGCGGTGAACGATGGTCACGGACTTGGCGAACCGCGAGAGGAAGGTGGCCTCCTCCATCGCGGTGTCACCGCCGCCGATCACCGCGATGTCCTGGTCCTTGAAGAAGAATCCGTCACAGGTGGCGCACCACGAGACGCCGCGGCCGGAGAGAGCGTCCTCGTTCGGGAGGCCGAGCTTGCGGTGCTGCGATCCGGTCGTGACGATGACGGCCTTCGCCCGGTGGACCGTGCCTGCGGTGTCCGTGACGGTCTTGATGTCACCGGTCAGGTCGACGGAGACGGCGTCGTCCGGGATGAGCTCGGCGCCGAAGCGCTCCGCCTGGGCGCGCATGTTGTCCATGAGCTCGGGGCCCATGATGCCGTCGCGGAAGCCGGGGAAGTTCTCCACATCGGTGGTGTTCATGAGTGCACCGCCCGCGGTGACAGCCCCCTCGAACACCAGGGGCTTCAACGACGCGCGCGCGGTGTAAAGCGCCGCCGTGTAACCGGCGGGCCCGGAGCCGATGATGATCACGTTACGGACGTCGCTCACGGCTGGATTCCTCGTCTCTGGTCTGCGTCATTCGACCGGTGTGAGCCCCTCTCGGAGCTCCCACCCCACCCAACGGATCCTACGGGGCGCGCATTCCCGCCGTGCCCGGGCACACGGGCATGCCCCGTAGGAGGGAACCAGAGCGTTGGACGGGAGAGGAGACGCGGACGGCTCAGGGACGCGCGAAGGACTGCTTGAACAGGACCTTGCCGGGCGCCACGGGCTGCCCGCCGACGCAGGCCGTGTCGACGACATACACGGTGACCCGCGTGGTGTCGGAGACGTCCGGCAGTACGACGAGGTACGCCTCCTTGCCGTCGTACGTCCCCTTCTTCGCACCTAGGACATCCGCATTGCTGTTGATGCCCAGCCGCACACAGTCAGGGACCGCAACCGACGGCTTGAGCAGCGTGTTCGCGCTCTCCGTCGAGTTCGGGGTATCGGTCTCCGACTCGATGCCCAGTCGCGGCTTCTGGCTGTCGGAGCCGCGCTGAGAGTTCGGCCGCGTGGAGAGAAGGCCTTTCACCTCACTCTTGAGTGGACTCCCGGAGAAGGTGCCGGAGGCGCTCGTCTCCTTGCCCTGAGCAGTCGAGTGGGACTTGTCTTCACCGAGCGACTGAAGAAACAGCGATCCTGCGCCCAGGACGGCGGCGGTGAGGACGGCGCCCAGGACGATCTTCCTGCGACGCCGGCCTGGCCCCCGGTCCTTGCGGCCGGGACCGGTCGCCGCCTGCGGTCGCCCGGCGGGCCGGCCCCCGGGAGCCGATGTTTCACGTGAAACATGGGGCTCGGCGTCGTCGGACGCAGTGGAGGAGGCGGAGACCAGGACCGGAGTGGTCACCGAGTCGGGAGCGGTGGCGCTCAGCAGCGCTTCGGCCGCGAGCGCGGCATCGATGCGCTCGGCGACGTCGGCGGGCATACGGGATGGTCCCGGCAGGGAGCCCAGAAGCCCGCGGATCTCCTCCAGCGAGGCATGGACGTCCGTACACAGCTCGCACTCGTTCAGGTGACGCCGTATGTCCGCGGTCCGGTCCGGGGGGAGGAGGCCTTCGGTGAGGTCGGAGATCTCGGCGACGTCCGGGTGCCCGGCCGTGTCCGTCGTGGAAGTCACGCTCGCCCACCTCCGCCCTTCACTGCGGCTGAATCGCTCGGCCCCGTTCCCTGGGAACCTCTGTGCTCAGGTCCTGCTGCGGGTGGGACGGATGTCTCCTGCGCCCGGTTCCGTGCCGGGTCCTGCTCTTTCCCGTCGCCCGTGTTGTCCGGCCGTAGGTGGGTGAGGAGCGGGAGAAGTCTGGCTCTGCCTCGGGCGCACCGGCTCTTGATGGTGCCGGTCGGCACGTCGAGGATGCGGGCGGCCTCGGCGACGGAATAGCCCTGCATGTCCACCAGGACGAGGGCCGCCCGCTGATCGTGCGGCAGCGTGCCGAGGGCCTCGAGGAGCTGGCGGTGCAGATCGTTGCGCTCGGCCGGCGCCGAGGCCGACTCGTGGGGCTCCAGCAGTTGCTCCAGCCGCTCGGTGTCATCGACCGGGGAGGTCTTCCGTGTGGCCGCTTTGCGGGCACGGTCCAGGCAGGCGTTCACCGTGATCCGGTGCAGCCAGGTGGTGACGGCCGACTGGCCGCGAAAGGTGTGGGCGGCCCGGTACGCGGACACGAGGGCGTCCTGAACCGCGTCGGCGGCCTCCTCACGGTCCCCCAGAGTCCGCAGCGCCACCGCCCACAGTCGGTCCCGATGACGCCGCACGATCTCACCGAAGGCCTCCGGATCACCCTCGACGTGCCGGCCGAGCAGTTCCTGATCGCTCGCACCGTCGAAACCGGCGCCCTCCGCCATCTGACCCCCTCCGCCTCCGGTGAGACGTCAGCCCGTGAACTTCACCTCAGTGATGGCCTGCTTGTATCCGGTGCCGCTGTACGACGCCGCGTCCGCGCCCGAGTACGGCACGGCCGTGAGCCACACGAGGACGTACTGGCTCTTCACGGACTTGTCGAGCTTCACCGTGGCGGTGGTCCCGTTCGTGTCCACGCTGCCGATCGCCTTCAGGGAGTCCAGCGACGCCGGCTTCAGTGTGTCGGACGCGTACAGCTTGACCGTGGTGTGATCGCCGCCGTAGCGAAGTCCGATGCTCGCGGCGGACACTTTCTTGGCCGAGCCGAGGTCGTAGACGATGCCCACGCCCGGCTTGTACGGCGGGATGGAAGGACCGCCGGTGAAGGTTTTGGTGCGCCAGGACGTCGAGGGGTCGCCGTCGTACGTGTTGTTGACGTCGCCTGGATGCTGGGCGTCGCCCTTCGCGACGAACTCCTGCGCATCCTGGATCTTGAGTGGCGTGGCGGGCTTGGTTCTGCCGCCCTTGTCGCCCCCGTCTGTCGTCTGCGTGTTGTTCGTGTCGTCGGAGCCGCTGCCCTGGTCCATCAGTGCATCGGCGAGCTGCCAGCTGCCCAGGCCCAGCGCGGCGATCAGAAGGGCCGAGACCGCCCACTTGAGTGCCTTGCCGGTACGGCTCTGGAGCGGAGGCGGCGGGGCCTGCAGGGGCTGGGCGGCACCGGGGCGCGGGGCCGGGCGGCCGTACGTGCCCTGCTGGTACGTCGTGCGCTGATACTCCGGCGGGGCCGTGAACGCGGGCTCCGGGGGGCGGATGCGCGGCATCTCGCCGATCGCCTTCACCAGTTCCTCCGGTGTCGTGCACGGGGACTCGTGCCGGGAGGCGGTGGCGCCGTCGTTGGCGAGCGCGCGCATGGCGAGCTCGGACAGCCCGCGATGGACGCCCGCCCGCACCTGGTCCGGCGCGATCAGACCGACGTCCTTGGGCAGCCCGGACAGACCGTAGGCGTCGTTGTCGTACGGCCAGCGCTGGGTGAGCGCCGCGTACAGCAGGGCGCCGATCGACTCGGTGTCGGTGCGCTGCGGGGTGTCGGAGCTGATGCCGCGCAGCGCGGCGTTGACCGCGAGGCCGCGGATGCGCCACTGGCCGGTCGACGTGCGCAGCACGGCGTTCGGGTTGAGGCGGAGATGGGCGAGGCCCTCGCGGTGGGCGGCGGCCATCGCGGAGGAGACCTGACTCACCATCTGGTACGCGTCGTGCGGCTCCAGTGGGCCCGCAGACAGCAGGGTGGTCAGCTCGACGGCATCGGGCAGCCACTCGTGCACGACATAGACGAGGTCGTTCTCCTCGACGGCGTCAAGGACCTGGACGAAGCGTGGATCGCCGAGCAGGGCCGAGGAGCGTGCCGCGGCCAGCACCGAACGGGCTCGCGCATGGTCCGCGGGAAGAACGTGGACGCCGACGGCGCGACGGAGCTTCTCGTCGACCGCTCGCCAACTGCTGAATCCGTCCAGACGGGTGACGCACTCCTCGAGGCGGTAGCGTCTGGCGAGCTTGTGACCGCTGTGCAGTTCGGGAGGTGAGGTCTTCTTCGTGGGACTCCCGGTCCCGCTGTTTCCCTGTGCCTCGTCGCTTTCCGTGTCCCGCTCCGGGTTCTGGGCCACCCCGTCGGCCGTGGCCTGGTCCGCCTTGGCGGTCAGCGGCTGGTCACCGCTGTTGTCTGCCACGTCGACGGCAGCCGTGCTCCGTTCCGCCACCGTCGTTCCCTGCCTCCCCATCCGTTGCGTTGCACGCTGTCCGACGCCGAAACCAATTGTGCCCACAGTCCGGCGCTATGCACGACACGCGGCGGCGGACGATGGTTGTGCGCCTACCCCCGCCTCAGCGTCCCAGACGCCCTCGGACCATGCCCACGAGGGAGTTGAGTTCCTCGATGCGCATACGGCGAGCGGCGACGAAGAAGACGCCGAGCAGGACGGCACCGCCGACCACGAGTGAGGCGAACGAACCGAAGACGCCCTGACCGAGGGCCTGGCTGATGCCGTAGACGACGACACCGCTGAGCAGAGCGGCAGGGACGGAGGCGATGCAGAGGCGGGCGTAGGTGCGCAGGACGCGGGAGCCGTCCAGGTCGCCCCCGAGGCGCTTGCTCAGGCGCTTCCACGCGACACCCACGCCGATCGCGTAGGCGAGGCCGTACGCCGCGGCCATGCCGGCCACGGCCCAGCGGGCCGGGAAGAGGAAGTAGCAGAGCGCCGAGGCGCCCGCGTTGACCACGGCGACGATGACGGTGTTGTAGAAGGGCGTGCGCGTGTCCTCGTACGCGTAGAAGGCACGCAGGACGACGTATTGCACGGAGTACGGGATCAGGCCGAGGGCGAAGGCCATCAGCATGTAGCCCATGTTGGTGGCTTCGCTGGTGCCCGAGGAGCCGAAGATCATCGTGCACATCGGGATGCCGAGGGCCAGGAAACCGAACGCGATGGGCACGATCGCCACAGCCGTGGTCCGCAGGCCCTGCGAGATGTCGTCGCGGACCGCGCCCCCGTCGTCCTCCGCGGCTGAGCGGGAGATGCGCGGTAGCAGGGCCGCCATCAGGGAGACTGTGATGATGGCCTGGGGCAGGCCCCAGATCAGCTGGGCGTTGGCGTAGGCGGCGAAGCCGGTTCCGTCGACGGGCGAGGCCTTGCCGGCCGCGGTGGACAGCTGAGAGACGACGATGGCGCCCGCCTGGTTGGCGAGGACGAACAGGACGGTCCACTTGGCGAGCGTGGCGGCCTTGCCGAGGCCGTGGCCCTTCCAGTCGAAGCGCAGCCGAAGCCGGAAGCCCGTCTCGCGCAGATACGGGATCATCGCCAGGGCCTGGACGACGAGACCGAGCAGCACGCCGATGCCGAGCAGGCGCTGGCCCTCCGGCGGGATGGTCGTGACCTTCATCCCGGAGTTCGCGGCGGTGCCGTACACCCAGATGAACATGCCCAGCGTCACGATGATGACGATGTTGTTCAGGACCGGGGTCCACATCATCGCGCCGAACTTCCCGCGGGCGTTGAGGATCTGACCCATCACCACATGGATGCCCATGAAGAAGATCGAGGGCAGGAAGTAGCGGACGAAGGTGATACCGACCTCGTTCGCCGCCGGATCGCTGGCGACCGGATCGGACAGCAGGCGAATCAGGAGCGGGGCCGCGACGACCGCGGCCACGGTGAGCCCGCCGAGGGCCACCATCACCAGGGTCAGCAGACGGTTGGCGTAGGCCTCACCGCCGTCCTCGTCCTCCTTCATGGCACGCACGAGCTGCGGCACGAAGACGGAGTTGAGGCCACCGCCCACGGTCAGGATGTAGATCATCGTGGGCAGCTGGTAGGCGACCTGGAAGGTGTCACCCAGCAGGCCGACGCCCAGCGCGGCGACGATCATCGCCGAGCGGACGAACCCCGTGAGCCGGGACACCATCGTGCCTGCCGCCATCACTGCGCTGGACTTCAGCAGGCCCGAGGCGCGCCCGCCCTTCTTCCCCACCGGCGCGGACGCGGCGGTGGGGGCCACTGGCGTGGGCGGCACCGTGGTCGCGGCAGGCGTCGGTGCGGCAACCGGGGGTGTGGGCGGGACCGCTGGGTACTGCAGCGCCGAGTACTGGGCGCCGGGGGCCGGGTTCGCGGGGTACGGCGTCGCCGGGTACTGCCCCTGCGGGTACTGGCCCTGCGGGTACTGGCCCTGGGGGTACTGCCCCGCCGGGCCCTGTCCCGTGCCCGGCGCGCCGGCCGGACCCGGTACCGCCGGGGGGTCCATCGGCGGACGGCCGCCGCCCTGCTGCTGGTCCCGGAAGAGGTGCGCGAAGGCGTCCGGCTCGTGGTGCTCCTCGCTGGAGTGGGTCACCAGGTCGTCCACCCCCACGAACTGCGTCGTACGCGGATTGTCGCCGTAGGGCAGGTGCTGCGCCGGCCTGTCCGGCTCCGGCGCCGGGGTCTGAGCCCACACGCGCGGATCGGGGGCGTACGGCGACTGCGCCGGCTGTCCGTACAGCGGCTCCTGCGGGTATGTGCCCGGGGGCGGCGGCGGGTGCGCGGCACGGTCGTAGAGCGCCTCGGCGACCGGGTCTTGAGCGGAGAGGTCCTGCGCCCGGTAGGGGTCGTCGTCGTAGGCGTCCTGGAGGTACATGTCCGCCGCGTGCTGCGGCGGCACCTGGCCGGGCTCGGGCGGCGGCTCGGGGTAGCCCGAGCCGGCCGCGGCCTGGCCACGGTCACCGTCGTACGGCGCGTTCATGGTTACCCCACCTCATCGTCCCCAGGCCGACCGGCCGCGACATCGCTCAACGGTCCACTCTCTCACCCGTCGTGGACGGGTCGGCGCTTTCCGATGCGGTGTCCGGCGTCGGGTCACTCGGCTGCTCCGGGTCGTCTGCCCGCAGGCGGGCGTCGGACTCCTCCTGGAGACGTTCCGCGGGGCCCTCGGGGTTCTGCGACGCTTCGGTGGTCTCCCCCGGCTCGTCGGGTCCGTCGTCCTCGGCCTGCCGGGACGCGGCGCGCTTGCGCTGGGTGTACATGCGGAAGCCGGCGAGGACAAGGAGCAGGACGCCGCCGCCGATGACCAGCATCACGGTGGGTGTGACCTCGGTGACCTTCACGTCGAAGCTGACCGGGGCGCCGTACTCCTGGCCGTCCTCCGTGTACAACTGGGCGATGACCGTCACACGCCCGTTGGCGTTGGCCGAGGTGCTGAACTTCACGGACTGGCTGTGCCCGCCGGAGACCGTGACGGGCTGTTCCTGGTAGGCCTTGCCGCCGACCTCGAGGCGGGTCGGCATGGTCGAGGTGAGCCGCAGGACCAGGTGGTCCACACCCTGCACCAGGTTGTTCTGGACGGTCACCGGGATGGTTGCGCTGCGGCCGGAGAGCTTCGTCTCGGACTTGTCGATCAGCTTGACCTGGTCGGTGAGGTCGTCGAGCCACACCTCCACACCGGCCCGGAAGATGGCCGCCTCGGATGCTCGGCCCCGCCATGACGTCGACATCTCGCGGTTCACGGCCCGTCCGAAGGGGGTCACCACACGGGACTCTTTGGTGAGGACCACCTGGAAGTTGTCGAGCTTGTCCTGCGTCCGCGCGATCTGCTCGAAGGCCGACCGGGGCAGTTCCTTCTTTCGCAGCGAGGAAGGGTAGGCCGAGGTCGAGGGGACGCGCGTGGAAGCGGCCGGGTCGGGCTTGGCCTTGGCGGCCGCGGTGAGTTCCTGGGACTCGGACCAGGTGCCGTCCTGGAGAGCCATGACGGCCTGGGCCATCGCCTGGGCCTGGCTCATGGACGGCATGCGCTGCGGGGCGACGACGATGCTGCGCTGCTTGCCGGTCTGGAGGTCGACCTCCAGGCTCTGCGCCAGGAACTCCTGCACGGCGAGCGTGGCCGCGCCTGCCTTCCTGAGGTTGCCGTCGAACGCCGTGGAGAGCCGGGCGTCGGCGATCACCGCCGTCGTGCCGCCGCCGATCGGGCGGGCCGCGGAGGGCGTGTAGGTCAGTCCGCCGGTCTCCTGGAGACTGTCGCTGCGGGCGATCACCTTGTCGGCGCCCGCGGACGTGGCGACCTTGATGATCGACGGGTCCACGGCGCCTTCCACGGGCCAGGCGAAGTCGGTGCTCGGTGTGACGTGGAGCACGGTCTTGACCGTGATGGCGGCCACGTCGGTGGCGTCCTTGAGGTGGCTCAGTGAACCGGTGACGCTGGTGCCGTTGTGGGCCAGGGAGGCCAGGTCGGGGTCGGCGAAGGGCAGGGCGACGACCTCGCGATCCGTCACGGCATTCTGCAGATCGGCGAGGAAGCTCTTGGCCTGCGCCTGGTGGGTGCCGGCCGTGGTGGTGTCGCCGTCGCTCTGGACGCGGTAGTTGCGGGTCATCGCATCGACCGAGGCCAGCAGGTCCGGGTCGATCACCCAGGTGACGTCGAGGTCCTTGCCGAGGTTCACCATCTGGGCCAGGCGGCCGCCCGGGGCGATGTCCTTGGCGAGCTCGTCGTTGTCGAACACCGGCGTCTGCTGCTCACCCGGACCCGTCTTCGCCGTCATGTGGACGTCGGAGACGAGCGGCCACAGGTACGTCGTCTTCGTCCTGGTGCCGGCCTCCTCGGCCTGCCAGGGCAGGAAGGTCCGCTGGACGCCGAGCACCTGGTCCCACGGCTGCGCCGCGGTCTGGCCGGACAGGGAGACGTCGAACTCGTACACACCGTCCTGGCCCAGGTCCAGCTTGTCGACCGGCACGGAGATGCTGAAGGGCTGGGAGGCGCCCGGGGCGAGCTTGGCGAACTCCTGGACGTACTTGTCGCCCACCTCGGCGCCGAGGTAGGCGTGCGTGTCGTCGGGGTTGTCGGCGACGTTGTCGATGGCCGAGCGGGTGTTCAGCAGGGAGCCCAGGCGGAGTCCCACATGAGCGCCGGTGACCGTCTGCTTGCCCTCGTTGGTCACCGTGCCGGTGACGGTCAGCGTGTCCCCGTCCGTGGGGGCGCTGGGCGTGAGGGTGTCCACCGAGACGGACACATCGCCGGAGGAGGACGCCTGTGCGGGCACAGCGGCGGGCAGCTGGAGCAGGCCGGCCAGCAGAGGCGCTCCGGCCAGCAGTGCTCCGGTGCGCCGCAGCCACCGACGGGGCGGTGAGGGACTCATGCCCTGGAAGTCTGCCGCCTCGGCCACGCGTTCGTCCGTCCCTCGTCGTCAGTGGTCGTTGGAATGTGCGTCCACGCATGGTAACGATGCGCGCTGAGGGGAAGTGCCGCGGTCCGGTCCACAAGATCGGGCGGATGACAGCAGCGAGCCCTTATGTCCAGTATCGAGTGCGGCGTGTTCGTACGCCGTGAGGGCAGCCCTTGTGGAGGTATGGGCGGAGGCGTCCGTGCGAACACAAAGGAGGCGCTCCTGGGTGCCCGGGCCACGTACCCTCTTCTGTTGTGCCGAACGCCAACGAAGACACTCCTACTGCCCTGAGCCAGGTGCAGCAGCGCGCGGTGAGCGAGCTGCTGCGGGTGGCCCCTGTCGCCGACGAGCTCGCTCGCCGTTTCCAGGAAGCCGGGTTCTCCCTCGCCCTGGTCGGCGGCTCGGTCCGGGACGCGCTCCTCGGCCGCCTCGGTAACGACCTGGACTTCACGACCGACGCCCACCCCGAGGACGTACTGAAGATCGTGCGGCCGTGGGCGGACGCGGTGTGGGAGGTCGGGATCGCCTTCGGCACGGTGGGCGCGCAGAAGGAGGGCTATCAGATCGAGGTCACCACGTATCGATCGGAGGCGTACGACCGGACCTCGCGCAAGCCCGAGGTGTCGTACGGCGACTCCATCGAGGAGGACCTCGTCCGGCGCGACTTCACGGTCAACGCGATGGCCGTGGCTCTGCCGGAGAAGGAGTTCATCGATCCGCACGGCGGGCTCGAGGACCTCGCGGTGCGGGTGCTGCGCACGCCGGGTACGCCCGAGGAGTCCTTCTCCGACGACCCGCTGCGGATGATGCGGGCCGCGCGCTTCGCCGCCCAGCTCGACTTCGAGGTGGCCCCCGAGGTCGTCGCCGCGATGAAGGAGATGGCTGCACGCATCGAGATCGTCTCGGCCGAGCGGGTGCGGGACGAGCTGAACAAGCTGATCCTCTCCGGCCACCCCCGCACGGGCCTGACGCTGCTCGTCGGGACCGGGCTGGCCGACCATGTGCTGCCCGAGGTGCCTGCCCTGCGTCTGGAGCGTGATGAGCATCACCGGCACAAGGACGTCTACGACCACACGCTGATCGTCCTGGAACAGGCCATCGCTCTGGAGGAGGACGGCCCCGACCTCACGCTCAGGCTGGCGGCGCTTCTGCACGACATCGGCAAGCCCCGCACCCGTCGCTTCGAGCAGGACGGCCGGGTCTCGTTCCACCATCACGAGGTGGTGGGGGCGAAGATGACCAAGAAGCGCATGACGGCTCTGAAGTACTCCAACGAGCTCGTGAAGGACGTCTCACGTCTGGTCGAACTCCATCTGCGCTTCCATGGCTACGGCACCGGGGAGTGGACGGACTCGGCGGTGCGCCGCTATGTCCGTGACGCCGGCCCGCTGCTCGACCGCCTCCACAAGCTGACGCGCTCCGATTGCACCACCCGCAACAAGCGCAAGGCCGTCGCGCTCTCCCGTGCCTACGACGGCCTCGAGCAGCGCATCGCCGAACTCCAGGAGCAGGAGGAGCTCGACGCGATCCGCCCGGACCTCGACGGTAACCAGATCATGGAGATCCTGGGCGTCGGACCGGGCCCGGTGGTGGGCAAGGCGTACAAGCACATGCTGGAGCTTCGCCTGGAGAACGGGCCGATGGAGCACGACGTGGCGGTGGCTGCGCTCAAGGAGTGGTGGGCCGAGCAGGACTGAGGGTGACAGGCCGCGAAAACGGGGTCATGTTTCACGTGAAACATGACCCCGTTCGCACGTGCGGAGGGGCGATGTTTCACGTGAAACATCGCCCCTCCGGCTCTGCTTGAACGTGGGGGTCGCTACACGCCCTTCAGGCAGAGCACGACCTTGTGGCCCGTGCGGTACTGGACGTAGGCGATGGTCGACTCTGTGACGCTCTCGCACTTGGAGGTGTCGGTGGAGTCGTCGAACTTCTGGACAACCTTGTACTGGGCGTCGCTGGAGGTGCAGTCGACCTCCTTGAGGTCCGGACTCGATTCCGTCCCGTTGTTGTGCATGGAGGCGCCCGCAGAGGTGGTCTCCGCGTCTTCCTTGTCCAGAAGGCCTATGCCGAAGCCGATGCCGAACTTCACGGCGGCGATCACGATGAAGACGACGATCGCGCCGATGATGCGGACCGCCTTCTTGCTCCGCTTGGGTGGCGCCGCCGGCGGCGGAACGGGGGCGCCCGCACCCTGGTTCGGGAACGGTGCGTACGGCTGCTGTGGGGGAACCCCCGGCTGTCCGTAGGGCTGCTGCCCCGCCGGCGGAGGCGGTGTCTGGGCGTACGGGTTCGGCCCTTGGGGCGGCGGCGGAGTAGATACTGTGGAGTCCCCCTGGAACATGGGTGCGCACGACGGAATATGGATGGGCACCGCGCTACATAAGACCCACGTAAGTTAGCGGCTCCCGCTGACACGCCCGCGGCCAGGAAGGACGCTGTGTCATTGCTGTGACACTCTCCGCCGTTCAAAGCGGGCCATAGTTGCCGCAACCACCCCGTAGACAACGGCGACCGTGACCACCAGGACCGTCGAGCGGCCGTCCGGTGGAAGCATGAGCGCGGCCACTCCCGCGGCGCCCACGAACGCCATGTTGAACAGGACGTCGTACACGGAGAAGATCCGGCCCCGGTAGCTGTCGTCGACGGACGACTGGACGATCGTGTCCGTGGCGATCTTTGCGCCCTGGGTGATCAGTCCGAGGACGAACGCCGCGACGAGCATGGGAACGGTGGCGAAGGGGAGACCCAGCGCGGGCTCCAGCACCGCGGCGGCGGCCGCGCACACAGCGATCCAGCAGCCGGGACCGAGCCGTCCCGCCGCCCAGGGCGTCACCACGGCCGCCGCGAAGAAGCCGGCGCCGGACACGCCCAGGGCCAGTCCCAGGAGACGGAGCCCCTCGTCCGGGGTCGAGGAGAGGGCGTACCGGCACAGCATCAGCAGGAGGACCAGCAGGGCGCCGTAGCAGAAGCGCATCAGCGTCATAGAGGCCAGCGCCCACGCGGCTTCCCGGCGCGGTGGCGCGGCGAGGTGCCGTACGCCCGCGAGCAGGTCCCGTGCCGTGCCGGCGAGCGTCGCCGCCAGCCGCGGCCGCACCGGCGCCAGGTCGGGGCCGAGCAGTGCGGGAGCCATACGCAATGACGCCAGCGCGGCGCACATATAGAGCGCGGCGCCCAGCAGGACCACCGCGGCGTCGGAGTCCGACACCAGCAGCCGTACGACGAAGGCGAGACCGCCCCCCGCGGTCGCGGCGAGGGTGCCGGCGGTCGGGGAGAGGGAGTTGGCCATCACCAGTCGCTCGCTGTCGACGACGCGCGGCAGGGCGGCGGACAGTCCGGCGAGGACGAAGCGGTTGACTGCGGTGACGCACAGTGCGGAGACGTAGAACAGCCAGTCGGGGGCTTGGCCGACCATCAGGACGGCGGTGGCCGACGCGAGCACGGCGCGCAGCAGATTGCCGTACACGAAGACCTGACGGCGCCGCCAGCGGTCGAGCAGGACGCCCGCGAAGGGGCCGACGAGCGAGTACGGGAGCAGCAGGACCGCCATCGCGGAGGCGATCGCGGCGGCCGAGGTCTGTTTCTCCGGGGAGAAGACGACGTATGTGGCGAGGGCGACCTGGTAGACGCCGTCGGCTCCCTGGGAGAGCAGGCGTACGGCGAGCAGGCGGCGGAAGTCCCGGAAGCGGAGCAGGACGCGCAGGTCGCGGACGACGGGCATGGGGCACAGCCTCACATACGGAGAGGGTCCCCGGGTCATGGACCCGAGGACCCTCTCAGCCCTGGCAGGAGCGTTCTCTGCGAGCGGTCGCCTTAGCGCTCGACGTCGCCGCGGATGAACTTCTCGACGTTCTCGCGGGCCTCGTCGTCGAAGTACTGGACCGGCGGGGACTTCATGAAGTACGAGGAGGCGGAGAGGATCGGGCCGCCGACGCCGCGGTCCTTGGCGATCTTCGCGGCGCGCAGGGCGTCGATGATGACGCCCGCGGAGTTCGGGGAGTCCCAGACCTCGAGCTTGTACTCCAGGTTCAGCGGGACGTCGCCGAAGGCACGGCCCTCGAGACGGACGTAGGCCCACTTGCGGTCGTCGAGCCACTGCACGTAGTCGGACGGGCCGATGTGGACGTTCTTCTCGCCGAGGTCCCGGTCGGGGATCTGGGAGGTGACGGCCTGCGTCTTGGAGATCTTCTTGGACTCCAGGCGCTCGCGCTCGAGCATGTTCTTGAAGTCCATGTTGCCGCCGACGTTCAGCTGCATCGTGCGGTCCAGGATGACGCCCCGGTCCTCGAACAGCTTCGCCATGACGCGGTGCGTGATAGTGGCGCCGACCTGGGACTTGATGTCGTCGCCGACGATCGGGACGCCCGCCTCGGTGAACTTGTCCGCCCACTCCTTGGTGCCGGCGATGAAGACCGGGAGGGCGTTGACGAAGGCGACCTTGGCGTCGATGGCGCACTGGGCGTAGAACTTCGCCGCGTCCTCGGAGCCGACGGGCAGGTAGCAGACCAGGACGTCGACCTGCTTGTCCTTGAGGATCTGGACGACGTCGACCGGCTCGGCCTCGGACTCCTCGATGGTCTGGCGGTAGTACTTGCCGAGGCCGTCGAGGGTGTGGCCACGCTGGACCGTGACGCCGGTGTTCGGCACGTCGGCGATCTTGATGGTGTTGTTCTCGGAGGCGCCGATGGCGTCCGCGAGGTCGAGGCCGACCTTCTTCGCGTCGACGTCGAAGGCAGCGACGAACTCCACGTCACCCACGTGGTAGTCGCCGAACTGCACGTGCATCAGGCCGGGGACCTTGGACGCCGGATCGGCGTCCTTGTAGTACTCGACTCCCTGCACCAGCGAGGCGGCGCAGTTGCCCACGCCGACGATGGCTACGCGAACCGAACCCATTCCGGTTGCTCCCTGTGTGTACGAGTGAGGCCCTGAGTGGGCTTCACGTGGCGGTGTCGCCGGGCGTATCCGTCCCGGGGTCGTCCCCGGGACGGGGCAGGCCGCCCGTCGCTCCAGATGTGGTGTCCTGCTGAGCGGACCCCCCGGACGCGGAACCCTGAAGGTCCCGGCCGGCCCGCTCGCTCTCGATGAGCTCGTTCAGCCAGCGCACTTCGCGCTCCACGGACTCCATCCCGTGGCGCTGGAGCTCAAGCGTGTAGTCGTCGAGGCGCTCCCGGGTGCGTGCCAGCGAGGCGCGCATCTTCTCCAGGCGCTCCTCCAGCCGGCTGCGGCGGCCCTCGAGGACGCGCATGCGCACATCGCGCGACGTCTGCCCGAAGAAGGCGAACCGGGCGGCGAAGTGCTCGTCCTCGTACGCGTCCGGGCCCGTCTGCGAGAGCAGTTCCTCGAAGTGCTCCTTACCTTCCGCCGTCAACCGATAGACGATTTTGGCGCGGCGCCCCGCGAGTGGTGCGGCGAGGGCGTCCTCGTGGGTGTTCCCCGGTTCCTCGATCAACCAGCCGTTGGTGACCAGCGTCTTGAGGCAGGGGTAGAGCGTCCCGTAGCTGAATGCCCGGAAGACACCCAGTGACGTATTAAGTCGTTTGCGCAGTTCATAGCCGTGCATCGGAGATTCGCGGAGCAGGCCGAGTACGGCGAACTCGAGGATGCCGGAACGCCGGCTCATCGTCGCCTCCTCTCGCCCCTGTCACTTGCTTATCTCACGCTGATGTATCGGCTCGATACATCTTGACGATAGAACGGCCTTCCGCGTGGGACAAGAGGGAGGACGGTGAACGGGATCACATCACCGATTCGCAGGAGGCAAGTTGCCTGCTTTAGGACGAACTTCAGGATTAGACAGGTTTTGACGGTGCGTAGTCTGTGCGGCATGCCAACTGCCGGGAACCAAGTGACGCCAGGGAACGTCCTCGTCCTTGGTGCAGTACGGGTGAATGCCGAACCGACCACATCCGTACTTCGGGGGGACCGGAAACCAGCCGCCGTTTCCAGGCGCGCACGGGTGCGCCTGCCCGAGGAGTAGTCGTTCGATGAGCGAGCACCGTCGCAAACCGCCGCAGCCGCAGGGAGGCGGACGTGCCGCGGCCCGACGCGGCCAGCCCGGTTCGTCCACCGGCCGCCGAGCGGCACCGCGAGGCGCCACCGGGTCTCCTTCCGACTCCTATGGGGCACATTCCTATGGGTCGGACTCCCCTGGCTCGGGAGGTGAGGAGCGCCCCTACGGCAGCCGCGCCGAGGCCCGCCGGGCGGCGCAGAGAGGCGGAGGCGGCCGCCGCAGAGCGCCCGACCCGGCCGGCCCCGGCCGCGGCAGGGGCCGTGCCGCCCCGCCCGCAAGGAAGCGTTTCATCGACTATCCCCGCGCGGGGAGGTACGGATGGCGCCGCTGGGTGCCCTCCTGGAAGGTCGTCACCGGCACGTTCATCGGCTTGATCGGGAGCCTGGTGGCCGTGGCCGGCATCGGGTACGCGATGGTGAGCGTGCCGGACATCGCGAAGACCGCCACGGCGCAGAACAACGTCTTCGAGTGGTCCGACGGTTCGGTCATGGTCGCCACCGGCGGTGAGACCAATCGCCAGATCATCAACTACTCGATGATCCCCAAGGAGATGCGGTACGCCGTGATCTCCCAGGAGAACAAGACCTTCGAGACCGACAGCGGTATCGACCCGAACGGCATCGCGCGTGCCTTCTTCAACATGGCCAGGGGCGGCCAGACGCAGGGTGGCTCCACCATCACCCAGCAGTACGTCAAGAACGCGATGCTGGACGACCAGTCGCAGACGATCTCCCGAAAGTTCAAGGAGATCTTCGTCGCCGTCAAGGTCGGCGCCACGGTCCCCAAGGACCAGATCATGGCCGGTTACCTGAACTCGGCGTACTTCGGCCGTGGTGCCTACGGCATCCAGGCGGCCGCGCGGGCGTACTTCAACAAGGAAGCCAAGGACCTGAACCCGGGTGAGTGCGCCTTCCTGTCGGCGCTGCTCAAGGGCGCCACGTATTACGACCCCGCGGGCGCGAGGTCGCTCGACCAGGCGGCCACCCCCGAGGCCAACCGGAAGCGGGCCCTGGCGCAGATGCAGGACACGCTGAACAAGATGGTCCAGTACGGCCACCTGGACGCCTCGGTGCGGGCCAAGTACACGACGCTTCCGAAGGTCCAGAGTCCGCGGTCGAACAGCCAGCTGGGCGGGCAGATCGGCTATCTCGTCGACCTCGCCAAGTCGTACATCGTCAACAACACCGACATCACCGCGGACAAGCTGCAGCAGGGCGGCTACACGATCAGGACGACCTTCGACAAGAAGAAGGTCAAAGCGCTCGAGGCAGCCGTCAAGAAGGTCCAGAAACAGAACATCAAGCCCAAGCTCCGCCCCGAGACCGACACTCACGTGCAGTTCGGCGGTGCTTCCGTGGATCCGGCCACGGGCGCCATCAAGGCCATCTACGGCGGTGAGAACGCCACCAAGCACTTCACCGACAACGCCGACGCGACCGGTGCCCAGGTGGGTTCGACGTTCAAGCCGTTCGTGCTGGCGGCGGCGATGAAGTGGGGCGTACGGAACCCCGACGGCCTCGAGTCGCAGGCACAGGACGAACGCACCGTGGCGTCCCCGAAGAGCCTTTACAGCGGCAAGAACAAGCTCAAGATCAAGAACTACGACGGCTCGGTCTGGACGGACAAGGACGGCAAGGAGTGGCTTCAGACCAACGACGGCAACGAGTCGATCAACCCGCCCAGCTATAAGATCGACCTTCGTGAGGCGATGCGGCAATCGGTGAACTCCGCCTACGTCCAGCTGGGCATGGACGTAGGTCTGGACAAGGTCAAGCAGGCAGCTCTGGACGCAGGAGTCCTGGAGGGCAGCCTGGCCAGTTCCGCGTTCCCGTCGTTCTCCATCGGTACGTCCGACCCCAGCGCCATCCGCATGGCCGGTGCGTATGCCACCTTCGCGTCCAGTGGAACGCAGAACGACCCGTTCTCGGTCACGGAGGTCAGGGACAAGGACGGGGTGGTCTACACCCACAAGGCACAACCCAAGGACGCCTTCGAGCCGAAGGTCGCCGACAACGTCACCGATGTCCTCAAGACCGTGGTTGACAAGGGCACGGGTACGGCTGCGCAGCTGCCCGGTCGCGACGTGGCGGGCAAGACCGGTACCACCGACGGCAACAAGTCGGCCTGGTTCGTCGGCTACACCCCGCAGCTGTCCACCTCGATCAGCATGTTCCGCCTGGACGACAACGCGAGCAACAAGAACCGCAAGTTCCTGGAGATGTACGGGACAGGTGGTCAGGAGAAGATCCACGGCGCCTCGTTCCCGGCGCAGATCTGGCACGACTACATGGCGGAGGCGTTGCAGGGCGAGCAGCCGGAGAAGTTCCCGACCCCGGAGCCCATCGGCAAGGTCATCAACGCCGAGCCGAGCCCGACGCCCACTCCCTCGGCCACAGAGAGTCCGTCGGCGAGTCCGTCGGTGAGCCCGTCGCCGACGGACAGGCCAGGTTTCCCGTCGCCCACAGCCAGCAACACCTGTGGCTTCTGGGGCTGCGGCAACGGTGGCAACGGCGGCAACGGCAACGGTGGCGGCAACGGCGGTACGACTGGAGGAGTGACGGAGTCGCCGACGCCCACCGACAGCTCGTCGCCCGGCAATAGCAGGGGCAACGGCAACGGAGGCCTCTTCGGCGGAAACACCGGCTGAGCCGGGAAGTGCCGGTTGGCGGTCATTTCGGCCGCCACGGGTGTTTCACGTGAAACATGGGCCGCCGCACCTGTGAGGTGCGGCGGCCCTCGGCGTATCCATGGGCGGGTACGGCAGGATGTGGTCCATGCCCAGTGCAGAAACGACGCCCGCGAGCGCGCACGAGCCGGAGCCGGTGCGGCCGACCAGGGAGGACGAGGTCGCCGCGGCCGGCAGCGAGCTGATCGGAGGCCCCATCGGGCGGCGCGCCCTGCTCGGGACGTCCTGGTGGACGCCCGTGCGGGTGGTGGCGCTCGTCGCGATCGGCATGTTCGCCCTCGGCCTGGTCCAGAAGGCTCCGTGCTACGACGGCGCCTGGTTCTTCGGCGCGAGTTCCCAGTACACGCACGCTTGCTATTCGGACATCCCGCACCTCTACCAGGGGCGCGGCTTCGCCGACGGGCTCGTGCCGTACTTCGACAAGCTCCCGGGCGACATGGACTACCTCGAATACCCGGTGCTGACCGGCGTGTTCATGGAGGTCGCCGCGTGGCTCACCCCCGGCAGCGGCAGCATCCAGCACCAGGAGCAGTGGTACTGGTTCGTGAACGCCGGGATGCTGATGGTGTGCGCCGCGGTCATCGCCGTCTGTGTCTCGCGCACGCAGAAGCGACGTCCCTGGGACGGCCTGCTGGTCGCCCTGGCGCCCGCCTTCGCGCTGACCGCCACCATCAACTGGGACCTGCTGGCGGTCGCTCTGACGGCCGCAGCGATGCTGATGTGGTCCCGGGGCCGATCCCTCGCCTTCGGTGTCCTCCTGGGGCTGGCCACGGCTGCCAAGCTCTATCCCGTGCTGCTGCTCGGCCCCCTGCTCGTCCTGTGCTGGCGTGCGGGCAAGTGGCGGGACTTCGGCAAGGCCCTGGGCGGTACCGCGGTCGCCTGGCTCGTGGTGAACCTGCCGGTGATGCTCTTCGCCTTCGACGGCTGGTCGAAGTTCTACACGTTCAGCCAGGAACGGGGCGTGGACTTCGGTTCCTTCTGGCTGATCTGGGCCCAGAACACCAGCAAGCCGCCCACGACCGACACGGTCAACCTGCTCGCCATGCTGCTGATGGTGCTGTGCAGCGGCGGTATCGCGGCGCTCACCTTCACGGCCCCGCGCCGTCCGCGCTTCGCCCAGCTCGCCTTCCTGATCGTGGCGGCCTTCATCCTGACCAACAAGGTCTACTCGCCGCAGTACGTCCTGTGGCTCGTGCCACTGGCCGTCCTGGCCCGGCCCAAGTGGCGGGACTTCCTGATCTGGCAGGCGTGCGAGGTGGCGTACTTCCTGGGGATCTGGATGTACCTCGCGTACACGACCAGCGGAGACGCCCACAAGGGCCTGCCCACCCACGGCTATCACTGGGCGATCGCCGTGCATCTGCTGGGCACGCTCTACCTGTGCGCCGTGGTCGTCCGCGACATCTTCATGCCCGAACGGGACGTGGTGCGCCGGGCCGGCGACGACGATCCGGCGGGCGGTGTGCTGGACGGGGCCGAGGACGTCTTCGTGTTCGGCGCTGCGGCCCGTCCGCGGCGCCATGCCGCCCACTTCGAGGGGCCCGCAGTCGCATGGGGAAGCCGCGGAGCGCCGTCCTCCACGGACGGTTCGCTCTGAGCGAACAGCGCGCAGCGGGCCATGTGTTGGGCTCCGCTCAGGCCACGGAAAAGGCCGTACACGGTCGTTCGTGTACGGCCTTTCGCCTGCCAGGGAAACCGTCAGCGGTCCACCAGCCGGTCGAACTGCGTGGTGGTGTGCCGGAGATGGGCCACCAGCTCCTCGCCGACTTTCGGCTCGGGCGCGTCCGACGGCACAAACAGGATCGACACCTGCATGTGCGGGGGCTCCGCGAACCAGCGCTGCTTGCCGCCCCAGACGAACGGGGAAAGGTTCCGGTTGACCGTGGCGAGACCGGCCCGTGCGACGCCCTTGGCGCGCGGCATGACACCGTGCAGGGCCTTCGGAGCCTCCAGGCCCACCCCGTGCGAGGTACCGCCCGCGACGACCACCAGATAGCCGTCGGAGGCTGCCTTCTGCTGGCGGTAGCCGAACCGGTCGCCCTTCGACACGCGCGTGACGTCCAGGATCGCGCCGCGGTACTCCGTGGCCTCGTGGTCCCCCAGCCACAGCCGCGTGCCGATCCGGGCGCGGAAGCGCGTCTGCGGGAACTGCTGCTGCAGGCGGGCGAGTTCCTCGGCCTTGAGGTGGCTGACGAACATCGTGTGCAGCGGCAGCCGTGCCGCACGCAGCCGGTCCATCCAGCCGATGACCTCCTCGACGGCGTCCGAGCCGTCGGTGCGGTCCAGCGGCAGATGGATGGCGAAGCCCTCCAGCCGGACGTTCTCTATGGCGGTGTGCAGTTGCGGCAGGTCCTGCTCGCTGATCCCGTGCCGCTTCATCGAGGACATCACCTCGATGACCACACGCGCACCGACGAGGCCGTACACGCCGTCCACCGACGACACCGACCTGATGACCCGGTCGGGCAGCGGAACGGGTTCCTCGCCGCGCCGGTACGGCGTCAGCACCAGCAGGTCGCCGCCGAAGAAGTCCTTGATGCGCGCGGCCTCGTACGTCGTGCCGACGGCGAGGACGTCCGAGCCGAGCCGCGTCGCCTCCTCCGCCAGCCGTTCGTGCCCGAAGCCGTAGCCGTTGCCCTTGCAGACCGGGACGAGCCCCGGGAACTGCTCCTGCACGTGCTTGTGGTGCGCCCGCCAGCGCGCGGTGTCGACGTAGAGCGTGAGCGCCATGGCCGGACCCGGAACCTTTCTCGTCGCTGCGGTGTATCAGAGGTGTGGAAGCTATCGAACCAAACGGCCCGGTATCAGCGGCGCGACATGTAGATGTCGAGCGCCTTGTGGAGCAGCTTGTTGAGCGGGAAGTCCCACTCGCCGAGGTACTCGGCCGCCTGCCCGCCGGTGCCCACCTTGAACTGGATCAGACCGAAGAGATGGTCGGTCTCGTCCAGCGAGTCGGAGATGCCGCGCAAGTCGTAGACGGTGGCGCCGAGCGCGTAGGCGTCACGCAGCATCCGCCACTGCATCGCGTTCGAAGGCCGGACCTCACGGCCGATGTTGTCGGAGGCGCCGTAGGAGTACCAGACGTGCCCGCCGACGATCAGCATCGTCGCTGCCGACAGGTTCACGCCGTTGTGCCGCGCGAAGTACAGCCGCATGCGGTTGGGGTCCTCGGTGTTGAGGGCCGTCCACATGCGCTGGAAGTACGACAGGGGCCGCGGCCGGAAGTGGTCGCGCACGGCGGTGATCTCGTAGAGGCGCTGCCATTCCTCGAGGTCCTGGTAGCCGCCCTGGACGACCTCGACGCCGGCCTTCTCGGCCTTCTTGATGTTGCGGCGCCACAGCTGGTTGAAGTTCTTGTGGACCTCTTCCAGAGAGCGGTTCGCGAGCGGCACCTGGAAGACGTAGCGGGGCTGGACGTCGCCGAAGCCGGCGCCGCCGTCCTCGCCCTGCTGCCAGCCCATGCGGCGCAGCTTGTCGGCCACCTCGAAGGCGCGCGGCTCGATGAAATCGGCCTCGATGTCGCGCAGGCGCTTCACGTCCGGATTCTGGATGCCCTGCTTGATGGAGTTGGCCTCCCAGCGCCGGATGATCACCGGCGGGCCCATCTTCACGGAGAAGGCGCCCTGCTGCTTGAGGTGGGCCAGCATCGGCTGGATCCAGTCGTCCAGATTCGGCGCGAACCAGTTGATGACCGGGCCCTCGGGGAGATAGGCGAGGTAGCGCTTGATCTTGGGGAGCTGCCGGTAGAGGACCAGGCCCGCGCCGACCAGCTCGCCGGTGCGGTCGTCGAACCACCCGAGGTTCTCGGAGCGCCACTCCGCCTTGACGTCGGCCCACGCCGGGACCTGCATGTGGCTCGCCGAGGGCAGGCTCTGGATGTACGCCAGATGCTGCTCGCGACTGATCGTCCTCAGGGTCAGGCTCATTCGGGGGGCTCCTCCGGCTGGTGTGTCCCCATGGGTACAGGGGCTCCGGCTCTCGCGCCGAAGCCTACTGCGCCCCGCGAGCGCCCCGACTGGGCGTACGGCACCTTCGCCCCGGCCTGTGGGCCGCCGGGGCGCTGCGGTGGGAGCGACGTGCTGTGCGGAGGGCGTGTCCGGATGGTCAGAAGAGCCCGCCGAACAGCCCTCCGTGCGCCATACCGATGAAGAAGCCGATGCCGGCGGCACCGAGACCCAGGATCAGGCCGAAGCGCTCACGCGTGGTCTCCGAGATCCACTGTCCGTACAGGCCGGTGAAGATGCCCGCCAGGCCGGTCCAGGAGCTGAGCAGGTGCAGGCTGTGGAAGAACGACGTGATGAAGGCGATCAGTCCGAGTACCAGCGTCACGGCGAGCATGGCGTCCTGGACGGGATGGGGCCTGTCGTCCGTGGCGAAGAGGGATCCGGCGGTGTTGGGTCGCAATGCCTGGGCCATGGGGCACCTCCTGCGGAAGGCGGCGCATCGTAGCGCCGTACACACCCGATGTGTACAGATTGACGGCCCCCGCGGCCGGATTTCAACCGGAAGCCGGTGTGCGGGTAGTCTGTACCGCTGCACGGTGTCTGCCCGGGCCATGAACGGGAATCCCCTCGGGACCCCCGATTGTCAGTGGCGGCCGATACCGTTGCGAACGCATCACAACCCTCCTGCCACGGAACGACCGTGGCCGCTGAGTCCAAAGGAGGTGGGTTCCACATGCGTCACTACGAGGTGATGGTCATCCTCGACCCCGATCTCGAGGAGCGCTCTGTCTCCCCGCTGATCGAGAACTTCCTGTCCGTCGTCCGTGACGGCGGCGGCAAGGTTGAGAAGGTCGACACCTGGGGCCGTCGTCGTCTCGCGTACGAGATCAAGAAGAAGCCCGAGGGCATCTACTCGGTCATCGACCTGCAGGCCGAGCCTGTGGTCGTGAAGGAGCTCGACCGCCAGATGAACCTGAACGAGTCGGTCCTTCGGACCAAGGTCCTCCGCCCCGAGACCCACTGAGCTTCTCAGCTCAGCTGATCCCGGGATTCGAGTAGCAGCAACCAAGCAGCCAGAGCAGCAAACCCGCCGAGAGGTTCCCCATGGCAGGCGAGACCGTCATCACGGTCGTCGGCAACCTTGTCGATGACCCCGAGCTGCGCTTCACCCCGTCCGGTGCGGCGGTCGCGAAGTTCCGCGTCGCGTCCACTCCCCGCACCTTCGACCGCCAGACGAACGAGTGGAAGGACGGCGAAAGCCTCTTCCTGACCTGCTCGGTCTGGCGCCAGGCGGCGGAGAACGTCGCCGAGTCGCTCCAGCGAGGCATGCGCGTCATCGTGCAGGGCCGGCTGAAGCAGCGGTCCTACGAGGACCGTGAGGGCGTCAAGCGCACGGTCTACGAGCTGGACGTCGAGGAAGTCGGCGCCAGCCTCCGCAACGCCACGGCCAAGGTCACCAAGACCTCTGGCGGCGGCCGCGCTGGCCAGGGTGGTTACGGCGGCGGTGGCGGCCAGGGTGGCGGCGGCTGGGGCGGAGGCTCCGGCGGCGGCCAGCAGGGCGGCGGCGCTCCGGCCGACGACCCGTGGGCGACCGGCGCTCCCGCCGGCGGTCAGCAGGGTGGCGGCGGCTGGGGCGGAGGCTCCGGTGGCGGTGGCGGCTACTCGGACGAGCCCCCCTTCTAGGCCTTCAGGCCGAGGGTGGGTCGTACCCAAACTTCTTGATCACACAGGAGAAACACCATGGCGAAGCCGCCTGTGCGCAAGCCGAAGAAGAAGGTCTGCGCTTTCTGCAAGGACAAGGTCACGTACGTGGACTACAAGGACACGAACATGCTGCGGAAGTTCATTTCCGACCGCGGCAAGATCCGTGCCCGCCGCGTGACCGGCAACTGCACGCAGCACCAGCGTGACGTCGCCACGGCCGTGAAGAACAGCCGTGAGATGGCGCTGCTGCCCTACACGTCCACTGCGCGCTAAAGGAAGGGTGACCGACACATGAAGATCATCCTCACCCACGAGGTCTCCGGCCTCGGTGCCGCCGGTGACGTCGTCGACGTCAAGGACGGCTACGCTCGCAACTACCTGATCCCGCGGAACTTCGCGATCCGCTGGACCAAGGGCGGCGAGAAGGACGTCGAGCAGATCCGTCGTGCTCGCAAGATCCACGAGATCCAGACCATCGAGCAGGCCAATGCCATCAAGGCCCAGCTCGAGGGCGTGAAGGTCCGCCTGGCCGTCCGCTCCGGCGAATCCGGCCGTCTCTTCGGTTCCGTCACCCCGGCCGACGTCGCCTCCGCGATCAAGGCGTCCGGTGGCCCCGAGGTCGACAAGCGTCGTATCGAGCTCGGTTCGCCGATCAAGACCCTGGGCGCCCACGAGACGTCCGTGCGTCTGCACCCCGAGGTTGCCGCCAAGGTCAACATCGAGGTCATCTCGGCCTGACCGCCGCGCTCGGCCTGAGCCGGTGTACGAGGGGCCGCACCCTTCCCGGGTGCGGCCCCTCGCGTTTGGCCCAACTCATGTACGGGACCGCGGTGTTTCACGTGAAACGGTCAGCGGGTCGCGCCGGTCACGATCCAGCGTCCGGAACGGGCACGCGCCCAGAGGGTCAGCAGCCGGACCGCCATCATGAGCGTCATCGCCGCCCAGAGCGCGGTGAGGCCGCCCCCGAGCGCGGGCACGAGCAGAGCCACCGGGCTGAACACCGCGAGAGTGATCACCATGGCCCAGGCGAGGTACGGCCCGTCGCCTGCTCCCATCAGCACGCCGTCCAAGACGAAGACGACGCCGCAGATCGGCTGGGACAGCGCCACCAGCAGAAGTGCGGGCAGTGCGGCGTCCTTGACTACCGGGTCACCGGTGAACAGGGGCAGCAGGAGCGGCCGGGCGGCCACCACGAGCAGGCCGAGCAACACGCCGGTGGCCACGCCCCACTGGACCATGCGACGGCAGGCGTCCTGGGCACCCCGGGGATCGTCCGCGCCCAGGTAGCGTCCGATGATGGCCTGCCCCGCGATCGCAATGGCGTCGAGCGCGAAGGCGAGCAGGCTCCACAGCGACAGGACGATCTGATGGGCGGCGATGTCCGCATCGCCCAGGCGGGCCGCGACCGCCGTGGCGATCATGAGGATCGCCCGCAGGGAGAGCGTGCGGACGAGCAGCGGTACACCGGCCTGGGCGGAGGCCCGGATCCCGGCGGCGTCGGGACGCAGCGACGCTCCATGCCGGCGAGCGCCGCGGACGACCACGGCGAGGTAGATGGCGGCCATGCCGCACTGGGCGATGACGGTGCCCCAGGCGGAACCGGCGATGCCGAGGTCGGCGCCGTAGACGAGTCCGGCGTTGAGGGCCGCGTTGGCCACGAACCCCGCGACGGCCACATAGAGAGGGGTCTTGGTGTTCTGGAGCCCGCGCAGTACGCCGGTGGCGGCGAGTACGGTCAGCATGGCCGGAATCCCGAGGGCGGAGATCCGGAGGTAGGTCGTCGCGTACGGGGCTGCCGTGGGCGAGGCACCGAAGAGGTCGACGAGAGCGGGGGCCAGAGGCAGCACGACGGCGATGACGGCGGCGCCGAGCAGTAGGGCCAGCCAGATGCCGTCCATGCCCTGGCGGATGGCCGACTGCAGATCGCCTGCGCCGACACGTCGGGAGACGGCCGCCGTGGTGGCGTAGGCGAGAAAGACGAAGACGCTCACGGCCGTCGTGAGCAGAGCCGAAGCGACGCCGAGACCGGCGAGCTGGGCGGTGCCGAGATGGCCGACGATCGCGCTGTCGGCCATGACGAACAGGGGCTCGGCGACGAGCGCGCCGAAGGCGGGGACTGCCAGTGCGACGATCTCCCGATCGTGGCGTCGTCGAGTAGCCTTCGGGATCACGGAAGCCTGTGGCATGAGCACTAATCTAATCGTCCACAGGTAAGAGATGCAATCTGCTTGCACCCCTTACTGTCAGTCTCGTGGCATGCGCTCTTGCGTCCTGTTCGAACCGATCTTGGTCCGACTGAGGAAGTTTTTCTTCTGCACAGCCGGTGGATGGGAAAAGTGCTGGTCAGGCTAGTTCTTCTGAGATGATCGAGGGCTTGTTCACAGCACTGTCCACCGGGTCGTGCACAGGTTTGGCCGAGTTCTCCACAGCATAGGGGCCGTCGTCCACATGGCCTGTGGATAACCAGATTGGCTGACGGTGCCGAGGGGCCTAACGTGGTCCGGCGCCCGCTCCGTGCGGCGGACTCGGAAACGTCACAAAACCGACGCGTCTGAACCGGAGTTGGGCCTCTCGAATTGTCAGTGTCGTGCCGTAGAACTGAGGGCATGGCGAGGTCCGCCGGGCGGACGGGAGGAGGTGGCTCGATGAGCATTTCCGAGCCCTTGGACGACCCGTGGGCCGACAGTGGACCCGGTGATCGTTTGCCTGCCGCCCGCCGGCGCGGCGACACCGGCCGAATCCGTGACGACCAGCACGACCGGGGCCGGGAGAACGGTGCCTGGGACGGCGGCAGTTCGTCCTTCGAACGGGTGCCGCCGCAGGACCTCGACGCGGAGCAGTCCGTTCTCGGCGGCATGCTGCTGTCCAAGGACGCCATCGCGGACGTGGTCGAGCTGCTCAAGGGCCACGACTTCTACAAGCCCGCGCACGAGACGATCTACCAGGCGATCCTCGATGTCTACGCGAAGGGCGAGCCGGCCGACCCGATCACGATCGCGGCCGAACTCACCAAGCGCGGCGAGATCAACAAGGTCGGCGGCGCCTCGTATCTGCACGGTCTCGTCCAGACGGTGCCCACGGCGGCGAACGCCGAGTACTACGCGGAGATCGTCCACGAGCGGGCCGTCCTGCGCCGCCTGGTGGAGGCCGGGACGCGCATCACGCAGATGGGATACGCGGCCGACGGCGACGTCGACGAGATCGTCAACCGTGCGCAGGCCGAGATCTACGCGGTCACCGAGCAGCGCACCAGCGAGGACTATCTGCCGCTCGGCGACATCATGGAGGGCGCGCTCGACGAGATCGAGGCGATCGGCTCGCGCAGCGGCGAGATGACCGGTGTGCCCACGGGCTTCACCGACTTCGACTCCCTCACCAACGGGCTGCACCCCGGCCAGATGATCGTCATCGCGGCCCGTCCTGCCATGGGTAAGTCCACGCTGGCGCTGGACTTCGCGCGGGCGGCCTCGATCAAGAACAACCTGCCGAGCGTGATCTTCTCGCTCGAAATGGGCCGGAACGAGATCGCGATGCGTCTGCTGTCCGCCGAGGCACGTGTCGCGTTGCATCACATGCGGTCCGGCACGATGACCGACGAGGACTGGACGCGCCTGGCCCGCCGGATGCCGGACGTGTCCGCGGCTCCCCTCTACATCGATGACTCCCCGAACCTGTCGATGATGGAGATCCGCGCCAAGTGCCGTCGGCTGAAGCAGCGCAACGACCTCAAGCTGGTTGTCATCGACTATCTCCAGCTGATGCAGTCCGGCGGCTCCAAGCGCGCCGAGAGCCGTCAGCAGGAGGTCTCGGACATGTCCCGTAACCTCAAGCTCCTCGCCAAGGAGCTGGAGCTCCCGGTCATCGCGCTCTCCCAGCTCAACCGTGGCCCCGAGCAGCGCACCGACAAGAAGCCGATGGTCTCCGACCTGCGTGAGTCCGGGTCGATCGAGCAGGATGCCGACATGGTCATCCTGCTGCACCGTGAGGACGCGTACGAGAAGGAGTCTCCCCGCGCGGGCGAGGCCGACCTGATCGTCGCCAAGCACCGAAACGGCCCCACGGCCACGATCACGGTCGCTTTCCAGGGCCACTACTCACGCTTCGTGGACATGGCGCAGACCTGACGTTCGTCGGTCGCGGGCCTGTCTCGTTCCTGTGGCCCGGGAGATGATCGCGGCATGACCGAGATCATTCTGATGTCCGACCCGAGGGTCGCGGCCGTGCCCGTCGAGGAGTGCGGCGAACGGCTCATGGATGTCCGGCGGCATGGCCGCCTGCTGGTCGACGAGCGGAAGTGGCACGACGCCGCCGGCGCCTTCGCCCATCTTCGGGAAGGAGTGCTCGACCGCCTCCTCGAAGCGCAGAAGCAACTCCCACGGGGGCTGCGGCTGTTGTTCGTCGAGGGGTATCGGCCGCCGTCCCTTCAGCGCCAGTACTTCGACGCATACGCCGGCGAACTGCGAGTCGATCACCCGGAATGGACCGCTGAGCAGGTCCGTTCCGCGGCCAGCCGCTATGTGTCTCCGCCCGAGATCGCGCCGCACAGCGCCGGGGCGGCCGTCGACCTGACGCTCGCCGATGACGACGGCCGTGAACTCGACCTGGGTACGCGGATGAACGCGACCCCGGAGGAGAGCGCCGGCGCCTGCTACACCCGGGCCGTCGACATCAGCGAGGAGGCCCGTTCGCACCGGGACATCCTGAGCAGGGCGCTCATGGCTGCCGGTCTGGTCAACTACCCGACCGAGTGGTGGCACTGGTCGTACGGAGACCGCTACTGGGCGCTGACGACAGGAGCGGAAGCCGCCCCCTACGGCCCCAGGGAGCTCGACGGGCCGCCGACCCCGGGGAAATGAACTCGACGCGCGCGATCCCAGCCGGTGGACTGGGGGTATGACGACATCTTCGGAAGAGTTGCTTCCCGGTACACGGCGGGCTTTGGTGCATCGGATTGCCGTGGCGCAGGCCGCGGGACGGGCGCCGTCGTTGGTGGCGGCGGTGGTGCGGGGAGGCCGGGCCGTGTGGCACGGGTCGCGGACCTCCGTGGACGGGCACGGGCCCGACGAGGACGTGCAGTACCGGATCGGGTCGATCACGAAGACGTTCACGGCCGTGCTCGTGCTGCGGCTGCGTGACGAGGGCGTGCTGGATCTGGGTGACCCGTTGGAGAAGCACCTGCCGGGCACCGGCGCGGGGGAGGCCATGATCGCCGAGTTGCTCGCGCACACGGGCGGGCTGGCGGCCGAGTCACCCGCGCCGTGGTGGGAGCGGACGCCGGGGTCGCTGCGCCCCGAACTGAGTGATGTGCTCGGCGAACAGCCCCTGGTGCATGCCGTCGGCCGGCGGCACCACTACTCGAACCCGGGCTACACCCTGCTGGGCGCGCTGGTGGAGGAGCTACGTGGTGCGCCCTGGGAGGAGGTGCTGCGGCGCGAGGTGCTGGAACCCCTTGGTCTGGATCGCACCGGCGCACAGCCGCGGGCACCGCATGCGGGCGGCTGGGCCGTGCATCCCTGGGCCGACGCGCTCCTTCCGGAGCCCGTCGAGGACCTCGGCCGTATGGCTCCGGCAGGTCAACTGTGGTCCACCACAGGAGATCTGGCCCGGTTCGCGGTCTTCCTGGCGAACGGGGACGACCGGGTGCTGAGCGCGGAGTCCGTACGGGAGATGCGCACGCCCGCGGCACCGGCCGAAGCGGCCGACGTCGTCGACGGCGCCGCCTACGGACTCGGTATGCAGGTCCAGCACCGTGACGGCAGGCTTCTTGTCGGTCACTCCGGTTCGCTCCCGGGCTTCCTGGCAAACCTCACCATCAGTATCGAGGACGACGTCGCCGCCGTCGTCCTGGCCAATTGCACCTCGGGCCCGTTGCTGTCGGCGGTCGGCGCCGATCTGATCCGCATCGTCGCCGAGGCGGAGCCGAGGATCCCCGAGCCCTGGCGGCCCCTGCGCGAAGTCGACCGATCGGTACTGGAGTTGGCGGGCCCATGGTACTGGGGCACATACGGCTTCGCCCTGAGGGTGACCGCCGACGGTCTCGTCTCACTGGAACCGCTGTCCGGCAAGGGCCGCCGCTCGCGGTTCCGGGCCAATGGTGACGGCACCTGGACGGGTCTCGAGGGCTATTACGCGGGAGAGGTCCTGCGGGCCGTACGGCGTCCTGACGGATCCGCGAGCCATCTCGACCTCGGCTCGTTCGTGTTCACGCGTCAGCCGTACGACGAGGCGGCTCCGGTGCCGGGTGGTGTGGATCCGGAGGGGTGGCGCGGGATCGGCTAGACGCCATCGAACGCGGAGGCATCAAGGGAAAGCGGCGTGTTTCACGTGAAACACGCCGCTTCTTCCGCTCCCGGGAGCGCGCCGGACCTCAGAGCTGGAGTTTGAATCCCAGGTGTGAGGGCGTGAACCCGAGCCGTTCATAGAAGCGGTGAGCCTCGGTCCGTGACTTGTCGGACGTCAGCTGCACCAACTGGCAGCCCAGGCGCCGGGATTCGTCGACGGCCCACTCGATGAGCCGTGTCCCCAGACCGCTGCCGCGCTCGTCGGCGTCGATGCGTACCGCCTCGATGATCGACCTCGTCGCACCGCGCCTGGACAGTCCCGGAATGACCGTGAGCTGGAGTGTGCCGATCACGCGGCCGTCGCTCACGGCGACGACCAAGTGCTGGTTCGGATCCGCGTCCAGTCGCTCCAGCGCGGTCAGATACGGCGCGATGTCGTCGGGTGACTCGCGCTGCGCGCCCAGTGGGTCGTCGGCGAGCATGCCGACGATCGCAGGGATGTCGTCGGCGACGGCGGCGCGTATTTCAAGATCTCCCATGTCCGCACCCTATGCGGGTACGTTCAGCGACTTTACGACGCGGACCAGCGGAGCCAGCTCGGGGTTCCTGGCCGCCTCGTCGAGGGCCTCGCGCAGGGCGGCGTCATTGGTCGGACGCGCCGCATCGAGCAGCTTGAGCCCCGCGGCGGTGACGTTCGTGTAGATGCCGCGTCGGTCCGTCGGGCAGAGATAGCGCTCCAGGAGGCGGCGGTCCTCGAGGCGCGTGACCAGCCGGGTGGTGGCGCTCTGACTCAGGACGACCGCGTCGGCGACCTGCTTCATCTGCAGATGACCTCCGTCGCCGTCGTGCTGCCGGCTGAGCACGTCGAGCAGGAAGTACTCGCGCACGCTCAGGTCGTGCTTCGCCTGCAGGACGCGCTCGATGTGCGCCTCGATCCTCCCGTGCAGCAGGGCAAGGGCGGACCAGCCCTGGGCGAGGGCGGTGAGCGCGGGGTCCGTCGCTGTCATTGGCATTTCCTCCGTCCCGGAGCGGCTGGAACCAGGATAGAGCAGGGTCGCAATATCCTGTGCTTGCATATAGTCCGCGTCTGCAACTATTGTGAACGCACGCAAAGCGCTCCTGCAATCGTCTGGGAAGGTATACCTCCTCATGCCTCTCGCGCTTCTGGCCCTCGCGATCGGGGCCTTCGGAATCGGAACGACCGAATTCGTGATCATGGGCCTGCTGCCCGAGGTCGCGGGCGGCTTCGGGGTCTCCATCCCCACCGCGGGCCTGCTCGTGACCGGGTACGCGCTCGGCGTGGTGATCGGCGCGCCGCTGATGACCGTGCTCGGCACCAAGGTCCCGCGCAAGCGGATGCTGATGGTGCTGATGGGCCTGTTCATCGCAGGGAACCTGCTCTCCGCCGTGGCGCCCGTCTTTGCGGTGATGCTGATCGGACGCGTGGTCGCCTCCCTCGCCCACGGCGCCTTCTTCGGCATCGGATCGGTCGTCGCGGCCGAACTGGTCGCCCCCGACAGGAAGGCCGGGGCCATCGCGATGATGTTCACCGGCCTGACCGTGGCCAACGTCGTCGGCGTCCCGCTCGGCACCCTCGTCGGACAACAGGTCGGCTGGCGCGTCACCTTCGGCATCGTGGCCGCGCTCGGCGTCGTCGGCCTGGTCGGCATCGCCAAGCTGGTCCCCGAGCTGCCCAGGCCCGAGGGAGTGCATCTGCGCCACGAACTGGCCGCCTTCAAGAACGCCCAGGTCCTGCTCGCCATGGCGATGACCGTCCTCGGCTTCGGCGGAGTCTTCGCGGCGATCACCTACATCGCGCCGATGATGACCCACGTCGCCGGCTTCGCCGACGGCTCGGTCACCTGGCTGCTGGTGCTCTTCGGCCTCGGCATGGTCGGCGGCAACCTCGTCGGCGGCAAGTTCGCCGACCGCGCTCTGATGCCCATGCTGTACGTCTCGCTCGGCGCCCTTGCCGTCGTGCTCGCCGTGTTCACTCTCACCGCGCACAACAAGATCGCGGCAGCCGTGACCATCGCCCTCATCGGCGCCCTGGGCTTCGCCACCGTCCCGCCGCTGCAGAAGCGGGTCCTGGACCAGGCGCACGGCGCTCCCACGCTGGCGTCCGCCGTCAACATCGGCGCCTTCAACCTGGGCAACGCCCTCTCCGCCTGGCTCGGCGGCATCGTCATCGCGGCCGGCTTCGGCTACACCGCCCCCAACTGGGTCGGCGCCGCCCTGGCCGCGGCCGCCCTCGTCCTCGCCATCCTCTCGGCCGCCCTGGAGCACCGGGCCGACGCCCCCGGCGTCGTGGTGGCCGGCGGCACGCCCGCGCGGCAGCGCACGGCGGTTCACCACTGAGACGTCGGGGCTGCGGGGCCGGTCTCCGGCCCCGCATATGAACCTGGCAGCCCCCTCGCCGGCACCCCTTGAAATCACCCCTTCAGCACCACCCAGGGAGAACTCTCCATGAGCACGACCACCGTCACCCCGCTCACCACCCAGGACGCCGAGCTCCTCGTCACCGCGGCCCGCCGCGTGGCCGAGGCCGCCGGGGTCACGGTCAGCGTCACCGTCCTGGACGCCGGTGGCCATCTGCTCGCCTTCCGGCGGGACGACCGCGCCGTGCTGATCTCCGGAGAGACCAGCACCCGCAAGGCCTACACGGCCCTCCAGCTCAATGCCCCCACAGCGGATCTCGTCGACGCCGTCCAGCCCGGCGGTCTCTTCCACACCCTGCCCACCGCGCTCGACCGGCCCCTGCTGTTCATCGCGGGCGGCATCCCGGTCCACCGCGACGGCCGACTGATCGGCGCGATCGGTGTGGGCGGAGGCGCGCCGGAGCAGGACCACGGCTTCGCCCTCGCGGCCGTGTCGGCGCTCGTCTGAGTCACCGACACCTGAGTCACCGACGACGAAGACGCCGGCCCCCACCGTGGAGTGGGGGCCGGCGCCGCCGTATCAGCCGCTCAGCCCGCTGCCACTGTCACCGGTGCGAACCGCCGGGTCCAGTCGCCGGGCAGCTCCGTGGTGCCGTACGTCATGACGGCGTTGAAGGCCACGGAGGCCAGCCCGCGCTCCTTCGCCCACGCCAGCAGATCCTCGTGCCGTACGTCGATGTCGGTGCGCAGCGGACGGTCGGTGTGGGCGGCGAGCGAGGCGACGAGGGCCTTGGCCGTCTCCGGGTCGCGAGCGATCAGCGGGCCGATGACATGCGTGTCCATGTTGGGCCAGACGCCCGCGTATCCGATGAGACGGCCGTTCTCCTCTGCCACGCGCAGTCGGTCGGCGAAGGCCGGCAGCCGCGTGATGATGTGCGTGCGGTCGGCGCCGAACACCTCCTCGTCCAGCCGGAGGATCGACGTGAGGTCCTCGGCGGTGGCCGCACGCGTGGCCACCCGGGGCTCCGGCTCGCCCGGTGTGAAGTGGCCCCGCAGCATCTCCGCCCGGCCGGTGACTTTGAAGCCGAGTTCCTCGTACAGCGGGCGACCGTACGGTGTCGCGTGCAGCGTCAGTGGCGTGGTCCCCATCGCCGAGACGATGTGGCGCATCAGCCGGCGTCCCACGCCCTGGCGGGCGTACCGTTCGGCGACCAGGACCATGCCGATGGCACCCAGATCCGGACGGTCCTGCGGGCCGTACTCGGTGACGACGCATGCGGCGACGAGGCCGCCGTCGGGGTCGTCGATGCCGTAACCCTTTCCCGCGGTGAGGAGGAAGCCCCACTTGTGTTCCTCCCGAGGCCACCCCCGGTCTTCTGACAGGTCTGCGCAGGCGCTGAGATCACGAAGCGTCAGACGGCGGATGGGCAGAGCGGCGAGGAAAGGAGTCGGCACGCAGGTCAGGCTGTCCGACCTGTACCCCCCGCGTCCACCTGTTTCGGTGGAGACACACGTCCTTTTGGTCATGTCGTGGTTCTCAGCACGCCATCCGGACGGGCGCGAGGTGTTTCACGTGAAACACGGGCGAACGGCGAGCAACCTGCGAATTCATCGAAGAAACGGACCCGTCCCGATTAGCCTCGGGGCTCATGGCGCGACTTCATCTCTTCGATCTCGACGGCACGTTGCTGCACGGCACCTCCGCGCCCGTGGAGATATCCCGGCAACTGGGGCGGGAAGCCGAGACGGTGGCGCTGGATCAAGCCATCTCGGCCGGGCGGATAGGTTCGCCCGAGTATGCGGTGCAGGTGTACGACCTCTGGGCCGATCTCACCGAGGCACATGTGGCCACGGCCTTCGCGGAAGCTCCCTGGTTGGCCCGCATCCGGGAGGTCTGGGCGGAGATCAGAAGTACGGGCGATTACTGCGCGGTGGTCTCGCTCTCCCCGTCCTTCTTCGTGGAACGGCTCCTTGGCTGGGGCGCGCACGCGGCATTCGGATCACGGTTTCCCGCCGTACCGTTCACCGAGCCGGTGGATCCGGCCGGAGTCCTCAACGCCGCTGCCAAAGTGCGGATCGCGGACCGGCTGTGCGCGGAGTTCGGAGTGCGGCGAGCCGACTGTGTGGCCTACGGGGATTCGATGTCGGACCAGGACCTGTTCGCCTCGGTGCCAGTGTCCGTCGCGGTCAACGCGGACGGGCATCTCGCCGGTCTCGCGACACACTCGTACACGGGCCGGAATCTATGGGATGCCTATGAATTGGTGCGTGATGCCCGGTAGTTGAGGGAATTATTGGTTTCACCTCTTGCATGGGTATTCGCTCTGGATGTGATGCTGTGGTGGCCTCACCGGCCGCTTGGCTGGAGCGGGAACGGCTAGCCGTCCGCGGGGGGAAGCGGGTTTCTTCCCGACGAGGAAGTGCCCAGACCGACCGAAAGATGTTCGAGGCGAGGCACACCATGGACGCTCCGACCACCAGGGTGGCGGACAACGGCGCGGGCGGCTGGTACACGCCGCGTAAGATGCCGCCGGACGCGCCGCCGGGCGATGACCGGGAACCCGACGAGGTCCGCCGCCCAGCCGTCGTACGACCGGTGGGCCGTCAGGGGACCGACGGCGCTCCTCCATATGCGACCACGGACGCCTCACGCCCGACGACGGACACTCCCGCCTCTCACGGCGGCCCGGCTCCCACGAGCCCGGCTCCCACGGCGCAGGAACGAATACCGGCACTCGGCCCCTCGGCTCCCTCGCCCACAGGCGCCCGGCCGTATGCCCCTGTGCCCGGCGAAGCGCAGCCGTATTCTGCCGGCCCGCGCAGCCGCATCCCGCCACTCACACGCCCGTCGGCGCGCAGCCTCCCCCTGCTGCTGCCGCGCCTGCCGGAGTACAGCCTCAGCCGAGGTCCGGGGCGTGCATGGCGCGTACGCCCTCGATGTTGCCGTCCAGATAGTGCCTCAGGGACAGCGGGACGAGGTGGACGGAGGCGATGCCGACGCGGGTGAACGGCACGCGCACGATCTCGTACTCACCCGCGGGCTCGTCCACTTCGGGACCGTGGCGCAGGGCCGGGTCCATGGACTCCAGCCGGCAGACGAAGAAGTGCTGCACCTTCACGCCGGTCGTGCCGCCGTCCTCGCCGATGTGCTCCACGGTGTCCACGAAGCAGGGCACCACATCGGTGATCTTGGCGCCGAGTTCCTCGTGCACCTCGCGGTGCAGGGCGTCGACGACGGTCGGGTCCTCCGGTTCGACCCCGCCACCGGGAGTGACCCAGTAGGGATCGACACCGGGTTTGGTGCGCTTGATGAGGACGAGGTCGTCACCGTCGAGCAGGACGGCGCGAGCGGTGCGCTTGACCACGGGTCGGACGGTCATGGAGGAAATGTGGCCCGGCTGGTTCCAGGTGAAACATCGCAAAGCGCCACTGTCCGACCGCACGGCGTGATTCGCCCGCCGAGGTGCTCAGCCCCAGTGCACGGCCGCCCGTTGGAGCCACTCGTGCGCCCGTGCGACATGCGGCATGGCGAGCGTGCCGGTGCGCATCACCAGGAAGTACGTCCGCAGGGGCGGCACCGCGGGATCGTGCAGCGCGACGATGTCACCGGACGCGAGGGCCGCGGCGCACAGATAGCGGGGCAGCACCGCGAGGCCCGCGCCCGCGATCGTGCATGCGAGCACCGCGCGCAGGTCGGGCACGATGACGGTGCCGGTGGCCGCCGGGCGGCAGTCGAACACCGATGCCCAGTAGCGGGAGACGAAGGGCAGCGACTCATGGACCTCGATGACCGGCAGGTTCTCCAGCGCGGGTGCCCCCTTGCAGCACACCTGCTCCTCATCGATCTCCTCGGCCCAGCGCGGGGCGGCGACCAGCACGTGCTCCTCGTCGCAGAGCGGAGTCGCCGTGAGCAGGGCACCCCGCGGACGGGCCGTGCTGATGGCCAGATCGTGATGCCCGGCGGCCAGTCCTTCCAGGATCTCCTCGGCGTTTCCGAAGGAAGCGCGCAGCGCAAAGGCCTGGCCGTCGTCGCCGGTGAGTTCCGTGAGGGCGGGAAGGGCGCGTTCTGCGGTGAATTCCGGGGGACCGGCGAGGTGCAGGGTCCGTAGGGCCGACTCGTCGTCGAGGCCCGTCTCGGCTATCTCCACAAGGGCGTCGAGATGCGGTGCCGCTTTGTGGGCGAGTTCGTCGGCGATGGTCGTCGGAGTCACTCCGCGGGCCTGCCGCAGAAACAGCGGCCGGCCCACCTGTCTCTCCAGCGTCCGGATCTGCGAGGTCACGGCCGGCTGCGAAAGGCCGAGCAGTGCGGCGGCGCGAGTGAAGGAGCCGGCCCGGTGCACGGTCACAAAAGTGCGCAGCAAGGCCAGATCCATGGCACGCCCTCCCCTTCCCTGCCCATCCCCAGCCCCCGAGCAGGGCCCAACTATAAATAAGTCGATAGGTCTCTGTCGCTACAGTGATTGGACACTGACACAGAGTCAACTAGCCTTGTTCGCGCGGTTCTTCGCGCGCGGAACCGGGGACGGTCCGAGCCACGAGGGGGGAGGCTCGGACCGTCCGTTGTACGTAGCCGCCCCCGGTCAGGCCTCCGTCATCCGGTCACTGCGCCGACTCGTCCAGCGCGCGCAGGACGTCGGCCACCAGATCCTCGGCGTCCTCGGCACCGACCGAGAACCGGATGAAGCCCTCCGGGACGGCGTCTCCGCCCCAGCGGCGGCGCCGTTCGGCCGTGGACCGCACCCCGCCGAAGCTCGTCGCGTCCTCCACCAGCCGCAGCGACTCGAGAAATCGCTCGGCACGCGCGCGCGTGGGCAGCGTGAAGGAGACCACGGAGCCGTAGCGCCGCATCTGCTGCGAGGCGATCTTGTGCGAAGGGTCGTCGGGCAGCCCGGGATAGCGCAGCCCGCTCACCTCGGGCCGCGCCCGCAGGGCCTCCGCCAGCACGAGCGCGGTGGCGCACTGCCGGTCCACGCGCAACTGGAGCGTGGCGATGGAGCGGTGCGCGAGCCACGCCTCCATCGGCCCCGAAATGGCCCCGACGATCTTGCGCCACCGGCGTACGGCGGCCATCACCTCCGCGTCGCGGCCGGTGACGTATCCCAGCAGGACGTCTCCGTGCCCGGTGAGCTGCTTGGTGCCGCTGGCCACGGAGAAGTCGGCGCCCAGCTCCAGCGGCCGCTGCCCGAGCGGCGTCGCAAGGGTGTTGTCCACGGCCACGAGGGCTCCACGCGCGTGTGCCGCCTCGACCAGCCGCCGGATGTCGCACACGTCGAGCCCGGGGTTCGACGGCGACTCGATCCACAGCAGCTTCGCTCCGTCGAGGACGTCGAGCTGGGCGTCGCCGCCGGTAGGCGCGGTGCGCACCTCGATGCCGTACGCCTCCAACTGGGCGCGCACCATCGGCAGCACCTGATAGCCGTCGGACGGCAGTACGACAGTGTCCCCGGCGCGCAGCTGGGAGAACAGCACCGCGGAGATGGCGGCCATGCCGGAGGCGAACACCAGCGTCTCCACGCCGTCCCGTCCGGGCGCCTCCAGCTCGCCGATGGCGCGCTCGAGCAGGGTCCAGGTCGGGTTGTCGTCACGGCCGTAGGAGTACGGGCCGGCCACCTCGCCCGGCAGATGGAAGTGAGCGGCGAACACCGGCCCGGGCAGTGTCGGCTCGTTCTTGACCGGCTCGGGCAGTCCCGCGCGCACCGCGCGCGTGCCGTCGCCGTCCTTCGTGGAGTCGCTCATGCGGCCTGTCCTTCCAGTTGTTCCCGTACGGCAGCGAGCAGGCCCTCGCTCGCCGCCTCCACCATCTCAAGGCACTCCTCGAAACCGTCCAGCCCTCCGTAGTACGGGTCCGGGACGTCGAGGTCGTCCCCGGCGGAGGAGTCGTACGACCGCAGCAGCCGCACCTTCCGGGCGTCCTCCTCCGTGGGCGCTATACGGCGCAGGGCCCTGAGGTGACCAGAGTCGAGGGCGATCACGAGGTCGAGACGGGAGAACCACGACGCCTGGAACTGGCGGGCGGTGTGGTCGATGTCATAGCCGTTCGTCTCGAGGACGGAGACGGTGCGCTGATCGGCGCCCTCGCCCTCGTGCCAGTCCCCGGTGCCGGCGCTGTCGGCCTCGATACGGCCGTCGAGGTCCGCCTCCGACACGCGCGCGCGGAATACGGACTCGGCCATCGGGGAGCGGCAGATGTTGCCGGTGCAGACGAAGCAGACGCGGTAGGTCATCGGGGGATCAGTCCTTGCCGTCGGGCAGGACGACGTTGAGCGCCCAGGAGACGATCGAGATGATCAGGCCGCCGAGCACGGCGGTCCAGAAGCCGTCCACGTGGAAGCTCAGGTCGAGCTTGCCGGCCACCCATGAGGTCAGCAGCAGCATCAGCGCGTTGACCACCAGCGTGATCAGGCCGAGCGTGAGGATGAACAGGGGGAAGGTCAGGACCTTGACTATCGGCTTGACCAGGAAGTTGACCAGACCGAAGACCAAGGCGACCAGCAGCAGTGTGCCGATCTTCTTGCCCGTGCTGTCACCGGTCAGGGTGATCTTGTCGAGCAGCCATACGGCGACCGCCAGGGCGCCCGCGTTCGCGATCGTCTTGACTACGAAATTCTTCATGTGTCTGATCGTGGCAGACGAGATCGGCGACGAGCAGCGGGGCGAGGGCGACAAGCACCATGAAGGCATTCCGGCTGGACGAACTGGAGGCGGAGAGAGCCGCCAACGAAGGCGCCTACCTGCAGTTTCTGCGCGAACGGAACATGTCGGTCGGCCTCTACGCCCTCAACGCCGGCGAGCACGACCCGCAGACGCCGCACAACCAGGACGAGGTGTACTTCGTCGTCAGTGGCCGTGCCTCCATCACGGTCGGTCTGGAGACGACCCAGGTGGCACGCGGCAGCGTGGTGTACGTCCCGGCCGGCGTCGCCCACAAGTTCCACCACATCAGCGAGGACCTCAGGGTCCTGGTGGTCTTCTCTCCGCCCGAGGCCTGATCCCGCACCTCAGGGTTCCCTAGGGGAACGCTCAGGGGAGGACAGGGGGTGCGGGGCGCCCGCGAAGACCCCTCGCGGTTCTAGCATCGGGTGAAGGACACCGAATACGTGCCGACAGACGAGACTGCAAAGGACGAGGGCCATGCGAGAGATCTTCGCGGGACTGCCGTGGTGGGTGAAGTGGGTCGCGGTGCCTGTCATCGCCCTGGTCGTGTTCGGCGGCCTGATAGCGACCGTGATCGGCTTCGTGATCGGCCTGCTCTTCAAGGCGCTGATCTTCGTGGCGCTGGTCGGCGGACTGATCTACATCGTGCGTAAGTTCATGTCGAGCTCCTCGTCGCGCAGCGACTGGTGAGCACCGTGGGAAACCGGTGACGGTAACGGGAAATCACCGGTTCCCTCGCGCGAGGGAAGTTTCCCGGACCAGCCGTCTGCGAGCGGTGGCAGGCGGTTAGAGTCCGGAACTCCACGCGGGGTCCAGCCCCGCGGGCGGCGTACACCCCGACCCGTGTTTCCCCGCACGGGCTGCCCCCTCGCGCTCCCGGAGTGTCCCTTGGCCACGCTCGACACCGCACCCGCAGAACCGCACGCACCCCCCGCCGCGCGCTCCTCGGCACCCCCGGTGCAGCGGCCGTCGGGGACGGCGGTCTCCGAGTCGCCGAACTCCGCGACCCTCATCGGCTCCGTGCAGCGCGCCATGCGCCTGCTGGAATCGGTCGCCGAGCACGAGCACGGCGCCCCCGCCAAACAACTGGCCCGCGAGACGGGCCTCGCCCTCCCCACGGCGTACCACCTGCTGCGCACCCTCGTCCACGAGGGCTATCTGCGGCGCGACAGGGGCCTGTTCTTCCTGGGGGAGGCGGCCGAGCGGCTGGGCAGCAGCGGGGCGCAGCAGAAACGTCGCAGGACGATCGCCGCCACGCTCGCCGAATGGCGCGATTCCATCGGTGCGCCCGTCTACTACGCGGCGTACCGCGACGGCGAGATCGAGGTACTGTGCGTCTCCGACACCCCGGGCAATCCGGCGGTGGCGGAGTGGGCCGACTTCCGCGAGACCGGGCACGCACACGCCATCGGGCAGTGTCTGCTGTCCCAGCTGGACGACGGCGCCCGCCGCGACCACCTCGGCCGCTACGCCGTGCAGTCCCTCACGCCGTACACCGTGCGTGACGACCAGTATCTGCTCCGGCGCCTGGAGCGGATGCGGCGGATGGAGCCGGTGACTGAGCGTCAGGAGTATGCGCTCGGGACGGTCTGCGCGGCGATCCCGATCACTTTCGGCGCCAGGGCGGCCACGGTGGCCTTGTCGCTGCCCGCCCATCAGGCCGACCGGCTGGTGCCCGCGGCCCAGCGGCTGCAGGCCGAGGTAGGGCACCGTCTGGGGTCGCTCGCGCTCTCTATCAGTATCTGAAAACTTACTCCTTGTGATCTGGTGTGTACGTTCAGCAAGATGCCACCAGTGTCAATGGGGTCATTCCAGGCCAGTCGGTGTCAATGACGGGGTAGGCGATGCGCGAGTCCGTACAGGCAGAGGTCATGATGAGCTTTCTCGTGTCCGAGGAGCTCTCCTTCCGCATCCCGGTGGAGCTGGGTTACGAGACCTGTGATCCCTATGCCGTGCGGCTGACCTTCCATCTGCCGGGGGACGCCCCGGTGACCTGGGCGTTCGGGCGTGAGCTGCTGATCGACGGGGTGGGCCGGCCGTGTGGGGACGGCGACGTGCACATCGCGCCCACCGACCCCGAGACGCTGGGCGAGGTGCTGATCCGGCTTCAGGTCGGCGGTGACCAGGCGGTGTTCCGTTCCTCGGCGCCGCCCCTGGTGGCCTTCCTGGACCGCACGGACAAGCTGGTGCCGCTCGGCCAGGAGGGGGCGCTCGCCGACTTCGACGCCCATCTCGACGAGGCCTTGGACCGCATCCTGGCCGAGGAACAGAGCGCCGGCTGAAGCGATACGGCGGCGATCCGAAGCGCCGGTCCGCAGTCTGCAGGAACGCTTCTGCGCGCCCTGGTGACGCACCGCGCTGCCCGGGCGTCACCTCTTACGGCGCCTGCCCCTCCCGCCGCGCGCCGCGACCGGCTGGGTCCCCGCGGGCGCCGTCTCCTGGCCGTCGTAGTCCCGGCTTTCGTAGCCGGGGCCGACGCCCTGTCCGGGGCCGCGTCTGCGTGGCGGCTCGGGTGGCGGGTACGGGTGCTGATCTGTCGTGGTCACCGACCGATCATCGCAAGAACGGATGGGGGCCTCTGTTCACCGCGCCCGAATTGACGCTAGCGTGGAGGCACCTTTGCACACGCGGGAGCTCGGAGCACCGGGCTGAGAGGGCGCTGACCTCCGTCTTTGCGATGTTTCACGTGGAACAAGTGATGTTTCGCATGCGACACCGACCGGACGGAAACCGCTGCGTCGACCGCCGAACCTGTTACCGGGTAATGCCGGCGTAGGGAGTAGGTCTCATGACCATCAAGGACGCACGCACGCCTGCCTCCGCGCAGAACGCGACGAGCGGTGCCACCAGCGGTTCCGTGAACAGCTCGTCGAACGGGGAGGCCGGGAAGTCCATCGGCTGGCACAAGGGGTACGTCGAGGGCTCGCGCCCCGACCTGCGCGTGCCGGTCCGTCAGGTGCACCTCACCAACGGGCAGTCGGTCGCGCTCTACGACACCTCCGGCCCGTACACCGACCCACTCGTCGAGACCGATGTCCGCAGGGGCCTGCCGCCGCTGCGTGAGAACTGGATCACCGCCCGCGGGGACACCGAGGAGTACGCGGGCCGTCCCGTCCGTCCCGAGGACGACGGAATCAAGCACACCTCGCCGCGCGGCGGCCTGCGTAACCTCGACGCGGTGTTCCCGGGGCGCCCGCGCCAGCCGCGTCGCAGCCGTGACGGCGAGGCGGTGACACAGCTCGCCTATGCGCGCCGGGGCGAGATCACGCCGGAGATGGAGTACGTGGCCATCCGGGAGAACGTTTCTCCTGAGGTCGTCCGCGAGGAGATCGCGGCGGGCCGAGCGGTTCTGCCGGCGAACGTCAACCACCCGGAGATCGAGCCGATGATCATCGGCAAGCGGTTCCTGGTGAAGGTCAACGCCAACATCGGCAACTCGGCGGTGACGTCCTCCATCGAGGAGGAGGTCGAGAAGATGGCCTGGGCGACCCGCTGGGGCGCCGACACGGTCATGGACCTGTCCACCGGGCGCAACATCCACACCACCCGTGAGTGGGTGCTGCGCAACTCCCCCGTCCCCATCGGCACGGTGCCGCTCTACCAGGCGCTGGAGAAGGTCGAGGGCCGGGCCGAGGAACTGACCTGGGAGATCTACAAGGACACGGTCATCGAGCAGGCCGAACAGGGCGTGGACTACATGACGGTCCACGCGGGCGTGCGTCTGCCGTTCGTGCCGCTCACCGCGGGCCGCAAGACCGGCATCGTCTCGCGCGGCGGCTCGATCATGGCGGCGTGGTGCCTCGCGCACCACAAGGAGTCGTTCCTGTACGAGAATTTCGAGGAACTGTGCGAGATCCTCGCCGCCTACGACGTCACGTACTCGCTGGGCGACGGCCTGCGGCCCGGCTCCATCGCGGACGCCAACGACGAGGCGCAGTTCGCGGAACTCCGGACTCTCGGGGAACTCAACCGGATCGCCAGGCGTTTCCACGTACAGACGATGATCGAGGGCCCGGGACATGTCCCGATGCACAAGATCAAGGAGAACATCGACCTTCAGCAGGAGATCTGCGATGAGGCTCCGTTCTATACGCTCGGCCCCCTGACGACGGACGTCGCTCCTGCGTACGACCACATCACCTCCGGCATCGGTGCCGCGATGATCGCCTGGTGGGGCACGGCCATGCTCTGCTACGTCACGCCCAAGGAACACCTCGGCCTGCCCAACCGTGACGACGTCAAGACCGGCGTCATCACCTACAAGATCGCCGCCCACGCAGCCGACCTCGCCAAGGGGCACCCAGGTGCGCAGGATTGGGACAACGCCCTCTCCGACGCCCGCTTCGAGTTCCGGTGGGAGGACCAGTTCAACCTCGCCCTGGACCCGGACACGGCTCGGGAATTCCACGACGAGACCCTCCCGGCGGAGCCGGCCAAGACGGCCCACTTCTGCTCGATGTGCGGGCCGAAGTTCTGCTCGATGAAGATCAGTCACAGCATCACGGAGCGGTTCGGTGGTGCGGCGGTTGAGGGAGCGTCACCCGAGGACATCGCTGAGGGGATGCTCCAGAAGTCGAAGGAGTTCGCGGCCGGCGGGAACAGGGTGTACCTGCCGATCGCCGACTGACATGGCGAAGGGGGCAGACCTGAAGGCCTGTCCCTACTGCCTGCTTGCCGGCGGCAGGTCACCCGCCTTCGGACGCGAGGCACACACTCTGATCGGCAGCCACGATCAGTGTGGGGTGCGTAGGGCGAGGATGGCCATGTCGTCGTGGCCGTCTCCGGGGTGGTTGTCGACCAGTGCCTGGATCAAGGCTCGCAGCGGCAGAGCGGCGTGTTCGCTCGCGAGGGCGGCGAGCCGTTCCAGGCCCTCCCCGACAGAGCGCCGGGGGTGCTCGACAAGCCCGTCGGTGAACAGGATCACGACGGCTCCGGCGGGCAGGGGGCGGGTGTGCTCGAAGCGCGGCAGGCTGGGGTCGACGCCGAGCGGCACGTCGGGGTCTGCCTCCATGTAGCGGGCCGGGCGGCCCGGCGGGAGCAGCAGCGGCGGGAGGTGGCCCGCGGTGCTCCAGCGCAGCCGCCAGCCGGTCGGTCGGTCGGGTTCGATGCGGGCCAGGCAGGCGGTGGTGATGGGGCTGTCGGTGACGGCGGTGAGGATCTGGTCCAGGCGGGTGAGGACGGCGCTGGGCGTGGCGCGTAGGTCGTACAGCAGGGCGCGCAGCATGTTGCGGGTCTGAGCCATGGCGGCGGCGGCCTTCAGGTCGTGTCCGACGACGTCGCCGATGACGGCTGCGCAGGCGTGGTCGACCAGGAGGGCGTCGTACCAGTCTCCGCCGATATGGCTGGGGCTGGTGGCGGGGTGGTAGATGGCGGCGGCGTCGAACGGCTGGAGGTCGGGCAGTTGCGGTAGAAGCATGCGCTGGAAGTACTCGGCGTCCAGTCGGGTCTGCCTCATCAGGCAGGCGTCGTCGATGGCCAGGCCCGCGGCCGAGGCGAGGGCGACGATCAGGGCTTCGTCGTGGGAGTCGAAGGGGTGCCCGTCGCGCCGCTCGGCGACGTAGAGGTCTCCATAGGTCTTGTTGCGGATGTTGATCGCCGCTCCCAGCAGGGTGCGCATTTGTGGATGACCAGGCGGGAAGCCGGCCGAGTCGGGGTGGGCCGCGATGTCGTTGAGTCGATGTGGTTCAGGGTGTGCGATCAGATGTCCCAGCAGTCCGCGTCCCTGTGGGGGGTCCACGTCGGCCATGTCGGCTTTCTCCTGCTCCGACATGCCCACGGGGATGAACTGCGCGAGACGTTCACCGTCCTCGTCGAGCACGCCCAGCGCGGCGTAACGCGCACCGACCAGCTCCTTGGCGGTCTCGGCGATCAGTTGCAGTACCGCGGACAGATCCTCGTCCCGGTCGATGACGGCTTCGTAGAGGTCGTGCAGGCGGTCTTGGGCCCGGGCCAGCATCCTCAGGTGGTGGGCGATCTGGTGCAGCTCGGCGCCCAGACGCAGGCTGGCCGGCTGCTCGGGGGGGTCCTCGTTCTTCCCTGGCATCATGAGCTCCGGTCGGTCTGAGCAGCCTTGAGCGGCTTCGTCGGCGCCCGAAGATCCTCTCGCAGGATCGCATTGGTGAAACCCGCCACCGGCTCCAGCACGCTCTTGCGCGGCGGCGGCTTATGCCGCTGCAACGGCACCGGACACCTCAGCGCCTTGGCGACCGTGTTCCGGCTCAGTCGGTACCAGTGGGCCGACGCCCGCGGCGAATCCGTAAGATCCACTCGGCGGTCGCGACGGATCCGCTCAAACAGCCACTCACGTGAGCGGTACACCCCCGGCCTCCTGACACGACCGTGATCAATCAAGACCACAGCGTGACACGGCCAAACGGCCCGACCCGCCCATTAGGCCGAATGTGGATGCCGTCCGGTCAGCCGGGCGCAGGCACTCGATGCGCCGCGGCATGACGTTCCAGCCTGTGTGTACTGCCGGTCGGACACCGAACTGGGCACCGGCGTCGCCTGATCGGGGAGCCTGGCCAGGCGGTGGACCGGGTGGATGCGCCGACGCTCCCGCCGAACACGCACTGGTCCCACTGGCCTGACGCCGGAACACTGTAGGGATCGAGTGGTCAGGGGGGATCTGGGTGCTGGTGGAGACTGCGGCCTCCGTTCGGTCGCTGGTGTGGCGGGGCGGTGAGCTGGTCGAGGTGGTCGGCGGGCTTGCCTGGGACGCCGGTGGGGTCGAGCGCCGGGTGCACCCCGGTCACGGTGCCGGGGTCGACCGGGCTGTCGTATCGCCGTCCGGGCGCTACAGCGTCGTGTACGCCGAGCGTGGGACGACGGCTCTGGTGCTCGACGGAGCACGCGTCGTCCGGGAGCTGACGCGCAGCCCTTACCACGCCAAGGACTTCGACTACCCGGTGACGCTGGGGAGCCTGCCGGACGGCCGGGAGGTCCTGGTCCACTGTCCGGACGAGTACGACGTCCTGCAGATGGAGGAGGTGGAGTCGGGGAAGCGGCTCACCGCTGGCGCCCGTGAGGCGAAGGACGTGTTCCATTCCCGATTGTCGGTGACTCCGGACGGCCGGCATCTGCTGGTCGCCGGATGGGTGTGGCATCCGTACGGGATCGTCGAGGTCTTCGACCTGGACGGCGCGCTGAAGGACCCCGCCGTTCTGGACGGGCGCGGGACGCTGCTGGCCGAGGCGGACATCGACGCCGAGGTGGAGTCGGCCTGCTGGCTCGACGACGACCGTCTGGTGGTGGCGACCGGGGACGAGGACTTCCTCGACGAGGACGAAGCTCCGGCGTTCGGTCCTCGGCGGCTCGGGGTGTGGTCGCTGTCCGGGCGGGGATGGCTGCATCGCAACCCGGTCGGCTTCAAGGCCGGCACGCTGATCGCGGGCGGGGGCAGAGTGGTTTCCCTGCACGGTCGTCCCCGACTGGTCGACGTGACGACCGGCGCGGTGCTCGCGGAGTGGCCCGAGGTGGAAGTGGCGCGCAGAGAAGGGCCGTACGGCGTCACCCACGTCCCGACACCGGTCGCGGCGCTGCATCCCGACGGGACGTGTCTGGCAATCGCCGTGGCCGGAGGCATAGCCGTTCTCCCGTTGCCGGACGCGGGAGGGTGAGGGCGGGGTGGGGGACCGTCGGCATCGTCGGCCGCTCGGTCCTTCGGGGACATGGCCTGAAACCACTGTTGGTGGGTAGCGGAGGGCGGTTCCGGGCCCGGCCGGGTGTCCGGCCTGCGCCCCGCGGCGGGGGCGCAAGCCGGGTTATTCCGGCTGGTGTTCCGGGCCTCCGAAGTCCGGGCTCGTGTAGTCCGGGCTGGAGAAGCTCGGGCGTGGGCCCGGGAGGGAGCCCTCTTCGGGGCTGCTGAAGCCCGGGCGGTCGTAGCCGAGGCGCGGCATGCGGCTGACCGGGGCCGACGGGGCCGTACGGCGCACCATGGGCGCACCGGGGTCGGCCAGCGCGTCGCACAGGAACGGCAGGATGCCGCGTTCCAGCAGAGCCTCCGCCCAGGCGTCCTTGGCCCGGGCGACTTCGGCGTCCGCCGCGCCGTACGGTCCGGCCTCGAGCGAGGGGCTGTTGCGCAGAGCGGTGAGCAGCAGTCCGACTCCGGCGAGGAGGATCGCGGCCGCGGCGACGGCGCCGAACACCCAGCCCGTGGTGATCATGGTCTGGGCGAACGCCGGCGCGGGGTCGATCATCTTCAGGATGTAGCCGACGAGCAGGAAGATCGCCGCTGCGGTTCCGGCGAGGACAGGGGCGAGGACCGCGACGATGGCGACGGCACCCGCGCCTGCGGTCTCGGCGGCCTCGCCGAGGGTGGTGGCGAGCCCCATCGCGCCCGAGCCCGGCTCCCCGGAGCCGGATTCGGGTGCGGACGACGGGGTGGACGGCGTCGGCCGGCGCAGTTCCTCGCGGACCTTCACATAGTGCTGGTACTCGGTCGCCGCGGCCGCCGCGATGAGTGCGGTGGCGTTGAGCGCCATGGTGCGCAGCTGTTCCGGGTTGAGCCGCTGTCCGACAGCGGCCAGTTCAGGGCGGTTTGGTGCGGAGCGCAGCGCCTCATCGAGGATCCGCTCGTATTCCTGGCGGTCCTCGCTCAGCAGGTGCTGCGGAACGCTGTTCATGTGCATCCCCCGATGCTCCGTAGGGCTTGGGGCTCGCACGCCGGCGAGCCGTCGGGCAGAAACGGAGGGGAGCCTGCTACGGATAAGTCGATGGTAGAGCCGTGACGGCACGCGGTGACAGGGGGTTGCCGGAAATTGGGCGCGGGCCTGCACGTATTCCGTCGGGGGACGCCTGCCCCCTGAACGCTCAGGTATCCAGGGGAAGTTGCCGGACCAGCAGCTTTCCGGCCATGGTCACTCCGCCGTCCATCGCGATGGCGAGTCCCTCGGCGTAGACGTGCGGTCCCTCGATCACGGGACCGCCCGTGTCCTCGCCGTCCTCGGAGCCGACCTCGCCGAGCAGATAGGGGATCGGGCTGTGGCCGTGAACGATCCGGGTGCCGCCGTACGTATCGAGCAGCGACCGCACGGCGTCCGCGCCGCCTTCGTCGCGGAAGGAGAACCGCTTGGTGAACTTGCGGAACAGGTCCCAGCATTCGTCCGCGTCGTTGCGTGTGAGCGTCTCGCGGACGGTGTCGTTGACGGCCTCGATCGAGTCGCCGTAGTCGAGGTAGGCGGTGGTGTCGGAGTGGACGAGCAGATAGCCGTCGACCTCCTCGACGGCGTCCAGGCGGGCCATCCACTGCAGATGGTGGTCCTGGAGGCGGTCCATGTCGGTCTTCTGGCCGCCGTTGAGCAGCCAGGCCGCCTGGAAAGTGGCTGTACCCGCACCGGAGTTGACGGGGGTGTCGCCGAACCGCTTGGCACCGAGGAGCAGCAGTTCGTGGTTGCCCATGAGGGCCTTGCAGTAGCCGCCGGCCGCGGCTGCCTCGGCGGACAGCCGCATCACCAGGTCGATGACGCCGATGCCGTCGGGGCCGCGGTCCGTGAAGTCGCCCAGGAACCACAGCCGTGCGGTGCCCGCGCACCACTGGCCCTCGGAATCGATCAGCCCCTGTTCCTGGAGGGCGGCGAGCAGCTGGTCGAGATAGCCGTGGACGTCGCCGACGACATAGAGCGGGCCGGGGCCGTTGTCGGGCTGCGCGGCCGGGCCGGCCGCCGGATCGACGCTCACCTGGAGCGTGTCGCCGCGGTTGATGACGGGCAGGTCGCGCCGGGTGGGCGTGTAGCCCTCGGGGTACGTCTCCTCGGCGGGCGGGGCGGTGTCGCCGGGGCGGGTGCTGTCGGCGTACGGACCGGTCTCGTGGACGTACGCGGGCACCCGGAAGTCGCGCAACGTCGCCGTGCGCTCCACTTCGGGTCCCTGACCGGCCCCTTGAGTCATCGACCCCTCCACCATCGCGCCGCATCTGTACCGCTTCGGACCGCCTGGTCGCAGCGGCCCGCGGTGTCGTGGGCCCATCATAGGAATGTGGATCGCGCCGTGTGATGACCCAGGGGTGGTGAATCGAAGCAGGACTCCTGTTCAGTGTGGCTTTCGACCCCATTCGGTAGGGGTTCCGCCATGTGGTGCACCCCGACGACCGGCCGACGTCCGCGGGAGCGCTCCCCTGCACCCCCGCCATCCGCCGCGCCTGCTGTCCCCCAACCCGCGGCCCTGCCTCGCTCCGGCCCCGCAGTCCGCGTTCCTTGCGCCGCCCTGCCGCCCCGCCCCTACTCCTCCTCGGGCCCACGAGGGGGACTGACCGTCGTCCGCGGCGGCCGTCGTTGCGACGACGTCCGTACGATCAGCTCCGTCGGTATCACCTGCTCCACCGGATGGTCCGACTCGACCCCCTCGATGGCGTCGATGAGGAGTTGGACCACCGCCGTGCCGATCCGCCGCGGCTTGAGCGACAACGTCGTGATGGGCGGCTCGGTGTTGGCGTACACCGTGGACTCGCTGCAGCACACCAGCAGCAGGTCGTCCGGGACGCGCAGGCCGTAGCGGCGCGCGGCGGCGAGCAGGTCCGTGCCGTTGGGGTCGAACAGGCCGTACACCGCGTCCGGCCGGTCCGGACGGGCCAGCAGCCGGTCGGCGGCGACGGCGCCCGCGCAGGGGTCGTGCGCCGGGTAGGCCTCGTACACCGGTTCCTGGCCGACCCGCTCGCACCAGTGCAGATACGCCGTGGTGGACAGGTGGGTGTAGGTGTCCGTGGACGTGCCGGTGAGCAGGCCGATCCGGCGGGCGCCGGCGTCCGCGAGGTGGTCGAGGATGCCGAGGACGGCGGCCTCGTGGTCGTTGTCCACCCAGGCCGTGACGGGGAGCGAGCCCGCCGGGCGGCCGTCGGAGACGACGGGTAAACCCTGCCGGACCAGTTCGCTGACCACCGGGTCCTGGTCGGAGGGGTCGATGACGACCGTGCCGTCCAGGGCGACGTTCGACCACACGTCGTGGCGCGAGGTGGCGGGCAGGATGACGAGCGCGTAGCCGCGGGCGAGCGCGGCCGAGGTGGCGGCCCGGGCCATCTCGGCGAAGTACGCGAACTCCGTGAAGGTGAAAGGTTCATCCCCGTATGTCGTCACGGTCAGGCCGATAAGCCCCGACTTGCCGGTACGGAGGGTGCGGGCGGCGGCCGACGGGCGGTACCCCAGCCGGTCGGCGACCTCGCGGACATGGCGGCGGGTGGCGTCCGGGAGCCTGCCCTTGCCGTTCAGGGCATCGGAGACGGTTGTGATGGAGACTCCGGCGGCGGCGGCCACGTCCCTGATACCCGCCCGACCCGGCCGGCTTCCTCGACGTGAGGTTTCCGTGCGGCTCACCTGGTGCTTCCCTGCTGCTGTCATGGCGAGCCGATAGTAGGGCTCGTGCGGTGGGGTAGTAGGGACGCATATGCACCCGTTGACAGGCACGTTTCTGCATGGTCATCAGGTATCAACCACCTTCGAAACAAAGTCAGTTGACTAAACCTATGGCAGGACGTGGCGCGTCGACGCGCATGGGCCTGCCAAGTGCTCGATGTTTCGAAGAGGTCTCAACTCACCTTCACGGAGGATGCGCGCCACGGCGCGAGCCACCGGCGCGTAGATATATGTGCGGCGCGCCCCCTGCTTCGTACGCCTTCGTACGGTGATGCCCCTGATGCCTGTGAGATTCGTGAGGTTTGCCCCCTCGCCACTCCCCGGGCCGTCAAACGTGAACTTCTCGCCTCTCCGCACCTGTACGCAGGCGCACCGAATCCTCATAAGGTGAGCAGTATTGGAAGCCGGCGGCGCGGACGGTCCGCCGGTGGTCGCGAGGAGGACTGCGGTGAGCGAGACGAGCCCCAAGTTGCGCACCGAGCTGGAGGGTATCCCCACCTACAAGCCTGGCAAGCCCGCCGCGGCCGGCGGCCCGGTCGCGTACAAGCTGTCCTCGAACGAGAACCCCTATCCGCCGCTGCCCGGCGTCATGGAGTCCGTGACCGGCGCCGCCTCGTCCTTCAACCGCTACCCCGACATGGCCTGCACCGGGCTGATGAACGAGCTGTCGGACCGCTTCGGTGTCCCGCTCTCCGACCTGGCCTGCGGCACCGGCTCCGTCGGCGTCGCACAGCAGCTCCTCCAGGCCACCAGCGGACCCGGCGGCGAGGTCATCTACGCCTGGCGTTCTTTCGAGGCGTACCCGATCATCACGCAGATCAGCGGCGCGCGGTCGGTGCAGGTGCCGCTCACGCCGGGCGAGGTGCACGACCTGGACGCGATGGCGGACGCCGTCACCGAGCGGACCCGGCTGATCTTCGTCTGCAACCCCAACAACCCGACGGGTACGGTCGTGAAGCGAGCGGAGCTGGAGCGCTTCCTCGACCGGGTGCCCGGTGACGTCCTCGTGGTGCTGGACGAGGCCTACCGGGAGTTCATCCGCGACCCCGAGGTGCCGGACGGCGTGGAGATCTACCGGGAGCGGCCCAACGTGTGTGTGCTGCGCACGTTCTCGAAGGCGTACGGTCTCGCCGGGCTGCGCGTCGGCTTCGCGATCGCCCATGAGCCGGTGGCGGCGGCGCTGCGCAAGACGGCGGTGCCGTTCGGTGTGAGCCAGATCGCGCAGGACGCGGCGGTCGCCTCGCTGCGCGCCGAGGACGAACTGCTGGGCCGGGTCGGCTCGCTGGTGTGCGAGCGTGCGCGGGTGGTCGACGCCCTGCGCGCCCAGGGCTGGACCGTGCCCGAGACCCAGGCGAACTTCGTCTGGCTGAGGCTGGGGGAGCGCACGACAGCCTTCGCCCAGGTCTGCGAGGAGCACGGTGTCGTGGTCCGTCCGTTCGCGGGCGAGGGTGTGCGGGTGACGATCGGGGAGAACGAGGCGAACGACATCTTCCTGAAGGTGACGGAGGGGTTCCGCAAGGAGCTCTGACGGGCTTTCGTCCGTTTTTAGACAGTTTTATATAGATTTCGCACGGTCCCGGAGGGCGCATGTGACGCCTTCCGGGACCGGTGTGTGCGGGGGCATGGACCGGTGCCCGTCGGCCATTGGGTCCACCGGCCCAAGCGGCCGGGACCTGCCGGTACGGCTTGGGGACCCCCGCCTCTACGGGGTCGAACAGCCATGCGTCATAATTGCTTGTGAATGTGAACGCGTTCACAATCACGTCCCGGTTGCTCCAGTGATGTGTGTGACAAAAGGGGCAGACTGCCGCAGTACCACGGCGATGTAAGGAGACTGACGACGTGGATTTGGCTTTGGCGCCGGAGACACTGGCGCGTTGGCAGTTCGGCATCACCACCGTCTACCACTTCCTGTTCGTCCCGCTGACGATCTCCCTCGCCGCCCTCACGGCCGGCCTGCAGACCGCATGGGTACGCACGGAAAAGGAGAAGTACCTCAGAGCGACGAAGTTCTGGGGAAAGCTCTTCCTGATCAACATCGCGATGGGCGTCGCCACCGGCATCGTGCAGGAGTTCCAGTTCGGCATGAACTGGTCCGACTACTCGCGCTTCGTCGGTGACATCTTCGGCGCTCCGCTCGCCTTCGAGGCACTGGTCGCCTTCTTCTTCGAGTCGACCTTCATCGGCCTGTGGATCTTCGGCTGGGACAAGCTGCCGAAGAGGCTTCACCTCGCCTGCATCTGGCTGGTCGCGATCGGCACGTTCCTGTCGGCTTACTTCATCCTCGCGGCCAACTCGTGGATGCAGCACCCCGTCGGCTACCGGATAAACGGGGCCAGGGGCCGGGCCGAACTCACCGACTTCTGGCATGTGCTGACCCAGAACACCGCTCTCGCCCAGGCGTTCCACACCCTGTCGGCGTCCTTCCTGACCGGCGGCGCCTTCATGGTGGGCATCGCGGCCTTCCATCTGTTCCGCAAGAAGCACGTCTCCGTGATGAAGACCTCACTGCGACTGGGCCTGGTCACCGTGGTCATCGCCGGACTGCTCACCGCGGTCAGCGGCGACACCCTCGGCAAGGTCATGTTCAAGCAGCAGCCGATGAAGATGGCCGCCGCCGAGGCGCTGTGGGACGGCGAGGACTCGGCGCCGTTCTCGGTCTTCGCGTACGGCGACGTGAGCAAGGGGCACAACAGCGTCGAGCTGTCGATCCCCGGAGTACTGTCCTTCCTCGCCGACGACAACTTCAACTCGCACGTCCCCGGCATCAACGACACCAACAAGGCCGAGCAGGAGAAGTACGGTCCGGGCGACTACCGGCCGATCATCCCCGTCACCTTCTGGGCCTTCCGCTGGATGATCGGCTTCGGCATGGCGTCCTTCGCCATAGGCATCGTCGGACTCTGGCTGACCCGCAAGAAGTTCTTGCTGCCGCAGCATCTGCGGGTGGGTGAGGACGAGGTGCCGCATCTGGTCCTCTTCAGGAACAAGGCGCTCAGCCCGAAGCTCGGCAGGCTCTACTGGCTCGTCGCGATCTGGACCCTTGCCTTCCCGCTGATCTCCAACTCCTGGGGCTGGATCTTCACCGAGATGGGCCGCCAGCCCTGGGCGGTCTACGGCGTCCTGCAGACCCGGCACGCGGTCTCCCCCGGCGTCTCCCAGGGCGAGGTCCTCACCTCGATGATCGTCTTCACCGCGCTGTACGCCGTCCTCGCCGTCGTCGAGGTCAAGCTGCTGGTGAAGTACGTCAAGGCCGGCCCGCCCGAGCTCACCGAGGCCGACCTCAACCCGCCCACGAAGATCGGCGGCGACATCAAGGACGCCGACAAGCCGATGGCCTTCTCGTACTAGGCCGAGGGAGTTCACACCATGCAACTTCACGACGTCTGGTTCGTCCTGATCGCCGTCCTGTGGACCGGCTATTTCTTCCTGGAGGGCTTCGACTTCGGGGTCGGCATCCTCACCAAGCTGCTGGCGCGCGACCGGCCCGAGCGGCGGGTACTGATCAACACCATCGGGCCCGTCTGGGACGGCAACGAGGTGTGGCTGCTCACGGCGGGCGGCTCGACCTTCGCCGCCTTCCCCGAGTGGTACGCCACGCTCTTCTCGGGGTTCTATCTGCCGCTGCTGATCATCCTGATCTGCCTGATCATCCGTGGTGTCGCCTTCGAGTTCCGGGCCAAGCGGCCGGAGGAGTCATGGCAGCGCAACTGGGAGACGGCGATCTTCTGGACCTCGCTGATCCCCGCGTTCCTGTGGGGTGTGGCCTTCGGCAACATCGTGCGGGGCGTGAAGATCGACCAGCACTTCGAGTACGTCGGCAGCTTCTGGGACCTGCTCAACCCGTACGCCCTGCTCGGCGGACTGGTGACGCTGACGCTGTTCACCTTCCACGGTGCGGTGTTCACCGCACTCAAGACCGTCGGGGAGATCCGGGAGCGGGCACGGAAGCTGGCGCTGCGGATCGGTCTCGTCACGGCGGTCCTGGCCCTGGTCTTCCTGCTGTGGACGCAGGTCGACACCGGTGACGGCAAGAGTCTGGTCGCCCTGGTCGTGGCGGTGGTCGCGCTGGTCGCGGCTCTCGTCGCGAACCAGGCCGGGCGCGAGGGATGGTCGTTCGCGCTGTCGGGCGTCACCATCGTGGCGGCCGTGGCCATGCTCTTCCTGTCGCTGTTCCCGGACGTGATGCCGTCCACGCTCAACGAGGACTGGAGTCTGACCGTCACCAACGCCTCGTCGAGCCCGTACACGCTGAAGATCATGACCTGGTGTGCGGCGATCGCGACGCCGATCGTGCTGCTCTACCAGAGCTGGACCTACTGGGTGTTCCGCAAGCGGATCGGGACGCAGCACATCGGCGCCGACGCCGCTGCCGGAGCCGCGCACTGAGTCCGGTGGGAGGGTGTTTCACATGACACGCCATGTTTCACGTGAAACACCAGCCTGTGACCGAAGGGCATGTTTCACGTGAAACCGATCGATCCGCGTCTGCTGCGTTACGCCCGTGCCACCCGCTTCTTCCTGGTGGCCGTCGTCGGGCTGGGAGCCGTCGGGGCCGGCCTGGTCATCGCTCAGGCCATGCTCATCGCAGAGGTGGTCGTCGGCGCCTTCCAGCACCACATGCCGGTTGCCGAACTCCGCACTCCCCTGCTGTTGTTGGTGGCCGTCGCGGTCGGGCGGGCGCTCGTTTCCTGGCTGACCGAACTCGCCGCCCACCAGGCGAGCGCGGCGGTGAAGTCGGAGCTGCGCGGACGGCTCCTGGACCGGGCCGCCGCGCTCGGACCGGGGTGGCTGAGCGAGCAGCGCACCGGTTCGCTGGTCACGCTCGCCACGCGGGGCGTCGACGCCCTCGACGACTACTTCTCGCGCTATCTGCCGCAGTTGGGGCTCGCGGTGGTCGTGCCCGTGGCGGTGCTGGCGCGGATCGTCACCGAGGACTGGGTGTCGGCGGCGATCATCGTCGGCACGCTGCCCCTCATCCCGCTCTTCATGGTCCTCATCGGCTGGGCGACCCAGTCCCGGACGGAGCGTCAGTGGCGGCTGCTGTCGCGACTGTCCGGCCACTTCCTGGACGTGGTCGCGGGGCTGCCCACGCTGAAGGTGTTCGGGCGCGCCAAGGCCCAGGCCGACTCCATCCGGCGCATCACCGGCGAGTACCGGCAGGCGACCATGCAGACCCTGCGGATCGCCTTCCTGTCCTCCTTCGCGCTGGAACTGCTCGCGACGCTCTCGGTCGCGCTCGTCGCCGTGACGATCGGCATGCGGCTCGTGCACGGCGACATGGATCTGTACATCGGGCTCGTCATCCTCGTGCTGGCGCCAGAGGCGTATCTGCCGCTGCGCCAGGTGGGCGCGCAGTTCCACGCGGCGGCGGAGGGGCTCGCGGCGGCCGAGGAGATCTTCACCGTCCTGGAGACACCACTCCCAGAGTCCGGGACCGCTCCCGTCCCCTCGGGCGCGCTGGCCTTCGAAGGGGTCGCGGTCCGCTACCCCGGCCGCTCCTCGGACGCGGTGACGGACGTGTCCTTCACCGTCGAACCGGGCGAGACTGTCGCCCTCGTCGGGCCGAGCGGCGCGGGCAAGTCGACGCTGCTGAGCGTCCTGCTGGGGTTCGTCCGGCCCACGGCGGGCCAGGTGCGGATCGGCGGCGCGGACCTCGCCGACATCGACCTCGAGCAGTGGCGGTCGCAGATCGCCTGGGTGCCGCAGCGGCCCCATCTGTACGCCGGCACGATCACCGAGAACGTACGGCTGGCGCGTCCCGACGCGGACGACGACGCCGTACGGCGGGCACTGCGTGACGCGGGGGCGCTGGAGTTCGTGGACGCGCTGCCCGACGGCGCAGGAACCGTGCTCGGTGAGGACGGGGCCGGGCTGTCCGCGGGCCAGCGGCAGCGGCTCGCGCTGGCCCGCGCGTTCCTCGCGGACCGGCCCCTGCTGCTGCTCGACGAGCCGACGGCCGCACTGGACGGTGCGACCGAGGCCGAGGTCGTAAAAGCGGTACGGCGATTGGCGGCGGGCCGTACCGTGCTGCTCGTCGTCCACCGGCCCGCGCTGCTGGACGTGGCGGACCGGGTGGTGCGGCTCGAAAACGCCGAGGCGCCCGGCACGGCGGCGTCGTCGTCCCCGGTCGCGGCTGTCGGCTCCCGGGAGACCCGCTCCCTCGAGGAGACGGCCACCGAGACCCGGCCCGAGACCGCCCCCACTGGTTCCCGAGGCCGGGTCCTCACCCGGGTCCGTGCCCTGTCCGGCCCCCGGCGCGGCCGGCTCGCCCTCGCCCTGCTGCTGGGGAGCCTGGCGCTCGGCAGTGCCGTCGGGCTGATGGCGACTTCGGGGTGGCTCATCTCGCGGGCCTCGCAGCAGCCGCCGGTGCTGTATCTGATGGTGGCCGTGACGGCGACGCGGGCCTTCGGGATCGGGCGGGCCGTGTTCCGGTACGCGGAGCGGCTGGTGTCGCACGACGCGGTGCTCCGGATGCTGGCCGACACCCGGGTCGCCGTGTTCCGGCGGCTGGAGCGGCTGGCACCCGCCGGGCTGCGTACGGCTCGCCGGGGCGATCTGCTCTCCCGGCTCGTCGCCGACGTGGACGCCATGCAGGACTACTGGCTGCGCTGGCTGCTGCCCGCCGGCGTCGCGGTCGTCGTCTCCGCCGCGTCCGTGGCGTTCACGACATGGCTGCTGCCCGAGGCCGGTGCCGCGCTCGCGGCCGGGCTCCTCATGGCCGGAGTCGGCGTACCCCTGCTGACCGCGGCCGTGGCGCGCCGTGCCGAGCGGCGCCTGGCGCCCGCCCGCGGGGTGCTCGCGACGCGGGTCACCGACCTGCTCACCGGCACCGCCGAACTGACGGTCGCCGGAGCGCTGCCTGCCCGCACGGACGAGGCCCGCCGGGCCGACGGCACACTCACCCGGATCGCCTCGCGCGCCGCCACGGCCACCGCGCTCGGCGACGGCCTCACCGCGCTGGTCTCCGGCCTGACCGTCGCGGCCGCGGCGCTGCTCGGCGCCCAGGCGGTCGACGCGGGACGGCTGAGCGGAGTGGCGACGGCCGTGGTCGTCCTCACCCCGCTCGCCGCCTTCGAGGCCGTACTGGGGCTGCCGATCGCCGTGCGGTACCGGCAGCGGGTGCGCAGGAGTGCCGAGCGGGTGTACGAGGTCCTGGACGCCCCCGCGCCCGTACGGGAACCGGAGCGGCCCCGGCAGGCGCCCGCGTCGCCGTTCCCGCTCGTCGTGAAGGGGCTGACCGCCCGGCACGCCGGTCAGCACCGGGACGCGCTCGTCGGCCTCGACCTGACCCTCGAACAGGGCCGCCGCATCGCGGTGGTCGGGCCGTCCGGCTCCGGCAAGACGACCCTCGCCCAAGTGCTGCTGCGCTTCCTCGACCCGGCGGCCGGCTCCTGCACGCTGGCCGGTGTCGACGCGTACTCGCTCGACGGGGACGACGTACGGCGCCTGGTCGGGTTGTGCGCCCAGGACGCGCACCTCTTCGACAGCTCGGTGCGCGAGAACCTGCTCCTCGCGAAGAAGGACGCCACCGAGGCGGAGCTTCGGGACGCGCTGGTGCGGGCCCGGCTGCTCGAGTGGGCGGACTCGCTGCCCGACGGACTCGACACACTCGTGGGCGAGCATGGAGCACGGCTGTCCGGCGGCCAGCGGCAGCGGCTGGCGCTGGCCCGCGCACTGCTCGCGGACTTCCCGGTCCTCGTGCTCGACGAGCCCGCGGAGCATCTGGACCTGCCCACGGCCGACGCGCTCACCGCCGATCTGCTGGCCGCGACCCGGGGCCGTACGACCCTGCTCATCACCCACCGGCTGGCCGGGCTCGACGCGGTGGACGAGGTGATCGTGCTGGACGAGGGCCGGGTGGTGCAGCGCGGCCCGTACGCCGAGCTGGCCGCCGTGGACGGGCCGTTGCGCGCGATGGCAGAGCGGGAGGCACAGGCGGAGCTGCTGGTGGGAGCCCGGTAGGGGCAGGGCGGCGGGGACCCGGTGGCGGCGAGCTCCGGCCGACTTCTCCCGGCGGGAGGGTTCGACAACCAGGAGATCCGCACACAAACGCCGAGTCCCTGGGCGGCGGCAGCCGCCACGGGCCAGGCCTCGGGGAGGACGACGGGGGCGTCGGTGGTGTGGGAGGTGCCGTACTGAACCACCAGCCGTCCGCGCGAGGGCGGTGCGGCAGGCGTCGTACTCAACTCTCGGCCGCCGCCTCACCGGTCCGTCCGCATGACGGTGGCGCGGCCCGTGCCCAAACTGGGCCACCGGGCCCAGCCTGCCTGACCCGTCCGCGGCAACAGGCGCCCCGGCGCGCGAGTCGGACGTGACCCCGAGGGGCGGGAGGGCCACGATCGCTCGCATGCGTACGTCCCGCCGCCGTCCGCCGGTCGTCCCGCTGCTGCTGTGCGCGCTCGCCGTTCTCGCGGCGCGGCCCGACACGCAGGCGGCCGGCCCCGGCTCGGAAGCCGGTGTCAGTGCCCAGGTGGCGCGGCTGTACCGGGAGGCCGCCGTGGCGACGCGGCAGTACGAGGCGGGGCGCCGCGAGGCCGTGGCGCAGCGGGCCGTGGCACGGCGCGCCGAGCGGCTCCTGCACCGCGAGCGCGGACAGGTCGCCGTACTCCACGCCGACCTGGGCCGGATCGCCCGCGCCCAGTACCGCACGGGCGGTGGGCTCCCGCTGACCGCGCAACTCCTCCTCGCGGACGGCCCGGACGAGCTGATGCGTGGTCAGCGCGTCTTCTCGCAGACGGATCTCGCGGTGAGCCACGCGATCGGCAGAAGCCGCCGGGCCGAGGCACGACTGGCCGCGGGCGAGGCGAAGGCCGAGGCGGCCAGGCAGGCGGCGGAGAAGCAGACAGCTCGGCTCACCGGCCTGAAGAAGGACATCGAGCGGAAACTCGAGGAGGCGCGTGCGGAGTTGCAGGGCCGGGCCGACGTCCAGGCCGCGGCGGGCCGCTGTGGTGGCGCCGTACGTCTGAACCAGCCCCGGACGCGCACCAGGCGGGCTTGGGTGGCGCCGGTGGAGCGCTACGAGTTGTCCGCGGGGTTCGGCAGGGGCGGTTCACGGTGGGCGCACCGGCACACCGGGCAGGACTTCGCGGTGCCGATCGGGACGCCGGTGCGGGCGGTCGGTGCCGGCCGGGTGGTGAAGGTGTCCTGCGGGGGCGCCTTCGGCATGGAGATCGTGATCCGGCACTCCGCCGGTGTCTACACGCAGTATGCCCACCTGGCGGCCGTGGCCGTGGAGGCGGGGGACAAGGTACCCACGGGCCGCTGGATCGCCCAGTCCGGCACCACGGGCAACTCGACGGGCCCGCATCTGCACTTCGAGGTACGCCGCACACCGGAGATCGACTCGGTCACGAACCCCGTGCCGTGGCTTGCCCGGCACGGGGTGAAAGTGCGCTGAAGGGTTGTCAGACCCGCCCCTGAAGCATCCGTTCGATGACCACGGCCACCCCGTCCTCGTTGTTGGCGACCGTCTGCCCGGAGGCCACCGCGACCACCTCCGGATGGGCGTTGCCCATGGCGTACGACCGACCTGCCCAGGTGAGCATCTCGACGTCGTTGGGCATGTCGCCGAAGGCCACGACCTCCTCGCGGGAGATGCCGCGCTCGGCGCAGCACAGGGCGAGCGTGCTGGCCTTGGAGACACCGGGGCCGCTGAGTTCGAGCAGGGCGCTTGGGCTGGAGCGGGTGACGGTGGCGCGCTCGGTGACGGCGAGGCGGGCGATCTTGAGGAAGGCGTCGGGGTCGAGGTCGGGGTGGTAGGCAAGGATCTTGAGGACCGGCTCGCCGGTGCCCGGGCCGCCGTCGGCGAGCAGTTCCTCGGCGGGCGCGCGGTGGTCGGGGCGCTCCATGTGCAGATCGGGATAGGCCGGTTCCTGGTAGAAGCCGTACGTCTGCTCCACCGCGAACACCGTGCCCGGCGCAGCCTCGCGCAGCAGCCGTACCGCGTCCAGGGCGTTCTCCCGGGCCAGTTCGCGCACCTTCACGAACCGGTGGGCGCCGGGGCCGCCGTGCAGGTCGACCACCGCGGCGCCGTTGCCGCAGATCGCCAGACCGTGCCCGTGGACATGGTCACTGACGACGTCCATCCAGCGGGCAGGCCGCCCGGTGACGAAGAAGACCTCGATGCCCGCCTCCTCGGCGGCGGCCAGCGCGGCGACCGTCCGCGGCGAGACCGACTTGTCGTCCCGCAACAGGGTGCCGTCGAGGTCGGTGGCGATCAGCCGCGGCGGCACAAGGGGCGCGCCGCCCTGCTCGGGCACGGTCGAGAACTGAGGGGAGGCCGGGGTCTCGGGCTGTCGGGTCGCTGAGGTCACCGCGTCATTCTCGCGCATATGCCCGCACGGGCGTGCGAAAGTCCGCACATATGAGACAGAGATGACTCACGAGGTGAGTGCCGGGACGCGGCCAGGTTCTCCTGGCCACCAGTTTGCCCCGAGGTTGTGGATTCCCGGACCCGTCGAGCGTCGCCGTAGGCTCTGAGGCATGAGTCTGCGCCTGAGCACCGTGATCCTGCCGTACCGTCGCTGGCACGAAGGGGCCCGTGACACGTGGCGGCGGGCGGAGGAGCTCGGGTTCTACAGCGGGTACACGTACGACCACCTGTCGTGGCGTTCGTTCCGGGACGGCCCGTGGTTCGGCGCGGTCCCCACCCTGACCGCCGCCGCGAGCATCACCGAGCGGATGCGCTTGGGCACCCTCGTCACGTCGCCCAATTTCCGGCACCCGGTGACCCTGGCCAAGGAGCTGATCTCCCTGGACGACATCTCCGGCGGGCGGATCACCCTCGGTATCGGCGCCGGCGGCACCGGCTTCGACGCCACCGCGCTCGGGCAGGAGCCGTGGACGCCGCGTGAGCGTGCCGACAGGCTGGCCGAGTTCGTGCCGCTGCTCGACCGGCTCCTCACGGAGGACTCGGTGTCGTACGAGGGTGACTTCTACTCGGCGCACGAGGCCCGCAACATCCCCGGCTGTGTGCAGCGCCCCCGGCTGCCCTTCGCCGTCGCCGCCACCGGCCCGCGCGGGCTGAGGCTCGCCGCCCGGTACGGGCAGGCCTGGGTGACCACCGGCGACCCCGGGCTGTACGAGAACGGCACTCCCGAGCAGTCGGTCCAGGCCATCCGCGGGCAGGCGGAGAAGCTGGCCGACGCATGTGCCGAGATCGGGCGCGACGCGGCCGGGATGGACAAGATCCTGCTCACCGGGTTCACCCCTGATCGCGGCCGCCCGCTGGAGTCCCTGGACGCCTTCGTCGACTTCGCCGGGCGCCATCGGGAGCTGGGCTTCACCGAGATCGTCGTTCACTGGCCGATTCCCGACTCGGACTTCGCCGCCGACGAGAAGGTCTTCGAGAAGATCGCCTCGGACGCCACCGCCCAGCTGGGGTGAGCGCGCGGGCCGTCCTCAGTGCGCCGCGGGAAAGCGCAGATAGCGCGGCGGTACCGACTTCGTCAGCCAGACCCCGTTCGCGCTGACGTGGAAGACATGGCCGTCGCGGTGCATCGCTGCCGCGTCGACCGACAGCACCACCGGGCGCCCCCGGCGGGCGCCGACTCGGGTCGCTGTCTCGCGGTCGGCCGAAAGATGTACGTCCTGCCTGTTCATGGTCCTGAGGCCCTCGGCGCGGATCGCGTCCAGGCTGCGGGCGACCGTCCCGTGGTAGAGGTACGGCGGCGGGGTCGCCGGCGGCAGACCCAGGTCGACCTCGATGCTGTGGCCCTGGCTGGCGCGGATCCGGGTGCCCTCGATCGCGAAGCGCTTCTTGTCGTTGGCGGCCACCACATGGTCCAGTTCCTCACGGGTGAACCGGAACCCGTGCGCGGCGGCCGCGGCGATCAGCGTGTCGATCTCGACCCAGCCGGCCTCGTCGAGCGTGAGACCGATCCGTTCCGGCTGGTGACGCAGGTGCTTCGAGAGGTACTTCGACACCTTCACGGTGCGTCTCTCGTCCATCCCACTCGTGTCTTTCGTGTTCACTCCACCAGCGTGCCGCGAGAGACGCGGATCACGCAGATATTTTTCGCCCCGATGTTTGGTCCACAGCCAAGTCATGTTATCCACAGGGAAATTGATGAAGCTGTGGACAACTCGTGGGCGATTTACGCCTCTTCGTCAAGATCGTTGACATCGGCGTGGCTTGACGTCGGGAAGGACAAGACGTCTGTGTATCACGGCAGTTCGGATGAGGTGGCGCAACTCGGCGCGCCGCCGCCCGCCTTCCCGATCAGATGCGTGGCTCGACCCGTGCCAGCCGTCGCAATGCCCCAGGTGCGTAACGGGACATGAGATACGCACCTCGCGCCTCCGGTGTCACCGGCGTCACCGCCTCGTTCCGGACCACCGCCTCCATGATCGCCTGAGCCACCTTCTCCGGCGGGTAGTTGCGCTTCCCGTACAGGCGGGCGGTGCTCTTCCGGCGGCGGCGTTCCTCCTCCGCGTCCACTCCCGTGAAGCGTGCCGTCGAGGTGATGTTCGTGTTGACGAAGCCGGGGCAGATCGCGCTCACCCCGATTCCCCGGTCGGCGAGTTCGGCGCGCAGGCACTCGCTGAGCATCAGGACCGCCGCCTTGGAGGTGCCGTAGGCCGGCAGCGCGCGGGACGGCTGGTAAGCCGCCGCCGACGCCACGTTCACGATGTGGCCGCCCTGGCCGCGCTCGGCCATCTGCTTGCCGAACAGACGGCAACCATGGATCACACCCCACAAGTTGACGTCCAGCACCTTGCGCCAGTCGTCCGGCGTCGTGGCGAAGAACGAACCGGACAAACCGATGCCGGCGTTGTTCACCAGTACGTCCACCACCCCGTACTCGGCCGCGACCTTCTCGGCGAGTTTCTCCATCGCCTGCTCGTCGGAGACGTCGACGATCTCCGCCCAGGCCGAGGGGGCGCCGAGCAGGCGGGACAACTCCGCTGTGCGGCTGGCGGATTCGGCGTCCCTGTCGACCGCCACCACCCGCGCGCCCGCCTCCGCGAACGCGAACGCCGTCGCCCGTCCGATGCCGCTGCCCGCGCCGGTGACCAGCACGAGCTGTCCGCCGAAGCGGTCCGCGTGGTGGCCGGTCGCCCGCGCCGGCTCCGGGCGTCCGCCCTCGACGCCCGTCACGAACTCCGCGATCCACGCCGCGACTTGGTCAGGGCGCGTACGCGGGATCCAGTGCTTCGCCGGGAGCGTGCGGCGGGTCAACTGCGGGGCCCACGTCTCCAGATCGTCGTACAGCCGCTCCGACAGGAACGCGTCCCCGAGGGGCGTGATCAGCTGCACGGGCGCGTGCGCGTACGCGTCCTGGCGCGGCCTGAGCAGGCGTGCGCGGACGTTGTCCCGGTACAGCCAGGCGCCGTTGGCCGCGTCCGAGCGCAGGGACGGGGTCGGGTAGCCGTCGCCGGGGACCTGCTCGATCCGTTCCAGGATCCTCGGCCAGCGCTTGCCGAGCGGGCCGCGCCAGGCGAGTTCCGGCAGCGCCGGGGTGTGCAGCAGGTAGACGTACCAGGACTTGGCGCCCTGGCCGAGGAGTTGGCCGACCCGGCGGGGGGTGGGACGCTTCACGCGCGCGTTGATCCAGTGCCCGAAATGATCCAGGGACGGGCCCGACATCGAGGTGAAGGAGGCGATACGGCCCTCGGTGCGGCCGACCGTGACGAACTCCCACGACTGCACCGATCCCCAGTCGTGGCCCACGAGATGGACCGGCCGGTCCGGGCTGACCGCGTCCACGACCGCCAGGAAGTCGTCCGTGAGCTTGGCCAGCGTGAAGCCCCCGCGCAGCGGCTTCGGCGCGGTCGAACGGCCATGGCCCCGGACGTCGTACAGCACGACGTGGAAGCGGTCGGCGAGCCGGACCGCGACCTCGGACCACACCTCCTTGCTGTCCGGATAGCCGTGCACCAGCACGACCGTCGGCCGGCCCGGGTCCCCCAGCTCCGCCACGCACAGCTCGACCCCGCCCGTGCGCACCACGCGCTCCTGTGCGCCCTTCAGCGTCGTCAGACTCGTCACTTGTCCTCCGCCCAGCGCCGCACGTGCGGCAGATCGTCGTCCAGCCAGAAGGCGCTCTGCTCGGGGTCCCGGGAGTCGGTGACCACCAGGATCTCCTCGAACTTCGCGCCCGTACCGCGGAATCCGAGATGCGGTTCCGCCGCCCACAGGCCCGGCTGCGGCGGATGGTCGGAGAAGCGGTACGGCGACCACAGGGGCGACCAGCCCTCGCGGTGGCCGTGCAGCGCGTCGCTCGCGAGGCCCTTCAGGGACCGCGCCCCGAACCCGAAGACGTGCGGCGAGAACCGGCGCTGCGTGACCCGGTCGACCTTGTGCGCGATCACGCCGAAGGGGTAGGCGCGGTGCCGGTTGGCATAGCCCTGGCGGACCATGAGGCGGTCCACGTCCTCGTAGATCTCGCGCAGTGGGCGCCGCTCGCGCACCTCGCGCAGGATCAGCTCGCGGTGCGCCTCCAGGTCGGCCATGAGCCGGTCCTGCACCGGGTTGACACCGAGGGAGCCCGAATAGCCGATGTCGGCCGTGTACCCCTCGAACACCGGGGCCATGTCGAGGATGAACGGCATCCCCGGCTCCAGGAGGCGGTTCGTGGGGAAGAACTGCAGCGGGATCCGGAAGTTCACGAACGCCGTACGGTCGCCGAACCAGGCGAACGGCAGATGGAACCAGTCCCGCACTCCCCGCTCGCGCAGCCACTCCCGCTGCATCCGCGCGGCCTCACGTTCGGTCACTCCCGGTTCGAGCCGGGCCGCCACCGCCTCCGCACACTCGTAGGCGAGGCGCTGCACCCGCCTGAATCCCCCCAGGCCGGCAGGGAGTTCGCGCGTCACTGCCGTCGTCATGGCACCTCGTCCCACGGTTGCCGTACGTGCTCGTAACTTGACTTCGCCGAATCTGGCACTTGTTAGAGAAAGCGTCAATAGGGTGCGCGGGGAGCTGTGGATCACGTCTCGTAGCCCTCAGGCAGGGCATCCCGTAGGGACCCGTACGACTCGAGTCGGACCCGAAGACAGCTCTCCGGTCTGACGACCCCCGTGGCGCACATCACTACGGTCGAGGATGTGACTGTGATCGCGACCGAAAGCCTGAGCAAGCGGTTCCCCCGGGTGACCGCGCTTGACCGGCTCTCCGTGGACGTGGGACCCGGTGTGACGGGGCTCGTGGGTGCCAATGGAGCCGGCAAGTCCACACTGATCAAGATCCTGCTGGGTCTGTCCCCCGCCTCCGAGGGCCGCGCCGAGGTGCTCGGCCTCGACGTCGCCACCAAGGGCGCCGCCATCCGGGAGCGCGTGGGCTACATGCCCGAGCACGACTGCCTCCCGCCCGACGTCTCGGCCACCGAGTTCGTCGTCCACATGGCCCGGATGTCCGGCCTCCCGCCGGCCGCCGCCCGCGAGCGCACCGCGGACACGCTGCGCCACGTCGGCCTGTACGAGGAGCGGTACCGCCCCATCGGCGGCTACTCGACCGGCATGAAGCAGCGCGTGAAACTCGCGCAGGCCCTCGTCCACGACCCCCAGCTGGTCTTCCTGGACGAGCCGACCAACGGTCTCGACCCGGTCGGCCGGGACGACATGCTCGGCCTGATCCGCCGCATCCACACCGACTTCGGCATCTCGGTCCTGGTCACCTCCCATCTGCTGGGCGAACTCGAGCGCACCTGCGACCACGTCGTCGTGATCGACGGCGGCAAGCTCCTGCGCTCCAGCTCCACCACCGACTTCACGCAGACCACGACCACGCTCGCGATCGAGGTCACCGACACGGACGAGCACCCCGACGGCACGCGCGCGTTGCGCGACGCGCTGCACGCGCGCGGGGTGGAGCTCCACGACGAGGGCGCGGGCCTGCCCGGCGCCGGACACATCCTGCTGCTCACCGCGTCCGGCGAGGAGACGTACGACCTCGTGCGCGACGTCGTCGCCGACCTCGGCCTCGGCCTGGTGCGCATGGAGCAGCGCAGGCACCACATCTCCGAGGTCTTCAAGAACGACACGGAGCGCGACGAGCAGCGGAAGGAGGCGGTCGGCCATGGCAGCTGAGCAGCCCCTGGCGACACCGGCGGGTGACCAGACCCGCATCCACAACATCGGCTACCGCACGTACGACGGCCCCCGCCTCGGCCGCTCCTACGCCACCCGCTCCCTCTACTCGCAGTCCTTGCGCGGCGCCTACGGCCTCGGCCGCTCGGTCAAGTCCAAGGTGCTGCCGATGCTGCTGTTCGTCGTGATGTGCGTGCCCGCGGCGATCATGGTGGCCGTCGCGGTCGCCACCAAGGCGAAGGACCTGCCCGTCGACTACACGCGCTACGCGATCATCATGCAGGCCGTCATCAGCCTGTACGTCGCCTCGCAGGCACCCCAGTCCGTCTCGCGCGACCTGCGCTTCAAGACCGTACCGCTGTACTTCTCGCGGCCGATCGAGTCCGCCGACTACGTCCGCGCCAAGTTCGCGGCGCTGGCCTCGGCCCTGTTCATCCTGACCGCGGCCCCGCTGCTCGTGCTCTACGTCGGCGCGCTGCTGGCCAAGCTCGACTTCGGCGACCAGACCGAGGGATTCGCGCAGGGACTGGTCTCCGTGGCACTCCTGTCCCTGCTGTTCGCCGGGATCGGCCTGGTCATCGCCGCCGTCACCCCGCGCCGCGGCTTCGGTATCGCCGCCGTGATCGCCGTCCTGACCATCTCCTACGGCGCCGTCTCCACCCTCCAGGCCATCGCCGACGCCCAGGGCAGCGGCAGCGCGGTCCCCTGGATCGGCCTGTTCTCGCCGATCACCCTCATCGACGGCGTGCAGTCCGCGTTCCTGGGCGCCACCTCCGCCTACCCCGGCGGGATCGGCCCCTCGTACGCGGAGGGCGTGGTGTACGTCCTCGTCGTCCTCGGCCTCATCGCCGCCGCCTACGGCCTCCTGCTGCGCCGCTACCGGAAGGTCGGACTGTGACCACGCTCTCCATCGACCACGTCTCCCGCTGGTTCGGCAACGTGGTCGCCGTCAACGACATCACCATGACCATCGGCCCCGGCGTCACGGGCCTGCTCGGCCCCAACGGCGCCGGAAAATCCACCCTCATCAACATGATGGGCGGCTTCCTCGCCCCCTCCACCGGCACCGTCACCCTCGACGGACAGCAGGTGTGGCGCAACGAGGCCATCTACCGGCACATCGGCATCGTCCCCGAACGCGAGGCGATGTACGACTTCCTCACCGGACGCGAATTCGTCGTCGCCAACGCCGAGTTGCACGGGCTGGGCGCCAAGGCGGCCCAGCGCGCCCTCGCCACGGTCGAGATGGAGTACGCGCAGGACCGCAAGATCTCGACCTACTCCAAGGGCATGCGCCAGCGCGTGAAGATGGCGAGCGCGCTCGTCCACGACCCGTCGCTGCTCCTGCTCGACGAGCCGTTCAACGGCATGGACCCGCGCCAGCGCATGCAACTCATGGAGCTGCTGCGGCGCATGGGCGACGAGGGCCGCACCGTGCTGTTCTCCTCCCACATCCTCGAAGAGGTCGAACAGCTCGCCTGGCACATCGAGGTCGTCGTCGCCGGACGGCACGCGGCCAGCGGCGACTTCCGGAAGATCCGCCGCCTGATGACCGACCGGCCGCACCGCTACCTGGTGCGCTCCAGCGACGACCGCGCCCTCGCGGCCGCGCTGATCGCCGACCCGTCCACGTCCGGCATCGAGGTCGACCTCACGGAGGGCGCGCTGCGCGTCCAGGCCGTCGACTTCGGCCGCTTCACGGCCCTGCTGCCGCGCGTCGCCCGGGACCAGGGCATCCGGCTGCACACGGTCTCGCCGTCCGACGAGTCCCTCGAGTCCGTCTTCTCTTACCTGGTCGCGGCGTAGGAGGCCGAAGATGTACGACCCCACAGTCGCCCGACTCACCTACCGGTCCCTGCTCGGCCGGCGCCGGGCACTCATCCTGGGCGCGCTGCCCCTGTTGCTGATCGCCATCTCCGTGGTGGTGCGCGGCCTCGCCGGGGCCGACGACCAGACGGCGTCCGACCTGCTCGGCGGGCTCGCGCTCGCCACGATGGTGCCGATCATCGGCGTCATCGCCGGGACGGGCGCGATCGGCCCGGAGATCGACGACGGCTCCGTGGTGTACCTGCTGTCCAAGCCGCTGAAGCGACCGACGATCATCTTCACCAAACTGATCGTGGCCATCGCGGTGACCATGGTGTTCTCGGCCGTGCCGACGCTGATCGCGGGCCTGATCCTGAACGGCAACGGCCAGCAGATCGCCGTGGCGTACACGGTGGCGTCACTGGTCGCGTCGATCGCGTATGCCGCACTCTTCCTGCTCCTCGGCACGGTGTCGCGGCACGCGGTGGTCTTCGGACTCGTCTACGCCCTGGTCTGGGAGGCACTGTTCGGCTCCCTGGTGCCCGGCGCGCGCACGCTGAGCGTCCAGCAGTGGTCGCTGGCGGTGGCGCACAAGGTCGCGGGGGGTGACCTGGTGACGTCCGACGTCGGGCTGACGACGGCGACGGTGCTGCTGGTCGCGGTCACGGTGCTGGCCACCTGGTACGCGGGACAGAAGCTGCGCTCGCTGACCCTGGCCGGCGAGGAGTGACAGGTCCCGGTCCTGACAAGGGCTTGACGCCCGTCCGGGCACACTGAATCAAGGGGATGCACAGGCAGGAGGTACGGGCATGGCCGACGAAGCGTCGCGCGACGAGTGGGACGGGGCAGTCCTCGACGAGGACTTCATACGTTCCGCGGAGACGTCGGAGCCGTCGGCCCGTGCCCGTATGCTCGCGGCCCGCTGGCGCGCGGAGGAACCGGAGCCGCAGCCGTGGCGCTCCGACGAGCCGCCCGCGGGCTGGTTCTTCAGCAAGGTGCGTCGGCGCAGGTGGCGGCGGTAGGACACGGAAATTCGGTGGCGTCCAACTCGCCGTACGGGCACAGTGGTTGTGTCCACGACGCCGGACGGACCGAGACCGGCGCCACGTTCTGGGAGAGGAGCGGGGCGATGTCCATGCACGACAGTACGTCCAGCTCCCGACAGGGCAGCCCGCGGCGGACTCCGGTGTAGTTACCCCACCGTCGAGGCCGCCCCTCACGGGGAGCTGCCCGGGGCGGCCGCTTCGAGCACGCGATGTCGCTCTCGCGTGGGCCGCCTTCCCAACCAGGGCGGACGGGTGGCTGCGCAGCCTGGTGCAACGAGATGCCGCTGCGCCCACCCGTGCCGCCTGGGGGTCCTCCCGGGCCCTAGAGGCACTGTGGGGGCACGACTTGCCCGCAGCTACGTGCGTCAGCCGTTCAGCAGACGCTCCAGCACCACCGCGATCCCGTCCTCCTCGTTCGAGGACGTCACCTCGTCGGCCACCTCGCGGAGCGACTCGTGCGCGTTGGCCATCGCCACCCCCCGCGCCGACCACGTGAACATCGGGATGTCGTTCGGCATGTCGCCGAAGGCGAGCGTGTCCGCCGCCTTCAGGCCCAGGCGGCGGGCCGCCAGAGAAAGGCCCGTCGCCTTGGACAGGCCCAGGGGGAGCAGTTCCACGATGCCCTCGCCCGCCATGGCCACCGTGACGAAGCCGCCCGCCGCACGCCGGGCAGCCTCCGCCAGCTCGTCGTCCGACAGCTCCGGGTGCTGTATGTAGATCTTGTTCAGCGGCGCGGACCAGAGATCCGCCGCGTCCGTGAACGGCGTCGACGGCAGCTGCCCGGTCACCGCGTACCCCGGCCCGACCAGCACCTCGCCGTCCAGCCCGTCCCGGCTCGCCGCCAGGAACAGCGGGCCGACCTCCGCCTCGATCTTCGCCAGGGCCACCCCCGCCAGCTGACGGTCCAGCGTCACGGACGTCAGCAGCCGGTGCTCCCCGGCGTCGTACACCTGCGCCCCCTGGCCGCACACCGCGAGCCCCCGGTAGCCGAGGTCGTCGAGGATGTGCCGGGTCCAGGGCACGGCACGGCCCGTGACGACGATGTGCGCGGCGCCCGCCGCGGTCACCGCGGCGAGCGCGTCACGGGTGCGCTGCGAGACCGACTCGTCCGAACGCAGGAGCGTCCCGTCGAGGTCGGTCGCTATCAGCCGATAGGGGAGGCCGACGCTCACTTGGCGACCGGCTCCAGGACCTCCCGGCCGCCCAGGTACGGACGCAGCACCTCGGGCACGCGCACCGAACCGTCGGCCAGCTGGTGGTTCTCCAGGATCGCCACGATCGTGCGCGGTACGGCGCACAGCGTGCCGTTCAGCGTCGCCAGCGGCTTGACCTGCTTGCCGTCACGCACCCGGATCGAGAGGCGGCGGGACTGGAACTCGGTGCAGTCCGAGGTCGACGTCAGCTCGCGGTACTTGCCCTGGGTCGGGATCCACGCCTCGCAGTCGAACTTGCGGGCCGCCGAGGCACCCAGGTCACCGGTCGCCACGTCGATCACGCGGAACGGCAGCTCCAGCGACGTCAGCCAGTCCTTCTCCCATTGCAGCAGACGCCGGTGCTCGTTCTCCGAGTCCTCGGGAGCGACGTACGAGAACATCTCGACCTTGTCGAACTGGTGCACACGGAAGATGCCCCGGGTGTCCTTGCCGTGCGAGCCGGCCTCGCGGCGGAAGCAGGGCGAGAAGCCCGCGTAACGCAGCGGGAGGCGGTCCGCGTCGATGATCTCGTCCATGTGGTACGCGGCCAGCGGCACCTCGGACGTGCCGACCAGGTACAGGTCGTCCTTGTCGAGGTGGTAGACGTCCTGGGCCGCCTGGCCGAGGAAGCCGGTGCCCGCCATCGACTGGGGGCGCACCAGCGCCGGCGTCAGCATCGGCGTGAAGCCGGCCGCCGTCGCCTGGGCGATCGCCGCGTTCACCAGGGCCAGCTCCAGCAGGGCGCCGACACCGGTGAGGAAGTAGAAACGGGAGCCGGAGACCTTCGCGCCACGCTCGACGTCGATCGCGCCGAGGAGCTGACCCAGCTCCAGGTGGTCCTTGGGCTCGAAGCCCTCGGCACCGAAGTCGCGGATCGTGCCGTGCTCCTCCAGCGTGACGAAGTCCTCCTCGCCGCCGACGGGCACGTCGGGGTGGACGAGGTTGCCGAGCTGGAGCAACAGCTCCTGGGTCTCGGAGTCGGCGGCGTCACGCTCGGCGTCGGCTGCCTTGACGTCGGCCTTGAGCTGTTCGGCACGCTTCAGCAGCTCGGCCTTCTCCTCGGCCGAGGCCTTGGGGATCAGCTTGCCGAGCTGCTTCTGCTCGGCACGGAGCTCGTCGAAGCGGACGCCGGACGACCTGCGCCGCTCGTCGGCAGAGAGGAGGGAGTCGACGAGCGCGACGTCCTCTCCACGGGCGCGCTGGGACGCGCGCACACGGTCGGGGTCCTCACGGAGCAGACGAAGGTCAATCACGTGCTCAAGGCTACCGGTGTGCGGTTCCGGCTCACGACCCAGTATTCCGGACTACGGCTTACGTACCGCTATGACGTAATTGCGTAAGGTGTCAATAAACATCGTCTCACTCCCTGGAAGGGGGCACCCGCGAGGCGGTGGCTTGACTGGAATCCCTTGTGCGGCGCGGGATTTGGCTGCGGAGTTGTCCACAGGAATCCACACCCCCGATGAGTTATCCACAGGCTGTGTGGAAGATCTGTGGACATTGGAATTGATCATTCCGTGAGCGTCGCCCGGATCGAAGAATTCCCTGTACAAACCGGGTCGACACCCACTTTTGGGTGGAAGGGGGTTGCTCCAAAAGATGAACCATGGGAAACGAGTGGACGAAGGGTGACTCGCGGGACGATGGCCCCGTGCGGGGCCTCCAGGGCGATTTGTCGACTGAATAGCGGCCCCCTGTCGACTTGTCCCCAGGTCGAGAAGCCACCCTGTGGATAACTTCTGTGGATAACGAAGATAGGGAGGTAGGACCGGCCGACAGACAGGCCGTAAGCAGTCGGCAGACAGGTCGGAAGCAGCCGGAAGCAGGCGGCAGCCGCGGGAACCGCCTAGAACCGGCCGTCCTGGCAGCGGGCCACCCAGTCGGCCGCCGACACGAACTCCTCGTCCGAGGTGCCCGGCAGCGTGGGCCTGACCTCGTCCGGGCCGATGCCCGCGCGCGGATACGAGCCGAGGTAGCGCACCTGCAGACAGATCCGCTTCAGCCCCATCAGCGCCTCCGACATCCGGCGGTCGGAGATATGGCCCTCGGCGTCGATGCAGAAGCAGTAGTTGCCGATGCCGGCGCCGGTCGGCCGGGACTGCAGCAGCATCAGGTTGATACCGCGGGTGGCGAACTCGCCGAGCAGATCGCGCAGCCCACCAGGGTGGTCGTCGCGCTGCCACAGCACCACGGAGGTCTTGTCGGCCCCGGTCGGGGCCGCAGGCCGGGCGGGACGGCCGACCAGCACGAACCGGGTCTGCGCGTTCTCCGCGTCGTGGATCCCGGTCTCGAGCGGGACGAGGCCGTACCGGGCGGCGGCGAACTCGCCCGCGAAGGCGGCGTCGTACCGGCCCTCCTGGACCAGCCGGGCACCGTCCGCGTTCGAGGCGGCCGACTCCCAGACCGCGTCCGGGAGGTTGGCCTTGAGCCAGTTGCGGACCTGCGGCTGGGCGGCCGGGTGCGCGGTGACCGTCTTGACGTCGGACAGTGCGGTGCCGGGCCGCACCAGCAGCGCGAAGGTGATCGACAGCAGCACCTCGCGGTAGATCATCAGCGGGGCGCCGGCGACCAGCTCGTCCAGGGTGGTGGTGATGCCGCCCTCGACGGAGTTCTCGATGGGCACGAACGCGGCCTCGGCCTCGCCCGTGCGCACCGCGTCGAGCGCTGACTGCACGGACACGTACGGGATCAGCTCCCGGGTGGCCGCCTCGGGAAGCGTGCGCAGGGCGACTTCGGTGAAGGTGCCCTCGGGGCCGAGATAGGCATAGCTCGCTGGCATGTCCTCACCCTAATGGCCGCGGGGAAACGCGGCTGATGTGTTGCACGACAGCCTCCTCCCGTGAGTGAACCTGGGCTGCTTCAGCCCTCCAGCAGCTGCTGGCCCACGTACCCTCCCCGCGCCGCCCCGCCCGGCACCGCGAACAGCCCGCTGGCCTCGTGCCGGATGAACTGCGACAGCGCGTCACCGCGGTCGAGCTTGCGCTGCACCGGCACGAAGCCGCGCAGCGGGTCCGCCTGCCAGCAGACGAACAGGAGCCCCGCGTCGGGCGTCCCGTCGGGGTCGAAACCGTCGTGGTACGAGAACGGGCGCCGCAGCATGGCCGCGCCCCCGTTCTGGTCGGGCCGCGTGATCCGGGCGTGCGCGTTGACCGGGACGGCAAAGTTGCCCTGCGCGTCGGCCTTCTCCAGGTCCATCTCGGTCGTCTCGGTGCCCCCGGACAGCGGCGCACCGTCGGACTTGCGGCGCCCGATGACGTCCTCCTGGGCCTCGGAGGACAGCTTCTCCCAGTCGTCCAGGAGCATGCGGATCCGGCGGACGACGACGTAGGAGCCGTTCGCCATCCAGCCCGGGTCGGTCGAGCCGGACGCCGGCACGAAGATCCGCTTGTCGAAGTCGGAGTCCGTCGGCTTCGGGTTGCGGGTGCCGTCTATCTGGCCCATCAGATTGCGGGCCGTCGTGGGGTGGGCGGTGGCGCCCGGGGCGCGGTTGAAGCCGTTCATCTGCCAGCGGACACGGGCCGCCGCGCCCGCGTCCTTCTGGATCGCGCGCAGGGCGTGGAAGGCGACCAGGGCGTCGTCGGCGCCGATCTGCACCCACAGATCGCCGTCGCTGCGGGCCTTGTCGAGCCGGTCGGAGGAGAAGTCGGGCAGCGGGTCGAGGGCGGCCGGGCGCTGCTTGTCCAGGCCGGTCCTGCCGAAGAAGCTGTGGCCGAAGCCGAAGGTGATCGTCAGCGAGGAGGGTCCGGCGTCACGCGCCACGTCCGTGTCGTCGTGCGGGGCCGGTTCGCCCGCCATCAGCCGCTCGGCCGTCTGCGACCAGCGGCGCAGCAGCGCGGCGGCCTCCTTGCGGCCGGCGCCCGCAGCCAGGTCGAAGGCGGCGAGATGGCCGCGCGCCTGGAGGCCCTCGGTGATGCCGGGCTGATGTTTCCCGTGAAACATCGTGCGGCCGGCGCCGACCGAGGTCAGCGGGGTGGCCTGGGCGGGCGCGGCGGCGTACCCCATGGCACCGCCCGCGGCGCCGAGCACGAGCCCGGTGGCACCGGCGGTGCCGAGCAGGGTGCGCCGGGACAGACCCGCCCTCGAGTTTTCGGAGGCGGTGTCCGCGGGGGTGATCACGTCGGAAGGGGTGGACTGGTCAGCCATGGTGCGGTTCAGCCGATCTGCGCGTTCTTGGAGACGGTCGCCTGGTCGATGTCGGAGGTCCGCACGGTCACGGCGATCTTCCAGTCGCCGGCCATGGGGATCTGCACCCCGCTCGCCGCCCAGTGCCCGGTGGTGATGTGGTCGGGGGTGACGGGAAGGGGCCCGATCTTCTTGGCGTCCAGGGTGAAGGCAACCTTCACCTCGGGGATGTCGAAGGCCTGGCCGCCCGGTCGTTGCACGTAGAGGTGCATGTCGTTGCCGCCCACGCGCGCGGGGTCGATGTCGAGCCGTACGACGCCCTTGCCGTCCTTGCCGCCCGTGTCGAACGCCATGTCCAGGGTCAGCGCCCCGGACGAGGACGACGCCGGGGACGAAGAGGACGCGGAGGTGGCGGCCGCGGCCTCCTGCTCGGTGCGTCCCGGCTCGGTCTGGGTGAGCACCGTGGTGACGGCGAGCAGGACGACGGCGACGCCCGCCTCCGCGAGCACCGAGCGGCGCAGACCGAAGCGGTTCGGGTCGTCGTCGCGCAGCCGCTTCTGCCGGGCGGCGTCCACGGCGGCCTGCTGCCGGGCGAGCTGCGCGGCCCGCTGGGAGCTGCCGGCCGCGGCCTTGACGTGTTCCTTCTCGGGCTGTTCCGCATCTGCGGCAGCGGCTGCCGGGTCCGCGAGCCGTGCCGTCCAGCGCCGGGAGATCCAGGCGATGCCGACGAGCAGCAGGACGAGCCCGATCTTGACGAGGAGGAGCTGTCCGTAGCGGGTGTCGGTGAACGCCGACCAGGAGCCCAGCTGACGCCAGGACTGGTAGACGCCGGTGGCGACCAGAGCGAGCACCGAGCCGAAGGCGACGCGGGAGAAGCGGCGTACGGCCGTCGACTCGACGGGGGTCTCGGCGGGAGCCCGGTACAGGGCCACGAGGAGGGCGACGAGGCCGCCCAGCCAAGTGGCCACCGCCAGCAGGTGGACCACGTCGACCGGCATGGCGATGCCGGGCTGGAGCCCGGTCGAGGCGTGTTCGGCCATCGCCCAGCTCGCCGCGAGCCCGGCGGCCACCACGGTCCCGCCGATCGCGAGCCCGAACGTCAGGTCGCGCTTCTCGTCGTCGTCCCGTTTGTCGTAGGCCCCGAACAGGACGGCGATGAACAGCGCGGCGGCGGCGAGCAGCAGCAGCCGGGAGACCAGCGCGGCGCCGGTCTTGGTCTGCAGTACCTGGCTGAGCAGTTCCAGGTCGAAGATGTCGCCGACCTTGCCGGATCCGCTGTAGGAGCCGCGCAGGAGCAGCAGCCAGAGGGTGGCCGCCGTGAGTGCGACCCAGCCGGCGCCCACGAGCCGCTGCACGGCCCGCACTCCGGAGCCGCGCCGCCAGCAGGCGAGGACGAAGGCCGCGCCGCCGACCAGCACGATGTAGCCGGCGTACGACACGTAGCGCCCGAACCCGTAGAGCCAGCCGACGACTCCGCCGCCCGCCGTCTGCCCGTCGACCGAGACGCTGGTCTTCGAGGGGGCCCCGACGGAGAAGGTGTAGGCGCCGGCGACGGGGTGGCTGTCGGCGGAGACGACCTGGTACGTGACGGTGTAGGTGCCGTCGACGAGGCCGGCGTGGAGCCGCACGGCGTATGTCGTCCCGCTCACGTTGGCCGGTTTGCCGGTGTCGACCCGCTTGCCCTTCGGGTCGAGGACGCGCAGTGAGGTGTCGTTCATGGCGACCTTCTCGGAGAAGGTCAGCGACACCTCGGTGGGTGCCTTGTCGACCACCACCCCCTGTGCGGGGTCGCTGCCGGTCAGCGCGGCGTGCGCGGAGGCGGGCCCGGCACCGGCCAGCAGCGTGCCGGTGACGGCGAGCAGCAGCAGTACCAGGGTGCGCAGGCGGGGGGCGATGGTCCGCGTCACGGTGGTCCCTCCCTCAGTGTCCGGTCGACGGGGTGTACGTGGCCGACTTGACCGGCATCTCGACGGTGACGGCACCGGACTTGGCGAATTCGAGCTTCACCGTGACCATGTCACCCTGCTTCGGCTTGCGCTTCAGCTTCTCGAACATCAGATGGTTGCCACCGCTCTTGAACACGAGTTGACCGTGTGCGGGCACGGCGAAGGAGCTGACCTGCTCCATGGCCCCGCCGACGGTGTCGTGCATGGTGACCGAGCCCGCGGCGTCGCTGCTGACGGAGGTCAACTCGTCCTGGGTGGAGCCCTTGTTGACGATCGTCAGGAACCCGGCGGCCAGGTCGGCGGAGACGGGCTGGGGCATGTAGGAGGAGCTGACGGACACCTCGGCCTTCGTGTCGCCGGAGCCGCCGCAGCCCGCGAGGGCGAGCGCGCCGGCTATCACGGCCGCCGGGACGGCGAGCCGCTTCACGGGTTCGCCCCCTTGATGATCTTGGGCAGGTCCTTGGCGAAGTCGTCGACGGTGGCGTCCTCGCCGTAGAGGAGGTAGCCCTCGTCGCTCTTCGGGGAGAACGCGACGACCTGGGTGCCGTGGACGGAGACGAGCTTGCCGTTCTTGTCCTTCGTGGTCGGCTCGATGGAGATGCCGAGGGTGCGGGCGCCGGCCTGGATCGTGGAGAAGTCGCCGGTGAGGCCGATGAACTGCGGGTCGATGCCCTTGAGCCACTTGCCGAGTTCGGTGGGGGTGTCGCGGTCCGGGTCGGTGGTGACGAACACGATCCGCAGCGCGTCCTGTTCGGCCTTGGGCAGCGCCTTCTTGGCGACCGCGATGTTGTTCATCGTCAGTGGGCAGATGTCGGGGCAGTGCGTGTAGCCGAAGTAGACCAGCGTCGGGCGGCCTGCGGTCTCCTTGCGGAGGTCGTACTTGACGCCGTGGGTGTCGGTGAGGACCAGGTCAGGCTTCTCGAACGGCTGGTCGAGGAGGGTCGCGGCCTTGGCCGAGCCGGACTCCTCGGAGACCACGGCGATCGGTGACTTGTCGTCGCCGCCGTTGCCGCAGGCGGAGAGGGTCAGGGTGGCGGCGGCGAGCAGCGCGGCCGCGGCGAACGTCTTCTTGCGCATAGAAAAATGTCCCAGATGTGAGAATCCCGGGGCGCACCGGGGTCGTACGCGGGATGTCGCACGACCCCGGTGCGCGGAGCGGGCCTTACGGGTGTCAGGCGGCGGACCGCCGGCGGCCGGCGAAGACGCCGTACGCGACGCCGGCCGCGCCGACGACGATGCCCGCCACGCCGAGCACGCGCGCGGTGGTGTCACTGCTCGAGGAGTCGGTCGTGTCCGACGGGGCGGCGGCCGTCTTCTCGGTCGTGTCGGAGGCCTCGTCGGCCGACGATCCGTGGTGCCCGTCGTCCTCGGCGGCCGACAGCTGGAGCACCGGGGCCGGGTTCTCCGGCTCGTCCTGGCCCTTCTGCGGCACCTCGATCCAGCGCACGACGTCGTTGTCGGAGTACGTCTGCAGCGCCTTGAAGACGAGCTGGTCGGTGTCCTCGGGCAGCGCGCCGATGGACAGCGGGAACTTCTGGAAGAAGCCGGGCTCGATGCCCTTGCCGTCGGCGGTCCAGGTGACCTTGGTGACGGCCTCGTCGATCTTCTCGCCGTGCACCTCGAGGGGCTTGGCGAGCCGGGACTTGGTGACCTTGACGGTCCAGCCGTCGACGGGCTGCGCCAGCACCGAGGCCAGCGGGTGGTCGGTGGGGAGGGTGACCTCGAGCTTCGTGGTCGAGGCGTCGTCGCGCTCGTTGGGGACCTTGAAGTCGACGACCGCGTAACCGCCCTTGGCCGCGGTGCCCTCGGGCTGCACGGAGACGTGCGCGAAGGCGGGCGCGGACAGGACGAGGACGGCCGAACCTGCGACGGCAGCGGCGGCCGCGATACGAGAAGCCTTCATGGCAGGGAGCACTCCACTCTGAGTGAGTTCCGGTGAAAGGTGACAAGGGGCACGCGTGTCGGTCACCCGCGCGTACCGCGCCGCACGACGGCGGCCGGCCCCTGTCCCGTACCGGGCTCAGCGGTGGTCGCGTCGCGTCAGGCGGCGAGGGCGAGCGCGGCGGCGGGCGGGCCGCGCCGGATCACCGTGTGCTGGAGTGCGGTGGTGTGCGGGGCGGGCGGTTCGTCCGTGCCGGTACGGCGTGGGCGCGGGCCGGCCTCGGGGGCGGCGGGAAGTCCGGCGCACAGGGCGCGTGCCAGCGCGAGTGCCGCGCGCAGGGACCGTACGAGCGCCCCCTCCGCAACCCCGTGCGCCGACAGCTCGATCAGCCGTAGCAGGGCGAGGTCCCCGCGCCGCAGCAGCCAGCCGGCGGCGATGCCCGCAAGGACGTGAGCGAGGAGCATCGGCAGGGACGGCAGGAGCGACGCCGTGGAGACGGTGGCGTTCCCGGAGTGCTCCGGCACGGTGTTCATGTCCGTGCCGGACCCGCCGAGCAAGTGGGCGTCGGACAGAAGCCGGTGGGCGTGGGCCGGGCTGATCGCCGCCGCGCCCGTCCCGCAGACGAGCCGCGCGGCCCGTTCGACGAGCATGGCGTCGCTCATCCCGCCCATGGAGTCCATGCCCTTCATGGACCCGGGCGTCATCGCCCCGGACGACATGCCGTGCCGGCCCAGCCCGAACAGCGTGTGCAGCACGGTCTGGCCGACCGCGAGGAGGGCCGCGATGCCCGGCAGCGAGCGCTGCCGGCCGGCGAGCGGTGCCACGATCACCAGGCAGCCGAGGAATCCCGCGCCCAGCGTCCACAGCGGAACGGTGGCGCAGGAGGCCAGTGCGTGCCCCGCCGCGGCCAGCACGACGCAGACCGCGGCGAACACCGCGGCCCGCAGCATCCGGAGCCCGGCTCCGGAGCGCGCCGTGAGTGGGTGGGGGGCAGTCATGGCGCGGTCATCATCCCACTGGCCTCATCCGCTTCGTGCGGCAGGTCCGAAAGTGGCTCCCATACACCGGATTCTGGCCGCCCGCATCCACCGTATGGGCGGCCTCAAGCAGACGGTGTGCTTATAGAGGCGTGCGGGCGGCAATACGTAACGGTATGTCGAGCCGCGGCCAGGAGGCTGGAGCATGAGCATCTGGTGGTCACTCCATCTGCGCCGCGAGGCAGCGAGCGTCCCGCTGGCCAGGCGGCTGCTCCTGGGCACCATGGAGACCGCGGGCGTGGACCCCGACATCTCCTACGACCTCTCCGTCGCCCTCAGCGAGGCCTGCGCGAACGCGGTCGAGCACGGCGGGGGCGGCCGGGGCGGCGGCTCCTCGGAGGCGTACCGGGTCACCGCCTACCTCGACGGCGAGAAGTGCCGCATCGAAGTGACCGACTCCGGCCCGGGGTTCGTCCGCCCGTCGTCCGGCGCCTGGCCCCCGCGCGCGGACGCCGAGCACGGCCGCGGTCTGTGCCTCATCGAGGAACTCGCCGACCACGTCCAGATCGGCGCGAAGCCAGGACTTGGCGGCACGGTGGTCAGCTTCGACAAAATGCTCAAGTGGAAAAAGGACCCGTCACTGCTCACAGCATGAGCATCGAGGCCGAGACGCTGCTCGCCGGCGTGACCCTGCGGCCCGTCACAACCATCGACGCCGCCGCGCTGTGCGCCGCCTACGTCGCCAACCGGGAACACCTCCGCCCCTGGGAGCCACGCCGGCCGGAGCCCTTCTTCACGGTCGAGGGCCAGGCGGAGCGGCTCGCGGGGCTGCTGCGGCAGTTCGCCGAGGGGAGCGCGGTGCCGTGGGTGCTCGCCTCCGCCGAGGGGGAGATCGTCGGGACGATCACCCTGTCCGGGATCTCGCGGGGACCGTTCTGCAGCGCGTACCTCGGCTACTGGACCGCCGCCGACCAGCAGAACCGAGGGCTGGCGAGCGCGGCCGTGGAGCGGGTGTGCCGGATCGCTCGGGACACGGTCGGACTGCACCGGATCGAGGCGTCCACCCTCCTCGACAACACGGGTTCCCAGCGAGTCCTGGAGAAGTGCGGATTCGACCTCATCGGCACGGCGCCCCGCTATCTGCACATCGATGGGGCATGGCGCGACTGCCGCCTGTTCCAGCGCATCCTGCACGACCGGGATCCGGCGCTGTGACCCGGTGGCCACGGCGGCTTCCCGTACGGGCTGTCCGCTCAGGCGGCGTCGAGCACCTTCGCCAGGACCTCCAGCGCCTCCGGGTACACGCGCTCGCGGGGCGTTCCGTAGCCGACGACCAGCCCCTGCGGCCGTCCCTCGCCAGGCGTGTGCCAGTGGTCGCCCAGGCGGCCCACGGCGAGTCCCTCCTCGGCCGCCCGTTCCAGCACGGTCGCCTCGTCGGTGACGTCCACCAGGGCGTGCAGGCCGGCCGCGATGCCGCGTACCTGTCGGCGGGTGCCGAGGCGGTCCAGGAGCTGGTCCCTGCGGCGCCGGTAGCGCAGACGGCACGCGCGCACGTGCCGGTCGTAGGCGTGCCTGCCGATCAGTTCGGCGAGCGCCAACTGGCCGATGGACTCGGTGTGGTGGTCGCTGTGCAGCTTGGCGTCGGCGACCGCGTCGACCAGGTGCGGCGGCAGCACCATCCAGCCGAGCCGCAGCGCCGGGCCGAGCGTCTTGGAGGCGGTGCCCAGATACACCACCTGAGCCGGTGCCATCCCCTGGAGTGCGCCGACGGGCTGGCGGTCGTAGCGGAACTCCCCGTCGTAGTCGTCCTCGACGATCAGTGCTCCACGCGCGCGTGCCCAGTCGCTGAGCGCCCGCCGCCGCTCGGGGCGCAGGGTCACCCCGGTCGGGTACTGGTGGGCCGGCGTGACGACCACCGCGGCCACGTCGCCCAGCTCCTCGGCACGGGCCCCGTGTTCGTCGACGGCCACGGGCACCACGCTGCCACCGTTGCGCCGGACCACCTCACGGTGGAACGGCAGCCCCGGGTCCTCCATGGCGACCGCGGCGCCGCCCAGCACGCGTGTGAGGAGCGCGAGTCCCTGGACGTACCCGGAGGTGATGACGATCCGCTCCGGGGGCGTGATCACCCCGCGCGCCCGCCCCAGATAGCCCGACAGCGCGGTACGCAACTCGATGCGGCCGCGCGGATCGCCGTAGTCGTACGCCAGTGAGGGCGCCGTGGCGATCGCGCGCCGCAGCGCCCGCAGCCAGGCCGCCGCGGGGAACGCGCCGACGTCCGGGCTGCCGGGCCGCAGATCGAAACGCGGCGCACGCACGCCTGCGGCCGCCGCCGGCGTGTCCGCGTCGACGGACGGCAACGACGCCACCTGGGTCCCGGACCCCTGCCGCGCGGTGAGATACCCCTCGGCGACGAGCTGGTCGTAGGCGGCCTTGGCGGTGCCCCGCGACATGCCGAGTTCGACGGCGAGCCGCCGGGTGGCGGGGAGCCGGGTCCCGGGAGCGAGCCGTCCGTCGCGTACGGCGTCCCGCAGAGCCCGTTCCAGCCCGATCCGCCGCCCGTCGGCGGAGTCCGGTTCGAGATGCAGGTCGACGCCCACACCGGACCAGAAGCCGTCCATGAAAACTCCCCCAGGCACATGAATGGCCGGGCACCCCACGGGTGCCCGGCCTTCGGTCTGTCGTCAGCCCTTCAGCGACGCCATCCACCCCTCGACCTCGTCGGACTGCCGAGGCAGACCCGCCGAGAGGTTCCGGTTGCCGTCCTCGGTGACGAGAATGTCGTCCTCGATGCGGACGCCGATGCCCCGGTACTCCTCCGGCACGGTCAGGTCGTCGGCCTGGAAGTACAGACCCGGCTCGACCGTGAGCACCATCCCCGGCTCCAGCGTGCTGTCGACGTACGTCTCCACGCGTGCGGCAGCGCAGTCGTGGACGTCCATGCCGAGCATGTGGCCGGTGCCGTGCAGGGTCCAGCGGCGCTGCAGGCCCAGTTCCAGGACCCGCTCGACCGGCCCCTCGACCAGACCCCACTCGACGAGTTTCTCGGCCAGCACGCGCTGCGCGGCGTCGTGGAAGTCCCGGTACTTGGCGCCCGGCTTGACCGCTGCGATGCCGGCCTCCTGGGCCTCGTACACCGCGTCGTAGATCTTCTTCTGGATCTCGCTGTACGTGCCGTTGACCGGCAGCGTGCGCGTGACGTCGGCCGTGTACAGCGTGTGCGTCTCGACGCCCGCGTCCAGCAGGAGCAGGTCGCCGGAGCGGACGGGGCCGTCGTTGCGCACCCAGTGCAGCGTGCAGGCGTGCGGACCGGCCGCGGCGATCGTGCCGTAGCCGACGTCGTTGCCCTCCACGCGCGCGCGGAGGAAGAACGTGCCCTCGATGTAGCGCTCGCTCGTCGCCTCGGCCTTGTCGAGGACCTTCACGACGTCCTCGAAGCCGCGCACGGTCGAGTCGACGGCCTTCTGCAGCTCGCCGATCTCGAACTCGTCCTTGACCAGGCGGGCCTCGGACAGAAAGACGCGCAGTTCCTCGTCGCGCTCGGCGGTGACCTTGTCGGTCAGGGCCGCCTCGATGCCGACGTCGTAGCCGCGTACCACGCGGACCGGGCCGGTGGCCTCGCGCAGCTGGTCGGCCAGCTCGCGCACATCGGCGGCCGGCACGCCGTACAGCGCCTCGGACTCGGTGAGGGAGTGGCGGCGGCCGACCCACAGCTCGCCCTGGCCGGAGAGCCAGAACTCGCCGTTCTCGCGGTCGGAGCGCGGCAGGAGGTAGATCGTCTCCTGGTGGCCGTCGGCGGTGGGCTCGAGGACCAGGACGCCGTCCTCCGTCTGGTTGCCCGTGAGGTACGCATACTCGACCGACGAGCGGAAGGCGTACTCGGTGTCGTTCGAGCGGGTCTTCAGGTTGCCCGCCGGGATCACCAGGCGTTCGCCCGGGAAGCGGGCGGACAGCGCGGCGCGGCGGCGCGCGGCGTGCGCGGCCTGCTCGACCGGCTTCAGGTCACGCAGCTCCGTATCGGCCCAGCCGGACTTCATGTTCTCGGCGAGCTCGTCGGAAACGCCCGGGTACAGGCCGTTCTTGCGCTGCTTGATCGGCTCCTCCGACTCAGTCTCCGGGGTCTCCGGCGTGAGTTCGTCGGCCACGGTCATCCTCCTCGATACGGCACGGATGTCCCCCGAGCACTCGGCGCTCCGCTCTCCGCCCGAGCAGGGGGGACCCCCATCATCGTACGGTCGTACGGCGAGGGACCCCGGGTCGGACAGCGTGTTATGCCCCGGCATGCCGTATGTACGGGACTGCTCAGGCGTATGTGCGGTATTGCTCAGTCGAAGCGCGCAGCCAGCAGGACCACGTCATCCGGGCTGTCCGCCGCGTCGAGGCCGTCCGGCAGGACCGTGCGCAGGACGTGGTCGGCGATGGCCTCGGGGTCGTGGAGCCGGGAGCGCGGCACGCCGGCCGCGGCTGCGTGCAGCCGGGCGAAGGCGCGGTCCGTGGGGTCGCCGGTGCGGTGCAGCAGCCCGTCGGTGTAGAGCAGAACCGTCTCTCCGGCCTCCGCCTGGAACTCCACGCTCGGCGCCTCCCAGCAGGCGAGCATGCCCAGGGGCGCGGACACGGAGGTCTCCGCGAACTCGGTGCGCCGCTCGCCGAGCAGCAGCGGCGGGCTGTGTCCGGCACCGGCCAGGGTGACCTTCCGCAGCGCGGGTTCGCAATAGGCGAACAGCGCGGTCGCCGAGCGGGCGGGCTCGGTCAGCCGCAGCAGCAGTTCGAGGTCGGACAGGACGGCGACCGGGTCCTCGCCCTCCATCACCGCGTACGCCCGCAGGGACGCGCGCAGCCGGCCCATGGCGGCGACCGCGCTGGGCCCGGTGCCGGTGACCGAGCCGACGGCGAGGCCGAGCGCCGCGTCGGGCAGCGGAAGCGCGTCGTACCAGTCGCCGCCCCCGCACGGGCCGGTGCGGTGGCGGGCGGCGAGCTGCACGCCGGGCACCCGGGGCAGCCGGGACGGGAGCAGTTCGTCGGTGACGGCCGCCATTGACGCGCGTGTGCGCTCGAGTTCGACCAGCCGGGCCAGGTGCTCGGTGGTGTGGCGGACGTACAGGCCGGCGAGATGGCGCGCGCGTTCGTGCGGCTCGGCCGGCTCGTCGTACAGCCACACGGCGGCGCCCAGGCGGCCGGCGGACTCCGTGGACAGGGGGAGGGCGTAGCTGGCGGCGTAGCCGAGGCGGGCGGCGACCTCGCGGTGGCGGGGGTCGAGGCCGTCCTCGGCGAACAGGTCGGGGCGGACGATCTCGCCGTCGCCGCCGGGGAGCCCGGCGGCCGTGTCGAGAAGGCGGCCGTACGGCAGGGCGCCGCGCGGCACGGTCTCGATGTGACCGAGGTCGGCGCGGCCGAGGCCGAGGCCGATCGTGGTGGCGGGGCCGAGGCCGTCGTCGGGTTCCAGCACGACGAGACCGCGCCCGGCGCCCACGAGGGCGGCGCCGGCGCGCAGCAGTTCCTGGAGAGCGGACTCCACCGAGTCGGTGCGCACCTGGCGTTCGGTGAGTTCGTGGAGGGTGGTCAGGTCCGAGACCCAGCCGGCCAGCCGGTCCTGGAGGACGGCGCCGGGAGCGGGAGTGGTGGGTGCGGGTGTCTTGGGGACCTGAGGTGTGCCCGGGGTGGTGGGGGCGGGCGTGACAGTGTGTGCGGGAGTGGAAACGGTTGAATCGATTCCAGCCACTTTCGGAGGGTGCGGGGCGTTCATGGCGTCCGGCTTTCAGACCGGTGCGTATTGCTCAGAAGCATCGCAAACCCCCATGTGATTCTGCGCCGCTAGCAGTGTCTCCACATGTACACGCACTCGAGAGGGGATGTCCAGCATTGTCCTGCGAGGATTCCTGGTGTCCACGGGCCTCTTGGGGGTTTCGGCCGGAGCACTTGCGCGACAGCGAAGTTGGCTTGAAACTGCCTCGGGTATCGGCTCATTGCGGTCGACTGGGTTTGCTCCACGGAGCGTCACAGCGGTCGTGATGGGTACGTACTCGGTGAAGGCCAGGGGTGGTTGGGGGCCACCCGGAACCTGGCGACGGACCCGGGCGTCTTAGCCACCGACGACCGTGCCCCATCCTCCCGTGGCGGAGGCGAAGAGAAATACGCGGGACGCAAAACGCCAGACTTCGCCACCCCCACGCCGCGGCCGTGCTTTTGATAGACGCAGTAGGACGCGGACACGGCCAATGCTCGACCCCTTGGGGTTCCCCTTGCCAGGAGCAGGGGTGTGATGCGCCAACAGGTACGCACAGTGAAGTGATCGACACATGGTGTGATGTGGTCCACGGTGTTGCCAGCGGTGCAACGGAAAGGAACGAGCGCTCATGCGCGAGATCCTCGGAAGGCGACGCAGGCTCCTGTCCAGGCGGAACGACGGGAGGCCTGACCTGATCAGCGCGGCCCTGACCTTCGCGACGGAATGGCAGTGGCCCGTACTCCCGGGCGTGGCTCCGGACCCGCAAGGACGGGCGCGCTGCGCGTGTCCCGACCCGGAGTGCACGGTGCCCGGTGCGCATCCCTTCGACCCCGGCCTCCTCGCGGCCACCACCGACGAGCGCATGGTGCGCTGGTGGTGGACCCGGCGGCCGGACGCGCCCATCGTGCTGGCGACCGGCGGCACGGCACCCTGCGCGGTCAGCCTGCCTGCTCCCGCCGCCGCCCGCGCTCTCGACGCACTCGACCGCCGGGGCATGCGCCTCGGCCCGGTGATCGCCTCGCCCACCCGCTGGGCGATCCTCGTCAAGCCGTACTCCATGGAGCAGTTGGGCGACCTGCTCTACGCCAAGGACTTCGTCCCCGGCTCCCTCCGCTTTCACGGCGAGGGGGGCTATCTCGCCCTGCCGCCGTCCGAGACCGGCCAGGGCGCCATCCGCTGGGAGAGCGCGCCGCTGCCGGGTTCCGCCTCGCCCTGGGTGCCCGACGTGGAGGCCGTGGTGGACGCCGTGGTCGACGCCCTCACTCGTACGGGTGTGAGCGCGCCCGAGTTGTAAGGGTGTCGTGCGCGCGCCGAACCGGCGGCCGTGCACAGGTCGTTATCTTCCGTCACATGCTGCGAATCTCTGGGGTCGGACCCCCGGACCCCCACACGATCCGTCTGCTCGCCCTCGCGGGTCTCGCGGTGTGCGCGTTCGTGGTTCCCCTGGCCGTGGCGTCCGTGGGCTCCGTGGGTGACCCGGACCGGTCGGCCGTACGGCGTTCCGCGCAGGACACGGCGCGCGGTTCGTCGTACGACCCCTCGTACGACGACCGGAGCCGGAGCGCGTACGGCGACCAGAAATCCTCGTCCGCCGCGCCCGGCTCCACGCGGGTGCTCGGCCTGGGGCTCGCCACCGCGGCCCGCTGCGGTCCCGAACTCTCCTCACCCGACGGTGTCGAGGCACAGACCTGTGTGCTGACACAGGGCGAGGACACCTGGGCGCGTACCTACTACCGCAACTCCACGGGCCGGCCGCTGGACGCCGTGCTCAGCCTCATGGGACCGGGCCGCCACGCCGTGCGGATGCACTGCCGCGCGGGCTCCGACGACGAGCCCGCCACCTGCGAGACACCCCGGGAGCGCACCCGGGGCGACCTGGACGGGTACACGGCGGTCACGGAATTCGCTGCGCGCGGTGGCGAGGGACCGCTGCTGCTGCGCTCGGCAAGCAACACCGACTTCGGCGTCAACTCCAAAGCGTTCAAGAGGAGTTGACGGAGGGCTACGTTCCGTACAACTGCTTCGGATACGAAAAGACCCGGTTGCTGGCGACGGGGGATGCACCAGCAACCGGGCTACTGGAACGGTAACAAGAGATCGGCGGTTAGCAAATTCGATCTCGGCTATTCGGACACCGATTTGCCTGTCGCGTCGGGGACTTGTGACAGGAGTCACCTGTTTCGGCGGGTCCGGCTGCGGCTGACCGGTCGGTCGGCCGCAGCCCGTGAACCCGCTGTGCGTCAGCTGAGCGTGACCTGGCGGTTGGTCAGGCCGCCGCGTGCACGTCGCTCGTCGGAGGTGAGCGGCGCGTCCGAGGCCAGCGCCGCGGTGAGGCGCTCGGCGAATTCGGCGGCCGGCTTCTCCACGTCCTCGGCGCTCACGCCGCTCGGCAGGTCCCACACCGGCACGGTCAGACCGTGGGCGCGGAAGGAACCGACCAGGCGGGTGCCCTCGCCGAGACTCGAGCGACCGGCCGCGTGCAGACGCGCGAGAGCGTCCAGAAGGCGCTCCTCCGGGTACGGCATGACCCAGCGCAGGTGGTTCTTCTCCGGCGTCTCGCACCAGTAGGCGGCATCCACGCCGGTCAGCTTCACGGTGGGGATCGCCGCGGCGTTGGCCCGCTCCAGGGAGGCGGCCACCTCGGGCGTGGTGTTCTCCGGGTCCGGCACCCAGAACTCGAAGCCGGGGTGCACAACTGGCTCGAAGGCGCCTTCGAGGTCGAGGAGGTCCTGCAGGCGCGGACCGTCGACGGGTGCCCGGCGGCCCTCGACCGGGGTGCCAGGCTCTGCGGCGAGGGCGCGCTGGAGGGTGTCGGCGAGGTCGCGGCTGATGTCGCCGGACGCCGTGTCGTTCTGCAGGCCCAGCAGGACCGAGCCGTCGTCGCGGCGCAGGGCGGGCCAGGCCATCGGCAGCACCGTGGCGAGCGTGACCGAGGGGACGCCCTCGGGCAGACCGTCCTTCAGGGTCAGCTCGGCCGTGGCGGCGGGCACCAGTTCGCGCAGCGCCACCCAGTCGCCCTCGCCCGGCAGCCCCTCGAACGGGCGGTGCACCAACTCCGTCGCGGCGTGCGCGGCGGCGCGCCCGTGACACGCCTTGTAACGGCGGCCGCTGCCGCAGGGGCAGGGCTCACGGGCGCCGACGACCGGGATCTCTCCGTCGGTGATCTGGGGCTGCTTGGCCTTCGTCTGGGGTCGCTTCTTGGCCATCGTGGGTGTCTCCCGGTTACGGCTCGTCTGGTACGGGCGGGAGCCTAGCCGCTCCCGCTCCGACCGACGGGAACCTGTGGACGACGCGGCTGGTGGCGGACGGGAACCTGTGAGCGGCGGGGGCGTGTGCTGGGCTGGGGGTGTCGGGTGTTGCCGGCCGCCTGGGCCCTGCGTACGGCGGGTGGTCGCGACGGCCGGGAACCCGGGGGCGTACCGGCACGTGCCCGGCCGGAACCCGCGCGTGCCCGGGTCCGAACCCGTGGCCCGCCGCCCCGACCCGTCGGCCGACCCCGCCGGAAGGTGTCCGCGCGGGCCGGGACTCCGGTTCGTCCCGGAAGCCGGGCCCCGGCCGTCGCGCTGCTCTGCGGTTCGATTCAGTCCAGGTCGTCGAAGGCGGCCGCGAAGTCCAGTTCGGGGATCACCGGGATCGCGGGCGCGATGACGCGCGTGACGAAGTCCCCGCTGCGCTGCCCGGCATCCGGATCATGAACGTCCTCGTGGACGACGACCCACACCGTGACCTCGCCCTGGGTGTCGTCCCGGACACCCCAGTCATCGGCCAGCGCGGTGATGATGTTCAGCCCGCGACCGCCGTGCGCGGTGACCGACGGGGTCGCCGGAGCCGGGCGGGTCGGACCGCCCCCGTCCGTGACCTCGACGATGAGCCGTCCGTGCGGGTCCACACGCCAGGCGGCCCGGACGTCGCCGTCCCCGGCCGTCGCGTCGCCCAGTGGTCGCCCGTGTTTGCAGGCATTGCTCAATAGTTCGGAAAGGATCAGTACGGCGTCGTCGATGACCGATTCCGATACGCCACCCGTACGCAACTGATCGCGCATCCGGTGTCTTGCTTCCCCCACGCCCGCAGGGCCATGGGGTACGGCCATGCTCGACGACGTGGGCACCTCCTGTGCCACCACCAACGCCACCCCCGAGACCTCCTTTGCCCCACGCCACGGTGTGGATGCCCCATTGGCCAGAACCGGAAACCGGCCAATGCGGGTCCGGTGACGCATTCGCAACGTTCGAACACGGACCGAACGCGCCGGAGCACTCCCTGTAACGAGATGGCTGGATTTCGTTGGTGTGGTCTGCGAATGAGGGCCGTCCGAGCGGGCGATCCGGTCAAGTTACGCGAGCCGGTCCTTACGTAGTTCTTTAGGTCACAGGGGGCGCGGCCTCTTTATGCCGCGGGTGGATTTTGAGCCACGGCGTCCTTATGTCACGGCGTCCTTATGTCAGGGCAGCCGCAGCGACGCCGGCCCCCCGCTCACCGGCCCAGCTGGTCCAGCACCGCGCGCGGCCGGTTGGTGATGATCGCGTCGACGCCCAGCTCGAGACAGAGGCCGACGTCCTCCGGCTCGTTCACGGTCCACACGTGCACCTGGTGACCGGCCTGCTTCAGGCGCTCGATGAACGCCGGGTGGTTGCGCACGATCCGGATCGAGGGGCCCGCGATCCGGACACCGGCCGGCAGTCGCCCGTCGCGCAGCCGGGGCCGCAGGAACTGCATCAGGTACACGGTCGGCAGCGTCGGCGAGGCCGCCCGTACCCGGTGCAGCGACCGCGCCGAGAAGCTCATGATCCGTACCGAGGACTCGTCGGCCGAGGCGGGCACTCCCAGGCCGAACCGCTTCAGGAGCTGCAGCAGCCGTTCCTCCACCTGACCTGCCCAGCGCGTGGGGTGCTTGGTCTCGACGGCCAGCTCCACCCGCCGCCCGGCGTCCGCGATCAGCTCGAGCAGCCGCTCCAGGGTGAGCACGGAGGTGTCCGCGGAGGTCGCCGTGCGGTCCGCCGGGAGGAACTCCCAGTCCGGCTCCTCGTCCCGCCCGCGCCAGGCCTCCCGGGTCTTCCAGGAGCCGAAGTCGAGCGCGGCGAGATCCGCGAGCTCCAGGGCGGACACGGCTCCACGGCCGTTGGACGTACGGTTGACGCGTCGGTCGTGCACGCACACGAGATGCCCGTCCGCGGTCAGCCGCACGTCGCACTCGAGGGCGTCCGCGCCGTCCTCGATCGCCTTCCGGTACGCGGCGAGGGTGTGCTCGGGTGCATCCTCGGAGGCACCCCGGTGGGCGACGACCTGGATGGGGTGCTGTCGTGCGTGGGTCACCGCGTCATGGTGTCACCGTGAGGGCGTACGCGTGGCGGCACGGGCGCGTACGTGAAGCGAACGGCGGCATGAACTCTCCGGGGAATGAAACTTTTATCGGAAAAGTCCTATATAAAGGATGGCCCCGGACTCACAGCAACCGCTTATGGTGCTCTGACGGCCCGTGGGAAAAGCTGACGTCAGACAAAAGCACATGCACAGCTGCATCGCGCCGGACCGTGAACAAGCGTGAATGAGCATGACCGAGTGCGACCGAGAACAACAGCCGTGGATCGAGGAGAAATGCTGTGAGCACCGAGAACGAGGGCAACCCGGTACCCCCGGCCCCGTCCGCACCTCCCGTGCCGGTGGCATCTCCCGCTGTTTCCCCGCAGGCAGGCCCGCCCCACGGGGACGCGCCGACGACTCCGCTCCCGCCGGTGCCTCCGGGCGCCCCCGGCGCATCGGAGTACGGCGCGGCGCCCGCCGCGCACACGCCTGCGGACCCCTCCGGCACGCCCCAGGCGGCCGGCCCCGCCCCGGACGCCTCCTGGCCGCCCCCGCCCCCCGCAACGCCCTCCTACGCGGACGGCGGCGCGGGCGCGGGCAACACCGGCTGGGGCTCGTCGTACCAGCCGCCCGCCCCGAAGCCCCGCGGCGGGCGCGGCGGCCTGGTCGCCGCGGTCCTGGTGGCCGCGCTGGTCGCGGGCGGACTGGGCGGCGGTCTGGGCTACACGCTGGCCAAGAACAGCGACGACGCCGGCTCCACGACCGTCTCCGCCACCGACAGCGGCAGCGCCACCCAGGTCAAGCGCTCCCCGGGGACCATCGCTGCCGTCGCCGCCAAGTCCCTGCCCAGCACCGTCACCATCGAGGCGGAGTCCACCAGCGGCGAGGGCGGCACCGGCACCGGGTTCGTCTTCGACACCCAGGGCCACATCGTCACCAACAACCACGTGGTGGCCGATGCCGTCGACGGCGGCAGGCTGACCGCGACGTTCCCCGACGGCAAGAAGTACGACGCGGAGGTCGTCGGCCACGCCCAGGGCTACGACGTCGCCGTCATCAAGCTCAAGAACGCGCCGTCGGACCTCAAGCCGCTCGCCCTCGGCGACTCGGACAAGGTGGCGGTCGGCGACGAGACGATCGCGATCGGCGCCCCGTTCGGCCTGTCCAACACGGTGACGACCGGCATCATCAGCGCCAAGAACCGCCCGGTCGCCTCCAGCGACGGCAGCGCCTCCAGCAAGGCGTCCTACATGAGCGCCCTGCAGACCGACGCCTCCATCAACCCGGGCAACTCCGGTGGACCGCTGCTCGACGCGAGCGGCGCGGTGATCGGCATCAACTCCGCGATCCAGTCCAGCAGCAGCGGCGGCCTCGGCGGTTCCGGGCAGTCCGGCTCGATCGGCCTCGGCTTCGCCATCCCGATCAACCAGGCCAAGTACGTCGCCCAGCAGCTGATCAAGACGGGCAAGCCGGTGTACGCCAAGATCGGCGCGGTCGTCTCGCTCGAGGACAGCACGGACGGCGCGAAGATCACCGACCAGGGCCAGAGCGGCGCCGCCCCGGTCGAGGCGGGCGGCCCCGCGGCCAAGGCCGGCCTCAAGTCCGGCGACGTCATCACCAAGCTCGACGACTCGGTGATCGACTCGGGCCCCACCCTGATCGGCGAGATCTGGACCCACAAGCCCGGCGACAAGGTGACGATCACCTACAAGCGGGGTGGCCAGGAGCACACAGCCGAAGTCACCCTGGGCGCCCGGGCAGGCGACGAGCCGAACGGTTAGTCTTGTCCCCGCGCCGCTGATCAGGCAGCGCGGGGAGGCGTGCCCGAGCGGCCGAAGGGAACGGTCTTGAAAACCGTCGTGGCAGCGATGTCACCGTGGGTTCAAATCCCACCGCCTCCGCACAGGTCATAGACAGTGCAGGTCAGAAGGGGTGCCCCTCTCCAGAGCGGCACCCCTTCGGCGTGACCTTGTCTCACTCTGGCCCGCCGGTATCCCACCTCTGACCAGCTCGTGCGGCCAACCTGCGGCCAGGATCTACGACTCGTCCGGCTCGCCGTCCTGCTCCGCCAACCCCTGCTCGATCAGCGCGTTCATCCTTGCTTCCTCACCGTCCAGCACCTTGGCGTAGTACCGCTGAAGCACCGCGACGCTCTGCCCCGCGCGCCGGGCGGTCTCGGCCAGGCTCACCCCGGAACGGAGCCAGAACGACACGCACGCATGCCGCAGGTCGTACGGGATGGCGGCGAGCGGTGAGGCCACCTGCGCGGCGGTGAGCGCCTTCCGGCGAGCCTCCTTCCACACCCTGCCGTACTCCTGCGCCCGGATCGGTCCGCCCCGTACGGCGCTGAACAGGCGGCCTTCGGCTGTGGTCCCGAACGCTTCGAGGTGGGCGCGCAGGATGGCGACCAGCACAGGGGGGACAGGCACCGGTCGGACCGCGCGGCGGGCCCGGTGCTTGAGCTGCCTTTCCTCGTACGGCTTGCCGTCGTCCGTCCAGGCGGATCCAACCTGCGGCCGGGCGCCGGCGAGCATGAGTCGCCCCCACCCTTCCTCAGGGAGGTCGCATTGCTCGGCACTCAGCATGGACACCTCCTCAGGGCGCATGGCGGCGTAGTACATGCACGCGAAGAACGCGACCAGGTGAGCGCCGCGCGGACCTTGAGCACGTACCGCGTCCAGGAGCGCCCGCGCCTGTGTCGGTGTGGCGACGCTTCGCGCGTCCAGCTCTTCCACCGCCTTGGGGGTCTCCCAGTGCACGCGATGCAGAGGGTTGCCGGGCAATAGCTCATGCTCCACGGCCAGGCGAAGGCAGTTGCTCAGTACCGCACGGCGGCGCCGGAACGTGTTCGCAGCGGCAGCCTTGCCGTCCTGACGCTTTGCCAGGTGTTCCAGCACCATGCGCACGCGCTTCGCGCTGTCGAGGTCGACCACGGCAGGCGCGTTGCGCTCCACCCACGCCAACGCCTTGGCCTCCGCTTCCGGCGGTTCCTGGTCGGCGCGTCCCGGGTTGAATCCCCACTGGTAAAGCGCCCGGCGTAGGAGGTCATCCGCCGGGCGCCCCTTCCCTGCCGGGCAGAGAGCCATCGTGGCAATGGTCAGGCTTTCGGCGATGCTCGCACGGTGCTTGGCCGCCGCAGTCGGCCACTTCCGGGCGGCATGCGCGCGGGCATGGGCGTACCAGCCCGTACGGTTCCGCTCGCGCACTTCGGACACCGGGAGTCCGGTCTCGGTGTCGAACGGCTCGCCCTTGCGCGTCGCGGTTAGCAGTTCCGCGCGGCGGGCGTCGGCGAGGGTCTTGGTCGTGAACCTCTCCTGATGTTCCGTTCCATCGACCTGCCAGCGGAGTTGGAACGGAGCGGCTTTGCTCGGACGCTTCCGAACGCTCCAAATGCGCACGTCGTAGCTGTGCATTGTGCTCCTTCAAGCGGAAGGGGACCCCGCCACACGGCGGGGTCCCCTTCGGGTCGGTCAATAAGTCAGGCTGCGATCTCGTGCTCGGCCCACCACGCGTCCAAATCGCTGCGACGGCAACGGATCTGTCCGTTCGGCAGCTTGATGAGCTTCGGGGCCATACCCCGGGCACGCATGCGGTAGAAGGCGGCGCGACTCATCTCGATCTCTTCGAGGACTTCGGGGAGCTTGAGCATCTTGGGGCGAGCCATCGTTGCTACTCCTCGCTTGGGCTGGTCTTGGGGCCGTGTGTGTCCGAGGTGCGGATTTCTGCGTCACCGCGTCACCTGCGTCATCCCAGGCTTCTGACCTGCGGGTTTGGGGTGACGCAGAGCGTTGGGGGTGCGTCATCGGTGACGCAGGCTGTCCGTCATCGGTGACGCAGGTGACGCAGGATGACGCAGAGCCCGTCGTCTGCGTCACCCCTGTATGCGCAGGTCACGGGGCGTTTTGTGACGCAGGTGACGCAGGTGACGCAGCGTTTCCTACTTAGGAAAAAGAGAGGGGCTGTCTGTGGTGGTGCGGTGCGGCTCAGAGCGTGAAGAAGGAGCCGCTACGCGGCGCGTCTCTCGGGCGGTAAATGGAGCCGCTTCGCGGCGCGTTCATCGCAGGGCGGCGCTGCCGCCGAACAGCAAGAAGAGCACGCTGGGACAGGGTGCTCTTCTTGCTTGTGCGGTCGGCGGCACCGGTCAGAACGCCTGCCCCTGCTCGTGTGGGGGCGGGGCTTGCAGGCGGGTCATTTCGAGGTAGCGGCCCTCTTTGGTGCGGCCCGAGTCGATGAGGACGCCCCGGGCCGCAAGGGTGGGCTGGAGGCGCTTGAGGCGGTCCGAGAGGACCTTGCCGGTAGTCGGCCAGCCTTTGGGCAGGGGGCGGTAGTCCTCGCCGGTGTAGAGGGTGGTGAGGCAGTGCAGCCACCCGGTGGACGTCATCCGCTGCGCCGCGCCCGGTTCGATGGTGTCGGCGTGCCTAAGGACGGTCTGGGCGAGGAGATCGCCCTCGATCACGTCGTCGTTGAGGTCGTCCAGGCTGGCCCGGTAGGCGGTGAGCGCTCCGAGCCCGGTTGCCGCGTCGAGTTGCGCGCACAGGCGGGCGAAGTCCGCCATCCGCAGATCGGTGGGGGTCTCCGCCTCCACTGCGCGGATCTTGACCGTGAGGTCCAGGAGGGAGCCGAGAATGATCGGCAGGACTTCCGTGTACTCCGCCCAGAGCTCCGCCTCGGTGCGCCGGACCCTGGGGCGTTCCAGGCGCAGCGGCAGGAGCCGTTCCGCCAGGTCGGGCCGGATGACTCCGACGTCGATGCCGGTCAGGAGCAGGGGGCGGCGGTAGCCGACGCGGAACACGTCCCCGTCGGTGAACAGGGCCCGTTTGACGTTCTCGATGCCGGTCACGATGCAGCACATGGCGTCAGACAGTTCCGGCGTCAGGTGCGAGAGGTTGTCCAGGGCGGTCACCCATCCGGCCGCCACCGCCGCGATCAGGTTCTCCTCATCCTTCGGAGCGCGGCGCAGGTCCCCGCTCATGCCCTCAATGATCCGCACGAGCATCCGCCCACCGGTGGATTTGCCCGCGCCCTGCGGCCCGGTGAGGAACGGCGCGGGCACGGGCACGGACGGTTCCAGGCAGCCGAGCAGCCAGGCGATGGCCAGGCACTCGGTCTCCGCGTTGGCGAAGTTGCACAGCCGCATCAACAGGTCGATGCCCTTGCCGTCGGTGTCCTTGGCAGGCACCGGGAGTTCCCCGGTGAGCTGGGTGCGCCGCCAGCACACCTCACGCGGGTCGGGGACGGCGACGTCCCACCCGGAGGGGTGGATGCGGACGGACTGCCCGTCGTCGCGGCCCAGGTCCAGCCACGTCGCCCCGTCGAATCCGGGGGCGACGCGAATGTGGACGGGCTGCACGTCCTCGGTCAGCGCGAGCGCTTCGATCAAGTCCAATGCCTCCTTGAGCGCGGTCCCGTTGAACACACCGCGCCCGTCCCTGAACAGGCCGACCATGAGTTCCTGGCGGTGACTGCCGGTCGTGCCCTGCGAGCGCATCGGGCGGGCCACGGGATGGCCGTTCCTCTGCGCGTACACGGTGCCGTCGGCGGTGCGGAAGTACCGGAAGTGCGCTTGCGCGTAGTCGGTGATGACCTCGCGGGCCGGGTTCTTCTCGTCGTCAGCCATGGTCACAGTCCCAACCTGGTCAGGGCGTTGGTCCACGCGTCGGTGCAGTGCCGGGCGGTTTCACCCTTGGCCTGCGCGGCGGTGAACAACCGCGCCACGTGGGCGTCGGTCAGGCAGCCGCACCGGCCGTGCGTGGACAGCACCGCTAGGAAGGTCCGGTAGACCGTGGCGTGCACCGCCTCGCGAGCCTCGGTGATGCGCTGCTCTGCCATGGCGATGCCACGATCGAGGTAGACGGGCGTGCGGTGAGGGCACTCCCCGCCCCCGAGCCGTGCGGGCACGGTGACGGCCACCGGCCGGACTGCGGCGGGCTCCTTCACGGCCAGGGCGCGCACACCGTCCGGCAGCGCGGTCATGGTGCCGGTGCCGGAACCGAGCCACCGGGCGTAGGCCATCGTGGACTTGACGTCCACACCTGGCCGTACAGCGTTGGCGGACTGCATCGCCCCTTGGTAGAGCCAGTGTTCACCCCGGGTCGTCGGCACGGTCCGGGTGGCGGGCAGGCTCGCACGGGCCCACGCGATGGCGGCCGTGTTGTCGAGGTCGACGACGGTGAGACCGGCGCCGCCGGGGTGGTAGGCCACCGCTGCCGCCTCGCGCCAGGCCCGGGCCCACGTCGGCGAGTTGAGGGTGTGGGGGTCGGTGGTGGCGGCGGCCCAGCCGTGGCAGGGGTGCGGGCAGGTGCAGGGGCCGGGGGTTTTCATGTTCGGCCGGCCACCGCACGCGTTGTCGGCGCAGGCCGGGCAGTTCCCGAACGGCACCTTCCCCGCTCGTAACGGCAGCACGGGCACGCCGGAGGCTGCCAGGGAGAGAGCGGCAGGCAGGCACTCTCCCCGGACGTCGGTGGGTTGGGGCATGCTGGTGACCTCCACAGGTCTGTGAGGGACTGATGGATTGACGGCGGCCCCGGTTCTTGCCGGAAGGGGGCCGCCGTTGTCGTTGGTCGGGCAGGTCAGACAGCGGGGCTCAGGCTGCCTCGCGACCGGGCAGGAGCATCCCGTCATCGCCCTTGCGGAGAGACCCGGCGGCCGTGAGGGCCTTGACCTCACGGGACACGGTCCCCTTGTTGATCCCGGTCCGGTCGGTGATGTCCCGCAGGGTCCGGGCACCGTCCTGGACGGCCTTCAGCACCCGGTCACGGTTCGTCTCCGCCGTCGGCGCCGACGTGGGAGCCGCCTCGAGGGCGGTCTGCTCCTTGACCAGGCGGAGCGTGTTCCCGGACGGTCCGGCGGAGTCGCGCTGCCATATGGGCCGGTCGGGCAGGGCGATGACGTCCTTGGGCGACATGGCCCGTGTGCGGATGTGGTGGGGCTTGGCCTTGGGGTGCGAGCGCAGCAGGGCGAAGCCCGGCATGGGCAGTTCGTGGGCGTGCCAGCCCTTTTCGTGGGCGTCCTGCCCGAACACCACCTGCGATTCGCCCGCGCTGGACAGCGCGAGGGAGGCCCGGTAGGTGATCTGACCCGCGATCTGGGAGTCGATGCCGTGGCCCTCACCGGACATCGTGGGCTTCTGCGTCGCCCAGATGACGATGATCTCGGCCGCGCGGGCCCGCCGCGCGAGGGACCGCAGGTTCTCGATGATCTCACCCCAGTCGGGATCACCGGGGTCGTCCCCGGTGCCCTTGCGCCGGGGCTTCTTGGACATGGCGATGACCTCGGCACCCTCATCGACGAAGACCGTGATGCGGGGCCGGTCCGGGCTGATCTGGATGACGTCCTCACCCCGGGGGATCAGCGCCTCACGCTCGATCATCTCCGCGTACAGCTCGCCCGTGACCTTCAGGACTTCCAGCGGGGTCACGGCGGTCCGGGCGCGGTGCTTCCAGTTCAGGGCCTCCACGCGCTTCGGGTCGATGACCACAAGCCGGTGATCCGGCGTCTCGGACGCCTCGGCCAGGATGGCGCGCGTCGACCAGCTCTTGCCCGCACCCGACGTCCCGGCCACCAGCATGCGACGACCGAGAGGGACGATCACCGGCTCACCGGTGACGGTGTCGACTCCCCAGGGGGCGCCGGGGGTCCAGCCGTTCAGGTCGATGCCGTCGGCGGCGCTGCGGGTCCGCAGGGTGATCGTGGCCCGGTCCCCGTGGGAGCCCGCCTTGATCTCCATGGGCAGATCGGTGCGGGCACCGAGAAGAGCGCGGATCTCCTCCCGCTTGCCCTTGAACCCGGTGGGCGTCCACTTGGCGTCCAGCCGCACATGCGAGACCAGCCCGGCCGGGGTGAGCTTGGCCGGGGTGGGCACGGTGCCCGACAAGCCGCGGGCATCCGCGTTCTGCACCCAGAACGACGGGTCCAGCCGCGAGGCCAGCCGCCGCTCCTCCGCCGTCATCCCGTCATCGAGCTGCACCGACGGCTGACGGCGTCCCAGCCACAATCCGGCGGCGTGCAGGCCGATCAGCCCGGCCGACACCGAGGCAGGCCACACGGTGAGCGCGTGACTGGCCTCCGACATCAGCCAGGAGGCTAGCCCTCCGGGTACCGCGTGCGCGGCATGCGCCTGCACGGCTCGGGCCGCGAGGGTGGCGGGGTAGTTCTTGCGCGCCGCCTTCAGCCCGGCCCGCGCCTGACTGTGGTGCTGCCGGGCGGCCTTGTCCGCCGTGCGCGCGGCGCGGCGGTCGGCGGACAGCGGGTTGCTGGACGCCTTGCGGGCCGCGCTGCGCTGATTGCGTGCCATGGCTGCGGTGGAGCGGGCGGAGTTGTGCTCGCGCTGCGCGGTCATGAGCGCCTTCAGGTTCTCCGGGGTCCGCAGTTGCGTCCGGCGTTCCGTCTCCCGGTCCCACCAGGCGGCGAACGGCGTGCACACCGGGGCGAGTGCGTCCAGCGCGGTGTTGGTCGTATTGGTCGTGGTCGACCATGCTTGCTTCCAGTCCACGAAAGGGTCCTCCAAGACGTGGATGAGGGCCGGTGCGCCGTTGCGTGGCGTCACCGGCCCGCCCGATTTGCGGTAGTTGGCGTTGCCGGTTGCGTCGACAACGCCGGTTGAACCCCTGCAACCGCATCTGACCTGCGGAGTTGCAGAGTTGCGCCGTTCTGAGGGGAGGGGCCCTACGCGCACGCGCGCGTAGAGGGGCCGGAAACACGGTCACGCAGCGTCTCTGTGGGGGCGTGGGCGGCCGTTCACGGGCCCGGGGGTCTTCCACCCCACGGGAGGGGGGTCCGGGCGCTCCAACGGCCGTCTGTGGCTTCCGGGTTGAGCGGGGCCGGTTGCCCGCCCTCTCCCGCCGCCAGAGCCCCGACCGTGCGGAGCCTGGCGACGACAGGGGACGGGCAGTCAGCGCCGACCGCGACGACCGCGCGCCCCGGTGAGGGTCTTCGCGGCGGCCTGTCCCTCGCTGCCGCCGACCGAGCGGACCACTGTCACGATTGCCCACCCGGCCACCACGATCACCACCGCGATGGCGATGAGGCTGATGGCCATGGAGGTGATCGCCGCGATGAGCATGGGGGCGAAGTAGACGGACGCGCCGACCGCGCCCGCACCGACCCCGGCCCCAAGGGCGATGCGCTGCACTGTGCGGTCCGGGGCGGCCTGGTGGATGTGTACGACCTGCGGCGCCTGCTGCTGTGCGGGCAGGGCGTGGGGGTCGATGTAGGCGTGACGGCCGTCGGGGAGCTGCACGACCGTACGCGGGGCGGGGAGCTGTTCCACAAATGCCTCCTGGCAAGATCGGTAGGTAGTGCGGGAGTGCCCCGGGCCCGATTCGATCGGGCGCCCTCACGGCGACATTGCCGGGGCTGAGTGGGCAGATCAGGCCGCAACGGGAGAGGCGTCCTTGCGTGCTTCGGCGCGGCGTGCGGCAACCCAGCCGACGGACCAGCCGGTCATGGTGGCCAGGGTCCGCACCGAGTGATCGGCGTTCGCTGGGTCCGCGATGATGGCCCGCGCCACCTCTTCCGGCACCCGCTCCCCCTCGTTCAGGCGCGGGGTGTTCACGGCCGCAGGGGCGGTGTTCACGGTGGGCGCGGGGGTGTTCACGCTCGCGGCCGGAACGGGCACGGCGGGCACCCGGTCGGCGTCGACGGCGGGCGCGGCCGGTGCGGGTGCGGGGGCGTGAACAGTGGTCTGAACGGGGTGTTCACGGCGTAGTACGGCCTGCTGGTCGCGGAGTGCACGATCCGTCAGGTCTGCCTGTGCGCGGGTCTGTCGAGCCTGCTCAGCGGCGTTCTCGGCTGCCGCCTGCTGAGTGCGCTCGCGTTCCATGCGCGCTTCGTGCTCGCGCTGCTCGCGGGCCTGGCGGTCCTCGCGTTCGGCCTGGTTCTGCTGCATCCGCCAGGCGTGTTCACGGTCCTCGCGTTCACGGCGTTCACGGCGGTCCTCGTCGCGTTCACGGTCCTCCCGCTCCCGCGCCTCCCTGGCCTCGCGTTCCTCCCGCGCGACCCTGGCTTCGGCCCGCTGCTCGGCCCGTGAACGCTCGTGTTCAGCGTCCTGTTCACGCTTGATCCGGGCCAGCCCCTCAGCCAGCGCCCGCCGGTAGGCAAGCCCCGCTTCCGCCGTGACGATCAGCAGCAGAGGAGCGACGGCGTGCACGGCAACGCCGACCAGGTCACCCGACAGGGCACTGTTGCCGATGTTCAGCAGCAGCGTCATCAGCCCGGTCATCCACCGCAGCAGCGCCGGCCAGGCACCCGCACGCATCCCGAGACGGGAGACGACCGAGTCCAGGCGGATCACGATGACCACAGCGGAGTCCACCACGATCGGCAGGATCGGCCCGGTCCAGTCCCACGCATCCGGCGTGACCTCCTGGACCAGCGGCGTGACTGTCAGGACCGAGTACAGGACCGCCCCGGCGGTGATAGCCCACGTGCCGATCGACAGGGTGCGTTCCGCACTCTGCACCTGCTCGGGATCGAAGGACATGGTCATCGGCGCACCCGCTCCCGCACGGCGTGAAGCCGCCAGCCAGCCGCCTGCGTGAAGCAGCCGACCGCCACCAGCCACCGCCACACACCGTGGCCCGTGGCGACGATGCCCGCCAGACCCGCCAGAGCGAGCAGCAGACCGGCAACGACCAGGGCCAGCGCGATACCGGACAAGGGGGTCTGGAAGCTCATGCCCCCACCTCCGCCCGGGAGCGCACCCGGATCGCAGCGATCAGAACGACCGGGGAGGCGGGATCGTCGGGGGTCTCGCTGTCTTCCGTCCACGTCCATTCGGCGCCCGGAACCGGCTCGAAGCCAAGCGCACTGAGCGCGTCCACGCGCTGCGTGAGCGTCGGCACCGCGCGGTTGAACGTGCGCTCCGGCCACCGCGCGGTGGTGTTCAGCAGCGCCACGTACAGGCGCCACCGGCCCCGCTGCACGGACATCAGCGCGGTGAACTCCCGAGCCATCTCCGGCCCGCTCATGCCGCACCGCCCCGGTGCGTGTCGGCGGCGCGGTTGGCCAGGTCCCGGCGGGCGGTGAGGACCCGGCGGCGGGCCCGGCGGATACGGCGGGCGTCCAGCTCGCTCGGAGTGCGGTCCAGGGTGACGATCTGCGCGTCCAGCAGGTCGACGTCCGCCAGGATGACGGGCATCTCCCGCTCGATCGCGTCCAGCTCAGCGTCCGTCGGCTCGATCCAGTCGGCGAACGCGGTAACAACGTCCTGAACAGTGACGATGGGACTCATAGGGTCGTGACTCCTCTGCTCTGGAACGGCCCGAACAGCGGCCCCGGTGTTCCCGCACCGGGGCCGCGCGCCGTTGAAGTCGGTAGATCCGGCTCCCCTCAGCGCTGCTCGTACGAGACGAGCAGCGGAGGCAACCGGCCGCAGCAGTAAGCGCTGCGGAGAGGTTGAACGTGTGTCGCTGTCTCCTTCGGGAACACGGGCTCCCGTTTCAGGCGTATGGAGACGTGACCTTTCGGTCTGAGCCCTCCGGTTGACCAGGGGTCCGGGTCCCTCGGCCCGCTCTATCCCGGGCCCCTTCACCTCGGCATCCCTGCGAGAAAATCCAGGGACGTCGAGGCGCTGTAGCCATTGTCCGTACAATGGCTACAGTCAGGATGTTGGCAGACCGATTGAAGGACCGCAAGGGCATTGGCCGCATTGACTGGACAATGCAGTCAGCTAGCGGCTTCCATGGGAGGCATGACAGTGACTCGACTCGGGCGAAACCCGATGTATCAGCAGATCGCGGACGCGCTGCGGGAGCAGATCACGTCCGGAGAGCTTGAACCAGACGCGAAGCTTCCGACGGAAGCAGAGATGCGCGACCAGTACGGCGTATCGCGGGAGACAGTGCGCAAGGCACTCGCGCAGCTCGTGAACGAGGGACTTGTCATCTCCGCCCGCCCGCAGGGTCACTTCGTCCGTCGGCGTCAGCCGATGGTGTTCCGTCCCCAAGCGGAGTTCAGGAAGCGGCCGTACTCGCCGGAGATGGACGCCTTCATGACTGAGTACGCGGGAGAGGGACGCGAGCCGCGGCAGGTCATTGAGGTCGCCATCGTGGAGCCGCCGGAGGACGTAGCCAAGCGGCTTCACTTGGAGCCAGGTGACCTTGTTGCGGTCCGGAAACGGGTGCGCTACCTCGACGGCGAGCCGTTCAACATCAATGACAGCTACTTCCCGCTCGCGATCGTGCGGGACTCGGAAATCATGCGCCCAGAGGACATTGCCCGCGGCGCCAATGAGGTTCTGGCCGAACTCGGTTACCGACAGGTGCGGGCGCTAGACGAGTTGTACGTTCGGATGCCCACGCCGGAGCAGGTGCACCGCCTGGACCTCGGCCCCGGAACGCCAGTGGGCGTCCACGTCACGACTGGATTCACGGGCGAAGGGCAGCCTGTGCGCGTTGCGGTGACCGTACTCCCCGGGGACCGACACGTGATCTCGTACGAGCGACAGCGCGAAGCGTCGAACGAGGGAGCATGAACGACCTGCATATCCGTCCCGGCCGCCCTGACGAACTCGGGACCGTGGAAGCGCTGCTGAACGGGGCATCCGCCTGGCTCGCATCCCGGGGCATCGACCAGTGGCAATATCCGCCGCACCGCGACCGCATTACGGCGGCCCTGGAACAGGGAGTGTGCTTCCTGGCCTTCGAGGACGGCGAGCCGATCGCCACCGTTCAAGTAGACGACTTCGCCGACCCGGAGTTCTGGACCCCGGATGACGAGCCGGGTGCCGCGCTATACCTACACCGCATGGCTGTGAGTCGGGGCGCGGCCGGCGGCGGCGTCGGGGCGAGCCTGTTGGATTGGGCCACGGATCGTGCCGCAGCGCAGGGCAAGCGGTGGCTTCGTCTGGACGCCTGGAAGGACAACGAGGGGTTGCACCGGTACTACAAGGCTGCGGGATTCACCCTCGTACGCATCGTGGACCTGCCGCACCGCAGGTCGGGGGCGCTCTTCCAGCGCCCAACTCGAATCGCCGTCTGAGATTCTCCACCGAGACCTAGTCGGCGAACGAGCTTATGATCCACTCGTGGCAGACATACCCGACGATTTGATCACCCTGGAACGATCCGCCGAAGTGGAGCGCGCGAAGCTGGCTGGCCTTCAAGGCGAGGAGCACGATGCTCAGCTCAACCGGTGGCGTACGGCGTCCGAAGCAGTGCAGGCCGCGATCACGGCGCACGCGGCAGCAGCTGGTTTGAACCGGTACGAGTTGGAGCAGGCGGTCAAGGAAGCGGTGAGGCATGGGCGTGAGGACCCCGCCGCGGAGTAGCGGATCGCCGTGACGAGCCGCGCTCGCACCCTTCTCGATGTGCGGCGCTTGAGGTGCTTCAATCGAACACATGAGCGAGTTGCCTTCGGATCCGCCACGCCTCCACGCGATCCTGGCACACCTCGACAAGCAGATCGCCGACACCGAGACGGTGGCCATCTACCTTCGTCTCCAGCGTGACGCCGTCCGGGCCGCACTCATCCGCGCCGAAGGGCCGCCGCCCGCGCGCCGACGACCAGCTCGGCCTGTCAAGGGCGGGACCGGTCTCCCCGCACTCGCCCAAGCGGAGGCCCAGGTCGGGTTTGTCGTCCAGCAGAAGCGCACCCCCAACGGGCCCGAGCCCGCCGTGATCCACGTAGGGGACTGCACCATGATCGAGGGCACGCCTCACCGGATCAGGGACCACGATGCTCGGGCCGCGCTCACCGACCCGAACGTCACTGGGTGCGCCTTCTGCCGGCCGGACACCGAGCTGGGTATCGACGCCGACTGACAGCTAAGGCAGCCACTTTGGCGCGAGCTTCGAAGGTCATGGCCCCAACGTCGTGCTTACCGGGCAGGTCCACAGACTGCCCGACGCGCGCCCACGTGTGGATAGGCCGGGGAACATGGGTCGATCACCGCATAGCGCGGGCATCGGTCAAGGCCATACCTCCGGCGGGGATCGGCCGACACCGGGATGGAGGGGGCGCCGTTCGCGACTGCGGGCCCGTAGTCGCGCGCGTGGGAGCTCCCATCCCGTCCACCGTCGACCCAGGCAGAGCCGAGCAGACGCGGCACATTGCGGGCAGGTCCATAGCCTGCCCGAGTCGCCAACCAGCGTACGGCCCCTTGATCATGCTCGACCCGAGACCAGGCAGGCCACCGGCCAAACCCGCTCCGCCGACCTTGGGACGTTGAGGCTAAGCCGGATCGGCGAGAAGCCTCCCCAACCAACCGATCACTGCCTAAACTCAAACGAATGAGGTGCAGGGGGGCAACTGCACGCTTGACCGGTGCTGCGTTGGTGCTAACCAACGAGGGAAGGGCTCCGCCGCCAGATCGCAGGGGGGAAGTATGGATTACAAAGTTTTCCTAGGATACTCGAAAAATCCCGCAGACGTCTCTCAGGAAATTCAGCAGGCAGCCACGGTAATAAATAGGAGCGGGTTCGCCGAGGCAAAAACATGGGAGGCAAACCCAGCCACAGGCAGACTAATCATCGAGACCGTTCTTCAGGATATCGATGACAGCACCATCTGCCTGTTCGACGTAACCACACTAAGCGAGAATGTGCTATTCGAAGTTGGCTACGCTTTCAGTCAACGCAAGCACATTGTACTATCTGTTTTCAAGTCCTCTGAAACCGTGCGCGACTGGCGAGCATTTGACATTTTCTCAACAATAGGATGCATCTTTTATGAGAATGGGGGAGAACTCGCCGCAAGGTTCATGAGCGGCATCAATGCGGCAAGTGAAAAGACTCTCTGGGATGACGCCTCCCAAGCCCTAGATCGAACCGTAAAGAACTCAATCTTTTATGTGCCCACCTATCATACATCTGAAGCAGAGCGCAATCTTCGCAGAATGGTAGGAAAAGAAAGGGATCTGGGAACTAAAGTCACGATCGCCGATCCAGCTGAACAAGGATCAGCACCCCTTGCCTGGTATGTGAATGCCGTCTATTCGTCTGCAGCTACGCTTCTCCAAATGTCGGGCGAAAGGCATGATCGGAATCGTCTGCATAACGCTCGGAGTGCATTCATCGCTGGGCTAGCACGAGGACTTGAAAGGCCTTTGCTGGTGGTTGTCGAAGATGACTACCGCGGCCCAGTCGACTACAAGGACATTCTGTACACCTATCACAACAAGAAGAGACTCGCAGAGAAACTAAGTCAGTGGCGTGAGCAAGCCTTCCGAGCCTGGAACCAGGAAGAGATTGACGACCAGGTTCCCAGCCCGAAGCTCGAGCTCGCCACAGAGCTCAAGGATCTCAAGTTCGGCGATTATGTCGCCGAGAATGAGTCGGACACCCTCGATGAGTATTTCGTAGAGACAGCGGAATACGAGGCAGTACTGAATGAAAGCAGCGTTGTGTTCGTCGGGCGCAAGGGAATGGGAAAATCGGCGAACATGATCCGAGCGTCTCAAGTGCTACGAGACGACAAGCGAAATCTGGTCTGTGTCGTCCGGCCTAGTAATTATGACTTGGATGGTCTAGTAAGCGTATTGGAGTCCCTCGGCGGCGATGGAAACCAGTCTTTCCTCGTAGAAAGCTTTTGGCGGTTTCTGCTTTACTCCGAGATCTCCCTCGAGGCTGTAGCCGCAGCCGACAGACTGCCTGCTGGCATCGGTGATGGAACTCCAATGGCGCGACTTCGAGACTATTTGACACAGAACGAGATCGCTGAGGAGTTTTCGATTCGGCTCGAGCGGGTTATCGAATCTGTGCGACGTGAGTTGCGGGAAACCTCCCGTACGATCTCGATCGAGAAGCAGCGAGAGCGGATCGCCCAAGCCCTGCACGGCAATATTGTAGGAAACCTCCGCAAACTGCTCGGTGATGCTCTGCGTGACCGCCATCGCGTAGCCCTGCTGGTGGACAATCTCGACAGCGCTTGGACGAAGTCCGCTCAGCTAAAATCCCAAGCAATCTTACTCGTGGGCCTTCTAGGCACAGTGAGCAGAATCGCTGAAGAATTCCAGCGGGAGAACAATAGACTTCGGTCTGTGAATGTCACTGTCAGCGTCTTCTTGAGGTCTGACATATATGACGAAGTGATTAAGGAGGCGCGCGAGCCAGATAAGATTAACACGAAGAGAATTGATTGGAACCAGCCCGATCTGCTAAAGCGGGTAATGGACGAACGCTATCTATCCGTACGTCCTAAGGGAACCTCACCGGACGAGCTGTGGGAACGGTATTTCTGTTCGCAGATTGGCGATAAACCGACCCTAGATTACATCTTCTCAATCATTCTTCACCGCCCCCGAGATCTGGTCTTCTTCTGTAAGGCGGCTGTATTCAATGCGGCTAATGCCCGCCACTTGCTGGTAGAAGATTCCGATATTAGGGAGGCGGAGAAGAACTATAGCAAGTTCGCCCTTGATGCATTGCTCGTCGAGTACGGGGCGACCATGAGCCATCTAGAAGAGGTCGTCTACGAGTTCGCCGGCTGCCCGTCCATAATGCCCAAAACAGAGGTCTTGGAGATCATCCAATCGATACCTGGGATGGACGAGGCGAGTCAGGCCACCGACTGCCTAGAAGGGTTGCTGAAAATCTCCTTCCTGGGCGTAGAGGTACGAGAGGGAGACTTCTCTTACCCGGACAGGGCAGACGACTTGAGGAAAGCAAAGATCCTGGCCCGAAATGCCTCACGACGCGGAAAGAGAGAGGAGCGGTACGAGGTGCATCCGGCATACCGCAACTTCCTCGAAATCGAAAGTTAATATTATGGTAGCCGATTGGCGGGATTCTGCCCCGCCCCCCACGGGGGTGATCATGTCCGAACCTTCGCAAGAACTGCGTACAGCAGTTTGGAACGTGAACGTGATTGAAGACGGGACGCACGAGGATGGAGTCCGTCAGAGCCAGTTGATCCTCGAACAGTACAAGCTATGTGTCGAAATGGCTGATCGACTAAGCGCTCGTCGAGGTCTAACCAATTCCTTCTTTCTAACCTTGAACCTAGCCATGGTTAGTGTTATTGCGTCACTGGCCCCGGCGGTGGCGCGTGAGTCGAGAGTCTTCGTCCTGTTAATTGCTCTCGTCATTACGTGTGGCGAGTGTTTCGTTTGGTTTTGTGCACTGCGATCGTACCGCTTGGTTAATAAAGCAAAATATGCGGTGATAGAAGTGCTCGAAGAAAAATTGCCAGCCCGAGCATACTCAAAAGGTGAGTGGCATGCTTTCGTGCGATCGGGTCACCATGGCAGATACTTCCGTCTTACAAGTGTCGAGCAAACCATGCCGCTGCTCTTCGGCCTAGGATATGTGGCTTTATTCGCCTACTTCGTCTTCTAGACGTTGAGCACAGCCTGCCACAGCCGTGCCAGATGCCGGGGTCAACCGCAGTCAACAAGGGTGGCTAGCGGCCATATCCGCGCCCGCTAGCTCGGTCCGAGAATCAGCAGGTCACCGGCGGAGCGTCCCATCCTCTCCCCTAAAGCGGTGATCGAACGCGAGCGCCTCAAGGCTGTCCTGGGGGCCGCATCATCCCCCTGTGGCCATCCTCTGGCCAGATTCGCCCACGCAGCCAGACAGAGACAGCGAACGTCCTGGTCAGCGCGCCTTGGGTCATGCCTTGTGGACGGTCTTGAAAACCGTCGTGGCAGCGATGTCACCGTGGGTTCAAATCCCACCGCCTCCGCACAGGTCATAGACAGTGCAGGTCAGAAGGGGTGCCCCTCTCCGGAGGGGCACCCCTTCTGCATGCACCCTGTCTCCCCCCGATTCACGCATTTCTCGCTGTTGACCAGTGCGTATGGGTCATGTGTGGGCCAGGATCAGACCCCTGGATCGGCCCGGTTCAGGAAATAGCGAACCCCGTGGGTGCGGTGGTAGGTAGCCGGCACCCGGTCGGGATGTTTCCGTTCGGCCCAGCCCGAGCCTGCGGTGGGCCGGATCCCGAGCGGGCCGAACTCGTCGAAGGCGAACACCCGGTCAGGGAGCGGTGAAGGACCTCCTCGATGCGGTCCAGCTTCGCCTCGCGGTCGGGATCCGGGGACTCCTTCCACGTCTTGGTTCGCTGGAAGGTGACACCGCGGCGGGCGAGCAGGCCGCGTAACGCCTCGCGACCGATGCGGATGACCCGGCCGTGGACTTTGCGCAGGTAGGCGACGAGTTTGCGCAGCGACCAGCGGGTGAAGGGCTGGCCGAGCTTGGTGGGGCGAGTGGTGGCCGTCTGGACGACGAAGTCCTCGTCATCACGGTTGAGCAGGCGGGGACGGCCTCCCGCCCATCGAGGGTCCAGACAGGCCAGGCCGATCTCGTTGAACCGGTGGATCACATCCCGCACGGTGTCCTCGTCGGCCTGGACCAGCTGGGCGATCACCGGCACCCGGTTCCCACCGGCCGAGGCCAGCAGCATCATCGCGCGCCGGTAGCGCACCGAACTCGTGCTGCCCCGGCGCACGATCTGCTGCAGCTTCTGCCCCTCCTGGTCGGTCAGTCTGCGCACACGGACAGGCTCGGCCACCGCACCTCCAGCAGTCGGATCGGACATCACCGCCCATCCAGCCGCCACGACCCCCAACCCGGCGAACCTATGCGGTCAGAGCACCAGCCATGGCGGACGACCTTTTGCCCGTCCGCCCCGCTGTCGGGAGTCAGAGCGCGGACGCAGTCACCAACGCAGGAGTGCCCCACCAGAGAGCATGAAGCGCTGGCCAGCGGCGTCCCCTCCGTCTCAGTTTCCCTCTCATTCACCCTTGCATGGCGCCGTTCATAGAGGTCCACGCACCGGGGCCGGGCCGGCCGCGGCGCGACCTTTCAACTGCCCTCGGCTGCCGCGTCAACCGTCACCCTGCTCGATGTCCAGATGGATCGGACCCCGAAGAACGGGGCTGGGCCGGTACGGCGGCGGGTCGACGACCAGCCTGGGGCGGTCGAGCCGGCGTACCAACGCGGTCAGCGCGATCTGGGTTTCCCGCCGGGCCAGCGGGCCGCCGAAACACAGGTGGATGCCGCTGCCGAACCCCAGGTGCTGGTTGTCATGCCGATCCGGGTCGAAGCGGTCCGGATCGTGGAAGCGCTTCGGATCGCGGCTGCCTGAGGCCAGCATGAGCATGATCTGCGAGCCCTGGGGGATGACGGTGTCGGCGACGGTGACGTCGCTGTACGCCACCCGCCAGGGAATGATGTGCACGGGTGGCTCGTAGCGCAGCAGTTCCTCGACCAGCGGCACGACGAGGTCCGGTTCGTCGCGCAGTCGCTGCAGCACCTGCGGGTGGCGCAGCAGCGTCAGCATGCCGTTGGTGATGAGGTTGACGACGGTCTCATGGCCAGCGATGAGGAGCAGTCTGGCGGTGGCGACGATTTCGGCGTCGGCCATCCGACCGTCGGGCCCGTCGTCGTTGGCCAGCCGTGACAGCAGGCCGTCTCCCGGCCGGCCGTGGCGCTGTTCCACCAGCTCGCCGAGGCACTGGCGCAAGTCCTTGCGGGCCTGTACGCCCTTGTCCAGTTTCTCCTTCGGGTCGGTCTTGGGGTTGTAGTCGATCGAGTTCATGATGTCGTTCACCCAGAGGTGGAACCTCGGCTCGTCCTCGCGTGGCACGCCGAGCAAGTGACAGGTCACGGTTACGGGGAACGGGGAGGCGAAATCGTCGACGACGTCGATCTGCTCCTTGCCCGCCAAATCATCGATCAGGCTGCCGACGGTTGCGGTCAGGAAGCCTTCAAGTCCGGTCACCAGCCCCGGGGTGTGCGGGGGGCCGAAGTGACGCATCGCCATACGCCGCAGGCGATCGTGCTCGGGCGAGTCCATGTGGATGAACGACGACGTGGCCCCTTCCTCGGCAGGGGGCATCGGACGCGACAGATTGCGCAGGTCGGAACTCAGATGCGGGTCATTCAGTATGTCCGTGATCCCACGATAGGTACTGATGACGTAGCTGCCGTCCTCCTGCCGAGCCACTGGCGTCTCGCGCAACTCGGCATACAGCGGGTACGGGTCGGCCCGGGCGGAGTAGTCGAAGATCCGTTGCAGCGTGCCGGGCATCCCGGTCGTGATCCGGCCTTCCTCCTGGCGATGCTGGTGCACGGCCGCGACGCGGCGCTCACCCGGGTCATGGCCTGTGACGATCACGGTGGCGCCCTGAGCGATCAGGGCGGGGCCGGGGAAGTCGACGGGCACCGGTTTCATGTCGGCCGGCTGGTCCGGCGTGGGGCAGGGGGGCGGGAAAGGCGCGGCCGTCTCGATCAATCGTCGGTAGTGGTTCAGCCACTTGGCGTTGTTGAAGCTCACGGCAGCCGTGACGCGGCCCCGATAGCCGTATGCGGTGACGAAACGGTGGTCGTCCAGCGATCCCTGGGTGACGACCACCTCGTCGGCGAAGGTCGGCACGCCGACGGACTTGATGTTGACGCCGAACTGGATCGACCAGAACAGCGGGATGGACAGGTGGGGCCAGCGGTCCGCCTGGGCGCTGACCATGTTGTGTGCCGCGATCTCTGCCTGCTCCACGGCGTTGGCCCAGTGCTCCTGTGAAATGAGCCGGTATTCGTAGATGGGGTTCGGGCAACGTGCCACGTCTCCCGCGGCGAAGACGTCGTCGGTGACGCGGCCATTGATGTCGAGGGCGCGGCAGCCCGTGTCGCAGGTGATTCCCCACACGCCCGCCGCCAGTCCCGACTCCCGCAGCCACTCGGTGTTGCGGATGCTCCCGAGTGCCACCACCGCCACATCGGCGTCGACCGTACTGCCGTCGTCGAAGTGAGCACGGCGAAACCGTCCCTGTGCGTCGCCCTCAAGCCGGGTGACCTTGACACCGCAACGCAGGTCAACGGCGTGAGCGCGCTGCATGTCCGCCGCAACCTCACCGATCAGGGCACCTAGCGCCCCGACCAGCGGGGCCGGCCCGAGTTCGGCGACGGTCACCGGGATGTCCCGCTCTCGGCAGATGGAGGCGATCTCGGAGCCGGTGAATCCCGCACCGATGACCAGAACGCGGGAAGGCCCGGCGGCGAGGGCTCGCTGCAGACTCTCGGCATGCTCGCGCGTACGTACGACGAACACTCCGTCCAGGGCCGCCTCGGACTCGACGAACCACGGCCGGGCCCGTACCCCGGTAGAGATCAGCACCCGGTCGAAGGGAACCCCGCGTCCGTCGGCGAGTCGCACGTGGTTCGTCGCGAGGTCCAGCCCGCTGGCGGGCACGCCCAGCAGCCACTCCGCATCGATGCCACGACGGCGGGGCAAAGCGGTGCCCCCGGCCGGCACCCACCCGGTCAGTACTTGCTTGGACAGGGGAGGCCGGTCGTAGGGCTCGCCCAGCTCGTCGCCGATCATGGTCAGCGATCCGGTGAAGCCCTCGTCGCGTAGCGCCTCCGCGGCCCGCAGTCCGGCCAGTGACGCCCCTACGACCACGATGCGGCCATCGCGCTTGAACGCTTGCAGGTTGTCGGCACTGGTCATGACGGCGACGCCTCCGCCGGTGCGTGCCGCGCCTCCAGCTGGTCGACCAGGATCGCCTGGACCGGGCAGGCCGCCGCGGCGCGTAGCACCTCGTCGCGCTGGGCGTCGGGGTTCGGGGCGTACATGAGCGCTTCCTCACCGTGCATCCGGAACGCCTCCGGAGCCAGGAACGCGCACTGCGCATACCCCGCACATCGGGAAAGATCAACGACAACTTTCACCCCGACCTCCACAGGGAGTGGGAGCTGCAGACCCTCAAGCCAGCGCCACTCCGGCGCGCAACAAGGGAGGATCCGGCCGCTGCCCACCCCTGCGAAGTACGAGGGGGTGCACCGCGCTCGTCGGGTCGCCATGGAAAGAATTGATCATCGCGGCTCAGGCGATCGGCGCCTGACTAGGGACGTATCCCTGGTGCGGCTGCATTTTGGTTACGCAAGCGGCGCTCTTTTGGATTGCCGTTTCGACGGAAACCGTGTGGCACGGTACGCCGGAATACCGTCACAGAATCAGCGTAACAGCGGCACCGATACCGACGAGTCCGATGGCCCGGGAGACGCACGCCTGACATCCAACGTTGACATCAACGACGCTGGACAGCGGCGTACCTTGGTGGAGAACCGGCGTACGCGGCACGGCAGCGAGATGCCGAGTCCGTAGAGGTCGGATCGAACTCCTGGAGCGGTGACCGGCGGCAGCCCCATGCCCGTCGCGTGCCCACTCGGCAGGACTCGGGCAGCGGCGCTTGACCGGGCCATTGAGACTCCGTCGATCGCGTGGGCAGGCTCCGATGACGGGATCCCGATGTTCATAATCGTCGCCACGGGTACCGCCATGAGCTGCCCCGACCTCCCGCCCCATGACAGCTCTACCTCAGTTCAGTCCGAAGAGCAGTAGCGCGGCAGTATCGGCACGACCCTCTCTGACACAGTCGGACTTGCGCCCGCTGCACGACCCCGCTGCTCCTGACGAGGACGACGATCAGCGGTGAGACGGAGCACGGCGGGCAACGCCTGCCTCGGCGTGCCTGTCGGCCTCGCGCGCAGAGCAGCGTGATCAAATAGGGCATGGCATCGTCCTGGACCGGTAATCGGGTACGCCTGCGCGCTGTCGAGCCCGACGACTGGACGGCGTTCGCGCGTTTCGCCGACGATGACGGGCCGCGAGGGGGCCGGCTGGATCTGCCGAGGTCTGCCGAGAGCTACCGTGCCTGGGCGAAGGAGCAGGCCGTTGCCGAGTGCGATGACGACCGCTTCCGGTTGGCGGTCGAAGCGACAGCCACGGGAGAGCTGGTCGGTACAGTCGGCTCACATCGCACCGGCCCTCGCTCAGGCTGGTTCGAGTTCGATATCACCATCAGCGTCGGCCACCGGCGCAAGGGCTTCGCGACGGAAGCGGTGGTGCTGCTGCTGCGCTTCATGTTTGCCGAGCGGCGCTATCACAAATGCCTGGCGGCGGTTTTGGCCCACAACGAGGCATCGCTGGCACTTTTTCGTGGGCTCGGCTTCACCGAGGAGGGGCGCTTGCGGGAACACGTTTTCTTCGCCGGCCGGCACCACGACCTCGTCATGATGGGCATGCTCGTCAACGAGTTCGACCGGCGACACACGATGAGCGAACCATGAGCCGGTGATCCGAGCGCGTGTGGAACGGCACTCGGACTTGATCGACGTTCGTTGTTCGCGGGTGGAGGCGGCCTGCCACCGAAAGTAGGACTGCCCTCAGCCGCGCAACGTGGCACGCAGGTGCAGGCCGGCGGTTGCGAGACCTTCGAAGGTGGTGACCCGGTAGCCGGGTTCCGCGCCGGGCGGCTCGCTCAAGTGGTAGCGGCTGGCGGTCTGCGCGGTCATGAGCGTGAGCATAGCCATGGCCAGAGCGGCTCCCTCGCAGCCGTGCGGCCCGGTACCGAAGCCGAGGAAGACCCCGGGTTTCGCCGGCGAGCCCGAATCGTCGAGCCAGCGTTCGGGCCGGAACCGGTCCGGTTCGGGGTGTTCCCGTGCGTCGCGGTGGGCGGTGTAGGGGCAGACGAGAACGGTGGATCCGGCGTCGATGGTGTAGTCGGCGAGCTGAGTCTGTCGCGGGGCGCGCCGGGTGAGCAGCCAGCTCGGGGGGTGCAGTCGGAGCACTTCGCGTACCAGCGCCTGGGTGTATTGCAGGTTGTCGAGGTGGGTGCTGGTCGTCGTGGCCGGGTCGGCGGGCAGCAGGGCGGCTTCGGCCGCGACGCGGTCCGCGGCCTGGGCGTACCGGGCCAGGTGGAGCAGGATCCATCCGGCTGCCCGGGAGGGTGTCTCGAAGGTGGCGACGGTGATTCCGGGGAGGGTGTCGAGGATGACTTCTTCCGACAGCGGGCCGTAGCGGGAGGAGGGCCGGAGCATCTGTCCCAGCACGTCGTCACCGAGCCGGCCCGATGAACGGCGCCGGCGGACGATGGACCGCAAAGCGTTGGTGAAGGCGACTTGCCGCCGTGTGCGGAACCGCCGTGCCGGTGTGGGGACCCAGCGCGGCCACACCCAGTGCGAGGGGCGTACGAGCACCTCCCGGGCCACGAAGAGCTGCCAGGCGAAGGGCAGCAGGGCGGGAGCGTCTTCGGAGAAGAGGTAGCGCACGCCGATCTCTGCCAGGACGGGCCGGACCAGGGGCAGAATCTCGACGTCCCGGCCCGTGGGCCACTGGTCGGCAAATCGAGCGGTCCCGCGCGCAATCTCACCGATCCGGGCCGCAACCGCCTGCGGGCGCAGTCCGCGCATGCGGGCGGCGCGAGCGCGCGCCCGCTCCTCGGGCATCGGCGCTCCGCCGGCCCGCTTCAACGGCGGGAAAAGAGGCGAGGACGGCTTGGGGAAGTCCTGCGCGCGGCGCAGGACCACTTCACACACCCCGGCCGTAGCGGCTACGTAGACACCTGGCTCCAGCTGCCAGACGTCCCCGCACTCGTCAGCGCCACGGCGCGCTAGTGCCAGCCGGTCGCGGCTCCAGGCCGCGAAGCTGCCTCCGGGCAACCGCGGCGGCTCATTCACTCGGCCCATGGGATCGCCCCTGACTTCTCGTAGCAGTCAGGCCGATATCGTCGGCAGCGCGGCCAGGAGCCGGCGGGAGCCCGGGGGCGCCCGCCGACCGTGTGGTCACACCCTGTCGTCGCCGGTGTGCGTGCCCCAGTCGTGGGCCCCGTACGCACCGTAGTTGCGGGTGAAGGACAACTTGGCGAGCAGCTTGGCGATCATGAGGCACTCCTCTCGCTTGCCTTCAGCACCACGTGCCGTACGTTCAATTTTTTCGCGCATAGCACATACACCCTATTTTAGGCTATCAATTACATGCATGGATACAAGGCGCGTGCTTGCGGGCCGGGCCCGCAGCCGGCCAACGTCGCCCCGGTGCCGGCGGTTCGCGGCCGGGGGCGGCACCAACGCCCCGAAGGAACGGAACGGCTTTCGCGCGAACCGGTCACCTCGCACCTCGGGAAGGCGGCGGGTTGGCGAGCTGTGACCACTGCCGATAGTGGCCGACGACGGCACCGATCCGGCGTCGTCCGCCTACAGGCCGGGCGCCCGGAAGCCGTTCAGGTACCAGAACGCCGCCGAGTACCAGGCCAGGGCGATCACCGTGACGAGCGCGCCACCGGCGAGCGGGAGCGCGCAGCCCGGCCACCGGCGGTGGCGCACCACGACGACCTTGGCGACGAAGGCCCCGAAGAAAACAGCCGGCGAGCGAGTGCAGCGCCTCGCGGGGCCCGGTCAGGCTGACGCCGTAGGCGATGATGCACTGCTGGGCGGTCGGGACGGAGAACAGGAAAGCGAACATACCGATCAGGCGGTGCGTGGTGCCCACCGAGTGCGGCGCGGCGCGCAGGCCGGACAGCCGGCCGTACATCCACAGCGCGAGAAGCAACTGGATCAGAGCCAGTCCCCCAACAGGGCGCTGCCCGGCTGGGCCTTGAGCAGGGGCACGGCGTGGCCGTGCACAGAAGCTGCGCCGGTACTCCGGGGTGTGTACCCGGCCGTACCAGATGAGGCCGCCGGTCACCGCCAGGGGCAACAGCAGCCCCAGAAGCTGCCGGGATTCGGTGCGCGGGGCGAGGCATGCATGTGATCAGCCGCCCACGCCGTCGGCCTTGTCGCCCCGAGGAGCGCCGGCCCGGGTGGACGCAGAGCGCGGCGGGCCGGTGATCAGGAAGCCGGCGAGCGAGGTCACGGCGCCGACGGCCTCGGCGATCGCGCTGGCGGTCTTCTTCGGCCACCAGGCCGGCTCGTACATGTTCGGCAGCGGACCGAGAGCGCCCACGTTCACGTACCGATAGAGCAGCACGGCGCCCAGGGCGGAGACGGACACCAGGAAGGCGAACGCCCACACCGGCCGCCGGCGACCGAGGAGCAGGACCAGCAGCGCGGCCAGGGACGCCACGGCGGCTTCGAGGCGGAACAGCGTTCCCTGGCTGATCTGCTGCCCGACCCGATCGAAGGCGTGGGCGAGGTCGGCGTGCACGTAGGCGTTCACGGTCAGTGCGGCCGCGGTCACCACTTGGAGCAGCACGCGCACGACCGTGCGCCGGCTGATGGCGGTGCGGTGCGGGCGGCCGCCGGGTCCGGGAGCCATCGCTACTGCCCGGTCGCGGTCGCGGCGGCGCTGCTGGGGGCCGGTGACGCCGGGCCGTTCCCGCCGACCTGGAGGTGGGTGTCCATGCCGAGTTCCCGGTGTTTGTCGATGGGGCACCACAGTTCGTAGCTGCCGGCCTGGAGGGTGACGGTGAGCCGCGCCTGGCCGCCGGGCGGGACGGTCGAGGTGTGCGCATCGGACACGCCGGGCCCCGCGACGGCCAGTGCGTGTGCCACGGCGCCGGCGTTGTCCACGACGAACGTGACGGTCCCCGCGGCCGCGTGGGCCGGCGAGAGGGTCAGTGAATACTCCTTCATCGTGACGGTGATCGTCGTGGCCGGCTTCGCGCTCGCGCTCGGACTCCCGGTCGGGGCCGGGGTCGAACCGCTGGAGCACGCAGTGGCGGCGGTCAGCGCGATGAGCGCCAGGAACTTCACTCCGTCGCGGGCGGGGCGCGGAGATCCGAAGCAGCGCACGGCCATGTTTGGCGGGCCTCCCTTCCGCGACAAGACTGGCCCACGTTCCCGGCCGCGCCAACGCCGACACTCTCCGCGGGCTGGCCATCACCCGATCGGGCCGCCGCGGCCACCATCAGCAGTGAAAGGGCCGCAGCCCGAACCGCGGCCGGTGACCGACTGCCCCACACAGGCGAAAGTCGAATCCGAAGCGGCCCGGTGATGTGAAGCTGTTGTCGTACCGATCTTGTTGGGCGCCAGTTCGAGTGCGGTGACTCGGTTGCGTGATCTTCGGCTGGCCCGGTGGCCCCGTGGCTCACCGCTCGATCGGGCACGCGGCGGGCACGCGCTGGTGCCGATTTCGTGACGTCCCCAGCGTCCGGCCGCACCCTGATCGAAGTCTTCGGTCGGCTCGGCTGTTGACGGTCGTACCCTAGGGCCACCCACGGTGAGAGCCGGGAGCCGTTCACCTGGCTCCCGGCTCCCACTCAGGCTCGTGGCCCGTCGCCCCGACTCGGGCTACGCGAGCTGGATGCCCGGCTTCTTGGGGTCGATGAAGAAGTTCTGGGCGTCCCAGACCGGCGCGTTCGGCCGGGTGACGAACCGGACGTCCCGCTGAGTGCTGTACACACCGCTCGGCGTGAACGTCGAGCGGATGTAGCCGCGGTAGCCGTCGACGTACTTCACCCACGGGAACTTCATCCAGCCGTCCTTCGTCGCCTGGCTGCCCGGCCCGTCGCCCGTCGAGGTGATGGACGTGACGATGAACTGCTCGCCGACGATCGGGCTGGAAGCGTCCGGAATCGCGAGCAGCGCGTCCGAGGCGATGGTCCAGTGCAGGTCGCCGGCGAGGATGACCGGGGCGACGCTCCGGTCGTAGTAGGCCTTGTAGATGCGGTTACGGGTGGGGCTGTTCGCATTCACGCCACCGAGCTGCTGGCCGACAGCCGCGACGTTCCACGTCGTGTCGTAGGCGTTGATGCCGTCGATCAGCCACGCCTCCTGCTCGTCGCCGAGCTTGGAGACCAGCGGGTCGTTGTCGCCGATCCGGTATTCGCGGCTGTCGAGCAGGTCGAACTGGACCAGGCTGCCGACCGCGAACCGGCGGTAGATGCGCTCGTCCGCCCCGACGGGCGGGTCGACCCGGGTGGGGGTGTTCTCCCACCAGGCCTTGTACCCGGCGGTCCGGCGGGCGAGTTGGGCCGGACCGTGGTCGACTCCGCCGGCGTAGTCGTTGCTCACCTCGTGGTCGTCCCAGACGATCGCCCACGGATAGGCGGCGTGCGCGGCCTGCAGGTCCGGGTCCGTCTTGTAGAGCGAGTAGCGCAGACGGTACTCGTCGACCGAATGGCACGCGGCCCGGATCGCGTCCGGCACGTCGGCGCCGTCGCGCACCGGGCCGCTGATCGCACCCTCGTAGATGTAGTCACCCAGGTGGAGCGCCAGGTCGATGCTGTCCTCGGCCATGTACCGCAGAGCGGTGAAGTAGCCCACCGCCCAGTTCTGGCAGGAAAGGTGAGTGACCGTGAAGGACGCGACGGACGCACCCGGTGCGGGCAGAGTCCGTGTACGGCCGACCGGGCTGAGTTCGGAGCCGCAGCGGAAGCGGTAGAAGTACCAGCGGTCCGGTCGCAGGCCACGCACATCGACGTGTACGGCGTGGTTGTTCTCGGGCCGGGCGAAGATCTCGCCCTCGCGCACGATCTCGGTGAAGGCCTCGTCGTCGGCCACCTGCCAGTGCACGGGCACCGGCCGGTCGGGCATCCCGGAGCCGATCACCAGCGGCTCGGGCGCGATACGCGTCCAGAGGATGACCGAATCGGGCAGCGGATCGCCGGAGGCGACACCGAGAGAGAACGGGTATGAGCTGAAGTGACCGATGCCGGGACTGGTGCCCGTCGTCGCGGCCAGGGCGGGGGTGGCGGTGGCTGCCCCGACGGCCGTCGCGGCAGCGGCGGCACCCGACATGATCAGGAAGTTGCGGCGGCTGGATCCCTGTCTGGCAGGGCGTTCGGATCTGTCGTTCGACAAGGCCGGAATCCTCGCATCCGTAAGGGAAGGAATGAGTACGTCCGGATCCGGAGAGTCATGAAGCCGCGCGACAGCCTGATGTCAGGCCTCGGGCGAAAGGTGTAAGGCCCAATGAACAGGCGGCTGACAGGCGAGGAGGGTTCCGGTCTGCTTCACCCGCCGGCCGTATGCGATGAAGGTGGTCCGATCACGGGCTCAGTGGTGGTGGGTCGCAGGCCGAAGCCCACCGGCTCCGCATGACGAGCCGTGAGAAAAGCCCTCCACCCGGGTAGTTGGTCGAGGGCAGCCGGCATGCCCGGCCGGCCGGCGCGGCCGTCCTGACCGCTAGGCCCAGGCCGGGGTCCAGGTCCCCGCGTCGGAGTGGTCGAGCCGCCCGGAGCCGAGGTGGTCGCCGAGGGCGGCCAGTGCCGGGTGCGGGTTCTCGCGGTGCCAGATCAGCGAATGCGGGTAGACCGGTGTCGGACGGCCCACGGCGATCCGGCGCAGGCTCTGGTCGGCCGGCCAGACCAGGCGTGTCCGCTCGCCGACGAAGGTCGCCAGCGAGCTGGAGCCGGCGATGGTGTCCAGCAGGGGCTCCGTGCCGAAGTCGGGGCCCGTGATCTCGATGGTGAGTCCGAACGCGGCGGCGAGGGCGTCGTAGTAGGCGGCCCACTCGGTGCCGGGGACGAGGCCGGGCATCCAGATCCGGTGCCCGGCCAGCTCGGCGGGCGTGACCGTGTGCGCGGCGGCGAGCGGGTGGGCCGGGCCGATGAGCAGTTGAACGGGTTCGTCGTAGACCCGGACGGCCCGGATGTCGTCGGGGAGCTGCCGGCCGGGCATGGTGACGGCCCGGAAGGACGCGTCGATCGTGCCGGACCGGAGGGCGTCGACGGCCGCGTCGACGTCGAAGAGGGTGACGACGTCGAGTTCGACCTCGGGGTGCGCACGACGGAAGTCGCCCAGCAGGGTGGCCGGGGCGAGCCGCCGGCCGATCACGTCGACGCGCAGAGCCCGGCGGCCCGGACGGACGGAGGCGACGGCCCGCTCCTCGGCCCGCAGGAGATCGCGGGCGTGGGGCAGGAACGCCTGTCCGTCGACCGTGAGCCTCACCCCGCGCGCGGTGCGGGTGAACAGCCGTACGCCGAGGCGCTTCTCCAGCGTGGCGACGCGCTTGGAGACGGCCTGCTGGGTGACCGACAGTTCGGCGGCGGCGTCCTGGAACCGCCCCGCCTCGGCGGCGGCCACGAAGGTGCGCACTGCCTCGAGATCCACGCCCTCCACCGTAGGCGCACAACGGGCGGTTGTGCCTTCCCGTCCGGCCGGTTGTTTGATCGCGTCGTCCGCCACCCGCTTGGATGCCCGTGGGCGGCGTGCGGTTGTCCGGGTCGGCTGGAGGTGGTGCGTGTGGGTGTGGCGGGCTGGCGGAGCCTGGGGCGGCGGTTCGAGTGGCTGTGGGCGGCGTACGCCGTCAGCTCGTACGGCACCTGGCTTGGGTTCGGCGCGTTTCCCCTGATCGCGATCCTCGTGCTGCACTCCGGGCCGACCCAGGTGGCGGCGCTGTCCGCCGCGGGGCGGGCGGTGGGAACCTTGCTCGCGGTGCCGCTGGGCCCATGGGTGGAGTTCCGCCGCAAGCGGCCGGTCATGATGGCGATGGACCTGTCCCGCTTCGCGGCGCTGCTGAGCGTCCCCGTCGCCTTCGCGCTCGGATGGCTGAGCTTCGTCCAACTCCTCGTCGTCTCCGTCGTGGTCGCCGCGGCCGACATCACGTTCAGGGCGGCCAGTGGTGCGTATCTGAAGGCGCTCGTGGCGCCCGGGGACCTGCTCGTCGCGAACAGCCGGTTCGAGTCCACGACATGGACCGCCACCGTCGTCGGACCACCGCTCGGCGGGGCCGCGATCGGGCTGTTCGGCCCGGTGACGACCGTGGTGGCCGACGCGGTCAGCTATCTGCTCTCGGCGCTGGGCATCCGCGCGATCGGCGGGACGGAACCGCGCCCCGAGCGGACCGGTGGACGGCGACTGCGCGCGGCGGATCTGCTCGAGGGATGGCGCCACATCCTCACCCACCCCACGCTGCGTCCGCTGTTCTTCAACGCGATCGTGGTCAACGGCCTGATCATGGCCTCCGAGCCGCTGCTCGCCGTACTCCTGCTGGGCCGTCTCGGCTTCGCACCCTGGCAGTACGGTCTCGTGTTCGCGCTTCCCTGTGTCGGCGGCCTCGTCGGCTCACGCCTGGCGCGCCGGTTCGTGACCCGGTTCGGGCAGCGCCGGGTGCTCCTCACGACCGGGTTGCTGCGCGCGTGCTGGCCCGTCGGACTGGCGTTCGTCCAGCCCGGTCTCCCCGGGATGGTCCTCATCATCGCCGTCCAGTTCGGCCTGGTGTTCTTCTGCGGCGTCTACAACCCGGTACTGGCCACGTACCGCCTCGACCACACCGCCCCCGACCGCGTCGCCCGCACCCTGTCCGCGTGGTCGGTCGGCACCAGCGCGGGCATCGCCGCCCTGACTGCCGTATGGGGCCTGCTCGCCGCCGTCACCGGCCCGCGCACGGCCATCGCGATCGCCGGAGTTCTCCTCCTGGCCACACCGCTGCTGCTCCCGCGAGGCGAGCACGCGCGCGAGGACACCAGGGAACGGGCCACGAGCCTCTCCTGATCCGGCCGCAGGCCCGACGCTCACCCGACCCGACCGCAGATCTGGAGCTCGTGGTCCTGTGCCAGTTCCTCCCAGGCCACCCCCCGAAGCCCTGCGTCCGCGTCGCAGCCGGACGGCACCTGTGGGGCGTTCTGGAACCAGACGATCGTGAGGGCGGAGCGGTACAGGACCGGATCGTGGCCGGGGGCGAGGGCCGTGGAGCGGAACGTGCCGACGCACGCCACCGGTGGGATGACCTCCACGGGGCCGAAGGCGCCCGCGTACTGGTCGGGGTGCTCGCGCGACGGCGGGACCAGGTGGACGGGCGTGGCGGGGAAGGCGCGTTCGGCGGTGCGGAGCAGGCCCTTGATCCGCAGGTCGTTGACGGGTTTGCGCGGGTAGCCCTCCAGCATCCCGCCGTACGTCGACGACAGATGCAGGTCCGCGAGGTCGACGGAGCGGCCGGAGGTCAGGACGACTCGGGTCAGGGGCATGGCGCTCACCCTAGGGACACGCGGGTGGGTGGTCTCGCGGGTTTCTACGGCCTGTGCCCGGTCATCCGCGCCGCCGAGGCGATCGTCGCGCGGGCCTCGCGTTCGGTCAGGCCGGTGTTGAGGGCCGCGTCGATGAGAGGAGCGACGAGGGCGGGACCGATGCCGTTCTCGTAGGCGCGGCAGGCCGCCCAGAACAGGCGGGTGTTGCGCTGGCCCTCGTGGGCGGCGAGGACGAACTGGACCAGGCCCTGGCCGTGGTCGCCTGCCGAGGGGTGCGTCGCGGGATGGGTGGGTCGCGGCGCCGGCAGGAGCAGACGCAGCAGCGCGGGCGGGCAGGGCGCGGGGGGCAGCCGGGCGGTCCCGGGCGCGGTGCCGTAGACGCCGTGTTCGGTACGGGAGCCGGGGCCGACGAGGTAGCCGCCGGCGCCGCGGATGTCGATACCGGGGGCCAGCCGGCCGGCCGAGTTGGGGACGGCGACGTCGGACGGGCCGGTCAGCCACAGGTGGCGACCGCCGCTCGGGGTGAGGACGACGACGGTCTCGGGGATCGTGAACAGGTGCCGAAGCGCCAGTTCGCGCAGCGCGGCCGAGGAGTCCGTGCCGGACTTGGTGTCGAGGTCGATGCCGATGAGGTGGTGCGGGGGCAGTCCGCACGCGATGCCGTACCCCGTCGCCCACGGCGCGGCGGCGAACAGCTCGCGGATGCGCACCGGGTCGGTCGAGGCGTCGTACACGCCGTGTCCGAAGCGGCCGCACTCGCCGTGGCAGGGGCCGGGGTCGGGTTGGCCCCGGTGAGGGGAGCGCAGGGCCGGGAGTTTCGTCCGGGACAGGGGGATGACGGCCAGTCCGCGTTCGGCGGCTGACAGGGCGTGCGCGAGGGCCAGCGTCGTGGCCTGCCGGTCGGTGGTGGCCATGCCTCTATGTTCGTACGTACGTTCGAAAAAGGGAAGAGGTGTCGGCGGTGACGCGCCGGGGCGCACGGATTGGCCGGAATGTGCGCCGTAACGGTTCCTCGCTTGCGCCGCTTGGGAGGGAGGCATCCGTGTTGTATACAACTGGGCGCTGAGATCACCAAAGGTGGCGATAAGGGTTTATCGACTTGTCATCACGCTTGCGTGCGAATCATGCCTTCCGAGGTGGTTCGCCGGAGATTCGGTGGGCAACTCTGGATTCGCGACGTCGTGCACCACCGTCCGGGAGGTCGGCCAACTTACCCGGCAGCAGCCGTAGTTCACGTACTTCCGGCCACCGGGCCGATGAGTACTTTGTTCTGGAGGAACAACATGGCAAGCATCCGTACCGCCCGCGTTCTCGCCGCCGTCTCCGCACTCCCGCTCGCAGCCGCCCTGTTCACCGGCGTCGCGGCCGCGGACAACGGCGCCATCGCGGACGACGGATCGAACGCCGGCGTGGCGAGCATCGTCGGCAGTGGAGTCGGCCACGACAACAACGGCAACTCGTCCACCACGCAGCAGAACGCGGTCGGCTCCGGCGCCTCGAACCAGAGCAACACCGCACAGGTCAACCGCTCCGCCTTCACCGCCGTCCAGCAGGGCAACGAGAACGTCGTCATCCACTTCACCCGCCTGTGGTGAGCCACGCCCGACCGCTCGAGTGGGGTGTGTTCCAAGGGTCGTAACGCGTCTGCGCGGCGGTGCCCCGGTGCCGCCGCGCAGACATTTTCGCGTGCGTGACCCCGGCCTTGACAGGCAGCAGTTTCTGACGGACAGTCAGAAATCGCATCCGTACGACCCGGGAAGCGGAGCGTACGTGCCTGGTACGAGGTCGGGAGGCCCCCGCCGTGCACCTCAACTCCGTGCGTACTTCCGCGCCCTGATGCCGGACGGCCCACCCGGCGACCCGCGCGAGCAGCGGGCGTTGCTGCGTCGCATCGGCGTCGACGGTCTGCTCGGGCTCGGCTGGACCGTCGAGTACGGCGGGCAAGGGCGGGGCGCGGACGAGCAGTTCGTGTTCTTCGGCGAGGCGTACCGGGCGGGCGCTCCCGTCTCCATGGTCACGCTCGACACGGTCGGCCCCATGCTGATGAGGCACGGCAGCGAACGGCAGAAGGCCCGCTTCCTGCCCCGGATCCTCAGTGGCGACCTGGCCTTCGCGATCGGCTGCAGCGAGCCGTCCGCCGGGACCGACCTGGCGTCACTGCGGACCCGGGCCGTGCGCGACGGGGACGGCCGGCGCATCGACGGGCAGGAGATCTTCACCTCGGGCGCCCAGCACACCGACTGGATCTGCCTGGCCTGCCGCACCGACCCCGACGCGCCCCGGCACCGCGGCATCTCGATCCTCCTCGTCCCCACCGACGCCCCCGGCTTTTCCTGGACGCCGATCGAGACGGTCGGCGGCCGGACGGCGGACAGGCCCTCGTGGTCACGTCGGTGGAGCGGGCCCGCGATCTGCCGCACCCCCCGGCGGTGATCGCGGCGGCCGCCCAGGGAGCGGGCCGGGCCCAGGAGCAGATGACCAGCTTCTACCGGGACGACCTGACGGGCCTGCCGGAGATGGGGGTGGTGGCCCGGCAGTTGTGGCGCACGGCGGGGCTGGGCCCGGCGGACATCGGCGTGGGGATCCTGTACGACCACTTCACCCCGTTCGTGCTGATGCAGCTGGAGGAGTTCGGGTTCTGCGGAAAGGGGGAGGCGGCGGACTTCGTGGCCGAGGAGCGGCTGCCGCTGAACACGCACGGAGGCCAGCTCGGGGAGGCGTACCTCCACGGGATGAACGGCATCGCCGAGGGGGTGCGCCAGGTGCGGGGTACGGCGGTGAACCAGATACCGGGGGTGGGCCAGGTCCTGGTGACGGCCGGGACGGGGGTGCCGACGTCGGGGCTCGTGCTCGCGGCCGAGGGCTGAGTCCTCGGGGTCCTCAGGGGTCGTCAGGGTTCATCCCGGAGTAGGAGCCGCCCCGTACTCCACCTTCAGGAGGTGTAGTCAACCCCACCCCTACAACCTGAGGGGGACTCCTCTTCGGGACCTGGGGCCGATCCGCCCGTGCGGGGGTCGCTCATAGCGTGGAGCCATGACCACACCCGTCTGCACCAGCGCCTCGGTGGCCGCCGCACCAGCAGGACAGACCCTCCCCCGCCCTCGGCTGTGCCCGACCGGGGGGACGCCCACGTATCCGTCGTTCTCGTCGTACGTGCGGGCCCGCCAGCCGGTGCTGCTGCGTACGGCCCGCTCGCTGACCGCGAACCCCAGCGACGCGGAGGACCTGCTGCAGACCGCGCTCACCAAGACGTATGTGGCGTGGGAACGGATCGAGGACCACCGGGCGCTCGACGGCTATGTGCGCCGGGCGCTGCTGAACACGCGGACGTCGCAGTGGCGCAAGCGCAAGGTCGACGAGTTCGTGTGCGACGAGCTGCCCGAGCCGGACCCCGCGCCCGCCGAGGACGACGCGGCGGAGCGGCAGGCGCTGCACGACGCGATGTGGCGGGCGATCTCGAAGCTGCCGGCGCGGCAGCGGGCCATGGTCGTGCTGAGGTACTACGAGGACCTGAGCGAGGCCCAGACGGCCGAGGTGCTCGGGGTCTCGGTGGGCACGGTGAAGTCGGCGGTGTCGCGCGCGCTCGGCAAGCTGCGTGAGGATCCCGAGCTGGTGCTTGTTCGATAGCGGGCGCCTGTGGGGGCAATTGGGGCCGTACGAGCGGTGATCGATCACCGCGCCCTAGTGACATACCGCGCGGTATGTGCGCAGAATCGGCGCAACCCGTACCACCGCGTAGCCAATGTCACCCCGGGAGGACGCCGTGCTGAGCACCATGCAGGACGTACCGCTGACCGTCACCCGCATTCTCGAGCACGGAGTGCTGGTGCACGGACGGTCCCAGATCACCACCTGGACCGGGGAGGGCGAGCCGCGGCGGCGCAGCTTCGCCGAGGCGGGTGTCCGCGCGGCCCAGCTGGCACACGCCCTGCGTGACGACCTCGGGGTCCGCGCCGACGACCGGGTCGCGACGCTGATGTGGAACAACGCCGAGCACGTCGAGGCGTACTTCGCGATCCCCGCCATGGGCGCGGTGCTGCACACGCTCAATCTCCGCCTCCCGGCCGAGCAGTTGGTCTGGATCGTCAACCACGCGGCCGACCGTGTGATCATCGTCAACGGCTCGCTGATCCCGCTGATCGCCCCGCTGCTGCCCCGGCTGACCACGGTCGAGCACATCGTCGTCTCCGGCCCCGGAGACCGCGCCCCGCTGGCCGGCGGGCAGGCGCGGGTGCACGAGTGCGAGGAACTGCTCGCGGACAAGCCGACGACGTTCGACTGGCCCGAGATCGACGAACGCCAGGCCGCCGCCATGTGCTACACCTCCGGGACCACGGGTGACCCCAAGGGCGTGGTGTACAGCCACCGTTCGATCTATCTGCACTCCATGCAGGTCAACATGACCCAGTCCATGGGCCTGACCGACCGGGACACCTCGCTGGTCGTGGTGCCGCAGTTCCACGTCAACGCCTGGGGCCTGCCGCACGCCACCTTCATGACCGGCGTCAACATGCTGATGCCGGACCGGTTCCTGCAGCCCGCGCCGCTCGCCGAGATGATCGAGACCGAGCGCCCGACCCACGCAGCCGCCGTCCCCACCATCTGGCAGGGCCTGCTCGGCGAGCTGCACGCCAAGCCCCGCGACGTCTCCTCACTCACCCAGGTCACCATCGGCGGCTCCGCCTGCCCGCCCTCGCTCATGGAGGCGTTCGACCAGCTCGGCATGCGGGTCTGTCACGCCTGGGGCATGACCGAGACCTCCCCCCTCGGCACGGTGGCCCGGCCGCCGGCCCACGCGGTCGGTACGGAGGAGGAGTTCGCGTACCGGCTCACCCAGGGCCGCTTCCCGGCCGGCGTCGAGGCGCGCCTCACCGGCCCCGGCGGTGAACGCCTCCCCCGGGACGGCACGTCGGCGGGTGAGCTGGAGGTGCGCGGCCCGTGGATCGCGGGCGCCTACTACAACGGCCCCGACGCCGAGCCGCTGCGCCCCGCCGACAAGTTCAGCGAGGACGGCTGGCTGAAGACCGGCGACGTCGGCACCATCTCCCCCGAGGGCTTCCTCACCCTCACCGACCGCGCCAAGGACGTCATCAAGTCCGGCGGTGAGTGGATCTCCTCGGTCGACCTGGAGAACGCGCTGATGTCCCACCCGGACGTCGCCGAGGCCGCCGTGGTCGCCGTCCCCGACGACAGGTGGGGCGAGCGCCCGCTGGCCACGGTCGTCCTCAAGGACGGCGCCACCACCGACTTCGAGACCCTGCGCGTCTTCCTCGCCGAGGAGCGCAGGATCGCCAAGTGGCAGCTCCCGGAGCGCTGGACGGTGATCGCGTCGGTGCCGAAGACGAGCGTGGGCAAGTTCGACAAGAAGGTGCTGCGCAGGCAGTACGCGGACGGACAGCTGGACGTCACGCACCTCTGAGCGCCGACACGGACATGGACCCGCGCCGCCGTTGCCGTGAAGGCGGCGGTGCGGGCGGCTAGTTCGTGCCGATCCGGGCCAGCAGGTCGACGATGCGGCTCTGCACCTCGGGGCTGGTGGACCGCTCCGCGAGGAACAGCACCGTTTCTCCCGAGGCCAGCCGCGGCAGGTCGGCCTGGCCGACGGCGGCGGTGTAGACGACGAGCGGCGTGCGGTTGAGCTGCCCGTTCGCGCGCAGCCAGTCGATGATCCCGGCCTGCCGCCGGTGCACCTGCATCAGGTCCGTCACCACGAGGTTCGGCCGCAGCTGCCCGGCCAGCGTCACCGCGTCCGTGTCGCTCGCGGCACGCGCCACCTGCATCCCGCGCCGCTCCAGCGTCGCGGTCAGCGCCAGCGCGATCTCCGCGTGCTCCTCGATGAGCAGCACGCGCGGCGGATGCTGCTCGCTGTCGCGCGGGGCGAGCGCCTTCAGCAGTACGGCGGGATCGGCGCCGTACGCCGCCTCGCGCGTCGCCTGTCCGAGTCCCGCCGTGACCAGTACCGGCACCTCCGCGGCCACGGCGGCCTGCCGCAGCGACTGCAGCGCCGTACGGGTGATCGGCCCGGTCAGCGGGTCCACGAACAGCGCGGCAGGGAACGCGGCGATCTGCGCGTCGACCTCCTCGCGCGAGTGCACGATCACAGGACGGTAGCCGCGGTCGCTGAGCGCCTGCTGGGTCGTCACGTCCGGCGCGGGCCACACCAGCAGCCGGCGCGGGTTGTCCAGCGGCTCCGGCGGCAGCTCGTCGTCCATCGGCTGGGGGCGCGGCGGGTCGGCGATCTCGACGGCGCCGCCCGGACCGTCCAGCGGTTCGGGTCCCTCGGCGGCGTTCTCGTCGGGGGCGCCGATGGCGTACGAACGTCCGGCCACCTCGCCCGCCGGGGCGGATGCCGGCCGGGACTGCCCGCCGAGCGACGGCTGTCCGGCCGACGGCTCGGCCGCCGGATGCGGACGCGCCCCCGGCTCGGTGCGCTGCTCCGGGGCACCGGCGGGGTCGGGCCGGGTGCCCAGCTTGCGACGCCGGCCGCCGCCGTTCGGCTGGTGCGGGGGCGGCGTGGCCGTCGGCTGCTGCACCTGCGCGGCCTGCCTGCTGAACGGCACGCCCTGCCCCAGCGTCCGCACACTGATCGCCCGCCCCTGGGTCGAGTTCGGGTCGACCGGCGCGGCGGCCTCGGCGGGGAGCGGCTGAGCGGTACGCGCTCCGGCCCGCTGCGGGGGAAGGAGAGTACCGGAGGCGGGGGTCTTGGTGGCGGCACCCGCACCGGAGGTGTCGTCGGTGCCGGCCCACTGCTGCGGGACGGGGATGCCGGGAGGCGGGGTCTGCTGGGCGGCGGCTACGCCTGTGGCCGGAGTGGCGGTGGATACGCCCGCGCCCGGGGCCGGCTGCGCACCGGGGACCGGCACGGGCTGCGCCGAGGCGGCCTCGGCGGGAAGCGGCTGGGCGGCCACGGGCTGAGCCGGGGTCTGTGACGGCGGAGCCTGCGGTGCGGGCTGCGCGGGTACGGGCTGTCCGGAGGCCACCGGTACGGCCGGAACCGGCCGGCCGGGAGCCGCCTGCGCCGGTACGGCCTGACCGGGAGCCACCTGCAGGCCCTGCCCGACGGTGCCCTGCGCCGGGACGGCTGCCCCGCTCGGCAACGCGTGCGGCGCCGGGGCGACCTGGGGCACGCCACCGGGCGGAACGACACCGCCGGGCGGCACCACGCCACCGGCCGCGGGCACCGCACCGGTCGGAGCCACGGCGCCCGTCTGAGCCACCGCACCGGCCGGACCGCTGACCCCCTGCCCGGAGGCCCCCTGCGGAACCCCCTGCACAGGCGTGCCCGCACCCGGAGTCTCCTCCCCCGGCCGGGCCACGACGGCGCGTCGGCGGCGGCCCGTCGGGGCGTTGGTGGGATGCGGCTGGGGCGGGGTGTGGTCGTCGGCCTGGTCGTGGGGAACGGCATCGTGCCGGCCGTCGCCGCCCGGGGCGCCCTGTGCCGCGACCGGCAGCTGGGCCGGCACCGGCACCGGCGCGGCCGCGGCGGTCGGCTCGGGCGTGCGGTCCGCGTCGGCGGGCGGCAGCGCGAAGACCGTACGGGCAGCCGACTCCTGCACCGCGGCACGCTCCGCCGCGGCGGCCAGCGCACGGCGCCGCCGCCCGGTGGGCTGCGCGCCCTCGGCCGATGCGGCCTCCGCTTCCGGCGTCGCCGGCGTCGACTGCGCCGCGGGCAGCGCGGCCGGCAGGGCCTGAGGCTCACCGCCGTCGCGCCGGGCCCGCCGTCCGCCCGACGCGGGAACGCCCTGCGGCGGTACGGACCCGAGCCCCGAACCCGAGGCCGCGGCCCCCGCGGCATGCTCGGCGGCGGTCACGACGGCGCCTTCGGCAACGCCCTGATCACCGCCCCCGGTACCGGTACCGGCGTCCTCGGCCGGTCGCCCGCGCCGCCGTCCCGTGCCACTGGAGGCGGCCTCCACGCCCTCGGCCGGTGTCTCCGTCGCCGGCTCGGCCGCGCGCCTCCGCCGCCGCCCGGTAGGCGTCGTCGCCGTCTCGGAGCCGCCGCCCGCGCCCGTGACCTCGCTCTCCAGGAAGGCGTCCACGGAGGACCGCCGGGCCCGCCGCCGTCCACCGGAGGTCTGCGTGCCCGCATCGACCGAAGCCGTCTCAACGACGGCCGGGGCCTGCGGCTGAACCGGAACGGCCCCCGCGCCACCCCCGATCGGCACTTCGAGGACGAACGCGCTGCCGCTCATCCCGGGCACCTCGTGCGTCTGGAGCACACCGCCGTGCGCCCGTACGATCCCGCGCACGATCGGCTCGTGCACCGGATCTCCCCCGGGATACGGCCCGCGCACCTCGATCCGTACGACCTCACCGCGCTGCGCCGCGGCCACGACCACGGTGTTGTCCAGGTAACCGCCCGCCGACACGGGCGTGTTGCCGGTGGCGTCGACCCCGGCGACGTCCGCGACGAGATGCGCGAGCGCGATCGCGAGGCGCTGCGGGTCGACCTCGGCCTCGATGGGCGGCGCGTGCACGGCGAACTGGACGCGGCCGGGCCCGATGAGCTCCACCGCCCCCTCCACACCGGCGGCGACGACGGCGTCGAGCATCACCTTCGTCCGGGCGACGTCGTCCGTACCGGCGTCGAGCCGCTGGTAGCCGAGGACGTTGTCGATGAGCTGAGTGATGCGCGAGTAGCCGGCGGAGAGGTGGTGGAGCACCTGGTTGGCCTCGGGCCACAGCTGCCCCGCGTCGTCGGCGGCGAGCGCGGCCAGCTCGCGGCGCAGCTCGTCCAGCGGTCCGCGCAGGGAGCGGCTGAGCAAGGTGAGGAGCTGCTCGTGCCGCCCGGCCAGGGCCTCGTACCGGTCCTTCTCCCGCTCGCCGAGCGCGGCGTACCGCTCCTCGGCCGCCGCGATCTCCTCCGCGTGCGCCTCGCGCAGCTCCTCGAGCTCGGACACATGCCGTTGGCGCAGGGCGGTGAGGTCGGAGGCGTGCTCCTCGGAGAGCCGCTCCAGCTCCTCGGTGTGCTTCTTCTCGGTGGCGGCCTTCTCCTCGGCGAGCGTGTCGTACGGCCGCCGGTCGGCGAAGGTCATCACGGCGCCGACGAGCTGGTCGCCGTCGCGCACGGGGGCGGTCGTCAGATCGACCGGCACCTTCTTGTCGCCCTTGGACCACAGCACCTGCCCGCGCACCCGGTGCTTGCGGCCGGAGCGCAGGGTGTCGGCGAGCGGCGACTCGGCGTACGGGAAGGGGGAGCCGTCGCCGCGGGAGTGCAGGACGAGGTCGTGCAGCTTCTTGCCGCCGAGTTCGCCGGCGCGGTAGCCCAGAATCTGGGCGGCTGCCGGGTTGACGAGGACGATCCGTCCCTCGGTGTCCGTCCCCACGACACCCTCGGAGGCGGCCCTCAGGATCATCTCGGTCTGCCGCTGCGAGCGCGCCAGCTCGGCCTCGGTGTCCACGGTCCCGGTCAGATCCCGCACGACGAGCATCAGCAGCTCGTCACCGCTGTAGCCGTAACCGTCGTACGCCTGCTGCCCGTTCTCCAGGTTGGCGCTCGTGACCTCGACCGGGAACTCGCTGCCGTCGGTCCGCCGCGCGATCATCCGCGTCGGCTTGGTCCGCCCCTGCGCGTCCATGTGGTCGGGGCGGCGCATGGAGCCCGGGATGAGCTTGGAGTCGAACTCGGGCAGCAGATCGAGCAGCCCCCGCCCGACCAGAGCCGTACCCGGGGTCTCGAACGCCTCCAGCGCGATCGTGTTGGCGTTGACGACGGTCCCGTTGGCGTTGACCAGCACCAGCGCGTCGGGAAGCGCGTCGAGTATGGCTGCGAGGCGAGCAGCGCCTCGGGATGGCCTGCTGCTCACGAGACGCTTCCTCCCTGTTACCGCACTTCTCCCACCGCTCGGGCCATCTTGCCAACCGACGTGCGGCGTGTCACGCGAGGGAGTCTAAGGGCAGAGGTTGGGCTCGGGACGCCGGATGAGAGGGAGGTCGCACGACGAAGTGAAGGGGAACGTGTGACCGCGTGCCCCGGCTTCGCCACTCCTCCGTGAGGCTTCGCGGGACTTTCACGGCAACGGGGGCGCGCACACGAATCCTCCGCGAACCGGAACGACGGACTGCCGACCCGGATTGCTCGTCGGGAGCGGGCCCGGCACGGACCCGCGACGGACCCGGTGTCGCGCCCCTCGACGGCTCAGGCCGGTCACAGCACTAGCGGCCGAGGCCGGACTGATGGCTCAGGTCGGGCAGAAGCGGCACCATCCGGTTCCACCGCGCGATCTCGCATCCGTCGCCGCGGTCGTACGTCGCGTCGACCGGGCGTCCGGCCCATGACCCGGTGACACGGGTGATGGCCGGACCGCCGTACTGGAGGGTGCAGGCGCTGCCCTCCGGCACCGGCGCGAAGGGCTCGCGCCCCCAGCGCGTGTTCTGGTCCACGACCGAACACGCGCCGGCCACGTCCGGGTGACTGCCGGAGCCCGGATGGCAGGACAGCGCGTACGTCCCGTCGCGTCCGGCGCCGGCGTGCCGGACGGTGACGGTCAGATGGTCCCCGGTCCCGGGGGAGCCCCAGGGGGCAGGCGTGACGGGGGTGACGGCGGAGGCGGGTGCGGTGGTGACTGCGGCGGCCAGGGCGGCGGCGGCCGTGACGGAGGCGGCGGCCGCGGCGGCTCGCGAGATGATCGGCGACATGACCTGACCAACGCGTCACACCCGCGGACGTTGCGCGACGCGCCCCACCGGAGAAGAGAACGGCTTTGCTCTGCGGCCCGACTGCCTAGTACCGTGGGAGCCGATTGGTGACAGCACGCTCGACTGTGTCATCATCTGCACGCACCACTCGCGCGCTCGCGTGAGGGGTTGTGCTGGAGGCGTCGCCTAGTCCGGTCTATGGCGCCGCACTGCTAATGCGGTTTGGGCCTTAAAGCCCATCGAGGGTTCAAATCCCTCCGCCTCCGCACCTGATCACTGAAGCCCCGGTCCACAATGACCGGGGCTTCAGTGCTTCAGACGTGTTTCCGCAGGTCACAAGGGGTGGGGGGAATGGATTTCACATGGCGGCGGCAGTCATGTAATGTTCTTCCTGTCGCCGAGAGCGGGCCGGAAGGGCCGAAAGCGGGGACAGAAACCAAAAACAAGCACTCGTAGCTTAACGGATAGAGCATCTGACTACGGATCAGAAGGTTGCAGGTTCGAATCCTGCCGAGTGCACACATGTCAAAGGCCCCTTGGGATCATCCCGAGGGGCCTTTGACATCAACCGGTGACATCAACGCGCTTGGAAGCGGCGCTCAGTCGTTGCTGTCTGGCTCCTCTGCGTCCTCCGAGTCTTCGTCGAGATTGTCGAGCCTCAGAGCGTCGTCCATCTGATCGCGGCGGCCCGCAGCGTCGTCCCCATCACATGCGCGTAGGTGTCCAGCGTCATCGTGATCGTGCTGTGCCCCAGTGTCTCCATGATCGTGCGAGCGTCGACGCCCTGAGCGAGCAAGAGCGAGGCGCAGGTGTGCCGGAGGGCGTGCACCCGCACACGGCGGACGTTCGCGTCCCGGCACAGGATCGTCAGCATCCGGTTCAGGCTGCGGGGGTCAGTGACGCGGCCGGACACTGTGGTGAAGATGAGCCCGTCCGGCTGACCCGGCGTCGGCCGCCACTTCTCGCCCGCGACCTTTCGCTCTCGCTCCTGCTGTTCGCGATGGAGGGTGAGCGCCCGTACGCAGGCCTTCGGCAGGGACACCGTACGGATGGACCGCTTCGTCTTGGGAGTGCCGAACAGCAGCTCACGCCGGATGCGCTGCACGTTCCGGCGGACACGGAGCTGGCCGTTTGCGAGATCGATGTCAGACCAGGTGAGTGCAAGAGCCTCGCCACGGCGCAGGCCGGTGGACACGAGCAGCAGCCACAGGGCGTAGAGGCGATGGGAGGGGGCGGTCTTGAGCACTAGGCGGACTTCCCCGGCGTCCAACGGACGTACCTCCTTGGGGTCGACGGTGGGCGTTTCCACGATCCGGGCGACATTCCGCGCGATCAGTTCCTCGCGCATCGCTTGCTGCAGGGCGGATCGCAGGACGGCGTGGATGTACTGGACGGTGCGGGCCGATGGGCGACGCTCGCAGCAACGGCCCACGGCGCAGCACGAGCGCTTCTCCTTCGGCCGCTCCTTGTCGGCGCCACGCAGGCAGCACAGGCAGGAGACCTTGAACTCCGTCAGGAAGCGGCGTACGCCCGCCGGAGAGAGGCGGTTCAGTCTCTTCTTGCCGAGTGCCGGCCGGATGTACAGCCGGGTCAACCCCTCGTAGCTGTTCAGCGTTGCTGGCTTGAGCCGTTCCGGTGCCACGGCGGCGAGCCAGTAGGTGAGGTAGTCGCCGAACGGCATCGTGGACTCCGCGGCCGGGATGCCGTTCCGTGTCTTCTCCTGCAACTCCGTGAGCTTGTCGGCGCTCTGACCAGGCCTGATCCGGTAGCGGCAACCGCCACCGCGGTCCGCTACCGGACCACGTCGTGCGCCTCAGCCGCAGCAAGTACGCCAACGGCAGCGCTGCCCGAGCTCGCGCACGTAGCCGTGACGGCGCCAGCGGCGGAAGAAGTCGTACACCGCCCGCCAGTAGGGCAAGTCCGTGGGCAGGGAACGCCACTTGGCGCCGTTGTCGACCAAGTACCGCACCGCGTCGATCATCTCGCGGTGGCAATGCACCTCCGGGCGCTCGCCCCGGCCCTCCAGCCATGCCGGCACCGGCATCGCCGCCCGGACCACCGCCCACTCCGCGTCGGTCATATCGCTCGGATACCGCGGCGCGCGCCTGCCCGGGCCGATCGCCCCGTACAGGTGCACGTAGCAGTCACATGCAAGAGTGACCGCGGTGGACGCGAGGCCGGGATCGGTGTGCACTGCCAGGGCAACGGGCCTCCCGGTGGGAACGGACTTCGACACCCGCCTCCCTACCGAGAGGCCCGCTGCTTCATGCGGCACTGTGACCCCGCCTATGGCCGCGGGAACTTGTGACGGGGCCTCGTATGAAACGTGGAGCAGCACGGTTCACACATTCGGCTCAGTCGAACGGTCACACGAACACGATCTGTGGTGCATTGGTTACACATCGCGAGGCGGATCGGTGAGAGCGCCGCTCGAGGACGGGTCCCGGTGCCAGGGCCGACGATCGCGACCCCACCCTCGATCCCCACAAGTCCCGTGTCCCGCGCGGGCAGAAGCGAAGGCTGGCGATGAACGCTGACCCGACCAGTGACCGAATACCCCGGCGCAGGCTCCGCGGCGCGCTTGCGGTGCTGAGCGCCTGCGGGCTGCTGCTGACCTCGTGCACGGCCACCCTCCTGTGGCTGAGCGCCGCACATATCCCCGCCGGGACGGAGGCCACCGCTGCCACGGCCCCCGTCCCGGCAGGTCTGCTGCGCTATTACCAGCAGCAACTGGACTGGAAGCCCTGCCCGGACAAACCGGCCTTCCAGTGCACGACCCTGAAGGCGCCGCTGGACTACGCCCACCCCGACGCGGGCGACATCACGCTGGCGGCCACCCGCAAACGGGCCACCGGGACCGGCGCGAAACGGATCGGCTCCCTGCTATACAACCCCGGTGGTCCAGGCTCCCCGGCCATCACCGGACTGTGGGCGGCTGCTGATGCCCTCTCGCCATCGGTGCGCGCAGCCTACGACCTGGTCGCGGTCGACCCGCGTGGGGTCGGCGACAGCACCCCGGTGGACTGCAACACCGACACGGCCATGACCCTCCCCAATGCTGGTGTGATCACCACCGCCGGGAAACCAGACTTCGAGGGCATGGACGCGGTGAACGAAGAGATCGCCGATGCGTGCCGACTGCACTCCGGGCGGCTACTGCCCCACGTCGGCACCCTGGAGGCAGCACGGGACTTGGACCTCATGCGCGCCCTCGTCGGAGACGAACGGCTGCACTTCCTCGGCCTCTCCTACGGCACCTACCTCGGGACCACCTATGCCGAACTCTTCCCCTCCCGTGTGGGCCGCATGGTCCTGGACGGAGCCGTAGACCCCTCCATCGACGGCTACCACCGCTTCCTGGACGTCGCGCACGGATACCAGGTCGCCTGGGAGTCCTTCGCCGCCGACTGCGCCACCCGCACCGACTGCCCCGTCGGCCACTCTGCCGAGGAAGCCAACCGCACCCTCGACGCCCTGGTGGCCGCACTCGACCAGAACCCGCTCCGGCCAGGCAAGGACATCACCATCACAGGGCAAGTCCTCCTTGCTGTTGTCACGGAAGCGCTGCGGGCGCCCGCGTGGGAGGACCTGCGCGTGTTGCTGAGCGAGGTGACCCGCCGCGACACCACCGGGCTGCAGAAACTCACCGCCGCGGACCAGGAACACTCCGTCGTCGGCGGCTTGGGTTTTACGGCGGTCAGCTGCCTCAGCGCCCCGCTCGGCCCGCGGTTCACCCCCGCGCAGGCTGAGGCGGCACTCCCCGAGTTCGTCCGTGTCTCACCCCAGTTCGGGGCGCTCTACTCCACTTTCCTCCAGGCGTGTGCGCACTGGCCGGTCGGGCCGACCCAGCCCTCGCATCGCATCGCCGCACCCGGCACCCCGCCGATCCTGGTCGTCGGCACCACCCGCGACCCGGCCGCGCCCTACCTCTGGTCCCAGGCGCTCGCCCGCCAGCTCTCCTCGGGCCGCCTCCTCACCCGGAACGGCGACGGCCACACGGCCTTCCACCAGGGCAGCACCTGCGTCGACACCGCCATCTACCGGTACCTGTTGAACGGTCAGCTCCCACCCGTCGGCACCGTCTGCACCTGACGCAGGGGCAGAAAGCGAGTCTCGAAGATCGAGGCCCATCGGGCCATTGCGGACTCGCCTGAGAGGCACGGAGAACAGCGGCTTCACCGGCGCTCCCGCATAGGTCAGAGACTTGCCAGGTCGGCCGTCGTCCACATACGCAGTCTTCCAAATTGGTGCTGTACAGCAGCGAAGTACATCAACGGCTGATGGCAGCCGGACGCGGTGCCGGCCGTCCGGCACGGCGGACGGCTTGCCGAGCGCGGCCCGTACTTCCTGTGAGCCCGAGGACCTCACCGCAGCGCAGCTTGGCCGGGCTGACGGCCGCTCACGAGTCGGCGATGCTGATGAGCCGTGCTGTGGCGCGGGCGATCACTGCGCGGTCTTCGGCGCTGAGGGCGGCTGGCTGTTCGTCGAGCCAGGCGTTGCGCTGTACTGGGGCGGCGCCGGCGAGTTCGTCGCCTTCTGCGGTGGCGCTGAAGAGCACTTTGCGGCGGTCACCCGGGTCGCGGCTGCGTTCGGCGTAGCCGGCTGAGGTGAGGCGGTTCACGGTCTGGCTCATGGAGGCAGGGGAGACCCGGTCGTGCTTGCTGAGTTCGGTGAGGGTCTGTGGTCCGTGCTCGTGGAGACGGGTGGGCACGGCGAGTACCGCGTCTCCGAGGCTGCCTTCGGGGCGCTCGCTGCGGAAGCGGCGGTAGAGGCGTCCGACGGCGGAGCGCAACTGCCCACCGAGGTCGGCTGCCTCGGCCGCCGCGGCTGCGCCCCAAGGTCAACGACCAGTTGGCTTCGGACGCCCGCGGCGGCCGCGGCGGCCGAAAGGGGTGCGGGGGACGTTGGTGTAGCAGTGCACCAGGCGTTTGACGTCGGCCACGTCCACGCCGAGGTCGTTGAGGACGCGGCGGGCCCGGGAGCCGGGGTTGGTGGCGAGGACCGCGAGCAGTTGGGGAGTGGTGACGACGACCGGGGCGCAGGCCGGGGTGCGTTCGGTCGCCAGGTGTTCGGCGGCGGCCAGCGCGGCTTCCGCCTCGCCGGAGAACACCGGCTCGCTCGTGTCGGCCCGGCCGGTGGGGTGGTCGAAGAGGCGTCGGCTCGCGTCGCGGATCTTGTCGCGGGTGACGCCCAGCTGCTCCAGGGCGGCCGCGGCCACTCCGTCCGTGAGCAGGCCGAGGAGCATGTGCTCGGTGCCCGCCTCGGCCAGTCCCTCGGCGCCGGCGGCGGCCAGCGCTGCCGACAGGCTGCTCTCCAGGTCGCGGGCCCGGACCGCGGTGCCTGACGCCTCGGCCTCCCGGATGCGTTCGACGCGGTCCGCGTAGCGCTGGCGGGCCGCCTGCCGGGAGACGCCGAGGCGCTCGCCGATCACGGTCCAGGAGTGACCGGCCGCGCGGGCCCGGCGTACGACCTCGTCGACGGCCGTGTCGGCCTGGCGGGAGAGGTCATGGGTGACGGCGATGACGGCATCCAGCAACGCGAGTTCGTCATCGCTTCCGGCACGGGCGCGGGCCGCTGTGATGAGCTGGTCCGCGGTGGGCTCAGCGCTCATACCGACAACTGTAGGTTGTCAACCCGACGCCGACAATCCCTCGTTGTCACTCGTCTGACGGGTCGCGATGATGCTGCAGATGTCCACGTCCGTGCAGCTGCTCGGGTCCGTCGTGGCGGCTCTCTCGGCGAGGGTGCGCAGGGCGGTTCGGGTCGCGCGGAGTTCGGCCAGGCGCCGCTCGATGCCCGCCAGGCGCTGCTGGATCAGGTCGGCGACGTGGGCGCAGGGCGCCTCGCCGGAGTCGCGCAGCGCGAGGATCGAGCGGATCTCGGCGAGGGTCAGGCCGGCGGACTGCGCCTCGCGGACGAACGCCAGCCGCACGCGGGACTGGGGCGGGTAGTCGCGGTAGCCGCCCGGTGTGCGCGGTGGCTCGGGCAGCAACCCGGCCTGCTCGTAGAAGCGGATGGTCTTGGCCGTCAGCCCGCTCGCGGCGGCCAGCTCACCGATGCGCATGCCCCGAGCGTACGGCTTGACCTTCCAGCGTGCTGGAGGGTCTAGCGTCGGCCACAGTGAGCCTGACGCGAGAGGACGACGGCATGCGCATCACCTTGCTGACCGTGCCCGACTGCCCCAACGCCCCCGTGGTCCGGGAACGGATCGACCGTGCCCTCGGCGGCCGTGGCGCCGACGTCGAGCTGATCGAGGTCGCGGATCACGAAGCGGCCGTGCGGCTGGGGATGACCGGCTCGCCCACCGTCCTGATCGACGGCACCGATCCCTTCGCCGTCCCCGGCGCCGCCGCCTCCCTCTCCTGCCGCCTCTACCGGGGTCCCGACCGCAGGGCCGAGGGCGCGCCGAGCGTCGCCGACCTCCGGCGCGCGCTGTGCGGCACCGAAGCCGCCGGGGAGCGCGCAGGCCCGGCAGCGGCAGGTCCGTCTTCGGTGCGCTCCTGAGCACACGCTCCTGACCACACCCGGCCCCGGAACTCTGACGGGACCACCGGGGCCCGCGGACCAACAGACGGCACGTCGTCGCGAACTCCCGGGTCCCAGGCTCCACCCCGCCCCCCGCTGTCAGTCCCCCCGCCTACGCTCGGAGGTGATGGCACACGTATGGACATGCTCGGGACTGCGGTGGTCGGGGGACGGGCCCGCGCTGGTATGGGGCGGCGGGGCCGTGAGTGCGTTGGGGTGGGGGAAGCGGGTTGCGTTCGGGGTGGCCGAGGGAGGGGCGCGGGTCTGTGTGGGGGCGCGCGGGCATGCCTGTCCCGTGCGGGCGGTCGTGCCGGGGCGCAGTACCGGCGCGCGGTGTGACGAGTGTGCGCGGCTGGACCGGGCGCACTCCGTGGCCGCCGACACGATCGCCGACGATCCCCGGCCGTACCACGTGTACCTCGCCTGGTTCGGGCCCGGCATGGTCAAGGTCGGGATCACCGCCGTCGAGCGCGGCCCCGCCCGGCTGCTCGAGCAGGGAGCCGTCTGTTTCAGCTGGCTCGGTGCCGGTCCGCTGATGGCCGCCCGGCGCACCGAGGAGCTGCTCCGGGCCGCGCTCGGGGTACCGGACAGGATCCCGTACGGCGCCAAGCGGGCCGTACGGTCCGCGCTGCCGGGGACCCCGGACGAGCGCGCCGCCGAGATCGCGGACCTGCACGACCGTGCCGCGGCGCTCGGCGGCTGGCCGGAGGCGCTCGACCGGGAGCCGTTCCGGCCCGTCGACCACGCCGAGGTGTTCGGCCTCGAAGACGACCCGCGTCCCGCCTTCGGGGAGGTGAGCGAGCTGGTCGCCGGTGGGTCCGTCAGCGGTGAGCTGGTCGCCGCGGCCGGACCCGATCTGCATCTCGCGACCGGGCGCGGAGTCGTCGTCATCGACACCCGGCTGATGACCGGGTGGGAGCTGGTTGCCCTCGGTGGCGCCGCGGAGGGCGGACTCGCGCTGCCCGTGCGGAGGTTCAGGGAGGAGATCGGAGTCCAGGACCAGTTGTTCTGATCGCGGAGTGCGGGGACAGAATGGGGGCCCGGGGAGAGGGAGTGGCGCGTGACAGCAGACACCGGCGAGGCGTACGGCACCGAGGCGGAAGACGTTCGGCGGTTCTGGGAGCGGCTCGGGCTGCCAGGCCTCGTCGACGTGCACACCCACTTCATGCCCGAGCGTGTCCTGCACAAGGTCTGGGCGTACTTCGACGCGCTCGGCCCGCTCACCGGCGGAGTCGAGTGGCCCATCACCTATCGGGAGGACGAGGAGCAACGGACCGGGCTCCTTCGCCGGTTCGGCCTGCGTGCCTTCAGCGCCATGCTCTACCCGCACAAGCCCGGCATGGCCCAGTGGCTCAACGGCTGGGCGGCCGGCTTCGCCCTACGCACGCCCGGCTGTCTGCACACCGCCACCCTCTTCCCGGAGGACGGTGTCGAGGCGTACGTCCAGGAGGCGATCGTCCGAGGCGCGCGTGTGTTCAAGGCGCACGTGCAGGTGGGGGCGTACGATCCGGCCGACGAACTGCTCGATCCTGTATGGGGATTGCTCGCCGAGGCCGGGGTTCCCGTCGTCATGCACTGCGGATCGGGGCCGGCTCCCGGCAAGCACACCGGGCCCGAGCCGGTCGGGCGGGTCCTGGCCCGGCATCCACGGCTGCGGCTGATCGTCGCGCATCTCGGGATGCCGGAGTACGAGGACTTCCTCGCCCTGGCCGAGCAGTATGCGGAAGTGCGGCTCGACACGACCATGGCGTTCACCGACTTCAGTGAGCGGCACGCTCCGTTCCCGCCGCGGGCTCTGCCACGTCTCGCCGACCTCGGCGACCGCGTGCTGCTGGGCTCCGACTTCCCCAACATCCCCTATCCGTACGTCCATCAGCTGCACGTCCTGGAGCGGCTGGACCTGGGTGACGACTGGTTGCGGGCCGTGTGCCACGACAACGCGGCGCGGCTGTTCGGGCTGTGAGACGAGCGACGCCCGGCCCCTGGGCGGCTCCCAGGCTTACCCTGTGTACTCCCTGAACCCACTCTGTGCGTTTCTCAGGGAAATCACAGACTCCAAAAAGCGCGTTCTCAGGGGGCCCCGACAAGGTGTCCACCATGACCACGACCTCGCCCCAGGGGCGCACCGAACTGCTGAGGCCGGACGGGAGCCCCGTCCGCGTGCTGGTGGTGGACGACGAGCAGTCGATCACCGAACTGCTGAGCATGGCCCTTCGTTACGAGGGCTGGCAGATCCGCAGCGCGGGTGACGGGCAGGGAGCCGTTCAGTCCGCTCGCGAGTTCCGGCCCGACGCCGTCGTCCTGGACATGATGCTGCCCGACATGGACGGCCTCGCCGTGCTCGGCCGGCTGCGCCGTGACCTGCCCGACGTGCCCGTCCTCTTCCTCACCGCCAAGGACGCCGTCGAGGACCGTATCGCCGGTCTGACCGCCGGCGGCGACGACTATGTCACCAAGCCCTTCAGCCTGGAGGAAGTCGTCGCTCGGCTGCGCGGGCTCATTCGCCGGGCCGGTGCCGCCGACCGGCGGTCCGAGTCCGTGCTCGTCGTCGGGGACCTCACCCTCGACGAGGACAGTCACGAGGTGTCGCGCGGCGGGGACGACATCCATCTCACCGCGACCGAGTTCGAGCTGCTGCGCTTCCTGATGCGCAACCCGCGCCGCGTGCTCAGCAAGGCGCAGATCCTGGACCGGGTGTGGTCCTACGACTTCGGCGGCCAGGCCAACGTCGTCGAGCTGTACATCTCCTACCTGCGCCGGAAGATCGACGCGGGACGCGAGCCGATGATCCACACCCGGCGCGGCGCCGGCTATCTGATCAAGCCCGCCGCGTCATGAGCGGGCGACGACGGACGCGTACGCGGCAGCGACGCGCGGGACAGCCGCGCACCCTGCGGACGCGCCTCGTCGTCGCGTCCGTCGTGCTGATCGCCGTCGTGTGCTCGGTGATCGGGACCGTGACCACCCTCGCGCTGCGGTCCCACTTGTACGAGCAGCTCGACAGGCAGCTCGGCGAGGTGGCCGTCGGCGCCTCCGGGCCGCCCCGCGGGGCGAGCGTCAAGGACGCCGGTGTCCCACCCGCGGACGATCACCATAAACCGCCCAAACTTGATGATTTCGTCACTAAGGGCCCGCAGCCGCCCGGCACGATCGTGGGCAAGGTCGAGAACGGCACCGTCACCGAGGCCCAGCGCGGCGAGAAGGCGAAGAACAGCAGCGGTGTCTTCGACATGAACCCCGTGGCGCTCAACACCGCCCAGATCAAGGTCCTCGACGGGGTCTCCAAGGACACGAACCGGCGCAGCACCGTCGAGCTGCCCGGCCTCGGCAGCTACCGGGTCCAGTACGCGACCGGCGTCAACGGCGCGTACTACGTGGCCATCCCCACCTCCGACGCCGACAGCACCATCACCACCCTGATCATCGTCGAGGTCTGCGTCACCGCCGCCGGTCTCATCGCCGCCTCCCTCGCCGGCACCGTCATCGTCGGCGTCGCCACCCGCCCCCTGCGCAAGGTCGCCGCCACCGCCACCCGGGTCTCCGAACTCCCCCTGCACACCGGCGAGGTGAACCTCCACGAGCGCGTCCCCGAGTCCGAGACCGACCCGCACACCGAGGTCGGCCGGGTCGGTGCCGCGCTGAACCGGATGCTGGACCACGTCCACGGCGCCCTGCACGCACGCCAGCAGAGCGAGATGCGGGTACGGCAGTTCGTCGCCGACGCCAGCCATGAGCTGCGTACGCCGCTCGCCTCGATCCGCGGGTACGCCGAGCTGACCCGGCGCGGGAGAGAACAGGTCGGGCCCGACACCCGGCACGCCCTGGGCCGGATCGAGTCCGAGGCGGGCCGGATGACCCTGCTCGTCGAGGATCTGCTGCTGCTCGCCCGCCTCGACGCCGGCCGGCCCCTCCAGCTCGAGCACACCGACCTCGTACCGCTCGTCGTGGACACCATCAGCGATGCGCGCGCGGCGGGCCGGGACCACAACTGGCGCCTCGACCTGCCCGACGAGCCCGCCCTCGTGTCGGCGGACGCGGCCCGGCTGCAGCAGGTCCTGGTCAACCTGCTCGCCAACGCCCGTACGCACACGCCGCCCGGTACGACCGTCACCGCGCGCGTCCAGCAGCGCGGGCCGTGCCTGTGCGTGGACGTCGAGGACGACGGGCAGGGCATCCCGCCCGAGCTGCTGCCGCACGTCTTCGAGCGGTTCGCGCGCGGCGACTCGGCGCGCTCCCGGGCCACCGGCTCCACCGGTCTGGGCCTGGCCATCGTGCAGGCCGTCGCGACCGCGCACGGTGGTGCCGTCACCGTGGACAGCGTCCCCGGACGGACCGTGTTCACCGTGCACCTGCGCGCGCTCGCCCCCACCGTGCCGCAGCCGGCCCCCGAAACGAACCGGCAACAGCACTCACAGGCACAGCACAGCGTCACCACACGGGTGCAACAGGGCACCTGACAACAGTCGGTTCCATGCAAACCGACTCTTCTCCCGGCACCCTGCCGGCGCGGGAGCACCTCCCGGCCGGCGCCGCCGGTACGCCAGTCCTGGACGTCGTGATCCCCGTCTACAACGAGGAGAAGGACCTCGGACCCTGCGTGCGCGGACTGCACGAGCACCTGCGGCGCACCTTCCCGTACCCGTTCCGCATCACGATCGCGGACAACGCGTCCACGGACTCCACCCCGCTGGCCGCGGCGCGACTGGACGCGGAGATCGCCGAGGTGCGGTCGTACCGGCTCGAGCAGAAGGGCCGCGGCCGGGCGCTGCGGACCGTCTGGTCGTCCTCGGACGCCCCGGTCCTCGCGTACATGGACGTCGACCTGTCCACCGACCTCAACGCCCTGCTGCCGCTGGTGGCGCCGCTGATCTCGGGCCACTCGGACCTGGCGATCGGCTCCCGTCTCAGCCGGAGTTCGCGGGTGGTGCGCGGTGCCAAGCGGGAGTTGATCAGCCGCTCGTACAACCTCATCCTGCGCGGCTCGCTCCAGGCCCGCTTCTCGGACGCGCAGTGCGGGTTCAAGGCCATCCGGCGCGACGTCGCTGAGGTGCTGCTGCCGCTCGTCGAGGACACCGGCTGGTTCTTCGACACCGAGATGCTGGTGCTCGCCGAGCGGGCCGGGCTGCGCATCCACGAGGTGCCGGTCGACTGGGTCGACGACCCGGACTCGACGGTGCACATCGTGAAGACGGCGACCGACGACCTCAAGGGCGTGTGGCGGATGGGCCGGGCGCTGGCCACCGGTTCGCTGCCGCTGGACCGGCTGACCCGGCCGTTCGGTGACGACCCGCGCGACCGCGAGATCAAGGACGTGCCGCGGGGCCTGGCCCGGCAACTGGTCGGCTTCTGCGTCGTGGGCGGCCTGTCCACCCTCTTCTACCTCCTCCTCTACAGCGGCTTCCGGCAGTTCACCGGCTCGCAGATCGCCAACGCCCTCGCGCTGCTGGTCTCGGCCGTCGCCAACACGGCGGCCAACCGCCGGCTGACCTTCGGGGTGCGCGGCCGGGGCGGCGCCGTACGGCACCAGGCGCAGGGCCTGGTCGTCTTCGGCATCGGTCTCGCGCTGACCGGCGGCTCGCTCGCCGCGCTGAACGCGGCCGCCGGCAGTCCCGCGCACTCCACCGAACTGGCGGTGCTCATCGCCGCCAACCTCGCGGCCACGGTGCTGCGCTTCCTGCTCTTCCGTGCCTGGGTGTTCCCGGAGCGGCGGGAGGGCGAGGAGCCGGTTCTGTCCTCGCCGACGTACACGACCGCGGGCACGCACCAGCAGCCGTATCAGCCGTACCGCACCACCCAGTTCCGCGCCGGTGAGGCCGCGGACGTCGCCTGGAGGGACGCCACCCTGCGGCTGCAGCCGGTGCGCCCTCACGACACCGACCCGGGGGACTCCCGATGACCACCCACTACGACCGGCCGACCCAGCAGACCGGGCCCAGCGACTGGGGCCCGCCCGCTCCCCCAGGACGACGACATGCCCCCGGGTCGGGTGAGCCCCGGCAGCCGCTGGTACGGCCCCTGTGGCGCGGCCGTCCGGAGGACCCGCGCTGGGCCCGCCCCGCCCTCCTGGCCCTGCTCCTCACCACCGCGCTGCTCTACCTCTACAACCTGAGCGCGTCCGGCTACGCCAACTCCTTCTACTCGGCGGCCGTCCAGGCGGGCAGCACCTCCTGGAAGGCGTTCTTCTTCGGCTCGCTGGACGGAGGCAACGCGATCACCGTCGACAAGCCCTCGGTCTTCCTGTGGCCGATGGAGCTGTCGGTGCGGGTCTTCGGCCTGAACTCCTGGGCGGTCCTCACCCCCGAGGTCCTCATGGGCGTCGGCACGGTCGCGGTGGTGTACGCGGCCGTACGGCGCCGGTTCGGCCCGCCGGCCGGTCTGATCGCGGGCGCGGTGCTCGCGCTCACCCCGGTGGCCGCGCTGATGTTCCGGTTCAACAACCCGGACGCGATGCTGGCGCTGCTGATGGCGCTGGCCTGCTACTTCGTCGTCCGGGCGGTGGAGGACGGGCGCACGCGGTGGCTGGTGTGGGCGGGAGCCGCGATCGGCTTCGCGTTCCTGGCCAAGACCTTGCAGGCCTTCCTGATCCTGCCGCCACTGGCGCTGGTCTACGCGGTCTGCGGCCCGGTACGGCTGCGTAGGCGGCTCGCTCAACTCGGCGTGGCGACTCTCGCGTTGGTCGTGTCGGGCGGCTGGTGGGTCGCGGTCGTGGAGCTGTGGCCGGCCTCCTCCCGCCCCTATGTCGGCGGCTCGCAGAACAACAGCTTCCTGGAGCTGACCTTCGGCTACAACGGCCTCGGACGCATCAGCGGCGACGAGACCGGCAGCGTCGGGGGCGGCGGGGCCGGCGGCAACGGCGGCGGCAACTGGGGGACGACCGGCTGGGACCGGATGTTCAACTCCGAGATCGGCAGCCAGATCTCCTGGCTGATCCCGGCGGCGCTGATCCTGCTGGTGGGGGCCCTGTGGGCGACGCGCAGGGCGAGCCGTACGTCCGTCACCCGAGCCTCGTTCCTGGCCTGGGGCGGTTCCCTGGTGATCACGATGGCCGTCTTCAGCTATATGGCGGGCATCTTCCACCAGTACTACACGGTGGCCCTCGCGCCCTACGTGGCGGCCGTGATCGGCATGGGCGCCGGCCTGCTGTGGGAGAAGCGCGGCGAGACGTGGGCGTCGATCACCCTGGCCGCGTCGGCCGTGGCGGCGGCGGCCTGGGGCTACGCCCTGCTCAACCGCACACCGGACTATCTCCCCTGGCTGAAGTGGCTGGTCCTGATCGGAGGCCTGGTGGCCGCGCTGGGCCTGGTCTTCGCGGGCCGGGTTCCGCGGCGACTGGCCCTCGGGGCAGCGGCGGCGGCCCTGGTGGCGGCACTGGCCGGCCCGACGGCGTACACGCTGAGCACGGTCGACTCCGCACACACGGGTTCCATCCCGACGGCGGGCCCGGCAGGGGCGAGCACGATGGGGTTCGGGGGCGGACCTGGCGGACCCGGCGGGGCCGGCGGCGGGATGCGCGGCGGCTTCGGCGGAGGCCTGCCGGGCCAGAACGGGCAGCAGGGGACCGGCAACGGCCTGCCCGGCGGAGGCCTGCCCGGTCAGAACCAGCAGAACGGCACGACACCGGACCAGGGGAACGGCAACGGCTTCCCGGGTGGTGGTCTCATCGGGGAGGGCGGCCGGATGGGCGGCGGAGCCGGTGGCGCCGGCGGCCTGCTCGACGGCGCCAGCGTCTCGGCCGAGGCGAAGAATCTCCTGAAGTCGAATGCCGGGGACTACACCTGGGTCGCCGCGTCCATCGGCTCCCAGAACGCCGCGAGCTACCAACTCACGACCGGGGAACCGGTGATGGCGATCGGCGGCTTCAACGGCACGGATCCGTCACCGACGTTGGCCCAGTTCAAGAAGTACGTGGCGGAAGGAAAGATCCACTACTTCGTCTCCGGTGGCGGCATGGGCGGAGGCATGGGCGGCAGCGACGGCGGCACGTCGTCGCAGATCACCTCCTGGGTGCAGAGCAACTTCAAGAAGGTGACGGTCGGTTCGGCCACGTTCTACGACCTCACGCAGGAGGCCGCGGGAAGCTGACGCGCGGGTCGTCGTCCACGTACCGGGCGGCGACCGCCGTGACGTCGCGCAACAGATCGACGGTGGGCCGCAGCCACACGGCGAGTTCATCGGCGCGGAGTTGGTCCTCGGCTGCCAGCACCGCGTCGACGACACCGAGGAGCGCGGTCGCGGATTCGAGTACGGCGGTGTTGGCGGCGAATTCCAGCACCCCGCCACGCTGGACCAGGACACGCTTCCCGTTGTAGGGGTCCCGGCCGGCGTCGATAAGGTCGGACATAGGACACGCCCTTCGTGTCTCAGCCCCCTGACGCAGCCCTGCCCGGCTTCTCAGGGGGCGCTTTCCATTGCCCATCCAGCGTACTCGAAAGGTCGAATCCTCGGTAGGTCGAATCCCCGGATGCGCGTAATGTCGTCGGGTCGCACGCTTGCCCTCATGGTCGACCGCACGCAGCCCGTCTATCCGCAGATCCTCGACATCCTGCGTGCCCGCATCCGTTCCGGCACGTACCCGCCCGGATCCCGCATGCCGTCCGTGCTGGCGGTCGCGACGGAGTTCGATGTCGCGGCCTCGACCGTTCAGCGGGCAGTGGCCGCCCTGCGCGACGAGGGCCTGATCGTCACCTGGTCCGGCCGCGGCAGCCATGTCGTCGACCCTGTGCCCACCGCGGACAGCTGACAGTGAACGCGGTGGAGCCGGACGCGGTGCGCGTCAGTGTGTGGTTGCGGGAGAAGGCCCGTCGGCGCACACGTGGTGGACAGCCCTCCGGGCTGGACCGGAACCGGATCACCGACGCGACCGTGCGGCTGCTGGACACCGAGGGACTCGACCGGTTCTCCATGCGGCGGCTGGCCGGTGAGCTGAACGTGACCGCCATGTCCGTGTACTGGTACGTCGACACCAAGGACGACCTGCTCGAACTCGCCCTGGACGCCGCCTACGGCGAACTGCGGCTGCCCGACGCCGAGGCGGGCGGTGGGGACTGGCGGGAGCAGCTGCGCGCACTGGCCCGGGAGTACCGGGGGCTGCTCGTGCGGCACCCCTGGCTCTCGCCGCTCGCCGGGCGTTATCTCAACATCGGGCCCAACTCGCTCACGTTCTCCAGGTGGGTGCAGCAGGTGATCCGTCGTACCGGACTGCCCGCGCACGGCATCACGGGCGCCATCTCGGCCGTCTTCCAGTTCGTGTACGGCTACGGCACGATCGAGGGCCACTTCGCCGCCCGGGTCGCGGCGGCGGACATGACCCCGGACGAGTACTTCCACACCGCGATGAGCGCGGTGACCGAAGCCCCCGAGACCGCCGCCGCCGTCCAGGAGTCCGCCGAGATCATGGCGGCCCGCGGCGGTGACACGGTCCAGGAGATGCTGGACCGTGACTTCGCCTTCGCCCTCGAACTCCTGGTGGCCGGCATCGAGGCGATGGTGGCTCGCACCACCCGCGCTTGAGGAACGGCTACTCCCCGGAGACCAGCCGCGCCGGAAAACCACCCGTGGCCACCGGACCCCAGCGCTCCGGCGTCACCCGGATGATGGACTTGCCCTGCTTGATCATCGCCTCCCGGTACTCGTCCCAGTCCGGGTGCTCACCGGCGATGTTCCGGTAGTACTCGACCAGTGGTTCCACCGAGTCGGGGGAGTCGATGACCTCCGACGTGCCGTCGATCTGGACCCAGGGTCCGTTCCAGTCGTCGCTCAGCACGAGCAGGCTGACCCGCGGGTCGCGCTTGGCGTTGCGGGTCTTGGCGCGCTCCGGGTAGGTGGAGACCACGATCCGGCCCGAGTCGTCGACCCCGCAGGTCAGCGGCGATCCCTGGGGGCCGCCGTCGGCCCGTCGGGTGAGCAGGATGGCGCGGTGGCGGGGCCGTACGAAGTCCAGCAGCTCGTCGAGGGAGACGGAGGTGTTCGTCGCGATGTTCGGTGCCATGGAGGCAGCCTAGGGGCAGCGGGCCCGGCTGTGGCTGACCCTGGTGGGCCTACCCTTGCGGCAGTGTCTCGCCCTGGACCGCCTGGATGTCCAGTTCGACCTTGAGGGTCGTACCGATGGCGGCGATGCCGGCCTGGACGATCTGGTTGTAGTTCATGGCGAAGTCGTCGCGGCGCAGCTCGGCCGTCGCGCGGAACGCGGCGCGCGTGCCGCCCCAGGCGTCGGCGCCGGTGCCGAGGTAGGCGAGATCGAGGTCGACCGGCCGTACGACGCCGTGCATCGCGAGTTCGCCGTGGACCGTCCAGTGGTCGGCGCCGGACGCGGTCAGGCCCGTCGAGCGGTAGGTGATCTCGGGATGCCGTTCGACGTCGAGGAAGTCGGCCGAGCGCAGATGGGTGTCGCGCATGGCGGTGCCCGTGTCGATGGACGCGGCCCGGATCACCGCCTCCACCCGGGACTTGGTGATGTCGTCGGGCGCGATCTCGATCGTGGCGGCGAAGTCCGTGAACCGGCCGCGGACGCTGGAGATGCCCAGGTGCTGGGCGACGGCGCCGACCGTGGAGTGGGCCGGGTCGACGGTCCACGGGCCGGGCGGGGGCAACTCGGTGCCGCCCTGCCGGGCCAGCGTCACCGTGCCGATCTCGGCGCGGCCGCTCGCGGTGACGATCGCTCCGGCGGCGGCGGGCGCGAACCCGACGGCCATGATGATCACCGTGTACGCCCCGGGGACCAGCTGGGTCGCGTCGCGGACGGCCCCCTCCGCGTCGGCCTCGGCGCGCAGCACCTGCCGGCCCGTCGTGTCGGTCACGGTGACGACCGCGTGCGACACGGCCCATCCGTCCCGGGTCTGAATCCTCGCGGTCAGTCCCATCCCGTTTTCTCCCTCAAAAGCCATGGATGGCTTCGAAAAGCCTTGCAAAGTGGTCGGGTGAAGCAGACCGGCCCGTGGCACGCGCGCCGTCCGTAGGAGCGCGCCCGCCACGGGCCGGGGCCGAACTACTCGCCGGGGTGGGCGAGTTCGATGTCGTGGCCGTCGACTCCGGTGCCGGAGACGGTCAGGGCCGTCGCCACCGGCGGGTAGCCGGTCGCGATGACCGTGTACTCACCGCTGTTCAGGTCGGTGAAGGCGTACGCCCCGTCCGTGCCGGTGGTGGACGTGCCGACCACGTTGCCCGCCGCGTCCACGAGGGTCACGCGGGCGTCGGCCAGCGGCCCGTGCGGGGCCCGTACGACACCCTGGAGCTGGGCGCCGGCGTCCAGGTCGACCTCGATCCGGGTGACCCCGGTGGTGCTGATCTCGACGGGCAGGGCGCGCGGGCGGAAGCCGGCCGCGTTCACCGCGACGGTCACCGCGCCCGGCACCAGTTCGGCGAAGGCGAACTCGCCCTGCTCACCGGTGTTCCCGGTGGCCAGCAGATCGCCGCGCACGTCGGTGACGATCACCATCGCGTCCTTGACCGGCAGCGCGTTTCCGGCACCCCGGACGACACCGCTCAGCCCGCTGGTGCCGCTGAGCAGGATGTCGAACGACACCGGGTCCTGGCCCACGACGATCGTGGACGCCTGCGGCTGGAAGCTGTCGGCGGAGGCGATCAGGACGTAGGTGCCCGTGCCGGGCGCCTCCATCGTGTAGGAGCCGTCGGCCTGGGCGACCGAGCGGCCCAGCTGGCGGCCGGTGAGGGAGATGAGTGTGACCGCGGCCCCGCCGACCGGGGAGCTCTCGGCACCGCGGACGAAGCCGTGGACCGGGACGCCGCCGGACGCGGACCGCTCGGGGGTGGGCAGGGTGGCCACGGCGGTGAGCTGCCGGGTGGCGGCGGCCTCGGTGCCGTCGCCTTCCGACGGGTTCACCACGGCGGTCGCCCAGCTCGGCACCGGCTGCTCGGCCGTCTCCGGCGCGGACTCGGCCGCCGCCTCCTCCGCCGCCTTCTCCTCCGCGGCCTGGGCGAGCGCGCCCGAGGTGCGCAGCGGGACCTCCTTGATGAACAGCGTGATCAGGAAGGCGACCGCCGCCAGGCAGCCGGCGATGAAGAAGACGTCGGCGATGCCGTGGCCGTAGGCGCTCTCCAGGACCGTGCGCAGCGGCGCGGGCAGCTTGTTCATGTCCGGGATGGAGCCGCCGGAGCCCGAACCGGAGGCGAGGTGCGCGTACTTGGGGCCGAGGTCGGCGAGGCCGTCCTTGACGTAGTGGGTGATCCGGTTGGCCATCACCGCGCCGAGCGCGGAGACGCCGATCGCACCGCCCAGGGAGCGGAAGAAGGTGACCGTGGAGCTGGCCGAGCCGAGGTCGGAGGGCGCGACCTGGTTCTGCGTGCACAGCACCAGGTTCTGCATCATCATGCCTATGCCGAGACCCAGCATCGCCATGAAGATGGCCATCTTCCAGTAGTCGGTGTCGTACCGGATGGTGCCCAGCAGACCCAGGCCGGCCGTCACCAGGACGCCGCCGCTGACCAGCCATGCCTTCCACTTGCCGGTCCGGGTGATGATCTGGCCGGAGACCGTGGAGGAGACGAACAGACCGCCGATCATCGGGATCGTCAGGACGCCGGACATCGTCGGGGACTTGTCCCGCGCCAGCTGGAAGTACTGGGCGAAGAAGACGGTGCCGCTGAACATCGCGATGCCCACGAAGAGCGAGGCGAGCGACGACAGGGTGATGGTGCGGTTGCGGAACAGGCGCAGCGGGATGATCGGCTGGCTGGCCTTGGACTCGACGAGCAGGAAGAGCAGACCGAGGACGATCGAACCGGCCACCATCGTGTACGTCTGCCACGACACCCAGTCGTACTTGTCACCGGCGAAGGTGACCCAG
>NZ_BMQA01000006.1 GCF_014647875.1 Streptomyces brasiliensis | reverse complement strand
CCTCTTCCTCGCGACGTTCTTGATCTAAGCAGTCAGATCATCGCAGGTGAGAGGCACCCTTTTTCTGTCGGGCCGTCAGGCCACGGTCGTAGCTGAATACATGAGGCTGATGACGCACTCTGCCGGCCCACCCACGTCGGGGCGCCGCCGCCCAGACCTGCGGCACTGGCTGAGGCCCCAGAGTTCCCGGTCGGTCGTCCTGGGCATGTGTATGTCTGTCGGTGGCCTCGCCGGTGGAGTGCGCTCTGCGATGGACGGGAAGGGGATCTGGACGATCCTCGGCATCTTCGGCGTCGACATCCCTGGCGTAGCCATCGGCGTGGGCTATTTCGTCAACCAGGCGGACCGCTGAGAGCGTCCGATTGCAGCCAACGTTGATGCGTGGGCCAGACATTCGCTCAGACCCCGGCCGACAGAGCGCGGGGAGGGGTTGACCAAGGGTTCAGCAGATGCACCACAGCCGTGTCGTGTGCTGTGCTTGCCTTTCCGGGCCGTGCCTCGACTGCGAGATCCGTCCGCAGATGGATACTTGGGTACAAGTAGGCCCGACGGGTAAGAAGCTGCTGCCGCTCACAGTGAAGAACGCTGGTCAGGCGCCCACTTCGAGCGGTCATGCGCACTGAGGTGAGCGAGGCACTTGATCGGGTAGTGGAGGCCCTGGCGGGGGTGAGTGAGGAGGAGGTAGCGGCTGCGCTGGCTGCTGTCGGCGTTTCTGGACGTCGGCCGGCGTCCCCGAAGCAGAGCCTCCGTACCCCCCTACCGGAGTTGGCAGGCTGCTCGCGCATTCGCTCAGAGGTGGAGTGGGTCTGAGCTCGCTGCGGTTTCGGGCGTCGATCTGCACTCGCCGGACACCAGGAGATCGACTCGACGACCGGGCCGGTGTTCCGGCAGTGCGCGGATCCGGCCGCGAATTGTCACTTTCCGTCGACTTTGGGCTGGATTTCCAGCGTGAAGGCCGCGTCCTCGGGGCCGGTGCCTTCTTCGTCCGTCCACACGATCACGCGCATGTGCTGCTGGGTGACGCCGTTCACCTTCCACTCGGTCACAAGGTCGGTGACGATAAGGGCGGCGACGTATGTGGCGTCCTCGCTCCGGGACTCGGTGGTGACCCTTCCCCGCCATCGGTGGGAGGGGCCGCCGTGGGGGCGCCAGCCGTGCGAGCCGTGTGGCTCCTCCACTCGGTACGCCCACACCCTCTCGGTGCCCATGGCACCGATCCTGTCACCAAGGAGCCCTCATGCGCCGGATGGGATCGACGCCCGCCGAGCGGGGCAGTGCGACGGGGCAATCCTGTCCGGACCCCATCGAGGCCGACGACGGGGATTTCCTCGTGATCGGGAAGTTCGCCCAGCTCAGCTTCCGCGACGGCACTGCGAGTCGTCGCCGCAGGGGGCGACTTCTAGGCGGCCGACTGCTACCACCACCAGGAGTACCTCGACAAGAATCCTGCCGGGCACTGCGGGCTGGGCGGGAGCGGCGTCTCCTGCCCGATCGGCGTGCGGCCTCTGCCCGCAGATGGATAGATGGGTACAAGTAGGCCCGACCGGCAAGAAGTTGCTGCCGCTGACGGTCAAGAAGTCGTCTCCGAGCAGCTGAAACGCGGGCGGCGGGCGTGAGTGAGCCGCTTCAGCGCATCGCTGAAGCTGTGCCGGATGTCACAGCGGCGTTCTTCGCCCTTAAGGTCACGCTCCGCGGCCCCAACCAGGTCCTGCGCTCCCCACCGGGGTCAACCAGGAGATCTACGCGTATCTGATCACCTACCAGGCCCTGCGGATCATCGCGGGCCAGGCTCCGAGTCGGTGACCGTGGCCCACCGGCCGTCCCGCATGCGCCTGTCCCCACTTCATGTCGTTCTGTATCGATTGCTGCCGCTCAGGTACGAAAATTCCCCGCTCAGACCGTAGCGGGGCGGAGCGGCGGGGTGCAGGGGGTGGGAGGGCGCGGGAACGGCGGGCGAGGATGCCGAGGCTCGAGTCGATCTCGTCGAGTCCAAAAAACCTCGACCGGTGCTGCGAACAAATCACGAGTGATGAAATCACCATCCCGCAATAATGACGTCTCCTTCACTCCAAACGGACTGCTGTAAGTCATGCAAACCGACTGCTGCATGGGCTACAGTGGTGCGTACGGGGGGCGGAGGAGCTGAACTCTCGCTGGTTTGTGCTGCTTTGGAGTACTAGGGAGGAACTGGACGTGAGCGGGATGCGCCTGCTGGTGGCGGTGCTCGTCGTGGCGGTCGCGTTGATCTGTGCGCTGGCGATCGCGTTCTGGCGCCTGGCGCGTACGAAGAACGTGGACCAGGCCCTGATGACCGGTGGCGGCGTGTTCGTGGCCGCCTTCACCGTGGCCTTCATGGTCATGACCTATGTGCATCCCGGTTGAGCCCGGCCAGGCATGATGGGTGACCGGAGGCCCTCCAGTCTCCGGCCGGCATGCACAGGACGGAGTTGAGAGTGGAGAGAGTGTCAGGCGGTCTGTCACCGAAGCGGACGCTGGACGCCCTGCGCGGGGCGCTGGCGCCTCAGGACGCTCTGATCCTCCTCATGCTTCTGGTCCTCCTCCGCCACGAGGCCGACGCCGAACGTGCCGACGAGCGGGGTGACCGCAGAGGCGCTGCGGAGGCCTGGGACCGCATCCGGCGGGGCTCGTGGGACTGGGAGGCCTACGAGGTCGTGGCGGAGGCCCACCGCGGCCTCTTGCACTGGGAACGCCAGTACTTCCGGCTGCAGGAGCCGGCTGGCCTTCGAGGCGTCAGGACAGGTGGGCTGGCTCCGCTGGTCGACTGCGTGGCTGCGGCACGCGACACAGTAGAGTTCTTTGAGGCCTGTCTGGAGCTGCCGCAGACGAGAGCCAAAGGCGGCGAGTACTACACGCCGCCAGCCATTGCCCGGCTTTTGATCGGCCTGCTGGAGCCCCGCACTGGCGAATCGGTCTACGACCCCGTCTGCGGGTCGGGAGGCTTTCTTCTGTGGGCCCATCAGTATGTCGAAGCAAACGGCGGCCGGCCCAGGGAACTGGGCCTGTACGGACAGGACGCAAGTTGGGTCGCCGTGCAGACCGCGGCGATGAACCTCACCGTGCACGATGCATACGCCCGCCTCGAAGGTCCTTCGTCGACCCTGACCGACGACCGGTTCCGAGACCGGACCTTCGACGTGGTCGTCGCCAACCCTCCCTTCAACCAGGCCGGATGGGACGAAGGCGGCTACACCCACTACGACCACCGCTGGGCGTACGGCATGCCTCCGCCCGGCAACGGCAACTTCGCTTGGGCCCAGCATGTGGTGAGCAAGCTGAGTCCTGACGGGCGCGGAGCTCTCCTCCTGCCCACGGGTGCCGCCACCACGGCGAAGCCGGCCGAGCAGGGCATCCGTGCCCGGATGCTGGAGGCTGACCTCCTCAGCTGTGTGGTCGAGTTGCCGGCCGGTCTCATCCCCCATGTCCGCAATCCGGTGAGCCTGTGGCTCTTCAGCAGGACCAAGAAGCCTCATCGGACCTGGGGGCGTGCAGACCGCTCGGGACAGATCCTGCTGATCGACGCCCGCGAGACCGCTGCCACGATCGGCCGGGGGCGACACACCCTGCCGGACGAGGCCAGGGAACGTATCACGTCGACCTACGCTGCCTGGCGCGGAGCCCCGCATGGCACGCCGTACGCGGATGAACCCGGCTGGTGCAGGTCGGTGCCGGTGGCCGAGCTCGCCGCGAAGGAGCACGACGTGCTGCCCTCGCACCACGTGGGCGCAACCGCCGCCGTACCTGTGGTCGCGGATGCGGAGGAAGAAGCGGCCCAGCTGACCCGTGAGCTGCTCGGACTCTTCGCGACCTCGCGGCGCCTCGATGACGAACTGTGTGAGCTGCTGAGGCGGTGGTGATGTCAGACCTGTTGGAACGGCGGCTGAGCAGCCTTCCCGTCGACTGGCCTGTGGCACGGCTGGGGGAACTGCCGGCCGTGCATGTCGTCGGATACGGCATCACACGCCCCGGCGAGCACACGGATGACGGAGTGGGCATGATCCGGGCCGCCGACGTGAGGGACGGGACTCTGCACCCGGACGAGCCGCGACGGATCAGCCGCCGCGTCCACGAAGCCAACAAGCGCAGCGAGTTGGCCATCGGTGACCTCGTCGTGGTCCTCGTCGGGCGCGTGGGTGACGTGGCGGTTGTGGATCCGGCATTCCACGGCTGGAACGCGGCCAGGACCATTGGGATCATCCGAGCGAGGGAACCCGACGACGTGGCATGGCTCAAAGTGTGGCTCGGCTCGCCGGAGGTGCGTGACTGGTGCGAGCGGCGGGCCACGGGATCCACCCTACACAGGACGCTGAGTCTGGCGGTGCTCCGCGACCTGCCGGTGCCCCTGCCTCCTGTCGTACACCGGGCGGCGTTCCTGCAGGTGACGCGCCTGCTCGACGAGAAGACCATGATGAACGGTCGGATCTCCGACTGTGCGACAGCATTGGCCGCGGCACGGTTCGCTGCCGAGACGCGTTACGGCGCAGACTGGCCGGAACGATCCTTGGACACTCTGGTGAGCATGCAGGCCAGCGCTGCACCACGTCCACGCCACGACCGCCAGCACGTGCCCGTGTCGGCAGGCATCACCTTCGTGGCCCCCGCCGATGTCCTGCAGAGCCGTTCGCCTCATCTGTACGGGACGGAGCTCCGCATTCCTGTTGAGAAGGCAGGAGCCGTGTGCGATCCGCAGTCCCTCCTGCTGGCTTCCCGGGAGGACGGTGTCCGGGTCGTCATGAATGCAGGTCCGGTCATCTCGGGACGCAACGTCCTCGTACTCAGGCCCTCCTCATGGGCGGACGCGTACTGGTTGTTGCATGACATCCGCCGTCGCAGCGCTGAACTGGTCGCTGCGGCACAGGGATCCACCGGCCGGGAAATCAATCGGCGAGTACTCGGTTCGACCACGGTCAAGTGGCCCCCGCAGGAGGTGCGTGAGCAGTTCGCACGGCTTGCCGACCGCCTCCGCGAACGGGCACGCCTCGCGCAGACGGAGAACGAGAAGCTGCGCGATCTGCGAGGGCGGATCCTTGATAGCTTCTTGACCGGACACTTTCCGGCGGCGAACTCCGCCTCCTCACCCAGGTCCGGCCCGCGAAAAATGAGCCCTTTCCGTGCGCCTAGCAGAGCAGGAGGTGACACCGTGACGTAGCGGTGTTCTTGCTGTTCGGAAGCTCGTCGCAGCCGGCCCAGTGGTGATCGTCACCCTGTCGGCCCTGGTCCTTCTTTGGTCCTTCTTCCAAGCTCCGGTGACCTGCGGGGCACCAGTCCGAGGACGGACCGACGGCTGTCGTAACAACGCCACTGGCATCCTCATGGGATGCCACATTCATCAACACCGCTGGCAGAAGCTCAAGATGCTGATCTTCCGGCGGCGAGTGCGCGAGTTCTGCTCTGGGTTGTTCTCAGACGGCAAAGCCACCCTCGTCACCCTCGCAGCGCTGGGCAGCTTTCTTTCCGGGCTGGTGGCGCTGATTCCAGGTGTCGCTGTCTAACACGACAGACCGCTCAAGCTTCCGGCGTACGGCTCGGGTCGGGTGCGCTGGGTGACCAGTCGAGCGAGCTCTGGGAAGTGAGCACCCTCACGGCCGCTTCCACTGGAAGTACATGCAGTCGCTCACTGCTCCCTGCACCATGAACACCAAGTTCGAGGTCAGGGGGCAGTGTGCGCTTCAACGAAATGATCTACTTCTCTCGTCGACGGCTTGATGCCTTCTTCCCGGAGCAGGCTCCCAGCACATCGCCCTCGTGGAACCTGGAAGTTGATCTCCAAGTGGCTACGGTGGCCATCGGTCCAGGCACGCCGCTCACCCCGACCGAGTCCGAGTTGCGAAGGCTACGCAAGGTGCAGCAGCACCTGGATCGAGAGGCGTCCCACTTCTACGCACCGCACCTGAATGCCGGTGACTGGGTCTACTTCGATCTAGAGATGGGGTGGGGGACGTCGCACGAAGACAGCGCCCTGCCTGACCTTGACGATGTCCTGCTCTTCTGCGGATCACTGCCTGGTGATCGTACGGGAGGCTCGGCCACCGTCGATCTCATGCTGTGTGGCTCGACCAAGCACTTGCTGGAGCGCACCGCGACCGCCGGCCGCTTGGGCTCAGGTACAAGGTGGTTGCACGACCTGATCCATAAGATGGATGACTTGGATGACAGCAGGGTGACCGATCTTCCAGAAGAACTCACCCAACGGGCTCTGTCTGTACCAAGGAGCAATCGTCCCGAGCAGATCGTCAGGGACGTCTTTCGCATCGCCTACAGACACCATGCCCCGTTTCAGCGTGCGAGAGTGCAGGGGCTCGCTCGGGTCAACCTTAACCTCCCGAATGGCGAGTGGACTTCCCGCCTGATCATGGCGACGCCTCTGTACGTCCAGTACACATCGCGCAAGCCTGCGCGATGGATCACGAGGCTTCGTCTTCATCGGGACATGTGCCGTAGATACGGACGCGCTTGGTGGAGGTGGCGCCCTGACCTTCCGCCACGAGACAGAGGGCGCGTCTACGACCCGGCCGTCCGAGCACGGTAGGCCGCGTTCGCTTCAGCGCCGCAGGTTGACGTCGAAGTTGGTCCGCAGATGGATACTTGGCCGCAAGTGAGCAACAGCGGGAAGAAGTTGCTGCCGCTGACGGTCCAGAAGCCTGCGACCAGCGAACACGCTCACTGACGTGAGCGACGCGTTACGGCGCATCGCCGACGCCTTGGCGGACAGCGGTGAGGACGACAGAGCTGCGGTACTGAAGGCGCTCGGCGCGCAGGGTAGGCGGCAGAGGCTCGTGCGGGATGCGCCGAGGACGCCACTGCCACCCCCTGGAGACTCTTCGAGGATCCATTCAGAGCTGGAGTGGATCTGAGGGACCGGTGTCCCCAAGGCGGCGTCTAAGGCTGTTCGCGCCGTCGAGCACCCGCTGCCCCCTCAGGGGGGAGCGACCGGTGCCGGGCCGAGCCGTACGCACAGTCGAAAATCGCTGGCTGCCGGGAGTCGGGCAACCTCACCCTGTACGCCATGGATGAACCGCAACGCAGGATCCGAGCGCTGCACACGGCATCCACGATCACCGTCTACCAGGCGTACTCACCGGAGATCGGTATGCCCGCGGTCCGCGATGGCCGTTTCCCCGCTACGTGGAAGCGCGACCGAATGATGTGGATCAAGCCGTCGTTCCTGTGGATGATGTACCGCTGCTGCTGGGGCACGAAGCCAGGGCAGGAGACAGTCCTTGCCGTCGAGATCACTCGCGACGGCTTCGAGTGGGCACTGCGCAACGCCTGCCTGTTGAGCTACATACGTGGACTGCATTCCGACCGAAGCACGTGGCAGCGCCAGTTGAAGCGCGCGCCAGCCCGCGTCCAGTGGGACCCCGAGCGCGACCTGCGCCTGCCCTACCGCTCACTGCAACTCGGGCTCTCCGGTGAGGCCGTACGCCGCTATGCGGACGAGTGGACGGTCTCCATCAGAGACGTGACCCCGCTCGCCCACGAGATCCACGCACTCGTCAGCAGCGGTGACCTGGACTCCGCGACCCAACGACTTCCACAGGAGCGGCCATACACCGCCGAGGACGAACTGATAGCCCAACTGCAGTCATGACCGAGCACGCTCACCCATGACACCCGCTGCTCTCTGGCATCGTGGCGCGAGTGTAGGTGGCTACCTGCCTTCAGATGGATACTTGGCCGCAAGTAAGTAACAGCGGGACGAAGTTGCTGCCGCTGACGGTCAAGAAGGACGCTGCGACCAGCGGACACAGGCACTGGCATGAGTGAGTCCGTGGCGCGGATTGCTGATGCCCTGGCGGGGGCTAGTGAGGACGAGGTGGCTGCCGCCTAGGCGGCTGTCAGTGCCTCTGGCCGTCTGCAGCCCGGGCAGCCGGTGAGGGCTCATACGCCTCTGCCGAGTCCTGGAAACGCCTTGGACATCCACTCGGAGGTGGAGTGGGTCTGAGCCTCCGCGACACGGTGAGGCCTGCGGAGACCTCTTGGAGCCCCCTTCGATACGGAGGGGGCTCTGTGGTGTCTGTAGTGGATCTGCGGTCCGGGCGCTACACGGTCCCATCTCTCCGTGTACGCATGCTCGTGACCTGCGTGCACTGCTGAATCCAGTTGCCCTTGGCAAGTTGATATCCAGGACGGCGATTGCTGGATAAAGTCGGTTTGTCACAACTGGTTGCGGGGGCAACCAGAGTTCGGTCGGCGTTGCCGACGTCCTGGGGAGGGCCTGAGCGCATGAGTCGTCGCTCTGCTGGTTTCGTCAACACTTGGGCTGAAGCGCAGCGTCAGTATCAGCGGCAGATCGAAGCCGAGCAGAGGCGACGCCGAGAGGAAGCCCGACAAGCACGGGACTATCAACGACGTGCCGCTCAGGGGCACCGGGAGTACCGGCAGGCGGAGGCAAGGCGGCGTACCGAAGAGCTGGATGCGCAGGTCGCTACCTTGCAGGGGCTTCTGACCGCGGGATGCCAGGCGTCGGCCTTCAGAGCGTCATCCCTGATGCGTGTGGAAGACATTCCGCCGTTCGACCCCGGCCAGCTCGCATGGCCCGTGCGCATGCCGGATCCGAACCAGTACCAGGCGCAGGGCGGCTGGACGGCCAACCGGCGTGCCCAGGCGCAGGCTGAGGCGCGATCCCGCTTTGAGCGCGACTGGCACGCGGCACAGGCTGCAGAGGCGCAGCGACAGCAGCAGTTAGCCGCCGCCCAGCGCGACTACGACCAGAGGGCTGAGGCGCAACGAGCCGAGGTCCGCCGACACAACGCTGGCATCACCGAGGCCACCGCGGGTGTCCGGCGGGGCGACCCCGAATCCTTGGTCGAGTACTTCTCGGCCGCCTTGTACTCGTCCACTGCCTGGCCCGAAGACTTTCCCCGGCAGGTGGTGGCCGCCTTCGACTCGGCGGCCCGGCAGTTGGTACTGGAGTGGGAGCTGCCCGGGTACGACGTTGTTCCGGAAGCGAAATCGGTGAGGTACGTGCCGGCACAGGACCAGGACAAGGAAACGGCGCGTCCCGTGACGCAGCGCCGTGCGCTGTACCGAGAGGTGCTGGCACAGAGCGTGCTGTTGGTCCTTCACCAGCTCTTCGCGGCGGACGAGTACGGCATCCTCGACTCGGTCGCGCTGAACGGCTTCGTGGATGCCCATGATCCTGCGACGGGCAGGCGGGCGCACATCTTCCTGGCCACCGTCATGGCCCAGCGAGAGGCCTTCATCGACCTGCATCTGGAACAGGTAGACGCGACCAGCTGCCTGACGGAGGCGCTACGGGGACAGCTCACGACCCGGCCGGACCAACTCACCTCCGTACGCCCCAGCCGACAGCCCCAGGACGTCGGCAACCATGTCGTCACCCATGGCGGAGGTGAAGAGGAGCCGGACCTGTACGACATGGATCCGATCGCCTTCGAGTCCCTCGTCGCCGACCTTTTCCGTGCCATGGGGATGCAGGCGGTGACCACACAACGATCGAACGACGGTGGTGTGGATGTCGACGCGCTGGACCCGACCCCCATCCGGGGCGGCAAGATCATCGTCCAGGTGAAGCGCTACCGCAATACCGTGCCACCCACCGCGGTACGTGACCTTTACGGCACGGTGCAAGACATCGGCGCCAACAAGGGCGTTCTGGTGACCACTTCGGGTTACGGCCCCGGCTCGCACACCTTCGCCCGCGGCAAGCCACTGGAGCTGATCTCGGGCACCGAGCTTGTTGACCTGCTGCACCGGCACGGGCTCCGTGGACGTCTGGGTGAGGGCGGGCGACCAGCCCCCGCGCAGCCGGCGCCGTCCGGTCCCGCGACTCCGCCCGATGACTACAACGTGCTGGGCATGACGTGGTCCGGCAGCGTCGCCCTGGACGTCTGCGCGCTGGTCTGCCGTGGCAACCGAGTCCTCAGCGAGGAGCACTTCGTCTTCTTCAACAACCTCCAGACCCCAGACGGCTCGGTGCGTGCGGTGCCGGCTGCGACGCCGGACAAGGCGGCAATACGCGTCTCCTTCGACGCGTTGCCCGAGGACGCTGATCGGTTCGTTCTAGTGGCAGCTGTTGATCCGGAGGTGAACCCGGACGCCGATCTGTCGGATTTCACCGATGCCTGCATCCGCTTGCTCGACCCGGCGAGGACTGAACTAGGCCGCCTTGAGGTCTCCGACGGCCGCCCCGGTGAAACGGCGTTAGTGCTCGGTTCCTTTCGACACAGGCCAAATGGTGACTGGGATTTTGTGCTTGGTGGAAAGGGGTACAGCGGGGGTCTGGAGCAACTCGTCCAGGATTACGGCATCGAAGTGGAGTAATGCTACTGGCTTCCTGGCGCCGAGTGTTCCCACAGATGGACACTTGGCCGCAAGTAAGTAACAACAGGAAGAAGTTGCTGCCGTTGACGGTCAAGAAGAACGCTGCGACCAGCGGACACGCTCACTGACGTTAGTGAGGCGTTGAGGCGCATCGTGGAGGCCCTGAGGGGGTGGCGAGGAATAAGCGGCTGCTGTCCTCAGGGTGCTCGGATCCCAGAGTGGGCTGGAGAGGATTGTGCGGGAGGCATTGAGAACGCCTCCACCGCCCCCCCCCGGAGGCTCGACGACTGTCCATTGCGAGATGGAGTGGTCTGAGGCTGAAGAGCCCGCCTGATGGCGGCTGGGCTCAGCGTGACCACTCCTTCCGCCTGGGGAGGACTTCCTTGCTGGCTGGCGTTCTGCCAGCGGTCGTTGCTACCAGTAGATTGCAATAATCTCGGCGTCCAGATAGCGCTCTTCTTCGTTTGTCGGGTTCTGCAAGCGAGATGTAATGATTGGCTGGATGGAGAGATTACCGCTCAATCCTGCTTGTGAACGTGCCTGAACTCGAAGGTCGTGGGACTTATCGGGGTCGACAACAAGCCCGTAGCGATCCGTAAGGTATTGGGCGATTTTTCGGAAGGCTGGGCGACTTTCTGGAACCGAGATACCTAGGAGATGAGCGTTTTCATTTGCTAGCCGCCTCAATTCGGAGCGGTCAGAATCTGTTAAAGAAATTTCGGCTTCTTGGGCAATTAGGTTCCCATAGGTAACGAGTGTCTCCACTCGCGCCGCGTCCTGCGGCTCCTGCACGCTGCTGTCACTGGTCACTGTCCGGAGGACATCGGAGACGAAGCTATCAAATTGCTGAGCGAACCCGGGGACGATATTTCCGATCATGTCGGCAAGTTTGACGGCTGTCCACGAGGAGCGAGCTCCGATTTGGTTCAGCCGACAAAGGACCTTAACTCGCGCCTTGGAGAACAGAACCCTCCGGATATCCTTCCAAAAGAGATCTTGCTCCGTAACGCCCACTAGATAGACTGGAGTTTCTCTTGGCCGCTGCCCCAGAGGCACTGATTCGAGTACGTCGCGGTGGACTAGGTACTCCTGACCATCAAGGCTAACCACTTGATAGTCCACCAAGCGGCACTTGATGGGGACCAAGCCGACTAGTAGTTTTTCTAGAATGCCGTTGAACTCGCGGACGCCTTCTGCCTCGCCCCGGTCAATCTGTCCGGCCAGCTCGCTGCTCCCTGCGAACATATCTAGAAAAGACGAGACAAAAGCACTAACTTGAAATACGGAATCAGCTTGTAGTTCGACCTCAACTTCAATCAGCCGACCTCGAGTCAGCTGTTCTTTACCAACAACCCATTGAGGCATCTTGCGGGCCAAAGGCTCAGGATTTGTGAGTATATTCTGGATCTCCGAGGGTGGAGGAATATTCAGGCCAGAGGTGGTGCGCATTGGCATGGCATCCCATTCCTCTTCATATAGGTCCTTGAACGTCGCTTGAATGGTGGCTTTACGAAGCACCTGTCGATCTTGAGTTCTTGTAGATTCCAGGACGGAACCGAAGGATGCTTTAATCACCTTCGCGCTGGTTTCAGTGTTGCTAGTCATCGAGGACCTAACACTGTCGGTTAGCTTGTCTGTGATTTCTGACGGAATCGCGCCCTTTCTCGACGAAACCAAGCTCGTCACACTGACCTCGTCGAGGTAGACGAATTCGCGAAGTTGGTTTTTTTCCTGCATCACACGCCGATTCTTACGTCGACGCCACCAAGACTTGAATCTGTTGATCACGCTGATACATCCTGTTTGGCGAGTTCCAATTCTTTCCTCTTACGCTCACGCTGTGCGGATACGCGCTCATGCCCGCCGATGTAGTCTTCTGCCTGAATCCTCCTGCGGCCGTCAGTAACGGCAAGAAGAGCCGCCTCACTCCAAATCGCTACAAGTTCAGCCGGTGACCAATTTTCTGTTTTCTCCGCTACGAGAGGATGAGGTAGCCCTGTGATCGTTCCCTTTGGCGCAGATTTGGCTAGGATCTCTTCGCGATCACTCTGAGTTGGCAAAGGGAAATGGATCTCCCAGTCAAAGCGCCCAGGCCGGCGCAGGGCGTAGTCAATATCTTGAGGCCTGTTTGTCGTCGCGATAACAACAACATTTGTTTCAGGTCTAAAACCATCCATTGAAGCGAGGAGCTGGCCGACGATGCGGCGAGATGCTTCGTGGGACTCGTCGCTGCGCTGCGTCGCTAGACTATCGATTTCATCGAAAAAGACAATAGCACGCTTTTGCTGGCTGGCATCGATGAAGATCCTTCGGATTACCTCCTCGCTCTGACCTAGCCATTTACTCATGATCTGAGGTCCACTGATCTGATAGAAAGTAGCCCCTGCTTGGCTCGCAATAATCCGAGCGAGCATGGTTTTTCCAGTACCAGGATCTCCTGTAAACAATACACCTTTGATTGGCCGAGCTCCAATTTCCTCCAACTCTTTGTGATATCTCAGTGGAGCTTCGATGAGTTCCCGAGCGCGATCAACGATCTGTTTCGATCCACCGAACTCGTCAAAGGAGTATTCGCGACCCAATGGATCTTTAAATTGATCAATTGTATGATCGTCCACATCGGGCAGGTCCAGGTACCGGATCGGGTCCTCTGAGAGCACCCGTTCAATAACTCCTCGCCCCATTCCCTGTACGGTGTTCCCAATGTGCAATTCAGGCTCGCTCGGGCGTGGGAAAATGCGCATGTTGCCACCAATATCAATGACAACCTCATCAAGTAGGAGCAATTTCACAACCCCGACCCATGGTGTTTCTACCCACAGATCCTCTGGAGCTCTTTCTAGTCCACCTTCCTCGAAATAGACGATGTCTCCGACATCAAGGTCGGTCACGTAGTCCGATGTGCAAACTCCCGTATTGCCGTTTAGGAACTCGATATGAACTGCATTTTGTTCGGCAGTTACTTTCGTGACTCGCGCAATCGGCCGCGTTTGATTAATTTCCCAAGTCATGACGTGGCCTCGCAGTCGTCTCTGAATATGTTCCAATTAGATTCGGAGAAATATATGTTGAGGGATGGGGTTGACTTATCGGTCACATTCACCCCGGGATGCTCTCTCTGCGGCATTTGGGGTCCATACCTCCAACCTGTTCTGCCCAGAACTATCCGACCTGTCCTGATCATGGCATGCGGCACGGATCGCGGTGAGGACTTGTTGAACTCAAGAAGCCCAACTTTCTGTTAGGGCCAATGATCCCTGCAGTGGACCGAGCACACGCGCTCGTGGATGGCCGCGAAACCTGGGTACTGTCGTCGACGTGGTCGGCGCACGCTGGGATTGGTCACCCGTAGTCGTGTGCTGGTTGATCGCGCGACTAGGGGAGCTGGTTCGGGCATGGCGGTTGACGCTGCTCGCACGGAAGAGGGGTTCACGTCGGGAAGGGCTGCGCGGGTGATGGCTGCCGCGTGCCGGGCGGCCGACCTCGACGGCAGAGGGGCCGAGTTGATCCGTCTCGGGGAGAACGCGTTGTTTCGGCTGGCCTCGGTGCCGGTGATCGTGCGTGTCGCTCGGGGGGAGGAGTGGTTGCCCACGGTCCGCAACGAGGTGGCTGTGTCTCGGTGGCTGTCGGACGAAGGGTTCCCGGCTGCTCGCATCATCGAGGACCTGGAACAGCCGTTCTTGATCGAGGGCCACCCGGTGACCTTCTGGCATCTGATCGTTGAGGGCGACCGAAAGGCTACATATGGGGAGCTGGGCGGTGTACTGCGGGATCTGCACTCGCTGACCTTGCCCGAGGGTCTTGTGCTCCCGTCGTTCTCGCCCTTCGACAAGCAAGAGCTGCGGATGGACCGGGCCGCGATCCCGGAAGACGACAAGGTCTTCTTGCGGAAGCGGTGGCGGGAGCTCCAGGACAGGTACGCAGAGCTGAAGTTCGAGACGCCCAACGGGCCGGTGCACGGGGATGCTCACGTGCAGAACCTCATGGTTGATGATCAGGGGCAGGTCATTCTGATCGACTTCGAAGCCTTCTGCTACGACCACCCTGAGTGGGATCTCATGGTCACGGCCGTGGAGCATCACAGCCTTGGGTGGCAGACGGACGAGCAGTACGCCGACTTTGTAGGCGCGTACGGGCGTGACCTGTATGACTGGCCCGGTTACGAGACGCTGCGGGGCATCCAGGAGTTCGGTATGACGACCTGGCTCATGCAGAACGTGCAGGAGAATGAGGAGACGGCGGCCGAGTACCGCCGGCGTATCGCTGGGTTGCGCGATGACGATGCGCCTCGGAACTGGCGGCCCTGGTAGCCGCTAGGTGCCGTTTGTGGTTCGGATCGAGGTGGAGTTAAGCGTTTCCCAATTGGTTGGCTTGACCACCTGTTAGCGTGCGCGGATGGAAGATCTGGGGTTCGTGGCTTGGCCGCCTGAGCCGATCAGGACCGGGAGGCTCGTGCTCCGTGAGCCCGAGGCGAGGGACCGTGCGGCGTTCATCGACTTGCTGGCCTCGCCGGAGGTGCACAGCTACCTCGGCGGCCCGCGATCGCGTGACGAGCTTGAGCGCGAGATGTCCGGGGCGCCCGAGCGGTGGCCCGGGAACTTTGTCGTGGATCTCGACGGGTCGATGATCGGCCAGATCCTGCTCAGGAGGGCAAAGGGGCATCGTCGCCACGCGCTACCCGGCGAGCCGGTGGTGCTCACCACCCAGACCGCCAACGTCGGCTCGATGCGCCTCGTGGCAAAACTGGGGTTCATCGAGGTTGAGCGGTTCGAGGCCTGGGGTGCCGAGCAGTGGCTCGGCATGTGGTCCCCGGCCACGCCGTCCAGTTGAGTCTGCGACGGGAACCGCCGGGGAGTACCCGCTCATCCACGTGCGAGCGGCCTGCAACCGCGACTTGCCCGCGCGCATGCCGGCCGGTCACCTCTAGTCGTCGTCCTCGTCCAGGCGGGCTAGCGCGTCGTGCACCTTTTCGTTGAAGGCGGCCACAGTGGGGTTTGCCGCGTGGGCGCTGACCTCGGTCTGGAAGTCGGTGACGTAGCGCTGGAAGCGGGTGGACTGGAGGGAGTCGCCAGCGTCGACTGCGAGGCTGGCGGTGGTGACGGCGGCTTCCAGCTCGCCGTTGAGGAGTTGGCTCTGGGCAAGGACCATGCGGCAGAAGCCGAGGGTGCGGGCGTACTTCGGGTCGGTGCTGTCCACGGCGCGCTGCGCCTGGTCGACAGCTTCGCGGCGCATTTTGAGGTCGCGGAAGCAGTGGCAGAGTTCGCCCATAAGTTCCGCTTCGTCGAAGTAGCCCAGCCATGCCGGGTCTTCGCCGGCGTCGGCGTGCTCGAAGTGGCGTTCCGCTTCCCTCATAGCTCGGCTGGCTGCGATGCCATCTCCTGCGTTGGACAGGGCGCGAGCCTCCATCGCTGAGTTGAGCGCCATGGCGCGTGGGGTGGCTCGACCCTTGGCGCCCTCGACTGCGGCGCGGGATAGCTGGATGGCCTGGGCGTGATTGCCGAGGTAGTTGGCCTGGTGGCTGAGGTTGCCGAGGATGCGGGCGCCGAACATGCGGTCGTCGATGACCTGGGACAGGCGCAGGGTGGAGGTGAGGTAGCGGTGGGCGAGTCGGTGGTTTCCGGTGTCGTACGCGGTCCACGCCAGTAACTGGGACACCTCGGCGGCGGCACCGAATAACGCCGTGCCCACCTTCTGGCTGTAGCTCGCGTCCAGGAGCGGAAGTACTTCGTGGCGGAAGTAGTGGCGCAGGGCCTTGTGGCCGTGGCCTCCGCCGTACTTGAAGTCGAGTCGCATGAACATGCTGGCGGCGTCCCGGATCGCGCGGACGTCGCGCATGCCGACTCGTTGGTGAGCGGGCCTGTCGGCCTGTATGCCGTCGGGACGGGCGATCATCCATGACAGGACTGCGGAGCTGAGGTCGTTCTCCGCGATGATCAGTTGGTCTGAGGCCGGGGCGTCGGCGCGCTCCTGGGCTAGGTCGTCGAGCATGGACAGGACGGCCGGGACGGTGTTCGGGTAGCCGATCGGCTGCGGCGCGGTTGCCTTGGTGTCGCCGAAGAAACCGAGATCGCCGGGCGTGACGCGCCGGCCGAGTTTGGCCGAGAGTACGTCCGCCATGACCGCCGCTGTCTGCGGGCGGATGCTTGAGCCGTTGCGCCACCGCTGTACCGATACGTGCGTTGTCCCCAGCTCGATGCCCCGGCGGTCGGCCTCGTCGGTCATGCGTTTCGCCAAGCCTTTGTTCGAGATCTTGGCTTCGCTCATGACGGCGATCAGCTGCGCGTTTGGCTCTCGGCTCATGCTCCCCTGCCAACCCGAGAATGACGGCGAGTGTTCATCGTGTCACAGCTTGCTTGCCCTGGGGGTTCATTCGTGAACCCCCTTTGCCTTTGCCCGTGTTCATCTGAACCCCCTGGTGAACGCTCCCGGTCACGGGCTCGTCGCCGTGTACTGGCTTGCGTGCAGCAACCGGTGTCGACGGCTCGGAAGGGAACGCGAATGGACGCGGGGAAACTCAAGCGCGTGGGTGGTGAGTTGGACGCCTTCGCTCACTGGTTTGTGGCGCCGGACCCGTCGTCCGACGGGCACTTTCTGACGCTCACGGTCTTTGCGGAGTTCGGTGACACGGCACGCGTGGCGCGCGAGATGACGGCCGTGTTCCTGCGGGGCGTCGGCGCCGGTCACCTTGCGGACGACGCACAGCTTGTGGTCTCGGAGCTGGTTGGGAACGTGGTAAACCACGCGGTGCCGGACCGGCGTCGGGCTCTGCCCGGCTCCTGTCGGCGCATCGACGTGACGTTCAAGAAGTATCCGAAGTGGCTGTTCATCGGGGTCTCCGATGAGGACTCGACGCCTCCGCTGCTTCCGGCGGGTGAGGCGTTCACGCCGGGATTGGTGGGAGAGCTGTCCGAGGCTGTGTTGCCGGATTCCGGCCGTGGCCTGCTCATCGTGCAGCGGCTCGCGACGGCGCTGTGGTGGACGCCGGACGAGAGAGGCGGCAAGACCGTGTGGTCCCGCTTCGATCTTGACGAGTCCAGGGCCGAACTCTCGGCCTGACAGACGCCGGATCGCCGCCCCTATCTGTTCCCTCGCGATCGGGAGCGGGCGGCGATTCGGTCACTGGCCGGAGTCTGACCACTCCGGCCACAGGGGCGCGGCCTCTCGGACGTCCGGGGGCTCCCCTCCCGCATGAGGGGCCGCGCTTCACATCCCCATATAGGCCGGGCCACCCCATCTGCCCTGGTAAGCGAAGGGTGACCCGGCTGGGAACGCGACGGTTCCCGGTGCCTGATGGTACCGGGGCCGTCGTGCTGCATTCCGGACCTGGCCCAAGGAAGTTGACGATCCGTTACGAGATCAGGGCAGAGGTGGACAAGGTGACTGGCTCGGGTGAGGGCTGGCTGAGTGACGGTCTCGACGTACCGGGCGCGGACTCGAGTCTGTGGGTGTCCGGCGTCGACTACATCGCGGGGTGGCGTGAGGCGCGCGAGGCTGCCGACCGCTTGAACCGTGCACTTCTGGGTGCTGGCTTCGAGCTGTCCGCCCTGCGAGCCGTCGCCTCGACGAACGAGGACGGGCGCGGTGTCGTCCGGCTGGCCGGTTGGCCCGGCGCGGTGGAGCGGCTCGCCCAGCTCCTGGAGGCGCACGCGGATGGTCACGGTGGTGCGGTGTGAGGGGGTGCGGCGCCTGTGTTCACCTCGCTGGGTCACCTCCTGCTGTGCCTGATGCCTCGGCCGCAGACAGTCCGCCACGACGACGCCGTGTGGCGAACGGGCTGGTGCGCGTATGTCTCGCTCAGCTACCCACCGGGAGTAACCACGCTTGCCTGTTCTTGCTCGGCAATGCCGGCATTGCCCGGCGCTCCGAGTCGATGGCCGGTCGTCGCGTCGACTCCTCGGGCGTGCTGTGGTGCGGGGTGCCGGCCGTCCGGACGGGACCGGCGGGCACGCCGCACGCCCGGCCGGGGCGGCCGGGCGCCCCGGCGCGCCGAAGGCGCGCCCTTGAGGAAGTGAAGGCTGTTTCGACCGATCCTCGTCGGCGCTCAGCCGCGGGGGCGTCGCGCGGGCTGTTCGTCGGCGGTGATCCGGTAGGCGAGTTCGGCACGGTCGGCACCGAAGCGGAGTTCTTCGAGGAACAGCGGGCTGTCGTCGGTGCCGTGTGCGGTGCGGGCCACGTGCAGGACCGGGGTCGCGTCGGGGAGGCGGAGCGTGGTGCGCTCGTCGGGCAGTGGCATGTGCGCGCGTACGGTCTCGGTCCACGACAGGGTGTATCCGGCCGTGGTGAGCACCCGGTAGATCGCGGCCGGTGGCTTGCACGGCTCCTTGCCGAGGAGCGGAACGGCTTCAGCGACCTCGAAGGGGATCAGCGTGCGATGCATGACGCGCGTGCCGGTGCTGGGGTCGATGAGCAGTCGGTCGCAGCCGAACAGGGCCTCTTCCTCGTCGAGTTGGAGGAGTCGGCCGGTGTCCTTGGTGGTGCGGGTGCGGTAGGTGCTCGGCTGTTCGGCTTCCTGCCAGATGTCGCCGTTGGGCATCACGAACGTGCCCTCGGTGGTTCGGCTGATGCGGCGCTCGATGGTGAGGACGGGGTGTCCGCTGGAGCGTACGAAGCTGCCCTTGCCGTGGCGGACGTCGATGAGTCCTTCCGCGCGCAGTGCCGCGATGGCGTTGCGCACGGTGGGGCGGGAGACGCCGTAACGGGCCATGAGCTGGGCTTCGGATGGCAGCAAGGAGTCAGGCGCGAACTCGCCGGACAGGATCGCCGCTCGGATCGCGGCGGCTACCTGCTGGTAGAGGGCTCCGGGGCGCTGGATCTCCGACATCTGGGCATCTCCGACGGGTCGGCGTTGTAGGCACGTCGCACGCGCGACATCACTCGTCAGCATAAGTAGTTGCACCGCTGCCGTACAGGACTTCATAGTCGTAACTCGTTAGGACAAGTGACGTCAGCGTGAGAGCTGGCGTCCTGACTGGCCAAGGAGGCCAACGAAATGCAGTCCATTCCCGTGGACACGGCGCGGCTGGGCGTACTGCGGTGCGCCATCGCGCCGGAAGCGAAGATCACGAACTCCGAGACGCAGGAGGTGAAGAGGGACCGGGACGGCAACCCGGTCTGGACCGTGGCCGTCACCGTGCGGCAGGACGGGCGGCGTATCTCCGTCATCGAGATCGCCGTCAGCGGTGCCCCCAAGGGCATCGAGGAAGGACAGATCGTCAAGGTCACCGGCCTGACGGCGTTCGTCTGGTCGATGGGCGACCGGCACGGCGTCAGCTTCCGCGCCGACGCGATCACACCCGTGCAGGCCACGGCTGGGCAGGTCAAGGGCGGTGGCGCCTGATGGGACCGGTGTTCCTCGCCTTCGCCCTGGCGGTGCTGGCCTGGGTGCTCGTTGTCGGCGACCTCGTGCGCCGGCATCGCCCCGCCTGGCACTGGTACCTCGTCGGTTACCCCGTCACGGCCTGGCGGGTCATCGCAACGTGGCGCAAGGTGGCCATGCTCAACGACCTCTCCGTGTCCCGGCGTCCCCCGCGAGGGCTGCTCGGCGACCTGGTCGTCAAGGGGGACCCTCTGCGGCCGGTGGCGCCGCGAATCTCCTTCCCCCGCGCCACGAGCCTGGGCCTGACGCTCGTGGTGCGGCTGCACGCGGGCCAGACCCCGGCCACGTACATGAAGGCGGCGGATGCGCTGGTGCACGCGTGGAAGGTCCACGCGGTCCGCGTCACCTCCCCGGAACGCGGTCTCGTACTGCTGACCGCGACGGCCACGGACCCGCTTCAGCGGCCCGGCTTAGCCACGGCCCACGTCGAGCTGCTGTCGGCGCTCATCGGGGCGCTGGAGAGCGGCGGCGCCTGGGTGATGAACCTGCGGCTCGTGCCGCACTGGCTGATCGCCGGAGCCACCCGATCCGGTAAGTCCACCCTGCTCGCCCGGCTGATCACACAGCTGGCTACTCAGCCGGTCGCCCTGGTCGGCATCGACTGCAAGGGCGGCATGGAACTGGGCCTGTTCGCCGGACGGCTGAGCGCGCTGGCCACGTGCAGGCGTGAGGCGGTCGCCGTGCTCTCCGCCCTGGTCATCGACATGCAGGACCGGATGAGCGCCTGCCGGTCGGCCGGGGTGCGCTCCATCTGGGAGCTGCCGGACAAGCTGCGTCCGGTACCGGTGGTCGTGATCGTCGACGAGATCGCCGAACTGTACCTGTCCGACGGCACCCGCGAGGGCAAGGCAGAGGCCGAGCAGTGCTCCACACTCCTGCTCCGCCTCGCACAACTCGGTGCCGCCCTCGGCATCCACCTGGTGGTGGCCGGCCAACGCGTCGGCTCCGACCTCGGCCCCGGCGTCACCGCCCTGCGCGCCCAACTCGGCGGCCGCATCTGCCACCGCGTCAACGACCCCGGTACGGCGGAGATGGCCCTGGGCGACCTCAACAAGGACGCCGTGGCCGTCGCCCAGTCCATCACCGCCGACGAACGCGGCGTGGCCGTGTGCACCGGTCCGGACGGCGGCTGGAGCCGCGCCCGCTCCCACCTCACCCCCACCGAAGAGGCCGTATCGACGGCCCGCAAGTACGGCGCGATGACACCGCAACTGCCCGCCATAGACCACGCCCTGGCCGCTCTGGAAGGAGAGAACAAGTGATCAGCGAAGGAACGGCGTTCACATTCGCGGTGATCTTCGGGATCATCACCGTCCTCCTCGTCCGCTCCCGCGACGTCCGCGCCTGGGAAGCGGTCTGTGTCGGCCTCTTCGGCGTCTACCTCGGCCAGACCCCCGTGATCTTCACCGTCCACGGCCTCGTCACCTGGGTCATCAGCGGCTTCTCCCACACCTGAGCGAAGGGACTCGACCATGCCCATGCCCCGCGTGAGGTGCCCCCACTGCAAGGGCGACGGCGCCCGCAGGACCTGGACCGGACGGCTGCGCCGCTGCCGTATCTGCCGAGGCACCGGAACCATCCGCTGAACCACCCACCACCAGCCACGCCACGGAGGCGAACCCCATGACCGACACCGCGCCACCACCCACCATCACCCGTGCTGCTTCGGCGGCCCACCCCGGAAGGTCACCACCATCACCCCGGAGTTCACCCCGGCTGACAGGCGCGCCGTCCTCGACCGCGCGGCGCGCCTGCGTCAGCTGCCCGAAGCAGACCGCGACGCAATCCGCCTCGCCCAAGACCCCACGTTTCCTCGCCTCTTGGCGCAGATCACCGGCACCGGCGGTTGCTCTCATCCCATCCATCTCTCCGGCTTCACCACCACGCTTGACGGTGCAACCGGCGAAATCCTCCACCACTACGACACCCGCCATGAGCCAGGCGAACGCCTCCTCGTCCGCTGCCGCAACCGGCGGGCCACTGTCTGCCCCGCCTGCTCCCGCCTCCACGCCGGAGACACGTACCACCTCGTCCGCGCTGGCCTCCTCGGCGGCAAGAACATCCCCGATACTGTCCGCCACCGCCCACGGCTCTTCGTCACGCTCACCGCACCGTCCTTCGGGCCCGTTCACCGTGCAGGGGAGTTGTGCCGTCCCCGCCGCGACGGCGGCACCTGCGAACACGGACGCCCCCTCGGCTGCGCGGTCGTCCACGCGCCCGACGCTCCCGCCGTGGGCCAACCGCTGTGCCCTGACTGCTACGACTACACAGCCCACGTCCTGTGGCACGCACACGCCTCCAAGCTCTGGGACCGCTTCGTCATCGACGTCCGCCGCCGCCTCGCCTCCTCGGTCGGTCTCGTACAGTCCCGCTTCGCCCGGCACGCACGGTTGTCCTTCGCCCGCGTCGCCGAGTACCAGAAACGCGCGGCCGTCCACGTACACGCCGTCGTCCGCCTCGACGGCCCGAACGGACCTGACGACGAACCCCCGGCCTGGGGCACAGCGGAACTACTCACCGACGCCGTACGCGCATCCGCCGGGCGGGTCCTGGTCCGAACGCCCCACAGCCGGGCCGTGGGCGAGTTGGCCTTGCGCTGGGGTGCCCAGGTCGACGCTCGACCGCTGCGCGCCGATGGCGACGGACCCAATGATGACGCCGTGGCCGCATACGTGGCCAAGTACGTGACCAAAGGCGCGAGTGAAACCGGCGCCGGCCTCGACCACTCACTCACCACCTGGGCCGACATCGAATCCGCCCCCGTCAGCGAACACGTCCGCACCCTCATGCACACCTGCTGGCACCTCGGCGGCCTCCCCGAGTACGCACCCCTCCGCCTCCGCGCCTGGGCCCACACCCTCGGCTACCGGGGCCACATCCTCACCAAATCCCGCGCCTACTCGACGACATACGCGGCACTGCGCGCCGAACGCGCCCAACACCTGGGCCACACCGACACCCCCGACGCAGCCACCGAACGGCAATGGCGCTACGTCGGGTCCGGCCTCACCCCTGGCGCCGCACTCATCGCCGCTGGAATCGCGGAGGACCTTGCAGAGTCCCGGCGGCTCGGGACGGAGGCGATTCAGGAAGGGGGTGGGGCTGATAACCGCGCTTCCCGCCCCTGAGCCTCGGCAACCCGTGCGCTCTGCCCTGCATGCCTACTCAAAGGAGGGGGACACAAGCCTGATCGAGAGTGAAATTGTGATCGTGGATGACGACGGTACGGAAACACCGTTCGATCCCGCTTCGTGGTTCTCGTGAGACGAAAAGCCGCCTCCCCGCAGGTCCCGGGTAGGCGGCTTTGTACATGTTGTTGGTCGGCCGTGGTCAGAGAGCGTCCGCGAAGTCGTCCTGTCGGATCACGAGCCGTTCGCGTACGTCCTTCGGGATCAAGAGGCGAAGGTGGACCTTCGGGGCACGGACCTTCGGCACCTTCGTGCGGGTGACCTCGCACCGGATGCCGACTCGGTACAGGTCTGAGGACATGGCTTCCATGCCGCCTTCCTGCCAGTGCTCGCGGAAGGTCTTACCGCCGTGGACGTTGATCCATCGGTCCTTCGCCGTCTCGGGGTCGATGGCTTCCAACTCCCCGATGAGCTTGTCGAGTGTCGCCTCTGCCTGCTCCTTGGTGAACCGGGTCTTCGCGTACCGGCCTCCGGGTTCGAGCTCCTTCATGTAGAGAGCGATGGACTCTTGGAGTCGCTTGATCTCCCGCCGCACGTCGGCACCCTCGGCGTACTGGCGAACCTGCACCGGGAAGTCACCGAGGACCTTTAGCACGTCTTCCACCAGGCGCTCGTAGACCCGCTTGGGGTTGGGCGCACCGAGTCCGCCGCTCTTGCAGTTGCGGCACCTCAGGTACTGGTAGGTCCCGTACGTGTTGTTCGTGATCTTTACGGTCATGTTCGTCTTGCAGTCGGCGCACAGGAGGACACCAAGGAACTGAGTCGCTCCGCCGACACGGCGCGGAGGCTGGTTCTTCTTGCGCTTGTCGAGCGCAGCGCCGAGGGTCTCGAACTCCTCCTCAGTGAAGATCGGGGGAGCGACCTTGATCGGCCTGCCGTCCTTGCCGAGGATCGCCTTCGAGCGCCGTTGCCCTCCTTGTTTGTCCTCCTCTACCCGGTGGCCGAGAAGCGCAGGGTTACGGAGTCGGCGGTGGAGCGTTGCGACGGTGAGCCCCTGGCTCATGAGCCCGGACCGCTTCAGGCAGCGCACCATGAACCGGGCGGAGCGTCCTCGAAGCGCCATGCACCGCGCCCAGTGCAGTGCCATGTAGGCGTCCGGATCGATGGCGAGAACGGGCTTGCCGGAGTCGTCCTCAGCTGTGACGTAGCCGTACGCTGGCTTGCCGATGATCCACTCTTCCTGAGTCTTCGCGTAGTCCCACAGGCTCGTGACTCGGGTAGAGGTGTTGGCCGCTTCAATCTCGGCGATACCGCCAATGATCGTGACCATGATCTTTCCGGCGGTCGTCGTGAGATCAAGGCTGTCGTTCTTGGAGACCAGGTTCTTCCCGCGCTTCAGGCTCCACTCGATCATCGTCGAGAGATCAGAGAGACGGCGTACGAAGCGGTCGAGCTTCCAGAACAAGAGCTCGTCGAACTCGGGGGAGCGGTTGTTCAGCCAGTCGCCGAGTTCCTTCCTCTTCCACGGCGGAACCTTCGTTGCCGATACGTTCAGGTCCGAAGCGACGCCAACGACTCGGCAGCCTCGCTCCCTCGCCAGGATGCGAAGGTCGAGCTCCTGCCGTACCGGCGACGTGGTTTCGTCCGTCAGCACGGACAGGCGGACGGATAAGAGAGCCCGAGGAGCATCCTCGGGGAGTAGAGCCTCAGCCTGCTTGAGCTCCTCTAGGAGCGCGAGGTCTGCGTCAGTCCACTCGGTTTCAACCGAGTAGTGCCTTTGGTCGGCCGCTGTGCGCTTGCGTGTACGTGTCCCCATACATGCGACCGTAGAGCTGGTTTTGAACGTGTGTCCATATGCCCTCAGATGGACACGGCCATCCAAATCGGCCCGACCGGCAAGAAGTTGCTCCCTCTGACGCTCAAGAACGCTGGTCCGACGCCCGCTGCGAGCGGTCACACGCACTGACGTCCCGGAAGGCGCTGCGGGGACCTGGACGTGCGAGCGATGAGCCCCTTCCCTGGACCGGGAAGGGGCTCATCGGTGTTCGCGGGCTCGTCGCGGTTCGGCTGATCAGTCCCGCGTCAGGCGTTCGGAGCGGCGGCCGGCTCCGTCTCCGGGTCCGCAAAGACGGCTGGAGTGTCGCTCAGACCGAGGCGGAGGTGTTCGACGTGGTAGAGGGCCTGGTCGAGGAGTTCGGCGACGTGGTTGTCGTAGAGGGAGTACACCACCGACCGGCCCTTACGGGTGCCGACTACGAGATCGAGGTTGCGCAGCAAGCGAAGTTGATGGGAGCAGGCGGACTGCTCCATGCCGACTTCCGCCGCCAGTTCGGTGGCCGGCAGGGGGCCCTCGCGTAGCCGCGCCAGGATGAGCAGCCTCGAGGGAGTGGCCAGGGCCTGGAGGGTCGTGGCGACCTTGGCGGCATTTGCGGCGTCCAGGCGTGCGCGGGGGATGCCTCCGGCTGGCTGTGCGGCTCCATGACCCATGCGCCCATGCTACGGCACCACACATGAACACATGAATGTCTCTTCATTCATTCCTGTTACGGTGGTGGGGTCGACCCGTCGCGTCCTCAACCTGCGAAGGACCCCGCTTCCATGTCTTCCACGCTCACCCGCCCGGCCGGGACCGGCGCCACCCGCGAGACGGTGGCACCCCGGCGGCGCACGCGGATCTTCGCGTTGCCCGAGGCCCGGTGGGCGGCGGCGGCCCTGGTGCTGTTCCTGGTCGCGCTGCCGCTGTATCTGACCGGGGCACCTGCGTGGTCGTGGGTGCCCTTGTTCGCGGCTGTCTACGTCACGGGAGGCTGGGAGCCCGGCTGGGCCGGGCTGCAGGCGCTGAAGGACAAGACCCTGGACGTTGATCTGCTCATGGTCGTCGCCGCGCTCGGAGCGGCGGCGATCGGACAGATGCTGGACGGGGCGCTGCTGATCGTCATCTTCGCCACCTCCGGCGCGCTCGAGGCGATCGCCACGGCCCGCACCGCGGACTCCGTGCGCGGTCTGCTCGACCTCGCCCCCGCCACTGCCGCGCGCCTACTGGACGACGGCAGCGAGGAGAGCGTGCCCACCGAGAAGCTGCATGTGGGCGACACAGTCCTGGTACGCCCCGGTGAGCGGATCGGTGCCGATGGGCGAGTGCTGGACGGAACCAGCGAGGTTGACCAGGCCACCATCACGGGTGAACCGCTGCCCGTGGCCAAGGAGACCGGGGACGAGGTGTTCGCCGGCACCCTGAACGGTACCGGCGCGCTGCGGGTGAAGGTCGAGCGGGACCCGTCCGACTCGGTGATCGCACGGATCGTGGCCATGGTCGAGGAAGCCTCCGAGACCAAGGCGCCGACCCAGCTGTTCGTCGAGAAGGTCGAACAGCGCTACTCACTCGGCATGGTCGCGGCCACGGTGGCACTCTTCGTGCTGCCGCTGCTGTTCGGCGCCGATCTGCAATCCACGCTGCTGCGCGCGATGACGTTCATGATCGTCGCCTCTCCGTGTGCCGTGGTCCTCGCCACCATGCCGCCGCTGCTGTCGGCGATCGCCACTGCCGGACGTCACGGTGTGCTGGTGAAGTCGGCCGTGGTCATGGAGCGGCTCGGCCAGGTGGACGCGGTGGCGCTGGACAAGACGGGCACCCTGACCGAGGGCACTCCGCGCGTCACCGACATCTGCCCGCTCACCGGTTCCGGCATGAGCGAGCAGGAGCTTCTGCGGCTGGCGGCGGCGGCCGAGCACCCCAGTGAGCACCCGCTGGCCCGCGCGATCGTGGACGCCGCACGCATCCGAAACCTGGACATTCCGCTGGTGGAGGACTTCGCTTCCACCCCTGGCGCCGGCGTGAGCGCGAAGGTCGACGGCCGCGCTGTCGCCGTCGGCAGCCCTGTCCGCATCCTGGACGACAGCACCGGCCACCCGGTCATCGCCGTGGCCGCCGGCCTGGAGCAGGAGGGCCGCACCGCCGTGCTGGTCACCCTCGGCGGCGCCCCGGTGGGGGTACTGGGCATCGCCGACCGGCTGCGCGAGGAGGCCCCAGTCACCGTTGCCGCCCTGGGCGAGCTGACCGGCACGGCCGCAGTGCTCGTGACCGGCGACAACCCCCGCGCGGCGGCCCGGCTCGCCGCCGAGGTCGGCATCACCGACGTCCGCGCAGGTCTCCTGCCTCAGGACAAGGTCACCGCCGTACAGGAGATGGAGCGCGCGGGCCGGAAGGTGCTCGTGGTCGGCGACGGCGTCAACGACGCCCCCGCGCTCGCCGCCGCGCACACCGGCATTGCCATGGGCCGCGCCGGCTCCGACCTCGCCCTGGAGACCGCCGACGCGATCGTGGTGCGCGACGAGTTGGCCACCGTCCCCGCCGTCGTACGCCTCTCCCGCCAGGCACGCCGCCTGGTCGTGCAGAACCTGATCATCGCCGCAACGTTCATCACCGGCCTGGTCATCTGGGACCTGGTCGGCACCCTGCCGCTGCCGCTCGGTGTCGCAGGGCACGAAGGGTCCACCGTCATCGTCGGTCTCAACGGCCTGCGTCTGCTGGCCGACGCCGCCTGGACGCGGACACGGCCGATGGGGGACCAGCAGCAGTGACGACCGCAGAACCCTGCCCGTCTCACCTGCCGCCATGCACCTGACCGGCCAGCAGCAGGCGCTCGGGAACAGATCCGCGCCGGCATCAGTGATGGCCGAGCTGTTCGACGGAGAACGGATCGGCTCTGGTGGCCCCGTCCACGGCGTCTTGTGTCCGCTTCGTGGCGAGGGGTGTGCGGTGGCGTCGATGAACGGGTGCGGCTGTCGATGGCGGCCACCGAGAGGCCCGGGTGCCTCCGCAGCGATGAGTTCCGGCCGGGTGGCGAGTCTGTTCTGGTGACCGTCGTAGAACCGTCGCAGGACGCTGCCCGGCACGAGACACCACGGAGGACACCATGACGACCACGCCGGACGACCCGAGAACCGCGCTGCCCGGCCGCCCGCCCGTGGTCGACCTGGCCACCTGGCAGGCCGCCCGTGACGAGTTGCTGATCCGCGAGAAGGCCCACACCCGCGAGGGCGACGCCATCGCCGCGGCCCGCCGCCGGCTGCCGATGGTGGAGTTCGACGGGACGGTCGAGGTCGTCGGACCCGACGGCCCGGTCCCGTTCCTCGACCTGTTCCAGGGCCGCGACGAGCTCGTGGTCTACAAGCACATGTGGTACGACGGCGCGCCGCACCAGGGGCAGTGCGAGGGCTGCACCACCACGGCCTGGCACCTGAAGGACGCGGTCTACCTGAACGCCCGTGGCGTCTCGTTCGCCATCCTGACCACGGGCCGCTGGGACGAGGTGGCCTCCTACGTCGAGTTCATGGGCTACACCCAGCCCTGGTACTCGGTGCGCGACGTGGACGCGCCGGTCGGCGGCAGCATGGGTTACCTCACCTGCTTCCTGCGCGACGGCGACCGCGTGTTCCTCACCTACTCCACGACGGGCCGTGGCAACGAGCGGGTCAACGGGTCCCTCGGCCTGCTCGACATGACGCCTTACGGCCGCGGCGAGGCGTGGGAGGACAACCCCGAGGGCCGGCCCGAGGGGAGCAGCCCGTGCTGGTCCTGGCGTTCGGACGCGGACGGGAACGCCACCTGGGGCCCGACCAGCCGCCCCGTGCCGCAGTGGACCCGCCCCGGCGCGGCCCCCGTGGAGACCCTCGGCCGGCACGGCCACCACCACTGACGCGCCTTCGCCGACGGTGCCGGCAAAGGTGTCAGGTGCCGGGCGGAACCTCCGGACGACGCGAGGGCCCGCCCGCGCGCTCGATCGGCGGCGGTTCGCCGGGGCCGCACCGAAGGCGTCACCAGGCGGGCCAAGGGGATCACGAGGCAGATGTACGGTCGGGCCGGGTTCGCCCTCCCGCGTCACCGCGTCCTCCTCCGTTGATCACTACGGAACGCAGCCACTGTTGTACACACCCTCCAACGGGCAACCACATGAAGCCGCGTTCCTCGTTGTTCCGCGGAGCCCGGTTGTCAGTGCCGGGTGGAAGACTGCCCGGCGTGATCGAACCGAACCCGAAAGCGGACCTTCTCCGATACCTGCAGGACGCGCGTGACGCCCTTGTGTGGAAGCTCGACGGTCTCTCGGAATACGACATCCGCCGCCCGCTGACCCCCACGGGCACGAACCTGTTGGGGCTGGTCAAGCATGTCGCCGGCGTGGAACTGGGGTACTTCGGCGACACGTTCGGGCGGCCGTTCTTCGACGAGGCGCCGCCGCCCTGGTGGTACACGGAGAACGCAGAACCGAACTCGGACATGTGGGCCACCGCAGACGAGTCACGCGAAGAGATCGTTGGGCTGTATCAGCAGGCGTGGGAGCACTCCGACAGCACGATGGCGACACTGACGCTCGACGCGATCGGTCACGTACCGTGGTGGCCGGAGGAACGCCGAGAGGTGACACTGCACCACGTTCTGGTACGCGTCATCTCCGATACTCAGCGGCACGCAGGCCACGCCGACATCGTGCGAGAGCTCATCGACGGATCCGTCGGATACCTGCAGGGCAAGGACAACATGGCACCGGGTGATCAGGCATGGTGGGAGGACTACCGGAGCCGCTTGGAACGCGCGGCGCGGGCAGCCGACAACGGCTGACCGCACACTGCTGCCACCGACTCGACCTGCGGTACGAAGACGACCTGGCGACCATGCGGCAACTCGTCGCCACGGCCGACGTGTTCGCATCCACCTACCGCCCGGCCGTGAACGAGCGCTTCGGCCTGCTGCCGGAGCCGCTCGCCGCGGCGGGCCGACGTGGCATCGTGTACATGTCGGCCAATGCACACGGACGGCGCGGACGCTCTTCCTTGGCCGTCGGAGAACGTTTGAGGTCGTATCAGATCTGGTTCGCTTCTCGAGGCGAACGGTCCGAACGCGTTGCCGGAAGAGAAACCCGTGCCGGGCTGGCGTCGCTGTCTGGCCCAGTACCGCAGTTACCTGCAGTTGGTCCTGGTGAGCGCGGCCGCGGTCTCCCTGGTGATCAGGGAGTGGAGCACCGGAGTGCTGCTGCTCGTGCTCACGGTCGTCAACGCGGTCGTCGGCATGCGGCAGGAGGGCAAGGCGGAGAGCGCCATGAACGCCCCCGGCAAGAGGTACCTGGACTGGCGACTCGACGATCCTGCCGGGCAGGGCAGGGCATGGCGGCCGTCCGGCCGATTCGCGACGAGATCGAGCGGCGAGTTCGCGCTCTGCCGGCCGAGTTGGGCGGCTGAGGCTGCGCCGGCCGCGCTGTCGCGGACACGTTCGGCCACCTGTCGTACGGGTTGTGGGCCGTTCGTGTGATGTGGGTGGGACAACGTTCCCGCGGAGACTGCTGAATCCGTGACGGCCGCCGCGCTCCGGTGCGGCGGAATGATTGCGGAAAATGAGGACCCCGGCGCTGTCGGGTTCTCTTCTTCTGCTATTTCATACCTTCACCGGTCAAGTATGTTGATCTACGCTCCGGATAACTCGTTCGGGTGATTCAATCCCCCGAACGCCCGACACCTTCCCTCCGATGGCGCTCGTTATGTGACCGTGACTGGGAAAGAAGGGTGCGGAGCCATGAATCAGTCGCCGATCGGCAACGATCACGCGTTGACCGGCGCTGGAGCTCGTCTCAGTAACTGCTCGGACCTGCTCGACGATTTTCTGGACAAGATCAGGAATGTGGAAACCGAATACCTGCGGGCGGCCCGCGAGCGGCATGGCGGAGCCGGTGCCGTACCGGCGAAACCGCCCGGATCCCGTGCTCTAGACGGAACATCCTGAACGAGAGCGCGGAGGACTTTTAGATGGACAGGAACAACGATGAGGCACATCTTTACCATCTGCAGTACGCCTTGAGAACAGAACGCGACGCGCTGAACCAGCCTTCTTACGGCACCGTCTCCTTCCCCACCCGGCAGACCTGGGACAACCCGGCACCGGACGTCACACCGAACGCCTGGGACCTGGACGAGGAACTGGCGCACATGCTGTCCGCGGCGACGACCGGTCCGGAGGCCGACACGGTTCCCCTGCAGCGACCGCAGCGCAGGACCAACCGCCGTCGCCAGCGCCCCGAGTCGCACTTCCTCGACGGAGGTCAGCGCATCACCCACGTCACGATCCTGATCGCCGCGATCGCGGTGTGCGCGGCGTCCATGCTGGCCTGGTCCATCACGTACTCCTACGGCCAACTCCGCACCATCGCCGAGTCCGTACTGCCCGCGGGGCTGGCGCAGTGGTGGCCGCTCACGGTGTACGGGCCCTGGTTCGTGGCGGCCCTGTCGATCCTGCGGGCCACCGTCCAGCGCCGCAGCGCACACCGCTCCTGGGGGGTCATCCTCGCGGCCTCGTTCATGGCGGTGGCCCTGTGTGTCAGCCACTCGTCCCGTTCGCTGCTGGCGTTCGTGATGCTCGGCATCCCGCCGATCACGGCCCTGGTCTGCTTCTGGGAACTCATCGGCCAGGTCTCCTCCAAGTACCGGACCCGTCAGCAGGCGCCCCAGGGGGCCCACGCACACCGCAGTTCCAAGACGTGAGTCCCTCAACAGGACGGCCGGATACGTGAGTTCCACGGCGCGCGGTCCAGGACCTCGGCCGGCCAGTCGAAGACACGCTGTTCGAACACCACCCTGCCCGTCGGCTCGCAGTGCGGATGGGTGCCCTCCGCCTCGGTGAAGGGGGCCAGTCGCTCCGGGCCGGGCAGGGCGTCGTGGTGGGCCCGGCCAGAAGTGCTCGCCCTCCGGTCCGTGGTCAGCAGCGGGGCGGTGATCCGGTCGACGACCGGTGTGACGTCGTACCGGGCGATCTCGGTGGGCAGGGCGAACGGTGAGTCGATGCCGTACGCCTTGGCCCGCCGGCGCCGAGTCCCCTCGTCCAGGCCGGCTCCACGACGCGGCCGAAGACCGCGCGGTCGCCCGACTCCCACAGCGCGCGCAGCTCCGGGCCGAGGTCGTGCCACCAGCTCTCGGCCACCGCGACAACCCCCGGATCAGCAACCCCGGCTGCGATCCGGTGCTCGAAGGCGAGCGCGGGGAGCACCCGGTAGCCCCATCGACTGCTGGCCGGGACCGTCGCAGCGGCATGCGAAGGCCCCGCTGCCACGGCACGATGGAACGGTGGGGCGGTTACGACACAGGGGTGGTCAGCGCTGGGAGGATCTCCCATGAGACAGCAGACGGCGACGAAGGCCCCGGCCCGGAAGTCCGTCAGCGCCGGCGGTGCCTTTCTCTCCTTCGCTCCGTGGATCATCTTCGGCGTGGTCGCGAGCCCCAGCACCTGGGAGTACGCCGCACTCGCCGCGCTGATCGCCTCCTTCGGCCTGGCCGGGCAGGACATCCCCCATGGGCGGCTCAACATCCTCGACATGGCGGGCATCGTGTTCTTCGGCGTGCTCTCGGTCCTCGCGCTCGCCCTGGACCGCCATGAGCTCATCTGGCTGGAGACGTATGCCCAGGTCCTGTCGAACGCGGTCGTGGCCGTCGTCGCGCTCGGCTCGCTGCTCGCCGATCCGTTCACCGCGCAGTACGCCCGGCGCTCCACGCCCCCCGAGGTGTGGGACTCGCCGGTCTTCAAGCACATCAACATGGTGCTGACCGCGACCTGGGGCGGGGCGTTCACCCTGATGGCGCTCTCCACCTGGCTCGCCATCCGCGTGCCGGAGCTGAGCGACTGGTTCAACTGGGTCATCCCCGTCGCCCTGCTCGTCTGGGCCATCAAGTTCACCCAGCGCTACCCGGAGTCCTACCGCGCCCGCGCGATCTAGTGCTGTGACCGGAAGGGTTCACCGGCTCGCGACGCCCGGCACGGCACCTCGCGGCGTTGTCGCCTCACCCGAGTACATCCAGTACGCGGGTGACGCTCCGCCTTGCGATGCACCGCACCGGACGCCGCGAGCTTCCCGGCAAACCTTCCCGGCCACAGCACTAGCCTGTCCGCCGCCGTAGGGATCCGGACCGGCGGCTGAGACGTCCTGGTGGGTATGGACTTCGACAAGGCGCCCGAGCGCCCCCAGGAACCGGAGCGCTCTCGGGAGACCGAGCGTCACCAGGAATCGGAGGGTTGCCTCGTCGTCGCCCTGCGTCTGCCCCTGCGGATCGTCGTGCTCGTGCTGGTGGTGCCGGTGCGCATCGCGTGGGACGCGCTCGTTGTAGCCGGGCGGTTCCTGGCCGACATCGTGCTGCGCCCGCTCGGCAGGGCACTGCTGTGGGTCGCCCGCGCACTGTTCGTCCGGCCCTTCGTGGTGCTGTGGCGGTACGTCCTCGTACCCCTCGGAAAGGCGCTTGCCCGGCTGGGGCACGTGCTCGTCGTCCTACCGCTCGGGTGGCTGTACCGGTACGTGCTGACCCCGGTCGGACACGCCCTCGCGTGGCTCGCACGCGGGATCGGCTCCGGCCTCGCGTGTTTGTACGCGCGCGTGCTCACCCCGATAGGACACGGCATCGCCTGGCTACTCAGGGGCGTCGGGCGCGTGCTCGCCGCCGTCGGCGTCGGGCTGTACGCCGTGGTCGCCCGGCTGGTGCGGTACCTGATCGTCGTACCCGCCCGATGGCTGTACGAGTGGGTCCTCGCGCCGGTCGGACGCGCCCTGGCGTGGTGCGTGGGCGCCGTCGTCACCGGAATCGGCTGGGTCCTGTACTGGGCGACCCGCATCCTGCTCGCCCTGCCCGCCCTCGCCCTGTGGCGCTGGGTGCTCGTGCCCGTCGGCCGGGTCCTCGCCGTCGTCGCGCGCGAGGTGGGGGAGGCGCTAGCGCACGCCTGGCGGATCGCCGGGCACATCTCGCTCGCCGTCGGGCGGTTCCTCGGGACCCTCTTCCGGTGGTTCTTCGTGGAGCCGGTGCGCTGGGTCTACAGGACGGTCCTCACCCCGGTGGGGCATGTCGTCCGGGGCGCCGTCCTGCGCCCCGCGGCCGAGGCCGCGCGCGCCGTGGGCCGGGCCACGCGGCAGGCGCTGGCCGGCGCCCGCGAGACCGTACGGCAGGCCCGTGCCGACATCCGTCGGGCGTTGTTCGGCGAGCCGCGGCAGCCGGTGGCCGTGGACCGGCGGGAACCCTCGGGCGGTGAGACACGTACTCTTGGTAGCAGTACGACCGCACTCACTAAGGACTGAACGAAACTGGGCAAGCGACAGCCCGAAGGCCCGCCGCCCGCACCCGCGGTGCAGCGCATTCGACTGCGCTACACCAAGCGCGGCCGCCTCCGGTTCACCAGCCACCGTGACTTCCAGCGCGCCTTCGAGCGTGCGCTGCGCCGTGCCGAGGTGCCGATGGCGTACTCGGCCGGATTCACGCCGCACCCGAAGGTGTCGTACGCCAATGCCGCACCCACCGGCACGGGCAGTGAGGCGGAGTACCTGGAGATCGCGCTCGCCGAGGCCCGTGACCCGGAGAAACTGCGCGTCCTCCTCGACGAGTCGCTGCCCGCCGGGCTCGACGTCGTCGACGCGGTCGAGGCGCGGACCCCGGGGCTCGCCGACCGGCTGACCGCTTCCGTCTGGGAGCTCAGGCTGGACGGTGTCGACCCCACCGACGCCCAGCGCGCGGTCGAGGCCTTCACGGAGGCCGACACCGTAGAGGTCCGGCGTACGACCAAGAACGGCGTCCGCACGTTCGACGCCCGTTCCGCGGTCGTGAGCCTGACGAATGCGGAAACGCATGGTTCGCAGGCTGATGGGCCGACCGACCAGCCTTGTGCGATACTGCGGCTGGTTGTTCGGCACGTGACGCCTGCCGTACGACCCGACGACGTCCTGTCCGGTCTTCGCGCCGTGGCCGACCTGGCGCCGCCGGTCCCCGCAGCGGTGACCAGGCTGGCGCAGGGGCTGTTCGATGAAGAGACCGGCACGGTGACCGACCCGCTCGCGCCCGACCGCGAGGCAGCAGAGGCCCACCCCACGGCCGCTGCCGCCGCGACGGCGCCTGCGTAAGGAAGGTTCCGCGTAAGGACGCACGTCGAAGCGCCGCCCTCGGACTCGGGAGCCACCTGGGTCGGGCAGCGCACCGACCAGAAGACTTTCGCCAGGCCGTACGCGACAAGGCATACGGAACCGGCGAGACAGGACACAGAGAGCTCCCGTGTGGCGCCCGCGCCCCGGACGGCGGCCACCGCGCATCGCGCGGGCCGTGGACGTCAGCGGTGGTCGATCGAGATGATCGACGCCGGACCAGGCGCGGCGCCCGGGAGCCTGACGGGAGAACCGCCCGCATGCTCGAACCGATCGAACCCACAGAGGGTTCCGAACTGAACACGCCCAGCGACACCCTGCCGCCGCGCAGGCGTCGTCGTGCCGCGTCCCGCCCCGCGGGTCCGCCCGCCGCGGCGGAGACCGTGGCCGAGGTCACCTTGCCGGCCATACCGGCCGAGGAGACCGCCGACATCACCGCCTCCGCGGACCTCGCGGAGGACGAGGAGAAGACCGAGTCGTCCGAGGAGATCCTCGCCGGGGCGACCGCCGAGACCGTGGTGGCCGCAGAGGCGCCTGCCGTTGCCGAGGAGCCGGCACCTGCTGCGCGTACGCGTCGTCGTGCGACGCGTCGTGCGACCGCGCCTGCCGGTGCGCCCGAGGCCGCTGAGACCGTTGTGGCGGCTGTCGAGGAGAAGCCCGAGGCCGTGGTGGCCGTTGAGGCGCCTGCCGTTGCCGAGGAGCCGGCACCTGCTGCGCGTACGCGTCGTCGTGCGACGCGTCGTGCGACCGCGCCTGCCGGTGCGCCCGAGGCCGCTGAGACCGTTGTGGCGGCTGCCGACGAGAAGCCCGAGGCCGAGGTCGCCGCAGAGGCGCCCGTCGTTACCGAGGAGCCCGCGGCGCCTGCCCCGCGCACCCGCCGTCGTGCGACCCGTCGTGTCTCCGCACCCGCCGAGGCCGTGGAGGGTGCCGAGGCTGCTGAGACCGCTGAGGCCCCTGAGACCGCTGAGGTGAGTGAGGCCGCCGCTCCGGCCGAAGCCGAGGTCACCGCCGTAGCCGAGGAAACCGCCCCGCGTCGGGCCCGTCGTCGGGCCACGCGTCGGGTGTCCGCGCCCGCCGGTGCTCCCGAGGCCGAGGAGGCGCCCGCCGTCGAGACCGCCGAGGCCGGCCGGCCGGTCGAGCCCGTCGAGGTCGCTCAGCCCGCTCCGGCCGCCGCCGAGACGGAGGCCGAGACCGAGTCCGCCGTGGCCACACAGGCCCCCGTCGCCGAAGCCGCCGCCGAGAGCGGTGGGCCACGTCGGCGTCGCCGGGTCGTGCGGCAGGCCGCGTCCGGGTTCTCCGAGCCCGCGCGGCAGCAGCCCGCACAGCCCGAGGCCGCCGAGCCCGTCGAGGACGAGGCGCCGCGCCGGCCGTCGCGGCCGGCCGTCGCCGTCTTCCAGGCGCCGGTGTTCACCGAGCCGCAGTTCCAGACTCCCCAGCGCGCCGCCGCTGCAGCGGCCGCCGAGGCTGCCGGGGCCGAAGAGGCCGAAGAGGCCGAAGAGGCCGACGAGCCCGAGGAGTTCACGGAGGAGCGCGCCGAGACCGGTTCGCGCCGCCGTCGTCGCCGCCGGGGTGCCGCCTTCGAGGAGGACCGCGACCAGACCGTCGCGGCCGCCGCCGAGGAGGACGCGGTCGAGGCCGAGGAGCCGGAGGAGTCCGTCGAGGACGCCGTCGAGGGCGACGAGTCGGAGGAGACCGGTTCGCGCCGCCGGCGCCGTCGTGGTGGCCGCCGCCGGCGCCGCGGTGACGCCGCCGAGGGCGAGGCCGGTGAGGGCGCCGACGGCGAGTCCGACGAGCTCGCCGCCGAGCAGGCCGCGCAGGATGCCGAGGACACCGCCGAGCAGGAGGAAGAGGACGCCGACGAGGCCCGTGACGAGGCCGGCGGCTCCAGCACCAGCAGCCGTCGCCGCCGCCGTCGCCGTCGGCGCGCCGGTGACTCCTCCGCCGACACCGAGCCCGACGAGGGCGACCCGGAGCGCACGGTCGTCAAGGTCCGTGAGCCCCGCAAGCCCGCCGAGCCGTCCGACGAGGTGCAGTCCATCAAGGGCTCGACCCGTCTCGAGGCCAAGAAGCAGCGCCGTCGGGAAGGCCGCGAGCAGGGCCGCCGTCGCGTCCCGATCATCACCGAGGCCGAGTTCCTGGCCCGCCGCGAGGCCGTCGAGCGCGTGATGGTCGTCCGGCAGAACGGTGAGCGCACGCAGATCGGCGTCCTGGAGGACGGCGTGCTCGTGGAGCACTACGTCAACAAGGAGCAGTCGACCTCGTACGTCGGCAACGTCTACCTCGGCAAGGTGCAGAACGTGCTGCCGTCGATGGAGGCCGCCTTCATCGACATCGGCAAGGGCCGCAACGCCGTCCTGTACGCCGGTGAGGTCAACTTCGAGGCGCTCGGCATGGCCAACGGGCCGCGCCGTATCGAGTCCGCCCTCAAGTCCGGCCAGTCCGTGCTCGTCCAGGTGACGAAGGACCCGATCGGGCACAAGGGCGCCCGCCTCACCAGCCAGGTCTCCCTCCCGGGCCGCTACCTCGTGTACGTCCCCGAGGGCTCGATGACCGGCATCAGCCGCAAGCTGCCCGACACCGAGCGCGCGCGTCTGAAGACCATCCTCAAGAAGATCGTCCCCGAGGACGCGGGCGTCATCGTGCGCACCGCTGCCGAGGGCGCGAGCGAGGAGGAGCTGCGCCGGGACGTCGAGCGGCTGCAGTCGCAGTGGGAGGACATCAAGAAGAAGTCCAAGAGCGGTGGCGGCTCGAACGCGCCTTCGCTGCTGTACGGCGAGCCGGACATGACCGTCCGCGTCGTGCGCGACATCTTCAACGAGGACTTCTCCAAGGTCATCGTCAGTGGTGACGAGGCGTGGGACACCGTCCACGGCTACGTCGCGCACGTCGCGCCGGACCTCGCCGACCGCCTGTCGAAGTGGACCAGCGAGGTCGACGTCTTCGCGACGTACCGGATCGACGAGCAGCTCGCCAAGGCGCTGGACCGCAAGGTCTGGCTGCCCAGTGGCGGTTCGCTGGTCATCGACCGGACCGAGGCGATGGTCGTCATCGACGTCAACACCGGCAAGTTCACCGGTCAGGGCGGCAACCTCGAGGAGACGGTCACCAGGAACAACCTGGAGGCGGCCGAGGAGATCGTGCGCCAGCTCAGGCTGCGCGACCTCGGCGGCATCATCGTCATCGACTTCATCGACATGGTCCTGGAGTCGAACCGGGACCTGGTGCTGCGGCGTCTGCTCGAGTGCCTGGGCCGGGACCGTACGAAGCACCAGGTCGCCGAGGTGACCTCGCTGGGCCTCGTGCAGATGACCCGCAAGCGGGTCGGCCAGGGCCTGCTGGAGTCGTTCTCCGAGACCTGCGTCCACTGCAACGGCCGCGGTGTCATCGTCCACATGGAGCAGCCGACCGCCGCCGGCGGAGGCGGCGGCAAGCGCAAGAAGCGCGGCCGTGGCGGCGACGGACATGTCCACGAGGCCGAGACGGTGGTCGCCGAGGCGATCGAGACCGCCGAGCAGGAGGCGGAGAGCGAGGCCGAGCTGGTGGCCGAGGTCGCCGAGCCGGTCGCGCTTCCGGCCCCCGACTTCGCGCCGGACGAGGAGCTGTACAGCAGCGTCGCCGAGGCGGAGGCCGCGGCGAGCCGTGGCCGTACGCGCCGGCGGGCGAGCCGCCGGGCGTCCGCTCCGGCGGGCGCGCCGAAGCGCGAGTCGGCTCCGGCACCTGAGACCGTGACTGACGAGGCCCCGACGGCCCAGGCCGTCACGGCCGAGGTCGAGGTGGAGCGTCCGGTGCAGCCGACGCCCGCCGCCGAGGCGCTCGTCGAGCCTGCGGCCGTGGAGGACGCGGTCGTCCCGGCCGAGGCACCCGCCGCCGAGGAGGCCGCGCCGAAGGGCCGTACGCGTCGTCGCGCCACCCGCAAGGTGTCCGCGCCGGCCGGTTCCCCCGCCGGTGCCGAGGCGGCCGTCGTGACGGTCGCCGAGACCGCCCCGGTGGCCGAGGCGCCCGAAGCCGTCGAGGCTCCGGCCGTCGTCGAGGAGGCGCCCGCCGAGAGCGCTGCCCCGGCCCGTCCGCGCCGCCGTGCCGTGCGCAAGGAGACCGCGCCCACCGCGTCCGAGGAGACCGCCGTCGTGGTGCTCCCGTCGGCCACGGAGGACACCGAGGGCTCCGGGGCCGAGGCTGCGGAGGAGGCCGCCCCGGCGAAGAAGACGGCCCGCAAGACCGCGAAGAAGGCGACGGCGAAGAAGGCCGCCACCAAGAAGACCGCGGCGAAGAAGACGGCCGCGAAGAAGACGACGGCCAAGAAGGCGGCGAAGACCGTCAAGACGGCCGCCGCCAAGTCGACGGCGAAGAAGACCACGGTCACCGCCGCCACCGACGAGAGCTGAACGGGGCGTGCGGCCGGTCCACGTGACCGGCCGCACATCCCGGGGGCCCGGCCCGGTTTGACCCCTTCGACCGCGGCCCCGTAACCTTGACCGTCGGCGTGTCAGTGGACAAAGGCACGCCGCATCCCCGTAAACCTCTTCCTCCGGAGCACCGGGTGTTCCGGAGAGGCCGCCCGCGTGCCGGGTGGCTGGACTGCGGGGGTTCCGTTCCCGAGCGAGAGAGTGAGATCCGCGTGTACGCCATCGTGCGCAGCGGTGGTCGCCAGCACAAGGTTGCTGTCGGCGACATCGTCGAAGTTGACAAGATTTCCACCGCCAAGGTTGGCGACACGGTCGAGCTCTCGACCCTGCTCGTTGTCGACGGCGACGCTGTGACCAGCGACCCGTGGGTGCTGGCCGGCATCAAGGTCCAGGCCGAGGTCGTGGACCACCACAAGGGCCAGAAGATCGACATTCTGCGCTACAAGAACAAGACCGGCTACCGCCGTCGGCAGGGCCACCGCCAGCAGTACACGGCGATCAAGGTCACCGCGATCCCCGCGGCTGCGAAGTAAGGACTGAGGAGACATGGCACACAAGAAGGGCGCATCGTCCACCCGGAACGGTCGCGACTCCAACGCCCAGCGGCTCGGCGTGAAGCGCTTCGGCGGTCAGGTCGTCAACGCGGGTGAGATCCTGGTCCGTCAGCGTGGCACCCACTTCCACCCGGGCGCCGGTGTCGGCCGTGGCGGCGACGACACGCTGTTCGCGCTGCAGGCCGGTGCGGTGGAGTTCGGCACCCACCGTGGCCGCAAGGTCGTGAACATCGTTTCGGTCGCCTGACCCCGGGCTTCGACCGAACTTTTGCGAGGCGGACCTCACTTCCCGGACGGGAAGGCGGGTCCGCCTTTCGCGTGTTACGCAAGAAACACCCCGTAATCCTCTGGAGGCACTGATCATGACGACCTTCGTGGACCGCGTCGAGCTGCACGTCGCCGCGGGTAACGGAGGCCACGGCTGTGCCTCCGTCCACCGCGAGAAGTTCAAACCGCTCGGTGGACCCGACGGCGGCAACGGCGGCCGCGGCGGCGACGTGATCCTCACCGTCGACCAGTCGGTCACCACGCTGCTCGAATACCACCACTCCCCGCACCGCAAGGCCACCAACGGCAAGCCCGGCGAGGGCGGCAACCGCTCCGGCAAGGACGGCCAGGACCTGGTCCTGCCGGTGCCGGACGGTACGGTCGTCCTCGACAAGGCGGGCAACGTGCTCGCCGACCTGGTCGGACACGGCACGTCGTACGTCGCCGCGCAGGGCGGCCGGGGCGGGCTCGGCAACGCGGCGCTGGCGAGCGCACGCCGCAAGGCACCCGGGTTCGCGCTGCTCGGTGAGCCGGGTGACCTGCACGACGTCGTCCTGGAGCTGAAGACGGTCGCCGACGTGGCGCTGGTCGGCTACCCGAGCGCGGGCAAGTCCTCACTGATCTCGGTGCTCAGCGCGGCCAAGCCGAAGATCGCCGACTACCCCTTCACCACCCTCGTGCCCAACCTGGGCGTGGTGACGGCCGGTTCGACGGTCTACACGATCGCGGACGTGCCCGGTCTGATCCCGGGCGCCAGCCAGGGCAAGGGGCTCGGTCTCGAGTTCCTGCGGCACGTGGAGCGCTGCAGCGTGCTGGTGCACGTGCTGGACACGGCCACGCTGGAGTCCGACCGCGACCCGGTCTCCGACCTCGACGTCATCGAGGAGGAGCTGAAGCAGTACGGCGGTCTCGGCAACCGTCCACGCCTCGTCGTCCTGAACAAGATCGACGTACCGGACGGCAAGGACCTCGCCGAGATGGTGCGGCCCGAGCTGGAGGCGCGTGGTTACCGCGTCTTCGAGGTGTCGGCGGTCGCCCACACCGGCCTGCGGGAACTGTCGTACGCACTCGGTGAGTTGGTGGGCCAGGCGCGGGCCGCGCAGCCGAAGGAGGAGGCGACGCGGATCGTCATCCGGCCGAAGGCCGTCGATGACGCGGGCTTCACGGTGACGCGCGAGGAGATCGGCGGGGAGCCGCTGTTCCGGGTGCGCGGCGAGAAGCCGGAGCGCTGGGTACGGCAGACCGACTTCAACAACGACGAGGCCGTCGGGTATCTGGCTGACCGGCTCAACCGCCTCGGTGTGGAGGAGCGGTTGATGAAGGCGGGCGCCCGCTCCGGCGACGGCGTCGCCATCGGGCCCGAGGAGAACGCGGTCGTCTTCGACTGGGAGCCGTCGGTCATGGCGGGCGCGGAGATGCTCGGCCGGCGTGGCGAGGACCACCGCTTCGAGGAGCAGCGTCCCGCGGTGCAGCGGCGCCGGGACCGCGAGGCGGAGCGGGACGAGGCGATGCGGGAGTTCGACGACTTCGATCCGTTCTAGAGCCGGTTCGGACGGACACGGGCCCCGGGCCGGGGCTCCACGGCGGGTGCACGTGCGTGCGCCCGCCGTTCGTGTTCGGTGAACTCCAGGGAAAGTTGCGGTGCACGACAGGGCAACCAAGCGGGAGTCCGGTGGGTCGTACTGGGCAGCGTGGAGGGTGATCTTGAGACTCTCCGCCGCCGACTTACCTTCGTCATCCCTGGAGTTGACGTGCCCAAGCACACCTCGCGCAGAACCCGCCGTTCTGTCCTGGTCGCGCTCGGCCTGCTGACGGGCGTCGTCATCGCCCCCGAACTACCGGCCTCCGGCGTCGGGCCTGGCGCGGGTGAGCGCGTGCGGCAGGACTTCAACGGCGACGGGTACGAGGACCTGGCCGTCTCCGCTCCCGACGCGACCGTGAACGGCAAGCACGGGGCCGGCTATGTCGCCGTGGTGTACGGGTCCGCGAACGGGCTCGACCTCCACAAGAAGAAGGTCTACTCGCAGGCGTCCGCCGGGGTGCCCGGAAACCCCGAGACGCGGGACGCGTTCGGGTACGGGCTGGGCGCCGCCGACCTGGACGGGGACGGGTTCACCGATCTGCTGGTGGAGGCGCAGGGCGAGAAATGGCAGTACGGCGGCGTCACCCGGCAGAGCAGCCGGACCGTGCTCTGGGGCGGCGCGGCCGGTTTCGTCTCCGCGACGGTCCTGCCGGCCGTGGGTGACAGCCCGTACCAGGACGGCCATGTCGTCAACGGTGACTTCAACGGCGACGGGCACCAGGATCTGGTCCGGATGGGCAGCGTGGAATTCGGGCCCTTCGAGCGGGACGGCAGCCCCGTCTCGACGCAGGACACGGGACTCACCTACAAGTCCAACCAGTCGCTTGCCGCTCTGGCGGCGGGTGACGCGGACGGCGACGGCAACACCGACCTCGTCGCACGTGTCCGCGAGGAGACGGACGACGGTGAGGAGATCACCGGCCATTTCTACCTGCACTACGTGCGCGGCAGCCGCGACGGCCTGCGTCCGCTCACCGTCCTGAAGGACGCGCAGGGCCGCCCCGTCGAGTCGGACAGCCTGTCCCTGGAACTCGGCGACCTGAACGGCGACGGCCGTGCCGACCTCGTCGACGGCTACAAGAAGCTCAAGATCTTCTGCAGCACCGCGAGCGGCCCCGACACCACCGCACCCCTGGTCATCGATCAGAACACCCCCGGAGTGCCCGGCACCCAGGAGGCGGTGGACCATTTCGGTTCCCAGGTCTCCATCGGGGACGTGGACGGCGACGGCTACGGGGACATCCTGGCCGGTGACTCGGCCGAGGCCGTCGGCACGGTGAAGTACGCGGGCACCTTCGCCGTCATTCCGGGCGGGCCGAACGGGCCCACGGGCGGCGGCACCAAGGTCTTCAGCCAGAACAGCTCCGGCGTCCCCGGCGCCTCCGAGAGTTACGACAACTTCGGCGAGGCCGTCGAGCTGGTCGACTCCAACGACGACGGCCGGGCCGAGCCCGTCGTGGGGGCCATGGGGGAGAACGGCTTCAACGGCGCCGTGTGGGTGTTCCGCTCCACCACCGCCGGGGTCACGGCCAAGGGTTCCTTCTCCTTCGGCGCGGGCACCCTCGGCACGGTCGCGAAGCTCGCCGGCCTGGGCGACGAGTTCACCGACTGATCCCTCCACCCCCGTACGCACGACCACCCAGGAGGAAGCGACATGAACAGGCACCGAAAGACCTGACGGACGGGTCTCGCCGTCGTCATGGAGGTGACCGGGGCCGTGGCGGTCCCGGCGGCCCACGCCGCGGCCGGCACCGCCACCACCACGAAGCTCGAGGACGACTTCAACGGCGACGGCTACTCCGACCTCGCGGTGGCCGCGCCGTCGGGCACGGTCGCGGGCAAGCGCTACGCCGGCTGGGTGGCCGTGGTCTACGGCTCGCCGGCCGGGCTGAAGACCTCGACGCGGCAGGTGTTCAGCCAGAACTCGCGAGGGATTCCCGGGACCGCCGAGACGGGCGACCGGTTCGGCGGCGCGCTCGCCACCGGTGACGTCGACGGGGACGGATACGCGGACCTCGTCGTCGGAGTGGGCGCCGAGAACACGGACGCGGGTTCGGCGGCCGGGCTGGTCGAGGTCGTCTGGGGCGGGCCCAAGGGCCTGTCCGGCGGTGCCGTGGTGGCCCGGGGCGCCCGGCACGACATGCTCGGCCGCGAGGGGCGCCTCGCCGTCGCGGATGTCGACGGCGACGGCGCGGACGACGTGGTGAGCGTGCGGAACCTCAAGGACCTGCGGATCGACAACGGCCCCTTCGCCCGGGACGGTTCGACGGTGCACGGCGGTCAGATGGTGGTCGACCCGTACAACAGCATCGTCCTGAACCTGGCCGCCGGTGACCTGAACGGCGACGGCTTCGCCGACTGAACACCCGTTCGCCGGGCGTCGGTCGGCGTCTCCCAGGGACCCGTTGCGGCGAGATCACGGCAGGCGTCGTGATGTACGTGCGGCAACGGGCTCCCTGTTGTCTGCTCACTTGTCATGCACGCGCACGCTCCGGTTCAGCGGACGGGCGAACCGGCCGTGGGAGCTTCGAAGGGCCGGCCGTCCGAAGAGGCCCCTGTGGCGGGGGAGTTCGCGCATGACAGGAGCAGCATCGCCCGACCGCCGCCGCTTTCTGACCGCCGGTGCCGCCGGCCTCGGCGCCGCGGTCACCACCCGGCTCTGGCGGCCCGCAGCCGCGAGAGCGGCCGAAACCCCATTGCCCGACGGCGTGTTCAGTCTCGGCGTCGCCTCCGGCGACCCTCTGCCTCGAAGGCGGACAACCCGCACTGGAAGGTGATCGACGCCCACCGCGGCTACCACCTCTTCGACATCCGCCGCGACGGCATCGATGCGCGGGTCCGGGTCGTCGACACGGTGGTGGCGCCACGGGCAACCGTGAGAACATTAGCCACACTTAGGATCAAATCGGATAAGCCGGGCGCGCGTCCGGTCTGATCGTCTCCGGCCCCCAAGGGCACCCCCGGGACTCACTCGAACCCCGGGGGTGCCCCTCATTTCTTACCTTTTCTCACCGAGACCGAAATACCGTGGAATCGTGATGTGAACATCCGGTGCAGCCGAGTGGGAGAGATGTCGCAGAGCCGACAGACTGTCACGGTCGGCAATCAGAAAGTGCTGTGGAGTTACTCACAGCAATTCCGGGAGTCATGGGATCGCATCCGCAACGACCAGCGATGCAAGGTGAATGACAGGTTGCGAGCACATATGCAGTGAAGGGCGCTCACCTTGCACTGCGGTTACTCGAAGTGGGACCATTTCGGGGTTCCCTGACGCCCCAAGGTAGGTCACCCTGTGTCCCAGCACATAGCCAAGCCCCGTACCACCGCAGTGATCCTGGCCGGTGGTACCGGTCAGCGCGTGGGTCTGTCGATCCCCAAGCAGTTGCTGAAGATCGCCGGCAAGGCAGTCATCGAGCACACCCTGGCGACCTTCGAGAAGGCCGACTCGATCGACGACATCATCGTGCTGATGGCGCCGGGCTATGTCGCGGACATCGAGAAGATCGTCGCCAAGGCCGGGTTCACGAAGGTCAAGAAGATCATCGAGGGCGGCTCCACGCGGAACGAGACCACCGAGCGCGCCATCCAGGCACTCGGCGAGGGCCTGGCCGAGGGGGAGGACCGCAACGTCCTCTTCCACGACGCCGTACGCCCCCTGCTGTCGGAGCGCGTCATCGACGACTGCGTGACCGCCCTGGAGCGCTACCAGGCCGTCGACGTCGCCATCCCCTCCGCGGACACCATCATCGTCACGCGCACGCACGGCGAGGACGGCGAGTTCATCACCGAGATCCCGGACCGCTCCCGCCTGCGCCGCGGCCAGACTCCGCAGGCCTTCAAGCTGTCCACGATCCGCCGGGCCTACGAGGTCGCGGCCGGTGACCCCAACTTCCAGGCCACGGACGACTGTTCGGTCGTACTCAAGTACCTGCCGGACGTGCCGATCCACGTCGTCGCGGGTGACGAGTACAACATGAAGGTGACGCAGCCGGTCGACGTCTTCATCGCCGACAAGCTCTTCCAGCTCGCCTCCACCGCCGCGCCCGAGCAGAACGGCGCCGAGGCCTACCGCGAGCTGCTCTCCGGCAAGACCGTCGTGGTCTTCGGCGGGTCCTACGGCATCGGCAAGGACATCACCGAACTCGCCGAGTCCTACGGCGCCACGGTGTACGCGCTCGGCCGCTCCACCACCGGCACCCACGTGGAGAACCCGGAGGAGGTCGACGACGCGCTGTCCAAGGCGTACGCGGAGACCGGCCGGATCGACTACGTCGTCAACACCGCGGGCGTGCTGCGCATCGGCAAGCTCGCCGAGACCGACAACGCCACCATCGAGGAGGCGCTGAAGGTCAACTACCTGGCCCCGGTGCAGATCGCCCGTTCCGCGTACAAGTACCTGGCCGAGACCGAGGGCCAGCTGCTGCTCTACACCTCCAGCAGCTACACCCGCGGCCGCGCCGAGTACAGCCTCTACTCCTCGACCAAGGCCGCCATGGTGAACCTCACCCAGGCCCTGTCCGACGAGTGGGCCGGCGACGGCATCCGCGTCAACTGCATCAACCCCGAGCGCACCGCGACCCCGATGCGCACCAAGGCCTTCGGCCAGGAGCCCGCGGGCAGCCTGCTCTCCTCCGAGGCCGTGGCCCGCACCTCGCTCGACGTGCTGCTGTCCGAACTCACCGGCCACGTCATCGACGTCCGCCAGCAGGACCCGACGGCCCCGGCCGGTCGGGCCTCCGGCTTCGAGCAGGCGCTGGCCAGCGTCCTGGACCGCCAGGACGGCGTGGCATAATCAACTGCAATTACCATCTGTAATTCAGGCCTCTGTGGCTACGCGTTCGCGGAGCATTCACAGAGGCCTGAATCCGTAAGACTTCCAGATCGTCCGCAAGGTCTCATTCCGGCCTTTTTGTCAGCAAAAGGTTCTCCGTGATATCCACTGCTATTCGCGTCGCCCGGGTGGGCAGCGCGGCCGAGCTGGGTGCGGCGGTCCTCATGATCCTGGGCTTCCCGGCGCTCATGGTGGCCGCGCTGGTCCCGAATGTGTACGCCTTCGCGGCCGCGGCCGCCGTGACGTACCTGGCGGACCACTACTTGCACCGTAAGGGCAGCTATCTGATAAACCGCCTGAGCAAGGTGCGGGCCGGCCTGTCGATCCGCTTCCTGATCCGGCAGCTGCTGCTCGTCCTGCTGCTGGCCCGGCTGTCCCTCGCGGACAACCTGATCTACTACGGGGCGATCGCCTGCTTCATCGCCTTCTACGGCCTGCAGGCCCCGCACGGCGCGCTGGTCACCCTGATCCGCAACCGCCGCAGGATGCCGGTCGCCACCCGCAACGTGGACCTCAAGTCCCGCATCCGCATCCCGGACGCGCCGCCGCGCGCCCTGCTGGATCGCTCCGCCGAGAAGATGCTGCACCTCGACCTCTTCGCGGTCGCGGGCATACTCGTCGCCGCGGCGCTGGACTCGTCCGTGTACGGCTACGTCGGCATCGTCGTCACGGTCGTCCTGGGCGGTCTGTACGTCCTCGCGCTCATGCCGTACGTGCGCGGCAACAAGATCCCGCCGAACGCCGACAGGGTGCTGGCCGCCGTCGACGACTGGCTGGTCGGCTACAAGCCCGAGACGGTGCTCTACTTCTCCGGCTCCAAGGACTCCGCGTACCAGGTCAACATGTGGCTGGAGACGATGGAGCAGCTGGACACCCGGCCGCTGATCATCCTGCGCGAGCGGGTCATCCTGAACAACCTGGCGCCCACCACGGTCCCTGTCATCTGCGTGCCCGGCGGTGTGCACCTGATGAACCTGGACCTGTCGACCGTGCGCGTCGCGCTCTACGCGGCGAACGTCGGCAAGAACATCCACCTGCTGCGCGTCCCGACCATGAAGCACGTCTTCATCGGCCACGGTGACAGCGACAAACTGGCGAGCGTCAACCCGTTCAGCAAGGTGTACGACGAGGTGTGGACCGCCGGCCGTGCGGGCCGCGACCGCTACGCCATCGCCGACGTCGGCGTCCGCGACGACGACATCGTCGAGGTGGGCCGCCCGCAGCTGGCGTCCATCCAGGGCCGGCAGGGGGTGCCCGACGATCGCCGTGGCGGAGCCGTTGACGGACACTGCCCGACCGTCCTGTACGCACCCACCTGGGAGGGCTGGGACGGCAACCCCGGCAACACCTCCCTCGTGCTCGCCGGTGAGAACATCGTGAAGAAGCTGGTCAAGGCCGACCCGCCGGTCCGTGTCCTGTACAAGCCGCACCCCTTCACCGGCACCGTCAGCGCCAAGGCCGGTGCCGCGCACAAGCGCATCACCGCGCTGGTCGAGAAGGCCGGCGCCGAGCGTGCGGCCGACTCCCGCTTCACGGCCGACACCGCCGCCCAGGCCGAGGCCAAGGCCAAGGCCGAGCTGACCCGGATCGAGGCCCGCCTGGCCCAGCTGTCCGGCGCCTCCGGTGCCACCGGAGACAAGGGCGACGAGGCCGAGGCCACCCGCGACGGCGTGGTGGACGTGCGGAAGCACGAGGAGATCGCCCAGCTGCGCGCCGAGTGGAACGACGCCTACTGGCGCTCCTTCCCGGCGTACGAGCACCGGGTCATCACGGGCGCCGAGCCGCGGCTGTACGACTGCTTCAACGTCTCCGACGCGATGGTCTCCGACATCTCGAGCGTGGTCTCCGACTTCATCGCGAGCGGCAAGCCGTACGCGGTCACGGACTCGGCCGAGCTCGGCGTGGAGGAGTTCAAGCGGCAGAACACGGCCGTGCGCGCCGCGGTGATCCTCTCCAACAGCGCCAAGGAGCTGGGCGGCCTGCTGGACGCCGTACGCGACCCGTCGGCCGATCCGCTGGCCGAGGACCGCACGGAGCTCAAGCGGTATCTGCTGGGCCCGGACGAGCCGACGTCCATCGTCCAGTTCAACACCGCGGTCGCCGGCCTCGCCCGTAAGGCGGAGGCCCGCAACCTCGGCCAGCAGGCGCACGCCGCCGCCGCTGACGCCGAGGAGGCGGAGCTGGCGGGCTCGCTGCCCGGACAGCGACTGGCGTCCACCGGTGAGACGGACGGCGTCACGGCGGGCTGAACCACCCCGTACGACAGCACAGGGCCCGGCCCCCGAGGAGAGATCCCCGGGGGCCGGGCCATTTCCGTACCGGCCTCTTACAGGCCCTCTTACCCACACCTCTCGTTCACCGTGAGCAACTCTTACCGCTCGCCCGTACTGTCCGATGTCACCGCCGCATACCCCCGGCTGTCTCTTCGCTGTGTGACGTGTGCCACTTGATCCATGCCCTGAAGCAACCGATCATCCCGGCCGACCGTCTAACAAGTTGCGATTAAGGCGATACGGGGGAAATATTCCATTGACGAGGGGGAAACGTGACCGTCGTGACGCAGCCTGATGTGAGCGTGATCATCGGGGCGTACGAAGCGATGCCGTACCTGGTCGAGTGCCTGGCGTCCGTCGCCGCGCAGACCATCGACCCGGCACGTGTCGAGGTCATCGCGGTCGACGACGGCTCGACCGACGGCACGGGGGAGTACCTGGAGGACTTCGCGGCCGGCGCGCCCATGCCGGTCTCGGTGATCCGGCAGGAGAACTCCGGCGGCCCCAGCGGCCCGCGCAACGTCGGCCTCGGCAAGGCGGCCGGACGGTATGTGTTCTTCCTCGACGCCGACGACCGGCTCGGCCCCGAGGCCCTGGAGCGCATGGTCGCCATGGCCGACAGGAACGGCACGGACGTGGTCCTGGGCCGCGTCGAGGGCATCAACCGCACCCCGCCCAAGTCGATGTGGGGCCAGACCCTCGACCGTACGGACGTCTACTCCTCCAACATCAAGTTCACCCTCAGCGCCCAGAAGCTCTTCCGCCGCGAGCTCCTGGAGCGGCACGGCATGCGCTTCGACGAGTCGCTGTGGACCGGCGAGGACGCGCTGTTCACGATGGAGGCCTATCTGCGGGCCGACGGCGTCTCCGTGCTCGCCGACTACACCTGCTACTACCTGGTGGGCCGTGACGACGGCAAGCACGTGACCAAGAGCGGCAGTTACACGCTCCGCTTCGACTCCGCGCGCGCCCTGATGAACCTGATAGCCGAGATGGTCCCGGCCGGCCCCAAGCGCGACACTCTCATGGTCCGGCCCTTCCTGGTGACCCTGCTGCCGCAGTTCGGCCCGAAGTTCCTCAAGGACTCCGAGGACGTCAGGCGGAACAAGTTCGAGCTGGCCAAGCCACTCATGGAGGCCTACTGGACCTCAGAGGTCGCCCGCCGACTCAGGGTCCACGAGCGGCTCAGGCTGCACCTGGTGGCCGTGGGGCGGCCCGATCTCCTCGTGGACGTCGTGGAGTTCGTACGGGCCAAGCGGCAGGCCGCCGCCGTCATCGAGAAGCACGGCACCCGCGTCTACCTCGTCTACCCGCACTTCCGCTCGCGGACCGCCGGCATCCCCGACTCCCTCTACCTCGCCGAAGCACGCGAGGCCCGCGCCTTCGAGGGCTACCGCGAGGCGGCCGCCCATTCCCTCCTGCGGCGCGCGCTGCGCAGGATGCGCCGATCACTGCCGACGGACGGCTACGGGGCAGTGGCCTGACGAACAGCGAAGTCCGGTCCCGCCCACGGGGGCGGGACCGGACAGCGGGTCGGGATTCGATTGCGGCTGACACCGGGCCGGCGGGGGTCGGGACCCGACCGCGGTCAACGCTCGGACAGCGCGGGCGGGACCCGACCGCGGTCAACGCCCGGACTGCAGTGCCCGGCCCATCGCGCGGCGCGCACGCCGGTAGACCGAAGGGGTCCGCACGGTCACGGCCGGCGTCTGCGCCACGGTGGCGGCCTTGGCCGCGCCCTTCGCGCTCGTCCTGACCCGCGTCAGCTCACGCTTCAACTGGGCGTTGTCCTTGGACAACTGGCTGACCCGGGAGTGCAGCCAGCCGAACCGGGAGACCATCGAGTCGATGTCGGCGGCGTTCCAGGGGCGGATGCCCTCCGGGAACGTCAGCTTCTTCATGCGCTGCTCGAAGGCCGCCCCGCCGTCGCCGTGCGTGAAGGTGTTCTTCAGCCCGTTCACGTCGAGGAAGCGGACGAACCGTTCGAACCGCTCCGAGTGACCGCCGACCAGTGCACCGAAGTCCGCCTCCTCGTACAGCCGCGCCGGGTCGACGTCCTCGGGCACCTCGGTCAGCGTCCGGTGCGGGATGTCGAAGTAGCGGCACAGCTCCAGCGTCCGCGAGTCGCTGCACAGCACCGTCGCGGGCGTGCCGGCCAGCAGCGCCGCGATGTTGCCGTGGATGCGGGAGCCGAAGGAGAAGTCGAAGCCGCGCAGATCGTCGATCCAGCGCACCGGGTCGATGTAGATCCGGACCTTGTCCTCCCGGTACATCGGGTGGTCCGGATGCGTCGGCATCCCGGTCACCCGGCTGTTGCGGTCCGACAGATCGCGCCAGTGCATCTGCTGCGCGTCGGAGAGGTTCTGGCCGACGAAGCGCAGATGGGGGTAGCGGGCATGGGCATTGAGGATGATCTTGTCCATGCCCTGGTTCTTCACGGCGCTGTGCGAGCCGTTGATCGAGATCCGGGACTCGGTGGTCAGCGCGTCCACGCGCTTGTGCACCGCGAGTTCCTTGCCCCACATGAACATCGAGGGGCAGCCGATGATTTCGACGTCCCTGAAGCCCATGTCCTTCAGATACTTCTCGGTGAACTCGCCCCGCACGCCGATGGACGCGCTGCGGTCCAGCACCGCGGAGACGAAGTCGCGCACGACGGGCTCGAGCGGCTTGAGGCGTCCCGCGTCGAAGCCCACGTCGGCCTGCGCCCCGACACCCAGGACGACCACCGGGATCTTCAGCTTTCCGATGAGCTGCGTCAGCTTCTGCAGCGGCTCCGCGAACGAAGGCCGGAACGCGTTGGCGAGCGGTACGACGAAGGCGTCGTACTCCTCGTTGATACGGCCGGCCGCGGTCACATCGACGCGCATGCGGTTCGAGACCACCTCGGTACCCGGAGTCTCGAGGATCTTGTGAGCGGCGTCACTGAAGATCAGGTTGCCGGAATTGGTGGCGATCACGTTCTTGTGGAGGGCTTCCTCCACGGGAATCGCGTCGAAGGGGCTCTTCCCCGATCTGAGGAGGATGCGCTGGGGGCGGACTGGAGACGACACAGTGGTCACATTATGTTTACGTCCTCTTTAATTTCTAGAAGGAACCAGTACAACCTTTTTGCCATATGCGACGCGTGAGCAAGCGGTTACCGGGTGCGCGTCCGGGGACTGGACTGATGCGCGGCGCACGATCCCCTTCGCGTAGATTGCCGGGTGAGGCACCCGGACGTGTACGAGGGGACAGAGGGCACGGTGGCAAGGGCAAGGCAGGCCGTGGGCGAGGCCCGCAGGATCGTCGTCAAGGTCGGTTCCTCGTCGCTGACCACCGCGTCCGGCGGCCTGGACGCCGACCGTGTGGACGCGCTCGTCGACGTCCTCGCCAAGATCCGCAGCGGCGGAGAGCGGGAGATCGTCCTCGTCTCCTCCGGCTCCATCGCCGCCGGCCTCGCCCCGCTCGGACTGCGCCGCCGGCCCCGGGACCTCGCCCGCCAGCAGGCCGCCGCCAGCGTCGGCCAGGGCCTGCTCGTCGCCCGCTACACCGCCTCCTTCGCCCGCTACGGCGTCCGCGTCGGCCAGATCCTGCTCACCTCCGACGACATGAGCCGCCGCGCCCACCACCGCAACGCCTCCCGCACCCTCGACAAGCTCCTCGCGATGGGCGCCCTCCCCGTCGTCAACGAGAACGACACGGTCGCCACCGACGAGATCCGCTTCGGCGACAACGACCGCCTCGCCGCCCTCGTCGCCCACCTCGTCCACGCCGACCTGCTGGTGCTGCTCTCCGACGTCGACGGCGTCTACGACGGCGACCCCGGCAAGGCGGGGACCTCGCGGATAGCGGACGTGCGCACACCCGCCGACCTCGACGGCATCGAGATCGGCAGCGCCGGCAAGGCCGGCGTCGGCACCGGCGGCATGGTCACCAAGGTCGAGGCCGCCCGGATCGCCGCCGCCGCGGGCATCCCCGTCGTCCTCACCAGCGCGGTCCACGCGGCCGAGGCCCTCACCGGCGGCGACACCGGCACCTACTTCCACCCCACCGGCAAGCGCTCCGCCGACCGGCTGCTGTGGCTCCAGCACGCGTCCACCCCGCAGGGCGCACTGACCCTGGACGACGGTGCCGTGCACGCGGTCGTCGAGCGCCGTAAGTCGCTGCTGCCGGCCGGGATCGCCGCCGTCGAGGGCGAGTTCAGCGCCGGCGACCCGGTCGAGCTGCGCGACGCGCGGGGGCACGCCGTGGCGCGCGGGCTCGTCAGCTTCGACGCCAAGGAGATCCCCCAGCTGATCGGGCGTTCGACGCGCGAGCTGGCGCGCGAGCTGGGTCCGGCGTACGAACGAGAGGTCGTACACAGGGACGACCTGGTGATCCTGCACCCGTAAACCGGGCACAACCACCGACCCCGGTGGGGGACGTTCCGTAAAACCGCCCCACGGAGCCTTGCGGGCTGCTCAACTTTGTCTGAGGAACATGTTTGGACACGTTCCGGCACGAGCGCTGCGCGAAGGAGGCTGTCGTGAGACGAGTACGCCCTGGGGCGACGGCGTCCCGCGGTGCCTCCCCCTCGCGAACCACGGGCGAGGAGCGTCCCCTGACGAGCGTCGCGGCCGGAGAGACGTACGAGGAGCCGAAGGACCTGCCCCGGCTGTGGCACGTCACCCTCAGCGTCTCCGGCGACCAGGTACCGCTCAGGGAGCTGCGCCGTGGGCTGGAACAGCTCGCCCACGACCACCCCTTCCTGCTCACCAGCAGATACGCGCCCGACCACGCCGAGATCCGCTACTGGGAAGAGGCCCGTGACCTGCACGACGCGGCCGCCGTGGCGCTGCGCCTGTGGGGCGAGCACCGGCAGAGCGCCGGACTGCCGTCCTGGGAGATCGTCGGCCTGGAGGTCATCGACCGCGAGACCTACCATCAGCGCATCGCGGAGGGCTACGGCCCGCCACCGGCGACACCGGTCGGAGTTCACCCGTTTTGACCCCGTCTCGCGGTGTGGGACAAACGCTGAGCCCTTACCGTCCGCGCACTACCCTTCCCCCATGACGACGCTCTCGCCGTACGACGCCATGTCCCCGGTCACCCAGGCCGCCTACCGTGCCAAGGCCGCCGCCGCCGACCTCGCGCCGCTGCCGCGGGCCGAGAAGGACGACGCGCTGCTCGCCATCGCGGACGCCCTGGAGGTCCGCACGAGCGAGATCGTCGAGGCCAACGCCCTGGACATCGCCAAGGCCCGCGAGGCCGGCACCAGCGAGGCCATCGTCGACCGGCTCACCCTCACGCCCGAGCGGGTGCGCGCCATCGCCTCCGACGTGCGCGACGTCGCCGCGCTGCCCGACCCGGTCGGCGAGGTCGTGCGCGGCTCCACCCTCCCCAACGGCATCGACCTGCGCCAGGTCCGCGTCCCGCTCGGTGTCGTCGGCATCATCTACGAGGCCCGCCCGAACGTCACCGTCGACGCCGCGGCCCTCTGTCTGAAGTCCGGCAACGCGGTGCTGCTGCGCGGCTCGGCCTCCGCGTACGAGTCGAACGCCGCCCTCGTCCGGGTGATCCGGGACGCCGTCGGCGGCGCCGGGCTGCCCGCCGACGCCGTGCAGCTGGTGCCCGGCGAGAGCCGCGAGAGCGTGCGCGAGCTGATGCGCGCCCGCGGCCTGGTCGACGTGCTCATCCCGCGCGGCGGCGCCTCCCTGATCCAGGCCGTCGTCACCGAGTCCACCGTCCCGGTCATCGAGACGGGCACCGGCAACTGCCATGTCTACGTCGACGCCCACGCCGACATCGACATGGCGATCGAGATCCTGATCAACTCCAAGGCCCAGCGCGTCAGCGTCTGCAATGCCGCCGAGACCCTCCTGGTCCACCAGGACATCGCCCCCCGCTTCCTGCCGCGCGCCCTCGAGGCGCTCGCCGAGGCCGGGGTGACCGTCCACGCCGACGAGCGCGTACTGGCGTACGCCGCGGACTCCAAGGCGACCGTGGTCGAGGCGACCCCGGAGGACTGGGAGACCGAGTACCTCTCGTACGACATCGCCGCCGCCGTCGTCGACTCCCTCGACCGGGCCGTCGAGCACATCCGGCTGTGGACCTCCGGCCACACGGAGGCGATCGTCACCGGCTCGCAGCAGGCCGCCCGCCGCTTCACCCAGCTGGTCGACTCCACCACCGTCGCCGTGAACGCCTCCACCCGTTTCACCGACGGCGGCCAGTTCGGCTTCGGTGCCGAGATCGGCATCTCCACGCAGAAGCTGCACGCCCGCGGCCCGATGGGCCTGCCCGAGCTCACCAGCACGAAGTACATCGTCACCGGCGACGGGCATGTGCGCCGCTGACATGAGCGGGTGACGGCCGTCTCCGGCCGTCTCACCAGACGGATGAATTTCCATACCGTCTGCCCAAATTGACCCCCCAGGTCTACTCTGGATCCGTGCCGGAGGACGTGGGGGGCACGCCGTTCCCTGACGGCTGGGAGCCCGACGACGACCACGACCGCGGGGTGTCGGACGAAGAGTTCGCCTCCGTGGTCTTCGACGAGGCCTTCGTGCGAGCGGCCGTGGTGCACGAGCCGACCGCTGTGGAGCGTCTTCTGGCTGCCGCCCAGGCGAGAGCCGAGGCCGAGGCCCGCCGGGCCCACGCGAGGGGCGAGCGGTACGACGAGGGGTACGAACCCGACCCGTTCGGCCAGGACCACGACCTCGACGACCTGGACGACCCCGACGGCTCCGCGGACCGCGCCGGCGCGGGAGCGTACGGCAAGCACGTCCGCTGGCACCGCCCCGTCGCCTGGCTCCTCGCCCTCGTGATGGGCGTCGGCATGGTCGCGCTGGCCTTCGCGGCGGTCTACCGCAGCGCCTCCTCGGGCAGCCGCGACCAGGTCCCGCAGCCGGCTTCCACCGGCCTTGAACAGGGCAGTGCGGCGGCTCCCTCCGTGTCCGCCCACAACTCCCAGCCGGCGCTCTCCGCGATCCCGCGCTCGCCCTGAACGACCGCACAGGTTCGTGGTGAGAACCTGTCAGAACTTGTCGTGTAGCAGGGCGTTTACCCGAGGCTCGTGAGACCTACCCTGAAAGTATGGGCGGGCCAGGAGAACCACCTGAGGGGGCACCCGAGGGCGCTCCCGGTGGTGGAGAGGACGAATACCGATCCGTCGTCTTCGACGAGTCGTTCGTCCGTGCTGCCCGCCTCCAGGAGTACTCGGCGCAGGAGCGGATGGCCGACCACGCCCCCGCGGTGCGCCGGCGCCCGCCCCTGCACCGCGGGCTGTCCCGGCAGGCGCTGATCCTCGTCCTGCTGATCGCCGTCGCCTTCGGCACCGCGATCTACATGGGCGTACGCCACCCCTACGGCGCCCCCGAGGCCCGGCAGCCCGTCGAGCCACTGCGCATGACCGTCATACCGCTGTCCCCGCAGGGCAAGGTGCCGGGCGCGGCGGACCCCGAGTATCTGTACGCGCACAGCCCGGCCGCACAGTTCGGCGTCGGCGAGGACGCGATACCCCTGCCCGCCTGGCGGCGCACCGCCCACTTCTCCGACAGCGATGTGAAGGCCGCGCTGACCATCGCCAGGGACTACGTCGTCCGTTCCTCGCTCCATCCCGAGGTGCTCGACAGCAGCCAGGTGCATCTCGCGCGGATGCTGCTCGACGCCGGTCAACTCGACCAGTTCGACCAGAGTTTCGAGCATCCCGCGGCCGACGGGCGGCACGCCCCCACCGGCTGGCTGGTCCGCTTCGACCCCGCCCGCGCGGAACTGGCGGATCCGAAGATCCGCGTCCAGGGCTCGTTCCAGGCCGTCGAGGTCGACTCGGCCACGCTGGAGGTCACCGCGGACCACACCTTCGTCTACGCGCTCCGGCCGACCGGCTCGGCCGACCACGCGCAGGCCTCACTGTTCACCGTCCGCCGCGAGCTGACGTTCCGCTTCGACCGCACCGACCTGCGCACGAACCAGACCCAGCTCGTCGTCTCCTACGGCCAGGCCGGTCCGCTCTCCTGCGCCGAGGACTCCACCAACCACCTGGAGCCACTGCTGGCCGGCCAGACCGCCAGGAGCGGCGGCCCGGCGGGCACGAACCCGTACGCGACGGGCAGCGCGACGGCGCTGTGCGGCACGCTGGCGGCCGGCGCGGAACCGAAGGTGTGACGACGCCGACCTGCGTGGCAGCCAAGGTCCGACGGACGCCGGCCTGCTTGGAAGCCCCCCGTGTGACGGGCGCCGGTCGGCGTGGGAGTTCCCTGTGGCGGGCGCCCGGTCGGCGCAGAAGTGCCGTGTGGCGGGCGCCCGGCCTGTGTGGAAAGCCGAAGCAGCGATGCGCGGGCCGGTGGCTCTCAGTCGTCGTCGCCGGACGGCGTCTCGTCCCTCGGGTGCGAGCCCTGGTCCTTCGGCGGGGCCGGGCTCGCGAAGCCACCGAAGCCGCGCCGCACCCGGCCGCCCAGGTCCCCGGCGCCGCCCGCGATGTCGGAGACCAGCTTCATCAGCGGGTCCTTGGAGCTCTTCACGTCACTCACGTAGCTCGCCGCCGACTCCTTGAACGAGTCGCTGACCGACGTGTCCTTGTCCTCTGTGCGCCGCGCGTAGTGACCGTCCATGATCCGCTGGTAGTCGCGGGTCTCGGACCACTTCTTCAGCTCGGCCGCGCGGACCACGGTGAAGGGGTGCGAGCGGGGCAGCACGTTGAGGATCTTCAGCACGGAGTCGCGCAGGTCGCCCCCCGACTCGTACTCGTCGGCCTGCTGGAGAAAGGCGTCCACGTTCATCTCGTGCAGGTGGTTGCCGCCCGCGATCTTCATCAGGCCGCGCATCGAGGCCTGCAGGTCCTGGCCGACGAGGAGCCCCGCCCGGTCCGCGGAAAGCTCCGACTTGCGGAACCACTCCCGCAGAGCCGTCACTATCGCCATGATCGCAAGGTTGCCCAGCGGGATCCAGGCGACCTTGAGTGCCAGGCTGGTCAGGAACAGCAGGATCGTGCGGTACACCGAGTGACCGGACAGCGCGTGGCCCACCTCGTGGCCGACGACCGCCCGCATCTCCTCCTCGTCGAGCAGCTCGACGAGCCCGGTGGTGACGACGATGATCGGCTCGTCCAGGCCGATGCACATCGCGTTCGGCTGCGGGTCCTGATTGACGTACATCGGTGGGACCTTCTCCAGGTCCAGGATGTAGCAGGCGTCCCGCAGCATGTCGTTCAGGTGCGAGAACTGCTGGTCCGAGACGCGGACCGAGTCGGACAGGAACAGCAGCCTCAGGCTCCGCTCGGGCAGCAGCCCGCTGAGCGCCTTGAAGACCGTGTCGAAACCGCTCAGCTTGCGCAGCGCCACCAGGGCGGAGCGGTCGGCCGGGTGCTCGTACGCCCGCGAGGAGATCCCCGGGAAGCGCCTCCGCTGCCTGCTCGGCACGTTCTCGTGCGCGCTCTGCTCGTGGCCGTCGTCGGACATGTGGTCCCCCATGTGCGTCTGTGTGACCGAAGTGCCCCCGAAGCAGTGCCCAGCCTAGGCGGAGATACCGTGGACGGGCAGCACAGCCGAAGGAGTCCATCGCCATGGAACACACCCCTGCAGCCGCCCGGCTGACCGAGGCCGCCGTCGCCGCCCAGCAGCAAGGGGCGGGCGATCTGCTGCGGATCGTACTCGTCGTGATGGTCCTTGGTTGCGTACTGACCGCGTGGTTCCTGCTGCGCGGGTACAAGCAGAAGGACGACTGAGGCGCCCGGATCGTTCCCCGCCCGTCCCCAACGGCGGAGTCGGGGTGATCGCCGTCGGGCCGCCCGCATACGATGGGCCGACGTCTTTATCCCGCCCACACCGGATAGGTCTGCCGAAGATGAGCTTCCACAGCACCGCTGCCCAGTTGGTCACCCTCGCTGCCGAGGGCGAGGAGCACGGCGGCAACCACAACAGCCTCGACCCGCTCGTGACGGGCGGCAGCGCGTTCCTCATCCTGCTGCTCCTGCTGTGGATCACCACCCGTTTCAACCGGGACCGCTGACCACTGTCCGCGACGGCCTCACCCCGGGCCGTACACCCCGGGGTCTGACGAACGGGCCCCGCGGGCCGGGCCGGTAGGGTCTGCACGCATGGGAGAGCAGCACATGCCTACCGGTCCGGCGAACGAGACTGCGCGGGCCCCGGAGCCGCAGCCGGGCAACGGGCCCGTGCGCACGGGCAAGCGCCGTCTCGGTGTCATGGGCGGAACCTTCGACCCGATCCACCACGGGCACCTCGTGGCGGCCAGCGAGGTCGCCGCGCAGTTCCATCTCGACGAGGTGGTGTTCGTCCCCACCGGACAGCCGTGGCAGAAGTCCCACCGCAAGGTCTCGCCGGCCGAGGACCGCTATCTGATGACGGTCATCGCGACCGCCGAGAACCCGCAGTTCTCGGTGAGCCGCATCGACATCGACCGCGGCGGCCCCACCTACACCGTGGACACCCTGCGCGACCTGCGCGCGCTCAACCCCGACACAGACCTCTTCTTCATCACCGGCGCCGACGCCCTCGCCCAGCTGCTGACCTGGCTCGACACGGAGGAGCTGTTCTCCCTGGCGCACTTCATCGGGGTCACCCGGCCCGGCCACCTCCTGACCGACGCGGGACTTCCCGAGGGCGGCGTCTCGCTCGTCGAGGTCCCCGCCCTGGCCATCTCGTCCACGGACTGCCGTGCGAGAGTCGCCAAGGGCGATCCCATCTGGTACATGGTGCCGGACGGAGTCGTGCGCTACATCGACAAGCGCGAGCTGTACCGCGGCGAGTGAGCCGAGAGGGGCACCGGTGAACGACCGATACGACCCGGGGTACGCGGGCGACCAGTACGAGCTCGTCGGCTACGACGAGTACGGCAGGCCCGTGTACCGCCAGATCCCGGCCCAGCAGGCCCCACAGGGGACATACGACTCGTACGCGCAGCAACAGGGCTACGGGTACGACCCGTACGCCGCCGGACAGCAGCCACCCGTGCCCCCGTACGACGGCTACGACACCGGCAGCCACCCCCAGGTGCCCTCCTACGACCCCTACGGGACCGGTCAGCAGCCACCCGTGCCGTCGTACGACCCCTACGGGCAGCAGGCCCCCGACGGCCGGCCGCCCCGAACCGCCGAACAGACCGCCTACATCCCTCAGCAGCCCGGCCCGGCCGACCATCCCGAACCGCCGGCAGCCCCTGAACGGGATTACCGAACCGAGCAGTTCGCGTTCGTGGAGGAGCCGGACGGCGACTCCGAGGACGTCATCGACTGGCTGAAGTTCACCGAGAACCGCACCGAGCGCCGCGAGGAGGCCCGTCGCCGCGCCCGCAGCCGGCTCATCGCCTTGTGCGTCGTCCTCGCCCTCGTCGCCGTCGGCGGCGTCGGCTACCTCTGGTACGCAGGGAAGCTGCCCGGACTGTCCTCGTCCGGCTCCAAGTCGGGCACGGCGACGGCCGTGGGCGACCAGAACCGTGACGTGATCGTCGTCCATCTGCACAACACGGCCAAGGGCGGCACCTCCACGGCGCTCCTGGTCGACAACACCACCACCAAGCAGGGCACCACCGTCCTGCTGCCCAACTCCCTCGCCCTGAGCGGCGATGACGGCTCCGTCACCACCCTCGCCAAGTCGGTCGGCGACGACGGCTCCTCCGGGACCCGCGACCAGCTCGACACCGTCCTCGGCACGAACATCGAGGGCACCTGGCGCCTGGACACCCCCTATCTGCAGAACCTCGTCACGCTGGTCGGCAACATCGACATCGACACCAATGCCGACGTCCCCGACTCGGACAAGAAGAAGGGCACCGCGCCGCTCGTCCACAAGGGCAAGGGTCAGACCCTCAGCGGCAAGGCGGCCGTCGCCTACGCCACCTACCGCGGACCGGGCGAGGCCCAGAACGCCCAGCTGGAGCGGTTCGGCCAGGTCATGCAGGGCGTGCTGCGCAAGATGTCCTCAGACGCGCAGGGCGCGACCGTCACCGTGCAGACGCTGGGGCAGATCATCGAGCCGCCGCTGTCCGACAGGAACCTCGGCGCATTCCTCGCCAAGCTCGCCGACCTCGCCAAGGGCGGCGACTACAAGACGGCCCTGCTGCCCCTGCAGTCCGACGGCACGCTGAGCGAGCAGACCAGCGCCAGTGTGGTGAAGGACATCCTGGGCGGCACCGCCAAGAGCCCCGACGCCGGCTCCGCCGTCCGCCTGTCCGTGCAGAACGCCTCCGGGGTCGAGGGCAACGCCGAGAAGGCCCGCGTTGTCCTCCTCAACGGCGGCTTCTCCTTCCTGGGCGGCGGCAGTGCGGCATCCTCCGCCACGACGTCGAAGGTGCTCTACTCGGACGCCGCCGACAAGGAGAACGCCACCGAGGTCGCGAAGACCCTGGGCCTGCCCGCGAGCGCCGTGGCGAAGGGCGACGTCGGCGCGAACGCGGATGTCTCGGTGGTCCTCGGCCAGGACTACAAGCCGTCGTCGTCCTGACGACGAGCCGTCCTCATCCGGATGGCGGTCCGGACGACGGCAGTCCGATACGGCCCGGCACCCCATGTGATCCGATAATCACGTGGGGTGCCCCCGGCGGGCCGTGAGACCCTTGATGGCAAGTGACCGCCGACGTGCTGTGCCATGTCGGGGCCGACCCCCACACCTCCAGCCGATCTCTGTCCTCGACCGAAAGCTTCGTAGTGACCGCAACCGACCACTCCATCGAGCTCATCAACACCGCCGCCCAGGCGGCCGCCGACAAGCTCGCCCATGACGTCATCGCCTACGACGTCAGCGACGTCCTGTCGATCACGGACGCCTTCCTGCTGGCCTCCGCGCCCAACGACCGCCAGGTCAAGTCGATCGTCGACGAGATCGAGGAGCGGCTCCTGAAGGAGCTCGGCGCCAAGCCGGTGCGCCGCGAGGGCGATCGCGAGTCCCGCTGGATCCTGCTCGACTACGTCGACATCGTCGTCCACGTCCAGCACAGCGAGGAGCGGGTCTTCTACGCCCTGGAGCGGCTGTGGAAGGACTGCCCCGAGATCGAGCTGCCCGCCGACGCGAAGGCCACTCGCGGCAAGGCCGAGGAGCACGCGAAGCTGCAGGCCGCCGAGGAGGCCGCCGAACTGGGCGGGGAATGGCGATGAGCGGCACCGGCGAGGGCGCGGACCGCAGGCCCGGCCGGGGCCGCCGCATCATCCTGTGGCGGCACGGCCAGACCTCGTGGAACGTGGAGCGCCGTTTCCAGGGCACCACGGATGTCGAGCTCACCGAGACCGGCGTCGGCCAGGCCCGCCGCGCCGCCCGGCTGCTCGCCTCCCTGGGGCCCGACGCGATCGTCTCCTCGGACCTCCAGCGGGCCACGAACACGGCCGTCGAGCTCGCCGCCCTCACCGGCCTCGACATCACCCGCGACGAGGGCCTGCGCGAGACCTACGCGGGCGTCTGGCAGGGGCTGACGCACGAGGACATCATCGGCCGGTACGGCGAGGAGTACACCGCGTGGAAGCGCGGCGAACCGGTCCGCCGCGGCGGTGGCGAACTGGAGACCGAGGTCGCCGACCGGGCCGCCCCTGTCGTGCTGCGGCACGCCGAGAAGCTGCCCGAGGACGGCACCCTCGTGGTGGTCAGCCACGGCGGTACCATCCGCACCACCATCGGGCGCCTCCTCGGCCTGGAGGCCCGCCACTGGGAGAGCCTCGGCGGCCTGTCCAACTGCTGCTGGTCCGTCCTCGGCGAGGGCGCCCGCGGGTGGCGTCTCCTCGAGCACAACGCCGGCACTCTCCCGGAGCCGGTCCTCGGCGACGACGACTGAGCGCCCCCACTCCCGGATTTCACTTTCCGGCAGGTCGCAGGCTAAAGTTCTTCTTGTTCGCCCCGCCGAGCGGGGCGAGAGACCATGCGGCTCGGCCGCGTGGGACCAGGGGCTATAGCTCAGTTGGTAGAGCGCCTGCATGGCATGCAGGAGGTCAGGAGTTCAATTCTCCTTAGCTCCACACAGGCTCCACGGATCCCGTCCCCTCAGGGGGCGGGATTTTTCGTCGTGCCCGTGATCCACCGCGCCGCGTGCGGCGGCCACAGGCGTTCCCGACGCTCCCTCAGCAACGCTGTGCGCCGCGCCGTTTCCTCGTCGTCCGGGGTGTACACCACGATCCGGCACTCGGGCATGCCGTTGACCGACAGCGACACCGACGTCATCCGCAACTCGCCCACGTCCACGTGCCGGAACGTCTTCACACGTCGCCCGGGCTGCGCCACGTCGCCCGTCCCCCACAGACGCGCGAAGAGCGGACTGGCCGCGCTCAGCCCGCGTATGAAGTCCTCCCAGCCGGCTCCCCGGCGTGCAGGCCGTAGGAGGCGCGCAGGGTCGCGACCATCACCGGCAGCTCCGACTTCCGGAACATCAGCGGGCAGTCCTCCTCGGGCACCGTGAACAGCCCCCACAGCGCGTTCGGCGGGCGCGTGGCCGACAGCGGTCCGGTGAGGAACAGGTCGGCGTAGACCGCGTTGGCGGCCAGCACGTCGTACCGCGCGTTGTAGACCACCGCCGGCCGTGGTGCGAGGGCGTCGATGATGCCCTGGATCTCCGGGCCCACCGTCTGCACCGGGGCCCCCGGTGCGGCCGTGTACGGCACCTCGGCGAGGTGGTACAGATGCTCGCGCTCCGGCGGGTCGAGCCGCAGCGTGCGGGCCACGGCGTCCAGGACCTGCGGGGAGGCGTTGATCGGTCTGCCCTGCTCCAGCCAGGTGTACCAGGTCACGCCGACGCCCGAGAGCTGGGCGACCTCCTCGCGGCGCAGGCCCGGGGTGCGGCGCCGCAGGCCCGGTGGCATGCCCACGTCCCCGGGTGTCACCCGGGCCCGCCTGCTGCGCAGGAACGCGGCCAGCTCCGGCCGGCGGCGGTGTGTCGTCGTCCCCATCGTCACGTCCCCCTCGCTCCACGTCCCGCACGCCACCACCCCATGGTCGGCGCCGGGCGCTCCCTCTGCCAGGTGCTGTCAGTACCAGCATCAGCGGGCACTCGGCACCCGTACCCGCACGTCGCCAGGCTCGAGCGCATGACGACGACTTCCCGGACGGGACGAGGTCCCGCGCCCGCTCCGAGCACTGCGATCAGCGAAGCACCCGGCACCGACAACCGGCCCCGGCTGCTGCTCGCGGTCGTGCTCACCGCCCTGTTCATGGCGGTCCTCGACGTCTTCATAGTGAACGTCGCGGCCCCCACCATCGGCTCCGAACTCCGGGCGTCCGGCGCCGACTTGCAGCTGGTGATCGCCGGATACGCCATCACCTACTCCGTGCTGCTGATCACCGGCGCCCGGCTCGGCGACCGGTTCGGCCAGGGCCGGGTCCACCTCGCCGGGCTCGCCCTGTTCACCGTCGCCTCGCTCGCCTGCGGCCTGTCGCAGGGCACCACAGAACTGATCGTGTTCCGCTTGGTGCAGGGCGCCGGTTCGGCCGTGATGATCCCGCAGGTGCTCAGCCTCATCCAGCGCACCTTCACCGGCGAGGCCCGGGTCCGGGCGCTCGGCGCGTACTCGGCGGTCCTCGCCGTCGGTGCGGCGGCCGGGCAGATCGCCGGCGGCGTCCTGGTCAGCGCCGACCTCCTCGGCACCGGCTGGCGACCGGTGTTCCTGGTGAACGTGCCGGTGGGCGCCGTCCTGCTGGTGCTGGGCCGTCGGGTCCTGCCCCGGGACGGCGGCGCCGGCCCCCAGGCGGCGCGTGGCCTGGACCTGCCCGGCCTCGTGCTGCTCGGCGCGGCCGTGTCGCTGCTGACGGTGCCGCTGGTGCTGGGGCAGGGGGAGGACTGGCCGCTGTGGGCCTGGCTGTCGCTGGCCGCCTCCGCCGTGCTGTTCGCCCTGTTCTGCGGGTACGAGTCCCGGCTGGCCCGGCGCGGCGGCGCCCCGCTCATCGCGCCCCGCGTCCTGCGCCGGCCCGGCATGGGCCTGGCCGTCCTGCGCATCCTGGCCGTGATGGCGGTCAACGCCGGTTTCCTGTTCGCGCTCACCCTGCACATCCAGGGCGGCCTCGGCTACAGCGCCCTGCGCGCCGGACTCACCTTCGCGCCCACCGCCGTCGTCTTCGGCGTGGTCGGCATGACCTGGCGCAGGTGGCCGGCCTCCTGGCAGCGCGCGCTGACTCCGTCCGGGTTCGCGCTCACCGCGCTGTCCGTGGCGGGGGTGGGCCTGGCGTTCCGGGGCGGCGGCGACGGAGGAGCGGCGCTGTACGTCGCGTACGCCGGAGTCGGCGCTGGGCTCGCCCTCGCGTTCAGCCCGACGCTCACCGGGGCACTGGCGACCGTGCGCCCCGAGGACGCGGCCGACGCCAGCGGTCTGCTGGCGACGGTCACCCAGCTCGGCCAGCTGATCGGTGTCGCGGCCTTCGGCACACTGTTCCTGAACCGGCTTGAGTCACTTGGGCCCCTGGAGGCGTATACCTCTGCGAAGGCGCTCTCGACCTGCATGTGGACACTGGCCGGGACCGCCGCGGTGGGCGCCGTGTCCGGACTGGTACGGAGGCGTCGCTGACCGTATTGCTCGGGCCGTGGCAGAATCAAGCGGCCGGTAGGGGGCGCGGTCCGACGGGAGGGAGTAGCGATGCCTGCGAGCATCCTCGAGGAGGTCGGCCACCTCCTCGGTGCGGCGTTGATACGGGACACGGCCACCCGGCTCAGCTGCCCCTCCTGCGGTTCCGCGCATGTGGCCCAAGTGCTCGGCGACAACGGCGGTATTTCCTACGTGTGCACGGCCTGCGGCCACAGCTGGAGCTGATCGATGGGTGCACACAGGCGAAAGTGCGACTGGTGCGGCAGCGGCACGCCCATCGTCCGTGACATGGAACCGATCAACCCCGACTACCAGTACTGGTGCGAGGAATGCGCGCGGGCGCTGATCATAAAGGGCGACCCGATCGAGACGTACCGCGAACTGGAGGGTGAGCCGATCTACGGCCGCCTCCTGGAGGAGCACTGCACGCTCAAGCGGTTCTACTCGTTCGTCACGGCTTGACGTCCGCCGGGTCTCGGCAACGATGTCCGGCGAGCACCAGGAAGGCCAGCCCCACGCACGCGTAGAGCGCCGACAGCGTCAACTCGGCGCCGTTCTGGTGCAGTTCGGGACGGCCGTGCACATGTGGCACCCACCACAGGGCGTACGAGCAGAAGACCAGCAGCGTGCCGACGGCGACCGCGCGGTGGCCGCGCGTCCACAGCAGGAGCACCACGGGTACGCACCACACCCAGTGGTGCGACCACGACACGGGACACACCAGCAGCGCCGTCACCGCGCAGACGGCCACCGCCCAGCACCGGTGGCCTCGCAACTCCGCCGCGACCGCCACGGCGAGCCCGGCAAGGCCCACGAGGGCCGCCGTGACGGCCCAGAGGGCTCCCGGGTCGGGGGAGTGCAGCAGGCGCGCCAGAACGCCGCGCAGGGCCTGGTTCGCGGTCTCCTCGACGTGCCCGACCCGGCCGGTGCTCAGCACCATGCGCGTCCAGAAGCGCCATGAGTCGTACGGCAGGACGGCCGCCGCGAGAAGCGTCGCTCCGGCGAACGCGGCGGCGGCCCCGCGCGCGTGCCGCAGCCACGGACCCCCGTCGCCGCCCCTGAGCGCGGCCACCACACCCGTGGCGGCCAGGAAGACGGCGAACAGCGCGGGCGTCAGCTTGACCGCCGCGGCGAGTCCCAGGCCGGCCCCGGCCCAGCGGTCCGCGGCGCCCGGGGAGCGGCGTGACAGATCCCACAGCACCAGAACGGCCAGCGCGAGATTGACCTGCCCGTAGCGGAGCGTCGTCCACACCGGCTCGCACCACACGGCCGCCGCCGCGACCCACCAGACGCTCGCCACGCGTGCGTGGCCGACGAGTTTCAGCGACAGCCGCACGAACACCACCAGGAGGGCGAGGTTCCCGGCCGTCGCCAGGGTGCGCAGCAGGCCGGTGTCCAGGAGCGTCAGCGGCGTGAACAGCAGCGCCGCGAACGGCGGGTAGGTTGCGGGCAGATGGAAGGCGGTGGTGCGCAGTGCGTACAGATCGCCTCCCGCGCGGACGGTCGCCCCCTCGGCCCGGTACACCATCAGGTCGACCATCGACACGTGCGCGATCCGCTGCGCGACCCAGAACGCCGTGAACGACACCAGGCACGCCCCCACGGCGACCGGGACTCGACGGTGGACTCCGGACAACGCGATCACGGTCACGAAACCAGACACTAGCGTCCGTATCGGTGCAGAACGGAAACGATTTGGTGATGCACCCGGTGGACCGTGTAATGTTGGCGTCGCCGCCGGGGAAACCGGGCGGACCGAAGCGAGGGGCTATAGCTCAGTTGGTAGAGCGCCTGCATGGCATGCAGGAGGTCAGGAGTTCAATTCTCCTTAGCTCCACAGGAGTCGAAGGCGGATCATCCGAAGGGATGGTCCGCCTTCGATGTTTTCCGGTGGTATGTCGGCGGCGGGTCCCCCGTTTCCGGGGGACCCGCCGCGCGTGCGTTCAGCGGCCCAGGGAGCGGCGGCCGCGGCCCTGGGAGAGGACCGGCAGATTGCGGGACGGCGCCTGCGCTCGCGTGTCCTCCTCGAGGCGCAGCGCCAGCGCCGGGCAGCGGCGCACGGCGCGCAGCGCCTTCGCCTCCGCGTACTGCGGCACCTTGGCCTGGGCGACCGTCGGGAAGCCGTCGGCGCCGAGCTGGAAGACCTCCGGGAGGATGTCCGCGCACAGGCCGTGACCCCGGCACAGGGTCCAGTCGACGTAGATCTTCTGGCGGCTGGCGCCGCTGTCCTCGGGTTCGCCGCCGCCCGGGATGCCCGTCGGCGTTCTGCCCCCCTCGAAGAGCGGCAGAACGCCCTCCACGGGCCGTCCGCAGCCGTTGCCGAGGACATGAGCGGCGAGATCGTCGGTGAACGCCTTGATGGTCGACTCCAGGAACATCGCGGAGCCGTCCGGATGCGAGCACGCACCGCGCCGCTTCACGTTCCTGGCGACCTGCTTGAGCGCCTCCAGGGCGGCCGGTCCGCCGCCGCTCAGGATGTCCTCCATGCCGCGCGCGGCGGCGGGCAGTCCGAGGTAGCAGGGACCGCACTGGCCCGCGCTCTCCTCGGCCAGCCACTGCGCCACCCGCAGCGACTCGCCCAGCGGGCAGGTCTCCTGGCTGATCGGCAGAATGGCGCCCGCGCCCAGCGAACCGCCCACCGCGTCGAGGGAGTTGCGGGAGACGATCGCCTCGTCGACGGTCGCCGCGTCGATCCACTTGCCGTGGTAACCACCGGTCAGCACGCCCTGCGGCACCGGCGGGGCGCCGGCCAGCTGCAGGACGTAGCGCAGTGGCACGCCCGTGGGGACCTCGATCACCATGGGCCGGGCGACCGCGCCGGAGACCGTCAGCATGACGGTGCCCGGCTCGTCGTACAGACCGGTGTGGCCGTAGCGCTCCGGGCCGATGCGGGCGGCGATCGCCAGCTGGGCGAACGTCTCGGCGTTCGACAGCAGCGTCGGCGCACCGCCGACCCCGGTCTGCGAGGCGCTGACCTTGCGGCCGGGCGGGATCGCCGGACCGCCGTCGATGGAGCGGATCAGCGACGCGGCCGCGCCGGTGACCATGCGGACCGGGTTGCGCTGCACGCTCGCGCGCACCGCCGACCTGCGGCTGTTGCTGAGGCCGCGTTCGGCGAGCGCGGCCTCCATGGAGCGCTGCGTCGACTCACGGGTGACCCCCACCACGAGCGTGCGGGCACCCAGGGCCTCGGCGCACAGCAGCGCGCCGTCCAGGATCAGGTGCGGGGCACGGTTGATGAGCACCGTGTCCTTGCGGCAGGCCGGTTCGTCCTCGCTTCCGTTGACGACGACGACCGGCCGTACGCCACGCTTGATCGCCGACTCGGCGACCGAGCGCAGCTTCTTGTGGAAGGGGAAGCCCGCGCCGCCGCGGCCCTTCAGGTTGATGCGTTCGGCGAGCTGCGCGAGCTGCTCACCGCCCAGGGGGTCGAGAGGCCCGTGCACCTTGAGGTGCATGGGCAGATCGAGTCGTTCGACAAGGTCGAAGCCCGACGTGAGCTGCGGAAGGCCGACCACGCGGACTTCTGGTACGTCGGGCAGGGCCTCGTTCACCTATGGCCTCCGAAAGGCGTGTTCCAAGGTTCGCCCGAGCCCGGGGTGTCGTAGGGCGCACCGGGTGACGGTTCATTGGCGGGACCGCTGTTGTACGTGTCACCCGGGTTGTACGTCCCGTAGAGGGTGTTCGTCTCACCTGTGTCGTACGCATCACTCCCGCCGTACCCGCCGGTGCCCGGATTGCCGTGGACCGGCATGGTGTATCCGGTGTCCTGGAGCGGGTCGAAGGCCGACGGGGGGGCCTCGCCGACCGGCGGCGGGGACGGGATCGGCCAGCTGCTCGAGCCACCGGCGGGGCCGTCCACGCGCGGCATCGACTCCGTGGCCCGCAGGTCCGTGCGGCCGGTCCGGCCGGTCGCATAGGGCTGCTGCCGGGGCTGCGGAGGCGTCGAGACGGCCCGGTAGGCGGCGGCGAAGCCGGACGCGGGGGCCTCGTAGGCGGGCGCCGGACGGGCCATCGCCTCGTCGCGCGATTGCTGCGGCGCGCGTCGGCTGTCGTAGCCGGGCAGCGTGGCGGCGGTCTCTGCCACCCGGGCCCGGCTCGCGTCCAGCTGCTCGCGGCCCGGCCGCTCCTCGGAGCCCAGGATCGAGACGAGCCGTTCGGCGACCCTGTGCTTGAACGGGCGGGGAGCCGCGCGCAGGGCGAGGGCTGCGGCCACCGCGACCAGGCACAGCTCGTACGACACCATGAAGAACGTCTTCGCCGGCCGGCCGGCGAACAGGCCGTGGACCAGGGCCGCGCACCAGGCCGGGTAGGCCAGCATGTGCATCGCGCGCCAGCGCGCCGCCACCGGCGCCGGGGAGGCGAACTGGTTGCGCAGTGCGCCGGTGACGCCCACGAAGATCATGAGCAGCCCGGCCAGGGAGCCGAGGCCGATGAGTCCCGCGCTGCCCTTGACGCCGAGGCTGAAGGGGATCACCGCGGCGATGAGGACGGTGTGGTCGAGGGCCAGCTTGATGGTGATGTGCACCAGGAGGAACGCGATCGAGGCGACGGCGGTCACCCGGTGGATGCCCTGGGCCACGATCCGCTGGCGCGTGTTGAGGATGAGCCGGTCCTGTGCGACCAGGCCCCAGATCACCGAGCAGGTGAGGCAGACCAGGGACAGGACGCCTGCGCCGAAGTTGAGGAAGTCCTGGAGCCGGCTGCCTCCGAACAGTACGACCACGGGTATGAGCAGCAGAACAACAGCACTCGCCATCCCGTTGGCCGACCGGCCCGGTTTGGGAAGCGAACTGTTACTACGACGAGGGTTCATGGGGGCAACTCCGAGCGGTTCGGGAAAGCGGTCCCGCTGCGGCACTCTAAGCGGCGCCATACTGATGAGTACGAGGTTTGAGTTATTGCGCTGTTATCAAAGGACTATGCGGTTGTTGCGATGCCCCACTAGTGGGCGTTACGCGAAGTAACCGTTGAACAGGGTTCAGTTCTTGTCATGTCGAGCGGGTCTGTCCACCAGGCATACGGAAGCGCGTCGCGGCTTGCTCAAGGCCTGCGGTACCCTGACGCCATGCGTGCCGTACGCCTTCTGCTTAGCGGGCCGCGCTGATCAGTACCGACCACCGGATGAGATCGTGGTCGGCATCGGCGCGGCGTCCCCTCCTGTGCGAGGGGATTTTTCGTTTCTAGAAAGTCACAGCCGCAGGCAGAGACGATCGATGGAGCTTTGAGGATCATGAGCGAGACGAACCCTGCTGCCCCCGCCGCCGCGACGGCGGAGGCCGCGCCGCACCGCTACACGGCGGCCATGGCCGCCGAGGTCGAGGCACGCTGGCAGGACTTCTGGGACGCCGAGGGCACCTATGCCGCGCCGAACCCGAAGGGCGACCTGGCCGGTGACCCCGAGATCGTCGCCCGGCCCAAGAAGTTCATCATGGACATGTTCCCGTACCCCTCGGGTGCGGGCCTGCACGTCGGCCACCCCCTGGGCTACATCGCCACCGACGTCTTCGCCCGGTTCCAGCGGATGACCGGCCACAACGTCCTGCACACCCTGGGCTTCGACGCCTTCGGCCTGCCCGCCGAGCAGTACGCCGTGCAGACCGGCACGCACCCGCGCGTGTCCACCGAGGCGAACATCGAGAACATGAAGGCCCAGCTGCGCCGGCTGGGCCTGGGCCACGACAAGCGCCGGTCGTTCGCCACGATCGACCCGGAGTACTACAAGTGGACCCAGTGGATCTTCCTGCAGATCTTCAACTCCTGGTACGACGACGAGGCCGACAAGGCCCGTCCGATCTCCGAGCTGATCGCCCAGTTCGAGTCCGGTGAGCGCGGCGTACCCGGCCACACGCGCGCGTGGAACGAGCTGACCGATGTCGAGCGCGCCGACGTCCTGAGCGAGTTCCGGCTGGCCTACGCCTCCGACGCGCCCGTCAACTGGGCGCCCGGTCTGGGCACCGTGCTGGCCAACGAGGAGGTCACCGCCGACGGCCGCTCCGAGCGCGGCAACTTCCCCGTCTTCAAGGCCAAGCTGCGCCAGTGGAACATGCGGATCACCGCTTACGCGGACCGCCTGCTGGAGGACCTGGACGAGCTGGACTGGCCCGAGGCCATCAAGCTGCAGCAGCGCAACTGGATCGGCCGCTCGGAGGGCGCCCGCGTCGGCTTCCCGATCGACGGCGAGTACATCACGATCTTCACCACGCGCCCGGACACCCTGTTCGGCGCGACCTACATGGTGCTGGCCCCCGAGCACCCGCTGGTCGAGAAGTTCACCCCGGCAGCCTGGCCGGAGGGCACCCACGAGGTGTGGACCGGCGGCCACGCCACGCCCGCCGAGGCCGTCGCCTCCTACCGCGCGCAGGCCGCCTCGAAGTCGGACGTGGAGCGTCAGGCCGAGGCCAAGGACAAGACCGGCGTCTTCACGGGCGCGTACGCGACCAACCCGGTCAACGGCGAGCAGGTCCCGGTCTTCATCGCCGACTACGTGCTGATGGGCTACGGCACCGGCGCGATCATGGCCGTACCGGCGCACGACACGCGTGACTTCGAATTCGCGCGCGCCTTCGAGCTGTCGATCCGCTGTGTCGTCGAGCCGACCGACGGCCGCGGCACGGACACCTCGGCGTGGGACGACGCCTTCGTCTCGTACGACGCGAAGATCGTCAACTCCTCCACGGACGACGTGAAGCTGGACGGCCTGGGTGTCGTCGAGGCCAAGGCGCGCATCACCGAGTGGCTGGCCCGCAAGGGCATCGGCGAAGGCACCGTCAACTTCCGCCTGCGCGACTGGCTGTTCAGCCGCCAGCGCTACTGGGGCGAGCCCTTCCCGGTCGTTTACGACGAGGACGGCATCGCGCACCCGCTGCCCGAGTCGATGCTGCCCCTGGAGCTGCCGGAGGTCGAGGACTACTCGCCGCGCACCTTCGACCCGGACGACGCGGACACCCAGCCCGAGACCCCGCTGTCGCGCAACGAGGACTGGGTGAACGTCACCCTGGACCTGGGCGACGGCCGCGGCCCGCGCAAGTACCGCCGCGAGACCAACACCATGCCCAACTGGGCCGGTTCCTGCTGGTACGAGCTGCGCTACCTGGACCCGCACAACGACCAGAAGCTGGTCGACCCGGAGATCGAGCAGTACTGGATGGGCCCGCGCGAGGGCCAGCCGCACGGCGGCGTCGACCTGTACGTCGGCGGCGCCGAGCACGCCGTGCTGCACCTGCTGTACGCGCGTTTCTGGTCCAAGGTGCTGTACGACCTCGGACACATCTCGTCCGCCGAGCCGTTCCACAAGCTGTTCAACCAGGGCATGATCCAGGCCTATGTCTACCGCGACAACCGTGGCATCGCGGTGCCGGCCGCCGAGGTGGAGGAGCGCGACGGCGCGTACTGCCACCACGGCGAGAAGGTCAGCCGACTGCTGGGCAAGATGGGCAAGTCCCTGAAGAACGCGGTCACCCCGGACGAGATCGCCGCCGAGTACGGCGCCGACACGCTGCGCCTGTACGAGATGGCGATGGGCCCGCTGGACGTCTCCCGGCCGTGGGACACGCGCGCGGTCGTGGGCCAGTTCCGGCTGCTGCAGCGGCTGTGGCGCAACATCGTCGACGAGACGACCGGCGAGGTCACCGTCACCGATGCCGAGCCCGGCGAGGAGACGCTGCGCGCCCTGCACAAGGCGATCGACGGAGTGCGCCAGGACCTGCAGGGCCTGCGCTTCAACACCGCCATCGCCAAGGTCACGGAGCTGAACAACCACCTGACCAGGGCGGGCGTCGTCGTGCCGCGTCCGGTCGCGGAACCGCTGGTGCTGATGGTCGCGCCGCTGGCCCCGCACATCGCCGAGGAGCTGTGGCGGCGGCTGGGCCACACCGACTCGGTGGTCCACCAGGACTTCCCGGTCGCCGACCCGGCGTACGTAGTCGACGAGACCGTGACCTGCGTCGTGCAGATCAAGGGCAAGGTCAAGGCCCGCCTGGAGGTCTCGCCGGCCATCTCCGAGGAGGAACTGGAGAGGGTGGCGCTGGCCGACGAGAAGGTCGTGGCCGCGCTGGACGGCGCGGGGATCCGCAAGGTGATCGTGCGAGCGCCGAAGCTGGTGAACATCGTCCCGGCGTAAGCATCCGTCGCCGAGGGTGAGCACCTCCGGGTAGTCCCCTACGGGCAGGTTCGGGGTTCTGCTGGAACTCCGGGCCTGCCCGTTGCGTTTACCGTTGAAGAGCGGAGCGGCCTGCCCCGCGGAAGCGGAGGAGGAGCGTCGTGGAAACAGTGATCGCGGTCTTCGCCGTGCTCTTCCTGCTCTTCGTCGTCCTCGGCGCGTACGCCGCCGTCAAGGTGATCGGCGCCGCCAAGCGGGGCGTCGACCGCACCATCACCCAGGCCCGCCGCACGGTCGAGGACCACACGCTGCGCGCCAAGTCCTTCGCACAGCCGGGCCCGGCGGGCGAGATCGCCCAGCTCCGGCTCAGCCTGCGCACCTCGATGAGAGCCACCCAGGACGCGCTGCACATGGGCGTGACCGAGGACGAGTCACTGCGCGAGTCCCTCGGCCTCTTCCAGCGGCTGAGCGTCCACGGTCATGAACTGGACGGCGAACTCAAGCGCCTGGAGTCCGAGCCGGACCGCGCGACGCTCGCCGAGCGGCTGCCCGAGCTGCGCGCCCGCACCGAGCGCATCACCAAGTCCGCCGACTCCCTGCGCTGGGCCGCCCGCGACCGCGCCCACCGCTTCGCCGAGGACGACCTGGACTCGCTGAGCACCCAGATCGACGTCGAGACCGGCGCCCTGCGGCACTGGCAGCAACCGGACCCCTCGGCGACCCCGGCCCCGTGGCCCGACGCCCCGCCGGAGGAGGGCCCCCACACCCAGCAGACCTGGCCCGAGACCCCGAAGTCCCGCACCGCCGGCGAACCCACCCGGCCGGCCATCAACCCGCCCGGACGGCGCCAGCAGTATCCGTGGCAGAAGAAGCCCCGCCCGGAGAGCACCACTTGATCCGGCCGGTGCCGGCCCGGTGAGAGGGGCCGGGCTGCCGCCCGGGCGCTACGGCAGGTAACCTCCAGCTCATGTCCCGCCATGTCGCGATCGTCACCGATTCAACGGCCTACTTGCCGCCCCGGGCGACGGAGCGTCATGGCATCACATCAGTTCCTCTGACCGTCGTCCTGGGCGATCGGGCGCTCGAAGAAGGCACCGAGATCTCCACCCGTTCCCTGGCCCAGGCGTTGCAGAAGCGACGGCCGGTCACCACGTCCCGCCCGAGCCCCGAACGGTTCGCGGAAACCTACCGCAGGGTCGCCGAGTCAGGCGCCACCGGCATCGTCTCGCTGCACCTCTCCGCCGAGTTGTCCGGTACGTACGACGCGGCGGTACTCGCGGCCCGCGAGGCGCCCGTGCCGGTACGGGTGGTGGACACCGGCATGGTCGCGATGGCCCTCGGCTTCTGCGCGCTCGCCGCGGCCGAGGTCGCGGACGCGGGCGGCACCATGGACGAGGCCGTCACGGCGGCGGAGAAGCGGGCTGCCGGCACCTCCGCCTACTTCTACGTCGACACCCTGGACTATCTGCGCCGCGGTGGCCGCATCGGCGCCGCGCAGGCGCTGCTGGGCTCCGCGCTCGCCGTGAAACCCCTCCTCCAGCTGGACGACGGCCGCATCGATCTCCTCGAGAAGGTACGGACGGCGTCGAAGGCCATCGCCCGCCTCGAGGAGATCGTGGCCGACCGGGCAGGCGGTGCCGAGGTCGACATCGCCGTCCACCATCTCGCCGCCGCAGACCGGGCGTCGGCCCTCGCCGAGCGGCTGCGGACGCGGGTGCCCGGGCTGGTGGACCTGCATGTGAGTGAGGTCGGGGCGGTGATCGGGGCGCACACGGGGCCGGGGTTGTTGGGGGTCGTTGTTTCGCCTCGGTGAGGTGCAGACGCAAGCTCTTGGTTGGTGGGCTCACTCGTGCGGGTGACGGAATTATCCACAACTGGGCGGTTCCCCGGGAATTGAGCAAGATCATCACGGATCTGCGAGATGCCCGATCCTCGTCGCATGGCACTTCGATCACGCTCACGCACAGCGACCGCGACCAGTGGACCGGGCCGGAGCCCCGCCTCCGACGGGCGCACCCGCCACCGACACCCCCTCACGCGCCGCCATTCGCACCAAGGGCACGCACCGGCGGACGAACTGCGCCGCCGGGCGGAACTTCTCTTCGGCGAACGCGCCCTGCAACGCCGGGAGTCGGGACACGGACCTCCGGACGCCAAGCGGGGTCCGGACGGGCCGGCAGCTACGGCAACGGGTACGGGTACGGCGTCCGGGATGAGGCAGGCACCGGTTGCCGTGCTGCCGGACGAGCCGTCGCCGCCGAGCCTTCGGCAGCGTGCCGGGACCGCACTGCGGGAGCGCATGCCGGTCTGGCTGCAGACCAGGTGCGGGCTGGAGAGGCGGGGCGTGGTCGCGCTCGCGGCTCTGCTCGCCCTCGTCGCCGTGTTCGCCGTCCAGCACTTCTGGTCCGGCCGCACCCAGGCAGTGCGGGCACCTCAGGTGGTGCGGGCGGAGGAGCCGGCGGGGGAGGACGGGAGGGGAGGCCAGGGAACCCGGGGTGAGGCGTCGGCGTCCGGCGGGGATGCGTCGAGTGTGCCCGGAGCACCTGGTGGGGCGGGTTCGGTGAGCGCCGAGATCGTGGTGGACGTCAGCGGGAAGGTCCGTAAGCCCGGCATCCATCGGTTGCCGGCCGGCTCGCGGGTGGTGGACGCCCTGCGAGCTGCGGGAGGGGTACGGCAGGGCACCAGCACCGAGGGCCTCAACCGCGCCCGGTTCCTGGTGGACGGCGAGCAGATCGTGGTGGGCGGTCCGGCACCGGGGCCGGGGCCGGGACCGGGTGTGAGCGGCGCGACCGGTTCGGGTGCGGCGGGAGTGACCGGTCCCGCGGCTCCGATCTCCCTCAACACGGCCACCGCGGACCAGCTCGACGCCCTGCCCGGGGTCGGTCCCGTGCTGGCCCAGCACATCATCGACTACCGCACCCAGCACGGCGGGTACCGCTCGGTCGACGAACTGCGCCGGGTGAACGGCATCGGCGACCGCCGGTTCGCGGATCTGCGGAGCCTGGTACGGCCATGAACCACACGGAGCCGACGACGAGGCCCGGCCCTGCGCCCCCGCCCCCATTCATGTCACCCGCACTTCGCCGCGCGGTGCATGCCGACTCCGGCAAGCGGCTGGGCGCAGCCCATCCACGGCAGGAAGGCCCGATCGACCTACGGCTCGTACCGCCCGCGCTGGCGGCCTGGGCCACCGCGGCGATGACGCTGGACGCTGCACCGTTGTGGACCGCCGTCATCGCGGCGGTGTGCCTGATCACGGCTGCCCTCCTGCTTGCGGCGCACCGGCGTCGATCGGGCCGACGGGCTCTCACCCCGCCACCTCGGCCCTCGCCATCCGGCCGGCCGGCACCGCCTCGCCGCCTCACCTGGCCGCGCGCCTCCGTCGCCGCCGTGTTGCTGTGCGTCGCCGCGGCCGCCGTGTCCGCAGGGCTGCACGGGGCCGACGTGCGCCGTGGGCCGGTGCCCGGGCTGGCCCGTGACTACGCCACCGTGACGGCGGAGGTGGAGCTCGACTCCGACCCCTGGCTCAGCAGACCTCGCGTCCGAGGCGATCACGCGGCCCCGGCCGCCGTACTGGTCCGCGCCGAGGTGCGGCGGGTGGAGGAGCGGGACGGGACGGTCGTGAGCACCCGGACGCCGGTGCTGATGGTCGTCGACGCGGACGTCCCGGCACCGGGGCGGGCTGCCAACGGCAGTGGAGAGGACGGGCGTTCGGGCTGGCTGGGGCTGCTGCCGTCCACCCGGCTGAGGGTGAGCGCCGGACTGGCACCGGTGCTGAGCGACGGGGACCGCACCGCGGCCGTGCTGCGTGTCAGGGAGCAACCGCCCCCGGAGGTCGTGGGCGGGCCGAGTGCGCCGCAGCGGCTGGCGGGGCGGCTGCGGGCCGGGCTGCGCGTGGCGACCGGCGGGTTGCCCGCAGACGCGCGGGCGCTGCTTCCCGGCCTGGTCGTCGGAGACACCTCGCGGATCACACCCGAACTCGACGAGGCGTTCAAGGAGACGGACCTGGCGCACACCCTCGCCGTCTCGGGCAGCAACCTCACCATCCTGCTCGCCCTGCTCGTCGGACCGCCCGGCCTGGCGCGCTACGCCGAGCGCCGTGGGCTGGCCCCGCGCCTCGGCATTCCGCTGCGGAGCACAGCGCTGCTCGCCGGGGCACTGACGCTCGGGTTCGTCGTCGTGTGCCGGCCGGACCCGAGTGTGCTGCGCGCCGCGGCCTGCGGAGCCGTCGCCCTGCTTGCCCTGGCGACCGGACGCAGCCGAACCCTGATCCCGGCGTTGGCGACGGCCGTTCTGCTGCTGGTGTTGTACGACCCGTGGCTGGCCCGCAGTTATGGGTTCCTGCTCTCGGTGCTGGCCACGGGGGCGCTGCTGGTGCTCGCGCCGGGCTGGGGCGCGGCGATGCGGCGGCGCGGGGTGCCCGCCCGGCCGGCCGAGGCGCTGGCCGCGGCCGCCGCGGCGCAGGCCGTGTGCGCACCCGTCATCACCGTGCTGTCGGCGCGGGTGAGCCTCGTGGCGGTGCCCTGCAATCTGCTCGTGGAGGTGGCGGTCGCGCCGGCCACGGTGCTGGGCTTCGCGGCGCTGGCGGCGGCACCGGTGGCGATGCCCGTGGCCAAGGTCCTTGCCTGGTGCGCGAGTTGGCCGGCCAGGTGGATCGCGGGTGTCGCCCGGACCGGGGCCGCGCTGCCCGGCGGCGCGATGGACTGGCCCGGCAGCTGGGCGGGGGCGCTGCTGCTCGCCGGGGTGACGGTGGCTCTCGTGCTCGTCGGGCGCCGGCTGCTGCGGCACCCGTGGTGGTGCGGTGTCTGCGCGGTGCTGCTCCTGTTGCTGGTGCTGCGGCCTGTGCCGCTGACCCGGGTGATCACGGGCTGGCCGCCGCCGGGCTGGCGGTACGCGATGTGCGACGTGGGCCAGGGCGACGCGACGGTCCTGGCGGCGGGCGAGGGCAGCGGGGTGGTCGTGGACGCCGGACCCGATCCGACGCTTGTCGACCACTGCCTGCGGGAGTTGGGCATCACCCGCATCCCGCTCGTCGTCCTCACCCACTTCCATGCCGACCATGTCGCCGGACTGCCCGGTGTGCTGCGCGGCCGTTCGGTGGACGCGATCGAGACGACGGACTTCGAAGAACCTGCGGACCAGGCCGAGTTCGTACGAAAGGAGGCGGCCGAACGGAACATCCCGCTCACCCACGCCGTGGCCGGGGAGCGGCGGCGCACCGGAGCGCTCACCTGGCAGGTACTGTGGCCCCCGGCGCGTCCGGCAACGGACCCGGACGGCCCCAACGACGCGAGCATCACCCTGCTCGTCCGGTCCGCGGGACTGCGGCTGCTGCTGCTCGGGGACCTGGAACCCCCGGCCCAGCAGGCCCTGTTGCGGTCACCGGCGGCGGCCGCGCTGGCCGGTGTCGACGTGCTGAAGGTCGCTCATCACGGGTCGGCGTACCAGGACCCCGGGCTGATACGTCTCGTGTCGCCCCGCGTCGCGCTCATCTCGTGCGGGGCGGACAACCCGTACGGACATCCGGCGCCTGGCACCGTGGCCGCTCTGCGGGCCGGAGGTGCGGTGGTGCTGCGCACGGACCGGGATGGCGCGCTCGCGGTCACCGGTATGGGCTCCGAGTTGGGGGTGGCGCGAGACTGAGGGCATGAATGCCGATCAGGTCGACGCATATCTCCGCCGTTTCGGGGCCGTTCGCCCGGTTGAGCCCACTGCCGAAGCGCTGCGGGAGCTGCATCTGCGCCATCTGCGGGCCGTGCCCTTCGAGAACCTGTCGATCCACCTCGGAGAGGAGATCGTGCTGGAGGAGAAGCATCTGCTGAACAAGCTGGTGGGCGCACGGAGGGGAGGGTTCTGCTACGAACTGAACGGCGCGTTCGCGATGTTGCTCGCCGCACTCGGCTTCGACGTCGTGCTGCTGGCGGCGCGGGTGTACGGCGAGGAGGAGCGGCTCGGGATGCCGTACGACCATCTGGCGCTGCGTGTGGGCACGGTGGACGGGAGCAGGTGGCTGGCCGACATCGGGTTCGGGGCGCACAGTCACTATCCGCTGGCGTTCGACGAGCGGGCGGAGCAGAGCGATCCCGGTGGGGTGTTCCGGATCGTGGAATCCGGTCCGGACGCCGCCGGAGCGGGCGGCCGTGGTGTCGGAGTCGGTCCTGGGGCGGCCGGGGTGGTGGATCTGGACGTGCTGCGGGACGGGAAGCCGCAGTACCGGCTGGAGGTGCGGCCGCGGGTACTCGAGGACTTCGTGGTCGGAGCCTGGTGGCACAGCACCTCGCCGCTCTCGCACTTCGTCCGGTCGACGGTGTGCTCGCGGGTCGCGGAGGACGGGGGGAGGATCACGCTCAGCGGGCGGGCCTTGACGGTGACCACGCCCGACGGGAAGCGCGAGGTGTGCGAGTTGGCGGCGGACGAGGAGGTGCTCGCGACGTACCGGGAGCGGTTCGGGATCGCGCTCGACCGGGTGCCCGCGGTCCGACACCGGCACGGCGAGGGCTGATTCGGGCGTCTCGGGACCACTCGATGCTACTCGTGCGTAGTCCCATCACTTGTGCTGGATTCCCACGATGAGAGCCCGTGTTGCCTCGAAAGCCGCATCGGTGATCGAATGTCTCTCCGGCAGCAGATGATGTCGAGGCGTGCAGAGGTGTGGTAGATGTTCGGCCGCTGGCTGGGAAACCGAACGAACTGGGTCCAACGGACGAGTCCTCTCGCCGCGCTGCAGACCCCGCCCGATGCCGGAGTGTTGAGCTGCCGGGTGCTCGACCCGGTCAACGAACCGGTGGCGCACGCGGAGTTCGCGGTCAGCGACGCGCAGGGGCGCAAGGTGGTCAGCGGTGGTACGGATCCCTACGGGTCGTTCGTGGCGACGGTGCCGGCGGGGGAGTACCGGCTCGCGGTGTCGGCGGAGGGGTACGCGCCGTACCGCGCGACCGCGATGGTCGGTGAGAACGCGCTCGCTTCGCTGGGCGACGTGACCCTCCAGGTCGCGCAGCCGCCCGACCTGCCCGCGCCGGGAGACTGGGACATCGAGGCGACGCACTCCTCGATCGCCTTCACCGCGCGGCACATCGGACTCGCCCGGGTCCACGGGCGGTTCAACTCCTTCGCCGGGGCCGTGCGGATCGCCGACCATGTGGAGCAGTCCGCGATGCACGTGGTGATCGACGCCGCGTCCATCGACACGAACGTGCGGATGCGGGACGACCATCTGCGCTCGGCGGACTTCCTGGACGTGGCGCGCTTTCCGACGCTCGAGTTCTACAGCGAGCGGTGTGCGCACAAGGGCGGCAAACGGTGGGCCGTCACCGGTGCGCTGTCGTTGCACGGCGTGACGCGTACGGTCACGCTCGACATGGACTACCTCGGGCTCGGCAACGGCATGGAGGGCGAGACGCGGGCGGCGTTCCGGGCCTCGACCGAGCTGCACCGGGACGACTACACCGTGAGCTGGCAGACGATGCTGGCACGCGGGATCGCGGTGGTCGGGCCGAGCATCAAGGTCGACCTCGATGTGCAACTCGTGCCCAGGGGGTAGGAGGCGACCTGGGCCGTACGGCGTGCGGGTGGTGCCGGACAATGAGGCCGTGAGCGATGTGAGACACGTGCTGGTGCTGCCCGACCGCGATGCCGCCGAGGAAGTGGCGCAGGCGCTCGCCGAGCGGTTCGGCGTCGACGAGGAGCCGCGGCTCGTGCGGGACGCTCTGGCGGGCGAGGACGACGCGGAGGACGCGCAGTGGCTCGTCGTCCTGCGGGACGAGAACGCGCGACTGGACCCGGCGGCGCTGGACGCCTTCGCCGGGGAGTGGGACGGCTGGCGCGAGGAACCCTAGGCCGGCGGCGGGCCCGGCCCGTTGTCAGTGGCGCGTGCGATGCTTGTCGCGATGGCCAGGAAGACTGCTGACAACGACCCTCTCGCCCCGGTGACGCTCGCCGTGGGCCAGGAGGACCTCCTGCTCGACCGTGCCGTGCAGGAGGTGGTGGCCGCCGCCAGGGCCGCCGACGCCGACACGGACGTACGTGACCTGACACCGGACCAGCTCCAGCCCGGCACCCTCGCCGAGCTGACGAGCCCCTCGCTCTTCGCGGAGCGCAAGGTGGTGGTCGTACGCAACGCGCAGGATCTCTCGGCCGACACGGTCAAGGACGTGAAGGCGTATCTCGGGGCGCCCGCCGAGGAGATCACGCTCGTGCTGCTGCACGCGGGCGGGGCCAAGGGCAAGGGGCTGCTCGACGCGGCGCGCAAGGCGGGCGCGCGTGAGGTGGCCTGCCCGAAGATGACCAAGCCGGCGGACCGGCTGGCGTTCGTGCGGAGCGAGTTCCGCGGGCTCGGGCGGTCGGCCACGCCCGAGGCGTGCCAGGCGCTCGTCGATGCCATCGGGAGCGATCTGCGGGAGCTGGCCTCGGCCGTGACCCAGCTCGTCGCGGACGTCGAGGGGACGATCGACGAGGCGGTCGTCGGGAGGTACTACACCGGACGGGCCGAGGCGTCGAGCTTCACCGTGGCCGACCGGGCGGTGGAGGGGCGTACGGCGGAGGCGCTGGAGGCGTTGCGGTGGTCGCTGGCGACGGGGGTGGCGCCGGTGCTGATCACCAGCGCGTTGGCGCAGGGCGTGCGGGCGATCGGGAAGCTGTCGTCGGCGCGAGGTGGCCGTCCTGCCGACCTGGCCCGGGAGCTGGGGATGCCGCCGTGGAAGATCGACCGGGTGCGGCAGCAGATGCGGGGGTGGACGCCGGACGGCGTGGCGGCGGCGTTGCGGGCGGTGGCCGAGGCGGATGCGGGGGTCAAGGGGGGCGGGGATGATCCGGAGTACGCGCTGGAGAAAGCCGTGGTGATCGTGGCTCGGGCGGCGCGGTCACGTGGGCGTGGGTAGCTCTGGCTGAGGCCGTCCGTTGTCTGCGGGTGCGTTCGTCAGGGGCTCCGGCCCCTGGACCTCCGGCCTTCGCCCACCGACCACCCGACTCGGCGGGCTGAAAGGCCCTCGATCGCGACTCGGGGGGCCGAAGGCACCCGGCCGCGGCTCGACCAGGCAGGGCGAAGGGAAACCGAAGACCCCGGGCCCGCCCTGGGGAAGGGTGGCTACCGGGGTCTTCGGTTCGAGCTGTTGGACCCGCGCCCGCGTGGCGAACGCAGGCCGCGCGCGGGTCCTTGGGGGGCCGGGTGGGAGCGGATGAGAGAGGGCCCGCTGGGTCCGCCCGGCGTCAAATCAAGTGTCAGCCCTTGAGGGACACGACCTTGGAAGCAAGCGCCGACTTCTTGTTGGCGGCCTGGTTCTTGTGGATGACGCCCTTGGAGACGGCCTTGTCGAGCTGACGCGCGGCAGCGCGCTGGTACTCGGTGGCCTTCTCGGCGTCACCCGCGGCAGCGGCCTCACGGGCCTTGCGGATCGCGGTCTTCAGGGAGGACTTGACGGCCTTGTTGCGCAGCCGCGCCTTCTCGTTGGTCTTGATCCGCTTGATCTGGGACTTGATGTTCGCCACGAATGAGCCTTTTCAGGTTCTGGCACCGGGCCGCGAAGGTCCCGTGCCGATGATTTCTTGAAGAAGTGCCTCGCGCTGAGAGGGCTTGAGACACAGCCCCCCACACTACCAGCGGCTTGGCGGACGGCCCAAACCCGCTCCCGGTCGCCGCCCGTGGGACCATGGAAGCTACGTATCGATCCGACCCGAGGCATAAGGCGCCTCAAGAGACAGGACCCTGCGTGCCCGCGACCCCTAAGAATGTGCCCGAGCCGAGCCGTACCGACCCGGCTCTGATCCGCAATTTCTGCATCATCGCGCACATCGACCACGGAAAGTCCACGCTCGCCGACCGGATGCTCCAGCTGACCGGTGTGGTCGAGCAGCGGCAGATGCGCGCTCAGTACCTCGACCGCATGGACATCGAGCGCGAGCGTGGCATCACGATCAAGTCCCAGGCGGTGCGTTTGCCGTGGGCTCCCACCCACGACCCGGGCAACACGCACATCCTCAACATGATCGACACCCCGGGGCACGTCGACTTCACGTACGAGGTCTCGCGGTCGCTCGCCGCCTGCGAGGGGACCATCCTCCTCGTCGACGCCGCCCAGGGCATCGAGGCCCAGACCCTCGCCAACCTCTATCTGGCGATGGAGAACGACCTCACCATCATCCCGGTGCTCAACAAGATCGACCTGCCGGCCGCGCAGCCCGAGAAGTTCGCCGAAGAGCTGGCGAACCTCGTCGGCTGCGAGCCCGGCGACGTGCTCAAGGTCTCCGCGAAGACAGGGCTCGGCGTCGAGGCGCTGCTCGACAAGGTCGTCGACCAGATCCCGGCCCCGGTCGGCGTCGCGGACGCCCCTGCACGCGCCATGATCTTCGACTCGGTGTACGACTCCTACCGGGGCGTCGTGACGTACGTCCGTGTCATCGACGGGCAGCTCAACAAGCGTGAGCGCATCAGGATGATGTCCACCGGCGCCACCCATGAGCTGCTGGAGATCGGGACCAACTCGCCCGAGATGCTCCCGGCCGACGGCCTCGGTGTGGGTGAGGTGGGGTACCTCATCACCGGTGTGAAGGACGTCCGCCAGTCCAAGGTCGGTGACACCGTCACCAGCCAGCAGAAGGGGGCCACGGAGGCGCTCGGTGGCTACAAGGACCCGAAGCCGATGGTCTTCTCCGGTCTGTATCCGCTGGACGGCTCCGACTACCCCGAGCTGCGCGAGGCCCTGGACAAGCTCCAGCTCAACGACGCCGCGCTCGTCTACGAGCCGGAGACCTCGGCGGCGCTCGGCTTCGGTTTCCGTGTCGGCTTCCTCGGTCTGCTGCACCTCGACGTGATCCGTGAGCGGCTGGAGCGCGAGTTCGGCCTCGACCTGATCGCCACGGCGCCCAACGTGGTCTACCGCGTGATCATGGAGGACGGCACCGAGGCCGTCGTCACCAACCCGAGCGAGTTCCCCGAGGGCAAGATCGACGAGGTGTACGAGCCGGTCGTGCGGGCCACGATCCTTGCGCCCACCGAGTTCATCGGCGCGATCATGGAGCTGTGCCAGACCCGGCGCGGCACCCTGCTGGGCATGGACTACCTCTCCGAGGACCGCGTCGAGATCCGCTACACGCTCCCGCTCGCGGAGATCGTGTTCGACTTCTTCGACCAGCTGAAGTCCAAGACGCGCGGCTACGCCTCCCTCGACTACGAGCCCACGGGCGAGCAGTCCTCGAGCCTCGTCAAGGTCGACATCCTGCTGCACGGCGACAAGGTCGACGCCTTCTCGGCGATCACGCACAAGGACCAGGCGTACGCGTACGGCGTGCGGCTCGTCGCCAAGCTCAAGGAGCTGATCCCGCGGCAGAACTTCGAGGTGCCGGTCCAGGCCGCCATCGGCTCCCGGGTGATCGCCCGCGAGACCATCCGCGCCATCCGCAAGGACGTCCTCGCCAAGTGCTACGGCGGTGACATCTCCCGCAAGCGGAAGCTGCTCGAGAAGCAGAAGGAAGGCAAGAAGCGGATGAAGATGGTGGGTTCCGTGGAGGTTCCGCAGGAGGCGTTCATCGCCGTGTTGTCCAGCGATGACAGCGCGGGGTCGGCCAAGAGCAAGAAGTAACCACGGGTTACACCGGGTTACCCAAGCAAACCGGGGCCAAAGGGGTCCGTCGTACGAAAGTGCGGCGGGCCCTTGTGCATGCGGCCGGTCGCTCTCTGTAGGAAGTGACAGGCCGCAGCCCCTTACGCGCCGGCGGGGCGGGCTCTACTCTGATCCCTGCTCGATAGTTACTCGCGAGTTAAACAACAGCTCGAGCCATACCGTGAGTAAACCCAGCCGCACTGAGCCAGCCGCACTGCCGCGGGCCCCGGAGGATGTCGTGAGCGACACACAGACCCTGATCGAGAACCGTCCGCCGTCCGTGGCGGCCCTCTTCCTGGACCGCGTCGCGGCCACACCGGACGCCGAGGCCTACCGCTACCCCGTGCCCCCGGCAGCGGGCGCGGGCCCCGACGACTGGAAGTCGCTCAGCTGGGGGCAGGCGGCCGAACAGGTCTTCGCGATCGCGGCGGGCCTCATCGAACTGGGTGTGCAGCCCGAGCAGCGCGTCGCCCTGGCCTCCTCGACCCGCGTCGAGTGGGTCCTCGCCGACCTCGGCATCATGTGCGCGGGCGCGGCCACGACGACCGTTTATCCGCAGACCAACGCGGACGAGGCGGCGTTCATCCTCTCCGACTCCGAGAGCCGGGTGCTGATCGCCGAGGACGCGGCTCAGCTCGCCAAGGCGCAGGAGAGGCGCACCGAGCTGCCCGACCTCACCCATGTCGTCGTGATCGACGCGACCGGCGTGCAGACCGGCGGCGACGTGCTCTCCCTCGCCGAGCTGGAGCAGCGCGGCGCCGCCCACCTGGAGAAGAACCCCGAGCTGATCAAGGACCGGGTGGCGGCGATCACCAAGGACCAGCTCGCAACCCTGATCTACACCTCCGGCACCACCGGCCGCCCCAAGGGCGTGCGCCTGGCGCACGACAGCTGGTCGTACATGGCGAAGGCGATCGCCGGGACCGGGCTGATCAGCGCCGAGGACGTGCAGTACTTGTGGCTGCCGCTCGCGCACGTCTTCGGCAAGGTGCTCACCTCCGGCCAGATCGAGGTCGGTCACGTCACCGCCGTGGACGGCCGCGTCGACAAGATCATCGAGAATCTGCCGGTCGTGCAGCCGACGTACATGGCGGCCGTGCCGCGTATCTTCGAGAAGGTCTACAACGGGGTCGCGGCCAAGGCCCGCGCGGGCGGCGCCGCCAAGTACAAGATCTTCCAGTGGGCCGCCGAGGTCGCCCGCGAGTACGCCAAGGTCGGCCAGGACAACTTCCGCCGCACCGGCGCCGCGACCGTGCCGTTCGGCCTGTCCGCCAAGCACAAGGTCGCCGACGCGCTCGTCTACGCCAAGATCCGCGAGGCCTTCGGCGGCAATCTTCGCGCCTGCGTCTCCGGCTCGGCCGCGCTCGCGCCCGAGATCGGCTACTTCTTCTCCGGCGCCGGCATCCACATCCTGGAGGGCTACGGCCTCACCGAGTCCGCCGCGGCGTCCTTCGTCAACCCCGGCGAGGCCTACCGCACCGGCACGGTCGGCAAGCCGCTGCCCGGCTGCGAGGTGCGCATCGCGGACGACGGCGAGATCCTGCTGCGCGGCCCCGGCATCATGCAGGGCTACCACAAGCTGCCCGAGAAGACCGCCGAGGTCCTGGAGCAGGACGGCTGGTTCCACACCGGCGACATCGGCGAGCTGTCACCCGACGGCTATCTGCGCATCACCGACCGCAAGAAGGACCTCATCAAGACGTCCGGCGGCAAGTACATCGCGCCGGCCGAGGTCGAGGGCCAGTTCAAGGCCGTGTGCCCGTACGTCTCCAACATCCTGGTGCACGGCGCCGACCGGAACTTCTGCACCGCCCTCATCGCCCTCGACGAGCCCTCGATCCTGGAGTGGGCGAAGGAGAACGGCCTGGGCGGCAAGTCGTACGCCGAGGTGGTCGCCGCACCGGCGACCGTCGCCCTCATCGAGGGGTACGTCACCGAACTCAACGCGGGCCTGCAGCGCTGGCAGACCATCAAGAAGTTCCGTCTGCTCCCGCGCGACCTCGACGTCGAACACGGCGAGATCACCCCGAGCCTGAAGCTGAAGCGGCCGGTGGTGGAGCGCGAGTACAAGTCCCTGATCGACGAGATGTACGCGGGGACACGCGAGGCGTGACGACCGCACGGCCCCGGAACACCCACGGCGTTCCGGGGCCGTCGTGTGTCCGCGGCGCGGTGGTGTTCGGTTGCTCGGAGCCGGGCCGGTTTCTGTCCGAGTTCGAGCACGCGCGTAGCACTGTTCTCTCGTTTGGCGGCCCACTTCGGTAACTCGGTGCTTATGGGCGCGTTCGTTCTGTCACCATGTCGGCATCGACCGAGAGGTATTCGTCCGAAGTGCTCCGGGAGCCGGCCATGGGGGCCATACCCACGCAGCGGGAGACCGTTCCCGTGGTCTGCGACGCGCCCGCGCACCGTGGCGAGGGGGAGCGTGCGGAGATGTGCGCGACCCTGCCGGGGAGCCCCCTCGCGCCGGGTTCCGCGCGTGCCCTCGTGCGCAGCGCGCTGGCCGAGTGGACGGACCTCGGGCTCGTCGGCTCCGCGCGGCTCGCCGACGACGTCATGGTGACCGTCAGCGAACTCGTCACCAACGCCGTCGTGCACGCCGGTACCGACCTCGAGCTGGTCTGCCGCATCGAGCCCGGCACCGGCGCCCTCACCGTCGAGGTCACCGATCACCACCCGTCCCGCGCGCCGCGCGACAGCGCCGCCGAATCGCCGTACGAGACACCGGAGTTCGGTCGCGGGCTGCGCCTCGTAGCCTCCCTCGCCGAGGCCTGGGGCGTCACCTACCGCACGGGCGCCAAGACGGTGTGGGCGCGGCTGCCCGCCGAGGAGGGGACGGAGGCGGGCGGGTACGGCGGGGAGCGCGGGCTGGGACGTGAGCTGAAGGTCGCCGAGAATCTCGCGCCGGGGGCCAAGCGCGCCGAGCGGGACCGGGACTGGCTCGGCCGGGGCGCGCTGTCCTTCCTCGCCGAGGCCTCCGACCTGCTCGCCGGACAGCTCGACGAGAACCTGGTCGCCGCGCTCACCGGACAGCTGATCGTGCCGCGCCTCGCCGACTGGTGTGCCGTATGGCTGGAGGACGAGTCGACCCTGCGATGGGGGTCCCCCCGCTGGAGCGGAGCCGGAAGTGGGGGAGGCTGGACCGACGGCACCGCCGCGGCCGGGCCGCGGCTCGCCCGGGTCTGGCACGAGAGCGAGAACCGCATCGAGGAACTGCGCCGGGCCCTGGAGAAGGAGCCGCCGCGACCGCGGGACGGCGACATGGGGGTCCCCCCGTTCGAGCGCAGCCGGGAGTGGGGGCGGTCCGGGCCGGAGCCGTACCCGTGGCCCGGTGAGGCGCTCGGCCCGCACGGCACCGAGGGCGCCGCCCTCGCCTACCGGCTGATCGCGGGCGGCCGGCCGCTGGGCACCCTGGTCATCGGGCGGTGCGGGCTGCCGCGCTTTCCCGACGAGATCACCGGGCTCGTCGAGGACCTCGGCCGCCGTGTCGCGCTCGCGATCGGCGCGGCCCGCCGGTACGCCCGCCAGGCCACCATCAGCGCCGTCCTGCAGCGCGGGCTGCTGCCCGGAGCCGTCGCCCAGATCCCGGGACTGAGCAGCGCGCTCGTCTACGAGCCGTGCGACAAGGGCGGCCCGAGCGGCGACTTCTACGACCTGTTCCCGGCGGGCGACGGCCGCTGGTGCTTCGCCGTCGGCGACGTGCAGGGCAAGGGGCCGGAAGCGGCGGTCGTGATCGGCCTGGCCCGGCCCTGGCTGCGGCTGCTCGCCCGGGAGGGGTATCGCGTCGCCGACGTCCTCGACCGCCTCAACCAGCTCCTCCTCGACGACGCGACCGAGGCCGCCGACGCGGCGGCCCGTGCCCTGGTGGCCGCCGGCGGCCGGGCCGTCGCGTCCGCGGACCAGACCCGCTTCCTGTCCCTCCTCTACGGCGAACTGGTCCCCTTCGCGGGCGGCGTCCGCTGCACCCTCGCCTCCGCGGGACACCCGCTGCCGCTTCTTCTGGGCTCCGACGGCGAGGTCCGTACCGCCGCGCAGCCCCAGACGCTTCTCGGGGTCGTCGAGGACGCCACGTACACCGCCGAGACCATCGACCTGCGCTCGGGCGAGAGCCTGTTGTGCGTCACCGACGGGGTCACCGAGCGCCGCTCCGGCTCCCGCCAGTTCGACGACGGCGACGGGCTGGCGCAGGCGCTCTCCGGGTGCGCGGGGCTGAGCGCCGATCTGATCGCGGAACGGATCAGGCGACTGGTGCACGAGTTCGGCGGTCTGCCGCCCGAGGACGACCTGGCGCTGCTGGTGCTCCAGGCCGACTAGGCCCGTCCGTGCGGGACAATGGAGGACATGCCTTCCGCACTCCCCGACGGCGAGCCCGTCCCCGCCGACGGCGCGCTGCCCGCGTCCGCGCTCGCCGGGGCCGCCGGGCGCCCCCTCGGCTTCTACCTCCACGTCCCGTACTGCGCGACCCGCTGCGGTTACTGCGACTTCAACACATACACCGCCACGGAGCTGCGCGGCACCGGCGGCGTCCTCGCCTCCCGGGACAACTACGCGGACACCCTGATCGACGAGATCCGGCTGGCCCGCAAGGTGCTCGGCGACGACCCGCGCGAGGTCCGCACGGTCTTCGTCGGGGGCGGGACGCCGACGCTGCTGGCCGCCGCCGACCTCGTACGGATGCTGGGCGCGATCCGCGACGAGTTCGGCCTGGCGGCGGACGCGGAGGTCACGACGGAGGCCAACCCGGAGTCGGTCGACCCGGCGTATCTGGCGGCGCTGCGGGAGGGCGGCTTCAACCGGGTCTCCTTCGGCATGCAGAGCGCGCGGCAGCACGTGCTGCGCGTGCTCGACCGCACCCACACCCCGGGGCGCCCGCAGGCGTGCGTGGCGGAGGCACGGGCAGCGGGCTTCGAGCACGTGAACCTGGACCTGATCTACGGCACGCCCGGCGAGTCGGACGACGACTGGCGCGCCTCCCTGGACGCCGCGCTCGGCGCGGGACCGGACCACATCTCGGCGTACGCCCTGATCGTCGAGGAGGGCACACAGCTCGCGCGCCGCATCCGCCGGGGCGAGATCCCGATGACGGACGACGACGTCCACGCGGACCGCTACCTGATCGCGGAGGAAGTGCTGTCGGCGGCGGGCTTCGACTGGTACGAGGTCTCCAACTGGGCCACCTCCGAAGCCGCCCGCTGCCTACACAACGAGCTGTACTGGCGAGGCGCGGACTGGTGGGGCGCGGGCCCGGGCGCCCACTCCCACGTGGGCGGGGTGCGCTGGTGGAACGTGAAGCACCCGGGGGCGTACGCGGCGGCGCTGGCGTCGGGCCGAACACCGGGCGCGGGCCGCGAACTCCTCTTGGGGGAGGACCGGCGGGTGGAGCGGATCCTGCTGGAGCTGCGGCTGCGGGAAGGTGCCCCGCTGGACCTGCTGCACCCCGCCGGCCTCGCCGCCTCCCGCCGTGCCCTGGGGGAGGGCCTGCTGGAGACCGGCCCTTACGGCGAGGGACGTGCGGTGCTGACCCTGCGCGGGCGGCTGCTGGCGGACGCGGTGGTCAGGGACCTGGTCGACTGATCACCCGGCGGAGTGAATCACTGCGGAGCGCCGGTTCGGTCCCTAACCTGGTTCACAGGCTGCCGCCAAAAGTACGCGGCGGATGTGGAGGGCCACGGAGCTGACCGCTGTGGACGAGCGCGGGATGACCAAGTACTTCGAGGAGTTCGAGCCTCCCGAGGGGGTCAAGGCCGAGCTTCTCCGTGGGGTAGTCGTGATGACGGCCAGTCCTGACATCGTGCACAACCTGATCGTCGCCGATGTGCAGGACCAGATCCCGCGGCAGTACTTTGCCCGACTCCAGACCATGGACGTCGACATCGTCGGCGAGGCCAGCGAGCCGGTGCCGGACTTGGTGGTCGTGGAACGCGACGTCGTGCCCGGGTCGGGGCGCCCGTTGCCGTGCCGACTGGTCACGATGGTCGTCGAGGTCTCGTCCAAGTCCAGCGTCCACCAGGACTACGTGGTCAAACGGTCGATCTACGCGGCGGGAAGAGTGCCTGCATACCTCGTCCTCGACCCGATCATGGCGAAGTGTGTCCTGCTGACGAAGCCAGCGGGTGATGGTGAGGACGCCGACTATCTGAGCCAGGAGATCACCAAGTTCGGCAATTCGCTGCCGCTGGAGATTCTGGGCCTCGAACTGGATACGAGTGAATTCGGAACGTTCGCCGGCGTCAGGCCTCACCGCTACCCGTGACGAAGTCGATCAGCTCCTCCACCCTCCCCAGCAGTTCCGGCTCCAAGTCCTTGTAGGACCGCACCCGCGCCAGGATCCCCTGCCAGGCCGCACCGGTGTTTTCCGGCCATCCCAGCGTCCGGCACACCCCCGTCTTCCAGTCCTGGCCGCGAGGCACACGCGGCCACCCCGCGATCCCCAGGGACGACGGCTTCACCGCCTCCCAGATGTCGATGTACGGATGGCCGACCACCAGCGCGTGTCCGCTCGTCACCGACTGCGCGATCCGCCACTCCTTCGTGCCCGGCACCAGGTGGTCCACCAGGACGCCCAGCCGGGCGTCCGGACCCGGCGCGAAGGACGACACGATGGCGGGCAGGTCGTCCACGCCCTCCAGGTACTCCACCACCACGCCCTCGATGCGCAGGTCGTCGCCCCACACCTTCTCGACCAGTTCCGCGTCGTGCCGGCCCTCGACGTAGATGCGTCCGGCGCGGGCCACGCGCGCGCGGGCGCCGGGGACGGCGACCGAGCCGGAGGCCGTGCGGGCCGGTCGTGGCGGAGCACCCGACGACGGGCGTACGAGCGTGACCGCGCGGCCCTCCAGCAGGAAGCCACGTGGCTCGAGCGGGAACACCCGGTGCTTGCCGAAGCGGTCCTCCAGGGTGACCGTGCCGGCCTCGCAGCGGATCACCGCGCCGCAGAAGCCGGTGCCGGGCTCCTCCACCACCAGACCGGGTTCGGCCGGGACCTCCGGCACGGGCTCGGGCTTCTTCCACGGCGGGGTCAGGTCCGGAGAGTACTGGCGCATTCGGATGACGATAGGAGAAAGCGCGGCCCCGCGATCACGACACGCCGAAACGCGCCGCCAGCGCGTCCCGTTGCGCCCGTACGAAATGCGCGTCGACCAGCGCTCCGTGACCAGGCACGTACAGCGCGTCCGTGCCGCCCAGCGCGAGGAGCCGGTCGAGGGCCGCGGGCCAGCGCGACGGCACGGCGTCGGGACCCGCCTGCGGCTCGCCCGACTCCTCGACCAGGTCGCCGCAGAACACCACCTTCGGGTCGCCCGGCACCAGCACCGCCAGGTCGTCGGCCGTGTGACCCGGGCCCACGTCGGCCAGCAGCACCTGCCGGCCGCCGCCCAGGTCCAGCGTCCACTCGCCGGAGACCAGGTGGCGGGGCGGCGCCAGGGCGGCCGCCGCCTCGTCGGCCAGGTCCGCGGCCAGACCGTTGCGGACGGCGTCCGCGCGCAACTCCCCGCGCTCGTACGCGAACACCGCGTCCACCCCCACCGCCGCGTACACCTCCGCGTCCGGGAACGCCGCCGCCCCGAAGACATGGTCGAAGTGGGGATGGGTGAGCGCGACGTGCGTCACACCGTGGCCGGACAGTTCCTCCGCCCACGCCCGCAGCCGGGCGCCTTCGGCCAGACTCGACCCGGCGTCCACCACGAGCGCTGTACCCTCGCCGAGGACCAGCCCGGCCGTGCAGTCCCAGCCCGGCAGCCGGCACCGCCCGACCCCGGCGGCCACCCGCTCCCACCCCAGCTCTTCCCAAGTCACCGTCATACGGCGACGCTAGCCGTGACGGTCACCGCGCGGGACCAGCCTTGCCCGTGCCGTACCCCGCGGCCGTACACTGGGCCGGTAAGGCTGGCACTCGCACGCACAGAGTGCCAGGAAAGGCGCCAAGGGGACGACTTCTGGAGGTGTGCGCGATGCTGAGTGAACGCAGGCTCCAGGTGTTGCGCGCCATCGTCCAGGACTACGTCGGCACCGAGGAGCCGGTGGGATCGAAGGCGCTCACCGAGCGGCACAACCTCGGCGTCTCCCCGGCGACCGTCCGCAACGACATGGCGGCCCTCGAGGACGAGGGGTTCATCGCCCAGCCGCACACCAGCGCCGGGCGCATCCCCACCGACAAGGGCTACCGGCTGTTCGTCGACAAGCTCGCCGGCGTCAAGCCGATGACCGGCCCCGAGCGGCGCGCCATCCAGAACTTCCTGGACGGCGCCGTCGACCTCGACGACGTCGTGGCCCGTACGGTACGGCTGCTCGCGCAGCTCACCCGGCAGGTCGCCGTCGTGCAGTACCCGTCCCTGACCCGCTCGACCGTGCGGCACGTGGAACTCCTCTCGCTCGCCCCGGCGCGCGTGATGCTCGTGCTGATCACGGACACCGGCCGGGTCGAGCAGCGGATGGTGGACTGCCCGGCGCCGTTCGGCGAGACGTCCCTGGCGGATCTGCGGGCGCGGCTCAACAGCCGGGTCGCGGGACGTCGCTTCACGGACGTCCCCCGCCTGGTGGAGGATCTGCCGGAGGCCTTCGAGGCCGAGGACCGCGGCACGGTCTCGACGGTGCTCTCCACGCTGCTGGAGACGCTCGTCGAGGACAACGAGGAGCGGCTGATGATCGGCGGCACCGCCAATCTCACCCGCTTCGCACATGACTTTCCCCTCACGATCCGGCCCGTCCTGGAGGCGCTGGAGGAGCAGGTCGTGCTCCTCAAGTTGCTCGGGGAGGCCGGGGATTCGGGCATGACCGTAAAGATCGGTCACGAGAACGCCTATGAGGGACTCAACTCCACGTCGGTGGTGTCGGTCGGCTACGGTTCGGGCGGCGAGGCAGTCGCCAAGCTCGGCGTGGTCGGACCGACCCGCATGGATTACCCGGGAACGATGGGAGCGGTACGCGCAGTGGCACGGTACGTCGGACAGATCCTGGCGGAGTCGTAAGTGGCCACGGACTACTACGCCGTTCTCGGCGTGCGCCGCGACGCGTCGCAGGAAGAGATCAAGAAGGCCTTCCGGCGGCTCGCGCGCGAGCTGCACCCGGACGTGAATCCGGACCCGAAGACCCAGGAGCGGTTCAAGGAGATCAACGCCGCCTACGAGGTGCTGTCGGACCCGCAGAAGAAGCAGGTCTACGACCTCGGCGGCGACCCGCTCTCGCAGTCCGGCGGCGCCGGCGCGGGCGGCGGCTTCGGGGCCGGTGGCTTCGGCAACTTCTCCGACATCATGGACGCGTTCTTCGGTACGGCGTCGCAGCGCGGGCCGCGCTCGCGCACGCGCCGGGGCCAGGACGCCATGATCCGGCTCGAGGTCGAGCTGGACGAGGCGGCCTTCGGCACGACCAAGGACATCCAGGTCGACACGGCGGTCGTCTGCAACACCTGCAACGGTGAGGGTGCGGCGCCGGGCACGACCGCCCAGACGTGTGACATGTGCCGCGGTCGCGGTGAGGTGTCGCAGGTGACCCGGTCCTTCCTGGGCCAGGTCATGACCTCGCGCCCCTGCCCGCAGTGCCAGGGCTTCGGCACCGTCGTGCCGAACCCGTGCCCGGAGTGCGCGGGCGACGGCCGGGTCCGCTCCCGCCGCACCCTGACGGTCAAGATCCCGGCCGGTGTCGACAACGGCACGCGCATCCAGCTGGCCGGCGAGGGCGAGGTCGGGCCGGGCGGCGGTCCGGCCGGTGACCTGTACGTCGAGATCCACGAACTGCCGCACCCGACGTTCCAGCGGCGCGGTGACGACCTGCACTGCACGGTCACGATCCCGATGACGGCGGCGTCTCTCGGCACGAAGGTCCCGCTGGAGACGCTTGACGGCCTCGAGGAGGTCGACATCCGCCCGGGCACCCAGTCCGGCCAGTCGATCCCGCTGCACGGCCGGGGCGTCACGCACCTGCGCGGCGGCGGCCGGGGCGACCTCATCGTCCACGTCGAGGTCCTGACCCCGACGAAGCTCGACCCCGAACAGGAACGCCTCCTGCGCGAGCTGGCCAAGCTCCGCGGCGAGGAACGGCCGCAGGGCCAGTTCCAGCCCGGGCAGCAGGGCCTGTTCTCGCGGTTGAAGGATGCGTTCAACGGGCGCTGACACGGGCAACCCGGCTCGTTGATCAGCGCTCCATGCCGGTGGCCTATGCCAACGGAAGGGTGGATTCGGACTTGTTCGGGGGACGTGACAACATGCCGTCATGTCCTCCGCACTGACCGATCTCTTCCCACATCCGATCGTGCAGGCCCCGATGGCGGGCGGTGTCTCCGTCCCGCAGCTCGCCGCCGCCGTCTCCGAGGCGGGCGGCCTCGGCTTCCTCGCCGCCGGGTACAAGACCGCCGACGGCATGTACCAGGAGATCAAGCAGCTGCGGGGGCTCACCGGCCGCCCCTTCGGGGTGAACCTCTTCATGCCGCAGCCCGAATACGCCGACCGCGCGGCCGTCGAGGTGTACGCGCACCAGCTGGCCGGCGAGGCCGCCTGGTACGAGACCGACCTCGGCGACCCGGACAGCGGCCGCGACGACGGCTACGACGCCAAGCTCGCCGTACTCGTCGAGGACCCGGTCCCGGTGGTCTCCTTCCACTTCGGCGTCCCCAGCCGCGAGGTCATCGACTCCCTCCACCGTGTCGGCACCTCCGTCCTGGTCACCGCCACCACCGCCGAGGAGGCCCTCGCCGTGGCGCGGGCCGGCGCCGACGCGGTGATCGCGCAGGGCGTGGAGGCCGGCGGCCACCAGGGCACCCACCGCGACAACGCGGAGAACGACGACTCGGGCCTCGGCCTGCTCTCCCTCGTCGCCCAGGTCCGCGAGACCGTGGACATCCCGGTCGTCGCCGCCGGCGGCATCATGCGCGGCAGCCAGATCGCCGCCGTCCTCGCGGCGGGCGCGAGCGCGGCCCAGCTCGGCACCGCGTTCCTCGTCACCCCCGAGTCCGGCGCCGCCGACGTGCACAAGCAGGCGCTGACCAACCCGCTGTTCTCGCGTACGGCGCTGACCCGTGCCTTCTCCGGCCGGCCCGCCCGGGGTCTGGTCAACCGCTTCATGCGCGAGCACGGCCCGTACGCCCCCGCCGCCTACCCCGAGGTCCACCACCTGACGTCGCCGCTGCGCAAGGCCGCCGCCAAGGGCGCCGACGCACAGGGCATGGCGCTGTGGGCGGGCCAGGGACACAGGATGGCCCGGGACCTGCCCGCGGGACAGCTGGTGGAGGTGCTGGCCGCCGAACTCGCCGACGCCCGGACAGCGTTGTCGACCGGGGGCGGGCCGCGATGACGGCGCCGGTCTTCGTCGTCGAGACCTTCGACGCGGGGCGCGGGGGACAGTACGTCCTCGACGGCCCCGAAGGGCGGCACGCGGTCTCCGTGAAGCGGCTGCAGCCCGGGGAAGAGGTCGTCCTCACCGACGGCGCCGGGCGCTGGGCGGAGGGCGAGGTGGTCGCCACCGAGGGCAAGGACCGGCTGATCGTCCGTCTGACGTCGGTGGCCGAGGAGCCGCCGGAGTCCCCCCGGATCACCGTCGTCCAGGCCCTGCCCAAGGGCGACCGCGGGGAGGTGGCCGTCGAGACCATGACCGAGGTCGGCGTCGACGCGATCGTGCCGTGGCAGGCCGCCCGCTGCATCACCCAGTGGAAGGGCGACCGCGGCCTCAAGGCGCTCGGCAAGTGGCGGGCCACCGCCCGCGAGGCCGGCAAGCAGTCCCGCCGGGTCCGCTTTCCCGAGGTCGCGGACGCGGCGACGAGCAAGCAGGTTGCCGCGCTTCTCGCCGAAGCCGACTTCGCCGCCGTGCTCCACGAGAGCGGCGACACCCCGCTCGCCACCGCCGAACTGCCCGCCGAGGGCGAGATCGTGCTCGTCGTCGGCCCCGAAGGCGGTGTCTCCCCCGAGGAGTTGGCGCTCTTCGAAGAGGCGGGTGCGCGGGCGTACGTGCTGGGGCGTACGGTGCTGCGTACGTCGACGGCCGGGACCGTCGCCGCGGCCCTGCTCCTCGGGCGCACCGGCCGCTGGTCCTGACACCGAGGTTGGTCCTGACACCGGGGGAACACCGTGGAACTCGCCCGGATACGGCTGCTCGTCACCGACTTCGCCGCCTGCTACCGCTTCTACGCCGAGGTCCTCGGCCTCAAGCCGCAGTCCGGGGCGGTCGAGGGGCCGTACGAGAAGTTCAGTCCGCACGTCGGGTCCGCCGGGATAGCCCTGCAGGCCCGCGCGATGATGGCGGAGGTGCTGGGCGAACTCGGCGACACGGCGACGGGACACCGCTCGCTGGTCGTGCTGCGGGTCGACGACCTCGACACGTACTGCGAGCAGATCACCTCCCGCGGTGCCGAGCTGATCCACGGCCCGGCCGCCATGACCGACCGGATGCGGGTCGCCCATCTCAAGGACCCGGAGGGCAACCTCGTGGAGCTCCAGGAGTGGCTGCTCCTGCGTACCTGACGGCCCGTCCGGAGTGCCCCGCGAGCGTGACGTGCACGAACACTTGAGTGGCCGTTTGTGCCCTACCGCCACGTCCGCCGCGGTGGCAGGCTGCCCTGCATGGGGGCATTGAGGTGGATTCGGCGCCGTCCGCGGGGGACGCGTGCGGCGGCCATGGCGGGGCTGGCGGTGCTCACCGTGGGGACGGTCGTGGCGTGCGAGCCGGGCGGCCTGGGCTCGGCGACCGTCGCCTACACGACCGACAAGACGGCGACGGCCGAGTTCGAACGACGGAACGTCGACGTCCGCTGGCTCAGCTGCACCGGCACCTACGGCAGCAAGGCCTACACACCCGGCAAGACACCCTCGCCCGCCGAGACCACCGCCGTCTCCGTCGACTGCCAGGGGCAGACCACCGACAACCGGAAGATCACCGTCAAGGGCAAGATCACCCGGGCCGTGGACGGCGCGTGTGTGCGCGGCGACCTCACCGGCCGGGTGGGCGGCAAGATGTGGTTCCACGTCAGTGGGCTGGGCAACTGCGACGCCACGCCAACTCCCGTGTACGCACCACCCGTCACCCACCGCCCCTCGGGCGGGCAGCGGCCCGCTCCCACGGTCACCGTCACCCGGACCATCTGGTGCAAGGGCGACCCCACCTGCTGGCCCGTCTCGGGGAAGTGATCGGAACCGGGTCCGCCGAGGTCGCGCGATGTTTATGGTGATCGGGTGACTGAGTCCACGATGGCGGGTTCCGCGGCTTCCACAGGTTCAGCAGGTCCCTCTTCCTACCTCCGATTCCCCCATCTGCACGGCGACCTGGTCGCCTTCACCGCCGAGGACGACGTCTGGCTCGCACCGCTGGAGGGGGGCCGGGCCTGGCGGGTCAGCGCCGACAACGTTCCGGTGACCCTGCCCCGGATCTCGCCCGACGGCACGACCGTCGCCTGGACCTCCACCCGCGACGGCGCCCCCGAGGTGCACATCGCCCCCGTCACCGGAGGCCCCGCCAAGCGGCTGACGCACTGGGGCAGTTGGCGTACCCAGGTGCGCGGCTGGACCCCCGGCGGCGAGGTCCTCGCGCTCAGCACCCAGGGCCAGCCCAGCCTGCGCCGCACCTGGGCCCGGGCCGTCCCGCTGGACGGCGGTCCGGCGACGACGCTGCCGTACGGACCCGTCGGGGACGTGGCGTTCGGCCCGTCCACCGTCCTGCTGTCCGCGCCGATGGGCCGCGAGGCCGCCTGGTGGAAGCGCTACCGGGGCGGTACGGCGGGCAAGTTGTGGATCGACGCCCAGGGCGACGGCGAGTTCGTACGGCTGCACCAGGAGCTGGACGGGAACCTCGAGTACCCGGTGTGGGTGGGGGAGCGGATCGGCTTCCTCTCCGACCACGAGGGCACGGGAGCCTTCTACTCCTCCCTCGCCGACGGCTCCGACCTGCGCCGCCACACCCCTCTCGGGGGTACCTCCCGCTCGGGCGGAGCCGAGAGCGGGGAAGGTTTCTACGCCCGGCACGCGGCCACCGACGGCCACCGGGTCGTCTACGCCAGTGCCGGTGAACTGTGGCTGCTCGACGACCTGGAGGGCGCCGAGCCCCGGCGCCTCGACATACGGCTCGGCGGGCCCCGCGTCGACCTTCAGCCCTACCCTGTGCACGCCTCCCGCTGGCTCGGCGAGGCGTCCCCCGACCACACCGCGCGCGGCAGCGCCGTCTCCGTGCGCGGCGCCGTTCACTGGGTCACCCATCGCTCCGGGCCCGCCCGCGCGCTGGCCGCCCGGCCCGGCGTACGCGCCCGGCTGCCGCGCGCCTTCCGTGCCGACGGCGAGGACTGGGTGGTGTGGGTGACGGACGCCGAGGGCGAGGACGCCCTGGAGTTCGCCCCGGCGACCGGCCCGGCCCCGGGCGCCATCCCGCGCCGGCTCGCCGTCGGCCGGCTCGGCCGGGTCCTCGAACTGGCCATGGCGCCCGACGGCAGCCGCGCCGCCGTCGCCGCGCACGACGGACGGCTGCTGCTCGTCGAGCGGGAGACCGGCGAGGTGCGCGAGGTCGACCGCAGCGCCGACGGCGAGGTGTCCGGCCTCGCCTTCTCGCCCGACTCGGCCTGGCTCGCCTGGTCGCACCCCGGCCCGCGCCCCCTCTCCCAGCTGCGCATCGCCCACACCACCGACCTGACGGTCACCGAGGCGACCCCGCTGCGCTTCCAGGACTACGCGCCCGCCTTCACACTCGACGGCAAGCACCTCGCCTTCCTGTCGACCCGCTCCTTCGATCCGGTCTACGACGAGCACGTCTTCGACCTGGCCTTCGTCGTCGGTGACCGTCCGCACCTCATCACCCTCGCCGCGACCACGCCCTCGCCGTTCGGCCCGCAGCGGCACGGCCGGCCCTTCGAGACCCCGGACCGCGACGAGACCCCCGACAGCGAGGGCACCCCGGTCACCCGTATCGACCTGGAGGGTCTCGCCGACCGGATCGTGCCCTTCCCGGTCGAGGCCGCCCGCTACTCCAACCTGCGGGCCGCGAAGGACGGCGTGCTGTGGCTGCGGCACCCCGTGCGGGGCGTCCTCGGCGCCTCCCGCGCCACCCCCGAGGACCCGGACCCCAAGACCGAGCTGGAGCGCTACGACCTGGTCCAGCAGAGAGTCGAGCACCTCGCCGCCGACGCCGACCACTTCGAGGTCAGCGGGGACGGCAAACGCGTCCTGCTGTGGACCGACGAGCGCCTGCGGGTCGTCCCCAGCGACCGGCGCGCCTCCTCCGACGACGACGGCGACACCAGCGTCACGGTCGACCTCTCCCGGGTACGGCAGACCGTCGACCCGGCGGCCGAGTGGCGGCAGATGTACGAGGAGACCGGCCGCATCATGCGGGACCAGTTCTGGCGGCCCGACCTCAGCGGGGTCGACTGGGACGGCGTCCTCGACCGCTACCGCCCCGTGCTCGACCGCGTCGCCACCCACGACGACCTCATCGACCTGCTGTGGGAGGTGCAGGGCGAACTCGGCACCTCGCACGCCTACGTCGTCCCGCGCGGCGGACACGGCTCCGGCGCCCGGCAGGGGTTGCTCGGCGCCGACATCTCCCGCCATCCGGACGGCAGTTGGCGCATCGACCGGGTCCTGCCCTCGGAGACGTCCGACCCCGCCGCCCGCTCCCCGCTCGCCGCGCCCGGCGTCGCTGTGCGCGCCGGGGACTCGATCGTCGCCGTCGGCGGCCTCCCGGTCGACCCCGTGACCGGCCCCGGCCCCCTCCTCGTCGGCACGGCGGGACACGCCGTCGAGCTGACCGTCTCACCGTCCGGCGGCGGCGACCTGCGCCACGCGGTCGTGGTCCCGATCGCCGACGAGGAGCCGCTGCGCTACCACGCATGGGTCGCCGACCGCCGCGCCTACGTCCACGAACGCTCCGGCGGCCGGCTCGGCTACCTCCACGTGCCCGACATGCAGGCCCCCGGCTGGGCGCAGATCCACCGGGACCTGCGGGTCGAGGTGGCCCGGGAGGGCCTTGTCGTCGACGTCCGCGAGAACCGGGGCGGCCACACGTCCCAGCTCGTCGTGGAGAAGCTGGCCCGCAGGATCGTCGGCTGGGTCGTACCGCGCGGCCTACGCCCGTACAGCTACCCGCACGACGCGCCCCGCGGCCCCGTGGTCGCAGTCGCCAACGAGTTCTCCGGCTCGGACGGCGACATCGTCAACGCGGCGATACGCGCGCTCGGCATCGGCCCCGTCGTCGGCACACGCACGTGGGGCGGCGTCATCGGCATCGACAACCGCTACCACCTGGTCGACGACACGCTCGTCACCCAGCCCAAGTACGCGTTCTGGCTGGAGGGTTACGACTGGGGGGTGGAGAACCACGGGGTGGACCCGGACGTGGAGGTGCCGCAGCGCCCGCAGGACTGGGCGGCGGGCCGGGACCCTCAGCTGGACGAGGCGGTGGCGCTGGCGCTGGCCTCGCTGGAGAACACGCCCGCGAAGGTGCCGCCGCAGCTGCCCTGACCGTCCGGGGGCTGCCGTCCCGGACCCCCGTTTCGGCCTGAACGGCCTCGTCCTCAAGCGCCGGACGGGCTGGTTTCCGGCACCCTCGCTACCATGCACCCGTACGAGATCACCGGAGCGAGGAGGCACACCTATGCCAGGGGAGCCGCAGGACGACTGTCTGTTCTGCAAGATCGTCGCGGGGCACGTCCCGGCGACGATCGTCCGTGAGACGGAGACCACCGTCGCCTTCCGGGACATCAACCCCCAGGCGCCCACCCACGTCCTGGTGATCCCCAGGGTGCACTACAGGGACGCCGCCGAACTCGCCGCCGCCGAACCGGCCGTCGCCGCCGACATACTGCGCGAGGCCAAGGCGGTCGCCGACGAGGACAAGCTCGAGAGCTACCGCATGGTCTTCAACACCGGCAGCGGCGCGGGCCAGACCGTCTGGCACGCCCACGCCCACGTCCTCGGCGGCCGCGGCATGCAGTGGCCCCCCGGGTAGGCCGGTGAGTCACCGTGTCCGCACGTGAACTGGTGGTCCTCGGCACCGCCAGCCAGGTCCCCACCCGGCACCGCAACCACAACGGCTATCTGCTGCGCTGGGACGGCGAGGGCATCCTCTTCGACCCCGGCGAGGGCACACAGCGCCAGATGCTGCGCGCCGGCGTCGCCGCCCACGACCTGAACCGGATCTGCGTCACGCACTTCCACGGGGACCACTCGCTGGGCCTGCCCGGTGTCATCCAGGGCATCAACCTGAACCGGGTGCCCCACTCCGTCACGGCCCACTACCCGCGCTCGGGTCAGCGCTTCTTCGACCGGCTGCGGTACGCGAGCGCCTACCACGAGTCGGTCGAGATCATCGAGGCCCCCGTGGACCGGGACGGCGACCTCGTGGTGACCCCGGCGTACACGCTCCGGACCCACAAGCTGTCGCATCCCGTCGAGGCGTACGGCTACCGGCTCGTCGAGCCCGACGGGCGCCGCATGCTCCCCGAGCGGCTCGCCGCGCACGGGATCGAGGGACCGGACGTGGGCCGGATCCAGCGCGAGGGCGTCCTCGGCGACGTGACACTGGACGACGTCAGCGAGCCTCGGTACGGCCAGCGGTTCGCGTTCGTCATGGACACCCGGCTGTGCGACGGGGTGTACGCCCTCGCGGAGGGCTGCGACATGCTCGTCATCGAGTCCACGTTCCAGGACGAGGACGCGGAACTCGCCGAAGACTCCGGGCATCTGACGGCCGGTCAGGCGGGCCGGGTCGCCCATGAGGCCGGCGTGCGCCACCTGGTGCTCACCCACTTCAGCCAGCGCTACTCCGAGCCGGAGGTGTGCGAGCGACAGGCGCGGGCCGCCGGCTTCGAGGGGGAGCTGACCCTGGCGCACGACCTGCAGACGGTGCCGGTCCCGAAGCGCAGGTGAAACGGCCGTACGATGCTTTGATGCCCCTCCCCAAAGCGGAACTGCACCTCCACATCGAAGGTACCCTCGAGCCCGAGCTGGCGTTCGCGCTGGCCGCGCGCAACGGGGTCGAGCTGCCGTACGCCGACACGGACGCGCTCCGTGAGGCGTACCGCTTCTCGGACCTCCAGTCCTTCCTGAACCTGTACTACGGACTGATGGCCGTCCTGCGCACCGAGCGGGACTTCGAGGACCTCGCGAACGCCTACCTCGCCCGCGCCGCGGCGCAGGGCGTGCGGCACGCGGAGATCTTCTTCGACCCGCAGGCCCACATCGCCCGGGGTGTGGCGCTGGGCACGGTCGTGGAGGGGCTGTGGGCGGCCCTCGGCAGCAGCGAGGAGAACCACGGTGTCTCCACGCGGCTGATCATGTGCTTCCTGCGTGACGAGTCCGCCGACTCGGCACGGGAGACCCTGGAGGCGGCCAGACCCTACCTCGACCGCATCACCGGCGTCGGCCTCGACTCCGCCGAGGTCGGGCACCCGCCGGTCAAGTTCCGTGAGGTGTACGAGGCCGCGGCCGCGCTGGGCCTGCGGCGCGTGGCGCACGCGGGCGAGGAGGGGCCGCCGCAGTACATCACCGACTCCCTGGACCTGCTCGGTGTCGAGCGGATCGACCACGGGCTGCGCTGCATGGAGGACCCGGAGCTGGTCGCCCGGCTGGTCCGCGAGCGGGTGCCGCTGACCTTGTGCCCGCTGTCCAACGTCCGGCTGCGCGCCGTCGACACGCTGGCCGACCACCCCCTGCCCGCCATGCTCGACGCGGGCCTGCTGTGCACGGTCAACTCAGACGACCCGGCGTACTTCGGCGGCTACGTCGACGACAACTTCACGGCAGTGCGCTCGGCGCTGGGCCTCGACGAGCAGCGGCTGCGCGAGCTGGCGCGGAACTCGTTCCTGGCGGCGTTCCTGGCGGACGACGAGGAGCGGAGGGCTCGGTACCTGGCCGAGGTCGAGGCGTACGACTTCGGTTGATCAGCCGGCCTGACGCCAGTGCGGCGCTCCCCCGGAAGGCGCCGTCGTCTCGATCTTGCGTCTCGTCTCCCGCATCACCGTGACGATCTGCTCCTCGTGCTCCGGCGTCAGCCGGGCCACCGGTACCGAGCAGCTGATGGCGTCCAGCGCCGGTGCGTCGTAGCGCAGGGCGAAGCCGAAGCCGACGATGCCAAGGACGCCCTCCTCGCGGTCGATCGAATAGCCGCGGGAGCGGGTGGCGGCGAGGTCGGCCGCCAGCGCCGCGCGGGTCGTGTGCGTGTGGGGCGTCCGGGCCTCGTACGGCCCGTCGGGCAGGTCGGCGTCGGGGCGTTCGGCCAGCAGGGCCTTGCCCAGCGCGCCCACGTGCGCCGGCAGCCGCCGCCCCACCCGGCTGATCGTCCGCAGATATTCGTGCGACTCCCGCGTCGCCAGGTACGCCACGGACCATCCGTCGAGCCGTCCCAGGTGGATCGTCTCGCCCAGTGCCTGGGACGCCTCGTCGAGATACGGGCGTACGACGTGTACGCGCGGGTCCGAGTCGAGGTAGCTGGTGCCGGTCAGCAGCGCGTGGATGCCGATGCCGTAGAGCGAGCCGGTGGCGTCGGTGCGGACCCAGCCGCGGGAGATCAGGGTCTGCAGCAGCGCGTACATCGAGCTGCGTGGCACCCCGAGTTCGTCCGCCAGTTCCTGCAGCCGTGCCGGGCGGTCGCCGCGTTCGGCGAGCAGTTCCAGCAGCTCCACCGTGCGCGCCGCGGACTTCACCTCACGGACGCCCGCTGTCGCGCCCCCTGTCTCCGACATGTGGCGATCGTAATCGGGGCGACCGCACCGTTGACGCCTTCTGTTCGTGTATCTAATCTCTGTCTCCATACGTAGATGATGTCTACATCGGGAGATGGACGAAGGGTGACGCTCCATACGGATGTGGCGCGGCGGCTGCGCGACGGGATGGCGGACGGCGTGCTGTCGTTCCCGCTCACCGCCTTCCACGCGGACGGCTCCCTCGACCCCGACGGCTTCCGCGCCCATGTCGCGGCGCAGATCGCCACCGCACCGGGCGCCGTCTTCCCGGCCTGCGGCACCGGCGAGTTCTTCTCGCTGGACGAGGGAGAGTACCGGCGAGTCGTCGAGGTCACCGTCGAGCAGGCCGCCGGCCGTGTGCCCGTCGTCGCCGGCACCGGGTACGGCTGGGCGCAGGCCGCCCGCTTCGCCCGGATCGCCGAGGAGGCCGGCGCCGACGCGCTGCTCGTCCTGCCGCACTACCTCATCGCCGCACCCCAGGACGGGCTCGTCGGGCAGCTCGAGGAACTGGCCGCCCGCACCCGGCTGCCGCTCATCGTCTACCAGCGCGGCCAAGTCGCCTTCACCGCCGACTCGTTGCGGCGTATCGCGCGCATCCCGAACGTCATCGGCCTCAAGGACGGCCACAGCGACCTCGACCGGCTGCAGCGGCTGACGCTCGCCGCGCCCGAGGGCTTCCTGTTCTTCAACGGAGCCGCCACCGCCGAGATCCAGGCCCGCGCCTACGCCACCGTCGGTGTCCCCGCCTACTCCTCCGCCGTCCACGCCTTCGCGCCCGAGATCGCGAACGCCTTCTTCGCCGCCCTGCACGGCGACGACCACGGGACGGTCGACAAGCTGCTGCGCTCCTTCTACGTCCCCTTCGTCGAACTGCGCGACCGTGTACCGGGATACGCCGTCTCGCTGGTGAAGGCGGCGGCCCGGCTGCGCGGCCGCCCGGTGGGACCCGTGCGCGCCCCGCTCACCGAACCCTCGCCCGCCGATGTCGCCGACCTGAAGACCCTGCTCGCCACCGGACTCGACCTCGTTGGAGCCGCCCTGTGAACCTCACGATCGAGAGCGTCCGCCTGACGCCGATCCTGGTCGCCGACCCGCCGCTGCTGAACACGCAGGGCGTCCACCAGCCGTACACCCCCCGTCTGATCATCGAGGTCGAGACGGCGGACGGGATCACGGGCATCGGCGAGACGTACGGCGACACCAAGTACCTGGAGCTGGCGCAGCCGTTCGCGGAGAAGCTGAAGGGGCGTCAGGCAAGCGATCTCAACGGGCTGTTCGGCGTCGCGGACGAGGTGGCCGTGGACGCCTCCCGGGTCTCCGGTCAGGTCGACGTCGGCGGGCTGCGCGGCGTGCAGACCGCCGACAAGCTGCGGCTGTCCGTCGTCTCCGGCTTCGAGGTCGCCTGCCTCGACGCCCTCGGCAAGGCGCTCGGCCTGCCCGTGCACACACTGCTCGGCGGCAAGGTGCGCGACGCGGTCGAGTACAGCGCGTACCTCTTCTACAGGTGGGCCGGCCATCCGGAGGGCGTGCCTTGCGAGAAGGACGACTGGGGCGCGGCCGTCGACCCGGCCGGAGTCGTCGAGCAGGCGCGGAAGTTCAAGGAGCGCTACGGCTTCACGTCCTTCAAGCTCAAGGGCGGTGTCTTCGCGCCCGAGGAGGAGATCGCCGCGGTACGCGCCCTCGCCGAGGCGTTCCCCGGGCACCCGCTGCGCCTGGACCCCAACGGTGCCTGGTCCGTCGAGACCTCGCTCAAGGTCGCCGAGGAACTGGGTGACGTCCTCGAGTACCTGGAGGACCCGGCGCTCGGCACGCCCGCCATGGCGGAGGTGGCCGCGCGGACCGGCGTTCCGCTGGCCACCAACATGTGCGTGACGACGTTCGCCGAGATCAAGGAGGCGTTCACGCGCGACGCCGTCCAGGTCGTCCTCTCCGACCACCACTACTGGGGCGGGCTGCGCAACACTCAGCAACTGGCCGCCATCTGCCGCACGTTCGGCGTCGGCGTCTCCATGCACTCCAACACCCACCTGGGGATCAGCCTGGCCGCGATGACCCACGTCGCGTCCACGGTCCCGAACCTCCACCACGCCTGCGACTCCCACTACCCCTGGCAGTCGGAGGACGTCCTCACCGAGCGCATGACGTTCGAGAGCGGCAAGGTCGCCGTCTCCGATCTCCCCGGCCTGGGCGTCGAACTCGACCACGACAAGCTGCGCTTCCTGCACCGGAGGTGGCTCGACGACGACGGCACGCTGAAGGACCGCGACGACGCGGCCGCGATGCGCGTCGCCGACCCCGACTGGACCACTCCTCCGGTGCCGCGCTGGTAGGTATGACGGGCTTCTTCGTCGAGGGCGTGTTCTCCGTCGTCCTCGGCCTCGTCGCCTACCGCTTCCAGGTGGGACTGCCGGCCGCGGTTCCCGTGGCTGTTCGCGATCGCCGCCGGCTGGGTCAGCGGCCCGAACTCGGAGTACGGGGCCGTTCGACGTGAGCGGACGCTCACTGTGCGTGGTGTGGTGCAGACTGGCCAGATCCGTACCACGTCAGGGAGCGCACCGTGACCGCGTCCAAAGCGTTCGCCGGAGAGGAACCGGAGTACGTCGCCGAGGCAGCTGTCTGTCAGACCCATGTCGACCCGCTGGCGGGCCTGCGCACGCCGGACGATCCGCCCTGGGACGTCTACCTCACGGGAACGGTCTTCCTGGACATCATCTTCACCGGGCTCGACTCCGCCCCGGTGCGCGGGACCGAGTCCTGGGCACGCGGGATGGGGTCGAGCCCGGGCGGTGTGGCGAACATGGCCGCCGCGCTGGCCCGGCTGGGACTGAGGACGTCCCTGGCGGCGGCCTTCGGCGACGACCACTACGGCGAGTACTGCTGGGACGCGCTCGCCCGGGGGGAGGGCATCGACCTGTCCCCGTCGCGCACGGTGCCCGACTGGCACTCCCCGGTCACCGTCTCCATGGCGTACGAGGGTGAGCGCACGATGGTCTCCCACGGCCACGAGCCGCCCATGGAGGCCGTTTTCGGCGAGGACGGGGGCCCGGAGTGCCCGCCGTGCGCGCGGGCCGCCGTCGCCTCCCTGACCCCTGGCCGGCGCGCTCCCTGGATCGCCCAGGCCGCCCGCAAGGGCGCGCGTATCTTCGCCGACGTCGGCTGGGACGACACGGGCGCGTGGGACCTGTCGGGACTCGCCGACCTCGAACACTGCGAGGCGTTCCTGCCGAACGCGACGGAGGCCATGCGCTACACCAGCGCCGACTCCCCGCGCGCCGCCGCCCACGCCCTGACCGAGTACGTGCCGCTCGCCGTGGTCACCCTCGGCTCCGAGGGCGCCTACGCCGTCGACCGCCGCACCGGCGAGACCGCCGAGGTCCCCGCCATCGCCGTGGAGGCCCTCGACCCGACCGGCGCCGGGGACGTGTTCGTCGCGGGCTTCGTCACCGGCACCCTCGCCGACTGGCCGCTGGCGGACCGGCTGGCCTTCGCCGGGCTCACCGCCGCGCTGTCCGTCCAGGAGTTCGGCGGCTCCCTGTCGGCCCCCGGCTGGACCGAGATCGGCGCGTGGTGGCGCAGGGTGCAGTCCGTGCCGGGCCAGGACCCGGCCGCCCTGCGCCGGTACGCCTTTCTTGAGCGTCTGGTCCCGGAGGAACCGGCACGGCCCTGGCCACTGCGCCGGGCGGTGCCGACGATCGGCTTCCGGCGTTCGGCGTAGGCTGTGGGGGTTTCTTCGCGGGTGTGGCGTTCGGCTGCGGGGTGGTCGGTGAGCGGTGTGTGGTGCTGCTGGAGCGGGCCCGCCCTGGGCGCCCGCCGAGCGGTGCAGGCTGCCGGCGTTCCGTCCGAGGCGGCCGGAGCCCGTCACGGGTGTGGCGCGTGATGCCGTGAGCATACGGAAAAGGCCTACGGCGTTGTCGGTGCACCGTCGTACCCTTGAATCGCGAGGCCGCCCTCAGCTACGCGGCCGTGACGAGGAGGAACCGCAGGCCTTAAGCGCCGGCCCATGACTCAGACACCCACAGCTCACACCCCCGCGCAGGGGCAGGCGAGAGCACAGTTCACGGTCCCCGCACAGCACCCGATGGTCACCGTCCTGGGATCCGGCGATTCCCTCCTGCGCGTGATCGAGAAGGCCTTCCCGGCGGCCGACATCCATGTCCGGGGCAATGAGATCAGCGCGGTCGGCGAGCCGGGTGAAGTCGCGCTCGTCCAGCGCCTGTTCGACGAGATGATGCTGGTGCTCCGCACCGGACAGCCGATGACGGAGGACGCAGTGGAACGCTCGATCGCGATGCTGCGGGCGAGTGAGGACGGGGAGGGCCCGGCGGAAACCCCGGCCGAGGTTCTGACGCAGAACATCCTTTCCTCGCGCGGCCGCACGATCCGCCCCAAGACCCTCAACCAGAAGCGGTACGTCGACGCGATCGACAAGCACACGATCGTCTTCGGCATCGGCCCCGCGGGCACCGGCAAGACCTATCTCGCCATGGCCAAGGCGGTGCAGGCCCTGCAGTCCAAGCAGGTCAACCGCATCATCCTGACCCGTCCCGCGGTCGAGGCCGGCGAGCGCCTGGGCTTCCTGCCCGGCACGCTCTACGAGAAGATCGACCCCTATCTGCGCCCGCTGTACGACGCGCTGCACGACATGCTCGACCCCGACTCCATCCCGCGCCTGATGGCGGCGGGCACGATCGAGGTCGCGCCGCTGGCCTACATGCGCGGCCGTACGCTCAACGACGCCTTCATCATCCTGGACGAGGCCCAGAACACGAGCCCCGAGCAGATGAAGATGTTCCTCACCCGCCTCGGCTTCGACTCGAAGATCGTCATCACCGGTGACGTGACCCAGGTCGACCTGCCGAACGGCACCAAGTCCGGCCTCCGGCAGGTGCAGGACATCCTGGAGGGCCTCGACGACGTCCACTTCTCCCGCCTCTCCTCCCACGATGTCGTACGGCACAAGCTGGTGGGCCGTATCGTCGACGCGTACGAGAAGTACGACAGCACGCACGGCACCGAGAACGGCACCCACAAGGGCGGCCGGGGCAGGTCCGGGCACAAGGGGAAGTAGAGACACGGCGCCACCATGTCGATCGACGTCAACAACGAGTCCGGAACCGAGGTCGACGAGCAGGCGATCCTCGACATCGCCCGCTACGCGCTCGCGCGGATGCGCATCCACCCCCTCTCCGAGCTCTCGGTGATCGTCGTGGACGCCGACGCCATGGAGCAGCTGCACATCCAGTGGATGGACCTGCCCGGGCCGACCGACGTCATGTCCTTCCCGATGGACGAGCTGCGCCCGCCCGCCAAGGACGACGACGAGCCGCCGCAGGGGCTGCTCGGCGACATCGTGCTGTGCCCCGAGGTCGCCGCCAAGCAGGGCGCCGAGGCGCCGACGCAGCACACCATGGACGAGGAGCTCCAACTGCTCACCGTCCACGGTGTGCTGCACCTGCTCGGCTACGACCACGAGGAACCGGACGAGAAGGCCGAGATGTTCGGCCTCCAGGCCGCCATCGTGGACGGCTGGCGGGCGGAGAAGGGCCTGACCGGTCCGTCCCCGGCGCCGACGGTCTCGTAGCCGGACCGGTCCCGTATGAATCCGCAGATCGTCGTCGGTGCAATCGCACTCGTCGTCGTGGCCTGGCTCGCCGCCTGCGCCGAGGCCGGCATCGCGCGCGTCTCCAGCTTCCGCGCCGAGGAGGCCGTCAAGTCCGGGCGGCGCGGCAGCGCGAAGCTCGCGCAGGTCGCCGCCGACCCCACGCGCTATCTCAACGTGGCGCTGCTGGTCCGCGTGACCTGCGAGATGGCCGCCGCCGCGCTGGTCACCTACGCCTGTCTCCAGGAGTTTTCCGACAGCACGGCCGAGGCGCTCCTGGTCGCCATCGCCGTCATGGTCCTCGTGTCGTACGTCGCCGTCGGCGTCTCCCCGCGCACCATCGGCCGCCAGCACCCGCTGAACACGGCGACGGCCGCGGCGTACGTGCTGCTGCCGCTCGCCCGGGTCATGGGGCCGATCCCGTCGCTGCTGATCCTCATCGGCAACGCGCTCACCCCCGGCAAGGGCTTCCGCCGTGGTCCGTTCGCGTCCGAGGCCGAGCTGCGCGCCCTGGTCGACCTCGCCGAGCAGGAGTCGCTGATCGAGGACGAGGAGCGCCGCATGGTGCACTCGGTCTTCGAACTCGGCGACACCCTCGTGCGGGAGGTCATGGTCCCGCGCACCGACCTGATCGTCATCGAGCGCTACAAGACCATCCGCCAGGCCCTCACGCTCGCCCTGCGCTCCGGCTTCTCCCGCATCCCGGTGACGGGCGAGAGCGAGGACGACATCGTCGGGATGGTGTATCTGAAGGACCTGGTCCGCAAGACGCACATCAGCCGCGACGCCGAGAACGACCTGGTGTCCACGGCCATGCGTCCCGCGTTCTTCGTGCCCGACACCAAGAACGCGGGCGACCTGCTGCGCGAGATGCAGAAGGAGCGCAACCACGTCGCCGTCGTCATCGACGAGTACGGCGGCACGGCCGGCATCGTCACCATCGAGGACATCCTCGAGGAGATCGTCGGCGAGATCACCGACGAGTACGACCGCGAACTGCCGCCCGTGGAGGAGCTGGGCGACGACCGGTACCGGGTCACCGCCCGCCTCGACATCACCGACCTCGGCGAGCTGTACGGCCTCGAGGAGTACGACGACGAGGACGTGGAGACCGTCGGCGGACTGCTCGCCAAGGCGCTGGGCCGGGTGCCGATCGCCGGGGCCTCCGCGGTCGTCGACCTGCCGGACGGCCGCGAACTGCGCCTCACGGCGGAGGCCGCGGCGGGCCGCCGGAACAAGATCGTGACCGTCCTGGTGGAACCGATCGGCCCGGCCGAACCCCCGGAGGAGGCGCCCGAGTGACCCCGCACCGGCTGCGCTCCCTCTGCCTTTCCTTCAACGCGGTCGTGGAGGACTTTCCGTTCGATCCGGAGACGTCGGTCTTCAAGGTCCAGGGCAAGATGTTCGCGCTGACGAGCCTGGACGCGCGCCCGCTGACGGTGAACCTCAAGTGCGACCCGGAGGACGCGATCCGGCTGCGCGCCGAGCACGAAGGGCTGATCGTCCCGGGCCGGCACATGAACAAGCGCCACTGGAACACGGTCACCGTGGACGGCGAGCTCCCGGACCGCCTGATCCGGGAGCTCGTCGAGGACTCGTACGACCTCGTCGTCGCCGGGCTGCCGCGCGCCGACCGGCTCCGCCTCGACCGCCCCTGAACGGTTTCCCAGGCCCAGCGCCACCAGCACCGCCGCCGCGGGCACGATCACCGCGTCCAGCGCCGGCACCGTGTGGACGCCCGACAGCAGATCGTCCGAGGTCGTGGCCGGCACGCCGAGCAGCGGGATGCCGACGGTGATGCCGGTCTGCTGCGCCGGGGTCACCAGGCCCGTGGCCAGGCCCTGTTCCTCGTCCGGGACGCCCGACGTGGCCGTCAGGCCGTAGGAGATGATCGCGCCCAGGTGGCACATGCTCGCCAGCGACACGGCCGCCGTGGCGAGCCACACCGACCCCGACTCGCTGTACCGCTCCCGGTCCAAGAGCTGGGAGTGCAACGCCGTACCGTCGTCGCGCAGTTCCGGGCCGCCAGTTCGGCCCGTCCCGACGACGAGGGCTTCCAGGCACTGCTTGCCCAACTGACCGAGGTGAGCTCCGAGTTCGCGACGCTGTGGGCCGAGCGCGACATCGAGGACGCCGGGCAGATCCGCACGGAACTGGACCATCCGCGGGCCGGTCTGCCGTGTGTGGAGTCGACGGCGATGAAGGTGCCGGCCCGCCCCGGCCTGACGATCGTGCCGCACACCCCGCTGGACGAGGCGAACACCGCGGCGAAACTGGAGTGGCTGGCCACGCCGGAGGGGCGGCGCGGGGCGATGTACCCCGTGGCGGGGTGAGCGGGGCGGTGCTCCGTATGCTCGGGGCATGACCGACAGCAACGGGCTCGCCCCGGAGGACCGCAAGATCGTCACCCTGGCCCGCTCCGCACGGGCCCGCAACGGCGTGCCCGAGGGCGCGGCCGTACGGGACGAGACGGGCCGTACGTACGTCGCCGGGACCGTGACCCTCGACTCCCTCAAGCTCAGCGCCCTGCAGACGGCGGTGGCGATGGCGGTGGCGTCCGGGGCGAAGTCGCTGGAGGCGGCGGCGGTGGTGACGGAGGCGGAGACGGCGTCCGAGGCCGACCTGGCGGCCGTACGCGACCTGGGCGGTCCTGCGACGCCGGTACTGGTGGCGGGGCTCGACGGAGCGGTACGGGCCACGGTCACGGCGGGCTGACCGGACCTGGGGAGCAGCCCCGCGGCTGCCGGGGCCGCTCGTGTCCGACCGAGCGTTCAGGCCCGCCGGCCCGCCGGTCCGCGGCTCAGAGCGCGTCGGGGCCGCGTTCGCCCGTCCGGACCCGTACGACCGTCTCGACGGGCAGCGCCCACACCTTGCCGTCGCCGATCTTCCCCGTCTGCGCGGCCTTGACGATCGCGTCGATCACGGCGTCGGAGTCCGCGTCCTCGACGACGACCTCGATCCGCACCTTGGGCACCAGGTCCACCCGGTACTCGGCACCCCGGTACACCTCGGTATGGCCGCGCTGACGGCCGTACCCGCTGGCCTCGGTCACGGTCAGACCGTGCACGCCCAGCTCCTGGAGCGCGGCCTTGACCGCGTCGAGGCGGTGGGGCTTGACGATCGCGGTGATGAGCTTCATGCCTGCGGCTCGACCTTCTGGACGGAGTTGATCACGGAGGGGACGACGATCGTAGGCCGTCCCGGCGTGCACCGTAAGGTCCAGGCCGGGCGAACCGGAGGAGGCGGCGCCCATTCGGTCTCCACCGGTGTGGGCCGGTGCCAGGGAGTCACCGCTTCGGAGCTCCGATCGCGCAGGGGTGTGCTTCCGTGACGTTTCGTCGTGGGCGGGTTTCCGGAATCTCACCGTGTGCGCGGTGGTGCGGCCGGGCCTCGTGGATCAGGGACAATGAACGCCATGAGCGTTCGTACCCAGTCATCCGAGCAGCCGGCCGAGGCCGTCCACCGTGCCGGCTTCGCCTGCTTCGTGGGCCGTCCCAACGCGGGCAAGTCCACCCTCACGAACGCTCTGGTCGGGCAGAAGGTGGCGATCACGTCCAACCGGCCGCAGACGACGCGGCACACGGTACGGGGCATCGTGCACCGCCCCGACGCCCAGCTGATCCTGGTCGACACGCCTGGCCTGCACAAGCCGCGCACGCTGCTGGGCGAGCGCCTGAACGACGTGGTCCGTACGACGTGGGCCGAGGTCGACGTGATCGGCTTCTGCCTCCCGGCGGACCAGAAGATCGGTCCGGGCGACCGCTTCATCGCGAAGGAACTGGCGGGGATCCGCAAGACCCCGAAGGTGGCGATCGTCACCAAGACGGACCTGGTCGACTCCAAGGCCCTGGCCGAGCAGCTGATCGCGATCGACCAGCTGGGCAAGGAGCTGGGCTTCGAGTGGGCGGAGATCGTCCCGGTGTCGGCGGTGGGGTCCAAGCAGGTGGACCTCCTGGCGGACCTCCTGATCCCCCTCCTCCCGGAGGGCCCGGCGCTCTACCCCGAGGGCGACCTCACGGACGAGCCCGAGCAGGTCATGGTGGCCGAGCTGATCCGCGAGGCGGCGCTGGAGGGCGTCCGCGACGAGCTGCCGCACTCGATCGCGGTGGTCGTGGAGGAGATGCTCCCCCGCGAGGACCGCCCGGCCGACCGCCCCCTCCTGGACATCCACGCCAACCTCTACATCGAACGCCCCAGCCAGAAGGGCATCATCATCGGCCCCAAGGGCAAGCGCCTGAAGGACGTCGGCATCAAGTCCCGCAAGCAGATCGAGGCGCTGCTGGGAACACCGGTCTTCCTGGACCTCCACGTGAAGGTGGCGAAGGACTGGCAGCGGGATCCCAAGCAGCTGCGGCGACTGGGGTTCTGAGCCTCGGAACCGTACAACCGACGTCGTGTCCGGGTCGCGGTGCCGGGAACCCGTCGGTCCGGCATCGCCATAACGTCAGACGGTCTCGAGCAGCTCCTCCAGCGCCTGGTCGTACGCCCGGAACTCCGCCTTCCCGACCTCGGGCGCGTCCGAATCGGGGCGGAGGATGCCGGGGAGGTGGGCAACCCGCCACATGCGGAAGACCAGTGCGGGAGCGCTTGCGCCCCCCGGGTCGGCCAGGTCGGAGGCGATGCCGAGGATCCGGGCGATTCCGGCAGCGCCCGAGCGGGTCTCCGTACCGACCGTGATGGCCGCGGTGATCAAGGCCTGCAGGACGTTGACGAGGTGCAGATCCGCGGCCATGCGGCACATGCGTCGCACCATCGATGGTTCCTCCAGCCCCTCGAGCGGCTGCGGGACCCCCGTGACGCCCGCGGACCACAGGAGCAGGAACGCCGCAGGCACCTCGTGGTGAACCGTCCCAGCTCGTCGACGATCGCCATGGCCGAGTCACAGAAGCGGCAGACGGACCGGACGTCGCAGAGCAGGCGTTCCACGTCCTCCTGCCGCCGGGCCAGGAAGTCGCCCACCGAAACGTCGGCGAGACTCCAGGTGTGCGTCGAGTTCACCGCGCCGACCTCCACCACGCCCCCGAGCGGGCCGAAGACCTCACGCGCGAGCACGCTCTCCGGAACGGAATAGATCTGTTCTGCCACTACCGTCCGCCTCGCATTTTCCAGAATCGCCCCGTCATGTGCTGAATGATCGCGTCGTCCTCGGGACCGGACACTGCGTGGCTGCCCACCCGGCTGCGGTTTCGTCGGGTCAGGAGCGGGCCGTCGGTGTGGACATGTCCTGCAGGCCCACCACTCGCAGCAGTTCGAGGCGTTCGTGGGAGGCCGTGCCGGGGCGGGCCGTGTGGATGATCAGGCGTTGGTGGGCTTCCGCGCTGAGGAGGACCTCGCAGTCCAGTTCCAGCAGGCCCACGACCGGGTGGAGGAAGCGTTTGGTCGAGGCTCGGCGTATCGCCACCTCGTGGTCCGCCCACAGGGCGGCGAACTCCTCGCTGTGCTCGCGCAGTTCGGCAACCAGTGCGGCCGGTTCGGGGTCGGCCGGGCGGGACGCCGACACCGCGCGCAGGTTGGCCACCTGCTGGCGTGCGTGTTCCTCGCGGTCCTCCGGTGGGAACTGTGCGCGTGCCGACGGGTCGAGGAAGTAGCGGCGGACCATGTTGCGGTAGCGGGCCGGGCGGGCGGACGCGTCGCCCGTCAGCGCCCTTGCCATCGCGTTCTGGGCGAGGACGTCACCCAGGTCCGTGATCACCTGCGCCGGTGCGTCGTGCAGACGGTCCAGGACGAGCAACAGCCCCGGGCGGACGTGGCTCGACGTCGTCTCGTGGCGAGGTGGTTCCTCGTCCGCCAGGTGGAACAGGTGGTCCCGCTCGTCGTCCGTCAGGCGCAGGGCACGAGCCAGCGCCGTCAGCATCTGGCGTGACGGGCGCGGGCCCCGCGACTGCTCCAGACGCGTGTAGTAGTCCACCGACATCCCGGCCAGCGTCGCCACCTCCTCGCGGCGCAGCCCGGGGGTGCGGCGGCGGGCGCCCGGGGTCAGGCCCACGTCGGCCGGGTCGAGGCGGGCGCGGCCGCGGCCGCGGCGCAGGAAGTCGGCGAGTTCGGTCCGGTTCACCTCTCCAGCGTGACCGAGCCCGCCCGGCTTATCCAGGGAGTGCCGGTCCCCTGATCGGAAGGTCTCTCCCGGTGCCCGCGCCGTCGGCCGAAGCCGGCCGGGACTAAAGGAGCACCACCATGCTGACCCTGGTGACCGGACGGCCGGTCCGCCACCGGCAATCGCAGATCCGGGTACCGGAGCACGTACGGCAGCACGCCCACCGCCGTGAACACCGCGCACGCCGCGTACCCGGCCCCGATCCCGCCCGTCGCCGTCGCCAGTCCCGTCCCGACGACCACGCCCAGGATCTGCGCCGCCCCCAACCAGCCGCCCACCGCGCCCCGTTGGAGCCGCGGAACCCGGTCCGGCACCGCGGCCGTCACCGCCGCGAACGCCGCGTTCAGGGTGAGCTGAACCAGGCACCAGCCCAGCGTCATCGTCCACACCCCGCCGGCGTCCGCGAGCAGCAGCAGCAGCGAGAGCGCGCCGCCCGCCGCACAGGCCACGATCCACGGAGTACGGCGGCCCAGGAGCGCGGTCGTGCGGTCCGACAGCGCGCCGAACAGCGGGTTGGCGACCAGCGACACCACCGCGCCCACGCCGGTCACCCAGGCCAGCGTCGTCTCCTTGGACATGCCGGAGCCGGGCGCGAAATCCTCGGCCTGGGAGGCGAGCAGGATCTGCAGCGGGCCGAACCAGCCCACCCAGATGGCCCCGTTGGCGAGCGAGAGCGCGGCCGTCCAGCCCCGGCCCACCGGCTCGACGGGCTCGGCCAGAGCACCGGGGAGCGATTCGGCCGTGGTCATCCCTGCGCCCGCAGCACGTCCCGGAACCAGCGGTACGACGCCTTCGGCGTCCGTTCCAGCGACGAGTAGTCCACGTGGACCAGACCGAACCGGCGCGCATACCCCTCCGCCCACTCGAAGTTGTCGAGCAGCGACCAGACGAAGTAGCCGCGCACGTCCACCCCTGCCTCGACAGCCCGGTGCAATGCCCTTATGTGGCCGTCCAGATAGGCGATCCGGTCCTGGTCGTCGAGGCCCTCGTACGAGCAGCCGTTCTCGGTGATGACGACCGGCGGGAGCCGGTCGCCGTAGCGGTCGCGGAAGCCGGTGAGCAGCTCCGTCAGGGCCTCCGGGACGACCGGCCAGCCGAAGTCGGTCACCGGGCGGTCCTCGATCTCCCGGACGGAGAAGGGGAGTTCGGCCGGGATCGGCAGACCGCCGAACTCGATCTCCGTGCCCTGCGGGGCGCCCACCCGGGTCGGGGCGTAATAGTTGACGCCGTACCAGTCGATCGGCTCGGCGATGACCTCGAGGTCCGACTCGACATCCCCGGGCATCGACTCACCGATGCCTTCGGGGTATTCACCGAGAATGATCGGTTCGGCGAAGAGGCGGTTGAGCAGGAGGTCGTAGAAGGCGGCCGCCTCCATGTCCGCAGGGTCCGGCGAGGCCGCCCACGTCGGCCCGTGCGAGTTGGCGATGCCGATGTCGGCCGCGCCGGCCGCGCGCAGGGCCCGTACCGCCAGGCCGTGGGCGAGGAGCTGGTGGTGGGCCACCGGCAGGGCGTCGAACAGCAGCCGTCGGCCCGGCGCGTGCGCACCCAGCGCGTGACCCAGCAGGGTGTGTTCGGCAGGCTCGTTGAGGGTGATCCACTTGGTGACGCGGTCACCGAGCCGGGTCGCGACCAGCGCCACGTACTCGGCGAACCTCGACGCCGTGTCCCGCTCCAGCCAGTCGAGGCCGAGCGGCAGGTCCCAGTGGAAGAGGGTCGGCACAGGGCGGACGCCCGCCGTGCACAGCTCGTCCACCAGACGGTCGTAGAAGTCCAGGCCCTTCGGGGAGTTCACCCGCGGCCAGGAGACGGAGAAGCGGTACGCGTCCACGCCCAGCCCGGCCAGGAGCGTTACGTCCTCCGGGTAGCGGTGGTAGTGGTCGCAGGCCACCGCCGCCGTCGAGCCGTCCTTCACCCGTCCCGGCTCGGCCGTGAACGCGTCCCACACGGACGGCTCGCGCTCGTCCGCCGCGCCCTCGATCTGGTGCGCCGAGGTCGACACGCCCCACAGGAAACCGGCCGGGAACCGAGGTATCGCGTTCGTCACCATGGGTGGGATCATCTTTACCGACGGTAATGGAAGTCAACGCCCAGGCATGAACCGGAAGTTACGCCCCCTCTTTGAGGACGCGCGTGATGAGCTTGCGCTGTTCCCCGGTCAGCCGCGGGTCCGCCGCGTACACCGTCTTCCCGTCCACAGTGATCTGGTAGCTGAAGCCGTCCGGCACGCCGACGGGGGGCGTGCCCCGGCCGGCGGCCACCGCCTGCTCGGCCAGGGCATGCCACTCATGGGCGTCGGGCCGGCCCGAGGTGTCCACCTCGGCGTACCGCTCGATGCCCGCGAACCCGCCCGTGCGCTTCACCTGAATCCGCATGGGTCCCTGTGTAGTACGGAACTAGGCCGTCCGCACCCCGACCTGCTCCCACGCCTTCAGGACGGCCTGCAGTTCCTCGCCCTCCTGGAAGCGGGCCTTCGCCGCCGCGGCCGTCAGCTTCGCGAAGTCCGCGAAACTCGCCTGCGTCGGCAGCTCGCCGCCGGTCAGCACGTCGTACCAGATCTGCCCGGCCCGCTCCCAGGCGTTGCCGCCGAGGGCGGTCGCGGCCAGGTAGAAGGCGTGGTTGGGGATGCCGGAATTGAGGTGCACGCCGCCGTTGTCGCGGCCGGTCTTCACGTAGTCGTCCATCGTCGCGGGCTGCGGGTCCTTGCCGAGGACGTCGTCGTCGTACGCCGTGCCCGGTGCCTTCATCGAGCGCAGCGCGCTGCCGCTGACGCCCGGCGCGAGCAGGCCGGCGCCGATCAGCCAGTCGGCCTCGGCGGCTGTCTGGCCCAGCGAGTACTGCTTGATCAGCGAGCCGAAGACGTCCGAGAGCGACTCGTTGAGCGCGCCGGGCTGGCCGAAGTAGGTGAGGTTCGCCGTGTACTGGGTGACACCGTGGGTCAGCTCGTGGCCGATGACGTCGACCGGGATGGTGAAGTCGAGGAAGATCTCGTTGTCCCCGTCGCCGAACACCATCTGCTCGCCGTTCCAGAAGGCGTTGTCGTAGTTCTCGCCGAAGTGGACGGTCGCGTCGAGCGGCAGGCCCCCGCCGTCGATGGAGTCGCGGCCGTAGGCCTTCAGATAGAGGTCGAAGGTGGCGCCCAGACCGGCGTATGCGCGGTTCACGGTGGCGTCCTGGCCGGGCTCGGAGCCCTCCGCGCGGACCTTCTCGCCGGGCAGGTCCTGGGTGTGCCCGGCGTCGTAGACCGTGCGGTGCGGCTGATCGGCGGCGGCGCCCGCGGGCGGGGCGGCGGCGGATGCGCCGAGGACCGTGGTCAGGCGGCGGTGGGTGCGCTCGTAGGCGTCGCGCTCCAGGGTCCGGCGGGCGGGGTCGGCCAGGGCGGAGTCCTCGTGCTGGGCGAGCTTGTCGAGGACGTGTGGCGGCACGATGGTGCAGAAGACGGGCTGGAAGCCCCCGTTGGTCGTCATGCCTCGCACCATTGCACTGAGTTACTTTTCTGTCACTACCCGCAACCATGATTGGTGAAATACGGGGATATTCGCCCTGCGCCGGTGGCGGAGAGTGGTATGGCGCACCTTTTTGCCCGGATTATTCTTTTTATCTTTCGGGTCCCGCATACTGATACGGGCCCGCGCATCCGGCGCGGCTCGGCTAGGCTGCGGAGCATCATGCATTTCGGGCTGCTTCTCCTTAGCTGCCGCGGCGAGGGCCTGTAGTCGAGGCCGACTCCCTCCCCGCGGAGCTTGGCGTTGCGTCGTCGGCCGTCCTTCCGGACACGGGAAACACCGGACCACCGGACACCCGCCCTTCTCGAGGAGCCCACGCGATCATGGCGAACCGCCAGCAGCCCAGTTCCATGCCGATCCACAAGTACGGCCGATACGACCAGGTCGACATCCCGGACCGCACCTGGCCCGACAAGCGGATCACCGTCGCCCCCCGCTGGCTCTCCACGGACCTGCGCGACGGCAACCAGGCCCTGATCGACCCCATGTCGCCCGAGCGCAAGCGCCGGATGTTCGACCAGCTGGTCAACATGGGCTACAAGGAGATCGAGGTCGGCTTCCCCGCCTCCGGCCAGACCGACTTCGACTTCGTGCGCTCGATCATCGAGGAAGAGGGCGCGATCCCCGAGGACGTGACGATCTCCGTCCTGACCCAGGCCCGCGAGGACCTGATCGAGCGGACCGTGGAGTCCCTGAAGGGCGCCCGCCGGGCCACCGTCCACCTGTACAACGCCACCGCCCCGGTCTTCCGCCGGGTCGTCTTCCGCGGCTCCAAGGACGACATCAAGCAGATCGCCGTCGACGGCACCCGGCTGGTCATGGAGTACGCCGAGAAGCTGCTGGGCCCGGAGACGGAGTTCGGCTACCAGTACTCGCCGGAGATCTTCACCGACACCGAGCTGGACTTCGCGCTGGAGGTCTGTGAGGCGGTCATGGACGTCTACCAGCCGGGCCCCGGCCGCGAGATCATCCTCAACCTGCCCGCCACCGTCGAGCGCTCCACCCCGTCCACGCACGCGGACCGCTTCGAGTGGATGCACCGCAACCTGTCCCGCCGCGAGTACGTCTGCCTGTCGGTCCACCCGCACAACGACCGCGGTACGGCCGTGGCGGCGGCCGAGCTGGCGCTGATGGCCGGCGCCGACCGCATCGAGGGCTGTCTGTTCGGACAGGGTGAGCGCACCGGCAACGTCGACCTGGTCACCCTGGGCATGAACCTGTTCTCGCAGGGCGTCGACCCGCAGATCGACTTCTCCGACATCGACGAGATCCGTCGTACGTGGGAGTACTGCAACCAGATGGAGGTCCACCCGCGCCACCCGTACGTGGGCGACCTGGTCTACACGTCCTTCTCCGGCTCCCACCAGGACGCCATCAAGAAGGGCTTCGACGCGATGGAGGTCGACGCGGAGGCCAAGGGCGTCACGGTCGACGACCTGGAGTGGGCCGTGCCGTACCTGCCGATCGACCCGAAGGACGTCGGCCGCTCCTACGAGGCCGTCATCCGCGTCAACTCGCAGTCCGGCAAGGGCGGTATCTCCTACGTCCTGAAGAACGACCACAAGCTGGACCTGCCGCGCCGGATGCAGATCGAGTTCTCGAAGCTCATCCAGGCGAAGACGGACGCCGAGGGCGGCGAGATCACGCCGGGCGAGATCTGGACGGTCTTCCAGGACGAATACCTGCCCAACCCCGAGAACCCGTGGGGCCGTATCCAGGTCCGCAAGGGTCAGTCGACCACGGACACCGACGGCGTGGACACGCTGACCGTCGAGGCCACCGTCGACGGTGAGGACACCGTCCTCACCGGCTCCGGCAACGGTCCGATCTCGGCCTTCTTCGACGCCCTGCAGTCCATCGGCGTCGACGTACGCCTGCTGGACTACCAGGAACACACGATGAGCGAGGGCGCCTCCGCGCAGGCCGCCTCCTACATCGAATGTGCGATCGGCGACAAGGTTCTGTGGGGCATCGGCATCGACGCGAACACGACGCGTGCGTCGCTGAAGGCGGTCGTCTCCGCGGTGAACCGCGCGGCCCGCTGACCCCTTCTGACCGGGCATTTCGGGGCCCAGACCGCCGCATGCGGCGGTCTGGGCCCCGTCGGTTATCGGCCACCGGGCCGTAGAGGTCACGGAAAGGTCTCGTCCGGGGTACTGACTCCGCCTCCGTAATGTGGCTAACATCACGCCAGCGCGGCGATGTTGCCGCGGGGCTACGGAGGTGCGACGTGCTGCCAGTACGGGGACGAGACGGCCGTGCCACCAGGGCTGCGCGCTTCCTGGGCATCCGCACCGCATGGACGCCCGGGGGAGACGGCGAGTTCTTCTGCCCGGGCTGCGGAGGCGACCGCAACTACCAGCGGCTGACCGGCCGCCGGCGCTTCACCGTCCTCGGTGTGCCTGTCCTGCCACGCGGCACCACCGGACCCGTGGTCGAGTGTGCGGCATGCCGCCACCACTTCGGCACCGACGTCCTCGACCACCCGACCACCTCCCGCTTCTCCGCGATGCTCCGCGACGCCGTGCACACCGTCGCCCTGGCCGTCCTGGCCGCGGGCGGCAGCTGCGCCCGTACGGCCCTGGAGGCGGCCGTGAGCACCGTCCGCGCGGCCGGGTTCGCCGACTGCAGCGAGGAGCAGCTCGCCGCCCTCGTGGAGGCGCTGGCCGCGGACACCGGCCGGGTGCTCGACCAGCCGTCCGGCGCGGGGCTGGCGATAGAGCTGCACGAGGCCCTCGACCCCCTCGCGCCGCACCTCGCTCCGGCCGGCCGCGAGTCGATCCTTCTCCAGGCCGCCCGCATCGCCCTCGCCGATGCCCCCTACACCCCCGCCGAACGCGACGTCCTCACCACCGTCGGCGCCGCGCTCACCATCTGCTCCGACGACGTGGCCCGGCTGCTGGCCGCCGCGCGTACCCCGTCCTGATACTCCCCGGGGAGTAGTCCGGCCCGGCGAGCGCCCGGCGCAGTACCCCCGAACTCGCCCTCCCGCGCGACGATTCCGGCCCGCCGCACCGGAAGTCTGGACACGCATCCAGACAACCCCGCCGGAGGGAGGGCCCGTTTCCATGGGGGCCGCAGAAACGACACGTACACGACGACGCGCCATCCCCTGGCTGCTGCTCGCACTGTGGATCGGCGTCCTGGCCGTCGTCTCGCCGTTCGCCTCGAAGCTCGGCGACGTCCAGCACGACCGGGTCACCGACTACCTGCCCGCGAGTGCCGACTCCACCCAGGTCGCCAAGATCCAGGACCAGCTGCCCGGCGGCCAGACGACCGAGCTGGTCCTCGTCTACCACCGCGACGGCGGGCTCACCGCCGCCGACCGGCAGACCGCGGCCCGGCAGGTCGAGACCGTCGCCGGGCGGCACGAGCTGACCGGCACCCCGCGGGCCGTGCCGTCCCGCGACGGCACCACCGTCATGTACCCGGTCGCCAGCAACGAGCCGGGCACCGACGAGAAGAAGCGCGACGCCCTCGTCGACGACGTCCGTGGCGTCGCGCACGACCAGGACGGGCTGACCGTCCAGGTCGGCGGTCCCGGCGCCCTGTCCACCGACGCCTCCGACGTCTACCAGTCCCTCGGCGGGCCCCTGCTCTACACGACCGTCGCCGTCGTCGCGATCCTGCTCATCCTCATCTACCGCAGCCCGCTGCTGTGGCTGGTCCCGCTGGTCGTCGTCGGCATGGCCGACTACCTGTCCACGGGCGTCGCCTACGGCCTCCACCAGGCCTTCGGCACGACCGTCTCCGGACAGAGCACCGGCATCATGACCGTCCTGGTCTTCGGCGCCGGCACCGACTACGCCCTGCTGATCGTCTCCCGTTACCGCGAGGAGCTACGGCGCCACGAGCGGCCGTACGACGCGATGCGCGCGGCCCTGCGCGGCTGCGGGCCCGCCGTGCTCGCGTCCTCGGGCACGGTCGCCGCCGGCCTGCTGTGCCTGCTCGCCGCCGACCTCAACTCCAGCCGCGGCATGGGTCCGCTCGGCACGGTCGGCGTACTGTGCGCGCTCGTCGCCATGCTGACGCTGCTGCCCGCGCTGCTCGTCCTGTCCGGCCGCCGCGTGTTCTGGCCGCTCGTGCCCGCGTTCGGCAGCACGCCCAAGGCCCGCCGGTCCCTGTTCGCGGCGATGGGCAGCTCCGCCGGGCGCCGCCCGCTGACCGTCCTCGCCTCCGGCGCCGTCCTGCTGGGCGCGCTCGCGCTGGGCGCCCTGAACCTGCCCGGCACGGTCAAGCAGCAGGACTCCTTCGTCGACAAGCCCGAGTCCGTCGCCGCCCTGGAGACCCTCGCCAAGGCCTACCCCGAGCGGTCCGCGCAGCCCATCGACGTCATCACACCGGCCGACCGGGCAGGCGCCACGCTCACCGCGATCCGCGGCACCCACGGCGTCGCGAGCGCCCAGCAGGGGCGTACCGGGGAGGGCTGGACCGAAATCTCCGTCATCGCCTCGGCCCCGCCCCAGTCCGCGGCCGAGACGGCGACCATCAAGGACCTCCGGGACACCCTGAAGGGCTCCTACGTCGGTGGGCCCAGCGCCCAGCAGATCGACCTCGAGGACACCAACGCACGTGACCGGCTCATCGTCGTGCCGATCGTGCTCGCCTCCGTCCTGCTGATCCTGATCGCCCTGCTGCGCTCCCTGGTGGCGCCGCTGATGCTGGTGGCGGCGGTCGTCGCGGTGTGGGGTGCCGCGCTCGGCATCGGCGGACTGGTGTTCGGCCCGGTCCTCGGCTTCGAGGGCACCGATCCCGGACTCGGCCTGCTGTCCTTCGTGTTCCTGGTCGCCCTCGGCGTCGACTACGGCATCTTCCTCATGCACCGCATGCGCGAGGAGTCGCTGAACGGCGCCGAACCGGCCGCCGCCGCGCTGACCGCCCTGCGCACCACGGGCGGCGTCATCGCCTCCGCCGGGCTCGTCCTGGCCGCCACCTTCGCGGTGCTGACGAACATGGGCCTCGTCCAACTCGTCGAACTGGGCTTCGTCATCGCGGTCGGTGTGCTCCTCGACACCTTCCTCGTCCGCACCTACCTGGTCACCAGCGCGAGCGTGGCGCTCGGCCGCAGGGTCTGGTGGCCGGGGCGGTTGTCCCGGAGGCCTGACCCGGTACGCCCCGAACGGCAGCCCGAGCCCGTGTGAACCGCCGGGCGCCCCTCCCTCCCGGAGGGGCGCCCGCCTGTCGGAAGATGAACCCCGTGCACCCAACCACGACAGCCCTGCGGCCCCACCGCGGCGAGCGGATCATGGCGGCCATCAACCGGGACCCGCTCACGGCGCCGCACCGCACCCGCAACGACGCCGTGCTCGCGGCCGGTGTCGCCGCCCTCGCCACGGCCATCGCGCTCCTCGGCGACGGGGGGCGTGTCCCCGGCGCGGTCGGCTGGATCCTGCTGTTCGCGGCCCATGTGCCGCTCGTGTGGCGACGCACCCGTCCCGTCCTTGCCCTGGCGGCACTGGCGGTCTGCGTGGTGCCGTACCACGCGCTCGACTACAACCACATCGCGCCCACCCCGGCCTCGTACATCGCGCTCTACACGGTCGCCGTCACCGGCCGCCCGCTGCGCACGGTGCTGACCGGCATCATCGTGCTGACCTTGTCCACGAACATCATGCTCACCGTCAACACCCACCAGGCCATCGAAATGCTGCGGGTGTCCGGCTGGGTCATCGCCGTGCTCTTCTTCGGCGTCGACGTCCGCTACTACCGCCAGTACGTCTCCTCCATCGTCGAACGCGCCGAGCGCGCCGAACGCACCCGCGAGGAGGAGGCCCGCCGCCGCGTCGCCGAGGAGCGGCTGCGCATCGCCCGGGACCTGCACGACCTGCTCGCCCACAGCATCACCGTCATCGGCGTCCAGACCTCCGTGGCCGCCCATGTGCTCGCCGCCGACCCGGACCGCCTGGACCGCACGGCCGTGGCCCGGGCCCTCGACGACATCGCCGAGACCTGCCGTACGGCCCGCGGCGAACTCCGCACGACCCTGGAGGTCCTGCGCGACCCCGGCTGCCCCGACAGCCGTGACCCCCTCCCGGGCCTGCACGGTCTGCCCGATCTGGCGGAGACCGCCCGGGCCGCCGGCGCCGAGGTGGACCTGTCCGTCAGCGCCGACGGGGTGCCGCCGGCCGTCGGCGCCGCCGTCTACCGGATCGTGCAGGAGGCGCTCACCAACGCGGTGCGGCACGGCGGCCGGGACGACCTCTCCGTCCGGGTGAGCGTGACCGAACACGACGGCGCCCTCCGCATCCGGGTCACCGACGACGGGGCGGGCCCGACCGCCGGAACCCCCGGCTTCGGGCTGGCCGGCATGCGGGAGAGGGCGCGCAGCGTCGGCGGCACGCTGGACGCCGGCGGACTGCCCCACCAGGGCTTCGAGGTGAGCGCCGTACTGCCCCTGGAGGCGGCCCGATGAGCCCCGTCCGTGTGCTGCTCGCGGACGACCAGACCCTGGTGCGGGCCGCCTTCGCGATGCTCGTCGAGTCGGCCAAGGACATGCAGGTCGTCGGACAGGCCGGCACCGGCCGCGAGGCGGTCGCACTGGCCCGCAGCGAGCGCGCCGACCTCGTCGTGATGGACATCCGCATGCCCGACCTCGACGGCATCGAGGCCACCCGCCTCATCGCCGCCGACGAGGACCTCGCCGGGGTCAGGGTCCTCGTCCTGACCACCTACGACACCGACGAGCACATCGTCGAGGCGTTGCGCGCCGGCGCCTCCGGGTTCCTGGTGAAGGACACCCGTCCGGCCGAACTCCTCGACGCCATCCGGACGGTGGCCGCGGGCGACTCCCTGCTCTCCCCGGGACCCACGGCCCGTCTCATCGCCCGCTTCCTGCGCAGCCCCGCCGCCACCCCGGCGACGGGCGGCCCCGACTGTCTCTCCGACCGGGAGCGCGAGGTGCTCACCCTGGTCGGACGGGGCCTCAACAACACAGAGATCGGCGAGGTGCTGGGCCTGAGCCCGCTCACCGCGAAGACCCACGTCAGCCGGATCATGGGCAAGCTGGGGGCGCGGGACCGGGCGCAACTGGTCATCGTGGCGTACGAGTCGGGGATGGTGACTCCGGGAAACATGTCCGGGTGACCTTTCTGAGCCGCAGCATCCTCACCGCCACCGTGCTTCTCACCCCTCTCACTCCACTCGGCATCGCGCAGACCGCCGTCGCGAGCCCCGGCTGCACCTCCTCCGTGCCCTACGTCGCGGGGCAGGGCGGCTACGACACGTACCGCATCCCCGCCACCGTCACCACGCGCCGCGGCACCGTGCTCGCCTTCGCCGAGGGCCGGCACGACAGCGCGGGCGACACCGGGAACATCGACGTCGTCCTCAGACGCTCCACCGACGGCGGCTGCACCTGGGGCCCGCTCGGCGTCGTGGCCGCGGGCAACGGCGACACCCGCGGCAACCCCGCTCCCGTGGTGGATCCGCGCACCGGCGCCGTCGTGCTCGTCACCTCCTACAACAGCGGTGCCGTGACCGAGGCGCAGATCATGCGCGGCGAGGTCACCCCGGCCCAGAGCCGCCGCGTGTTCGTGCAGCGCAGCTGGGACGACGGACAGCACTTCTCGCGGCCGTACGACATCACGAGCGCCGTGAAGCCGAAGAACTGGCGCTGGTACGCGACCGGCCCCGGGCACGCCGTCGCGCTCACCCGGGGCCCGCACCGGGGCCGCCTGGTCGTCCCCGCCAACCATTCGGCCGCCCCGCCCAAGGGCTCCACCGACACCGGTCAGGAGGCCAAGTACTACGGCGCCCACGCCCTCTACAGCGACAACGGCGGCCGCACCTGGCGGCTCGGCTTCGTCGACTCCTCCTACGACGGGCGCGAGAACGCCAACGAGTCCTCCGCCGCCCAACTCCCCGACGGTCGCCTCTACTTCAGTTCCCGAGACCAGAACGGCACCACCCCCGGCAACCGCCTCGACAGCTACTCGGGAGACGGCGCGCAGACCCTCGACCGCCCCTACGCCGTCCAGCCCACCCTGGACGACGTACCCGTGGTCCAGGGTTCCGTCCTCCAACTCCGTGGCACGAGCGCCCCGTTGCTGTTCTCCGGGCCCTCCGTGCCCACCGCCCGCCAGGCCATGGCCGTGTGGCGCAGCACGGACGGCGGGCGCACGTTCACCAAGGCGCTGACCCTCTCCCAGCAGAAGGCCGCCTACTCCGACCTGGCGCAGGTCGACCACGGCACCGTGGGGATCCTCTACGAGACGGGGACGACCGGGACGTACGACACCATCGAGTTCCGCAGGCTGCCGACGACCTGAGCCAGTGCTGTGACCGGAAAGGTTCACCGGCTCGCGACGCCCGGCACGGCACCTCGCGGCGTTGTCGCGTCACCCGAGTACATCCAGTACGCGGGTGACGCTCCGCCTTGCGAGGCACCGCACCGGACGCCGCGAGCTTCCCGGCAAGCCTTCCCGGCCACAGCACTAGAGCAGCCCGGCGGCCGCCAGGAACTTGCCCACCCGCTCGGTCTCCTCCGCCGACAGCGGGACCTGCGGCTCGGCGGTCGCCGGGCAGTCGATCATGCCGCGCAGCTGCAGTGCCGCCTTGAACGCCCCGAGGGCCGACGAGCTGCCGCCCATCCGCGCCGGGTCCCCGACCCGCACCATGCCGAACAGCGTGCACAGCCGCTCCTGTTCGGCCCGCGCGCCGGCCCAGTCGCCCGCGCGGCACAGCCGGTAGAGGCGGACGTAACCGTGCGGGTCGACGTTGGCGAGACCGGGCACGGCACCGTCGGCGCCCAGCGCCAGCGCCGCGTCGACGAGCAGCTCGGAGCCTGTGAGCACGGCGAAACCGGTGGTGTCCGGGCGGTGCTGGGCGCCGGTGACGACCTCGCGGAAAGCGGCCAGGTCGCCGCTGGAGTCCTTCAGCCCGGCGAGCGCGCCGTCGGAGGCCAGCTCCAGGACCAGCTCGGCGGGGAGCTTGGTGTGGACGGCGACCGGGATGTCGTACGCGACGACCGGGACGGTGCTGCGGGCCGCGATCAGCCGGAAGTGGCGGGCGATCTCGGACGGGTGGGTGCGGGTGTAGAAGGGGGCGGTGACGACGACCGCGTCCGCGCCGGCCGCCGTGGCGTCGGCGACATGGTCGAGGACCCGGGCGGTCGTCATGTCGATCGCGCCCGCCAGGACGGGCAGCTGACCGGCGACATGGCCGGTCACCGTCTCGGTGACCAGCCTGCGCTGCCGGTCCGTCAGATAGGCGGCCTCGGAGGTCGAGCCGAGCACGAACAGCCCGTGCACCCCCGCCTCCACCAGCTGGTCCACCAGCCTGATCAGCGAGGGGACGTCCACTTCGCGGTCCGGGGTCAGGGGCGTGCAGACGGGCGGGACGACACCGGTCAGCGGGGTGGGAAACGTCATCAGGGCTCCCTGGGAAGACTCTGGCGAACCAGGTCGCGGGTCGACTGGTCCTCCTCCACAGGATGGTGACAACGGTAGCGATGTTCTGGGCGCGACGCGACCGAAAAGTCCGGCATGACGGTTGTGCACACTTCGTCCGCCTTCCAGCAGCGGGTGCGGAACGGGCAGCCGCTGGGCGGCCGGGTCGCCGACGGCACCGGCCCCGTCAGCGGGATCGGGTCGATCGGGTCGAGCAGACCGGGCGTCGCGGAGAACAGGGCGCGGGTGTACGGATGGCGGGCCTGGTCCGTCACCCGGTCGGCCGGGGTCTCCTCGACGATCCGGCCCAGGTACATGGTGATCACGCGGTCGCTCATCCGCCGTACGGTCTGGATGTCGTGCGAGACGAACACCAGGGCAAGGCCCAGTCGCTCCTTCAGGTTGAGCAGGAGGTTGAGGATCTGGGCGCGCACGGACACGTCCAGGGCGCTCGTCGGCTCGTCGGCGACCACGAGATCGGGGTCGAGCGCCAGCGCGCGGGCGATGGCGACGCGCTGTCGCTGACCGCCGGAGAGCTGCCCGGGCAGGGCGTCGGCAAGCGCCCTCGGCAGGCCGACCAGGGCCATCAACTCCCGTACCCGCTCGTCCCGTCGAGCCTTGGAACCGTGATGGTGGACGTCCAGTGGGTCGCGCAGGATCCGTCGCACCGGCAGCCGGCGGTTCAGGGCCGTCGCCGGGTCCTGGAAGATCATCCCGGTGCTAGCGCCCACGGTCGCCCGGCGCTCGGCAGGTGGCAGGGACCACAGGTCGCGACCGTGGAAGGTCACCGTCCCGGCCGCCGGCCGCTGGATGCCCACCAGCACCTTCGCCAGCGTCGACTTCCCGCATCCCGACTCACCGACCACCCCGACCGTCTCCCCGGGCGCCACGGCGAGATCGGCGCCGGTCAGGGCGTACACCCGGTCCCGGGTGAACACCCCGCCGGTGCGGGCCCTGTGGACGACATGGGCGCCGGAGACCTCGACGACGGCGTTCACTTCACGGCCTCGCTCTCGGTCGTCACCAGGTCCACCGCCGGATGGTGGCAGGCCGCCGTGTGCGTGCGGGTACCGGCCAGGGCGGGGGCCGTCGTCCGGCACACCTCGCTCGCCGCCGTGCAGCGGTCGGCGAAACGGCAGCCCGCCGGGAAGTCGGCCGGGGAGGGGACGACGCCCCGGATCTGCGTCATGCGCTCGGCCGCCGACTCCAGCGACAGCACGCTGCCGAGCAGACCGCGCGTGTAGTGGTGGGCCGGCGCCGCCACCAGATCGGCGGTGACGCCCGTCTCCACGATCTGCCCGCCGTACATCACCACCACCCGGTCGGTGACGTCCGCGACCAGTGCCAGATCGTGCGAGACCAGGATCAGCGCGAAGCCCAGCTCCTCGCGCAGCCTCAGCAGCAGCTCCATGACCTGCGCCTGCACGGTGACGTCCAGGGCGGTCGTCGGCTCGTCGGCGACGATCAGCTTCGGGTCCCGGGACAGGGCCATGGCGATCAGCACCCGCTGGCGCTGGCCGCCGGAGAGTTCGTGCGGATAGCTGCGCAGGGTGCGCTCGGGGTCGAGGCCGACCAGGGTGAGCAGTTCCTGCGGACTGCGACGGCCGCCGCGCCGCACCAGTTGCCCCAGCTGGGCGCGGATGGTCATCGCCGGGTTCAGAGAGGACAGGGCGTCCTGGTAGACCATCGCCATCTCGTGGCCGAGCAGCCGCCGCCGCACACGCATCGGCTCCGCCAGCAGGTCCCGCTGGTTGAAGCGGACCTGGCCCCGGACGCGGGCGTTCCTCGGCTGCAGCCCCATGATCGTCAGCGCGGTCAGCGACTTGCCGCAGCCCGATTCGCCCACCAGGCCCAGGACCTCACCGGGGCGCACCTCGAAGCTGATCCCGTCGACGATGTCCACCCCCCGGTGCCGGCCCTCGAAGCCGATGGCGAGGTTCTCCACCGCGAGCACCGGCTGCCCGTCCGCGTCCGGCAGCGGCCGGGCCCGCGAGCGCAGCCGCTGGGCCGCCCGGTCCAGGCCGGGCAGCTGGATCACCTCACCGCTGCTCGGCTCCGGCGCCTCCAGCCGGTCCTCCTCGGGCGCCGCCGCCACCTCACGGGCCGCCGGAGCCGCCCACGCGTCCGAGACGCCCTCGGAGAGGATGTTCAGCGACAGGACGGTGATCAGCATCAGCAGCCCGGGGAAGACGGTCGCCCACCAGCCGCCGGTCAGCACCATGTTCTTGCCGTCCGCGATGACACTGCCCCACGACGGGTCCGGCGGCCGTACACCGGCGCCGATGAAGGACAGCGACGCCTCGAAGACGATGGCCTCGGCGACCTGCACCGTGCAGAACACCAGCACCGGGGCCGCGCAGTTGATCGCCACGTGCCGCAGCACGATGTGCGGGGTGCGGGCGCCGATGACCCGTTCCGCCGTGACGTAGTCCTCGCCGTACTGATCCAGCACGTTCGCCCGGACGACCCGGGCCGTCGGCGGCGTGAACAGGAACGCGATGGCGCAGATCAGTACGGTGATGCCGCCGCCGAACACCGCGACCAGCACGGCGGCCAGCGCGATGCCCGGAAACGCCATCACCACGTCGAGACAGCGCATCAACGTCTCGTCGACGGCCTTGCGCGAGGTCGCGGCCACCGCACCGATCAGCGCTCCCACCACCAGCGCGAGCGCGGTCGCGCCGAGCCCGATGGCGAGGGACCAGCGGGCCCCGTACATCAGCCGGCTGAGGATGTCCCGGCCGAGGCTGTCCTGCCCCATCCAGTGCTCGGCGGACGGATGCCCGGTGCCGTCCACCGGGGGCTGCTGGTCGAGCGGGTCGTCGGGGGAAAGGACCGGCGCCAGCAGGGCCGTCAGCACGACGACGGCCAGGAAGCAGACGGCCGCCTTCGACAGCGGCGGCAGCCTGCGCCAGCCGAGCAGCCGGACGCCGGGCCGGGAGAGCCGCGCGGTGAGCTCCTTGCGCGTGACCATCACGTCGCCTCCCGCAGCCTTGGATTGACCAGCAGATAGAGGATGTCGATGACGAGGTTGACCACCACGAACCCGGCCGCTGTCGTCAGCACGACCCCCTGGACGACCGCCGGATCACCGTTCTGCACGGCGTCGATCATCAGCTTGCCCATGCCCGGCAGCGAGAAGATCGTCTCGATGACGACGGCCCCGCCCAGCAGATAGCCGACCCGCAGACCGAGCACGGTGAGCGGATTCATGAGGGCGTTCCTGAGCACGTTCCGCCCGACGACCACCCGCGGCGGCAACCCGCTCCCGATCGCCGTGCGGACGTAGTCCTTGTCCAGCTCCTCCACCACGGACGTCCGCACGATCCGGGTGAGCTGCGCCGCCACCGGCAGCGACAGCGCGAGCGCCGGCAGGGTCATCGCCCTGAGCCAGCCGGTGAACGAGTCGGCCGGGTTGATGTAGCCGCCGGTCGGGAACCAGCCGCGGTCCACCGCCAGGTACTGGATCATCAGCAGCGCGAGCCAGAAGCCGGGCGCGGCGACCCCGGTCAGGGACACGACCCGGATGATCTGGTCGGGCAGCCGGTCCCGGTAGATCGCCGCGGTGACCCCGCCGATCAGCGCCAGCACCACCGCGACGGCCAGGCCCAGGAAGGTGAGCTGGAGGGTGAGCGGCAGCGCGGTGGTGACCTGGTCGACGACCGGCGCCCGGGTCAGGGCACTGGTGCCCAGGTCGCCGTGGAGCAGGTCGCCGACGAAGTGGACGTAGCGCACCGGGAGCGGGTCGAGCAGCCCGTTGCGCTCCCGGAAGTCGTGCAGTTGCCGGGGTGTCGGATTGGCGCCCTGGAAGAACGCGGACGCCGGGTCGACGTCCGAGAACCGCATCACCAGGAAGACGAACAGCACGATGCCGAGCATCAGCGGCACCAGCAGGGCGAGGCGGCGCAGCAGGATCCTGACGACGGTGGTCATGCCGTCAGGTCCACTTGGCCTGGAGGAGGTTGATGCCGGGATACGGCTGTGCCCTTATGCCGGTGAGCTTCTTCGGGTCCCAGGCGGTCATCAGCTCGTTGTGGACGACCGGGTAGAGCACGGCCTGCTCGGCGACGACGTCGATGTAGTCCTGGATCATCGTCTTCTTCTTCTCCGGGTCCGGCTCCCGGGTGGCCCGGTCCATGTCCTTGAAGAGCGCCTTGGCGACCGGGTCACCGGCCCACCGGGTGTACTGCATCCAGAGGTTGGTGGGCCCGTAGTTGTAGTGCATGATCAGGTCGGCGTCGAGGCCGAACTGGTTGGGGTTCGAGGCGGCGGCGACCACCTGGTAGTCCTGCTTCTGGTCCATCTTGGTGAAGACGGCCGTGGTCTCCTGCGGGGACAGTGTCGTCTCGACACCGATCGCATCCCACGACGCCTTGATGGTGGGCAGACAGTCGACGATCCAACTGACGTTGTTGGCAAGAATGTTGATCTTCAGATTCGTGACCCCCGCTGCCTTCAGCAGCGCCTTCGCCTTGTCGGGGTCGTAGTCGTAGACCGTCTTGGCCCGCCGGTAGGAGGGGTTGCCCTCGTTGAGGAAGGACGACGACGGCTTCCCGTGCCCCTTCAGCGCGACCTCGACCATCTTCCCGGTGTCGATCGCGTAGTGCAGCGCCTGCCGCACCCGCACGTCGTCGAAGGGCTTGTGCTTCGTGTTGAACATCAGGAACAGGTTGTTCATGCCGGCCCCGCCCGCGACCGACAGCCCGCCCTGCTCAAGACGCGTGATGTTGGCGTACGGGATGTTGTCGGCGATCTGCGCGCCCGCGCCGGACCCGGAGATCTTGGCGACGCGCGGCGCGGCATCGACGATCGTCAGCCAGTTCATCTTCTTGAACGCGGCCTTGCGCGGCCCGTTGTAGGCCTCGAACGCCTCGAAGGTGGTGTTCGACTTCGGGTGGTGCGCGGTCTGCCGGTACGGCCCCGAGCCGACCGCCTTGCCCTTGATCGCGTCGTCCCAGGCACCCGGTTGCGAGAACACGTGCTTCGGCATGATCTTCGCGAGGGTGAGCCGGGAGACCCCGTCCGGGAAGGGGAACTTGAGCTCCAGCTCGACGGTCTGCGCGTCGACCTTCCGGACCTCCTTCAGCCAGCTCTCGAAGAACCCCTTGGCGAGGGTCTGCGTGTTCGGGTCGAGGATCCGGTCGAAGACGAACACGACGTCGTCGGCGGTGACGGGCTTGCCGTCGTGGAAGGTGGCGCCGGGCCGCAGCGTGAACTTCCAGGTGGTGGCGTTGAGGTCGGCGGGCACCTGGGTGGCCAGCGCCGCGTACGGCTCGCGCGAGATCGGGTCGGTGTCGAGCAGGCCCTCGTAGATATGGTTGTTGGCTGCCATGCAGAACGCGGACGCGGTCTGTGTCGGGTCCCAGCTGCCGTCGTTGCCGTACCCGATCACGGCGGTCAGCGTCCGGTCCTGGCCGTTCCCTCCGCCGCCGGTGTCGTTCGTCGACTCCGGCCCGGACGAGCAGGCCGCCAGCGACGAGGACAGGGCGGCCGCCGCGCCCAGGGCACCGGTGTACTTCAGGAACGACCGGCGGTGCAGCGCCGGAACGTCGCGGGTCACGTCGCGGATCACGTCGTCGCGCACGATTCCTCCAACAAGGTGGGTGAGGAGATACGACGTCCTACGTCCTGCGGTCAGCGCGACCATAAGAGGGCCCACGGGGGTGGTCAAGGGATCGCACACGAATGGCGTAGCCGCCAGAGGTCGCACCAATGGCGTAGCGAAATGGCGGGAGTTGGCCCTGGTCGGGTCGGGAGATAGGACGTAGGACGTCCGCTGCGCGTACGATGCGGCGCATGTCCGCCGGGGAGCCCAGGAACAACCGGATACAACGCGCGGTCGTCCAGCTGATCCTCGACCGCGGCCTCGGTCCCGGTGCGCCCCTGCCCACCGAGGCGGAGCTGATGGAGGACCTCGGCGTCAGCCGCAACTCCGTCCGCGAGGCACTCAAGGCGCTCCAGGCCCTCGACATCGTCGAGATCCGGCACGGCTACGGCACGTACGTCGGCCAGGCGTCCCTGACCCCGCTGGTCGACGGCCTCACCTTCCGCACCCTCACCCGGCACGCCGACGACCCCGGGGCGCTGGCCGAGATCCTCCAGGTCCGGGAGGTGCTGGAGGAGGGGCTGATCCGCCGGGTCGCGACGACGGTGACGGAGGCGGAGCTGGACCGGCTGGAAGCGGTGGTCACCCGCATGGAACTGGCCGGCCGCGCGGGTCGCCCGTTTCCCGAACTGGACCACCAGTTCCACGAGTTGCTCTACGTCTCGCTGGGTAACGCCCTCGTCCCCCAGCTCCTCGGCGCCTTCTGGACGGTGTTCCGCCGCGTCGCGGGCGCCCGCGGCTGGACGGCGGACCCGGCCCCCGACGTGACCGTCCGCCGCCACCGCGACATCGTGACGGCCCTGCGCGCCCGTGACGCGGCGGGCGCGCAGCAGGCGATGGCGGTCCACTTCCGGGGCATAGAGGCACGGGCGGTACGGGGGTCGTGGGGGGTGGGCTGAGAATGGGCCGATGGTGAGCGTGCGCGAGGAGCCGTGGGAGGAGGGCGGTCCGGGCGTGCTGCGGCTGCCGTCGGGCCGGCTGGTACGGGGCCGGGGCCTGCGCCGCCCGCTCGAGCCCGGGGCGCCGACCCCGTCGTACGGCCTCTACCTCCTGGGCCACCGCCCTCCGCCCGTCCCCTGGGAGTCGGCCTGGCTCCGCTGGCCGGACTTCCGCCTCCCGACGGACCGCGCGTCCGCCCGCTCCCTGCTCACCGAGGCATGGAGACGAGCGGCGACGGACCGCGTGGAGCTCGCCTGTGGAGGCGGCCGGGGCCGCACCGGGACGGCACTGGCCTGTCTGGCGGTCCTGGACGGGGTACCGCCCGAGGAGGCGGTGGCCTTCGTACGGCGCGGCTACGACCGGCGGGCGGTGGAGACGCCGTGGCAGCGGAGGTATGCGCGGGGGTTCGGGGAGCCGGGATTGCGGTGAGGGCGCCCGGAAGACGGCCCCCGCCCCCACGCCTCGGCCGTGCGGGCAGAATGGGGACATGAGTCTGTTCCGCGACGACGGCATCGTGCTGCGCACCCAGAAGCTGGGTGAGGCGGACCGGATCATCACGCTGCTCACCCGGGGACACGGGCGTGTGCGGGCCGTGGCACGGGGCGTGCGCCGGACCAAATCCAAGTTCGGGGCCCGGCTCGAGCCCTTCTCCCACGTCGACGTGCAGTTCTTCGCGCGGGGGAGCGAGCTGGTCGGGCGCGGGCTCCCGCTCTGCACGCAGAGCGAGACCATCGCGCCGTACGGCGGCGGGATCGTCAGCGACTACGCCCGCTACACCGCCGGGACCGCCATGCTGGAGGCCGCCGAGCGGTTCACGGACCACGAGGGCGAGCCGGCGGTGCAGCAGTACCTGCTCCTCGTCGGCGCCCTGCGCACCCTCGCCCGCGGTGAGCACGCGCCGCACCTCGTCCTGGACGCGTTCCTGCTCCGCTCACTCGCCGTCAACGGCTACGCCCCCAGCTTCGGTGACTGTGCCAAGTGCGGCATGCCCGGACCGAACCGCTTCTTCTCGGTCGCCTCCGGCGGCTCCGTGTGCGTGGACTGCCGGGTGCCCGGCAGCGTCGTACCGTCGCCGCAGACCCTCGTCCTCCTCGGCGCGCTGCTTACGGGAGACTGGGAGACCGCGGACGCGTGCGAGCCGCGGTACGTCCGGGAGGGCAGCGGGCTGGTGTCCGCCTACCTGCACTGGCATCTGGAGCGCGGGCTGCGCTCGCTCAGGTACGTGGAAAAGTCGTAAGCACAGTCGTAAGCACCACAGAGGAGACGAGAAGCACATGGTGGTACGCGGGATCCTGGGGCGCCAGCGCCGCGAGTACAAGACGCCGGAGCCGCACCCGTCCGGCGCCCGCGCGCCGAAGCTCCCCGGCGAGCTGGTCCCGAACCACGTGGCGATCGTCATGGACGGGAACGGGCGCTGGGCCAAGGAGCGCGGGCTGCCGCGCACCGAGGGGCACAAGGTCGGCGCCGAGCGGGTGCTTGACGTCCTCCAGGGCTCGATCGAGGTCGGCGTCCGCAACATCTCCCTGTACGCCTTCTCCACCGAGAACTGGAAGCGCTCGCCCGACGAGGTGCGCTTCCTGATGAACTTCAACCGCGACTTCATCCGCAAGACCCGGGACCAGCTCGACGAACTCGGCATCCGGGTGCGCTGGGTGGGCCGGATGCCCAAGCTGTGGAAGTCGGTCGCCAAGGAGCTCCAGGTCGCCCAGGAGCAGACCAGGGACAACGACCTGCTCACGCTGTACTTCTGCATGAACTACGGCGGCCGCGCCGAGATCGCCGACGCGGCGCAGGCGCTGGCGGAGGACGTGAAGGCGGGGCGGCTGGACCCCGCGAAGATCACCGAGAAGACCGTCCAGAAGTACCTGTACTACCCGGACATGCCGGACGTCGACCTGTTCCTGCGGCCCAGTGGTGAGCAGCGCACGTCCAACTACCTTCTGTGGCAGAGCGCGTACGCCGAGATGGTCTTCCAGGACGTCCTGTGGCCCGACTTCGACCGCCGCGACCTGTGGCGGGCCTGCCTCGAATTCGCCTCCCGCGACCGTCGCTTCGGCGGAGCCGTACCCAACGAGGAGCTGCTGAAGATGGAGGCGGAGATGAAGGGCCGCATCGACAACTGACCACCAGGGCAGGCACCCGCGCCCCCGAAGGGCGCGGGGCAGTGTCCGTATGCGGCTCCGCCGCGTGGGCGCGATCAGCCCACGACAGCCGGCAGCCCGAAACGGTCGGGTAGCTCCACGGCGCTCACGACCCGGTCAATCCGGCGCAGCAGTCCGCGCACGTGCCGAAGATCTCCACCGTGTGGGCCACGTTGACGTAGCCGTGTTCCGTCGCGATCGACTCCGCCCACTTCTCCACGGCGGGACCCTCGACCTCGACCGCCTTGCCGCACACGCGGCACACGAGGTGGTGGTGGTGTTCGCCGCTGGAGCAGCGGCGGTAGACGGACTCGCCGTCGGACGTGCGCAGGACGTCGACCTCGCCGGCGTCGGCGAGGGACTGGAGGGTGCGGTAGACCGTCGTCAGGCCGACCGAGTCGCCCTTGTGCTTCAGCATGTCGTGCAGGTCCTGTGCGCTGCGGAACTCGTCGACCTCGTCGAGGGCCGCAGCCACGGCGGCACGCTGCCGGGTGGAGCGGCCCTTCACGGGCGGTCCAGCGCTCGTCACCGTTGCCTCCTCACGTCTGCGTCTGGTGGGCCATTCTGCCAGCCCGGACTGTGCCCGGTCAGACTGCGGCCGCGTCTCCGGCACCGCGCGTGGCCGGAACGGCACACTCCGCAGGGTCCCCGGCCGGGTGCGCCGCGGCGGCCGCGCGGGCGCGTCGGCGGGCCAGGGGGGTGGCCAGTGCGGTCAGCGCCAGGAACGCGGCGATGGTCAGCAGAACGATCGTCGCACCGGGGGGCACGTCCTGGTAGTACGACGTGATCGTGCCGCTGATCGTCACGGTCACGCCGATCGCCACGGCGATCGCGAAGGTCGCCGCGAAACTCCGGCTGAGCTGCTGCGCCGCGGCAACCGGCACGACCATCAGCGCGCTCACCAGCAGGAGGCCGACGACCCGCATCGCCACGGTGACGGTGACCGCCGCCGTGACCGCGGTGAGCAGGTTCAGCGCGCGGACCGGCAGGCCCGTGACGCGGGCGAACTCCTCGTCCTGGCTGACCGCGAACAGCTGGCGGCGCAGCCCCAGGGTGACCAGGACCACGAACGCGGCCAGCAGACAGATCGCCGTCACGTCCGACTGCGACACCGTCGACAGCGAGCCGAACAGATACGAGGTGAGGTTGGCGTTGGAGCCGCCCGGCGCGAGGTTGATGAACATCACGCCGCCCGCCATACCGCCGTAGAAGAGCATCGCGAGGGCGATGTCGCCGCGGGTCCTGCCGTACCAGCGGATCAGCTCCATCAGGACCGAGCCGAGCACGGAGACGGCCGTCGCCATCCACACGGGAGACCAGGAGAGCAGGAAGCCGAGGCCGACACCGGTCATGGCCACGTGCCCGATGCCGTCGCCCATCAGGGCCTGACGGCGCTGGACCAGGTAGATACCCACCGCGGGGGCCGTGACGCCGACCAGGACGGCGGCGAGCAGTGCCCGCTGCATGAAGGCGTAGTTCAGGAAGTCCATCAGCTCAGCAGTCCCGTACGGATCGATTCGGTGCCCGCCGGCGCGTGCGGGTGGACGTGGTCGTGGCCGGGCAGCGCGTGCTGGCCGACCGCGTGCGGGGGCGGGCCGTCGTGCAGGACACAGCCGTCGCGCAGGACGACCGCCCGGTCGATCAAGGGCTCCAGCGGGCCCAGTTCGTGCAGGACCAGCAGGACGGTCGTGCCCGACGCCACCTGTTCCCTGAGCGTCCGGGCGAGGATCTCCTGGCTGGCCAGGTCGACGCCCGCCATCGGCTCGTCCATGATCAGCAGCTCGGGTTCGGCGACCAGGGCGCGGGCGATCAGCACCCGCTGGTGCTGGCCGCCGGAGAGGGCGTTCACGGAGTCCTTGGCCCGGTCGGCCATGCCGACCAGCTCCAGCGCCCGGCGCACGGCCGCGTGGTCGGCGCGGCGGAAGACGCCGAAGCGCGTGCGGGACAGCCGGCCCGAGGACACGATCTCGGTGACCGTCGCCGGGACGCCGCCCGCGGCGGTGGTGCGCTGCGGTACGTAGCCGACGCGCGACCAGTCGCGGAAGCGGCCGCGCGGGATGCCGAACAGCTCGATCTCGCCGTCGCTGATCGGCACCTGGCCGATGACGCCGCGGATCGCGGTCGACTTGCCGGAGCCGTTCGCGCCGAGCAGGGCGACGACCTCGCCGCGGCGCACGGTGAGGTCGATGCCGCGCAGGACGGGACGCGCACCCAGCTCGGCGCGAACGCCGCGCATCGATATGACGGCCTCGCTCGTGACGTCCATGTCGTCCATCTCGCCCTCCGTACCGGTCACTTGGCACCCAGGGCCGTCTGCAGGGCCTTGAGGTTCGCTTCCTGGACCGTGAAGTAGTCCTTGCCGCGCGACTTGTCCGTTATGCCCTCGACCGGGTCGAGGACGTCGGTCTTCAACCGTGCGTCCCGCGCGATGGTCTTAGCGGTCTCGTCGCTGACGAGCGTCTCGTAGAAGACGGTGGTCACGCCGTCGGCCTCGGCCAGCTTCTCCAGGTCCCTGACGCGCGCGGCGCTGGGCTCCGACTCGGGGTCGAGGCCGTTGATGGCCTCCTCGGTGAGGCCGTAGCGCTCGGCGAGGTAGCCGAAGGCGGCGTGGGTGGTGAGGAAGACCTTGGTCCTCGTGTGTGCGAGGCCGTCCTTGAACTCGGTGTCGAGGGCGTCGAGCTTCTCGACCAGGGCCGCGGTGTTCTTCCTGTAGTCCGCCGCGTGGTCCGGGTCCGCCTTCTCGAAGGCCTTGCCGACGCCCTCGGCGACCTGGGCGTAGCGCACCGGGTCGAGCCAGATGTGCGGGTCCTTGCCGCCGGACTCCTCGCCGTCGTGGGTGTCGTGCTCGGCCGCGTGGCCGCCGACCTCGTTGCCGTGCTCCTCCAGCGTGGTCAGGGAGGCGGCGTCGATCTTCGTCCTGATCTCGGACTGGGCCACGGCGTCGTCGACGGAGGGCTGGAGGTTCTTGAGGTACAGCACCGCGTCGGACTCCTGGAGCTGCGCGGTCTGCCGGGCGCTGATCTCCAGGTCGTGCGGTTCCTGGCCGGGCTGGGTGAGACTGGTGACATGGACGTGGTCGCCGCCGATCCGCTCGGCGAGGAAGGCCATCGGGTAGAACGACGCGACGACGTCGAACTTGTCCGTATTGCCCGCGGCGGCGGTGTCGGTGGAGCAGGCGGAGAGGGCTGTGATCCCCAGTGCTGCCGCGGTGGCCGCGGGTATGAGGCGTCGTCGTACGTTCATGACAGTCATTTTCAACGAAGATGGAAACCGTTGTCAACAAGCCTCGTGAGGGGCCCGAAGGGCATACCGATTTGGCCGAGGGGGAGCCCGCGCCGGTAACCTGAAGCATTCGCTGGAAGCATCTCGCTTCGTCGCCCGTCGTCGTAATGAAGAGAGCACCGTGGCCGCCGACAAGATCGACACCATCGTCAGCCTGAGCAAGCGCCGTGGCTTCGTATTCCCCTGTAGTGAGATCTACGGCGGCCAGAAGGCCGCCTGGGACTACGGACCGCTGGGTGTCGAGCTCAAGGAGAACATCAAGCGTCAGTGGTGGCGCTACATGGTGACGTCGCGCGAGGACGTGGTCGGTCTCGACTCGTCCGTGATCCTGGCCCCCGAGGTCTGGGTCGCCTCCGGTCACGTCGCCACCTTCACGGACCCGCTGACCGAGTGCACCGCGTGTCACAAGCGGTTCCGCGCCGACCACCTGGAGGAGGCGTACGAGGCCAAGCACGGCCGCCTCCCGGAGAACGGCCTGGCCGACGTCAACTGCCCGAACTGCGGCAACAAGGGCCAGTTCACCGAGCCCAAGCAGTTCTCGGGCCTGCTGTCCACCCACCTTGGCCCGACGCAGGACTCCGGCTCCGTCGCCTACCTGCGCCCCGAGACCGCCCAGGGCATCTTCACCAACTTCGCCCAGGTGCAGACCACCTCGCGCCGCAAGCCGCCGTTCGGCATCGCGCAGATGGGCAAGTCCTTCCGCAACGAGATCACGCCCGGCAACTTCATCTTCCGCACCCGCGAGTTCGAGCAGATGGAGATGGAGTTCTTCGTCAAGCCGGGCGAGGACGAGAAGTGGCAGGAGTACTGGATGGAGCAGCGCTGGAGCTGGTACACCGGCCTGGGTCTCCGTGAGGAGAACATGCGCTGGTACGAGCACCCCCAGGAGAAGCTCTCCCACTACTCCAAGCGCACCGCCGACATCGAGTACCGCTTCAACTTCGGCGGCAACGAGTGGGGCGAGCTGGAGGGTGTCGCCAACCGCACCGACTACGACCTCACCGCGCACTCCAAGGCCTCCGGCCAGGACCTCGCCTACTACGACCAGGAGGCCCAGGAGCGCTGGACGCCGTACGTCATCGAGCCCGCGGCCGGTGTCGGCCGCGCGATGCTGGCGTTCCTGCTCGACGCCTACGTCGAGGACGAGGCCCCCAACGCCAAGGGCAAGATGGAGAAGCGCACGGTGCTGCGCCTCGACCACCGCCTGGCCCCGGTGAAGGTCGCGGTGCTCCCGCTGTCCCGCAACCCGGAGCTGTCCCCCAAGGCCAAGGGTCTCGCCCAGGCGCTGCGTCAGCACTGGAACATCGAGTTCGACGACGCCGGTGCGATCGGCCGCCGCTACCGCCGCCAGGACGAGATCGGCACGCCGTACTGCGTCACCGTGGACTTCGACACGCTCGAGGACAACGCGGTGACGGTGCGCGAACGCGACTCGATGAAGCAGGAGCGGGTGTCGCTGGACCAGATCGAGGGCTACCTCGCCGGGCGTCTGCTGGGCGCCTAGGCGCGGCACCTTCGAACGCCGGGGTGGGCCGGAACGATCGGCCCACCCCGGCGTTCGTCTTGCTCAACTCCCTTGCAGCGCCTTGACGTTGTCGCCGAACGTCCAGTTCTTCGAGCCGTCCCGGTTGACCGACCACGTCATCAGGCCCTTGCGCGAGGTGCCGTGGTGCCGCCAGGCCTGGGAGACCAGGGGCGGTGACATGTAGCCGCCGCCCGCGCCGGACTGCACGGGTAGGCCCGGGACCTGCTTGTCGTACGGCACCTTGATCGTGGTGCCCTGGACCACCGGGCGGGCGCCGAGGAGGGCGTCTTCACCACCCCGGACCCGGCGGCCACGGCCCGGGCGGTCTTCCACGCCACGGGCCGCTTCCACGACCCCGCCTACGCACGGGAGTGGCGACAGCCGCAGATCGAAACGGAGTTGGAGGCGGTGCTGGACCTGCTGCTCCGGCGGCTGAGGGCGGGCTGGTGCTGTGACCGGAAAGGTTCACCGGCTCGCGACGCCCGGCACGGCACCTCGCGGCGTTGTCGCGTCACCCGAGTACATCCAGTACGCGGGTGACGCTCCGCCTTGCGATGCACCGCACCGGACGCCGCGAGCTTCCCGGCAAACCTTCCCGGCCACAGCACTAGGCACAGGCCGTGCAGGTCCAGAAGTCGCGCATCAGGGGTGTCGGCGTCGGGTTTCGCATCGCCACCTGGGTGAGCAGGATCGTGATCGTTCCCGTGGGCGGGATCAGGTGGGCCGTCGTGCCGGTGCCGCCCACCCAGCCGTAGCGGCCGGGGACCGTCCAGGGGGCGGTCGGGGTGACGTCGACCGCGCCGCCGTAGCCCCAGCCCTGGCCCTCCAGGAACAGGGCGCCGATCTCGCGCTGGGCCGCCGTCAGGTGGTTCGTGGTCATGCGGCTCACCGATGTGGGGGACAGGAGACGGCGGCCGTTCGCCTCGCCGGCCGACAGCAGCAGGCGGGCGAACTTCAGCCAGTCGTCCGCCGTCGAGGCCAGGCCACCGCCGCCCGACGGGAAGCGTGGCACGTTGCTGAAGTTGCCGTCCGGGGTGTCCGCCAGGGTCAGGGTGCCGCTTTCACCGACTGCGTAGGACGAGGTGAAGCGGGTCCTTTTCGCTGCCGGGACCTCGAACGCCGTGTCCGTCATCCCGAGCGGCTCGAAGATCCGTTCCGCCATGAAGTCGGGGAGCGTGCCGCCCGAGACGCGGGCCACCAGGATGCCCTGGAGGTCCGAGCACGTCTGGTACAGCCAGGCCTCGCCCGGCTGGTACAGCAGCGGCACCCGCGCCAGCTCCCGCAGCCAGGTGTCCGGGTCCGGGTACGCCTGCGGGGCGCGGCCGTCCTTCTGCACCTCGAACAGCGCCCCCACCGCGGGCAACGCGAAGTCGGACGGGAAGCCCCAGCCCGCCCGCGAACTCAGCAGGTCCTCCACGGTGATCGGCCGGGCCGCCGGGACCACGTCGTCCGCGGGGCCGGCCGGGCTGCGGACCACCACCGGCTTCGCGAGTTCGGGCAGCCAGGTGTCCACCGGGTCCTCCAGACCGATCCGCCCGTCCTCGACCAGCATCAGCACCGCCGCGGCCGTGATCGGCTTGGTGATCGAGGCGATCCGGAAGATCGAGTCCCGGGCCATCGGGGCGGAGCCCTCGGCGTCCACCGAGCCGACGGCCACCACCTCGATGTCATCGCCCCGGGCCACCAGGCCCACGGCCCCGGGCACCGTGCCGTCCTCGACGTGGCGTCGCAGCAGGTCGTGCAGTGCGGTCATGGTCCGGTCCTCCGGTGGTCGCTGTCACGGTCGTACATACGACTCCCGCCGCCCCGCCAAGTCGTCGGTGCTCAGCGGGACGTCGGCGACTCCGTCGGGTCCACCGTCGCCTGGTGCGCCTCGGCGAGATGTTCCTCCGCCTTCAGCCACGGGAGGAACTGCGCACCCTGCCGCCAGCCGCACGTGTCACACATGATCGTGCGCTGGATGCCCGTGCGCTGCACCCTGACCACGTGTTCGCGGCCGTGCTGGTCCCACCGGCTGACCTTGCTCGTGTTGATCTGCAGCATGACGCCTCCAGCGTCCGTCCGCGTCCGTCCACAGGGAGAGGTTCCGGATGATGCAGCCAGAAGTGTGCAGCAGGACCAACATCAACAGGGTGTCCTTCATCGCGAGTTGGCCAAGCCGTGTCCTGGCTCACGCCACCTTGTGCGGCAGCCGCAGGCTGAGCAGACCGGTCAGGACCACACCGCCCAACTGGACCAGCAGCGTTGTCACCAGCGCGTCCCTCATCCCCAGGGACGGAACCAGGGACAGGAACAGGGTGCCCAGCGTCGCCACGCCCAGCGCGAGCGCCGCCTGCTGTGTGGTGACCATCACGCCGCTGCCGACGCCGCCCCGGGCGTGCGGCACCTCGGACATGATCAGGCGCATGAGGACCGGGAGTTGGAGCGCCTGCCCGGTACCGGCGACCGCGACCCCCGGCAGCAGTTCCACGATGCCCAGGTGTGGCCAGTCCCGCCAGGCGGCCAGGGCGATCAGTCCCACGCCCACGCCCTGCACCACCGAGCCCGCGGTCACCACGCGGGTGCCGTAGCGGGCGACGAGCCGCGGTCCCGCGAGCGAGGCGAAGAAGAAGGCGATCGCCATGGGGGCCAGGGCAAGGCCCGCGGGCACCGGACCGAGCCCCGCGCCGCTCTGCAACGCCACCGCGATCACGAACATGAAGCCGCTGAAGCCGATGGAGAACGGCACGATCAGCACCAGGCCCCTGCGCAGCGAGGGCAGTGCCAGCAGGCTCGGCGGCACCAGCGGCGTACGGCCGGCCCGGTCCTCGTGGCGCTCCACGGCGTAGAACGCCCAGGCCGCGAACGGGAACGCGGCCAGCGACAGCCACGTCCACGGCGCCCAGTGGGCGGCGCGGCCCTCGGTGAGCGGGGCGAGCAGCGTGAGCAGGGAGACGGCGAGCAGGGCCGTGCCGGCGCCGTCGACCGGCTCGGGGTGGTGCGAGCGGGTCTCCGGGACGGCGCGGGCGGCCAGCACCAGGCCGATCACCACGACGGGCACGTTGACGAGGAACACCGCGCGCCAGCCGGTGCCCGCGATGTCCGCGGCGACCAGGACGCCGCCGAGGATCTGGCCGGCCACCATGGACAGGCCCGCGGTCGCGCCGTACAGGCTCATGGCCTTGGCACGGCGCGAGCCCGTGGTGGACGCCTGGATGGTGGCGAGCACCTGCGGCAGCATCGCGGCGGCCGAGGCGCCCTGCGCGACCCGCGCCGCGACCAGGCTCCAGGCGTCGGGCGCGAGCCCGCAGGCCAGCGAGGTCAGGCCGAACGCGGCCATGCCGCCGAGGAACAGCCGGCGCCGGCCGAAGAGGTCGCCGAGCCGGCCGCCGAGGACGAGCAGCACGGCGTACGCGAGCCCGTACCCGGCGACGACCAGTTCGAGGACGGCCTCGCCGGCGGCGAGGTCCTTGCCTATCGTGGGCAGGGCGACGTTGACGATGAAGAAGTCGACAAGAGGAAGAGCCGCGGCCAGCAGGACGGTGAAGAGTCCGAGGCCGCCGAGTGACGGTGGCGCGGCCGGGGACCGGACGGTCGAGGCGGTGACGGTTTCGGTCATGATCCTGAGCCTGCGCCTCGGCTCAGACTGGTACCAGAGTTTCCTTATCCTGGTAGAGGAACTACCTGGCAACAGGCTCCGTCCGGCGGCAGGCTGGAGGCATGACGACCACGGCCCAGGAAACGGCCGCTCCGGCGGTACGGGGTTCCGACATCCGGCGGCACGAGCTGGCCGCGTTCCTGCGAAGCCGCCGCGAGCGGATCACACCGGAGCAGGTGGGGCTGCCGCGCGGAGCGCGCCGCCGCACACCGGGCCTGCGTCGCGAGGAGGTCGCGCACCTCTCCGCGGTCGGCGTCACCTGGTACACGTGGCTCGAGCAGGCCCGTGACATCCAGGTCTCCGTCCAGGTCCTCGACGCGCTGGCCCGCACCCTGATGCTGGACGCCAGCGAGCGCGCCCATCTCTTCCAGCTGGCCGGGGCCGTCGACCCCACGCCTGCCTCGAACTGCTCCGGGGTCACCCCGGCCCAGTTCGAACTGCTGCGCCAGCTGGAGCCGGTCCCCGCCTGCATCCAGAACAGCAAGTACGACATCCTCGCCTACAACCGCACCTACGCCCGCCTCATGGGCGACCTGGACGCCGTGCCGCCGGAGGACCGCAACAGCCTGCTCCTCGTCTACACCAACGTCGAGTGGCGCGCGTCGATCGTCCACCTCGACGAGACCATGCGCCTGATGGCCGCCAAGCTGCGCGCCTCGATGGCCGGTCACCTCGGCGAGCCGGGCTGGAAGATGCTGGTCAAGCGACTGAAGGAATCGTCGGCCGAGTTCCGCGCGCACTGGGAGCGGTACGAGGTGGTCGGCACCCGCTCCAAGACCAAGCAGTTCCTCAACCCGTATGTCGGCCTGATCACCGTGGACCACACCGACCTGTGGCTGACGCCGCAGTCGGGGGCGCGGATGGTGACGTACGTGCCGAGCGACGCCCAGTCCCGGGAGCGCCTGGAGAAGCTCTACGATCTGGTACGAGCGACCGGTCCCACCCAGGGGCGCGGGGCTGCGTAGATCGTGCGGCTCCGCCGCGTGGGCGCGCACAACCACGACGGGCCGTCGGCTAGGAGTGCTCCACAGCCCCCACGACGTGCCGCATCTCAGGCGACTCCAGCTTCTCGGCCGTCCGCTCGGCAGTCCTACGCGCCCAACGCCCACTGGTCAACCCGCCAAGGACAAGCACGGCGACTCCGCACGCCGTCAGGATCCACCAGCCCGGCCGCGCCGCCGAGACGAACGCGTCCTTGTACGGCGATACGCCCACTCCGGACGCCAGCACCGCGCCGATCACCGCGACGCCCAGCGTCTGCCCCAGCTGCCTGCTGGTCGAGGCGACCGCCGCGGCCACGCCGGCCTGCGCACGCGGCATGCCAGACACCGCCGTGTTGGTGATCGGCGCGTTCACGAAGCCGAAGCCGACGCCGAACAGGACGTACCCGGCGAAGAGCGTGACGTCCGAGGTCTCCGCCTCGAACGCGGCGAACAGCAGCCCGCTCGTGGTCATGGCGAGCCCCGCGACCAGCAGCGGCAGCCGCGGGCCCCGGCTGCCGACCAGCCGTCCGGACAGCGGCGCACACAGGAACGTGAGCGCGGCCATCGGCAGCATCCACAGGCCCGCGTGCAGGGCGTCGAGCCCGCGCACGTTCTGCAGATAGAGCGTCGACAGGAAGAGGAAGCCGCCGAGCGCGGCGAACGCGCTGATCGCGATCACCGTGGCGCCGCTGAACGGGGCCGACCGGAAGAAGCGCAGGTCGATGAGGGGTTCGGGGCGCCGGGGTTCGTAGGCGAGCAGGCCCAGCAGAGCGAGGAGGGCGACCACCGCGAAGGGCGTCACCGTGCCGGCGCCCGCGGAGGGGGCCTCGATGATCGCGTACGTGAGCGAGCCGAACAGGGCGATCACCAGGATCTGGCCGACCGGGTCCGGGCGGCGGGCCCGGGGTGCGCGGGACTCGGGGACGTACCGCAGGGTGAGCAGCAGCGCGGCCAGGCCCACCGGCAGGTTCACCCAGAAGATCGAGCGCCAGCCGACCGACTCCACCAGCAGGCCGCCGACCAGCGGGCCGGCGGCCATGGATATGCCGAGGACCGCGCCCCACGCGCCGATGGCACGGGCGCGTTCGCGCGGGTCGGTGAAGGTGTTGGTGATGATCGACATGGCGACCGGGTTGAGCATCGAGCCGCCGACCGCCTGGACCATCCGGAACGCGATCAGCGATTCCAGGTTCGGGGCGAGGGAGCACAGCAGCGAGCCGAGCGAGAAGACGATCAGGCCGGCCATGAAGACCCGCTTGCGGCCGATCCGGTCGGCCGTGGAGCCCGCGAGCATCAGGAGCGAGGCCAGCACCAGCGTGTACGCGTCGATCGTCCACTGCAGTCCGGCGGTGGTGGCGTGCAGTTCACGCTGCATCGAGGGGAGCGCGACGTTCAGGACGGTGTTGTCGAGGCTCACGATCAGCAGGCTCATGCAGCAGATGGCGAGGACGAGCATTCGTCGGCGGGGGCTGAGCTCGGGCATGGCCCCATGGTACGCAGAGTTCAATAGTGCGTCTAACTAATGACTGTTACAAGATCACTGCTCATGCGGGACAATGGGCCAATGCCCACGCCCGTGTCCCCCTTGCAGATCGGCCCGCACGCCGTCCAGCCGCCCGTGATCCTCGCCCCGATGGCCGGGATCACCAACGCGCCCTTCCGCACCCTGTGCAGGGAGTTCAGCGGGGGCAAGGGCCTGTTCGTGAGCGAGATGATCACGACCCGGGCGCTGGTCGAGCGCAACGAGAAGACCATGCAGCTGATCCACTTCGACGCGACCGAGAAGCCGCGCTCGATCCAGCTGTACGGCGTCGACCCGGCGACCGTCGGCAAGGCCGTCCGCATGATCGCGGAGGAGGACCTCGCCGACCACATCGACCTGAACTTCGGCTGCCCGGTGCCGAAGGTGACGCGCAAGGGCGGCGGCTCGGCGCTGCCGTACAAGAGGAACCTGCTGCGCGCGATCCTGCGGGAAGCCGTGAGCGGGGCCGGTGACCTCCCGGTGACGATGAAGATGCGCAAGGGCATCGACGACGACCACATGACGTACCTCGACGCGGGCCGGATCGCGGTCGAGGAGGGCGTGACGGCCATCGCGCTGCACGGACGGACGGCCGCGCAGCACTACGGCGGCACGGCGGACTGGGACGCCATCGCCCGGCTCAAGGAACACGTGCCGGAGATCCCCGTGCTCGGCAACGGCGACATCTGGTCGGCGCAGGACGCGCTGCGGATGGTGCGGGAGACGGGCTGCGACGGAGTGGTCGTGGGGCGCGGGTGCCTGGGCCGGCCGTGGCTGTTCGCGGACCTGGTCGCGGCGTTCGAGGGGCGTGACGACGCCATCCTGCGGCCGACGCTGCGGGAGGCGGCCGACGTCATGGTCCGGCACGCGACGCTGCTCGGGGAGTGGATCGGCGACGAGGCGCGGGGTGTCATCGACTTCCGCAAGCACGTGGCCTGGTACCTGAAGGGCTTCGCGGTCGGCTCGGAGATGCGCAAGCGACTCGCGATCACGTCGTCGCTGGCGGAACTCCGGGCGGGGCTGGACGAGCTGGACCTGGACCAGGCGTGGCCGACGGGAGCCGACGGTCCCCGTGGCCGCACGTCCGGCAACAACCGGGTGGTGCTGCCGGACGGTTGGCTGAAGGACCCGTACGACTGTGCAGGGGTGGGGGAGGACGCCGAACTCGACACCTCCGGTGGCTGAACCTCCGGCGTCAGTTCGTCTTCGGGTGTGATGTCGAGCCGTACGCCGTCAGGAAGCGGTCCCGGAAGGAACTCATCTTCCACACCGGCGCGTTGTGGGCCGGGCGCAGGCCGTCCGTCCAGTGCCAGTCGGCGATCTTGTCGAGCACCTTGGGGTCCTTCGCCACGATCGAGATCGGTACGTCGCGGCTGGCGTGGTTGCCGCTGACACGGGCGATGGGCTGATGGTCGCCGAGCAAGACGAGGACCGTGTCGTCGGTGCCGTAGCGCTCCAGCCACTGGGTGAGGGCGGTCACCGAGTACTGGATCGACTTGCCGTACTCCTCGCGGGACTTGGTGGTGTCCGCGATGACGTCGGCCGGCTTGGCGCCCGCCGCCTGGATGCCCTTGAAGACCGAGCCGTCGCCCAGCTCGTCCCAGTCGACCATCTTCGGGATCGGCGCCCACGGCTGGTGACTCGACGTCAGGATCACGAACGACATCAGATCCTTGCCGTCGGCGCGCTTCTTTCCGTGCACCCGCTGCTGGAACTGCTCGAGGGCGTACTGGTCCGGCATCGTCGACCAGCTGAACTTCGGGCCCTGGTAGCCGAGTTGGAAGGCGTTGTAGACCTTGTCGAGGCCGTAGTACGACGCCTCGGGCCACCCCTTCTGCACACCCGGCATCACCCCGACCGTGTCCCAGGCGCCGGTCTTCCGGAAGGCCTCCGTCAGACTCATGTGGTCGCTCGCCATCACCGTGCGGTAGCGCTGCTGATTGCTGATCCACAGGCCCGACATGGTCGTCGAGTGGCCGAGCCAGCTGCTGCCGCCGTAGGTCGCCGACGTCAGCCACCCGCTCTTCGCGTGGAAGCCGGCCTCGGCGAGCGCCCGGGTGTCGGCGGCGAGCGTGCTGTCGACTCCCGGCGCCATGATCGGGTCCTCGACGGCACTGCGGCCGTAGCTCTCGATGAACGTGAACACCACGTCCTTGCCGCGCAGATCGGGCAGCAGCTGGTCGGGGGGCGTGTTCCCGAAGGCGTCGACCTTGGCGACCTTCTCGAACTCCGCCTCGTCCTTGAGGGTGTCGGAGATCCGGCGGGCCTGGATCTCCAGGCCGGACACGGTGCGGTCGGACGCGAGCGGCACGCCGGCGATCTGCAGACCGAACGCCGAGCAGGTGATCCAGGCGACCCCGGCGATCAGCGTGCCCCGGGTGGCCCTGCCGCTGTGCCGGGCCAGGAGGTTGCTCAGCCGGACCGTGGACAGGGCGAGCAGCACGAAGAGGAGGAGGACGAGGGCGACGACACCGGCGGTCGCCGCGAGGGTGGCCGTCCGGCCCAGGGAGTCCTCCAGGTACGACTCGGCGTCGGCGAGCAGACTCCAGTCGAGGACGGGGTTGAAGCCGCGGCCGAGGTACTGGACGAAGCCCATGTCGAGCACGTTCAGCACGGTGAACGCCCCGAGCGCGACACCGGCGACGGCGGCCACGACGATCCGCGGCCGACGCGGCAGCGCCAGCGCCACGGCCGCCCCGATGACCGCCTCCCCGGGAATCCGCATGAACCTCACGAGCCGCAGCGCGACGACGTTGTTCGGCAACAGGAGCGCGGCGAGCACGAGGAGCGCGGCGAGGACGGTGACGGTGAGGGACAGTGTGACGGCAGCCCGGGGGTGAGCCTCCCGCCACTGCGCCCGCCGCCGACGGAGACGGGCGCGCAGGGTGGGGCGGGGTGTCGGGGCCGCACGGCCGGAGGCGGCTTCCACGGCATCGGCGGAATCTCCGGCACCGGTGACTTCGGCCTCGGGCGGAGCACCGTCCGGGGCGTCGGCCTCGGCCTCGGCCTCGGCCGGGGCGCCCGCGGAGCCGCCGTCGTCGGACGCTCTCCGAGGTTTGCCGAGCGCCCCCCGCGATGTCGGCGAAGCCCCAGGCGGCACCGCTTCGGGACTCCCGTCGTCGGTCGGTATTTCGCGGATGCTCGTGTCCTGAGACAACCCGGGGGTCCTTCCGTGCGTGGCCCGTGGAGGGGACGGCGGGCGGACGTCGGGAACGTCACTGCCCGCCGTCATCCTGTACGGGCTGTCCACGGCCCTCGTTCACGCCCCCCGGCAAACACCGGGCAAACCTCTCGACGGCTTCTCGCGCGTGGTCAGCCCGTCAAGGGCCGCCACCGCTCCTCCCGCACGGGGTCGATCCTGCTGAGCCACACCAGCGTCCCACCGATCAGGCCCGGCTTGTCCCGGGTGGCCAGGTCCGGCGCTTCGAGCATGTCGGCAGCCTCTTCCAGGTAGGTGACCTGGGTGTCGAGTTCGTCGCCGGGGGCTTCGTCGTAACGGGACCAGCTGCCCAGGTAGCCGGTCGCGGCATCCAGGTACAGGCCCGAGGTGCTGTCAGCCGGGCCCAGGGCGACGACCGGAATCCAGGTCGGCTTCCATACGGTGATCCGCTCGTCTTCGGGGCGGTTGGCGTTGAGCGTGTCCTGGTTGGCCCGGGAGTCCATCTTCAGCCGGTAGGCGGCGGCCACGGCGTCCAGGGTCATCAGAGCCCGGTTGCCGGGCAGGCATCCCCCGCCGTCGGCCCCGTCGTCGCCCGCTGTCAGCAGCCACAGGACGCGCAGCCCGAGGGGTATCCGAACGCCGAGGTCCTCTTCCAGAGCGGCGATGGCGGCGGAACTGGCGCCTGCGCGGAGCGCGGCGCAGGAGTCGGGGGCGTTGCTCTGGAGCCGGCGGGCGATGCGGTGCCAGGCGTCGGCGATCTCCCGAACGGTGACCGCGGCAGCGGCGGTGTCGACAGGCTGGTCCTGGTCTCGGCCCTGCTCTCGGTCCTGATTCTGGTCATGCGCGGCGGCCGAGGGCTCCGTGGAGTCGACTGGTCTCAGGAAGCGAATCCGGATCCGGTCGGGCTCGCGGACGTAGCCGACGGACAGGTCGGGGCAGTCCTCGAACAGGTCGCCGTCGGCCATCACGGTGAGGACGCCGTGCAGTCCCGAGGGCCGACCCATGTCCGGGTCGTCGGCCAACCGACCGGCCAGGACCTTCAGCGCGTAGGGGACGCCGGCCCCCAACTGGACGGCGGTGGCGCGTACGTCCGGGGGGACTTCGATGTGCACGGCCTGGTACTCCTTGCCGGTTGGATACAGGAAGCCGGTCGGTGTTTCACGGGTGCTTCTTCCCGCCGATGACCGCTGCCGCAAGGGCCCCCGCCACACAGCCGAGGAGCAGCACGGCGACAGCGACGAGAGTGGGGTTGACGAACGCGGGAACCAGGTCGTGATCGGCATTGCACCTGTTGTGCAGCGGAAACCAGCGCGACGGCTCGCGCCAGTGCTCCGCCCGGTAGGCGTCGTCGTAGCGGATGCCACGCAGCGCGCAGGACTCTCCGACGTCGAGGCCACCGGAGAAGGCCCCGATGATCCAGGTGAAGAAGCCGACGGCCGCCAGGACGAACGAGGGAAAGAACCACCAGACGGGCCGTACCCACCGGTGGGTACGCAGGCCGCGCGCGGTCTGCCAGACGCTCAGTACGAGCACGGCCAGAACGAGCGGGGGCAGACCGGCGACGGCCAATGCCGAGAGAGCGTCCACTGACGACCGGGTCCCTTCGTTCAATTGCGGACCGCGCGAGCCCGGGTGGCCTCCGGTACTTCCCGCGGTTCGCTTCTTACGTCGCCCGCAGGCACCCCCCGGTTCCCCTGCGGACCGCGTTGGTGACGCTGTCGTTCACAGGGCGACCTCCGCCCACACCGTCTTGCACGGGCGGGGCCCCTGTACGACACCCCAGCGGTCCGCCAGTGCGTCGAGGAGCACGAGACCGCGGCCCGACTCGGCGCCGGGTGCGCGCCGTTGGACACGGGGCAGGGCGTCGCCGCGGGTGTCGGTGACCTCGATGCGAAGGGTGCGGCCGACGACATGGAGCGTGAGCCGCACGCTACGGCCCGCGACACGGCCGTGCGTGACGGCGTTGGCGGCGAGCTCGGCCACGATGAGGTCCGCCGGGTCCGACGGAAGCCCCCAGGACCGCAGTTGCTCGACACCGAGGAGGCGGGCGAGACGAGCGCCTCGCGGAGTGGGGGACAGCAGCACCGTGAAGTTGCGGATGCGGGTGCTCAAGTCGATCTGGGAGGTGGAGATTTGCTGGTTCACGTCACTCAGCGTGGCCGCCTCTGCTTACCGTGAACAGTGACGAGCGGGTTGCGTACGGTGACTGTCCTGGCGTTGTCCAGCGATGTCCACCGTGTCCGGCAGCGGAGGGGCGCGTGATGGCGACGGACGTGGAGATCGTGAACGTGGCGGACGAGCCGGGGTGGGAGGTGGACCCGGACGACGAGTGGGGCGTCGCCGTCATCGCCATGGTGGGACGGCAGTTGAAGCTGCGGCGTGAGCAGGCGGGGATGCGGGCGGCCGACCTCGGAAAGGCCGTTGGGTACGGCGAGGACATGATCTACAAGATCGAGAGCGGGAAGCGGATTCCCCAGCCCGCGTTTCTGGACACGGCGGACGAGGCGCTGAGGGCGGGGGGCCTCCTCGCAGCGATGAAGGAGGACGTGGACAAGGTCCGGTACCCGAAGAAGGTGCGGGATCTGGCGGACCTGGAGGCCAAAGCGGTGGAGCTTCAGCTCTACGATCCACTGAACATCCACGGGCTGCTCCAGACGCCGGAGTACGCGCGGGCGCTGTTGTTGATGCGACGGCCCGCCTACACCGAGGCCGAGGTGGAGCGGTTCATTGCCGCGCGCATGGCACGTAAGTCGGTCTTCGAGCGGGACCCGGTCCCTGAACTCGGCTTCGTCCTGGAGGAGTGGACGCTGCGGCGCCCGCTGGGAGGCCGGACGCTGCTCCGTCGTCAACTGGAGTATCTGCTGGAGGCCGCGCAGTTGCGGAACGTTGAGCTTCAGGTGATGCCGACGGACCGCGAGGAGCACGCGGGACTCGCAGGCGGCATCGAGCTGCTGAAGTTCAAGGACGGCTCGGCCACGGGGCGTTCACCGGTGGTGGGCAACGGCCGCCCGCTTCACGAGCCGAGGCAACTCCATGTCCTTGAACTGCGGTATGGCATCATCCGGGCTCAGGCCCTCACACCACGTGAGTCGACTGCCTTTGTCCAAGAACTGCTGGGGGAGACATGACCCGCAACGCCTCCGCCGAGGAAACCTCCCACCTGGTGTGGCGCAAGAGCAGCTACAGCAGCAGTAGCGAGGGCGACTCCTGCGTCGAGATCGCGATAGCCCCCCGTACGGTCCACATCCGGGACTCCAAGTCCGTCACCGAGGGCCCCCGGCTCGCCGTCACCCCATCCGCCTGGGCGGACTTCGTGACGTACGCCGCCGAGGGCTGACCGGTCCGGGCTACGCCCCCCCACCGCCGTCAGCAACGCCGGCGGTGCCGCCGCCGAGCGGGACTCGCGGACGCATGCGTGCGGGTACGGCACCGGTTCCGGGTGGGTGTCGCGGCCGTAGCCGGCCACCACCTCCGGCAAGCGGTGCCCGGTCGCCGTCGCCGCGTCCACCAGGGCGTGCGCGACCGTGCGTGCCTCGTCGTGCAGGCCGTAACGCGCCAGACCCAGCGTGATCAGCGCGTTGTCGTGCGGCCAGACCGAGCCGCGGTCGTAGGAGAGCGGGTGGTAGGCCGGTTGGCCCGATGCCAGCGTGCGGACGCCCCAGCCCGAGAAGAAGTCCGGCTCCAGGAGGCGTCGGCCGACCACCTCGCCGTACTCCTTGTCCAGCAGCCCCGACCACAGCGGATGCCCCGCGTCCGACGCCGGCGCGTCGACCTGGCGGCCGTCGCCGTCCAGGGCCAGCGCCGGGAAGGAGTGCTCCCGCATCCAGAAGTCCCGCTGGAAGCGGCCGCGGAGGTCGGCGGCCGCCTGTTCCAGCAGCGCCCGCGTGCGTGGTGTCCTCCCACACCGTGCGCGCCAGCCACGCCGTGCGGCGCAGCGCGTCGTACGCGTAGCCCTGGGCCCCCGCCGCCATCACCGGGCCGCTTGCGCGGGTGCCGTCGGCCGAGCAGATGGCGCCGGGGGAGTCCTTGAGCAGATGATGCCCGTCCGTCATCCCCGGTCCCCTCCCTTGCCGGTCCTGGCGAAGTCACCCGTGTCGAACGTGCCGGCGCCCGCGCGGGACACGCCGTGTCCGGGGTGCTCCTGGAGCAGATCCAGCGCGAGCGCGGCGGTCCAGCTGAAGCCGGTGGTGCCGCAGGCCTCGCCGGTGTACGGGTCGACGTACTCCGCGAAGTCGGTGCCGTCGGCCCGCTCCAGCACCGACTCCCGCAGGTCGTCGGCCAGTTGACGCTCCCCGTGCAGCCGCAGCCCGCGCTCCAGCAGCCAACTGGTGTTGAACCAGGCCGGCCCGCGCCAGTACCGGTGCGGGTCGAACGCCTCGCCGAGGAGGTCGTAGCTGGGGACGAGGCGGGTGGTGTCGCCCAGGCCGAAGTGCGGCCCACGCACCGTACGGACCAGCGCGGCGACGATGTCCCTCGGCAGCCCCGGAAGGAGGAGCGGGGTCAGGCCGGAGACGCTGCGCTCCGGGATCAGGCCCCCGCCGCGCACGTCACGGCAGAAGAACATCCCCGCCGCCGGGTCCCACAGCCGCTCCACCAGCGCCGCGGTGAGGCGTTCCGCGCGCGCGTGCCGGGCCGTGCCGGTCGCACCGAGCTCGTGCGCGATCTCGGCCAGCGCGTGCTCCGAGGCGATGAGGAGCGCGTTGAAGGAGGGGTCCTCCACCGCGAAATCGCCCTCCCCGTCGGCGTACCGACCGTCCCGGTAGTCCGTCGCCAGTCGCACGTACCGCCCGTAGTCCAGATCCGTAGGCCGGTCCTCGGGGGCGCCGTGGGCGAGGTCGGCGCGGCGGAAGGAGCGGGCCGGGGCGGGCGTGACGCGGGAGAGGGGGGCGTCCCAGCAGGGGCTGTTGTCCATACCCTGTTCCCAGGGATGGACGACCGACGTCAGTCCGCCGCCGCCCAGGTCCCGCCGGTGCAGCAGATAGCGGTGCCAGGCGGCCAGCCGGGGGAGGACCCCGGCCAGGAAGCCGCGGGCTCGCGACAGACCCGGGTCGGCGCGGTGCACCAGCCAGGCCGCCAGCGCGTGCACCGGTGGCTGCACGATGCCGGAGGTCTGTGCGGTGCGCGGGGCGCCCGCAGCGCGCCCCGCGGTCGAGGAGCGCCAGAAGTCGGGGCTCGGGAAATAGGCGTCGAGAGGTACGGAGGGGTTGAAGACGATGTGCGGGACGCGCCCGTCGGCCCACTGGGCGGCCAGCAGCGTCTCCAGCTCCGTCTGCGCCCGCAGCGGGGACAGATGGCGCAGCCCGATCGCGATGAACGCCGAGTCCCAGGACCACTGGTGCGGATACAGGCTCCGCGAGGGCACGGTGGACGTGCCGGTCCAGTTGCCCTCCAGCACCTGCGCGGCCCTGACGTGCAGCGACCGCGGTGTGCGCGGCGGATCGTATACGACCCCGTACTCCGCGCGGTGGGCTGTGAGCTGGGCACTGCGATCCACTCGGGGCTCCCCGAAGACGTCCGGCCGATCAGGTTCGGCTGTAGCTAGCGTAGGGTTACGTCTATTTAACACGCAAAACTCAATATGTAATGCAGGCTTGAGAAACACAAGGGGGTGCGCATGGCTGGACGGCCCGGCAGGACCGGCAGAGGCGGCAGTCAGACCGGCGCCGGCGATCTGCTCGAACTCGTGCGCAGCGGGCGGGCGACGACACGCGGCGCGCTCCAGCAGGCCACGGGCCTGTCGCGGGCTACCGTCGGCCAGCGTCTCGACCGGCTGTTCCGGGCGGGCTGGCTGCGCGAGGGCGCGGGCGGTCCGGTCGACTCCCCACGCGGCGGACGCCCCTCCATCACCCTCGAGTTCGACGGCTCCCACGCGGTGGTCCTCGCCGCCGACCTCGACACCCGGCACGCCCGCGCGGCCGTGCTCACCCTCACCGGCGAGCTGCTCGCGGAGCACTCGGGCACGCTGGTCGTCGAGGACGGCCCGGAGTCCGTCCTCGGTGAACTCGGCCGCTGGTTCGGCGAGTTGCTGGAGAAAGCCGGGCACCGGGCGGAGGAGGTGTGCGGGATCGGGCTCGCGGTGCCGGGCCCCGTCGACAGCGAGACCGGCCGCGTCGTCCAGCCGCCGATCATGCCCGGCTGGGACGGCTACGACATACGCGGCCGCCTCTCCCGCGCCCTCCCCGAACACACCGGCGCGAGCACCGTCCCCGTGCTCGTGGACAACGACGCAAACCTTATGGCGTACGGCGAACAGCGCACCGGACACCGGGACTGCTCGGCCTTCGTCCTGGTCAAGGTGTCGACGGGCATCGGCGCCGGAGTGGTGGTCGACGGCTCGATCTACCGCGGCATCGACGGCGGCGCCGGGGACATCGGGCACATCCGCGTCGGCGCGGAGGCGCTGTGCCGGTGCGGTTCGTACGGTTGTCTCGCCGCGGTCGCGAGTGGTGGCGCCGTGGCCCGGAGGCTTGCGGGGGCGGGGGTGCCGGCGGCCTCCGGCTCGGACGTACGGGACCTGCTGGCGGCCGGGCACCCGGAGGCGACGGCGCTCGCACGGGAGGCCGGACGCCAGGTCGGTGACGTCCTGGCCACCGTCGTCACCCTGCTCAACCCCGGTGTCCTGATGATCGCCGGAGATCTGGCCGGAACCCCCTTCCTCACCGGTGTGCGCGAGCTGCTCTATCAGCGGGCGCTGCCGCGCTCCACCGCTCATCTGGACGTCGTGACCTCGCAGCTCGGCGAGCGGGCGGCACTGGTGGGCGCGGGCGCGCTGGTCGTGGAGCACTTGTACGCGCCGGATCGGGCGGAGGAGCGGCTGGCGGCGCTCGGTGTGTGACGTGGCGTGCGCGGGCCGTTCCGGACGTGACGCCCCGTAGACGGGCGGTTCCGGACCGTCGTATGTCGGGGATGTTTCCCGTCCGTTTTCGTGTCCGCATGGTGAAATCCAGCCGTCCTTGAGGCGTGATTCACGCCACCCTTGATAAGGGTTCCGCTCAGATGAGCGGATCTTGGGCGACTGCACTTCTCCAAGGGGTGGCACTGGGTGCCACCCCTTGATCGTTCATCGATCGAAATCAGACGTGCGGTAAGGGTGCTCATCTGAGCGAAATTAAGCCCTTCTGGGCCAGATGCGTTCAAGAAGTGAAAACGTCAGCCACCCGGAGCTTGCCAAGCTTTGACTTCCGATCCGGTGGATGGCGGCTGGTTGCGCGCGGATGACGCGTGAGTGGACGTACCCAGATGCCTTCGATCTGGGTATGTTCCTGCACGTCAGGGCAGCCACCGAGTCCTCGAGGAGTCGAGACCCGTGTCGGAAATCAAAGAACCCCACGTAGTGAAGTTCGTTTACGACTTCACCGAGGGCAACAAGGACCTCAAGGACCTCCTCGGCGGTAAGGGTGCGAACCTCGCCGAGATGACGAACCTGGGCCTTCCCGTCCCTCCGGGCTTCACGATCACCACTGAGGCCTGCAAGGTCTACCTCGACAGTGGCGAGGAGCCGGCGGCACTGCGTGACGAGGTGAGTGCGCACCTCGACGCGCTGGAGCAGCGCATGGGCAAGAAGCTCGGCCAGGCCGACAACCCCCTCCTCGTCTCCGTCCGTTCCGGGGCGAAGTTCTCCATGCCCGGCATGATGGACACCGTCCTGAACATCGGCCTCTCTGACAAGTCGGTGCAGGGGCTGGCCAAGCAGGCCGGTGACGAGCGGTTCGCCTGGGACTCGTACCGCCGCCTGATCCAGATGTTCGGCAAGACCGTGCTCGGCGTCGACGGCGACCTCTTCGAGGACGCGCTCGACAAGGCCAAGGAGACCAAGAAGGTCACGGTCGACACCGAGCTGGAGGCCGCTGACCTGAAGAAGCTGGTCACCACCTTCAAGAAGATCGTCAAGAAGGAGGCCGGCCGGGACTTCCCGCAGGACCCGCGCGAGCAGATGGACCTCGCGATCCACGCGGTCTTCGACTCCTGGAACACCGACCGCGCCAAGCTCTACCGCCGTCAGGAGCGCATCCCGCACGACCTCGGCACCGCCGTCAACGTCTGCTCGATGGTCTTCGGCAACCTCGGCCCCGACTCCGGCACGGGCGTCGCCTTCACCCGCGACCCCGCCTCCGGCCACCAGGGCGTCTACGGCGACTACCTGCAGAACGCCCAGGGCGAGGACGTGGTCGCGGGCATCCGCAACACCGTTGCGCTCGCGGAGCTGGAGAAGATCGACAAGAAGTCGTACGACCAGCTCATGCAGATCATGGAGACCCTGGAGAACCACTACAAGGATCTCTGCGACATCGAGTTCACCATCGAGCGCGGGCAGTTGTGGATGCTGCAGACGCGCGTCGGCAAGCGCACGGCGGGAGCGGCCTTCCGCATCGCGACTCAGCTGGTGGACCAGGGCCTCATCGACGAGACCGAGGCGCTCCAGCGCGTCACCGGCGCCCAGCTGGCCCAGCTGATGTTCCCGCGCTTCGACGAGCACGCCAAGACCGAGCAGGTCGGCCGGGGCATCGCGGCCTCGCCGGGCGCGGCGGTCGGCAAGGCGGTCTTCGACTCGTACACCGCGGTGAAGTGGTCCCGTTCGGGCGAGAAGGTCATCCTGGTCCGCCGGGAGACGAACCCCGACGACCTCGACGGCATGATCGCGGCCGAGGGCATCCTGACCTCGCGCGGCGGCAAGACCTCCCACGCGGCCGTGGTCGCGCGCGGCATGGGCAAGACCTGTGTCTGCGGCGCGGAGGAGCTGGAGGTCGACACCAAGCGGCGCCGGATGGTCGTGCCGGGCGGTCACGTGGTCGAGGAGGGCGACGTGATCTCCATCGACGGCTCGACCGGCAAGGTCTACCTGGGCGAGGTCCCGGTGGTCCCCTCCCCGGTGGTCGAGTACTTCGAGGGCCGGATGCACGCGGGCGCCGACGACGCCGACGAGCTGGTCGAGGCCGTCCACCGCATCATGGCCTTCGCGGACCGCAAGCGCCGCCTGCGGGTGCGCGCCAACGCGGACAACGCCGAGGACGCGCTGCGCGCCCGTCGCTTCGGCGCCCAGGGCATCGGTCTGTGCCGTACGGAGCACATGTTCCTCGGTGACCGCCGCGAGCTGGTGGAGCGCCTCATCCTGGCCGACACGGAGGCGGAGCGCGAGGAGTCCCTGAAGGAGCTGCTGCCGCTCCAGAAGCAGGACTTCGTGGAGCTGTTCGAGGCCATGGACGGCCTGCCGGTCACGATCCGTCTCCTCGACCCGCCGCTGCACGAGTTCCTCCCGGACATCACCGAGCTGTCGGTGCGCGTCGCGCTGGCGGAGGCGCGGAAGGACCCGAACGAGAACGACCTGCGCCTGCTCCAGGCGGTGCACCGCCTGCACGAGGCCAACCCGATGCTGGGCCTGCGAGGCGTGCGTCTCGGCCTGGTCATCCCCGGTCTGTTCACGATGCAGGTCCGGGCGATCGCGGAGGCCGCGGCCGAGCGCAAGGCGGCCAAGGGCGACCCGCGCGCCGAGATCATGATCCCGCTCGTCGGCACCGTCCAGGAGCTGGAGATCGTCCGCGAGGAGGCCGACGAGGTCATCGCGGAGGTCCAGGCGGCGACGGGTGCGGAGCTGAAGCTGGCGATCGGCACGATGATCGAGCTGCCGCGCGCCGCGCTGACGGCGGGCCAGATCGCGGAGGCGGCGGAGTTCTTCAGCTTCGGCACGAACGACCTCACGCAGACGGTATGGGGCTTCAGCCGGGACGACGTGGAGGCCTCGTTCTTCACGGCGTACCTGGAGAAGGGCATCTTCGGGGTGTCGCCCTTCGAGACGATCGACAAGGACGGCGTCGGCTCGCTGGTGAAGGCGGCGGCTGCGGCGGGCCGCGAGACCCGCCCCGACCTGAAGCTCGGCGTCTGCGGCGAGCACGGCGGCGACCCGGAGTCGGTCCACTTCTTCCACGAGGTCGGACTGGACTACGTCTCCTGCTCCCCGTTCCGCATCCCGGTGGCCCGCCTCGAGGCCGGCCGCGCGGCGACGCAGTCGACGGGCAGCGACCACCGCTGACCACCTCCGGAGACCCGGCCGCGACGCTGGGCCTCCCCCGACCCCGGAGCCGTCGTCGGTCCCCGACCCTCAGACCGATCGGCGACGGCTCCGGCACACCAAGAAGAAGGGGCGGCACCCTGTGCGGGGGTGCCGCCCCTTCCTGCATCGGTGAGCCACGGTCGTCCTGTTCGGACGATGCGCACAGCTCCGCGCCGAGCCCCTGGCCACGCGCATGGGAGGCCAGCCTTTTGACCTGCGACATCTATGACCTGCGCGGAGGCGGTGGGATTTGAACCCACGGTGACGTCGCTGCCACGACGGTTTTCAAGAGCGTCGCGATGTCATGACCGATACCCACTCTGAGCTGCGCCAATGCACCAATCGGCCCCACCTGCCAGCACTTTGGCCCACACATGGCCCACAGCCACCCAAGTCGAGCACATCATGGCGAAGTCACCGGCGGTGGCAGCGCCGGCCGCGGTCGCGGCCCGCGCGGAGGGGCCGAGTTCGTCGATGAGGTGCTTGAGCGTCTCGGGGGCCGCGTGAGTTGTCGATGACGACCTAGTAGCCGCTCATAAGCGCAGCACGGGCGAGTTGGCTGCCGACCTTGCCGACGTCGATAATGCCGATGACTGTCATGGCAGGTACCTCAGTGTTCTGGTGAGACGATTGCGTTGTCGGCCGGCGTGGCCCGCCCGCGCCTGGAGCTCAAGTAGGCCGCGGTGAGCAGCGAGGCGCCGGCGAGCACGCCGACGATCACGTCCACCGCGTTCTTCATTCCCGGCAGGAGTTGGCCGCGGGCCGGAGTCGCCGGGGCGTTGAGGACGGCGGAGGTCACGGCCAGCACCACGACCGCGCCGGCCTGGAGGCTTGTGTTGAGCAGCCCTGAGGCCAGGCCCTGCTCATGGTCGGCGACTCCGGCGGTCGCCTGGACGTTGAGGGACGCGAAGGCCAGGCTGAAGCCGATCCCGAACAGGAGCATGGTCGGAAGCAGGAACTCCGCGTACGGCATCGACGGAGTGGTCCGCAGGAACAGGGCGTAGCCCGCGGCGCAGCACACCAGCCCAGCGAGGATGCCTGCCTTGGTGCCGAGCCGCTCGATGACCGGGCCTAGGCGGGGAGCCACGAGGATCACGACTACACCGGCCGGGAGGAAGGCCAGTGCCGTGCCGATCGGCGACCAGCCGAGGGCGTCTTGTACGTACAGGGTGGCGGTGAACTGGAAAGCGACGAAGCCGCCGGAAAGCGCGAAGCCGGCCAGGTTGGCGTGGACGAGCGTGGGGCTGCGCAGGATGCCCAGGCGAACCAGCGGATGGTCGTGGCGCAACTCGATCACGGTGAAGGCGGCCATCGACGCGGCGCTGACCGCCAGCAGCCCGATGGTCGGCACGCTGGCCCAGCCCCGAGCCGGCGCTTCGACGACCGCGTAGACCAGCACGAGCAGGGAGCCGGTCGCGGTGAGGGCGCCGCCCAGGTCGAACTGGGCCAGCCGGACGCGCGCGGCCCCGGCCCTCGGGATCACCTTCCAGCCGATGGCCACGAAGACCAAGGCGACCGGTCCGGGGAGCAGGAGCGTGGCCCGCCACCCGACTTCGGTCAGCAGGCCGCCGATGACCAGTCCCAACGAGTACCCACTGGCACTGCAGAGGGTGTAGATCCCGAACGCCCGGTTGCGGGGCCGGCCTTCGGCGAAGGTGGTGGTCAGGATGGACAGGCCGGCGGGAACCGTGAAGGCTGCCGCTACGCCCTTGACGAAGCGGAGGGCGATGATCGCGAACTGGTCGCTCAGGCCCGCACTCACGATCGAGGCCACGCCGTAGACGGTGACCGCGGCCAGGAACACATTCCGTCGGTTCACCAGGTCCGCAGTCCGGCCACCGAGCAACAGCAGGCCGGCAAAGCCGAGGACGTAGCCGCTGACGATCCACTGCAGCGAGCTGGCCCCGAGATGCAGGGAATGGCCGATGGACGGCAGGGCAACCCCGATGATCGAGGTGTCGAGGCCGTCAAGGAAAAGAGCACCGCAGACCGCGACGAGCAGCAGCCAGACGGCCGGCGTCCAGTTGAGGTCGCGTACAACGGTTGGGGCACGTGTGACCGGGACCGCGTCAGGCGGCCGGGTCTGGGAGGAGGTCATGGGCGGTCCGGGGAGCGGTGCCGTTTCTGGCCGGTTCCCCTTCCCCTTTCGAGTGAGGTGTGCGCGGGTTTCCCGCACGCGGGCCAACGGTGTTCTGGCGTGTGTCGGGGTTCGTGCAGGCCGCGGCGTGGCCGGCGGGCATGGCTGCGGCCTCATCACGCGGGTTGCGGCCTGGCGGGGTGCGCTGCGCGTGGGCGGCGCACCCCGCCAAGGCTGGACCTGGCTGGCGCCGCCGTCGACGTAGACTTCCGCGCCGGTCATGAAGCTGCTGCGGTCGGAGGCGAGGAACGCCACGATGCCGGCGGTCTCCGCGGGGTCGTGGAGGCGGTTCATCGGCACGGTCGCGATCACGCCCGCGCGCAGCTGCTGTTCGTCACCTACGCGAAGGAGTGGTTCGGCGTCGCCCCGACCTCCGAAACGATCGAGTACGCCGAGCACTCCTTCCACAAGGTCCGTGACGGACGCTTCTACGAGATGAACTACCTGATCGACGCCCAGGCCGTACAGCGACAACTCGGAATGTGACGCCCGGAACCGACCCTCGCCCCACCCGAAGTCACCGCACCTCCGAGAGCCCGGCCGCCGGCCGGGCTCTCGTCGAGTGCCGACTGTGTCGCGACTCGGATCTCGCCCGTGTCCCCGGAGGGGTACCGCCTACAGGCGCTCGCCGCCGGTGGCGTCGATGATTTGGCCCGTGATCCACCGGGCGTCGTGGGAAGCGAGAAGGGCGACGACGTCGCCGACGTCGGCGGGTCCGCCCATGCGGCGGAGCGCGCGCAGCCCGACGATGTTGGCGACGGCCTCGGAGTTGCCGCGCAACCAGCCGGCGTTCATGTCGGTGTCGGTGGTGCCGGGGCGGATGGCGTTGACGGTGATGCCGCGCGGGCCGAGGTGCTGGGCGAGCGGGCCCGTGAGAGCTTCGAGGGCCCCCTTGGACATGGTGTATCCGGCGATGCCGGCCATGGGGACGCGGGTGGCGCCTGAGGAGACGTTCACCACGCGTCCGCCGTCGGCCAGCCGCGGCAGGGCTTCCTTGATGATCAGGTACGGCGCGGTGGCGTTGACCTGCAGCAGGCGGTTGAAGTCCTCGGTGGAGGTCTCCTCGATGACGCCGTCGACGACGATCCCGGCGTTGTTCACCAGCACCCGCACGGGCACGTCGCGCAGCGCGCCCGCGGCCGCGTCGTAGGAAGCCCAGAAGGCGGTGCCGGTGTCGGGTTCGGCCAGGTCGGCGGCGAAGGAGAACGCCGCGCCGCCGGCCGCGGTGATCTTCTCGACGACGTCGGCCGCGGCGGCCGAGTCCTGGCGGTAGTGAACTGCGACGGTGTACCCGTCGGCGCCGAGACGGCTGGCGATGGCCGCCCCGATGCCGCGGCTGGCGCCGGTGACAACAGCGATGCCGTCGGACTTACGGGCGTCGAGCGCTTCGATGTCGCGCAGGTCGGTGTCAGACATGATGCCTTTCTTTCGCCCTGGATCGGGCAGTACTGGGTGCTGATGACGTGCGACGCTCCCGCGCTCTGGTCGCGGCGGCTGCCACGGTGGGGGAACCTCGACTCTCCGACTTATATTCCGGTTGGAATAGAAGTTGCAAATCGGCGATGTGGGTCGTGCTGCGCGCGACCGTGGGTGACCACCGGCAGCAGGTGCCGACACCGAGGTGGGACGGGCCGAACCCAAGTCCGGCGCTGCGTCGCCGTGCCCCTTCAGCTCCGCGATGACGTCGTCCCGCCTGGCCGACCGGCCGTCCTCGGTGAGCTCATCGTGAATGAACTCGGTCATTCGATCGAACTCATGTGCGTTGAGCGCCTGGATGTGACGCTCGAAGACTTCGCGTACTTCCTTCTCGGACATGCCGGCCTCTGTGTCGCCCCGAACCGCGGAGTGCGTGCACTCGGACGGATTGACCTGCGACGACGCCTTCCACGAACCTCCGCGGTGACTGCCGTCGTGGGTAGGAACCGAGAGTGCAATACTTCTATTCTGTTCGGTATAGAATTCAGTCTGGTCGCCGCTCGGGGCTGGAGTACGCTGCACACATGGCTGGTTCGCGGAGCGTCGTCATGGGTCGGCCTCGAGAATTCGATATCGACGAGGCGCTTGAGCGCGCCATGCAGGTGTTCTGGGAACGGGGATACGAGGGGGTCAGCCTCACCTGTCTGGCCAAGGCCATGGGCATCACGAAGCCAAGCCTGTATGCAGCCTTTGGCGACAAGAAGGAGCTGTTCCGCAAAGCTCTGGAGCGCTACACCGAGGGCCCGGCCGACTACGGGACGCGCGCCCTGGAGGAGCCGACCGCACGAGGCGTGGTCGAGGCGATTCTCCGCGGAGCGGTTCGGACCACGACGCGCCCCGGCGGCCCTGCGGGATGCCTGGGCGTGCAGGGCGCGCTGGCGTCGAGCGAAGTCGGGCGGCCCGCGCACGACATGCTGGTCGAGTGGCGGAACGCTTCGGCTCTACGCCTTGAGGAGCGTTTCCAGCGGGCCGTCGACGAGGACGATCTGCCGCGCGACGCCGACCCCCGACGGCTCGCCCGATATGTCATGTCGGTGTCGTTCGGCATCGCCGTCCAGGCCGCCAGCGGCCTCGGCCGCGACGAACTCCAGGACATCGCCGACGTGGCACTGGAGTGCTGGCTGCCAAATCGGGCGTGCGACGGACGCACACGGGGCGTTCCGGCTGGTACTACGCAGCTAGATCTGACCGATCTGGAGGCGCAGGCGCCGTGAGACACGGTGAGACGGCCGGCTCGGGGACGACGCTCGCCGCGCTCTCCCGCGGCCTGCCGCTCGTCCACGAACCGGGCGAGCTTGTGCATCTTCTCGATAGCGACCCTCGCCAGCCCGTCTACTCGGCAGGTAGCGGACCCTGGGCGAGGCTGGCTCGGCTTTCGGGTGGCCGACATGTCGATGGCCACGTGGGTGATGTTCTTGCGCCAGGTCAGCTCGGTGGTGGACAGCCAGGCCGGCACGTCGGCGGCGGTGCGGCCCTCGACCTGGCCGAGCAGCCCGCCGGGGCCCAGCGCACCGACGAAGCCGGTGTGCCAACGGTCACGCACCAGCTGCCACTTCCCGGTTTCGGCGTCCTGTTCCCACTTCGTGCAGCCCCGGCGGGTCTCGTCGATGCCCAGCACTCGCACCTCGGGCAGCGGCGCCCCGGTGACCTCGCGGGCCTGCACGGTGAAGGCGGCCGTCACCGTCGACCAGATGAGGCTTGGTCACGCTAAGCCGTCGATCACGCTGAACGTCTACACCCACCTGTGGGAGGCGGAGGACGACCGGACCGCCGACATGATGGAGGCCGCGCTGAGCGACGTGCCCTGTGAGGGGCGGCAGACCCCGAATCCCCTGTTCAGGGGGTTGGTCTTGCACCCTGTGCGGGGGTGCCGCCCCTTTCGCGCTGTTCCTCAGATGGCGCCCTGGGTGTTGACGGGCCCGACCTGGAAGAGACCGGAGCAGATCTTCCAGGGAGCCGGCACGAGGACCGCCTTGTACGAAGCCGGCGGATAGACCCTCAGATAGGCCCCGGTACGCAGACACGACCCACCGACCGGACCGTTCGCGGTACGGACCACCGCGGACGCGGAGTGCCCGGGCGTGAGCGTGACGGTGGAGTAGGCCCGGCCGGTGCGGGTGGCGGCCGGTCCGATCTGCTTGTGCGCGGTGTCCAGAACACTGACACCGGGGTAGCCGCGCAGGGCACAGCTGGTGGTGCTGGTGTTGGTGAAGGTCACGGGCCAGTAGAGGGAGCCTGCGGCGCCTTCCTTGCGGCCCATGGAGAGGTAGAGGTCGGTTGTGGAGCAGGTGCGGAGGGCGCTCGCCGCTTGTGCCGCGTGCGTCGCCGTCGCCTGGGACGTCGCCGCCGACGCCCCCCACGCGACCCCCGCGGTCGCGAGCCCCGCGAAAAGGGCGGTCAGAGAGGCGATGGTCCCCCGTCGGGAGAGGAGTTGAGAGGAGTGAAACATGGCGCATCCGCCTCCATCGGGCGAATGGGTGGATGTAGGTCACTGTGTTGGATGCACGCACAGCGCGAAAAGTTGTGCGGGAGGGGCGACAGGTCCTAGTCCCACCAGAACGACCAGTCGGTGCGCCCCACGAGCGCTGCCGCGTAGTCGGGGAACGGCGTGGGCGGGTCGTCCACGATGTTGTCCGCGGTCGACAGCACATGCTCCAGGGCCAGTATGTTCGCGTGTGCCGCCGCCACGGGCGGACGAGCCACCGAGACCCACAGTTCGCTGCCGTACAGGGCCACCACGCGCACGCCGTACCGGTCCTCCCAGCTCCGCAGCAGAGCGCACAACAAGGGCAGCGGGGCCTCGGCCGACCAGCCGAGCAGGGCCACCACGTCGCTGCCGCGCGAGGCGGGCACGAGGGTGAGCCGGCAGTCGTACAGCCCGAACCGGCCCGCACGGATGAGCGAGGCCAGTGTCCTCGACGAAGCCTCCTCGGGTGTGAGGCCGCCGGATGTGACCGGCATGGACGGCGCCAGGCCCGGCCACCGCTCATAGGGCGGGCCTGGGTCGTGCGGCCACGGTTCGATCCCCTCCGGCACGGGAGCCGGCGTCGGATCACTCCAGAACGGGAGCCTGCGGCGCCGGTACTCGGCGAAGTCCGCCGCGAGCACCTCCTCCAGGCGCACGGCGCCGATCCGGTCGAGATCAAACGACCTCCCCATGGCGCTCGGCCAGGACAGAACGGGGAACAGCCCGTTCGTCCTGTCCTCCAGCAGCCGGGGCCACAACTGCTCGATGTCCTCGGGAAATTCGTCCGAGACCCACACGGGCAGCGCACCATGCTTCACGAACCGGCCGGGAGGCAGCCCGGCGGGCAGCTGGAAGTCCATGGCCGGACGGTAGACGCCGCCTCTGACATCACCTGGGCCACCCGGCGCGGGAATGCCGCCGTCGGACCCGCACCGGTGGCCGCCGGTGGAATGCCGGCCATGAGATGGTCGCCCTCTCAGGGGCTGTCCGAGGCGAGGTAGGCGCGGAGGCGCCGCAGATGGGTCGCAGATGCCCGGAAGGTGATCCCGGAATGCTCTGAGCCCAGAACGACATCGCAGGTTCCGCCGTTGCCGACCGTCAGGTGAATCCGCCTGGCCTCGGCGGCCCCCCATCCCGTGACGCGAAGATCTGTCACATCTGTGCAGACGAGGTAGAACTCGAAGGCGTTGAATCCCTTGTCCTGCCATTCCGGGCGGGGATTCACAGGGAACTCGCGGGTGCCGAGTCCCAAGGTCACGGAGTTGTCCCGTTCGTCGATGTGGACGTAGAAGAGATTGCAGGCGTCCTGGGGCGGTGGGTTGGTTCCGTACAGTTCGCCCAAGTATTCAGGAGCGGCGAGAAGCCGTTGCCAGTCAGCGCCCATAGAACTTGCTCTCATCCGTTCCGGGAAGGGACTTGTAGAGTCGCGCGTCCAGCTTGCCGGCGAAGAGATGAAGACCGCCGTCCGCACCGTCCGGCTGCATCTTGAACGCGCTGACGTGACTGACTGTCGCAAGCTCGTAGCAGGTGAATTCCATTGATACCCCGCTGCCTCGGACGGTGACTCGCATACGTCGCTGCTCGCCCCACGGCTCCATCTCCACGTCACCCGACGTCGGTGGTGCCCAGTGTGTGAGGGAGATGTTTTCCACGTCCAGGAACTGGAGCTGGCACTGAACCGCATCCATACCCGCATCGGTCCATTCCGGAGGTGCTGATCGCGGGAAGGCCGGCAAGTCGACACGGAGCGTGACCGATGGCCCACTGGGGCTGAGATTGATCGATCTGACGTTTACGCCGGCCAACTCCGGGACCGTTCCGTACATCGCCTGAAGCATCTCCGGATTCACCAGGCGCCTTTCAACGGTCATAGTAATAGTGCTCCTCGCAGCCAGGAACCTGCCCGTTTCGCGTGTCCTCGAACGGTCTCACATGGACATGCGGTCCCTGATATCCAGGTTCGCCTGGTTTCTGATGACCGAACCAGTGGTCCTGGAAAACAATAAGGTCCTCGCCGTTGGGATGCTCGTAGACCTCCTCCGTGTAGTAGATCATCTCGCCGTTCTCGGCCTTGAGTTGCCTGCCCCCCTGCCATTCCGGTGTCGTGGCCTTGACCCAGTTGTTGACCTCGAGAGGTTCCGCTCCCTCCGGAATGCCGGCATCCCGCAGAGCCTGCGCCTTGGCTTCATCGAACGTTCGGCCGACCGGTTCGCCGCACCCAGGCGTGAGGCCGAGGGGGTCGATCCATGTGTGAGGGTTGTGCACGTAGGCGACTGGGTTCGGGGCAGGCGCCAGGCCGAGCGGATCGACGGTGAGATAGCGCGCCGTCTCCGGGTCGTATGTACGGAAGTAGTTGTAGTGGAGGCCTGTTTCACGGTCGTAGTACTGCCCTGGGAAGCGCAGGGGCGTATAAGCGGTCGCATCGGCATTCCACGTGGTGCTGCCCCAGAGCGTCGCCCGGGTGCGCCAGGCTATGTCGCCCGATTCGTCGACGAGTTCCGCCGGCGTGCCGACGAGGTCGGTGACGATGGCGAAAAAGCGTTGGTCGATCACGCTTTGTGGAGCGTGCGTGTCGATCAGACGCTCCGTCTGAGCCAGCGGACGCGTCCCGTCGTGGTCCCATGTGAGGACTATCGGGCTTGTTCGACCCTCAGCCGTGCTGACCTGTTCGCAAAGAGTGTGCCCGTCCCAAGTGAAGGTCGTCTCCTCGACGACACTTTCACCATCGGCTGCGAGACGTCGCTTCGCGACCCGGCGCCCCAAGGGGTCGTAGCGATAGAGCCAACGGGTGCCGTCCGGGGTGATGACGGACGTCAGCCGGTCCTCGGCGTCCCAGAAGAAGCGCCAGGTGTCCGGCTTCCGGGACAAGCGGATCTTCTGGCGCAGCACAATGCGGCCGACGGCGTCGTGCTCGTATCGGACGTCTCCGGCACGCGTGATCCGAGTGCCCTCGTACGTTCTCGCCCCCGTGGCTTCCTGTCCTGGGTGAGCCGCCGGCCAGTCGGCGAAGGTCTGATTGCCGATGTCGTCATAGGCGTAGGTCTCCGTCCACCGTGCGGCATGGACGGCGGTGACGCGGCCACCGGCGTCGACGTCGAAACGGCGGCTGCCGTTCAAGTGGTCGTCGACCTGGATCAGGGCACCATCGGCGCGGTACGTGAAGGCCCGATGCTGGATCATGTCTGGTCCTGAGCGGACGTCCTGTGTGGCGAGGCGCCCCACCTCGTCGAACGTCTGAGCCACCATGACGGTGTCACCGAAGCGTCGGGCGGTTTCCCGGCCCGCCGCGTCCCGGTCGAAGGTGATGGAGCGCCCCGCGGCGCCGACTTCAGCCACACGGCCGGCCTCGTCGTATCGCCAGGAACTGGTCGCTCCCGCGGGAGTGGTCCGCTGGACCCGTCTGCCGAGGGCGTCGTAAGCGTAGTGAAGCGTGCGGTCGTTCACCGTCTCCGACCGCCTCAAACCCCGCTCGTCGAGCTCCAACTCGACTGCGGCGTCAGGACCGACAGCATGGATCAGTCGACCGGACGGGGCGTATGCAAAAGTCGTGATCCGTCCTTCGACGTCCTTGCGAATCATCTGACCGAGCGTGTTTCGCGTGTAACTCACCGTCTGACCGAGCGCGTTGACCCGACGTACGAGCCGGCCCGCGGCATCAAGGGTGTAACTGCGCATGCGGCGGTCGAAATCGGTCTCTGCCACGAGGCGACCGGCGGCGTCGTACTCATACGTCCAGGAGCGGCCGATCGGGTCGATGACCTGTGTGAGGCGCAGCTCGGTGTCATGGACGAACACATGGCGCACACCGTCGGGGCCTGTACGCGCACCGACGAGGTCGAAGTGCGTGTACTCGAAAGAAGTGGTGCCGCCGACCGGGTCGGTGTGGCTGAGGCAGTTGCCTTCGCCGTCGTACGTCCACGTCTCGGACGCACCGTCCGGTGTGGTACGCCGCACAAGCAGGCCCTCGACTGTCCACTCCAGCCGGGTTGTCGCGCGCACCGCGTCAGTGATGGCAATCGCGCGCCCGAACGCATCCCGGTCGCAACGAGTGACCGAACCCGAAGAGTCCGAGATCTCCAACGGGAGACCGGCGGCGTCGCAGCGCATGCGGGTCACACAGCCGAGTGGATCAGTGACCGCCACAAGACGCCCGTACCTGTCGTAAGAACGACGTGTGGTGGCCCCCGAGGGATCGGTGACTGCCATTCGGTTGCCGCGGTCGTCGTACTCCTGCCGCCAGACTGCACCACCCGGAAGTGTCACCAGAACGGGCCGTCCGGACTGGTTGTATCGAGTGGTCGTTTCCTGCCCGTCGGCGCGCAGGATCGAAATGATGTGCCCGAGCTCGTCGTACCGGTACCGGGTGGTGCAGCCGAGCGGGTCCGTCACCGCGGTGAGCTGGTGCTTGTCGTCCCACTCCTGGGTCGTGACGTTGCCGAGCGGGTCGGTCTCCCGCACGAGGCGTAGATTCTCGTTGTGCTCGTAGACGCGGATGTGACCGAGGGAGTCGGTGACGCGGGTGGTGCGAGTGCCGGTGTCGTAGGTGAGGGTGGAGGCGAGGGCGTTGCCGGTGCCGCCGGTGGCTATGACGCGGCCCCGCTCGTCGTACCCGTACCAGTAGGTCGTGTCGTTACGGTCGGTCCACGAGGTGATACGGCCCTCGGTGTCGTAGGTGTACCGCATCGGCAGACCTGAGGAGTTGATCTCCTCCGTCAGGTGGCCACGCTCGTCGTAGGCGAAAGTGAGCAGGGTGGTGCCGGGCCGGTTCGGATGCGCGGGGTCGATCAGGCGCAGGCCCGTGATGCGGCAGCGCGCGTGGTCGTGGTCGATGGCGATCCGGTAGCCGCCGGAGTGGACCACCGCGCCGGGGACGTCGCCCTCGTCGTACTCGACGGTGATGCGATTGCCGTTACGGTCCTGGATGTGCTGCAGCGGCAGGTCCACGGCCGTGTCATCGGCTGCCGCGACAGGGCTGTGGAACACGTACGCCAGGCCGGAGTCGGGATCGTCGACGCGGACGGCGCCGTCGGTCCCGGTGTCCCAGGCGAGTGTGACGCGTGAGCCGGGAGTTTCCGGCCGGACGGATTCGCCGGTGTCCGCATCCGGTCGGGGGAAGCACAGACGGGCACCGTCGGCGGTCGCGTAGACGAATCCCTCGTCGTCGGCCTGGATGCGCTGGTCGAGGGTGGAGGCCCAGGACGGGCCGAACCAGCCGCCCCACCGGTACGAGGACACGTGCGTGCGCTCCAGGACCAGCGGGAGTACGCCCGGCAGGGTCACATCCGTGCGGGTCAAGGACATGTCGCCGGTGGCCACGTCGATCGGGTCCCGTACGAACTTCTTGACCATGTTGCGGATCGACGCCGGCAACTTGTCGAAGGCCGGGTTGAGCTTGAGGCGCTCGAAGGCCGCACAGTCCAGCCCCATGGCCTTGCTGAGTTTGGCCAGTGCGGCCGGGCCCAGTGCCTTCAGTCCCTTGCCGAGCGCCTTGCCCAGCACCCCGAACCCGACACCCATCAGCGCGCCCTCGGCCAGGATCCCGGCGAGTTTGTCAGGATCCTTGAACGCGGAGGGATCCTCCAGCATGGTCTGGAAGGCCGTGAATTCCAGCCCGCCCTTGGCCATCCTGGCCACCGCGGCGACCCCGCGGATCTCCTTGAGCGCCTTCAGCGCCCGCTCCACGCCCCGGATGACCTCCAGCACCCCCCGCACCACGGAGCCGAGTGCCGTGCCCTCCTCCTCGATCCGGCCGACCAGCGCGACCACCTTCAGGGCCCGCTCGCCGGCCATCAGGGTGGAGGCCACCTCGGAGGCGCCGGCGGTGAGCACGGACAGGGCCAGTCCCGCGATCTCGAACTCGACTATCTCCGCGAGGATCACGCCGATCTCGGAGAGGAGTTCGTGTGCCTTGTCCGCGAAGTCGTCCAGTGCCTTCGCGCCGTCGCGCAGGGCGTGCGCCATCTCGGTCGCACTCTTACGGGCGGCCCTGGACCGCTTGTGGAAGGCCTTGGCGGCCTTGCCCTCCCACTCCACGCCGGACAGGGCCCGTTCGGCGGCCGAGGACGCGTCCTCCAGGCCCTTCGCCAGATGCCGCCACTTCTTCGCGATCTCCCGCACCCCGTCCGGGTCCACCGCCGGATCCGAGATGCCCAGGAACTCCAGTCCGCTGGCGACCGAGTCGCCGAACATGTGGTTGAACTTGTTGATGTAGTGCAGTGGATTGAGGTCGACCACCGACCTCAGCCCTTCTTCGCCCGGGCCTCGGCCGCCAGCAGAATGTCCAGCAGATCGAAGGCGTCGGACACCTCACCGATCAGCTTCGCCTCCGCCTCCCACTCCTCCTCCAGCTGCGTGGTCAGTTTGGACAGGGTGGTCATGCCCTTCTCTATCTCGCCCTTCGCGCCCAGCAACGACCCCAACGCCCCAAGCGCCTTGAGATCGTGCTGTTGCTCCTTGAAGTCCGCCAGCGGCTTCGCCGTGTGATGCCCCACCGTCCGCAGTCCCGACGCCGCCTTGTGCATGGACGCGGCTTCTTTCCTCAGGTCCGACACGCGAACCCACCCCCGTATTCACGCATGTGCACATGTCAACCCCACGACACTAGAGAGAGCGGTTATGCGGGAGGTATGGGCGAGCTCAAGCCCGGGCAAAGATCGTCGATCGAGTGGCCGTCGCTCCAGGCCGAGAGGGACCCATGGGTGCCTAGGCTTGAGGCAGTGGAGTCGGCGGTGGAGGGAGTGGTGTCATGTCCGGCTGGACGGCCAGTGACATTCCCGACCTGAGCGGACGCGTCGCCGTCGTCACCGGGGCCAACAGTGGCATCGGATACGTCACCGCGCGGGAGTTGGCCCGGAAGGGGGCCCGGGTGGTGCTCGCCTGCCGGAGTGCGGTGCGGGGGAGTGCGGCTGCCGATCGGATCGTGGCCGAAGTGCCGGGTGCCGAAGCCGAGTTCGGGCGGGTGGATCTCGGGGATCTGGGGTCCGTGCGGGAGTTCGCCGACGGGTTCTCCTACGGGCGGCTCGATCTGCTCGTCAACAACGCCGGTGTGATGGCGCCGCCGTACGGGGTCACGGCCGACGGGTTCGAGACGCAGTTCGGGGTCAATCATCTGGGGCACTTCGCCCTCACCGGGCTCCTGCTGCCCGTCCTGCTCGCAGCGCCCGCCGCCCGCGTCGTGACCGTGTCCAGCATCATGCACGTCATCGCCAATATCGATCTCGGCGACTTCAACAGCGAGCTTCGGTATCGGCGTTGGGTCGCCTATGGGCGGTCCAAGAGCGCCAACCTGCTCTTCACGCATGAGCTGGCCCGGCGGCTCGCGGTGTCCGGCTCCGATGTCGTCGCGGCCGCCGCCCATCCCGGGTACGCCGCCACCAACCTCCAGACCGCCGGTCCGCGTGCGGAAGGGCGACGTGTCGCCGAGCAGTTCATGCGGGCCGGCAATCGTGTGTTCGCGCAGTCTGCCGAGGCGGGTGCCCTGCCTTCGCTGTACGCCGCCACCGAGCCCGGCGTGCGTCCCGACTCCTTCACCGGTCCGTCCATCGCTGGGTGGCGTGGCCGGCCCGCGTCCTCGTGGCGGGCGCCGTGGACGCTCGACGACCGGGCGGGGGAACGGCTTTGGGCGCAGTCCGAGGAGTCGACCGGGGTGACGTACGCCGCGCTCAAGGTGTGATCGCCGCCGGTCACAGCGAACCTCCGCTGTCCACCACCAAGTCCGTGCCGACGACCGTCGCCGCGTCGTCCGAGGCCAGGTACAGGACCGCCGCGGCCACCTCCTCCGTCGTCGAGATCCGGCCCAGCGGAAGCGTGGCCCTCACCCGTTCCGCGCGGTCGGTCTCCGTCTCGCCCGGGCGCAGGGACATGGGGGTGGCGGTGGCTCCGGGGCTGACCACGTTGATGCGGACGCCGTCGCGGATGTGGTCCAGGGCGGCGCCGCGGCTCAGCGCCGTCACGGCGGCCTTGGTCGCCGAGTAGGCGGCGGCCCCGGGGGACGTGGTGTGCGGTCCGAACGTGGAGGAGACGTTGACGATCGCGCCGCCCGTCGGCTGCCTGCGCATGCGGGCTGTCTCCGCCCTCAGGGCCAGGAAGACCCCCGTGACGTTGATGTCGAGCTGCGTGCGCCAGTCGGCCTCCGACAGGTCGGCCAGGGGGCGCCCGCCCCGGAAGACGCCCGCGTTGTTGACCGCCACGTCCAGCGAGCCGTACCGGTCCACCGCCGCCGCGACCAGCGCCTCGGCGTCGGCGGACCGCGAGACGTCCGTCGGCACCGCGAGCGCCTCGCCGCCCCGCTTCTCGATCAGCGCGACCGTCTCGTCCAGCGGCTCCGGACGTCGTCCGGCGACGACGACCTGGGCACCCTCGGCGGCGAACGCGAGCGCGATCGCCCGTCCGATGCCGGATCCGGCCCCCGTGACCAGGGCGGTACGGCCACGGAAACGCGTGGCGATTCGGGTGGTCATGATATCCCCCTTATTTGAACGATCGGTTCAGTATCCGGGCCCGAACAGAGTCGTGGACATCGGTGCACGGGGTCAGTCCAGCAGGGCCAGCACCTGTTCCGCCGCGTCCCGGACGCGGGTCGGGTCCGGTGACGCCTTGCCCACGACGCGCAGGCCCTGCATCACCACCAGCAGCATGCGGGCGAGCGTGCGCGGGTCGCGGTCCTCGGGCAGTTCGCCCTGCGCCTGCGCGCGCACCAGCGCCGAGTGGAGCAGGGTCTCCATGTAGTCCCAGCGCTGCTCCACCCGGCGGGCCGCCTCCGGGTCGTGCGGTGCCAGTTCCGTTGCGGTGTTGGTGACCAGGCAGCCGCACAGCCGCCGTTCCTCGGCCGCCTCGCCGGCGAATCTGCGGAGGACGCCTCGTACGGCGGGCAGTGCGGGGCCCGGTGCGGACAGTTCGCGCAGCAGCAGGGCGTCGCGGTTGTCGCAGTACCGGTCGAACGCCTTCAGGTACAGGTCGTGCTTGCTGCCGAAGGTCGCGTAGAGGCTGGCGCGGCCGATGCCCAGGTGCTCGACGAGGTCCGCCATCGACGTCGCCTCGTAGCCGCGCCGCCAGAACAGCTCCATGGCCGACTGCAGCGCGGCGTCGGGATCGAACTCCTTGGTCCTGGCCACGTGGTGCAGCCTAGGTATTTCTAGAACGATCAGTCAAGCAAAAGTTGTCCCGCGCTTCGGACCTCGTACGTCGCGATCCGTACCGTCTCGTCGTCCAGGCACTGCCCCGTCGCCAGGTCGAAGCGCTGCTTCAGCAGCGGCGAGGCGACGAACGGGCGGCCCTGGTGCGCGCCGGTCAGGCCGCGGGAGAGGACCGCCGCCCCCGTGAACGGGTCGCGGTTGTCGATGGCGTACAGCAGGCCCGCGCGGTCGCGGAACAGCGCCACCTGGCGCCCGTCGGGCAGCAGCGCCGCCACCCCGCGGCCCGGGAGCAGCGCGCACGGCGCACAGACCGTGAACCAGGCGTCCACCAGGCGCAGTCGGACCTTCAGGCCGGTCGTCTCGGGTGCCAGGGTCATCGCTGGGCGCTTCCTTCCATGGCGTCTTCCAGTACGTCTTCGAGAGTGTCTTCCCGGGTGTCCGCCGGCCGCCGGCCGATGGACAGCAGCGGCAGGTCGGGCTTGATCTGGTCGCGCTCGGGGACGAAGCCGACGAGCGGGTCCGGGGTGTCCGGCGCGTTCACGAAGGACACGAACCGGGCCAGCTTCTCCGGGTCGCCCACGGTCTGCGCCCACTCGTCGCGGTAGTTCGAGACGTGCGCCGCCATCAGCGCCTCCAGCTCCTCGCAGATGCCGAGGGAGTCCTCCACGACCACCTTCCGTACGTGGTCCAGGCCGCCCGGGATCCGCTCCAGCCAGACGCTGGTGCGCTCCAGGCGGTCCGCCGTGCGGATGTAGAACATCAGGAAACGGTCGATCAGACGGATCAGTTCGGCGTCCGACAGGTCCTGCGCCAGCAGGTCCGCGTGGCGCGGGGTGGCGCCGCCGTTGCCGCCGACGTACAGATTCCAGCCGTTCGCCGTCGCGATGACGCCGAAGTCCTTCGACTGGGCCTCGGCGCACTCGCGGGCGCAGCCGGAGACCGCGGACTTGAGCTTGTGCGGGGAGCGCAGGCCCCGGTAGCGCAGCTCCAGATCGATCGCCATGCGGACCGAGTCCTGGACGCCGTAGCGGCACCAGGTCTGCCCGACGCAGGACTTCACCGTGCGCAGCGACTTGCCGTACGCGTGCTCGGACTCGAAGCCCGCGTCCACCAACCGTGTCCAGATCAGCGGCAGTTGCTCCACCCGCGCGCCGAACATGTCGATGCGCTGGCCGCCGGTGATCTTCGTGTAGAGGCCGAAGTCACGGGCGATCTCACCGATCACGATCAGCTTCTCCGGGGCGATCTCACCGCCGGGGATACGGGGGACGACCGAATACGAGCCGTTCTTCTGGAGGTTGGCGAGGAAGTGGTCGTTGGTGTCCTGCAGCGCCGCCTGCTCGCCGTCCAGGACGTAGCCGTTCGCGCCGATCGTCGGGGCGAGCGAGGCGATGATCGAGGCGACCGCCGGCTTGCAGATCTCGCAGCCGTCGCCGCCCCGGGCGCCCTCGCGGCCGTAGCGGTCGAGGAGGTCCTGGTACGACGTGACGCGCAGCGCGAGGACGATCTCGTAGAGCTCCTCGCGCGTCCGGGAGAAGCACGCGCACAGGCCCTTGTCGACCTCGACGCCGCCCGCCTCCAGCTCGGCGGTGACCAGCTGACCCAGCACCTTGACGCAACTTCCGCAGCCCGTACCGGCCTTGGTGCACTTCTTCACCCCGGGCACGGTCGTGCAGGAGTGCTCGGTCACCGCCGCGCGGATCGTGCCCTTGGTGACGTTGTGGCAGGAGCAGATCACCGCGTCGTCCGGGAGGGCGGCGGGGCCGAGCTGGGCGGGGGCGCCCGCGCCCGGCGGGAGGACCAGCTGCTCCGGCGAGATCGGCGGGACCGAGCCGGTGAAGGCGCGCAGCGTGCCGTACGCCTCCGCGTCGCCGACCAGGACGCCGCCGAGCAGCGTGCCGTCCCGGCCGATGACCAGCTTCTTGTACAGGCCCGAACGGGAGTCGGAGTAGACCACGTCCAGGCAGTCGTCGGCCGCGCCGTGCGCGTCGCCGAAGGACGCCACGTCCACGCCGAGCAGCTTCAGCTTGGTGGAGAGGTCGGCACCGGTGAAGGAGGCCTCGTCGGCGGCGATCGTCGCGGCCGCCGTCGCCGCCTGCTCGTAGCCCGGCGCGACCAGGCCGTAGACCCGGCCGTCCGCCGCGAGCGCGCACTCGCCGATCGCGAACACGTGCGGGTCGGTCACCGTACGGCACTGCTCGTCGACGGCGATGCCACCGCGCTCGCCGACCTGCAGTCCGCAGTCCCGGGCCAGTTGGTCGCGGGGGCGGACACCGGCGCTGAACACCACCATGTCCGTGGCGAGTTCACTGCCGTCGGACAGTTTCATGCCGGTGACGGTGCCATCGGTCCCGGTGACGATCTCCTGCGTGCCCGTCCCGGTGTGCACGGTGAGGCCCATGTCCTCGATCGTGCGCAGCAGCGCCGCGCCGCCGCCGTCGTCGACCTGCACCGGCATCAGACGCGGCGCGAACTCCACGATGTGCGTGGCGAGTCCGAGCCCCTTGAGCGCACCCGCCGCCTCGAGCCCGAGCAGCCCGCCGCCGACCACCGCACCCGTCGTCACCTGCGACTTCGCGTACGCCTCGATGGCGAGCAGGTCCTCGATCGTGCGGTAGACGAAGCAGCCCTCGGCGTCCTTGCCCGGGACCGGCGGCACGAACGGGTAGGAGCCGGTGGCCAGGACGAGCGTGTCGTAGTCGACAGTCAGCCCGGAGCGGGCCGTCACCCGCCGCGCCGCCCGGTCGACGGTCTCGGCCGGATCGCCGATGTGCAGCTCGATGCCGTGCTCCTTGATGAACTTCTCGTCCGTCAGGGAGAGTTCCTCGGGTGTGCGGCCGGAGAAGTACGAGGTGAGCTGCACGCGGTCGTACGCCGGACGCGGCTCCTCGCACAGTACGACCACGCGGTGCGTGGCGGTCAGGCCGCGCTCGGCGAGGGCTTCGAGGAAGCGCTGGCCGACCATGCCGTGGCCGACGAGCACGATCGTGGGGGTGGCCCCCGGGGTGGCGGTCATCAGGAGCCTCCATCGTTGGTGAGCAGGTGGAGCAGGGGTCCGTCACCGGGGAGCGGCTCGGCTCCCTCCCAGGCGCGGGCCAGTGCGCCGACGGTGCCGAGTTCGCCGACGAGGACGCCGCCGACGAGCCGGTCCTCGCGGACGACGACCTTGCGGTAGGTGCCCCGGGTGGCGTCCGCGAGCTGGACGACGTCGTCGCCGGCGCGCGGCTCGGTCTCGCCGAACGCGGCCAGGTCGAAGGGGGAGCCCGGCCCGGTCAGCGTGAGCCGGGTCAGGGAGCGAGTGCCGGTGTAGCGCGGGCTGCCTCGCCGGGCGAGCAACTCGGCCAGGACGTCGGCCTGTTCGAGCGCCGGTGCCGCGAGTCCGTACACCGTGCCGTCGTGCTGGGCGCAGTCGCCGACGGCACGGATGTGCGGGTCGGAGGTGCGCAGTTCGTCGTCGACGAGGACGCCCTTGTGGACGGCGAGCCCCGCGTCCTCGGCGAGGCCGACGCGCGGATGCACCCCGCAGGCGACGATCACGAGATCGGTGTCCAGGGCGTAGCCGTCGGCCAGTTCGACGGAGCGGACCACGCCGCCGACACAGCGCACGTCCCGCACGCGGCACTCGGTGTGCACCTCGACGCCGAGGTCCGTCAGATGCCGCAGCACGAGCTTCGAGGCGCTCGGGTCGAGCTGGCGCTCCATGAGCCGCTCGGCCTGCTGGGCGAGGACGACCTGGGCACCGCGCACCGCGAGCGCCCTGGCCGCCGACACCCCGAGCAGCCCACCGCCGACGACCACCGCCCGCACACCCCGCCGGACCGCCTCGGACAGACCCAGGCAGTCGTCCATGGTGCGGAACGCGTGGACGCCCTCGGGCAGCCGGCGGTCGGGGGTGAACAGGCCGCGCAGGGCCGGCAGCACGGGGTTGGAGCCGGTGGCCAGCACCAGCGTGCCGTAGGGGATCTCGTTGCCGTCCGCGCACTCCAGGGCGCGCCGGGCGCGGTCGATGCGGGTGACCCGGGCGCGGACCAGCTCCGCCGGGGCGGGCAGCGCGATCACGTCGGGGGCGTAGCGTCCGGCCAGCACCTCGGCGAGCAGGACCCGGTTGTACGGGCGGTGCGCCTCCTCGCCGACGATCAGCGCGGGCGTGCCCAGCTCACCGAGCCGTCGGGCGATCCGTACGCCCGCGAGGCCGGCGCCGATCACCACCACACGCCTATTCGAGGTCATGTCCGGGAGCGTGCGGTGCCGGTGTTACCCGGTGGCATCGCATCTGTTTCCCGCGAGGAACACTGCCCTCAGCCGGGACGGGGCGGGGATGTGAGGGTTCGGGACGCGGGCCGGGCGAGGCTCTGCGGTGGGGTCGTGCCGGCCCCGGGGGTGGGGCCGGCCGAACCCCCGGGTTCCGTGCTGCCACCATCGTGTACGAGCGGCTCGGGCGGAAACCTGGGGGCGTAGGTTCTTCGCAGCTCACATCAGGGGGAAAGCCATGGACGGTGCTCGGGGCGTGCCGGTGCGCGACAGCATCCTCGGTCGGCTCGGGCGGATCGTGCGTGAGCCCTTCACAGCGGACACATGGCGCCGGGTCGCCTGTGCCGTGCTCGCCCTGCCGATGGGGGTGGCGTGCGTCCCCTTGGCGCTGCTCGGGGCGCCGACGGGGAGGTGGCAGCGGGCGCTGCTACGGCGGTTCCTCGGCGCGGAGCTGCCGCCGGGCGGGTCGCGCTCGGGCCTGGCCCACGCGCTGTCGGCCACGCCGCTGAACCTGGTGTGCGCCGCTGTCACCCTGTACGGCTGGTCGATCGTCCCCATGAACCTGGGCTGGCCCCTGCGGGCCGGGTCCGACCACTCGCACGCCTGGGGCGGCCCGACCTTCGCAGGGGCCTGGGCCTTCCACGCCGGTTTCGGGGGCATCGGGTTCCTGCTGCTCATGCCGTGGCTGGGGCGGGCCCTGGCCGCGCTGCAACTCCGTGTCGCGCGTTCGCTCCTCTCCTAGGTCGGCTCCCGTGAACCGCCTCCGCTCCCTCGCCGTCGGCACCTTCGGGCCGCGCGCCCTGGCCGCCGTCCTGTACGGGGTGCTGTCCTTCCCGCTCGCCCTGGCGGGCTTCGTGCTCACCGTGGTGGGGCTGGTGTGCTGCGGCTGCGCGTCACCGACGACGGACGCGGCGGCGCGGTCGTCGGCGCGGGCGGCGCTGCGGCTGCGCGCCGAGCACCCCCGCACCGGGGTGCTGCTGTTCTCGCAGTACGTCGAGACGACGTACGCCTCCCGGCTGCTCGGTGATCCCGCCGGGTTCGGCTACCTGCTGAAGGAACGGGTCGTCGACATCGGGGAGTTCGTCGGCGCGCTGGAGCGGGTCGCGGCGGGCGGCACCGCGCTCGACCCCGAGGTGGTCGCGCAGCTCTTCGGCGCGAGCCGCCGCGCCACCGCCCTGGACACGCTCCCGCCCCGCGAGCGCGAGGTGCTCGCGCTGATGGCCGAGGGCCGCACCAACCACGGCATCGCCACGGCGTTCACGGTCTCGGAGCGGGCGGTGGAGAAGCACATCGCCAACATCTTCACCAAGCTCGACCTACCGCCGTCCGAGACCGGGCACCGGCGGGTGCTGGCGGTGCTGCGGTATCTGGAGGCGACGGGCTGACCTGCGCGATTGGCCGACCTGGGGACCGGTTAGGGTCGCGATCATGCCCGACATACCGCTGACCGTGATCGCCCTGCTCTGCCTCGCCGCCCTCGCGGCAGGCTGGATCGACGCGGTGGTGGGTGGTGGCGGGCTTCTGCTGCTCCCTGTGCTGCTGCTCGGGCTCCCGGCGTCGACCCCGGCCGCGTACGCGCTCGGGACCAACAAGGCCGTCGCGATCGTCGGTACGTCGGGCGCCGCGGTGACGTACGCCCGCAAGGCACCCGTGGACGTGCGCACCGCCGTCCGCATCGGACTCGCCGCCCTCGCGGGCTCCTCCGCCGGGGCGTTCTTCGCGGCGGGGATGAGCACCGACGTGCTGAAGCCGGTGATCATGGTGGTACTGCTCGCCGTGGCGGCGTTCGTGATCCTGCGCCCGGCCTTCGGCTCCGCCCCGGCCGCCGGCCCCGCCACCCGCCGCCAGATCCTCTCCGCGATCGCCCTCGCGGGCCTGGGCATCGGCTTCTACGACGGTCTCATCGGCCCCGGCACCGGCACCTTCCTGGTCCTCGCGCTCACCGCCGTACTCCACCTCGACCTCGTCACCGCCTCCGCCACCGCCAAGATCGTCAACTGCTGCACCAACGCGGGAGCGCTCGCCATGTTCGCCTGGCAGGGCACGGTGCTGTGGCAACTGGCCGCGCTGATGGCCGTGTTCAACCTCGCCGGCGGCACGCTGGGTGCGCGCACGGCGCTGAAGAAGGGCAGCGGGTTCGTCCGGATCGTGCTGCTGACGGTGGTGTTCTCGCTGGTGGCGAACCTGGCGTACCAGCAGTGGCTGGCGTGAACGGACGGCTCAACGGCTGCCTGTCAGATGGGCGAAGACGACCACGTTGCCCTGATACCCGGTGCTCTTCGAGTACCCCCCGCCGCAGGTGATGACCCGCAGCTCCGGGCGTTTCGCGGCGCCGTAGACCTTCTCGTCGGGGAAGTTGTGCGCCTGGTAGACCTCGACGGCGTCCACGGTGAACACGGCGACACTGCCGTCGTCGCGGTCGAGTTCGATCGCGGCACCGCGCCTGAGGGCGCCGAGGTCGTAGAAGACGGCGGGGCCCTGCGTGTTGTCGACGTGGCCGGCGACGATCGCGGTGCCGGTGTCGCCGGGGGTGGTGCCGGCCTCGTACCAGCCGGCCAGGTTCTTGTCGTCGGCGGGCGGCACGTCGAGGCTGCCGGCTGACGTCAGGCCGAGGCCCATCAGCGGGGCGTTCACCCTGATCGAGGGGATGCGGATACGGGTGGGCGGGGACGGCGGCAGCGCGGGCGCCGAGAGTTTCTCCTCACCGGGATCCGGGCGGCTCTCGGCGGTGGCGGGCTGCGGCGGGGCGTGTGTCCCGGCGGTGCCCAGCAGCCACACCCCGGAGCTCAGGGCGACCACGGTGACGGCGGCTATCGCGGAGTCCCCGATCCTGTGCATGCGAACCTCCCGGACGTTCCGGAGTGTGACCCCTGCCCCCTCCGGGCCGCGAGGGGCGTCGGACCCGGAGGGGGCGGGACTTGCGGTACCGGCGGACGGACAGCGGAGGGTGTCCGTCAGATCCCGTCGCCTCTCGCCCGGCGATGCAGGAGCCAGGTACCGCCCGCGGCGGCGACGGCCAGAGCCGCCACGCCGGCCGCGGTCTGCACGGGGTCGGAGCCGAGTGCGCCGCCGACCCCCGTCTTCACGCTTCCGCGCGGTTGCGCGCCCCCGTGCGCCGGGGTCACCGTCACGATCAGATCACCGCTGACCTGCCGCTCGCCCACCGCGCACTTCGCGACGATCTCGTACGTCCCCGGCTGCGCGCTCGGCGGCACCTGGAACTGGCCGATCGCGTCGCCCTCGTGCGCGCTGGGGGCGAGCGTGAACTGCCCGGCGCCGACCGCGCTCGCGTCGCCCGTCGCCGATCCCTTGTCGCCGCACGCCTTGGTGTTGACCGAAACCTGACCGCCGGGGGCGGTGGTGGACGGGTACACCTCCAGGGTGCCGGTACCGCCGCCGTACGCGGGGGCGGTGGCGAGACCCGTCGCGGCGACGGCGAGCGTGGTACCGGTCAGCATGCGGGCGGTGCGTCGCATGGTGCTCCCTCGAGTGCCAGGTTCACGGCCCGCAACACCCCCATGTGCCGCCGAGTCGGTCGCGCCCCTGCCCTACCGAGGTAAAGCCCACAAAGCCGAGTGCGCCCCCCGAGAATCCGGAGGGGCTGCGACGAACGGGTGTCGAAGACAGGCGCCGCGCGGGCGGTTCGAGCGGCGTCAGGGCAGGTCAACGGCGCGCGAGGGGGTGTATCGGAAGAGCACACGAATGGCGCGACGGGAGCGAGTGAACGGGTGACATACCGCGCGGGCGCTCCTGTCGGTACGTCATGTGCCGGCAGGTCACCTGTCCGCACGGGCTCCGCGAGGCGGCGTCAGGAGTGGCCGCGTGCGGTCCGTGGCCGGCCGACGTACTACGAGGCCGGTGAGCAGTTCGCCGCCGCCGTCACCGCATCCCCCGCCGCGCGGCGGGGGATCGTACGCGGCACGGCCGCCCCGGTTCCCTGACCGAGGCGGCCGTCCAATACCTGTGCAGACGTGCTCAGTTCACGTTCACCGCGGTCCAGGCCGCCGCCACCGCGTTGTACTCCGCCGAACCGTTGCCGTAGAGGTCCTTCGCCGCGTTCAGTGTCGCCGTCCGGGCTCCCGCGTAGTTCGTCGAGGACGTCATGTAGACCGTCAGGGCGCGGTACCAGATCTTGCCGAGCTTGTCGCGGCCGATGCCGGTGACCGTGGCGCCGTTGTGCGTGGGGGAGTCGTAGCTGACGCCGTTGATGGTCTTCGGGCCACTGCCCTCCGCCAGCAGGTACGCGAAGTGGTTCGCGACGCCAGAGGAGTAGTGGACGTCCAGGTTGCCGACCGACGAGCTCCAGTAGTCCGCCGAGGAGCCGTCCTTCGACGGCTTGTCCATGAAGCGGAGCGCCGCCGCCCCGAAGCCCGAACGGACGATCTTCTCGCCGATGAGGTAGTCGCCGGGGTCGGAGGGGTTGTTGGCGTACCACTCCACGAGCGTGCCGAGGACGTCGGACGTGGCCTCGTTCAGGCCGCCGGACTCGCCCGAGTAGGTCAGGCCCGCCGTGGACGAGGTGACGCCGTGCGACATCTCGTGCCCGGCGACGTCCAGCGCCACCAGCGGCCCGAACGTCGTGCCGTCACCGTCGCCGTACGTCATGCAGAAACAGTTGTCGTCCCAGAACGCGTTGTTGTAGTTGTTGCCGTAGTGGACGCGGTTGTACGAGCCCTTGCCGTCGCCCGCGATGCCGGTGCGGCCGTGGACGTTCTTGTAGTAGTCCCACGTCTCGTTCGTGCCGTACTGCGCGTCCACCGCCGCGGAGGCGCGGTCGGAGGCCGTACCCGTGCCCCAGTGGTTGTCGGCGTCCGTGAACACGGTCGACGGGGCGCGGCTGAAGCAGATGCTCAGAATGCACAGGTCGGTCTTGTTCGCCGCGTCACCCGTGTACGTGTTGCCGCGCGTCGCGTCCTTGAGCTGGTACGTCGATCCCGACAGCGTCGTCTCCAGCGGCACCGTCCCGCCGTACAGCGACTTTCCGTCGCCGGTCGCCGTCTCGATGCTGTCCCAGGCGTCGATCTGCGCCCCGGTCCGCGCGTCGGTCAGCACCGTACGGGCGACCGGGTTGCCGAGCGAGTCCTGTGCCACCGCGTTGGTGCGCCAGGCCAGTTTCGGCGTGCCGTGCAGCGCGTCGACCACCAGCTGCGGCTTGGCGGACAGCTTCTTCAGCGTCTCGCCGAGGTTGACGGCGCGCAGCGCGTTCGCCGCGAGATCGGCCGCCTTCGGTGCCGACACCGCCGGGGTGACGGACGACAGGGATATTCGGTTCCTCGTCGCACGGTTCGCGCTGCGGTACGAGCCGTCGGGCGCCAGGTGGACCACGAAGTCGCCGCCCAGCACCGGGAGTTGCCGGTACGTACGGTCATAGCGGACGTGCTGCACGCCGTCCTTGTCGACGATGACGTCCCGCACGCTCGTGTCCTGCGTGGGCGTCAGACCCAGGTCCGCGGCCTGCGCCAGCAGCGCCGACGCGGCGTTCTCGATCGCGGTGGCCCGGCTCGGCCGGGCGTCGGCGTGTGCGGCGGGGGAGAGCGCGGCGGCCAGCAGGGTGGCGGTGGTGGCGGCGATGCCGGCCGTGGCGAGACGGGATCCTCGGATGTGCCGTGTCCGACTCATCGGTCTCCTTGGGAAGGCGCCTGACGGCGTGGGGGTGGGCGGGGGGATGGCGCAGACGTTGACTGAGATTTAAGAGGTCGCGGACATGTCATGTCCATAGCGCCTCCATGGAGACGTGTGTGGGGGTGAAGGGGGGAGAGAATCGGTCCTGTGATCACTCCGGTTCTGCCGTTCTTCGTCTACGGCACCCTCCGCCCCGGCGAGCCCAACCACGACCGCCACCTGCGCGGCCGTACGCGCAGGGAGGAGCCCGCCCGCCTCATGGGCGCGGTGCTGTACGACGGCCCCGGCTATCCGTACGCCGTCGAGGCGCGGGCAGGAGTGGCCCACGGCGAACTCGTCACCACACTGCCGGAGGCGTACAGCCGGCTCCTGGCGGAGCTGGACCGGTTGGAGGAGTACGTGCCGGGCGACCCGAGCAACCTCTACGACCGCGTCGAACGCGAGGTCGTACGCCCCGACGGCAGCACGTCACGGGCCTGGGTCTACGTCGCCGCCCCGGCCGTCGCCGCCCGTCTGCACGCCCACGGCACGCTCGTCCCCGGCGGCGACTGGCACACCCGCCGCCCCCACCGGCCCCGTTAGGACCCCACGGCCTCCACCCGCACCGCGCACGCCTTGAACTCCGGCATCCGAGAAGTCGGGTCCAGGGCCGGGTTGGTGAGCGTGTTCGCGCGGCCCTCACCCGGCCAGTGGAAGGGCATGAACACCGTGTCCGGACGGATCGAGGTCGTCACGCGCGCCGGCGCCACGGCGCGCCCGCGCCGCGAGATCACGGCCACCGGATCGCCGTCGACCGCCCCGAGCCGCGCCGCCAGCCACGGGTGCAGCTCGACGAACGGGCCCGGTGCGGCGGCGTTCAGCTCGGCCACCCGTCGCGTCTGGGCGCCGGACTGGTACTGGGACACCACCCGGCCCGTCGTCAGCAGCAGCGGGTACTCGTCGTCCGGCTCCTCGGCGAGCGCCCGGTGCGCCACGGCGACGAACCGGGCCCGCCCGTCCTCGGTGGCGAACCGGTCCAGGAACAGCCGCGGAGTGCCGGGGTGCGGGACGGCGGCGCGCACGGCGTCGTCGTGGTCCTGCGCGGGGTCGACGACGTATGCGTCCAGCGCCGCGTCCTCACCGTCCTCCGCACCGTCACCCGCCGGGCACGGCCAGAACACGCCGTTCTCCGCCACCAGCCGCCGATAGGTGATCCCCGAGTAGTCGGCGGGGCCGCCCGCGCTCGCCCGGCGAAGCTCATCGAAGACCTCCTCCGGGTCCGTCGGGAAGCCCTTCTCCACGCCCAGCCGGTCGGCCAGTTCGTGCAGGACCTCCAGATCGCTGCGAACCCCGTCCGGCGGGGTGAGTGCCTGGCGCCGCAGCAGCACACGGCCCTCCAGACTCGTCGTCGTCCCCGTCTCCTCGGCCCACTGCGTGACCGGCAGGACGACATCGGCGAGTTCCGCCGTCTCGGAGCGGACCACGTCACAGACGGCCAGGAAATCGAGCGACTTGAGCCGGCCCTCGACATGCGCGGCACGCGGCGCCGAGACCACCGGGTTGGAACCCATCAGCAGCAGGGCCCGGATGTCCGTGCCCAGCGCGTCCAGCAGCTCGTAGGCGCTGCGCCCAGGACCCGGCAGCGAGTCCGGGTCCACCCCCCACACCTCCGCCACGTGCCGCCGCGCCGCCGGATCCGTCAGCTTGCGGTAGCCCGGCAACTGGTCGGCCTTCTGGCCGTGTTCACGTCCGCCCTGCCCGTTGCCCTGCCCGGTCAGACAGCCGTACCCGGACAGCGGCCGGCCCGCCCGCCCGGTCGCCAGGCACAGGTTGATCCACGCGCCCACCGTGTCGGTGCCCTTGGACTGCTGCTCGGGACCGCGGGCCGTGAGGACCATCGCCGCCTCCGGCTCGCAGAACAGCCGTACCGCCTCCCGCAGTTTCGGCACCGCCACACCCGTGATCCGCTCCACGTACTCCGGCCAGTGCGCCATCGCCGCCGCGCGCGCGTCCGCCCAGCCGGTCGTGCGCTCACGGATGTACGCCTCGTCGGTGCGGCCCTCCGCCACCACCAGGTGCAACAGGCCAAGCGCCAGGGCCAGATCGGTCCCCGGCCGGGGCGCCAGATGCAGATCGGCTTGCTCGGCCGTCTTGGTCCTGCGCGGATCGACCACGATCAACGTGCCGCTGTTCTCCCGCAGTTCGGAGAAGTACCGCAGCGCCGGCGGCATCGTCTCGGCGAGGTTGGAGCCGACGAGGATCACACAGCCCGTCCTCGGGACGTCCTCCAGCGGGAAGGGCAGCCCCCGGTCCAGACCGAAGGCCTTCGTGCCGGCGGCCGCAGCGGACGACATGCAGAAGCGGCCGTTGTAGTCGATCTGCGAGGTGCCGAGGACGACACGCGCGAACTTCCCGAGTGTGTACGCCTTCTCGTTCGTCAGCCCGCCCCCGCCGAACACCCCGCAGGCGTCCGGTCCGTACCCCGTCCGGGCCCGGGAGAGACCGGCGGCGACGCGATCGAGGGCTTCCCTCCAGGACGCGGGCACGAGCTTCGAGCCGTCGTCCGAACGCACCAGCGGGGAGGTCGGCCGCACCGCGGACGAGAGCACCGCCGGGGCCGTACGGCCCTTGCCGCACAGCGCTCCCCGGTTCACCGGGAAGTCGGTGCGCCCGGTCACCTCGGCGCCCCCCGGCACCGGCGTCACGTTCATCCCGCACTGCAGGGCGCAGTACGGGCAGTGGGTGGGCGTCGAGGTGGTGTCCATGCCGCCCACAGTGCGTCGTACTTGTTACGTCCCGTGACGAGCCCCGGTTACACGGCCGGGACGACCACCTCCCCGCCGTGCCCCGCGCACCGTGAGGTCCCCCGCTCATCGCCCGGAGGCCAGCGCCCGCGCGACCCCCGGCTCCTTCGGCCCCAGGAAGCGCGGATCCGGCCGGAACACGACGTCCAGCGCCGCCTTGCCCGCCGCGAAGACCTCGCGGGTGCCGCCGTAGTACCAGGTCACGTCGTGCTTGTCGGACACCCCGACGCCGTACGAGTCGACGCCCGCCGCCTCGCACAGGGCGACCGCGCGCCGGATGTGGAAGCCCTGGCTGATCAGGACCGCCCGGTCGACGCCGAAGATCCTCTTCGCGCGGACGCAGGAGTCCCAGGTGTCGAAGCCCGCGTAGTCACTGACGATGCGGGCGTCCGGGACGCCGTGCCGGGTGAGGTAGGCGCGCATGGCGTCCGGCTCGTCGTAGTCCTCGCGGCTGTTGTCGCCGGTGACCAGGACGACCTTGATCCGCCCGGCCCGGTACAACTCGGCCGCGGCGTCCAGCCGGTGCGCGAGGTACGGCGACGGCTCGCCGTCCCACAGACCGGCCCCGAACACGACGGCGACCTGGGTGCGCGGTACGTCCGCGGCATCTCGGAGCCGGTCGCCGGTGGACACGAACAGCCAGGTCGCGGGAAGCAGCGCCAGCACGCACCCGGCCATCACCCCCTGCACCAGTCGCCGCCACCCGGCACGCGTGCGGGGCAGCTGCGGCCGACGGATCTTCATACGTCCCCCCGGTTCGCCTCGTCCCTTCAAGACGCGGCCCACGACGATCCGGTTCACCACGCGGCCTCACATCGTGCGGACCCTTGGCGTGAAACGCCGGAAAACACTCGTGACCGCGGCGCAACGGACGCGCAACGTCCCGCCGTCAGGATCGCTCCATGACGGCGTCGACCCCTTTTCGTGACGAGTCCGGCCTCCACCTCGACAGTACGGCGCACCTCATGAACAGCATCAGCAGCCGGCTCGCCGGCCGGCTCAGCCCCGTCTCGCCGAGCGGCAGGCGCCGCCCGGGACCGCCCGCCCTGGTCCTCGTGGCCCACGGCAGCCGCGACCCGCGTGCGCTGGGCACCGTCCGCGCGCTGATGGACCGTGTACGGCGGCTGCGCCCGGCCGTGCCCGTGCACCTCGGCCACATCGAACTCGACGAGCCACTGCTCCCCGACACCCTCGCCGCCCTCGGAACCACCCCCGCCGTCCTCGTCCCGCTGCTGCTCAGCCGCGGCTACCACGTCGAACGGGACATCCCCGAGATGGCGGCGGCCGCCGGGGCCCACGCGCGCGTGGCGGCCCCGCTCGGCCCGCACCCCCTCCTCGTGGACACCCTCCACGCCCGTCTGATCGAAGCCGGCTGGCGCACCCGGATGGCCGATGCCACCCGCCGCACGAGCGGCGTGGTCCTGGCCGCGGCGGGCTCCCGCGACCCCGACTCGGCCAAGGACACCCGCCGCACGGCCCACCTCCTGGCCGCCCGCCTGGGCGTCCCGGTGGTCCCGGCGTACGCGTCGGCGGCGGCGCCGACGGTGGAGACGGCGGTACGTTCCCTGACGGCAAGGGGCCGCAACAGGATCGCGGTGGCGTCTTGTTTCACAGCTCCGGGCCGGTTCGCAACGCAGTGCGCGGAAGCGGCCCCGTGGATCGCGTCGGCACCTTTGGGAGCCCACGAGGCGATGGCCAAGTTGATCGTCCACCGCTACGAGCAGAGCTTGTCGACTTCGGCAAGGACGGCTGCTTGAGGGGCGCGCGGCTGTATCGATGTGCGGCTCCGCCGCGTGGGCGCGATCGACCACACACAACCCGCGCCCGCGTACTCGAGCGAACCCGGCAGACGATGAGGCGTCTACTGTCGAACCATGGCAGGCATCGCATACGACCCGGCGTCAGCCGAACGATGGGCCCCGGAGCCCGACAAACGCCCCGGCCGCACCGCGTTCCAACGCGACCGGGCCCGCATCCTCCACTCCGCGGCCCTACGACGCCTCGCCGGCAAGACCCAGGTCGTCACGCCCGGTGCCCAGACCCAGGCATGGGACGCCAGCCCCCGCACCCGCCTCACCCACTCCCTCGAGTGCGCTCAGGTCGGCCGCGAGCTGGGCGCCGCCCTCGGCTGTGACCCCGACCTGGTCGAGGCCGCCTGCCTGTCCCACGACCTCGGCCACCCCCCGTTCGGCCACAACGGCGAACAGGCGCTGAACGAGTTCGCCGACGACTGCGGCGGCTTCGAGGGCAACGCCCAGTCCCTGAGACTCCTGACGCGCATCGAGCCGAAACGCTTCACCCCGGAGGGCTCCGTCGGCCTCAACCTCACCCGCGCCACCCTCGACGCCGCCACCAAGTACCCGTGGCAGCGCGGCGGCCACCCCACCGACCCGGCGTCCCCGAAGTTCGGGGTGTACGAGGACGACCGGCCGGTCTTCGACTGGGTCCGCAAGGAGGCGCCCGGCAGGCGCACGTGCTTCGAGGCACAGGTCATGGACTGGTCGGACGACGTGGCGTACTCGGTGCACGACGTCGAGGACGGCCTGCACGCCGGCCACATCGACCCCGACTGTCTGCACGCCGAGCCGGAGCGCCGGGCGGTGTTCGAGGTCGCCGTCGGCCGCTACGTCCCGGCCGGCACCGACCCCGCCGAACTCGCCGAGGCGCTCGACCGGCTCCAGGACCAGGAGTGGTGGCCGCACGGCTACGACGGCACGGCGGTCGCCCAGGCCCGCCTCAAGGACGCGACGAGTCAGCTGATCGGCCGGTTCTGCCTGGCGGCGGAGGGCGCCACACGGGAGGCGTACGGCAGCGGGCGGCTGACGAGATACGGCGCCGAACTCGTCGTACCGAGAAGCACCCGGATGGAGTGTGCGGTCCTCAAGGCGGTCGCCGACCGGTACGTCATGCAGCGCGCCGAACAGGAGCGGCTCCGCGCCGACCAGCGGATCGTCGTCGCGGAGCTGGCCGAGGCGCTCACCGCCCGCGCCCCCGACGGCCTGGACCCGCAGTTCCGCGCCCTGTTCGAGGCGGCACCCGACGACCACGCGCGCAAACGCGTGATCGTCGACCAGATCGCGTCCCTCACCGACGCCTCCGCCCGTTCGCTGCACGCGCGCCTGACGGGACGCGTGTGACCTACACGGGAAACTGGCGGTGTGCGTGTGACACGGATGTGGCGCCGGGTGGCCTGATCGGGGCACTCCCTCTTCCCGCAGCACACGCGGTGCGGGACGCTCGCATGTGGCGGCACCCTTACGAGGAGGCATCAAGTGGTCGACGCGGATCAGACATTCGTCATCGTCGGAGGCGGCCTGGCCGGCGCCAAGGCGGCCGAGACGCTCCGGGCGGAGGGCTTCACCGGGCGCGTGATACTGATCGGTGACGAACGCGACCACCCCTATGAGCGCCCGCCGCTGTCCAAGGGCTACCTGCTCGGCAAGGAGGAGCGGGACAGCGTCTTCGTGCACGAGCCCGCCTGGTACGCGCAGAACGACATCGAGCTGCACCTCGGCCAGACCGTCGACTCGATCGACCGCGCCGCGAAGACCGTCCACTTCGGCGACGACGGCACCCAGGTGCACTACGACAAGCTGCTGCTCGCCACCGGCGCGGAGCCCCGCCGCCTCGACATCCCCGGCACCGACCTCGCCGGCGTCCACCATCTGCGCCGCCTGGCCCACGCCGAGCGGCTCAAGGGCGTGCTCACCTCGCTGGGCCGGGAGAACGGGCACATCGTGATCGCGGGGGCGGGCTGGATCGGTCTCGAGGTCGCGGCGGCGGCCCGTGAGTACGGCGCCGAGGTCACCGTGGTCGAACCCGCGCCGACCCCGCTGTACGGCGCCCTCGGCCCCGAGCTGGGCAACGTCTTCGGTGAGCTGCACCGCGAGCACGGCGTCCGCTTCCACTTCGGCGCGCGGCTGACGGAGATCGTCGGCCAGGCCGGCATGGTGCTGGCCGCCCGCACCGACGACGGCGAGGAGCATCCGGCGCACGACGTCCTCGCGGCGATCGGCGCGGCGCCGCGCATCGGGCTGGCCGAGGCGGCCGGGCTCGAGCTGGCCGACCGGGCCCACGGCGGGGGCGTCGTGGTGGACGAGCGGCTGCGCACCTCCGACCCCGACATCTTCGCGGCCGGGGACGTGGCGTCGTTCCCGCTCGCCCTGTTCGGCACGCGGCTGCGGGTGGAGCACTGGGCGAACGCGCTCAACGGCGGTCCCGCGGCGGCGCGCGCGATGCTCGGGCGGGACGTGATCTACGACCGGGTGCCGTACTTCTTCACCGACCAGTACGACCTGGGGATGGAGTACAGCGGCTGGGCGCCGCCGGGGTCGTACGACGAGGTCGTGATCCGAGGTGACGCGGGCAAGCGGGAGTTCATCGCGTTCTGGCTGAAGGAGGGCCGGGTCCTCGCCGGGATGAACGTGAATGTGTGGGACGTCACAGATCCCATCCAGCAGCTGATCCGGTCGAGGACCCGGGTGAACACGGAGAACCTGGCGGACCCGCACGTGCCCTTGGACAGCCTGGGCGCCTAGGCGTCTGCCGGGTCCGGTCGTCTTGCGGGTGCAGGTCGCCATATGGCTGGGCGCGCCGTTCCCCGCGCCCCCTCGGGGCGCTGCAGCCCCCGTGCTGCCTCTTCCGGTCGGCGCCCCCGGACCCCCGCCGGAAGACATCGAGCCCCAGGAGTGTCGGATCGGCCCCGTAGAATCAGTGCGTGGCAGGACGGATCAACGATGAGGACGTGAAGGCGGTACGGGACGCGGTTCCGATCGACGCCGTCGTGTCCGAGTACCTCCAGCTGCGCAACGCGGGCGGCGGCAACCTCAAGGGGCTGTGCCCGTTCCACGACGAGAAGTCGCCGTCCTTCCAGGTCAGCCCTAGCAAGGGGCTCTTCCACTGCTTCGGCTGCCAGGAGGGCGGCGACACCATCACGTTCGTGATGAAGGTCGACCACCTCTCCTTCTCGGAGGCCGTCGAGCGTCTCGCCGCCCAGGCCGGCATCACCCTGCGCTACGAGGAGGGTGGGTACAACCCCGCCCACCAGCGCGGTGAGCGCATCCGTCTGGTCGAGGCGCACAAGATCGCCGCCGAGTGGTACGCCGAGCAGCTCGCCACCGGCCCCGAGGCCGACACCGGCCGGATCTTCCTCGCCGAGCGCGGCTTCGACCAGGCCGCCGCCGTCCACTTCGGCGTCGGCTACAGCCCCCAGGGCTGGGACCACCTCACCCGCTATCTGCGCGGCAAGGGCTTCACCGACAAGGAACTGCTGCTGTCCGGCCTCGCCCAGGAGGGCCGCCGCGGCCCCATCGACCGCTTCCGCGGCCGCCTCATGTGGCCGATCCGCGACATCGGCGGCGAGGTCGTCGGCTTCGGCGCCCGCAAGCTGTACGAGGCGGACAACGGCCCCAAGTACCTCAACACCCCCGAGACGGCGATCTACAAGAAGTCGCAGGTCCTCTACGGCATCGATCTCGCCAAGAAGGACATCGCGAAGGCCAGCCGCGCGGTGGTCGTCGAGGGCTACACCGACGTCATGGCCTGCCACCTCGCGGGCGTGACGACGGCCATCGCGACCTGCGGCACGGCCTTCGGCGGCGACCACATCAAGATCCTGCGCCGGCTGCTGATGGACAACGGCAGCGCCCGCGTGATCTTCACCTTCGACGGCGACGCGGCCGGCCAGAAAGCGGCTCTGCGTGCCTTCGAGGACGACCAGAAGTTCGCCGCCGAGACGTACATCGCCATCGCCCCCGACGGTATGGACCCCTGCGACCTGCGCCTCGCGAAGGGCGACGAGGCGGTCGCCGACCTGGTCGAACCCCGCACCCCGCTCTTCGAGTTCGCGCTGCGGCAGGTCGTCGGCCGGTACGACCTCGACACCCCGGCGGGCCGCGCCGCCGCGCTGGACGAGGCCGCGCCGATCGTCGCCCGCATCAAGAACAGCGGAGCCCAGCACGAGGTCGCCGTCGAACTCGCGGGCATGCTCGGCATCCTGGACACCCAGTTCGTGGTCAAGCGCGTCGCGCAACTGGCCCGCTGGGCCCGCGACCGGGGCGGCAAGGGCCCGGCTCCGGCCCGCACCCCGCAGCAGCGGTACGACACACCGGCCGCCCGTCCCACGCCCCCGGGCCCGGCCCTCAACCTCCGCAACCCGGTGTACGCCACGGAACGCGAGCTGCTCAAACTCGCCCTCCAGCGCCCGGAGTTGGTGGCCCCCGCGTTCGACGCGTACGGCGTCGACGAGTTCACCGCCGCGTCCTACGCGGCCGTACGCCAGGCCGTCATGGACGCGGGCGGCGTCGAGTACGGCGTCCAGGACCCGCAGGAGTACCTGGTCCGCGTCCGCGAGGCGGCCCCCGACGACACGGTCCGCGCGATGGTGACGGAGCTGGCCGTCGAAGCGATCATGCGCCGCACGGTCGACGAGGCCTACGCGGGCGAACAACTCGTCTGGGTCCGCCGCCGGGCCGTCGACCGCCGCATCCACGAGATCCAGATCACCCTCACCCGCCTCGGTACGAACGGCGACCCCGCCCATCTCGCCGCCGTACAGAACGAGTTGTGGGTGCTCCAGCAGTACGGACAGGCGCTGCGCGAGCGCGGTGCCGCGGCTCTCTAGTCCGCCGGATACGCCAGGGTAACCGCGCGGTCACCGAACGGACGCAAAAAGTCACCGCACGCCCCTCGTGGCGGCGATGTATCTTACCCCACACTGGGGGCGGTGCCTGAGTCCTCGGAGCGCGGCCGATCCGTCGCCCACGGGTCCGACAATCCCGCGGTTCCGCTCATCACGTACGGGACGGACAACGGCGAGGCCGTCGACTCCGCCCCCGAAGTACCGCTGCCGTACACCTTGGCAGCGATCATCCTGGAGGTCGCCCCCGTGCAGACCCAGACCCTCACCCAGACCGACAGCAGCACGAAGGACGGGACGGACGCGGAGACCGAAGTCTTCGCGGGCGTGCCGCCGCAGAACCGCCTCGCACTCCACCCCGAGACGGAGCCCGCGCCCGAGCCGGCCGAGCCGCCCGCCGAGGCGCTCACCGCGGAGGCCCCCGAGCCCGTCGAACCGCCCGTCGCCCGCACCGAGACCAGCGGCCCCTCCTCGGACCTGTTCCGCCAGTACCTGCGCGAGATCGGCCGCATCCCGCTGCTCACCGCGGCCGAGGAGGTCGAACTCGCCCGCCGCGTCGAGGCCGGTCTGTTCGCCGAGGAGAAGCTGGGCAACACGCCCGAGCTCGACGACCGGCTCGCCCTGGACCTCGACCGGCTGGTCGTCATGGGGCGGATGGCGAAGCGCCGGCTCATCGAGGCGAATCTGCGGCTCGTGGTCTCCGTCGCCAAGCGGTACGTCGGCCGCGGCCTGACCATGCTCGACCTCGTGCAGGAGGGAAACCTCGGGCTCATCAGGGCCGTCGAGAAGTTCGACTACGCGCGCGGCTACAAGTTCTCGACGTACGCCACCTGGTGGATCCGGCAGGCCATGTCCCGCGCGCTGGCCGACCAGGCGCGCACCATCCGCGTCCCCGTGCACGTCGTCGAGCTGATCAACCGCGTGGTGCGGGTGCAGCGGCGGATGCTCCAGGAACGCGGCTACGAACCCACGCCGGACGAGGTCGCCGCCCACCTCGAACTGCCGCCCGAGCGGGTCAGCGAGGTGCTGCGGCTCGCCCAGGAACCCGTCTCGCTGCACGCGCCCGTGGGCGAGGAGGACGACGTCGCCCTCGGTGACCTCATCGAGGACGGGGACGCCGCGAGCCCCGTCGAATCGGCGGCGTTCCTGCTGCTCAGGGAGCACCTGGAGGCGGTGCTGTCGACACTGGGGGAGCGCGAACGCAAGGTGGTCCAGCTGCGTTACGGCCTCGTCGACGGCCGCCCCCGCACACTGGAGGAGATCGGCCGCATCTTCGGCGTGACGCGGGAGAGGATCCGCCAGATCGAGTCGAAGACCCTCAACAAACTGAGGGACCACGCGTTCGCGGACCAGCTGCGGGGTTACCTGGACTGAAGAGGGGGCCGCTCCCCGAAGAGAGCGGCCCCGTCAGTACTCAGTCGACCTCGGCCACAGCCTGGGCGAACTGCGCCTTGTACAGGCGCGCATACGCCCCGTCCGCCGCCAACAGCTCGCTGTGCGCGCCCTGCTCGACGATCGAACCGTTCTCCATCACCAGGATCGTGTCGGCGTCCCGGATGGTGGAGAGCCGGTGCGCGATCACGAACGACGTGCGTCCATGGGCGAGTTTGGCCATCGCCTTCTGGATCAGGACCTCCGTCCGCGTGTCCACCGAACTCGTCGCTTCGTCGAGCACCAGGATCACCGGGTCGGACAGGAACGCCCGCGCGATGGTGATGAGCTGCTTCTCACCGGCGCTGACGCCGGTGCCCTCGTCGTCGATCACGGTGTCGTAGCCGTCGGGCAGCGTCCGGACGAACCGGTCCGCGTGAGCCGCCCGCGCCGCCTCCTCGATCTCGCCGCGGGTGACCTCGCGCGAGGCGCCGTACGCGATGTTCTCCGCGATCGTGCCGCCGAACAGCCAGGTGTCCTGCAGCACCATCCCTATCCCGGCGCGCAGTTCGTCCCGGGACATCCTCGCGATGTCCACGCCGTCGAGCGTGATGCGCCCGCCGGAGACGTCGTAGAACCGCATCAGCAGGTTGACCAGCGTGGTCTTGCCCGCGCCGGTCGGGCCGACGATCGCGACCGTGTGACCGGGCTCGACCTTCAGCGACAGGTCCTCGATCAGCGGCTTCTCCGGGTCGTACCGGAAGGACACGTGCTCGAGCGCCACCCGCCCGCGCAGCTCCGCCGGCCGCTCGCCCGGCACCGGGTCCGCCTCCTGCTCCTCCGCGTCCAGGAGTTCGAAGATCCGCTCCGCCGAAGCGACGCCGGACTGCACCAGGTTGGCCATCGAGGCGACCTGGGTCAGCGGCATCGAGAACTGCCGCGAGTACTGGATGAAGGCCTGCACGTCACCGATCGACAGCGCGCCCGAGGCGACGCGCAGCCCGCCGACGACCGCCACCAGCACGTAGTTGAGGTTCGACACGAACATCATCAGCGGCTGCATCACGCCACTGTTGAACTGAGCCTTGAACCCGGCCTCGTACAGCGCGTCGTTCTGCTCGGCGAACTGCTGCGCCGACTCGTCCTGGCGGCCGAACACCTTCACCAGGGTGTGCCCGGTGTACATCTCCTCGACGTGCGCGTTCAGCTTGCCGGTGGTGCGCCACTGCTGCACGAAGTGCGGCTGCGACCGCTTGCCGATGCGCGTAGCGACGACGAACGACAGCGGCACGGTCACCAGCGCGACCAACGCGAGCAGCCACGACACCCAGAACATCACCGCCAGCACCCCGATGATGGTGAGCACCGAGTTGATGAGCTGGCCCATCGACTGCTGGAGCGTCTGGCCGATGTTGTCGATGTCGTTCGTCGCCCGCGACAGCACCTCGCCGCGCTGGCGCTTGTCGAAGTACGACAGCGGCAGCCGCGCCAGCTTCCCCTGCACGTCCTGCCGCATCCGGTACATCGTGCGGTTCACGGACCGGTTCACCAGCCGCGTCGCCACCGCCATCAGCAGACCGGCCACGAGGAACGTGCCCGTCGCGAACAGCAGGACGTCGCCGACCGCGCCGAAGTCGATGCCCTTGCCCGGGGTGAAGTCGGTGCTCTGCAGCATGTCCGCGACGGTGCCGTCGCCCCGCTCGCGCATACCGGCGAGCACCTGTTCCTTGGTGGCCCCGGCGGGCATCTGCCGGCCGATGATCCCGGCGAAGACCAGGTCGGTGGCGCGGCCGAGGATCTTCGGCCCGATGACGCTGAGGGCCACGCTGAAGACGACGCACAGCAGCAGTACGCAGATCGTGACCCGCTCGGGCCGGAACCGGGCGAGGAGCCGTTTGCCCGACCCCTTGAAGTCCATCGAGCGCTGGTCGGGGCCGCGCCCGGCCATCATGCGTCCCATGGGCCCGGCCATCAGGCAGCCTCCGCTTCCGTGAGCTGGGAGAGCACGATCTCCCGGTAGGTCTCGTTGTCCGCCATGAGCTCGTGGTGCCGGCCGGTGCCGACGACGCGGCCCTCGTCCAGGACCACGATCCGGTCGGCGTCCCGGATGGTCGCCACGCGCTGGGCGACGATCACCACGGTGGCCTCGGCGGTCTCCCGGCCGAGCGCCGCGCGCAGGGCCGCGTCGGTGGCGTAGTCGAGGGCGGAGAAGGAGTCGTCGAAGAGGTATATCTCCGGGCGCTGGACCAGCGTCCGGGCGATGGCCAGGCGCTGGCGCTGACCGCCGGAGACGTTCGTACCGCCCTGCGCGATGGGCGCGTTCAGCCCGCCCTCCAGCTTCGTCACGAAGTCCTTGGCCTGCGCCACCTCCAGCGCGTGCCACAGCTCCTCGTCGGTGGCGTCGGGATTGCCGTACCGCAGGTTGGTGGCCACCGTGCCCGCGAACAGGTACGGCTTCTGCGGCACGAGACCGACCGTCCGTGCGAGCAGCTTCGGTTCGACGTCCGCCACGGGGACGCCGTCCACCAGGACCTCGCCCTCGGTCACGTCGAACAGCCGCGGGACCAGCCCGAGCAGCGTCGACTTGCCGCTGCCGGTGGAGCCGATGACGGCGGTCGTCTCACCCGGCCGGGCCACCAGGTCGATGGACTTCAGCACCGGCTCCTCGGCACCCGGATAGCGGAACCCGGCGCCGCGGATCTCCAGATGACCGTGCCGGCGCAGCTCGCTGACCGGCGCGAGCGGCGGCACGACGCTCGACTCGGTGCCCAGGACCTCCTGGACGCGCTCGGCGCACACCTCGGCCCGCGGCACCATCATGAACATGAACGTGGCCATCATCACGGACATGACGATCTGCATCAGATAGGCGAGGAACGCCGTCAGGTCGCCGATCATCATCCCGCCGCTCGCGATGCGGTGGGCGCCGAACCAGACGACCGCGATGGACGACAGGTTCACCACCGTCATGACGATCGGGAACATCAGTGCGAGCATGTTGCCGGTCGCCAGCTGCATCTCGGTCAGCTGGGTGTTCGACTTCTTGAACCGGTCCTGCTCGTACTCGTCGCGGACGAAGGCGCGGATGACGCGGTTGCCGGTGATCTGCTCGCGCAGCACCCGGTTCACCGTGTCGAGGCGCACCTGCATGGCGCGGAACAGCGGCCGCAGCCGGCGCACGATCAGCGTCACCGAGATGCCGAGCACCGGCACGACGGCGACCAGCACGCCGGACAGCGGCACGTCCAGGCCGAGCGCGAGAACGATACCGCCGACGCACATGATGGGCGCCGAGACCATCAGAGTGAACGACAGCAGGACCAGCATCTGGATCTGCTGCACGTCATTGGTCGTACGGGTGATGAGCGAGGGCGCGCCGAAGTGACCAACCTCACGCGAGGAGAAGGACTGCACCCGGTCGAAGACAGCGGCACGGACGTCCCGGCCGAGCGCCGACGCGGTGCGCGCGCCGTAGTACACGGCACCGATGTTGCACACGACCTGCGCCAGCGAGACGCCGATCATCACGGCGCCGAAGGACAGGATGTAACCCGTGTCACCCTTCACGACACCGTTGTCGATGATGTGCGCGTTCAGTGTGGGCAGGTAGAGGGTGGCGCAGGTCTGCAGGAACTGCAGCAGCACCAGTACGGCGATGGGTTTCTTGTAGGGCCTGAGATAGGTCCGCAGAAGTCGTATGAGCACGCTACGTCTCTCGGAGTCGGCGGTGAGGGGCGGTCGGTCGGTCTGCCCTTGGCCCCTATCGTCCGACACTCCACCCGCGTTACCTCAACCGATTAACCCAACAGCGGACCAAGGTTCCATCGCGAACCGGTCTCAGGACCTACGGCTCATGCCCGGAACGCCCCGGGATGGGTCTGTTCCCGCACCGACACGAACTGCTGACGCACCGCCTGACCCACGGCCAGCTCCTCACCGGGGTCGAGAACCTGGGCCGCCGCGCCCTGCCACACCGGCGGGGTCCGCGGATCCTGCTTGCCCTGCGACACACCGAGCGCCCACGCCGCCTGTCGCGCGGCACCGATCGCCGCGTAGTCCGCGGGCTGCGGTACGACGACCTGAGCGCCGAACAGCGAGGGCGCCGCGGCCTGTACCGCGGTCAGCTCGGCGGCCTGCCCCAGCAGGAAGATCCGCCGCACGTCCACGCCCCGGCCGCGCAGCACGTCCAGCGCGTCCGCGAGCCCGCACAGCATGCCCTCGAACGCGGCCCGCGCCAGATGCTCGGGCTTCATCGACTCGCGCCGCAGCCCGGCCAGCGTCCCGGCGGTGTGTGGCAGGCTCGGCGTCCGCTCGCCCTCCAGGTAGGGCAGGAGGACGAGGCCGTGCGAGCCGGGCGTCGACTTTATCGCGAGGTCGGACAGGCTCTCCAGGTCGGACAGCCCCAGGAGTTCGGCGGTGCCGCGCAGGGTCCGTACGGCGTTCAGGGTGGTCACGACGGGCAGGTGCATGCCGGTGGCGTCGGCCAGCGAGGTGATCATCCCGGACTGGTCGGCGAGCGCCTCGGGGTGGACGGCCATCACGGAACCGGAGGCGCCGAGCGACACCACCGCGTCGCCCAGCCCGATCCCCAGCCCGAACGCGGCGGCCATCGTCTCGCCGGTGCCCGCGGAGATCAGCAGCCCCTCCGGCGTCGTACCGGCCGCCGCCGACGGTCCGATCACCTCGGGCAGCGCCGCCTCGTGACCGAGCGCCAGCTCGACCAGATCGGGCCGGTAGGCGCCGGTGGCCGCGGACCAGTAGCCGGTCCCGGAGGCGCCGCCCCGGTCGGTGGTCCGGCGCAGCGGCCGCCCGAGCAGCTGCCACACCAGCCAGTCGTGCGCCTGGAGCAGCATTGCCGTGCGCATCGCGTTCTCGGGTTCGGTCCTGGCGAGCCAGCGCAGCTTGGTGACAGGCTGCGCGGCCTGCGGCACGGATCCGACGGCCTGCGCCCAGGCCTCGCGCCCACCGAGCGCGTCGATCAGATCGGCGGCCGAGACCTGCGCGCGCTTGTCGCCGCCGACCATCGCCGGGCGCACGGTGTTGCCCTGGGCGTCCAGCGGGATCAGCGCGTTCTGCTGCGCGGAGACGCCGATGGCCTGCACACCCTCGAGGAGCCCACCACCGGCCGCCTCGCCCAGGGACAGCAGCCAGGCCTGTGGGTCCATGTCGGAGGGGCGTGCGCCTTCGGCGTTCTCCACCGGGTGCGGCGCGTAACCCTGTCTGAGCACGGCTCCGGTGTCCGCGTCACAGACGACGATGCGAGTGAATTCGGGCGAGCTGTCCAACCCGGCGACTATCCCCATGCCTCCAGATTTTGCCCCATCGCGCCGGTTGGTTCGGCCGTGCACGCCAGGAGGTTCCCCGCGCCCCTTCCGGGGCGCTGGAACAACCGGCGTTCGGGGGCGGCCCTACGTGTTGCTCGTGCCCCAGTCGTCCTCGGGGGTGCCGTTCATCGCGCGCTCGCGCAGGGACCGTACCCGTTGGGCCACCGAGTCGGGGACGCGGTCGCCGACCCTGTCGCTCACCGTGTGGAAGGCCTTGCCCGCGTAGCGGCGTCCCTGCTGGGCCGCCGTCTCCGCGGTGTTGCGGACGGCGGGGTTCTGCGCGAACTGCTGAGCTGACTTCTTCAGCTGCTCGTAGCGCTCGCGCCCGGCCCTCGTGCCCAGCACGTAACCCAGGGCCAGTCCGGCGACGAACGTGAGCCGGTAGCGCATGGCGGCCACCCTTTCCCTTGCGTAGGTCTCTGGTGCGGCATCGGCGACGGGGGAACCGATTGGCGGAGCACCCCCCTGCTTGCGCTAATGTATGTGTCGCAGCGAGCGCGCGCCCCCTGGCGAATACCCAGGTAGGTACGTTCGATGCAACGAGGCATTCCTCCGTAGCTCAATTGGCAGAGCAGCCGGCTGTTAACCGGCAGGTTACTGGTTCGAGTCCAGTCGGGGGAGCTCGGTCCTCCGTAGCTCAATTGGCAGAGCAGCCGGCTGTTAACCGGCAGGTTACTGGTTCGAGTCCAGTCGGGGGAGCATGCTGAACGAGGACCCTCAGGGGTCCTTTTTCATGTCCGGGGGGAACTGCGCAGGCCACGGCGGAGTCATCAAGGTCATGCGAAGCCGACCAGCCGAGGCAGGAGATCGTATGAGCGGCTATGCTGCGGCAGACGGCGCGTACACATGTACGCGACACGCCGTTATGGGGCGGTAGCTCAGCCGGTTAGAGCAGCGGACTCATAATCCGTCGGCCGTGGGTTCGAGTCCCACCCGCCCCACTGTCCACTCCTGTGACGCGCGAAGACGTCTCATCAGGGGTGCGGATCCAGGAGTTCGGGACAACGGACTGAATCCGCTGATCGACAGTTCAACCGTGTTTGTGTTCACGGGTGTTGGCGTCTTCGTCGGCCTGCGCAGATGGACGGCTCGGATCGCGGTGGCGGACACAGCGGACACAGCGGACTCTCGGAGGGCCGGATCGCCGGGCCGTCTGCACGCCTTCGGCGGCAGAGCTGACCGACACGCCCGGTGTGATCGAGGTAGCGGAAGGTGGCATTGGCCCTGTCCATGCCCACCGGGACCTCGACGGGGCTTCCAGCGCCGTCTTCCTCACCGACCGATCATGGAAGTCACGACCCGGACCCCTGAACCACCACCGGGCTCCCGTACGACATCCCTCTCCGGTCACAGCACTAGGGAGCGTGACGCGTTGCGTCCTCCGGCGACGGATAGATCTCGTAACCCTCACGCAGGCCGCTGAGGTCGAACACCCTGAGTATCCGGCTGGAGGCGACCGCGATCCGCAATGAGCCTTGGTGTTTACGGATGCGTTTCGTGACCACCACGACCACGCCCAGTCCCATCGAGTCCATGAAGGACACGAAGCTCAGGTCCAGGACGAAGTGGCGGTGTCCCTCGTCGATGAGCTTGAGCACTGCTTCACGGATCACGGGAGAGGTGTGGGCGTCCACATCGCCGTCGATCTCGACGACCGTCCAGCCGTTCACCATGTCGTAGCTGACGGTCATGTGCTCGTCGCGGATCATGTTCGTTCGCATCGCCATCCCACCTCACGTCTTTGTGCGGCTCCGGCGACACAGCACACTGCATGACGTACGCTCCGCCGCGCCTGCGGTCGGCGATCAGCATCCGCGGCTTGCCGCCCTGGTGGACCCTTGTGCGTTCATCACCGTTTCTTGGCCAGCCACTCGGCCAGGACAGCGGCCTGGCTGTGGTCCACGTCCTTGGTGGCGGTCAACAGCATGACCTTGTCGTGCGCCGCCAGGTCATGCAGGTGCCCGGCCGCCTCGCGGTGTCCGGCATCGCGCAGTTCGGCCAGGTAGCGGCGACGGAACTCGGTGAAGCGGCTGGGCTCATGGCTGTACCACTTGCGCAGCTCGCTGGAGGGGGCGACATCACGCAGCCACTCGTCCAGATGCGCGTCCTCCTTGCGCATGCCCCGTGGCCAGACCCGGTCGACAAGCACGCGCTTCCCGTCCTGAGGAGAGGTCTCTTCGTAGACTCGCCTGTAGGTGATCTGTTCGGCCATGACAGCGCCCTCCATATCGGTCGCACGACGGGCTTGTCCGATGTGTCCATTTTATCGATGACCGTCGACTCGGCCGGTGGAGCGGACTGCGCCTTGTCGCACGGTCGCGTCCCCTCCAGGGAGGCGAAGAGAACGAGGAGGTGGGAATGAGAGGTGGCCACCCGGTGACCGAGGCACACGACTTCCCCGCGGTGACGGCTCCTCGGACGCGCACGGTCCGCGATCTGGACGCGGCGGTGGCCACATGCCGGGCCTGCCCGCGGCTGGTGGCCTGGCGGGAGGAGATCGCACGCGTCAAACGCGGTGCATTCAGGGAGTGGGAGTACTGGGCCAGGCCTGTGCCCGGCTTCGGTCCGCCGGATGCAAAACTGGCGATCATCGGTCTGGCTCCGGCCGCGCACGGCGGCAACCGCACCGGGCGCATTTTCACCGGCGACCCGTCCGGCGACGCACTCTACGCCGCTCTGTACGACATCGCTCTGGCGTCCCAGCCGACCGCCGCACACCGGGACGACGGGATGGAACTGTACGCCGTACGCATCACCGTGCCGGTGCACTGCGCACCGCCCGGCAACCGGCCCACCACCACCGAACGCGACACCTGCCGTCCCTGGCTCGCCCAGGAGCTGGAACTCCTGCGCCCGACGCTGCGGGCGATCGTGGTCCTCGGAGCCTTCGCCTGGCAGGCGCTGCTGCCCGTGCTGGCCGACGCGGGCTGGCAGGTGCCCCGCCCGCGCCCGGCCTTCGGGCACGGCGCCGAGGTACGGGTCCGCGATGCCGGCGGCGAACGGGAGGTGTATCTGATCGGCGGCTACCACCCCAGCCGGCGCAACATGTCCACCCGCACTCTGACACCCGCGATGCTCCGGGATGTGCTGCGCCGGGGCGCTCAGGTCGCTGGGCTGCCTGCGCGTCCTGAGCGAAAGGGCCCGCGTTCCTGATCGCTGCCGCCGGCCGGCACCGCGCGGACGGGTCATCCGGTGATGAGCCGGTCGAGCGGTACGTCCGCATCGGTGATCGTGCTGCGGTCGGCCCGGATGCCGGTGCTTCCACCGTCCCGCCGCCGAGGACGGCGCCGCCGACACCGTCCGCTGGTCAGACGCACCGACCGCCACATGATGCCGGGACTCCCGTGACCCAGGTGCCCCAGTTGGCGGGCGTGGCCGACGGAGAGACGCTGGAGGAGCAAAGACGAGTCACGTGCACGCTCCGGCCTTCCGTCCGGGAGGTGTCATGTACAGCAAAGTCACAGTCGCTGGTCATCCGATCCACCCCATGCTCGTCGGCTTCCCGGTCGCCTGCTACACCGGCACCCTCATCGGCTTCGCCGTCTACGCGGCCAACGGCCATCAGTTCTGGCTCAACCTGGCCATCGCCCTGAATGTCGTCGGTGTCGGCAGTGCACTGGTCGCCGCCCTCCCCGGATTCGTCGACTGGGCCTTCGGTATCCCGCGCGGCTCGGCCGCCAAGACCGTCGGCCTGGGCCACGCCGGCCTCAACGTCATCGCCCTCGTGCTGTTCGCGATCGCCCTGGGGGTGTACGTCACCCACTGGAACGGCCCCGCCACCGGAGCCACGCTCGGCCTCGCGCTCGCTGCGGCCGGCTTGGCCTGCACGCTTGCTGCCGGCTTCCTCGGCTGGATGCTTGTGCAGAACTACCACATCGGCATCCGCCTCACTCCCACCCAGGAGCGCGACGAACTCGCGGTGCAGAACACGAAGGTGACAGTCCTGCACCATCACCGGGCAGCCTGAACGACGGCCTGCAGAGACCGCGAACCACCTCATCACGAGGATCGACGACGGCACCACCCTGGTAGTTGAGGAATCAATTAGTTTCGTGCGCTGTTCAGCCTCACATGAAACGCATCGGATTCCTCTCCTTCGGCCACTGGTCCGACACCCCGCACTCGCAGACACGGAGCGCCTCGGACACCCTGCTGCAGTCCATCGACCTCGCCGTGGCCGCCGAGGAACTCGGTGCCGACGGGGCCTACTTCCGTGTTCATCACTTCGCCCGGCAGCTGGGCTCGCCGTTCCCGCTGCTCTCCGCGATCGGTGCCAGGACCTCGCGCATCGAGATCGGCACCGGCGTGATCGACATGCGCTACGAGAACCCCATGTACATGGCCGAGGACGCGGGCGCCGCGGACCTCATCTCCGGCGGCAGGCTCCAGCTCGGCATCAGCCGTGGGTCACCGGAGCAGGTCATCGACGGGTGGCGGTACTTCGGATACGCGCCGAGCGAGGGCGACACCGACGCCGACATGGCGCGCAAGCACACCGAGGTGCTGCTGACCGTGCTCCAGGGCAAGGGCTTCGCCGAGCCCAATCCGCGACCCATGTTCGCCAACCCGCCGGGGCCGCTGCGCATCGAGCCGTACTCCGAGGGGCTGCGGGAGCGGATCTGGTGGGGCGCGGGCTCCAACGGCACCGCGACCTGGGCGGCCAAGCTCGGCATGAACCTGATGAGCTCGACCCTCAAGGACGACGAGGGCGGGGCACCCTTCCATGTGCAGCAGGCGGCGCAGATCCGGGCCTTCCGCGAGGCCTGGGCCGAGGCGGGCTGGGAGCGCGAGCCGCGCGTGTCCGTGTCCCGCAGCATCTTCGCGCTCACCGACGACCGGGACCGCGCCTACTTCGGCCGCGAGGGCGACAGCAGCGACCACGTCGGCTACATCGACGCCTCGACGCGGGCGATCTTCGGCCGTACGTACGCCGCCGAGCCCGACGTCCTGGTCAAGCAGCTGGCCGAGGACGAGGCGATCGCCGAGGCCGACACGCTGCTGCTGACCGTGCCCAACCAGCTGGGCGTGGACTACAACAGTCATGTCCTGGAGAACATCCTCACCCACGTCGCGCCGGCGCTCGGCTGGCGTTGACCGTCACCCGCGGGGGAGCCGCCGTGAGCAAGATCCTGATCATCGGGGGTACCGGTTACACCGGGGCCAACGTCGCCGCCGAGGCCGTCGCACGGGGCCATGAGGTGACGTCGTACTCACGGTCGGCCCCCGCGGCCCCGGTCGACGGGGTGACCTACACGCACGGTTCGGCGGAGGACGCCGCGAAGCTGATCCCCGGCCAGGACGCGGTGGTCGCGGCGCTGTCACCGCGCGGCGACCTGGTCGGCCGGCTGCCCGGCCTCTACCGGGACCTCGCCGGTGCCTCGGCCGCCGCGCGGGCCCGGCTGATCGTGATCGGCGGGTTCTCGTCGCTGCGCAGCGCGCCGGACGGGCCCCGATACGCCGAAGGGGACGTCCCGGAGCGGTTCCGCTCCGAGGTGCGCGACATGGAGGCGGTCCGGGAATGGCTCACCGGCTCCGCGCCGGACACGCTCGACTGGACCCTGGTCTCGCCGGCGGGCGGCTACGGCTCCTGGGCCGCCGGTGAGCGGACGGGGACGTACCGCGTCGGCGGGGAGGTCGCCCTCTTCGACGAACAGGGCAGGTCGGAGATCTCCGGCGCCGACTTCGCGCTCGCCGTCGTCGACGAGATCGAGCGCGACGCGCATCCCCGAGCGCACATCTCCATCGCCTACTAGCGGGTACGTCCACCTGTCGGCCCCTCCCTCGTGGAGGGGCTTTTCCGTGTCCGGCGGGCCGTTGCGGCGGCCGGTGGGGCAGAGTCTCCCGTTCATTCGCCGTCCGTTCGTCCTTTACTCAATCTTGGATACAACCCGCACACAGGTCCGCGACTCTCAGTGCGCTTCGGGCGATTCTCCGCCGCAGCGGCGAAAAGTGGCCGTGGCCTGAGTGGGAAGAGGGGGGTGGTCTCCATGGTTCCTTCACGATTCCTGTACGTAGTGCGGGGAGCGGGACAGAGACCCGGGAGGGGAGAACAGGCGGTCGGCTGGCGGCTCGTCGGGTCCAACCACCGTGAACTCGGTCGTAGCGCCGAGTCGTTCGACGGGTTCGCCGAGTGCCGGGCCGCGGTGCTGCGGCTGCGTGAGCGAATAGCCGACGCCAAGGCGCTGCTGAGCACGACGGAGTCCGCCGGCGGCTGGAGTTGGCGCCTGGAGATAGACGGCCGCGCCGCAGCGGTCGCCGGGCGGCCGTACCAGCGCCAGCGCGACTGCCAGTACAACCTCGGGCAGTTCCTGAACGCGGTCCCGGTGGCCGACCTGGCCGAGCCGACGCCCGCCAGGCCGCGCGAGGCGGGCGGGACGCGACCGCACGGCACCGGGCGGGCGGCCGACCGCCCCGAGCCCGGACTTGCGGCTCGGCCCCAGCCCGGTCCCGCTTCTCGCCCAGCCCCCGGCATCGCCTCCCGCTCCATACCGCCCGGTCCTCCCAAGAGCCGGCCGGACCTCGCCGGACGCCCTGCTCCCGCCGACGGCGACGGCGTCGGCGGTGCCCGTGATCACGCTGGGACCGGTGCCCGATGAGCGTGGTCGCGCCCGGACTCGGGCAACCCTCCGCGCCGGAGCCGGACTTCGGCGACGACGGGACGAGGCGTGCGCCGCGCGGTCGTGTCGAACCCGTCGACCGCGTCTTCCGCGCCGTGCTCGGTGGCAGCGGCGCCGTCGTCCTGGCGATCATGCTGCTGGTCGGTGTCTTCCTCACCTACCGCGCGGCGCAGGCGCTCGGCGTGGCGAAGTTCAGGTTCCTGACCACCTCCGCGTGGGAGCCGGACTCCCATCACTTCGGCATCGCGGCCGTCCTCACCGGCACCGTGCTCATCGGCGTGACGGCGATCATCCTGGCCCTGCCGCTGGCGCTGGGCACCGCGCTGTACATCTCGGAGTACGCGCCGCGCAGGCTGAAGCGGACCCTGATCAGCCTTGTCGACCTGATGGCGGCCGTGCCGAGCGTGGTGTTCGGACTGTGGGGCGCCTTCTTCCTCCAGGGGCACGTCGTCGGGCTCTCCCGCTGGATCTCCACGTACTTCTCCTGGATCCCGCTCTTCAAGGTCGACGGGGCCGACCCGCACGACCCGCTGCAGGCCGACACCGCCTACACGTCGTCCACCTTCATCGCCGGCATCGTCGTCGCGCTGATGGTCACGCCCATCGCCTGCTCGGTGATGCGGGAGACCTTCTCGCAGGCGCCGGCCGGTGAGCGCGAGGGCGCGCTGGCGCTGGGCTCGACCCGCTGGGGCATGATCCGGGCGGTCGTGCTGCCGTACGGCCGTGGCGGCGTGATCGGCGGCACCATGCTGGGCCTCGGCCGCGCGCTGGGCGAGACGATCGCCGTCTACATGATCATCTCGCCGGTCTTCTCCGTGCAGCCGCACATCCTGCAGAACGGGACCAACTCCGTCTCGTCGCTGATCGCGCTGCGCTACGGCTCCGCGAGCGACTTCGGCATGTCGGCCCTGATGGCCGCCGGCCTCGCGCTCTTCCTCATGACCCTCGTCGTGAACTTCATCGCGTCCTCGATCGCCGCCCGCGGCCGGTCGGGTGCCGGAACGGAGGCCTGAGCATGACCACCGACCTCCTGAAGGAGCCGGCCGGACGGACCGTACGGCCCGCCCTCGAGGACCGGGACGACTCGCCCGAGGTCCGCCGCAACACCTCGTCCGTGCACACCTCCGACGTGCTGGCTCTGCTGGGCGCTGCCCTCGGTGGGCTCTCGCTGACCGCGCTGCTGTTCGTCTGGATCGCGCCGTTCGACTCGATCCTGGGCTTCGTCGTCGTGGCGTACCTGCTCTTCGTCGGCCTGTACGCCGTGCTGGTCTCCTTCGACGAGAACAGCGTGGCCGTACGGGACAAGGTCGCCGCCGTCCTGTGGCAGAGCCTCGGCGTGCTGCTGCTGGCCGCACTGGTGATGGTGGTGGTGTTCACGCTGTGGCGCGGCAAGTCCTCCCTGGTACACCTCAACTTCTTCACCCAGGACATGGCGACCACCGGACCGCTGCAGCCGCTCACCCGGGGCGGCATGGTGCACGCGATCGTCGGCACCCTGGAGCAGATCTCCATCTCCCTGGTCATCACCGTGCCGCTCGGGCTCTCGTGCGCGGTGTTCCTCAACGAAGTGCCCGGACGCTACGCGCGTTTCGTCCGGACGATCGTCGAGGCGATGACCGCGCTGCCGTCCATCGTGGCAGGCCTGTTCATCTACGCCACCGCGATCCTCCTCCTCGGCCTCGACAAGTCCGGCTTCGCCGCCGCGCTGGCGCTCAGCGTGATGATGCTGCCCATCGTCATCCGCGCCTCCGACGTGGTCATCCGGCTGGTGCCGAGCTCGCTGCGCGAGGCGTCGTACGCCCTCGGCGCGAGCAAGTGGCGCACGGTGTGGACGGTCATCCTGCCCACCACGCGCTCCGGCCTGACCACCGCCGTGATCCTGGGCACCGCCCGCGGCATCGGCGAGACCTCACCGGTGCTGCTCACCTCCGGGATCAACACCGGGCTGAACGCCGACCCGACGAACGGTCCGCAGCTCTCGCTGCCGCTGGCCACCTTCGATCTGGTGCGCTCCCCCCAACCTGCCTACATCGCCCGGGGATTCGGCTCCGCCGCGCTGCTGATGGCGCTCGTCCTGCTGCTGTTCGTGCTCGCCCGCGTGCTCGGCGGCCGCGGCCCGGGCGAGCTGACCCGCAACCAGCGGCACCGGCGCGTGCAGGCCTCGCGGCGCGACGTCGCGCGCATGAGCAGGCGCGCTCAGTTCAGGTCCGCCGCCCCTGTCGCCGCCCCAGGCCTCGAGTAGCCGCTCCGACCATCCCGCCCCGCCCCGCCCCACCACACCGACCAGGAGTCACCTGTCATGCCCGGATCGCCTCCGGCACCTCTCGCACGTCTGAGAGTCCTCACCGCTCTCTTCCTCTTGGCCGCCCTCCTGTTCGGCGCCGAACCCGCCACGGCCGCGACGTACGTGCCGATCTCGGGCGCAGGGTCCACGTGGAGCAAGAACGCGATCGACCAGTGGACTGCCAACGTCGGGCAGTACGGCATGAACGTGCACTTCGACGGAACGGGCTCGTCGGACGGCCGTAACCAGTTCCGCAACGGCACCGTGGACTACGCCGTCTCCGAGATCCCGTACGGCATCAAGGACTCGGGCGTCGTCGACTCGCCGCCGTCCCGCAAGTACGCCTACATGCCGATCGTGGCCGGCGGTACCTCGTTCATGTACAACCTCACCATCGGCAACAAGCGGGTGACCAACCTGCGCCTGTCGGGCGAGGTCCTCGCCAAGATGTTCACCGGGGAGATCAAGTACTGGAACGACCCCGCCATCAAGGCAGACAACCCCGCGCTCGCGAACGCGCTGCCCGCCCGCCGGGTCGTGCCCGTGGTGCGCTCCGACGGCTCCGGTACGACCGCCCAGTTCACCACCTGGATGAGCAAGCAGTACCCCTCGCTGTGGGACAACTACTGCCACCAGGCCGGACGCGACACCCCCTGCGGGGCGACCTCCAACTACCCGGTCGTGTCCGGCAGCGGCTTCGTCTCCCAGGCCGGCTCGAACGGCGTCTCCGGTTACGTCGCCGAGGCGGGCAACGTCGGCACCATCACCTACGTCGAGTACTCGTACGCCGTCGTCACGACCGGGTTCCCGGTCGCCAAGATCCTCAACAAGGCCGGGTACTACGTCGAACCGACCGCCAAGAACGTGGCGGTGTCCTTGCTGAAGGCGCGGATCAACGAGAACGCCTCCTCGCCGAGCTATCTGACGCAGATCCTCGACGACGTCTACAACGACTCCGATCCGCGCGCCTATCCGCTCTCCAGCTACAGCTACATGATCATCCCGACCAAGCTGGAGTCGAAGTTCAACGCCGAGAAGGGGAAGACCCTCGGCGCCTTCGCGTACTACTTCCTGTGCCAGGGCCAGCAGCACGTCGACAGCCTCGGCTACTCGCCGCTGCCCATCAACCTCGTCCAGGCCGGTCTGAACCAGGTGCGCAAGGTCCCCGGTGTCGACATCGAGAAGATCAACATCAAGTCCTGCAACAACCCGACCTTCTCCACCGACGGCACCAACACCCTGGCCAAGACGGCCCCTTACCCGTCCGCCTGTGACAAGAAGGGCGCGAGCCAGTGCTCGACCGCCACGGGCGGGTCCAAGACCGCGACCAACATCGGCGGTGGATCCGGCGGCGGTTCGGGCGGTGGCTCCGGTGGTAACTCGGGCGGTGCCTCCGGCGGGGGTGCCGGTAGCGGAGGGTCCGGTAGCGGCGGGTCCGGGGGCGGTGCCGGTTCCGGCGGCGCGGGGTCGGGCACGGCGGGCGCTTCCGGCGGCACCTCCGGCGGCGCGGGCACCGGCGGCACCACGATCGACCCGGACACCGGGCAGGCCATCGGGGCGAACGGAGACGGATCCGGCGGTACCGGCGGGGACGCCTTCGCCGTACCGGTCAACACCTCGCGGAGCATCAGCAGCGGCTCGCGGATCGCGCTGATGTCCGTGGCCGGCGTCCTGCTGCTCGCGCTCACGGTCGGACCTCCGCTGCTCACCCGCCGGCTGAAGCGGGGCAACTCGTGATCGCCGCACTGCGCCGCTTCCTCACCACGTCCGTCGCCGTCGCCGTCGTCCTGCTGTCGGTGATCGGCACCACCGTGCTCGTCTCGGCACCCGGCCCCGCCCAGGCCGCCACCGACGACTCGGCGGCGACCGTCTCCGGACAGGGCCCGTACGCCGACCTGAAGGTGACGGTCAGTCAGACCAAGAATCTGGTCGACCAGGTCGTCAAGATCTCCTGGAAGGGCGGCACCCCGACCGTCTCCGACACCACCTACGCCGCCGACTATCTGCAGATCATGCAGTGCTGGGGCGACGCCGGCTCCGGACCGGACCCCGACCAGTGCCAGTTCGGCGGCTCCTCCGCGCTGGGCGCGGGCGCCGGCAGCCAGGCCGCGGGGGCGTACACCAACACCCGGCAGCTCACCTACGGCGATCCCAAGGACCCTGACAGTCTCAAGGACCCGGCACAGCAACTGCCGCCCGCGTCCGACTCGGGCATCTCGTACGTCCCGTTCCGCTCAGTGTCCGATGTCGTGAGTTCGACGGGGAACTGGAACGACTTCTACGACGTGAGCACCACCAACGAGATCCCCTACGCCCGCACCGGCCCCGACGGTACCGGTGAGGTCTACTTCGAGGCCCAGACCGGCGTGGAGGCACCCGGCCTCGGCTGCGGCGAGGTGCCCAAGGGGGCATCCGGTGCGGCGGCCGGACGCAAGTGCTGGCTCGTCGTCGTACCGCGCGGCGAGAGCGAGGTCGACGGCACCTCGTACACCGCCCAGGCCAGCGGAATGCTCCAGTCCTCACCACTGAGCGCGAGCAACTGGCAGCACCGTCTCGTCGTACCACTGAGCTTCGAGCCGATAGGCAACTTCTGCCCGATCGGCGCCGACGAGCGAAGCACGCTCGGCAACGAGCTGGTCACCGAGGCCATCCAGCGCTGGGAACCCGCCCTGTGCCAGTCCGGGAAAAGGACCATCTACAGCTTCGCGTCGAGCACCGACCACACCGCCCGCATCAAGCTGCGCTCCGACGAGCCCGGCATGGTCTTCCTGGGCCGCCCCGCGACCGGTGAGGACCTGACGCCCGGCATGCGGCCTGTCTACGCGCCCGTCTCCCTGTCCGGCCTGACCATCGGCTTCTTCATCGAGAGCCAGTCCGGCTTCAGCGCGCCCGACGCCGTCAGGGCCCGCGACGGAGCCCGTCTGACGTCCCTCAACCTCACCCCGCGGCTGTTGGCCAAGCTGCTCACCGAGTCGTACCAGGACGGCAATTCGCGCTTCGCCAAGAGCACCGAGGGCAACCCGTTCAACCTGGGCCGCGACCCGGAGTTCCTCAAGTACAACCCGGACTACGCGGATCTCGACTTCGGCGGTGCCCTCGGCGACGTGCTCGTGCCCGAGGCGCTGTCCGACTCGACGTGGCAGCTGTGGAACTGGGTGAACAGCGATCCGGCCGCGCGCGAGTTCCTCAGCGGCACCCCCGACAACCAGGGCAGCTACGGCGATCGCGGTTTCACGGGCATGACGGTCAACCCGAACTACAAGGACATCGCCCTCCCGCGGGAGGAGTTCCCGAAGAGCGATCCGTTCTGCCAGCAGTTCGCGGACCATCCCGACAGTCCGCTGTGCATCCAGGACAAGCATCCCTACGCCAACGACCTGCACAACGCCGCCCGCTCCGCGGCACGCGGGGACACGCTGGCCCGCAGCACCTGGGACGCCACGACTACGCCCCCCGGTTACAAGAAGAACCCGCCGCAGGCCGCCGGCAAGCGGGCCATCCTCGCTCTCACCGATACCGCGACCGCGGCGCGCTACGGCCTGGTGACGGCCCGGCTGCAGAACGCGGCCGGCCGGTTCGTGGCCCCTTCCACGGCCGGGATGCTCGCCGCGCAGGCGGCGATGAAGCCGTCCGGGGTCGCGGGCGTGGACGAGCCCGACCCGACCACGAAGTCCGCCACCGCCTATCCGCTCACCTTGTTCACCTACGCGGCGACCGTCCCCGAGAACCTCACCCGCGCGGAGGGCCAGGAGTACGCGGCCCTGCTGCGGTACGCGGCGGGCAACGGACAGCGGCCCGGTGTCACCGCGGGCACGCTGCCCGAGGGCTATGCCCCGCTGCCCGCCTCGGCCCGTGCCGAGACCCGCGCGGCCGCCGACGCCATCGCGGCCCGCGCCGGCAAGCCGGGCCCGGGCGACGGGGACACGACGGGCGGTACCGGTACGGGGGCGGGTTCCGACACCACGGGCGGGAGCGCGGTGGGCGGGGCCGGCTCCGGGGACGGTGGCGCCGGAACGCCCGGCGATCCCGCCGGGACGGGTGCCGGGTCCGGCGGCACCGGCGCCAAGGGGGCTTCCACCCTCTCCACGTCCGCCAATCCGTCCGGCAGCCCTTCCACCGCGCCCGCGGCCGCCGACCAGGCGCTGCCGGACACACCCGACTGGGCGCTCGGCGCCGTGCGCTACGCCCTGCTGATCGCCCTGGTCACCGGCCTCGCCGCCGCGGTCTGCGGCCCCGTCCTGCCGACGGTGGTGCCGCGTCTCGTGGCCGGCGTCGCGGCCTGGCGCGCCAGGGACAAGACGTCCCGCGACCCCGGGAGGTGATGCCCGAACCCGACTGAACGACAGGTCCGCGCCAACGAACTGTCCGAAAAACCGCGCCGGGCACCACCCGGCGAAAGCCTAACCCGAGAGGTATCGCACGTGAACAAGAGAATGGCAGCCGTCGCCGTCGCCGCCGTCGGCCTCGCCGGACTGCTGACCGGCACCATCGCCGTCACGCAGGCCGCGGCCGACCCGTCGGGCACGCCGACCTACCGTCAGCTGTCCGGCGTCGGTTCCGACACGACGCAGGACGTGATGAACGGCATGGCCAACGCCGTCACCATCAACGGCACCAAGGTGATCGGCTCCTACGACGCCACCGGCTCGGCCAACATCACCACCAAGGACCCCGCCACCAAGCCGGGTTGCACCATGACCCGCCCGAACGGCTCGGGCGCCGGCCGCACCGCCCTGCAGAACTCGCTGCAGGCGAACGCGGGAGCCGGTGACGGCTGCCTGGACTTCGCCCGTTCCTCCAGCCTCAACCTGGCCGCCTCCAACCCGGGCCTGACCTACGTCCCGTTCGCGGTGGACGCCGTCACCTACGCCGTCACGCCCACCGGCACGACGCCGCGCAAGCTGACGCTGAACGACCTCAAGGCGATCTACCACTGCGACGCCAACTACGTGGGCACCGCCCCGAACTACAGCCTCAACGTGCTTCTGCCGCAGGCCGGTTCCGGTACCCGCAGCTTCTGGGAGTCCCAGATGGGCATCACGGACGCCGACGTGGTCGCCGGTATCTACCCCTGCATCAAGGACACCAAGAACGGCAAGCCGGTCCAGGAGCACGACGGCCGCGTTCTCGACGACAAGTCGATCGTCCCGTTCTCCATCGCCCAGTACAACTCGCAGGCCTCGCAGACCATCGCCGACCTGCGCGGACGGGCGATCCTCGGCACGATCGACGGACTCGCGCCGACGGTCCTCAACTCCAACTTCGGTGTGAAGCGCGACGTCTACAACGTCATCCCGACCAGCAAGATCGCCACGGCGCCGTACAGCCAGGTCTTCGTCGGCTCCGACTCCCTGATCTGCAAGCAGACGTCGGTGATCAACACCTACGGCTTCGCGGTCAACCCGAACTGCGGCAGCACCAGCCAGCAGACCCCCTGACGCCCTGAAGATCCTTTAGAGATCCTCGTAGAAGGAGAGCACGACAGTGCTGAAGAAAACTCTCTCGCGGGCCCTGGCGGGCGGTCTCGCGGGCCTGGTCGCCGTGCTGGCGGGCGGCCTGATCGTGGCGCCCTCGGCGTCGGCCGCCGAGATCGGCACGGCCGTGGTCGACCCGGCCACCGGCTTCGACGACTCGGGCATCAGCCTGACGACGTCGGGTGCCTGCCCGGACAGCGCGACCAACATCCTCGTGACGGTGGCCGGTTCGGGCTTCCCGGACGAGGGCCAGAACGTGGTCGGCAACTCGCCGATCACCACCTACCCCACGGCGCCGAACGGCGGCATGGTCGTGCCGCTGACGCAGACCATGCGCGACTACGCCAACACGGCGGGCTTCACCACACTGACCGGCAAGTACACCTTCACGGTGATCTGCCGTACGGCGTTCAACGCCACCAGCCTGGGTGACTACACGACGTCGATCTGGTTCACCTCGAACACCGAGTACCAGAACACCGACCCGGCCGTGAAGACCGACACCACCACCTCTCTCGCGGTGTCCCCGAACGCCCCGGTCACCGCGGGCACCCCGGTGACGCTGACCGCGTCCGTCGGCCCCGCGGGTGCCGAGGGCAAGGTCCAGTTCCGCGACAACGGCAACGCGCTGGGCAACCCGGTCACCGTCTCCGGCGGCCAGGCCGAGCTCACCACGAGCGCCCTGAAGGCGGGCGACCACTCGCTGACCGCCGTGTTCACCCCGGCGAGCACGGCCTACAACGGCTCGACGTCGAGCGCGGTCGCCTACACCGTCGAGGCCGCCCCGGCGACCCCGACCACCACCGCGCTGGCCGTCTCCCCGGCCGGTACCGCCGACAAGTTCAGCCCGGTCTCCATGACGGCCTCGGTGTCGCCGGCCTCCGCGGCCGGTTCCGTGAAGTTCCAGGACACCGTGGGCGGCACCACCACCACGCTGGGCACCGTGCCGGTCGCCGCCGGCCAGGCCTCCTTCAGCACCAGCAGCCTGGACGAGGGCGACCACTCCTTCACGGCCGTCTTCGTCCCGACTGACCCCGACGCGTACGCCGGTTCCGCCTCCGGTGCCGTCCCGTACGTGATCGGTGCGTTCGCGGGCGTCACCGCGTCCGAGGACATCACCACCACCGTCGAGTCGGGCGCCCTGGTCATCAGCGTGGACAACCCGCACGTCACGCTGCCGTCCCCGCAGCTCAACGCCGACGGTGACCTGCTCACCACCGCGGGCGCGATCAACCCGGTCACGCTCACCGACACCCGCGCGGGCAACCCCGGCTGGTCCGTCAGCGGTCAGGTGACCGACTTCTCGGACGGCGGTTCGCACCAGATCAACGGCCAGAACCTCGGCTGGACCCCGAAGGTGATCGACAAGGGCGCGGCCCAGACGGTCACCGCCGGTGGCGCGGTCGCCGCGGCCAACGGTGTGGCTCCCGCCGACTCGGGCTCGGCCGGCCTGAAGTCGTCCCGCTCGCTGGCGGGCGGCAGCGGTCTCGGCACCGCCCACCTCGGCGCCGACCTCGCGTTCAACGTGCCGACCTCGACCGTGGCCGGCACCTACACCGCGACGCTCACCCTGACGGCCATCTGACCCGGTCGGATGGCTGACGGGGCGGCTCCACTTCCCCCGAGGACCGCCCCGGGCCGGGACGGGTGCCCCACCCGTCCCGGCCACCGCCGCTCCCTCTGCGACTTCCACCCCCGTCCCCCGCTACCCCGTACCGGTCTCGCTCGCGCTCGAACGGACGACGCCTCATGATCACGACCTCAGCCCGCCGCATCGCCGCCGTCCTGGCCGCCTGCCTCCTCGCCGTCCTCCCGGCCACGCACGCGTCGGCCGCGGTACCCGGTGCCGGAGGAACGGGGCGTACCACGTTCGGCGTCCAGCCCTCGGCCGCGAAGAAGCCCGACGCGCGGCCCAACTTCTCCTACGGCGCCACCCCGGGCGCCCGCGTCACGGACCACATCGCCGTCTTCAACTACGGCAAGAAGCCCCTCACGTTGAGGGTGTACGCCCAGGACGCGTTCACCACCGCCGACGGCGGCTTCGACCTGTTCGCGGCCAAGCACCGGCCCGCGGACGTCGGCTCCTGGATCAAGGTCGACAAGAGCCGTGTGAAGGTCCCGGCCCGCTCCCGCGTCATCGTGCCCTTCACCCTGCACATCCCGCCGAAGGCGACTCCCGGCGACCACGTCGGCGGCATCGTCGCCTCGCTCGCGGCCACGACCACCGACAAGAAGGGCGACCGGGTCGCCGTCGACCAGCGCGTCGGCGCGCGTGTCTACCTCCGCGTGGCCGGTGAACTCACCACCCGGCTCACCGTCGAGGACCTGCGCACCGTCTACCACGGCACCGCCAACCCCTTCGGCGCCGGCTCCGCGACCGTGACGTACACCCTGCGCAACACCGGAAACGTACGGCTCGCCGCCCACCAGACGGTCCGCGTCCGCGACGGCCTGGGCGGCACCGCGAAGACGGCGCCCCTCCATGAGCTCCCCGAGTTGCTGCCGGGTGACGCGATCCACGTGAGCACGTCGGCCACCGGCGTCCGCCCCTGGTTCCGCGACACGACCACGGTCACCGTGGACCCCGAACCGGTGCGCGGTGACATCAAGCACCGCATCCTGCCCCGCGTCACCCGCACCGAGGCCTTCACCGCCGTACCGTGGGCGCTGCTCGCCCTGCTGCTCGTGCTCGCCGCGATCGTCACCTTCGAGGTGATCCGACGCCGGCGGCGCCGTGACTCGGCGGCCCCGTCGGTCCGTTCGGCGCGTACGACGTCCGGCGCCCGGCAGGCGGTCGGCCTCGCGGCGGTGCTGCTGGTCACCGGCGCGCTCCTTGCGGGCACGCCCACCGACGCGCGGGCGGCCACCGGCGGCGGGCTCGCCGTCACCCCCGCGAAGGGCACCGACACCGAGCCCATCAGCCTCACCGCCGAGGCGCCCTGCCCGAGGAAGACCGCCAACGTCATCGCACGGGTCAAGGGGGCCGGCTTCCCGCGCGACGGACAGATCGTCGTCGGCAACGCGCCGCTCACCACCTACCACTCGGTGCCGGGCGGCGGCCTCGAGATCCCGCTCATCTACACGATGAAGGACTACGCGAGCATCGCCGGTTTCACCGACCTGCGCGGCAAGTACACCTTCACCGTCAGCTGCCTCAAGGGTGCCTTCGACCTGACGAGCCTGAAGGACTTCACCGGCTCGCTGGACTTCGAGCGGAAGAACGCGTACCGGGACGGCACGAAGGTCGCCCTGTCGAAGGCGGCGGCGGGCGGTGAGTCCACCCCGGCCACCGGCGGTACGGCCACTCCCGCACCCGGCGAGCAGGGGCAGCAGCAGGAACAGCCGGGCGGACTGCCCGTGCCGGGGGAGACGCCCGACGGCTCCGCCCCGGTGGCCGGCGCCACCCCCCTCGACGCGGCGCGCGCGAGTGCCGCCGAGACCTCCACCGACTCCTCGCTCACCGCCTGGGCGGTGGGCGGCTTCAGCGTCTGTCTGCTGGCGCTCGTGGCCGGCGGCACCCTGTGGGCGCGCGGCCGCCGAGCCGGGGCCGAACGGCCCGACACCGGCGAGTGAACCCCCTCGCCACCCCGTCCTGAACCACCGTCAAGGGAGAAACACCGTGTCCTTCACACCTCACCGACCCCGGATGTCCAGGGCGGCCACCGTCCGTGCCGGCGCGCTGATCGCGGCCTGCGGCGCGGCGGGGCTGCTCGTCTCCGCGGTGACCGTCGCCCAGGCGTCGGCCGCCGAGTCCGCCGGCACGCTGGAGGTGGCCCCGACGACCGGCAAGAACGACGACGGGATGAGCCTGACCACCTCGGGTCCCTGCCCGGACACCGCGACCAACATCATCGTCTCGGTGAAGGGCAAGGGTTTCCCGGCCGAGGGCCAGAACGTGGTGGGCAACTCGCCGGTCGGCACGTACCCGACCGCGGAGAACGGCGGCCTGCGCGTCCCCCTGTCGGAGACGATGCAGGACTACGCGGCCACGGCGGGCTTCACCAAGCTCGAGGGCCGCTACGACTTCACGGTCACCTGCCGTACGGCGTTCAACCCCACCAGCCTCGCCGACTTCACGGCGCCGATCTGGTTCACCTCCGACACCGACTACACGGCCACGGACCCGGGCGTTCCGAGCACCTCGCCGACCGCTTCGGACACCACGACCGCGACCCCGTCGAACACGGTCGAGCCGTCGGACACCTCTCTGCCCTCGGACACCGCGACCCCGAGCGACAGCACCGAGCCCACCGACACCGGTGAGCCGACGGACAGCGTCTCTCCCTCGGACACCTCGGCCGCCGACGGCGGTGCCACGGGCGGCGACTCCGGCGACTCCGGCGGCTCCCTGGACGTGTCGACCGATGTCAACGGCGGTGCGTCCGGCGGCGGTTCCGGCAGCGGCTCGCTCGCGGCCACGGGTGTCGACGCGGGCGCGCTCGGCGCCGTGTCGGCCGCGCTGGTCCTCGCGGGTGTCCTCGTCGTCCGCCGGGCCCGTGCACGCGAGGACTTCGACGCCACCACCGACACGACCAACGTCTGAGCCGGAAGAGAGATCATGCGCTTCACGACGCGTTTCACGACCGAGCGCTTCAAGGCCGTACGCAGGCCGCTGGCCGCCGCGCTCGTGTCCCTGCTCGCCGCCGGCTCGCTCGCGCTCGGCACCGGCGGTGCCAGTGCCGACGTGCTCGGCGGGATGGCGGTGGACCCGGCCACCGGCGCCGACACCAGCGGCATCCTGCTGACTACGGCCGGCCAGTGCCCGCAGCCGGCGACCAACCTCATCGTCACGGTGCGCGGCGCCGGTTTCCCCGCCGAGGGCCAGATCGTGGTGGGCAACTCGCCCATCGACATCTACCCCGCCACCCAGAACGGCGGCTTCGCGGTCCCGCTGACGGAGACCATGCGCGACTACGCCAGCGAGGCGGGCTTCACCACCCTCCAGGGCCGGTACGACTTCACGCTCACGTGCCGTATGCCGTTCGGCTCCACGACCTACGGCGACTTCACGGCGCCGATCTGGTTCACGTCCGACACGACGTACCAGTCCACCGAGCCCGTCACCGTCACGCCCACTACCACCAAGCTCACCGCGAGCCCGGCGAGCCCGGTCGTGCAGGGCACGGCGGTCAAGCTGACGGCGGCCGTCTCCCCGGCGACCGCGACCGGCACCGTGCGCTTCCTCGACGGCACCACCCAGCTCGGCAGCCCGGTCACCGTCTCCGGCGGCACGGCCACCCTGAGCACCAGTTCCCTGGCCGTCGGCACGCACAGCCTGAAGGCCTCGTTCACCCCGGCCGACCCGGCGGTGTACGGACCCTCGGTGTCCGCGGCGCTGTCGTACACGGTGAAGATCAAGCCCCCGGCGGTCGTCTCGGCCGCGAAGGTCACCGGCACCGTGCGCGCCGGCTCCACCGTGACCTGCTCGGTGTCCTTCAGCGGCGCGACCTCCGTGTCGTACGCCTGGCTCAAGGACGGCAAGGTGATCAGCGGCCAGACCGCGAAGACCCGCACGCTCGGCGGCGCCGAGTACAAGCACAAGATCGCCTGCCGCGCGACCGGCAAGAACACCACGGGCAGCACGGTCTCGACGAGCCCGGCCGTGACCGTGGGGCTCGGCCCGGCCCTGAAGGTCGGGACGAAGCCCTCGATCTCCGGCACCCACAAGGTCGGCTACAAGCAGACCGCGAAGCCGGGAAGCTGGAAGCCGGCGGCCACCTCGTACAGCTACGTCTGGAAGCGCGACGGCAAGACCATCAGCGGCGCCACCAAGTCGACGTACACGCCCACCCGTTCGGACCGCGGCCACAAGCTGACCGTGACCGTCACGGCGAAGCGCGGCGGATACGCCAATGGCAGCGCCACCTCCGTATCGGTGAAGATCGCATGACGGCACCGGTCACCTCCCCCGCCGGGCCCGTGGCGGCCGACCTAGTGTCGGCTCCCGGGCCCGGCGGGGCGCGCCCCAGCCGCCCGGCACGCCCGCCCGCGGGGCCCGGACTGCGCATCGCCGGCGCGGCGTTGACCATCCTGGCAGCGCTGCTGCTCGGCTTCGTCGCGGACGCCGGTCTCGTCAGCAACCTGCGGCACGCCCGTGACCGGCAGGTCGACTACGCGACCTTCCGTTCCGACCTCGCCAACGGCCTCGCCCCCATCGGGCAGTCCGCAGGCGGCAGCCGGGCGCCGAAACCGGGGGAGCCCGTCGCCCTCCTCGAGATTCCCGCACTGGGACTGCGCGAGGTTGTCCACGAGGGCACCACGGCCGACGCCCTGTCCCACGGCCCCGGCCACCGCCGGGACACCCCCCTGCCCGGACAGCTCGGGGTCAGCGTCATCATGGCCCGCCAGGCGACGTACGGCGGGCCCTTCCGGCGGCTGGGCGAGCTGAGCACGGGTGACAAGTTCACCGTGACGACGGGTCAGGGCAAGCACACGTACCAGGTGATCGGGCCGCGCCGGCCCGGTGACCCGCAGCCGCCCGCGCCCGCCGAGGGCCACGGCCGGCTCACCCTCATCACGGCCGACGGCACCCCGTTCATGCCCCGGGGCATCCTGCGCGTGGACGCGGACCTGGTCTCGGACGTCCAGGCCACTCCGGCGCCTGCCCTCGCGGCAGGCGCGCTGCCGGAGGAGGAGAAGCCGATGGCCACCGGGACCTCGGCCTGGCTGTCGCTCGTGCTGTGGGGCCAGGGCCTCGTCCTGGCCGCCGCCGCCCTCACCTGGGCCCGCACCCGCTGGGGCCGGCCGCAGACCTGGGTCGTGGGCGTCCCGCTCCTGGGCGCGCTGGGCCTGGCCACCGCGGACCAGGCGCTGATGCTCCTGCCGAACCTGCTGTGACCGCCCGCCCCGCCGCCGAAGTTGCTCCACCGTCGACGAAGGACAAGCCGTGACCGACCAGACGACCCAGACCGAGACCACACTGCCCCTGCCCCTGGCCGCGGCCGTGCCCGGGGTGAGCGGCGCGACGCTCGAAGCGCGCCGCATCTCGGCATGGTTCGGTGACCACAAAGTCCTCGACCGGGTGTCGCTGACCATGCCCGCCGGCCTGGTCACGGCCCTCATCGGCCCCTCCGGCTGCGGCAAGTCGACGTTCCTGCGGATCCTCAACCGCATGCACGAACTCGTCGCCTCCGCGTCGCTGGCCGGCGAGGTCCTCGTGGACGGCCAGGACATCTACGCCGCCGGGCAGCGGCTGACCGAGGCCCGGCGGAAGATCGGCATGGTCTTCCAGAAGCCGAACCCGTTCCCCGCGATGTCCATCTACGACAACGTGACATCGGGCCTGAAGCTCACCGGGATCCGGATGAGAGGCGACGCCAAGGACGACCTGGTGGAGGAGTGCCTGGCGAAGGCGGGCCTGTGGAAGGAGGTGCGGGACCGGCTGCGCCAGCCCGGCGGCGCGCTCTCCGGCGGCCAGCAGCAGCGCCTGTGCATCGCCCGCTCCCTCGCGGTACGGCCCCAGGTCCTGCTGATGGACGAGCCCTGCTCCGCGCTGGACCCCACGTCCACGCGGCGGATCGAGGAGACGATCCGCGAACTGGCCCACGAGGTCACGATCGTGATCGTCACCCACAACATGCAGCAGGCGGCGCGGGTCTCCGACCAGTGCGCGTTCTTCCTCGCGGAGCAGAACACGCCCGGCGCGATCGTCGAACACGGCCCCACGGCCATGATGTTCGCGAGCCCCTCGGACCCGCGCACCTCGGACTACGTGGAGGGCCGCTTCGGCTAGCCACCCCGCCGACAGGTCACGTTCCAGAGGCATGACCCACGCCCCGGTGGGAACGATCTGCCGTACCCGGTCGTGACCGTGAGGCAGTTCGAGGCATGAGGAGGGCGTCATGGAGCGTCGGATCCGTGTGCGAGTCAGCCGTCGGCCCGCCGCTCCCCGCGGCCAGGAGATCGACCGCAGGACACCCTCCGGGCGGATCCTGCCGTACTGACCGGAGGCCGCCGACGGCGGGTCAGGCGGCCAGCGGGTCCAGGACCAGCGGCTCGATCTGTCCCTCCAGCATGGCCCCGATGCCCTGGACGGCGCACAGCTCCGGCCGTTCCGCGATGTTCACCGGCATGCCCGTCGCCTGACGCAGCATCTGATCGAGGCCGGGCAGCAGCGCGGAGCCGCCGACCATTATGATCCCGCGGTCGGCGAGGTCGGCCACCAGGTCGGGCGGGCAGCCCCGCAGCACCTTGCCGATGCCGTCGAGAACGCCCGTCAGCGGGGTCTGGATCGCGTCGCGCACGGCGGCCGTGTCCACCCGTACGGACCGGGCGAGGCCGGTGGCCACGTCCCTGCCGTGGATCTCGGTGGACGTCGGCCCGTGTGCGGTGAGGCCGTTGCCGGACAGGGCGAGCTGGAGCGGCCGTACGGACTGGCTGGGCAGCATCAGCTCGTGCTCGAGCCGCAGGTGCTGCACGATCGCGTTGTCGACGGCCTCACCGCCCACCGGAATCCGCTCGGCCGTGACGATCGACCCGAGGGACAGCACGGCGACCTGCGTGTGGGCCGCACCGCACACGACGATCATCATGCCCTCGGGCTGCTCGACGGGGAGCCCGCAGCCGACGGCGGCGGCGATCAGTGTGTCCACCAGCTCGACCCGGCGCGCACCGAGCCCCACCAGGGTCTCGATGGTCGCCCGCTGGGCCAGCGGTCCCGCGTCGTGCGGCGTGCAGGCCGCGCCCCGCAGCCGGGGCTTGCGGCGCAGCGCGCGGCGCATCTTGTCGCCGAGCAGATGACGCAGCATGCGCTGGGCCATCTGGATGTCGACGACGGTGCCGCCCGAAATGGGCCGTACGACCCGGATATAACTGGGCGTCCGTCCCGTCATCCGCTCCGCGAACTCGCCCACGGCGATGAGCGCGCCGGTGCGGGTGTTCACGGCAGCGGCGGACGGCTGGTCGACGACCAGCCCGGCGCCCTTCACATACACCCGGGTACGGGCCGCCCCCAGATCGACGGCGAAGTGGCAGCGGCGCAACTGCTCCAGCCTGACGGTCATCGCGGTTCCTCCCGGGTGAACGAAGCGGCTCCGCCGGTGTGGCGTGCCTTGTTCGCCATCCTGTGTGGTAGGCGGGGGGGCGCGCCGCTTGGAGGGGGCCGGGCGGGGTGCGGCTGAACGGGGGGTTCGGGGCGCTCTTGGCGGGAACCTGCCAGGACGGTTTTCCGCCACCACCGCTCAACCCCCCGGCAACACAAGCCCCATGACACTTCTCGCAGCGCTCACCGCACTCGGACGAGAAGAGGCGTGGATGACCAGAGGAGCAGTCAGACGTGGCGCGACCCTCCTGTCGGCGGGGCTCGTGCTCGCGTTGGTGCCGATCGCCCCGGCGGTCGCCCGGGAGGCCGCGGGCCAGGGCACGCGCCCGCCGGACGCCGCCACCACCGTCACCCTCGTCACCGGCGACAAGGTGACGGTCACGGATCTGGGGCAGGGGAAGAAGACGGTCACCGTGCAGCGGCCCGCCGGGGCCACCGGGGCCGTGCGCACGCAGACCAGCAACGGCGACATCACCGTCGTACCCGACGAGGCGCAGCCGTATCTCCGGGCGGGGACCCTGGACCGGCGGCTGTTCGATGTCAGCGGGCTGATACGGCAGGGGCTCACCGACAAGAACAGCGACGAGCTGCCGCTGATCGTGACCTATGACAAGGGCGCACGGACCGTCACCCCGCGCGGAGCCGAACGGACGCGCAGCCTCGCGAGTCTGCGCGGCGCCGCCGTCGCGGCCGACAAGGGCCGGACCTTCTGGCGGTCGTTCACCGGGCAGGGCGGCATCGACAAGGTCTGGCTGGACGGGCGCGTCAAGGCCGACATGGCCGAGAGCAACGCGCAGATCGGCACCCAGGCCGCCTGGGACACCGGGCTCACCGGCAAGGGCGTCACCGTCGCCGTGCTCGACACCGGCGTCGACCTGACCCACCCCGACCTCGCGGACCGGGTCAGCACCACCAAGAGCTTCATCGAGGGCCAGGAGGTCGCGGACCGCAACGGCCACGGCACCCACGTCACCTCCACCGTCGGCGGCAGCGGGACAGCCTCCGAAGGCAAGGAGAAGGGTGTCGCCCCGGAGGCCACCCTCGCGGTCGGCAAGGTGCTCAGCGACCAGGGCTCGGGCAGTGAGTCCCAGATCATCGCGGGCATGGAGTGGGCGGCACGGGACGTGCACGCCCGGATCATCTCCATGAGCCTCGGCTCCACCGAGGCCAGCGACGGCACCGACCCCATGGCGCAGGCCGTCGACACCCTCACCGCCGAGACCGGCGCCCTCTTCGTCGTCGCCGCGGGCAACACCGGCGTCCCCTCCTCCATCGGATCGCCCGGCGCCGCCGACGCGGCCCTCACCGTCGGCGCGGTCGACTCCGCCGACCAGGCCGCCTACTTCACCAGCGGCGGCCCCCGGTACATCGACAACGCGCTCAAGCCGGACATCTCGGCCCCGGGCGTCGACATCCTCGCCGCCCGCTCCCAACTCATCGGCGGCAGCGGCTACTACACGGCCATGAGCGGTACGTCGATGGCGACCCCGCACGTCGCGGGTGTGGCCGCCCTGCTCGCCCAGGAGCACACCGACTGGACCGGCGCGCAGCTCAAGGACGCGCTGATGTCGACGTCGAAGCAGCTCGACGAGTCCGTCTACACGCTGGGCTCGGGGCGGGTCAGCGTCCCGGACGCGATCGACGCGACCCTCACCGCCACCGGCAGCGCCGACCTCGGCTTCTACAGCTGGCCGTACGACGCCGACAAGCCGGTCACGCGGACGCTCACGTACACCAACTCCTCGGACACTGCTGTCGAGTTGAGCCTGTCCGTGCAGGGCGCCCCCGGCGGCGTCGCCACCCTCGCCGACACCAGCCTCACCGTCCCCGCCCACGGCACCGCCGCCACGACGGTGACCGGTGACGGCTCCAAGGCGCCGGTCGGCAACACCAGCGGGCAGATCGTGGCCTCCGTCGCCGGCACCCCCGTCGCGCACACCGCGTTCGGGCTGGTCAAGGAGGAGGAGCGGTACACGCTCACCGTCCACGTCAAGGACCGGGCCGGCGCGTCCACCTCCGCCCCCCTCGCCGTGCAGCAACTCGCCACGGGGGTCGACCCCTTCCCGACCCAGGTTGGCGACTCCGGCACCCTCGAGCTCCGGCTCAAGCCCGGCACGTACAGCGTGACCTCGTTCCTCGACGTGCGCGGCAGCCACGGCGCGGACTCGCTCGGCCTCGGCTTCCTCGCGGCGCCCGAGATCACCCTCGACCACGACCAGGAGATCACCCTCGACGGCCGGAAACTGCGCGAGATCAAGGCCGACGTCGACCGGCGCACCGAGAGCCGCCAGCTGATCATGGAGTACGACCGCAACGCGCACGGCTCCGACCTCTTCGACGCGGTCCAGCTGCCCCTGACCTACGACAGCATCTTCGCCGCGCCCACCGGCAAGGTGACGCAGGGCAGCTTCGAGTACCGGACCGTGTGGCGGCTCGCCAAGCCGCTCCTCGAGGTCAAGGGGATCGGTGAGGCCACCGTCCAGTCGGGCGGCACGCTGCTCGAAGGACGCACCAAGCTGCCGCTGGTCGACATCGGGGACGGTCCCGTCACCGGCGATGTGCGCGGCAAGGCGGTACTGGCCCGGCTCGCCGCCGACGCCGACCCGAACGCGCTGGCCCAGGCCGTCCAGGACGCGGGCGCCAAGGCCCTGTTCGTGACCGACGACGCGCCCGGCCGGCTCATGGCCTGGTGGGGCGCCGACGACGGCTCCGACCGGCCCCTGCAGATCGCCACGGTGGACGCGGCGGACGCGGACCGGCTGCGCGACGCCGGCCAGGTCGACATGACGGGCACGCGCAACTCGCCGTACGTCTACGACCTTTCGCAGGGCCACCCGGGCGGGGTCCCGGACCGCGACCTGACCTACGCGCCCACCGGCCGCCAACTCGCCGCGTTGGACGTGAAGTTCCACGCCGTGAAGCCGGTTCCGGGTGGCGAGTTCCGCTACTCGATCACCGACGCCTTCCCGATCGGCCTCGGCTTCCAGTCGTTGATCGACTTGCCGGCCGAGCGCACGGACTACGTCTCCACCGGTCCCGGCCAGCTGTGGCACGAGTCGGTGACCGCCGGCAACGGCGCGCTGGAGGAGCGCAGCGGGCTGGTCAGCTACACCGGCGGCACGCATCCCGAGCTGAACTGGTTCAAACCCGTCTGGCACCCGTGGCTGGGCACCGGGCTCGGCTTCGGACAACAGCGGTCCGGCAACGTGATCCAGATCAACGCCCCCGGCTGGGGCGACTCCGGGCCGGACCACACCGGCTTCGGCGACGTGTGGAGCGGCGAGACCGGGATGGACCAGTACACCGCCGTCTCCGTCGACGGCACCCAGGTCGACCGGCGCAAGAGCTCCGCCGCGTACGTCTGGGACGCGCCCGCCGACGAGCACACCTACCAGGTCACCACGGACACCACGCTCGATCCCGAGCAGTGGGACCTGGCCACGAAGGGCCACGCGGAGTGGACCTTCAAGTCGGCGGCCACCCCGGAGGACAGCTGGACCTACCTCCCGCTGATCAACCTCGCCTTCGACGTCGACACCGACCTCGCGGGCGACGTGCGGGGCGGCAGCCGGGTGCCCATCGGGCTCGGCGCCGAGTACGTGGCCGACGCGTCCGGCACCGGAACCCTCGGCGGCGGCAGGCTGGAGGTGTCGTACGACGACGGCACCACCTGGAGGACCGTCCAGCTCACCGACGGGCGAGGCGCCTCCTGGCACGGGACGCTGACCGTGCCGCGCGACGCCGAGCACATCTCCCTGCGCGCCTCCGCGCGCGACGACCGGGGCGGCTCGGTGACACAGGAGATCATCCGGGCGGTAGGGGTGAAGTAGCCGCGAGCGGCGTCGCCTTCCCGCACGGGGAGGCGGCGCCGCCCGGCAGGGCCGAGGGTCACATGCGCCGCTCGGTCCGGGTCACGCCCAGCTGTGCCAGGTCCTGTGGCCGGATCCGGAGTCGGTTCGCCGTCGACTCCGCCTCCGCCGGCGGCCGCTTCAGTATCACGGCGGCCATCTCGGGTGCGATGACCGAGAAGTAACTGTCCGGTGTGGCCCAGGTGTTGCCGGGCGCGGCCAGCGCCAGCGCCCCTCCCGAGCCGCCCTCCCCGATCAGCAGCGTGGTGACCGGCGTCCGCGCGGTGGCCACCGCGGTGAACAGTTCGGCGATCGCACTGCCCGCACCCTGCCGCTCCGCCTCGGCGTCGTTGGCCGCACCCGGCGTGTCCACCAGGGTCAGCACCGGGATGCCGAGCCGGTCCGCGAGCCGGATCAGCCGGGCCGCCGTCCGGTAACCGGCCGGCCGGGTCGCCGCCCCGGTCTGCGCCGCGTACGCCACCGTACGGCCCTCGTGCGTGCCGAAGCCGCACAGCATGCCCTCCGGATCACGCCCGCCGCACCGGTCCCCGCTGATCGCCACGCGCTCGGCGAAGTAGGCGTCCAGGTAGGCCCGTGCACGCGGGCGTTCGGGGGAGCGGGCGCGCCGGACGGCGTCCCAGCCGGTGGCCGGCAGACCGGTTGCCCCCAGCGGCTCGGGCGGCGGTGCCTGGTCGGCCGGCGTGGTCAGCAGCCGCAGCCACCGCGCCAGTGTCTCCCGCAGCTCCTCGAGCCGTACCACCGCGTCCGCCGAACCCGCCGCCACCTGCGCCTCCGCCGTGTAAGCGGCCGGGTCGGCGTCCGGCGGGCGGACCCGGGACCCGGCGAAGCCGACCTGTGCGCCCGGCAGGGCGAGGATCACATCGGCGCCCGCGCCCAGGGTGGCCCAGCCGCCGCCCGTCGTGGGGTCCCGGAGCACGGCGATCTGCGCCAGGCCCGCCTCCCTCGTGAGCGCCGACTGCCGTGCCACACGCTGGAGTTGGGCGAGCGCGAGCATGCCCTCCTGCATCCGGCTGCCGCCCGTGGCGACCAGCGGGACGACCGGCAGCCGATGGGCGCGCGCGTGGACGTACGCCGCCTCGAGCCGGTCCCCGGTGCGCCGGCCCAGCGAGCCACCGAGGAAGCCGAACTCGAAGGCGATCAGCACGGCTCGGGTGCCGCCGATGCTCGCGGTGCCGCAGACGACGGACTCCTCCTCGCCGGTGCGGTCGGCGGCGCGGGCGCGCGAGGCGTCGTAGCCCGGCCAGGCGAGCGGCCCGTCCGGCTCGGACCTCCCTTCCAGGTACGGGAGTTCGGCGAACGTCGAGGCGTCGCAGACCAGGGCCAGGATCTCGCGCGCCGACTGCCGCTCAGGCACCGCCCAGCGCCCGCTTCATGATCTTCCCCATGTCGTTGCGGGGCAGCACGTCCAGGAGCCGGACGACCCGCGGGCGCTTGTGCGGGGCCAGGCGGCGCGCCACATGGTCCGCCAACTCCTCGAGAGAAGGCGGTGATTCTGGGTCGACCGGCACGATCCACGCCACGATCCGCTCGCCCAGATCCGCGTCCGGCTCCCCGGTGACGGCCGCCTCGCGCACCCCCGGATGCTCCAGCAGCGCGTTCTCGATCTCCCCGGCCCCGATCTTGTAACCGCCGCTCTTGATCAGGTCGGTGGCCTTGCGCCCGACGATCCGCACATACCCGTCGGGCTCCCGCACGGCCATGTCCCCGGTCCGGAACCAGCCGTCCGCGGTGAACGCGGCGGCGGTGGCGTCGGGCCGGTTGAGGTACTCGGTGAACAGATTCGGGCCGCGCACCTGGATCTCACCGACGGTCTCCCCGTCGTACGCCGCGAGGACCGTCCCGTCCTCCTCGACCAGCCGCAGCTCCACACCGGGCAGCGGCACGCCCACCGTGCCCGCCCGTGCCTCGCCGTCGGCGCGCACGCTCGTGTTCATCAGGGTCTCCGTCATGCCGTACCGCTCGATCACCCGCTGCCCGGTCGCCGCCGTGATCCGCTCATGGTCGTGCACCGGCAGCGCGGCGGACCCGGAGACCAGCAGCCGGGCCCGGCCGAGCGCCTTCGCCAGCCCCGGGTCGTCGGGCAGGGCCTCGGCGATGCGGTGGTACATCGTCGGCACCCCGAACAGCATGGTCGCGCCGTCGTTCAGCTCCCGGGCGACGCCCGCCGTGTCGAACCGGCCCAGGTGCCGCACCGAGCCGCCGCGCCGCAGCGGGCCCAGGATGCCCAGCACCAGCCCGTGCACATGGAACAGCGGCAGCCCGTGCACCAGCACGTCGTCCCCGGTCCACTGCCAGGCGTCGGCCAGCGCGTCCAGGGTCGCGGCGACCGCCCGGCGGGAGATGACCGCGCCCTTGGGCGGTCCCGTGGTGCCGGAGGTGTAGACGATCAGCGCGGGATCGCCCTCGGACGTACGGTCCTCGGGGACGCCTCCGGTACCCTGCGTGTCCACGCCGACGCGCTCCAACCCCGCGAGGGCGGCGGGAAGTCCGGCACCCGGCGCGGCCAGGACCAGCGTGGGCGCACTGTCGGCGAGGATGTGGGCCAGCTCCTTCTCGCCCGACCTCGGGTTGAGCGGCACCGCGGCGACCCCGGCGAGCAGCGCGCCCACGACGGCTACGGCCGTCTCCGGTTCCGGGGTCGCCCAGACGGCCACGCGGCCCGCGTCCCGGACCCGGGCGGCGACGGCACCCGCGGCGGCGGCGAGATCCGCGTAGGTCAGCGACCGTTCGCCGAACCGCAGGGCGACTCGCTCGCCCGGACCGCCGGTCAGGGCCGGAAAGAGGGAGGACACGCGGCACACTCCTAACCTGTCGGGACATACGTACGACAGCACCCTTCCTACACCAGCCGCCGCGTCCCCACGACCGTGCTCAAGTCGTGAGCAAGCCGCGGCTCGGCCGCCCGCAACGCGGGGATGCTCCAGCCAGTGCACTTGCCTTCGGCGATGTGTGCCGTCCCGGTTGCGCCGTGGGCACGGAGGTTCGACCCGGTCTGCCGGTCGTGTGTGGCTGGTCGCGCAGCTCCCCGCGCCCCTTCGGGGCGCTGGCGAACCGCAGCGGACTTCGCCCGACCCTGCAGACGGGCTCGGGCCGACCGGCCGAAGGGGAGGGCAACCAAACCGGTGCGTCAGCGTCCGAGTAAGGGCACAGCGGGACAGCGGATCTGAGGCCGACTGAACGGTGGCTCATCCAGCACGGGTCCAGTCGGCCAACCCAAGGGGCGCGGGGAACTGCGCGACCAGCCACGCCGGGGCCGCAGCCGATCGACGGCACATCGCGGCGTCCAGCGGAGCGCTCAGCCGGCCGCCTCCACCACATCCGCGACGACGCAGCTCACGTTGTCCGGGCCACCCACCTCGTTCGCCTCGGCGACCAGGGCGCGTACCGCCTCGTCGGGAGTCCGGCCGGTGGACAGCAGCTCGGCTATCCGCTCGTCCGTGACGACCCCGGACAGACCGTCGGAGCACAGCAGGTAGCGGTCGCCCGGCAGGGCCTCGTGGAGTTTCAGGTCGGGGGTCCCGGTGCCGAGGGCCTTGAGGAGCAGGGTCCGCTGCGGATGCGACGTGGCCTCCTCCGGGGTCAGCCGGCCCTCGTCGAGCAGAGACTGCACCACCGAGTGGTCGTGGCTGATCCGGAACAGGCCGCCGTCGCGCAGCAGATACGCGCGCGAGTCCCCGATGTGCACCAGCGCCAGCCGCGAGCCGGTCCACAGCAGCGCGGTCAGCGTGGTGCCGGCGTTCTCGCCCCCGGCCGCGTCCCGCACGGCCTCGCTCGCGCCCTGCACCGCGTCCTCCAGCAGGTTGAGCACGCTGCCCGCGGGCAGCTCCTCGTGCTCCAGGTACTTCAGCGCCTCCACGGCGGCACTGCTCGCGGGCGCCCCGGCGGGCCCGTACCCGTCGGCCACGGCGAGCAGCCGCGCGCCCGCGTAGGCCGTGTCCTGGTTGGCGGGCCGTACCCGCCCGGTGTCCGAATGAGCCGAGTAACGCAGTTCCAGCATGACGGTGTCCTTCCTCGCTTCCGCGGTGAGGTGGTCGACGAGGAACGCGGCGAGGTCCCGCCGTACGGCCGTCTCCCGCTCGACCCGCGCCCAGTAGGCCCGGATCTCCCGAGCGGCGGCCCCCGCCTCCAGGGCGCACACCTCACGGATCCCGGCCAGCGGCATCCCCAGCCGGCGCAGCCAGGCCACGAGCCGCGCCCGCTCCAGCTGGCCGACGGTGTAGTACCGGTAGCCGGTGTCCGGGTCGACCCGCGCGGGCCGCAGCAGATCCAGCTCGTCGTACAGCCGCAGCGCCTTGGGCGACAGCCGACTGGCCTTGGCGAAGGCCCCGATCGTCAGCATGGTCTCCATACGCCACCCCGTCCGTACGTCCGCTCGTCGTTCCGCCACCGATGCTGTGGCTTCACCAAGGGTGAAGGTCAAACCCGTTGTCGAGGTTGCCGTGCGCGCGGATAGCCTGCCGTGGACCAGTCGAGCGTCCGTACGACCATGGAGGTCGCCGCCGTGCCCCGCATAGCCCTCGCCACCTACGACTCCGCAGCCGAGCCGAACAGGGACCGTGATCTTCCGGTGCTGGAGCGGGCGCTGACGGGCACCGGGGCCGAGGCCGTCACCGTGGCCTGGGACGACGAGGGTGTGGACTGGGCCGGGTTCGATCTCGTCCTCATCCGGTCGACCTGGGACTACAGCTGGCGGGCCGAGGAGTTCGTGGCGTGGGCGGAGCGGGTCGCGAAGGTCACCCGGCTGGCCAACCCGGCCGACGTCGTGCGGTGGAACACCGACAAGCGCTACCTCGGCGATCTCGCGGCGGCCGGCGTGCCCGTCGTGCCGACCCGCTACCTGGCGCCGGGTGACACCGCCGAGCTGCCCGACGGCCACGAGTTCGTGGTGAAGCCGACCTTCGGGGCGGGCGCCCGGTTCGCCGCGCGCTACGCGCCCGGGGAGCGGGAGACCGCCGTACGGCAGCTGGCGCGGATGCACGAGGAGGGGTACACCGCGATGGTGCAGCCCTACATGGCGGGCATCGACGTCACCGGGGAGCGGGCCCTGCAGTTCTTCGGCGGCCGTCTGCTGCACGCCAGCCGCAAGCGCGCCGTCCTGGCGCCCGGCACCGCCTACGACGCCGCCAAGGTGGCCCACCCCGACCTGGAGCCGTGGACCCCGGCACCGGCCGAACTCTCCGTCGCCGAGCACGCGTTGGCCGCCGTACCGGAAGCGCCCGAGCTGCTGTACGCGCGTGTGGACCTCGTCGACGGCGACGACGGTGAGCCGCGGGTGATGGAGCTGGAGCTGGTCGAGCCGAACCTGTTCCTCTTCCTGCACCCGGGGTCACTGGCCGGGGTCGTGGGCGCGGTGCTGGCGGCCGCCGGCCGACCCGCGTCCGCTACCCGCTGACCGCCGTCCGCTGGAGCAGCCCCCAGGTGAACTCGGCGACGACCTCGTGCCGTACGCCCTGCGCGTCGGGGGCCGCGAACGCCAGGCCCCAGCGGGTGGGGGCCGAGCCCTCCAGCGGGCGGGCGGGGGCGAAGGCGCGGGCCGCCTCGTCGACCGTGCAGGACCAGGGCGTCAGGTCCTCCAGGATCCTCAGCTCGGGGGCGGCGGCGCCCGGCGCGCGGACCAGCCACTCGTTCCACACCGCGCCGTCGGGGGAGACCAGCACCTCGAAGCGCAGCTCGGGCCACAGCGGCAGCGGCCACCGCCAGGCCGCGCATTCCAGGTCGCCGATGGTGCGCTTGGACTCGGACTCCGGGGCGCCCAGCACCGACCGGTACCGGGAGGTTGCCGAACGCGCCCGGCGGGAGCGGACCATCGCCTGCCACCGCTTGTTGGCCTCCCGCATCTCCGCGAGGGACACACCCAGTTCCCGGCGGGCGTCCTCCACCAGGCCGGGATTGTGGTCGGCCATGCGGCGCAGCAGCACCAGCTGGAACTCGCGCGGGGTGAAAGGACCGGCGGGGCGCTTTCCGGAGGTCGGCATGCGACCCATGGTCGCCCACCGGACGCGTTGCCGGTCGCCGGTTCGCGCACCCATTGCCCGTGCAACCGCCCATGGCTAACCTGTGTTCGTCATGCCGATCGCCTGTTGAAATTTCGAACAGACGCAGACTCAAGGGAGGGGGCCGGACATGGGACGCCTCGTACCTGCCGTGACCCGGGCTCTCGACATTCTCGAGCTCTTCCTCGACGGGGACGGGACGCTCTCCGCCCCCGACATCGTGCGCAGGCTCCAGCTGCCCCGCACCACCGTGCACGAACTGGTCACCACGCTCGCCGCACGGTCGTACATCGTGCCCGTGCCCGGACAGCCCGGACGCTACCGGCTCGGCGTACGCCCGTACCAGCTCGGCAGCCGCTACGCCGAGCAGCTCGACCTCGCGGCCGAGGGCCAGCAGGTCGCCCGGTCCGTCGCCGAGACGTGCGACGAGACGGTCCATGTGGCCATCCTCGAGGGCACCGACGTCATCTACATCGCCAAGGTCGACTCGACGCACGCGGTACGCATGGTGTCGGCGGCGGGGCGCAGGCTGCCCGCCCACTGCACCTCGGTCGGCAAGATGCTGCTGGCCTCGCTGCCCGAGCCGGAGCTCGCGGCACGCGTCCCGGACGGCGCCGAACTGGTCGCGATGACCCCCAACAGCATCACCGACCCGGTCGCGCTGCGCGCGGCGCTGGCCGGGATCAGGCAGCGGGGCATCGCGGTGGAGAGCCGCGAGTCCAACCCGGACGTGTCCTGCGTGGCCGCCCCGGTCCGCGACCGCACCGGCCAGGTCGTCGCGGCCCTCTCCATCTCGGTCCCCATGATCCGCTGGAGCGACGAACGCCGCGCCGAACTGGAGCAGCTGGCCGCCAAGGGCGCGGCCGAACTGTCCGAGCGCCTGGGCCACCGGAGTGCGGCATGACGGTTCACACGGCTCACTCGGCGTTCGAGGTCGCGGTGCGCGCGGAGGCGACGCTCGGCGAGGGCCCCACGTGGGACCCGGCCGCCGGCCGCCTCATCTGGCTGGACATCCTGGGCTCACGGATCCACACGTACGATCCCTCGACGGGCCGCCGCACGGTCCGCGCGACGGACCAGCACGTGGGCGCGGCGAAGCCGAGGGCGGGCGGCGGCCTGGTCCTCAACCTCCGTGACGGAGTGGGCCTGTTGGACCCGGACGACACCTTCCACTGGCTGCACCGTGAGCCGGTCCCCGGCCGCCGCGCGAACGACGCGGCGGTGGCTCCGGACGGTTCGCTGTGGGCGGGCACGATGCGGTACGACGAGACGGCGGGCGGCGGCGCGCTGTCGCGGATCACGGGCACGGGCGAGACCCGCACGATCCTCCCCTCGGTGACGGTGAGCAACGGCACGGGCTGGAGCCCCGACGGCCGCCTCCTGTACTACATCGACACACCCACGCGCCGGATAGACGTCTTCGACTACGACGGTGAACAGGCCCTGAACCGGCGTCCGCTGACGACCGTCGAGGAGAGCGCGGGCTATCCCGACGGCCTCACGGTGGACGCGGACGGATGTGTGTGGGTGGCGCTGTGGGACGGCGGGGCGGTGCGCCGCTACACGCCGGCGGGCGAGCTGGACCGCGTGATCCCGCTGCCGACACCGCGGACGACGGCGTGCGCGTTCGGGGGGCCGGACCTGACGGACCTGTACGTCACAACGGCGAGGGTGGGCTTGGACCGGCCGCATCCGGTGGCGGGGTCGGTACTGGTGATCCCGGGAGCGGGGAAGGGAGTACCACAACCGGCCTTCGAGGGCTGAACGAAGCCGGGCCCGGCGGGCCCACCCCTCTCCGCGTAGCTGCGGGCAGTCGTGTCCCCCCCCGCACCTCAAGGGCCTGGGGACCCCCAGGCGGCACGGGTGGGCGATGGGGGTCCCCCGCTCTAGCGGAGCCGAGAGCGGGGGAGGCAACCCGCAAGCGCGGGCGAGCGAAACCCACCCCCGGCCGGCCCTGGCCGCACCTACAACAGCCCCGCCGCCTTGCGCTCCTCCGCGGTCAGCGGCGGCCCGCTCAGCGCGGGCTTCAACGGTCCGACAACCGCCGCCAGCACCACACTGGGCGCCAACAACACCTCCACTCCCCGCTCGAGCGACGTCACATCGGTCACCCGCCGAGCGATCCGCCCATTCCCCGTCGCCGTGTACAACAGCCGCCCCACATAAGCCGCAGCCACTCGCTCCCGCAGCGTAGGCCCACCGTCCGTAGCCCCCGGATAGAAGACATCCGTCCCCGTCGACAGATCCCACGCCGCCCGAGCCGCCCGGCCGACCGCCCGCTGCAACAGCCGGGCAAGCCCGGGTGTGCCCAGGTCGCCGCCCTGACGCTCGATCACATCCCGTACCTTCCATGCCTCTTGTGCCGCCACCGACATCCCGTGCCCGTACACCGGGTTCAGCGCACACAACGCATCCCCGAGCACCACGAAGTTCTCCGGCCATACGGGCATCCGCTCGTAGAAATGGCGCTGGTTGGCCGTGGTCCTGGTGAACGCGACCTCCTCGCCCAGGGGTTCGGCGTTGGTCATCAGCTCGGCGATGACCGGATGTGCCAGCTCATCCCGGGCGTACCGGGCGAAGTCCCCGGCATCGGCGGTCGGTTCGCCACCCCGGCTGCCGTACAGCGTGATCATCCACTTGCCGTCCTCGACCGGCATCAGCACCCCACCCCGTCCGGGGCGACGCCCGCCCCGCGGATCCCCCTGGACGTTGACGATCGGGAACCCGCCCCGCGCCCCTTCCGGCGCCCGGAACACCCGCGTCGCGTAGGCGATCCCGGAGTCGACCTCGCGGCGTTCGGGCGCGGGCAGCCCGAGGGAGGTCAGCCAGTGCGGAGCGCGCGAGCCGCGCCCGGTCGCGTCGACGACCAGGTCGGCCGAGAGCGTGCGCTCCGCGCCGGGTCTCTTCCGGCCCGCCCCGCCGTCCGATCCGGGCCCACCCGGGTGCTCCCGCAGCCGTACCCCCGTCACGCCCGTGTCCGTGCCCGACAGGCCGACCGCCTCGGTCCGTTCCAGCAGCTCGATCCGCCCGTCGGCCAGCACCTCCGAGCGCACGACCCAGTCCAGCAGGTCCCGGCTGCTCGGCAGCACGAACGCCGACTCCTCCCAGCGCCGGTACCAGCCGTACGGCGACAGCGCCACCATGTCGGTCGTCACCGGCAGCCGCGTAACCCCCGCCGCCCGCAGCCGTGCCGTCACCCCGGGGACCAGCTGCTCCAGTGCCCGTGCGCCTCCGGACCACAGTTGGTGCACGTGCCGGGCCTGCGGCAGCCCCCTGCGCGGCTCGGGTCCGCCGGGCAGCGCGTCCCGCTCGACCACGAGGACGCGGTCCGCGAAGGAGGCCAGGGCGCGGGCCGCGAGCAGCCCGGCGAGGGAGCCGCCGAGGACGACGGCGGTGGTGGTGCGATCACTCATGTACGGCAACGCTCTCTGCTGGGACGGCCGCACGCGCGCGTACCGCCGCGATGTCGTCGGGATGGCGGAGGGCTCGGGAGACGGCCCCGATCTCCTGGAGCAGGTTCGTCGTGTCGGGTCCGACGGCCGCGTCGGACGGCGGCTCCGGCGTACGGCGGCGGGCGTCGACGGCGTCCAGGATGCTCACCGCGGCGGCCAGCGCGCCCGCCCGGCGCGGCGGATGGCCGAGCTCGAGCGCCGCGTCGTACGCCCGCCGGCCCAGGTCCGTGTCGATGTACCGGGCCAGCGGCAGCAGTACGTCCCGGATGAACGTTTCACGCCGGGTCAGCCGGAGTTCGGGTGTGGCACGCACGCGCGGGACGCCCGTACCGCTGACCGTCTTCATCAGCTGGTACAGCGGCCGCAGTTCGCGGTGTGCCAAGCGCAGCCGCCAGCGGTCGTGCGCGTACTGGCCGGCGTGCGGAAGGATGAAGCCGACCGCGATCAGGATGGCGGACAGGGCGGCGACCGGCGGCGCCAGATCGGTGCTCAGCCAGTCCAGGTCCCGCCCGAGCCAGCGCGCGAAGACGGCTGTCAGCTTGGACCCGTCGAAGATCAGGTTCAGCACGTAGCCCGCGCCCAGCAGCTTCAGACCCCAGCGCAGCCAGGCGTCGAGGCCCTCGGTGCGTACCCAGTTCCAGATCAGCCAGGACGTGATGAGACAGGCGACCGCGTGTGCGCCGAGGTAGAGCAGGATCTCCTCGCGCATGAACGGCGTGTTCGCGTAGTAGGTGTCCAGGTCTCTCAGCCGCTCGACCGGCGCGTCCGCGAGCGCGAACAGCACCCACAGGGCGACGATCACGCCCGAGTAGACGGAGACGACCCAGCGCATCGCGCGCCGTGTCGCGGCCGAGCGTTCCGACAGGCCGTGACGCCAGGCGATGATCAGCAGCAGACAGGAGCCGCAGAACGCGGTGAGCAGCGAATAGCACCACGGCGCCGAGATGTTGGGCACGCCGGTGACCTGGTTGGTCCAGGCGATCGTCGACGGCGTCACGAAGACGAACACCGCGCAGGCGAGCAGCAGCAGCCCTCCTACGGCACGCAGCAGCGGGTCCCGCCAGAGCCGGACGATCGTAGGCAGCTTGATCACCAGGGCCGCCGTCAGCACCGCCGTGGGGATCCAGAAGGAGATGTAGAACTCGCTGAGGACGCCTGAGGGGTCCAGCGCCAGCCCGTTCACCGTTCCGCTCCCGTACGGCCGCGGTAGCCCAGGGCCCGCTGGAGGGGGTCGGGCGGCGCGGCCGGACCGGCGAGCCGGGACCGGAACAGGGCGGCCAGCCGGTGGCCGAAGTCGTCGGCCTCGGCCTCGTCGGCCTTGCGGGAACCGTTGCGCGCGGCCACGGTCAGCGCGTCACCGCTCAGCCCGGGAGCTTCGGCGAAGGCGCGGGCGGCCTCGGCACCGAGCGGATGGTGATGCCGGTGACCGGCGTGCAGATGCCACAACTCATGGCCGAGTATGACGAGTTGCTGGACGGCCTCGGCGCGTTCCTCGACGATCACCAGGTCGAAGTCGGCGAACTCCACGCACAGACCGGTGACTTCGATCTCGTCCGGGAACCGCTCGAAGCGCAGTTTGACGCGCCGTCCACCGCGTTGCTCCGTCATCTCCTCGCACAGTGCGCCGCACAACTCGCGTAAGCCGGTGGGTGCTTGGGGCCGGGCACGCACCGCACGGGCGAGACCGGCGGCCAGCCGGCGCCTGCTGCCGCCGCGCCGCGGGCCGAGCAGCCTCGCGACGAGCCGGGCCGCCCCCTGCCGCGCGCCCGCGATGTCCATCGCCTCCCCCTTCGCCCCGCCGGACGGCGGCTCGTCCGAGATTACGCGTCCACCTGAGTCCGCGCCATGAGATCCGGCGACCGTTCGTTCAACAGGTAACCATCGCCACGGACGCCGACCCGGACGCCCCGGAACGGGTCACAGCGCACCGGACCGAGAGCACCGTCGTAAGGGACGGCTGGCTCACCCCCGTACTCGAGCCGCTGTCCTGGAACGCGATCCGGCTCGCCCAGTGGTCATCGGCCGGGGGAGTCCACCGCTGTCACCGGCAGTCCTCCGGCCGCGCTGCCCAGCAGGGTCAGCCGCACCTGGCCGGGTCCCGACTCCGTGGTGCCGTCGGACAGGACGGCCAGGGCCAGGGTGTTGGTGCCCCGGGTGCGCAGGATGCCGTTCGGCAGGACGAAGGTGTGCTGCGGGCCGACGTCGTTGATGTACTGGCCCATGTTCCAGCCGTTGAGGAAGATCTGCACCCGGTAGGCGCGGGCCGGGTCGTCCTCCAGGACCAGGCCCACCGAGGCGTCGACGTCACCCGGCAGCGACAGCTTGAAGCTCGTCCGGTACCAGGTCACGCCCTGCCCCTGGTCCGCGCGTGGGAAGCCGGCCGGCTTCCAGCCGCCGTCCGCGAAGCCGGGCAGATGCCAGCCCTCCCGCTCCCCGTACAGACCGCCGTTGTTCTGCGGCCCGCGCACCGGATCCGGCGCGGCCTCGCCCTGGATCCGCCAACTCACCTTGGGCGAGGCCCCCTTGAAGGTCACCTCGGTCAGCCCGCGGGCCACCTTGTGCGTGTCGAGGGCCTTGCCGTCCTGGTCGTGCTGCATGCGCCGCACGAGCACGGACAGCACGTGGCCGCCGGGCGCGGTCAGCTTTTCGCGTACGCCCTCGGGCAGTTGGGCGATGGAGAAGGTGGCCGTGTCCGCCCAACTCCCCTGCCTGACCGTTTTCTTGTCCGGCACGGGCATCCGGTGCGAGCCCAGCGGGTGACCGTCCAGCCAGGCCATGAGCATGCCCTGGGTGCCCGTGCTGTAGGCGAGGGAGACGGACTCCAGACCGGCGGTGGCGTCGAGGTGCCCGCGGTACCAGACGTCGCCGTAGTGGAAGCCGTAGTCGTCGGCGAACAGCACCGGCTGCCCCTTGGGCACGGGCGTCGTGCTGAACGACGTCGTCCTGTCTGCGACCGTCCACGCCGAGTCGTCGAAGCCGGGCGCGGCCTCGGGGTTCTCGCTCCGGCGCCGCCAGCCGCCGATCGCCGGCAGCACCGGTTTCGTGACCCCCGGCATCAGTGCCTCGGACACCAGGCTTCCGGCCATTGCTGTGCGCATCCGCACCGGGCGCCCGTTCCACTCCACGGCCGCCATGCCGCGCGGCCCCCACACCTCGAGACCGGTCTGCTGGATGACGTCGCCGGTCAGCCGTACCGTCGAGCCGTCGAGTGCGACGTCACGCAGCAGCGCCGGGCCGTAGACCAGCACGGTCCCGGACGGGGTGTCGTACGGGAAGAGGCGCATGGCGGTCGCGTCGTCGGCGAAGAGGAGCAGCAGCGGCGTCTCGCTCTCGCCGTGCTCGACCAGTACCCGGGTCAGCCCGCCCTGGCCCAGGGGGACGGTCACGTGCAGCGCGTTCCGGTCGTAGACCCACGCGGCCTCCGCGTCCAGCCGGTTGACGAGGGGCTCGCTCGGGCACTCCAGCACGAGGTGCGCCATGTCGCCGTACCGCCCGCTGAACAGCGCGATGTCCTGCCGTCCCGCGGTGAGCACCGCCATCGGCTGGGCGGTGCAGTACCGCAGCCTCCGCTTGCCGAGGGAGAGCCCGGTGGTCAGCAGCCGGGCGTCATGGGCCGGGACGGTGAGCTGGAGCTCGCCGGCGTCGGTCGGCAGCGTGGAAGTGACCTCCTCGTCCCCGTCGTTGCGGACGACGTACACATGGGCCGCGGTGTCGGGGTTGGTGAGGTGGTAGACCTTCAGGTCCGCGGCTTCGACCGATGCCGCCTTGTCGAGCTTGGCGAAGTCGGGCACGCGCTGGACCATGTGCCCGAGCTCGTGCATCGGGGCCGCCTTGGGGGTGACGTTGCGGGCCTCGTCGATGGCTGCGCCGTAGTCGTACGACGTGTAGACGACCGGCGCGGGCAGCCAGCCCCAGGAGGTGCCGCCGAAGGCCATGTAGACGTTGTGCAGCGTGAGCCCGTTGGCGAGGTTGGTCAGACAGAAACGCCGCTCGTAGGCCGCGTCCCGGGTGCGCCGCGACTCGGCGTACCCCTTCCCCTGGAACTCCACCCCGCCCCACGGATCGAACCAGCCGCCCCCGAACTCGGGCACGAACCCGGGCGTACGCGGACTGGCCGTGGCGCCGCCCTTGGCCCCGCCGACGCCGAAGTGCCCCCAGTCGGGCGGCACCTGGGAGGGTGACGGATACCCGTCGAACCCGTACAGCCACCCACCGCTCTCACCGTGGGTGTCGAACGCCCCGGGGACCCAGTACCCGTTGCGCCCCTTGTCATTGTGGAAGAGGGGCACGTCGATCCCGTCCCGGCGCACCTTCTCGTACAAATGGGACATGTAGGAGCGGCCGGTGCCGTCGGTGACGTGGGCGTCGTACTCGTTCTCGATCTGGTACAGCAGTACGGTGCCGCGGCCCTCGGTGAACAGATGCCGCCGGATGATCCGGTTCACGGCGGTGAACCACTCGTCGACGTGCGACAGGTAGGTGGGGTCGGCGGTCCGGGCGGTTCCCTTGGTGGCGGTGAGCCAGCCGGGGAAGCCGCCGCCGTCGATCTCGGCGTTGATGTAGGGCCCGGGACGCACGATGACGTAGAGCCCGGTCTCCGTGGCGGTGCGCAGGAAGAGACCCAGATCCCGGACGCCGGTGAAATCGTACTGTCCCGGGGCAGGGGAATGGACATTCCAGGACACATAGATACTGACGGCGTTGTATCCATGGGCTCGCATCTTCTGGAGCACATCGCGCCACAGGGAGGGGCTGGGCAGCCGGAAGGGATGCATCTCACCGGACCACACGACCAGGCGTCTGCCGTCCACCAGCAGCGAGTAGTGGTCGTACCCGATCGTGTGTGTGCGTCCGTCCGCGCCGGGCGGGGCCGGCGCGGGACCGGTCGGCACACTGCGCGCGGCGTACGCCGAAGGTGCCCCGGGGCCGCCGCTGCCGCCCAGGGCGAAGCCGAGTGCGGCCGAGCCGGCCAGGGCACTGAATGAACGTCTGCTGAGCGCCAAGGGTTCCTCCGTGGCGATCCTACGGGGCGCGGGTCCGGCCATTCTCCACGGTCACACGGCCCACAATGGACCCATGAGGATCTCGGCGCGGGCGGATTACGCGGTACGGGCGGCTCTCGAGCTGGCCGTACGGCATGGTGACGCCCCGGTGAAGGCAGAGGAAATCGCCGCCGAACAGGGTATCCCGCACAAGTTCTTGGAAGGCATCCTCGGCGACCTCCGGCGCGCCGGAATCGTGGACAGCCGGCGTGGCGGGGGCGGCGGCTACCGCCTGGCCAGGGAGGCGACACTGATCACGGTCGCCGACGTGATCCGCGCGGTCGACGGCCCGATCGTCTCGGTGCGGGGGGAACGCCCGACGGGGCTCTCCTACACGGGCACGGCCGAACCCCTGCTCCCGCTCTGGATCGCCCTGCGCGCGAACGTCCGCAAGATCCTGGAGGGGGTCACGGTCTCGGACCTGGCGACGGGGGCACTGCCGGAGCCGGTGCGGGAACTCGCGGCGGAGCCGGGGGCTTGGGAGAACCCGTAGGCGATCTCGGGCGGTACCGGCTTGTTGTGAAATCTGCCGTTGTGTGTCAAATGCCTGGCGTGCGGGGGGATTCGGGGAGGTGGCGTGCCTTCCGGCTCTTCTCAGCCCACCTGGCCCATCCCCGCCGGGTTCGGCCAGCTCTGGGCGTTGGGCCAGCCCGTTGCCGGGGCCGGGGTCAGGCCGTGCGGCGGGGCCGTCATGCCTCGGACCTGGGCGGCGGTGAGGCCGCCGCGGGCCGGGACGCCGGGGGGTGTGGGACCGGGTGGCGGTACGGCGACGGGTACGGGACCGGGGCCGGCGGCTGGTGCCGGTACGAATGGGGGAACCGGTGCGGGCATGGGTGCGGGAGTCGGGGCCGCCACCGGCATCGGCATCGGCGCCGGAACCGGGGTCGGCATGGGCATCGGTGCCGGTATCGCCTGGGCCGCCGCCGCCGGCATCGGCATCCCGCCGGGCTGTTGCGCCGCGGTGGGGAGCGGCATGCCGGTGCCTGCGGCGGCCGGGGTGAAGGCCGGACCGGCGAGCCCCTGTGCTGCCAGTCCCGCCAGGCCCGGGATCCCCGTGCCGTTCGTTTCGCTCACCAGTCTGTCCACTGCCGCCGTACCCGAGCTGTAGTTGGTCCCTGTACCCAGCTCGGGTACGGAGGCTCCCCTCCTGGACCCGTAGAGCACCTGTTCCAGGCCGGACACCAGGCGACGCACGTCCACCTGGGGGCGCACCACGAGCCGCAGGAAGCGGCTGGAAGAGCCGATCTTGTTGCCGCACTCGCGGACCAGGATCCGGTGCTCGGTGAGCATCCGGTCCCGGACCACCGTGCCCTCGGCGCCCACGGGAAGGCGCACGAAGAGGAAGTTGCCCTGGGAGGGGTAGACCGTGAGGCCGGGGAGGGCCGAGAGGTGACTGGCCATCTCCAGGCGGTCCCTGCGTACCTGGTGGAGACTCTGCGTGTACTCCGCTCCGTGTTCCTTCAGCATGAACACCACATGTTCCGCGAAGGAGTTGAGGTTCCACTTCGGGAGCATCCGCCGTATCCGGCCGGCCAGGGCGGGGTTCGCCACCAGGTAGCCGAAGCGGATGCCGTGCAGGCCGAAGTTCTTGCCCAGGCTGCGCAGCACGATCACGTTCGGGCGCAGCATCGCCTCCTGGACTACGCTCGGTTCCGCCTCCGCGTCGGCGAACTCCAGGAACGACTCGTCGATCACCACCAGGTCCAGGTCCGCCAACGCGTCCATGAACTGCACGACCGAGTGCCGGGGGACGTAGCCGCCGTCCGGGTTGTTCGGGTTGCAGACGACTGCGACGCGGGTGCCCCGTGCGCGGATGAACTCCGCGTACGCCGCCAGGTCCAGGGCGAAGCCGTTCGACTCCTGGAGCGGGAACATGTCCACCCGCTTGCCCGTCTCCATCGGCTGGTCGGTCCAGCGGCCGAATGTCGGGACGGGGATCGACAGGGACTCGCGTACCAGCAAGTGGTCGATCCAGGTGATCAGTTCTGTGGAGCCGTTGCCCATGGCCACGCATTGCGGTGGTAGTCGGAGCAGGGCGCACAGCTCCGCCGTGATCGTGTCGGCGCTGCTGGGGTAGTACGTGACGATGTCGCGCAGGCGTGCCGCCATCTCCTCGAACATCGCCGGTGTGGGGAAGTACGGGTTGCAGGGGATGCAGAAGTCCACCGGCCCGGCACCTTCGCCGCCCTCTCGCGTCAGCGCCGCCATCGACGGGCTGTGCGCCGCTGTGCTGCGGAACAGCGAGGTGACGTTGTCGGCCATGGAACCTCCGTACGGCGCGGGCCCGGCGGGGACGGCGCGGGCCCGTCGTCCGTGGGTGGCCCGCGCGGGGGAGCACGGGCCACCCTTCAGTACGGAGACCCGGGCGGTGCCGTTCAACTCATGTGAAAGAAGTGTGAGTCGGTGACCGTCCGGGTGCGGTCCGTCACGCGCTGAACGAGTGGCTCGTCGTCGTCCGGTATGTCTGGCCCGGGCGCAGTACCGTCGAGGGGAACGCCGGCTTGTTCGGCGAGTCCGGGAAGTGCTGGGTCTCCAGGCACAGTCCGTCACCCTGGCGGTAGGTACGGCCCGACGGGCCGACCAGGGTGCCGTCCAGGAAGTTGCCCGAGTAGAACTGCACTCCCGGCTGGTCGGTGGCGATCTTCAGGGTGCGGCCGGAACCCGGGTCGCGGAGCGTCGCCACGTGCTCCGGCGTCGCCGTCACTCCCTTGTCCAGGACGAAGTTGTGGTCGAATCCCTTCGCCGTGATCAGCTGGGGGTGGCCCGCGCGAATGTCCCGGCCGATCGGTTTCGCGGTGCGGAAGTTGAAGGGCGTGCCCGATACCGGTGCCAGCTCGCCCGTCGGGATCAGGCCCGTGTCGGTGGGCGTGTAGCGGGCTGCGGCCAGCCACAGTTCATGGTCGTAGATGCCGCCGCTGCCCTCGCCCGCCAGGTTGTAGTAGGTGTGGTTCGTGAGGTTGACGACCGTGGGCTTGTCCGTCGTCGCCTCGTAGTCGATGCGCCAGTCACCGTGCCGGGTGAGGGTGTACGTCACCTTCGTGCGGAGCGTGCCCGGATAGCCCATCTCGCCGTCGAGGCTCGTGTAGTACAGGTGCAGCCCGACGTCGGAGCCCGAGGTGAAGCCCTCGACGTCCCACACCCTCGTGTTGAAGCCCTGGGCGCCGCCGTGCAGGCTGTTCTCGCCGTCGTTGACGGACAGTTGGTAGGCCGTGCCGTCGAGGGTGAAGCGGCCCTTGGCGATGCGGTTGCCGTAGCGGCCGATGGTCGCGCCGAAGAAGGTCGTGCCGGCCACGTAGGCCGCGAGGTTGTCGTAGCCCAGCGAGACGTTGGTGTAGCGGCCGTGCCGGTCGGGGATCTCCAGGGACTGGACGATGCCGCCGTAGGAGAGGACCTTCAGGCGCGTGCCGCCGTTCGCCAGCGACCAGCGGTAGACCTTCGTGCCGTCCGCGAGCTTGCCGAAGAGTTCCCTGACAGGCCGGCCGGATGCGGCCCGTGCCGTGCCCGCCGTGGCCGCGGTGAGGCCCGCTGCCGCCGCGCCCGCGATGACCGTACGTCTGCTCATGCTCATGTCCATTGCGGCTCCTGCAGGTTGAGGGCCCGTCCGGAGTGGACGGGCCCTGGACTGACTTACGAACCGGACTTGCGCTTGTTCCACACGTCGAAGCCGACCGCCGCGAGCAGGGCGAGGCCCTTGATCACCTGTTGCCAGTCGGTGCCGACGCTCAGGAGGTTCATGCCGTTGTTCAGCACGCCGAGCACGAGACCGCCGATGATGGCGCCGAGGACGGTGCCGACACCGCCGCTCATGGAAGCGCCGCCGATGAACGACGAGGCGATCGCCTCGAGTTCGAAGTTGACGCCCGCCTTCGGCGAGGCCGCGTTGAGGCGGGCGGCGACCACCAGACCCGCCAGGGCCGCGAGCACGCCCATGTTCAGGAAGACATAGAAGGTGACCTTCTTGTCCTTGACGCCGGAGAGCTTGGCCGCCGGCAGGTTGCCGCCGATCGCGTAGATGTGACGGCCGAAGATCGCGTTGCGCATCACGTAGCCGTAGCCGACCACCAGCACACCCAGGATGATCAGCACGATCGGGGCGCCCTTGTAGCTGGCCAGAAGCATGGTGAGCACGAGGATCGCGGCGACCAGCGCGACGAGCTTGAGGAGGAAGAGGCGGCCGGGGAGGACCTCGAGCGCGAACTCCTGCTGGCGGCGGCGGTCGCGGACCTCCTGCCACACCACGGCGGCGATCAGGACGAGCCCGAGCAGCAGCGTGAGGTTGTGGTAGTTGGTGTTCGGGCCGACCTCGGGCAGGAAGCCGTTGCCCATCTTCTGCAGGCCGTTCGGGAACGGACCGAGGGTCTGCCCCTTCAGGAGGATCTCCGTCAGACCGCGGAAGAGCAGCATGCCGGCGAGGGTGACGATGAAGGACGGTATCCCGAGGTACGCGATCAGGAAGCCCTGGAGCGAGCCCGCCACCGCGCCCACCAGCAGGCACAGCACCAGCGCGATCGGCCATGCCACCCCGTGCTGCACGGTCAGCACGGCCGCGAACGAGCCCACGAACGCCGTCAGCGAGCCGACCGACAGGTCGATGTGCCCGGCGATGATCACCAGCATCATGCCGATGGCGAGGATCAGGATGTAGCTGTTCTGCAGCACCAGGTTGGAGACGTTGCGCGGCAGCAGCAGGTCGCCGTCGGTCCAGATCGCGAAGAGGACGACGATCAGGCCGAGGGCGATCAGCATGCCGTACTGGCGCATGTTGCGGCGCAGGCCGGCGAGCATCAGACCGAGCAGGCCCGCGCCGGCGGGACCCGGCGGCGCGGGGGCCGGGCTCTTGGCGGTCACATCCGTGCTCATCGCGATACCTCTTTGTCCTTCGTCATGTGCCGCATCAGCACTTCCTGCGTGGCCTCGGCCCGCGGCACCTCGCCGGTCAGCCGGCCGGCGGCCATCGTGTAGATGCGGTCGCACATGCCGAGCAGTTCGGGCAGCTCGGAGGAGATGAAGACGACCGCCTTGCCCTGTGCGGCCAGCTGGTCGATGACCGTGTAGATCTCGTACTTGGCGCCCACGTCGATGCCGCGCGTCGGCTCGTCGAGGATCAGCACATCCGGCCCGGCGAAGATCCACTTGCTGAGGACGACCTTCTGCTGGTTGCCGCCGGACAGCTTCCCGACCGGCTCGAAGACGGTCGGCGCCTTGATGTTCATGGACGTGCGGAAGCCCTCGGCGACCTGCCGCTCCTCGTGCTCGTCCACGACCCCCCGCCTGGCGACCTTGCCGAGCGCGGTCAGCGAGATGTTGCGGCCGATCGTGTCGATGAGGTTGAGGCCGTAGTGCTTGCGGTCCTCGGTGACGTACGCGATGCCGTGCCCGACCGCCTCCGCGACGGTCTTCGTACGGATCTCGGTGCCGTCCTTGAGGACCGTTCCGCCCGCGTACCGCCCGTACGTCCGCCCGAAGACGCTCATCGCGAGTTCGGTACGGCCGGCCCCCATCAGGCCCGCGATGCCGACGATCTCCCCGCGCCGCACCTGGAGCGACACGTCGTCGACGACCTTGCGCTGCTGGTCGATCGGGTGGTGCACGGTCCAGTTGCGGATCTCGAGGGCGGGAGCCGCATCGAGGGACGCCTCGTGCGGGGTGCGCTCGGGGAAGCGGTGGTCGAGGTCGCGGCCCACCATGCCCGCGATGATCCGCTCCTCGGTCGTCTCCGGCGCCTTCACGTCGAGCGTCTCGATGGAGCGGCCGTCGCGCAGGATCGTCACCGAGTCGGCGACCCTGCGGATCTCGCCCAGCTTGTGGGAGATGATGATCGAGGTGATGCCCTGCTTCTTCAACTCCAGGATGAGATCGAGGAGTTTGCCGCTGTCCTCGTCGTTCAGGGCCGCCGTCGGCTCGTCGAGGATGAGCAGCTTCACCTGCTTCGACAGCGCCTTGGCGATCTCGACGAGCTGCTGCTTGCCCACGCCGATGTCGGCGACCCGGGTCTCCGGGTGCTCGTCGAGTCCGACCCGGCGCAGCAGTTCGGTGGCGTGCCTGAGCGTCTCGTTCCAGTTGATCAGTCCGCGGCGTGCGTGCTCGTTGCCGAGGAAGATGTTCTCCGCGATGGACAGGAACGGCACCAGTGCCAGCTCCTGGTGGATGATGACGATGCCGTGCTGCTCGCTCGCCCGGATGTCCCGGAAGCGGCACACCTCACCCTCGAAGAGGATCTCGCCCTCGTAACTGCCGTGCGGATGGACACCGGAGAGCACCTTCATCAAGGTCGACTTCCCGGCGCCGTTCTCCCCGCAGAGGGCGTGGACCTCGCCCTGGCGGACGGTCAGCGTGACGTCCGACAGCGCCTTTACACCGGGAAAGGTCTTGACGATCGAGCGCATCTCCAGGACGGGTCCCGCCATGGTCGTGCCTTCCAATCCGTAGGAACCGTCGCTTACTTGAGCTCGGCGTCGGTGTAGTAGCCGCCCTTGACCAGCACGTCCTCGTAGTTGGTCTTGTCGACGCTCACCGGCTGGAGCAGGTAGGAGGGCACGACCTTGCTGCCGTTGTCGTAGGTCTGGGTGTCGTTGACCTCGGGCTTCTTGCTGTTCAGCACGTCGTCGACCATGCCCGCGGCGACGTCCGCGAGCTTGCGGGTGTCCTTGTAGACGGTCTGCGTCTGCTCACCGGCGATGATCGACTTCACCGAGGCCAGCTCGGCGTCCTGGCCGGTGACGACGGGCAGCGGCTTGCTCTTCGAGCCGTAGCCGTCCGACTTCAGCGAGGACAGGATGCCGATCGAGATGCCGTCGTACGGCGAGAGGACCGCGTCGACCTTCTGCGACTTGTACGACGACGTGAGGATGTCGTCCATGCGCTTCTGCGCGGTGGCGCCGTCCCAGCGCAGCGTGGTGACCTTGTTGAGCGCGGTCTGCCCGGAGCGGACGACCAGCTTCTTGCTGTCGATGTACGGCTTCAGGACGCTCATCGCCCCGTTGAAGAAGTACTTGGTGTTGTTGTCGTCGTTGGAGCCGGCGAACAGCTCGATGTTGAAGGGGCCCTTGCCGTCCTTCAGACCCAGCTTGTCCACGATGTAGTTCGCCTGCAGCTCGCCGACCTTGGTGTTGTCGAACGAGGCGTAGTAGTCGACGTTCTTGCTGCCGAGGATGAGGCGGTCGTACGCGATGACCGGGATGTTCGCGTCCGCGGCCTCCTGGAGCACGTTGTTCAGCGACTTGTTGTCGATCGCCGCGATGATCAGGCCCTTGACGCCCTGGGTGATCAGGTTCTCGATCTGCGAGACCTGCTGGTCCGGGTCGTCCTCGCCGTACACCAGCTTGGTCTGGTAGCCCTTGGCCTTGAGGTCCTTGACGACGTTGTTGCCGTCGGCGATCCAGCGCTCGGAGGACTTGGTGGGCATGGCGATGCCGATGGTCCCGCCCTTGGCGCTGCCCTTGTCGTCCTTGCTGCCGCCCTCACTGTTCTGACCGCACGCGGACAGGGCGAGGGCGAGGGACGCGGCCGATGCCACGGCGGCGAGTGCGGCTCTGCGGTTGCGCATGTGATCCGTCCTTGTTCTTCTCGTCGTTGAGAGGGGTCACGCGGTTGCGGGAAAACGGTGGAGCGGGCCGGGCAGCCGCGAGCCGAGCGGCGCCATGCCGTCCTCCGCGCCGTGCCGAGCGAGCAGATCCAGGGCGAGCCGGCCGCGCCGCACCCGCTCCCGGGCGGTGTCCAGGGTCAGGTCCCGCAGATGGGTGCCGTACGGATAGATCCCGGGAGCCTTGGACAGCCCGAACTTCAGGTAGAGCGGTGCACCGCGCCGGATCAGCTCGGCGACCTCGTACATCCGCACATAGCCGCCGAGGTCGTCGGGAGCCTCGATGTACATGTCCATGGGGGCGGCGGACACCCGCCGGATCTCGGTGAGATGATCGAGCGTCAGATCGCTGGGCACGTTGATGGAGTCGGCGCCGAGCCGCTCGATGACGGCGTACGACGCCGGGTTGACCGGCCCGACGAGCGCGGACACCTTCAGTGTGGTCTCGGCCGGGATGATCCCCGCCTCGCGCGCCCGGTGCAGCGTCCACAGCACGCCCTCGTCGGCGACGAGCAGACACCGGACGCCCAACTCGGTCGCCCGTACGGCGTCTTCGACGCAGCCGGCGACCGCGTCGTGACCGCGGGCCCGAAGGCCCCCGCCGCGCGAGTCGGAGCGCACCGAGGCGCCGATGTCCCAGGTGCCGCGCGGCCCCGTGAACAGGCACAGTTCGATGTCACGCTCGTTGGTGGCCTCGACCATCTCGGTGATCTCGGCGTCGGTCAGCATCCATACGCCGCTGCCCTGGCTGATCCGGTGGATCGGCACGTCGAGCCGCGAGGACTCCTTGAGCACGACCGCCAGCGCCTCGGGACCCTCGCACGAGGGGATCTCGGTGCGCCAGCGGCCACCGCCCGGGAAGGAGTGGGCGGAGGCGTCGGCGGGGTCGAGGGTGGGCGCGCCCAGGCCGAGAGCGGCGAGTGCCTGCTCACCGGGCCTTCGGGCTGCCGTGGCGGAAGCGTCGGTCACGGGCTGTCCTTCGTGTTCGGTATTTCGTACGTGGTTCGCAACTCGGGGCGGAGAAATGGACAGGAGGGTGCGGACGGGCCTGGCCCGGTGCTGCCCTGCTAAGGCCGGAGCAGCACCTTCCCCACCTTCGGATCGCCCGCCCCCACCAGCTCGATGGCCTGCGAGAACTCCGTCAGTGGCAGCTCGTCGGTGACGAGCGGCAGCGGGTCGAGCAGGCCGGCCCCGAACACCCGCACCGTGTGCGCCCAGGCGTCCGGCGGTGCCCCGAAGACGGTGTGCACCTCCAGCTGCCGTACGACCAGGTCGGTCGGGTCGAGCCCATCCGCTCCCGGTGCCGGAATGCCGGTGAGGACCAGGCGTCCGCCGCGCCTGAGCAGGGAGGCTGCGGTGCGCGCGGCGGACGCGGACCCGGCGGTCTCGATCACGACGTCGATGTCGTCCGGGAGGTCCTGGTCCTTCGTACGGAAGTCGGTGGCGCCGAAGTGCCGGGACAGGTCCTCCCGGTCGCGTCGCGTGCCCACGACCAGCAGCTCTGCGGGGGAGACGGCCGCCAGGAACTGCACGGCGAACATCCCGAGGGTGCCCGTGCCGACCACCGCCACCCGCTCGCCCGGCCGCGCCCCCGCCTTGAGCGCGGCGGCCGCGACACAGGCGGCGGGCTCCAGGAGCGCGGCTGCGGTCAGGTCGGCCGCGTCCGGGAGTACGTGCAGCAGCCGGGCCGGGAGGGTGAGCGTGCCGGCCATGGCGCCGGGCTGCGTGAACCCGGTCTCCTCGTATCCGGCGGTGCACAGGGTGGTCTCGCCGGCGTGACAGCGGTCGCACACCTGGCAGTTGCGGAAGCCCTCGCCGACCACCTTGCGCCCGACGAGGGTCGACGGCACCCCGTCCCCCACCGCCCGCACGGTCCCGGACCACTCATGACCGGGGACGATCGGGTAACGGACGTACCCCTCGGGCCGGTTGCCCTGGTACACCTCACGGTCGCTGCCGCAGATCCCGACGGCGTGCACGGCGACCAGCGCCTCGCCCGGACCGGGTTCACGTGGCTCGTGCGGTACGAGCCGGTGCGCGCCGGGTGCCTCGACGACGACGGCGCTGCTCACTTCCCGCTCCCCTTCGGCCGGCGCTGCTCCCAGCCCTCGGCCCACAGGTCGAAACGGGCCTGCTGCTGGGGGAATTCGGCCGCCGCGTCGGTGTCCAGCTCGACGCCGAGACCAGGTCGGTCGGACAGCCGGAAGTAGCCGTCCACGACCTCCGGCGCGCCCTTGACCACCTTCTTGATCTCGGCGTCGGCGAAGTCGTTGAAGTGCTCCAGGATCTTGAAGTTCGGCGTGGAGAAGCCGACTTGGAGCGAGGCGGCGGTGAGCACGGAGCCGCCGACGTTGTGCGGGGCGACGAGCACGTAGTGCGCCTCGGCCGTGGCCGCCAGCTTCCTGGTCTCCCAGATGCCGCCGATGTGGCCGACGTCCGGCTGGACGATGTCGGCGGCCTGGCTCTCGAACAGCTCCCGGAACTCGATCCGGTCGTGGATCCGCTCCCCGGTGGCGATGGGCAGCTCCACCTTCCCGGCCACCTTCGCCAGTGCCTTGAGGTTCTCCGGCGGCACCGGCTCCTCCAGCCAGGCCGGCTTGAAGGGGGCCAGCTCGCGCGCCAGCCGCACGGCCGTCGCGGGGGAGAAGCGCCCGTGCATCTCCAGCATCAGCTCGGTGTCCGGGCCGACGGCGTCGCGCACGGCCTCGATCAGCGACACGGAGTACAGGGTCTGCTCGTGGTCGAGCTCGAAGTGCCCGGTCCCGAACGGATCGATCTTCAGCGCCTGGTACCCGCGCTCCACGACCCCCTGAGCGGCCTTGTGGTACGCCTCCGGGGTCCGCTCGGTCGTGTACCAGCCGTTGGCGTACGCCTTCACCTTGTCGGTGACCTTGCCGCCGAGCAGCTGCCAGACCGGCACCCCGAGCGCCTTGCCCTTGATGTCCCAGCAGGCCATCTCGACGACCGCGATCCCGGACATCACGATCTCGCCCGCGCGCCCGAAGTCGCCGTACTTCATCCGGCGCACCAGGTCCTCGACAGCGAACGGGTCCGAGCCGAGGATGTGGTTGGCCTCGGCCTCCCGTAGATAGCCGATCAGCGCGTCGGTGCGGCCCAGCATCCGGGTCTCGCCGACTCCCGTGATCCCCTCGTCGGTGTGCACCTGCACGTACGTCAGATTGCGCCACGGCGTCCCGACCACGTGCGTGCTGATTCCGGTGATGCGCACGGCAGTTGCCCCTCAGCTGTTCGAGATTTCGTCACACGTTCGAAATGCTGGCGTGACAGTAAGGACGGGGCGACGGGGGTGTCAATGGGTCGAACAGGTAACGGTTCCGACAAGGCTAGGGGCGAGGTGGTAGCCATATAGCTGGGCCGGCTCAACTTGCCACACCGGTATGGTGGGTTCCCCACACAATTTTCACAGCAGCCCCTATGAACGTTACCCGTGAGGAATTTAGTCTTCCGGCGTCATGGACTACTGCCACCCGTGCCGACGGCACCTCAATGGCGCCCTCGCCTGCCCGGGGTGCGGCACACCGATCGAACAACTCCGCGCGCACGCACGCGAGATGAACGCGCGCCCGCAGCCGTCGTACGAGGAGGAGTACACGTACGACGATCATGGCGGCGCGGGGGACGAGGACGCCGCGCGGGCGGCGGACGACGAGCCCGATGACCCGGATCATCCGGATGGTCCGGATGGTCCGGATGATCCGGACGGGGACGACGAGCCACGTGGCAGGGCCGCGCGCCGCCGGGAACAGGGCCGTGGCCGGGGCCGCTCGCGCGGCAGGGCGGCGGACGAGGGTCCGGCCGGTGCCGAGGCGAGCCGCCGCGACCGCAAGGCCGCCGCCCACCGCCGGCGGCGGCGCCGGATCGTGCTGATCGCCGCGGGGTTCGTGCTGGCGGCCGGTGGCCTGAGCCTGGCGGAGCTGGGCACGGACGCCCCCTTCTCCAGCGCCCGCCCCCCGGTGGCCGGGAGCGAGTCGGCCGACGGCGGTACGTCCTCCTCGGCCCCGGACGAGACGGCCGAGCCGGTCGACGACAGCACGGCGGCCCCGGGGGCCACGTCACCGCACGCGTCGGCGTCCCCGTCGGCCTCCGAGTCCGCCAAGGCGTCCAAGTCCCCCGACGGCGAGCCCACCAGGTCGGAGGAGTCGGCGGCGACGACTCCCCGTGTCACGGCCCACCCGTCCACGAGCCCGGCCCCGCGCCCGACGGCCACCCCCACGTCGAACCCCTCGCCGTCGAAACCGGCCCCGCAGCCGTCCCCGACGAAGACGTGCAACCGGTTCCTGTGGTGGTGCACCTGAGACGAGGCGGCCCCCTCGCCTACGCCGGCGTCACCGCGACCACCACACCGTGTTCCGCGGCCGGGCTGACCGCCGCAGACACCCGTACCGCCACCGCCCGGACCAGGCGGCCGGTGCGGGAGACGGCCGTCAGGAGCCGGGGCTGGAGCTGTTCGAGGCCGGCGACCAGGAGTTCCTCGCCCGCGATCAGTAGCGGCCGGGCCGCCTTCGTCGTCGCCGCCGCGGCCTCCGCCAGATCGGCCAGGGGCGGGAGCGCCGTGCGGACGACGCCCGCGCCGGCGGTGGCCGCCCGTTCCGCGAGGGCCGCCTGGAGCGGCATCAGGGGTGCCAGGGCCGACGTGAGGGCGTCCGCGATACGGCGCAGTTCGGGGGAGGAGTCGCGCAGCACCTCCGCCGCCACGCGGATCACCGGGGTGAGGACGAGCAGGGCGCCCGCCGCCGCTCCGGCCGCCGCGGGCAGCAACGGGGACGCGGACTCCGTCAGCTCGCCGAGGACCGCCGCGATCTCCTCCACCGCGGGGCCGACCGCGTCCAGCACGGGCAGCAGGCCGTCGCCGAGCGCGGTGAGCAGGGCCTGCGCCGGTTCACTTACCGGGTGGGTGGCGAGCGGGGCGCCGCTGGCGCCCAGCCGGGTCAGCGTGTCGACCATCCGGTAGAAGGCCTCCTGCGCCTGCGGTGACGCGCTGGCCTCGGCCAGTTCCGCCGTGGTCCGGCGCAGCACGCGCAGCAGCTCCGGGCCCGAACCGTCGCGTGGATCCAGGGTGTTGATCGCGATTCTGGTGATGTTCCCGGCCGTGTCCAGGAGTTGGCCGGTGATGTCGGTGGTGCTGCGTGCGACGCGCAGCATGTCCTGCCTGCCGGGGAACGAAGGAATGGTCGCCATGATCAGTGCCGCCTGCCTCTCGTCACCGGGCCGGGCCGAGCGGCGTTGAGCCGAGCCGAGCCAGGTCGAGCCGAGCCGAACCGGGTAGATCCGAGTCCGGCCGTCCCCAGCATGCCCTGTGCGGAGCTTCCGGTATCGGCAGTCCGGGGGTATCAGTAACGCCTACGGTCCCTTGTTGCGGTAGATCCGAACCGGTACATCTCTCCGATCCGCCCCCGAAGCTCCCGCAACATCCGCGCCAGGGCGGGGGGCAGCCGTGGCGACGCGGGGGCCCGTCAACGACCCCTGTCCCACCACCGCGTCAGCGGGACGGGGCAGGGCGCAAGCGCAGCGGCACAGCCTGTGGCGCCCGTTGGGCAAGCCCGTCGCTCTGCCGAGGGGTGAGCGCGATCAGACCAGTGTCACCGTGGTGTTGCCGCGTGTGGCCTTCGAGTACGGGCAGACCTGGTGGGCCTGCTCGACGAGGGCGCGCGCGGTGTCCGCGTCGACGTTCGGGATGACCGCCGAGATCTCGACGATGATCCCGAACCCGTCCTCGTTCTTGCCGATGCCGACCTTCGCGGTGACCGTCGAACCGGAGACGTCGGCCTTCGCCTGACGTGCGACCACGCCGAGGGCGCCCTGGAAGCAGGCGCTGTACCCGGCGGCGAACAGCTGCTCAGGATCGGTGCCGGCGCCGCTGCCGCCCATCTCCTCGGGCGGGCTCACGACGACGTCGAGCCTGCCGTCGTCGGTGGCGACCCGGCCGTCACGACCGTTCTCGGCGGTGGCGACGGCGGTGTACAGGACGTCGGACTGCTGTACGGCCATACGGTGTGTTCCTCCGGGGCCCGCCGGGACTCGCGCCCACGATCGCCGACGGTTTCGGAAAGAAGTCACCGGATGGCGGAAACCTTGGAAAGGGCCGAACGAGCCGAAGCGGCCGTCAGAGCTTGACGATCATCTTCCCCGTGTTGTCGCCGCGCAGGACGCCGAGGAACGCCTCCAGGGTGTTCTCGATGCCGTCGACGACGGTCTCGCGGTACTTGAGCGCACCCGAGGCGACCCACGGGACGACCTCCGACACGAACTGCGGCTGAAGGTCGTAGTGGTCGCCAACCAGGAAGCCCTCGATACGGCCACGGGTCTGGATGAGGCGCGCGAGGTTCCGCGGGCCGGGCGCGGGCTCGGTGTTGTTGTAGACCGAGATCATTCCGCAGATCGCGATACGGCCGCGCAGGTTGAGGGAGCCGACGGCCGCCTCCAGGTGCTCGCCGCCGACGTTGTCGAAGTAGACGTCGATCCCGTCGGGTGCCGCGGCCCGCAGCTGCTCGCTCACCGGCCCGTTCTTGTAGTTGAAGGCGGCGTCGAAGCCGTACTCGTCGACGAGCAGCTCGACCTTCTCGTCGGACCCGGCCGAACCGATGACCCGCGAGGCGCCCTTGAGCTTGGCGATCTGGCCGACCTGGCTGCCCACGGCACCCGCGGCGCCGGAGACGAACACGACGTCGCCCTCCTTGAAGGAGGCGGTGCGCAGCAGACCGGCGTAGGCGGTGAGGCCGGTCATGCCGAGGACGCCGAGGTACGTCGACGGCGGCGCGGCCTCCGGGTCGACCTTTACGGCGTGCTTCGCGTCCATGACCGCGTACTCGCGCCAGCCGAAGAAGTGCAGCACGTGGTCGCCGGCCGAGATGCCCTCGGCGTTGGAGGCGAGGACCTCGCCGACGGCACCGCCCTGCATGACCTTGCCCAGCTCGTACGGAGCCGCGTACGACTTGGCGGCACTCATCCGGCCGCGCATGTACGGGTCGACCGAGAGATGTGTGTTCCGCACGAGCACCTGGCCGTCGCCGGGCGTCGGGACCTCGGTCTCGACCAGGGCGAAGTCCTCGGGCTTCGGCCAGCCGACGGGGCGGCTGAGGAGATGCCATTCGCGGTTGCTCATGAACGGTGCCTTTCGCAGGTACGTCAGCTGTACGTCGGCAGCTTTATTTCAGTATCTGAAACAACCATGCCCCTGAATATTTCATGATGTCAAGTAACGGGATAGGGTGGAGGGCATGTCCACCCCACAGAAGACCCGCCCCGACGCACTCACCCTGGAGGTCGTCGAGCTCATCGGTGACGTGGTGGCCCGGTTCCACGCGGACTACGAGGACGTGGCGGCCGAGCACGCGCTGACCGGCGCCCAGGCCCGCCTGCTGAGCCTGCTGTCACTGGACCCGCTGCCGATGCGGAAGCTGGCGAACAAGCTGAAGTGCGAGCCGTCGAACGTCACCGGGATCGTGGACCGCCTGGAGTCCCGAGGCCTGGTGGAACGCCGGCCGGACCCGACCGACCGCCGGGTGAAGCTGGCGGCCGCGACGGACGAGGGCCGCCGGGTCGCCCGCGAGCTGCGCGAGGGGTTGCGCTTCGCCCGCGAGCCCCTGGCGGGCCTCACGGACGGCGAACGCCGCTCACTGCGGGACCTGTTGCGGCGGATGCGGGACGCGTAGCGCCGACGGGTCAATCCGCGGTCAGCAAACTCCGGGCCAGAGCGCGCAGTTGGCCGATCAGGCCCGTTCAGGTGCGCAGACCTTATCGATCACCACTGACAAACGGGGCCCACCGTCCGGCCGATAGGGTTCCCGCATGCGTGATCTCGGGGTGGGTTTCGGTTATCTCCTCAAGGGCCAGCGGTGGGTGGGCCGGCACGGGAAACAGTTCGGGTTCGGGCTGCTGCCCGGGCTGATCACCCTCGTCCTCTACGTCGCCGCCCTGGTCGCCCTCGCCGTGTGGGGCGGGCACTTCGTCGGCTGGGCGACCCCGTTCGCCGACGACTGGCCGAGCCCCTGGCTGGGCTTGTTCCGCGGCTTCCTCACGGCCGTGCTGTTCGCCCTGGGCCTGCTGCTCGCCGTTCTCACCTTCACCGCCGTGACGCTCCTGGTGGGACAGCCCTTCTACGAGAGCCTCTCCGGGACCGTCGACCGGGACGTGTCGCCCGACGGCATCGCGCCCGAGTCCGGCCTGCCCCTGTGGCGCGAGCTGTGGATCTCGGCCCGGGACAGCCTGCGCATCCTGGTCCGCGCCCTTCTGTGGGGCGTCCTGCTCTTCGCCCTCGGCTTCCTGCCGGTCGTCGGGCAGACCGTCGTACCGGTGATCGGCTTCTTCGTCACCGGCTTCTTCCTCACCGAGGAACTCACCGGCGTCGCCCTCCAGCGCCGCGGTGTCGAACTGCGCGCCAGGCTCACCCTGCTGCGCTCCCGCAAGACCCTCGTCTGGGGCTTCGGCCCCCCCCTCGCCCTGGCCTTCGCGGTTCCCTTCGCCGCGGTGTTCCTGATGCCGGGCGCGGTCGCGGGCGCCACGCTCCTCGCCCGGGAACTGCTGGGCGAGGAGATCGCGGGGGAGGACGCGCGCGACGGCGCCGACGACTCCGAGGATCAGCCGGTCACGTGGTGAGGGCAGGTCACTTGGTGAACGTCACGTCCGCCGCCACCGTCACGATCGACCGCACCTGCTCGATGATGTCCAGCCGGTTCCGCACGAACTCCGGGTCCGTGACCGTGCCGGTCGCCGGATCGGTGTTCCCGGTGCCGAACTGCAGCACCGGCGTGTGCACGTGCCCGCCCGGCAGCGTGCCGTGCAGACCCAGCCGGTCCCGCAGCAGCGTGGCCCGGTAGGCGATCTCGTTGGAGAGGTAGTCCCCGCCGCCCCCGGCCCGCGCCGTCGACCCGGGGGTCGGGCCGTCGGGCCGTACGACGGCATCGGTGCCGCCCGCCGGGATCTCCGTGACCTCCGTGTGGTCGTACACCGGGAAGCGCCCGGTCGGCGCGGCCACGATCGCGGCGTACGGCAGCGTGGTCGTCGTCCACTGGGGCTGCGAGGCGGGGTCGGTGACCGGGACCGTCTCGGTGCGGGAGACGTTGTCGTTGTCCGGGAAGCCGCCGCGCCACGCCCCGTTGGTGCGCTCCACGTCGAAGCGGCCGACCCGCCCCTGGCTCACGGTCGTGAACAGGTCCACCTTCGGCAGATACGGCCGCAGCGCCCGTTCCACCGCTCCCTCGGAGAAGTCCTGCCAGCGCACCGGGAACACGGCCGTCTCGATGCGCGTCGGCCCGTCCGCCGTCTCGATCACCGTGCCGTCCAGCGCCAGCGCGGTCGCCCCGGACGGGTTGGAGATGCGGATGTCCCGGTCGAGCGTGAAGGGGTCGAAGCCGGTGACGAGGATGCGCCGGATCCCCTTGCCGCGCGGGTGGCCGACGTCGGTCTGCCCGCGCGACGTGCGTTCCAACTCGGCGAGCAGAGCGGAACGTCGGGGGTCGCTGAGCGCGAACCTCGGCACGTACGTGCGTACTTCCCGCGTCATCCCCAACCGCGCCCAGTACAGCGGCCGGTCGTCGTCCCGGCTCAGGCCGCCTCCTTCCGGCCCCCGCCCCTGCGCTCGGTCCACGGCCCGCCGCCACAGCGCGGATCCCTGCCGTACGACGATGCGGCGGGCCTGTGCGTAGGAGTGCGCGGCGTCGAGCGCGTGGGCGAAGTCCGGCGCCACGGCGTCGAATCCGGAGCGCCGGAGGATCTCCTGCGGGACGGCCTGGTCGAGGCGCCGTTCCTCGACGGTGGGGGAGGGCGCGGTGTCCGCGGCGGCCGTCGCCGTGGGGGCGGTCAGGCCGGCCAGCAGGCTCAGTCCTAGGACACCGATCCGAACACGTAGGGAGGTCAAGGGAGTTCAGGTCCTTCCGTCGCGGTGGGGCGCGTGGTGCGGGACGGCGGAAGTATCGCGTGACCTGAGTGGTCTACGCCATGGTGCGTGCGAGCCAGCCCCTGCTGCTCCCAGGTCGCCCGCGTCGAACACACCGACGGCAGCGCCCTGTTGTACCTCTCCGGCCAGATCGCCGAGGGCGCCGGCCGCGCAGAGCAGACCCGGGGCGCCTTCGAGACGATCGCCGCCCTGCCCGGGGCCCACGGCGCGACCCTCGCGGACGTCATCGACATCCGCACCGACCTCACCGAATCACGGAACTCGACGAATACGGCGCGGTCCGCCGGGAGTTCCCCACCGGCACCCCGCCGACCAGCATGACCTTCGAAGTACCCCGGCTGTTCCGGCCGGAGGCCCAGGTGGAGATCGAAATTGTGGCGGCGGTGCCCGCGGACAGGTGATACTGCCACCCGTGAAGACAGCCAAAGCCGTCAACCTCGGCGTCCTCTTCCTCCTGGAAATCGGTGTCCTCGCGGCTGTCGCCTACTGGGGGTTCGGCGTCGTCGACACCGGCCGTTTCCTGCTCGCCGTCCTCGGCCCGGGTCTCCTGGGCTGGCTGTGGGGCCTGTTCGGCTCCCCGAGAGCGAGGTTCAAGCTGCACGGCGCCGCCCGCGTCGCCTTCGAGACGCTCTGGTTCGGCACGGGTGTCGTGGCGCTGTACGCCGCCGGCCGGCACACCTGGGCACTCGCGTTCGCCGTCGTGTGCGTGCTCAGCAAGACGCTCGCGCACGTGCGGGGCGACGGGGAGACCGCTGTCACGGACTGACGGCGCGAACAGGCGGGCGTTTGTGAAGGGTTCGTACGAGATCACCGGCTGCCGCTCGATCACCGGTTTCCGCCTCGCCGCCCCGATTAACGTCTGACCCGGGACGAGCCCCCACGTGGCCCCGGCCCGGGACCTGACCCCTGGACCGGGGCTCGCGGCGGAGGCGGCTCCACTGAACGCCCGAGCGGCTAGCCGCGGACGCCGAAGCCGTACACCGTCTCCGAGCGGTACACCTCGCCCGGCCGCAGCTGGGTGCTCGGGAAGTCCGGGCGGTTGGGGGAGTCGGGGAAGTGCTGGGTCTCCAGGGCGATCGCCTCGCCGGGGGCGAAGGGGTCGCCGATGTGGTCGGCCGTGTAGAGCTGGATGCCGGGCTCGGTCGTCGACACCGTCAGGACGCGGCCGGTCGCCGGGTCGTACAGATCGACGACCTCGACCGGGGTGTCCGTGACGCCCTTGTCGAGGACGAAGTTGTGGTCGTAGCCGGAGCCGACCTTGCGCGCCGTGCGGAAGTCGAAGCGGGTGCCCGTCACGTCCTCCGGTTCGCCGACCGGGATCTGATGCACGTCGACCGGCGTGAACCGGGAGGCGGCGAGCCGCAGTTCGTGTCCGCCCGCGTTCCCCGCGCCGCCCAGGTTGAAGTAGCTGTGATTGGTCAGGTTCACCACGGTCGGCGCGTCCGTGACCGCCTCGTACGCGATACGCAGCGCACCGGACTCGTCCAGGGTGTACGTCACGGTCACGTCCAGACGTCCCGGGAAGCCCTCCTCGCCGTGCGGGCTGACCCGGGTCAGCCGCACCCCGTGCTCGACCGGCTCCGCCTCCCACAGGCGCTTGTCGAAGCCGCGCGGACCGCCGTGCAGGTTGTTGGGCCCGTCATTCGGTTCGAGCGCGTAGATCAGGCCGTCCAGCGGGAAACGGGCACCGCCGATCCGGTTGGCGTACCGGCCGATCAGGGCGCCGAGGAACGGCTCCGGCTGGGTCAGATAGCCGTCCAGGCCGGCGAATCTCAGCACGATGTTCGCCGCCCGCCCGTCCCGGTCGGGGACCTCCACGGACTGGACGATCCCGCCGTACGTCAGGACCCGTACCCGCACTCCCGCGCGCTTCAGCGTCCAGCGGTGGACCGGAGTGCCGTCGGGAAGTGTGCCGAAAAGTTCGCTCATGTGGAAAAATTCTAGGTCACGGCCCCTCCGCAGTGACGGTCCGGTAGGCGATGGCGGCGAGCCGCGCCTGGCCGTCCTTGCTCGGGTGGAACCAGTCCCAGTGGCTCAACTGGTCCGTGTCGAATTGGTACGCGTAGACCGCGCCCCCGTCGAAACGGCACCGCCGGTCCTTGGCGCACACCTCCTCCAGCACCTTGTTGTAGTCCTTCACCCGCTGCTGCACCTTGTCCCGGCGCACGGTTGCCGCCGAGTCCAGGTCGTCCGCGTCCCCCAGCATCGACGGGCAGATGCCCAGCTTCCACACCTGCCTGCCCAGCGGGCTCGTACGGCCCTGCGACCACAGCCGCTTCAGGTTCGGCACGCTCGCCACGTACACCTGCGTCTTCGGCAGCGCCCGGCGCAGCGTGGCCAGTGCCTCCTCGAACTCGGCGCGGAAGTCCTCCACCGAGGTCATCGCCCTCGTCGAGGAGCGGCAGGCGTCGTTCGCCCCGGCCATCACCGTCACCAACTGGGGCCTGCGCGCGGCCGCCTGCGCCATCTGGTCCGGCAGGTCGGCCATCCGGGCGCCCGTCTGCGCGTAGTTCCAGCTGTACTCCTCCGCCCGCTCCCGCCCCAGCAGCCGCACCGCCAGACTGTCGACCTGCGTGCTGGTGCCGGTCGCCCAGGACACCTCGGGGCAGTCCGACAGCACCGAGCACGCGTCGAAGCCGCGGGTGATGGAGTCGCCGACGGCGGCCACCGAGGACGGGCTGCGGTCCCACACCGGGCTCGGCCGGGCCTTGGTGGCCTTCGGCGCCGGGGAGCCGCCCCCCAGTGCGTGGCAGCCCGTCACGCCCAGCGCGGCCGCCAGCGTGACGGCGAGGACGGCACGGGAACGCCGACGTCGGTTTCGCATGCCCTGGTCCATCCCCTTCTCGTACTGTCCTGGTGCCCAACCCATGCTGTGCCCCTTCAAATCAAGAACAACGCGCGAGGGTTCCCGGGGTTCGGCATGCAACGGCTCACACCCGTACAAGCGTCCCCCTGGGTGAATGGCGGGGGATCCTGGCAGCGGGACGGACGGTACGTCACACTCCTCGCGCCGCCGCACGGTAGCCTCGGCCTCAACGCGGCCGTCGTGCCACGGCCGCCCTGCCCGACCGCACAATGACCCGCTCTGCCCGGAGGTCCCGGTGACGACACGTGGAGTTCTGTACGTGCACTCCGCGCCGCGCGCGCTGTGCCCGCACGTCGAGTGGGCCGTCGCCGGGGTGCTCGGCACCCGCGTCAGCCTCGACTGGATCCGGCAGCCCGCGGCCCCCGGCACCTGGCGCTCGGAGTTCTCCTGGCAGGGCGAGGCGGGCACGGCCTCCAAACTGGCCTCGGCGCTGCGGGGCTGGCACCTGCTCCGCTTCGAGGTCACTGCCGAGCCCAGCCCCACGGCGGAGGGCGAGCGCTACAGCTGCACGCCCGAACTCGGCATCTTCCACGCCGTCACCGGCATCCACGGCGACATCCTCATCCCCGAGGACCGTCTGCGCGCGGCGCTGCTGCGCAGCCAGCGCGGCGAGACGGACCTGGAGGCGGAACTCACCAAGCTCCTGGGCAAGCCCTGGGACGACGAGCTGGAGCCGTTCCGATACGCGGGAGAGGGAGCCCCGGTCCGCTGGCTGCACCAGGTGGTGTGACCCGGCCTCAGGAGCAGCGCCCCGAAAGGGGCGCGGGGCTGCGCTGACATGCGGCTTCGCCGGGTAGGCGCGAACGGCCCCCGCGGACCCGCACCCGGCACACAACAGACACCGAGAGACGGCGATTGGCCCGCACCCCACCCGGGGTGCGGGCCAATCGCCGTTCACGGCAATCTACGGCCGGACTCAGACCGTCCGGAAGGCCAGGACGACGTTGTGGCCGCCGAAGCCGAACGAGTCGTTCAGCGCGGCGATACGGCCCTCCACGGGCAGCTTGCGGGCCTCACCGAGGACGACGTCCGCGTTGGCCGCCGCCTCCGGGTCGAGGTTCTCCACGTTGATGGTCGGCGGAGCCACCCGGTTGTAGAGCGCGAGCACCGTCGCGACCGACTCCACACCACCGGCGCCACCGAGAAGGTGACCGGTCATCGACTTCGTCGCGGAGACCGCGATGTGGTCCGCGTCGTCGCCGAACACCTTGCGCAGCGCCTTCAGCTCGGCCACGTCACCGGCGGGCGTCGACGTGGCGTGCGCGTTGACGTGCACGATCTCCGCCGGGTCCAGGTCGGTGTTGTCGAGCAGGTTCTGCAGCGCGTGCGAGATGCCGCGCCCCTCCGGCTCCGGCTGCACGATGTCGTGGCCGTCGGCGGAGATGCCCTGGCCGACCGCCTCCGCGTACACGCGGGCACCGCGCTTCGCGGCGTGCTCGGCGGACTCCAGGACCACGACACCCGCGCCCTCGCCGAGGACGAAGCCGTCCCGGTCGACGTCGTAGGGACGCGACGCGCTCTGCGGGTTCTCGTTGTTCTTGGACATCGCCATCATGTTGCCGAACGCGGCGATCGGCAGCGGGTGGATCGCCGCCTCCGTGCCGCCCGCGACGACGACGTCGGCGCGGCCCGTGCGGATCATCTCGATGGCGTAGCCGATGGCCTCGGCGCCCGACGCGCAGGCGGAGACCGGGGTGTGCACGCCGGCGCGCGCGCCGACGAGCAGGCCGACGTTGGCCGAGGGGCCGTTCGGCATCAGCATGGGGACGGTGTGCGGGGAGACACGGCGGACGCCCTTCTCCTTCAGCACGTCGTACTGGTCGAGGAGGGTCGTCACACCGCCGATGCCGGAGGCGATGACCGTGCCGAGCCGGTCGGGGTCGACGGCATCGTCCTCACCCGCGCGGGCGGTGAAACCGGCGTCCTTCCAGGCCTCCTGAGCCGCGATCAGCGCGAACTGCGCCGAGCGGTCGAGGCGGCGGGCCTGCGGCCGCGGAATGACCTCGGTGGGTTCCACGGCGACCGGCGCCGCGATACGGACCGCCTGCTCGGCGGCCCACTCCTGCTCCAGGGGCTTGACGCCGGACTTGCCGGCGACCAGGCCCTCCCAGGTAGAGGCTGCGTCGCCACCCAGCGGTGTGGTTGCGCCGATACCGGTGACGACCACGGTGCGATTGGTCGGGCTCACGGGAATTCTTTCTCCAACGAAGTACGAGGATCAGCGGCGCCACCGCCGGGTGGCGGGGCTTGCAGCGTCAGACCCGAGGGCTGACTCAGGCCTGGTGCTTGAGGATGTAGTCGGTCGCGTCGCCGACGGTCTTGAGGTTCTTGACGTCGTCGTCCGGGATCTTGACGTCGAAACGCTCTTCGGCGGCGACGACGACCTCGACCATGGACAGCGAGTCGACGTCCAGGTCGTCGGTGAAGGACTTGTCCAGCTGGACGTCCTCAACCGGGATGCCGGCGATCTCGTTCACGATGTCGGCGAGACCGGCGACGATCTCTTCCTGAGTGGCGGCCATGTTGGCGCTCCTTCGTAGATATCCAGAGGGTGTGGCGGTGTTGCTGGACCCGTACCGGAAGCATGATCCGGCACGGAGTGCCTAGGGGAGGGTAACGACCGTAGCGGCGAAGACGAGACCCGCCCCGAAGCCGATGAGAAGCGCGGTGTCGCCGCTCTTCGCCTCGCCGGTCGCCAGGAGCCGCTCCATCGCGAGCGGGATCGAGGCGGCCGAGGTGTTGCCGGTGGTGCGGATGTCACGGGCGACCGTGACGTGTTCCGGCAGCTTGAGGGTCTTCACCATCGAGTCGATGATCCGCGCGTTGGCCTGGTGCGGGATGAAGACGTCCAGATCGTCCGGGGTGATCCCGGCCGCGTCCAGCGCCTGCTGCGCGACCTTCGCCATCTCGAACACGGCCCAGCGGAACACCGCCTGGCCCTCCTGCGTGATCGCGGGGAACTTGACGTTGCCCTCGCTGTCCAGCGGGAGGTCGGAGACGTCGCCGGTCCGGAAACGGTCCCACGGGATCGTCTGCTTGATGGTCTCGGACTTGTCGCCCTCGGAACCCCAGACCGTGGGGCCGATCGCGGGCTCCTGCGAGGGGCCGACCACGACCGCGCCGGCGCCGTCACCGAAGAGGAAGGCGGTGGCGCGGTCCTCGAGGTCGGTCAGGTCGGACAGCCGCTCGACACCGAGGACGAGGACGTACTCGGCCGAGCCCTCGACGATCATGCCCTTGGCGAGCGTGAGGCCGTAGCCGAAGCCCGCGCAGCCCGCGGAGATGTCGAAAGCGGCGGCCTTGTCCGTGCCCAGCTTGTCGGCGATCTCGGTCGCCACGGCCGGGGTCTGGCTGAAGTGCGAGACGGTCGAGACGACCACGGCGCCGATCTGCTCGGCGGAGATGCCCGCGTCCGCGATCGCCTTGCCGGCGGCCTCGATCGACATGGCCGCGACGGTCTCCTCGGGGCCCGCCCAGTGCCGGGTCTCGATGCCGGAGCGCGAACGGATCCACTCGTCGGACGAGTCGATCTTCTCGAGGATCACCTCGTTGGGCACCACCCGGGTCGGGCGGTAGCCGCCGACGCCGAGGATGCGCGCGTACGGGGCGCCCTTGCTGGGCTTGATCTTCGACATGTTCGTTCGGGCTCCTTAGGGCGTCAGGCGTGCTCGGCGATGAGCTCGCGGGCCGCGTCGAGGTCGTCGGGGGTCTTCAGGGCGAGCGTCTTGACGCCGGGCAGGGCGCGCTTGGCCAGGCCGGTCAGGGTGCCGCCGGGGCACACCTCGATCAGCGCGGTGACACCGAGGTCCTGGAAGGTCTGCATGCACAGGTCCCAGCGGACGGGGTTGGCGACCTGGCCGACGAGGCGCTCGAGCACCTCGGCGCCGGTGGCCACGGTCCGGCCGTCCTTGTTGGAGACGTAGGTGACCGTCGGGTCCGCGGGCGTGAGGTCCGCCGCGGCCTTGGCCAGCGTCTCGACCGCCGGGGCCATGTGGTGCGTGTGGAAGGCGCCGGCGACCTTGAGCGGGACGACCTTGCGGACGCCCTCGGGCTTGTCCTCGGCCAGCGTGGCGAGCTGCTCCAGCGTGCCCGCGGCGACGATCTGGCCCGCGCCGTTGATGTTCGCGGGGGTCAGACCGAGCTTCTCCAGGTGCTTGACGGACACCTCGGGGTCGCCGCCGAGCAGCGCCGACATGCCGGTCTTCGTGATCGCGGCGGCGTCGGCCATCGCGAGGCCGCGCTTTCGGACGAGGCCGAGCGCGGTGGTCTCGTCGAGGACACCGGCGAAGGCGGCGGCGGTGATCTCACCGACGCTGTGACCGGCGACGGCGCCCGGACCGAGGTCGGCAATGTCACCGAGTGTCGCGGCGGACAGGATCCCGGCCGCGACCAGCAGCGGCTGGGCCACCGCGGTGTCACGGATGGCGTCCGCGTCGGCCTGGGTGCCGTAGCGGACCAGGTCGAGACCGATGGCGTCCGACCAGCCGGCGACACGGTCGGCGGCACCGGGGAGGTCGAGCCAGGGAGTCAGGAAGCCGGGCGTCTGGGCGCCCTGGCCGGGAGCGACGAGTACGAGCACTCTCACACTCTCTCTTGGGGACGGCCACGGCCGCCCGTGGGGACAGGGACGAAGAACACGAAGGGGTTTTGTAGGCCCCCGACAAATAGTTAGGGCTGGAGATCTCCATCCACCAGACGCCCCAGGATCAGGGCGATCCGCAGCGTGAACGCGGATCGTACATCGGATGGCGACCACCCGGTGACGTCAGTCACACGTCGAAGCCGGTAGCGCACGGTGTTCGGGTGAACGAAGAGCATGCGGGCGGCGCCCTCCAGGCTGCTCGCCTGTTCCAGGTAGACGGAGAGCGTCTCCAGGAGCGCGGAACCCGCCTCCTCCAGCGGTCTGTAGATCTCCTCCACCAACTGCTCGCGCGCGCTGGGATCACCGGCGATCGCGCGCTCCGGCAGCAGATCGTCCGCCAGAACGGGCCGCGGTGCGTCCTGCCAGGCGGAACACGCCTTGAGCCCCGCCGCGGCGGCCTGCGCGGACCGGGTCGCTGCCTGCAGATCGGGTACGACGGGCCCCGCGACCACGGGTCCGGCGGCGAACGGGCCGATCAGCGACTTGGCGACGGCGAGCGGGTTGTCCCGGCCGCCCGCGATCACCACGAGCCGGTCGCCGAGCACCCCGGTGAGGACCTGGAGCTTGGCGTGCCGGGCGGCCCGGCGGATCGCCTCGACGGTCAGCTCGGAGTCACCGTCGGGAGCGGTGCCCAGCACCACGCACACATGCTCCGGCGCGTTCCAGCCGAGCGCGGCGGCCCGGCTGACGGCACCCTCGTCGGCCTCTCCGCTCAACACGGCGTTGACGACCAGGGACTCCAGCCGCGCGTCCCAGGCACCGCGTGCCTCGGCGGCCTGCGCGTACACCTGGGCGGTCGCGAAGGCGATCTCACGGGCGTACACGAGCAGTGCCTCGCGCAGCACGGCCTCGTCGCCGGGTGCGGCCACCTCGTCGATGGCCGACTCCATGACCTCGATGGTGGTGCGCACCATCTCCACGGTCTGGCGCAGCGTGATGGCCCGCGTCAGCTCCCGCGGCGCGGTCCCGAACACGTCCGTCGAGATGGCCTGCGGGGCGTCCGGGTGCCGGAACCACTCGGTGAAGGCGGCGATGCCCGCCTGGGCCACGAGCCCGATCCAGGAACGGTTCTCCGGGGGCATGGCCCGGTACCACGGCAGCGTCTCGTCCATCCGGGCGATGGCCTGCGCGGCGAGAGAACCGGACGACTTCTCCAGTCGCCTCAGCGTCGCGGAGTGGGTATGAACGTCACGCGCTGCGGGATCGGACTGACGGGATTCGGGTTCGGGCACGGGACAAGACTGCCTTATCTGGATTGCTCGGTCGCCCACGGGGCGCTCTCAGCCGGTGTCGGACCAGCGAGGGTCGGTGGGCCCTCGCCGTCGGCCGAGGAGGAGGCAGCGGGGCGCTGTCGGGCCCTTGGCGTTGTGCTGTTCGTTCGGTCACATTGTCCGGCCGGGCTACCGTTATGGGCGTGATTAACGTATGGCGCGCTGCGGAGCGGTATCCGGGAGGGGAGCCGGAGGCCGGGATCGAGTCCTGGCACGCCTTCTCCTTCGGACCGCACTACGACCCCGACAACCTCCGCTTCGGCGCAGTGATCGCCTGCAACGAGGAGCGCCTCGCCCCCGGCGCCGGTTTCGGCGAGCATCCGCACAGCCACACCGAGATCGTCACGTGGGTGGTCGAGGGCGAGTTGACCCACCGCGACTCGACGGGCCACGAGACGGTGGTACGGCCCGGTGACGTGCAGCGCCTGAGCGCCGCGGGCGGCGTACGCCACGTGGAACGCAACGACGGCGACGTCCCGCTCACCTTCGTACAGATGTGGCTGGCCCCCCTGAACCCCGGCGGCGAGCCCGCGTACGAGATCGTCCACGGCATCGCCGACTCCACGCCGTACGCGGTCCCGGAGGCCGGCGCCATGCTCCACGTACGCCGCCTGGCAGAGGACGAGCGGACGGCGGTACCCGACGCTCGGTACGTGTACGCGCACGTGGTGAGGGGCGAAGTGCGGCTGAAGGGGGAGAAACTCGGCCCCGGGGACTCGGCCCGGATCACGGACGTGAGGGATGTGGAGGCGGTGGGGCTGACGACGGCGGAACTGCTGCTGTGGGAGATGTCGTGACCCCCGCATGGCCGCGGACGGCAGCGCCGCAGTCCCGGCGCCCGCCCGGCGGCCGCATTCGACCAAGCTGCCCCGTAGCTGCGGGCAACTGAAACCCACCCCCGCCCGGCGACAGCCGGCGTCAGCCCCGCAACTCCGCCAGCACCGCGTCCGTGAACACCGGCCACGCCTCGACCGCCCACGGCCCGAACGCCCGGTCCGCCAGCGCGGCGCACGCCACTCCCGCAGCCGGGTCCACCCACAGAAACGTACCGGACTGCCCGAAGTGCCCAAAGGTCCGCGGGGACGACGAACTCCCCGTCCAGTGCGGCGACTTGGAGTCCCGGATCTCGAATCCCAGCCCCCAGTCGTTCGGGTTCTGATGCCCGTACCCCGGCAGCACACCCTTCGTCCCCGGGTACTGCACCGTCATCGCCTCGGCCACCGTCCGCGGGTCCAGCAACCGCGGCGCCTGCAACTCCGCCGCGAAGCGCAGCAGATCCGCCACTGTGGACACCCCGTCCTTCGCGGGCGACCCCGTCAGCGACGTCGACGTCATCCCCAGCGGCTCCAGCACCGCCTGTCGCAGATACTCCCCGAAGGGAATGTCCGTCGCCTTGGTGACGTGATCCCCCAACTGCTCGAACCCGGCGTTGGAGTACAGCCGCCGCTCGCCGGGGGGCGCCGTCACCCGGTGTTCGTCGAAGGCCAGGCCCGAGGTGTGGGCGAGGAGATGACGGACCGTCGCCCCGGGCGGCCCGGCCGGCTCGTCGAGTTCGACCGCCCCCTCCTCGTACGCGACGAGCACGGCGTACGCCGCGAGCGGCTTGGTGACCGAGGCCAGCGGGAAGCGGGTGTCGACCGGGCCGTGGGTCCCGAGGACCGTGCCGTCGGCCCGTACGACACCCGCCGCGGCGGTGGGCACGGGCCAGTTCTCGATCAGCGCGAGGCTCTGCAGCGACATGCCGTCGAGCCTACGGGCTCACAGCTTCAGCTCCAGCAAGGGGTCGGGCTTGGGCCGGAAGCCGAGGGAGTCGTAGAGCGGCCGGGCCTGCGCGGACGCGGTGAGCTGGACCTGGGCGGCGCCGCGCGAGCGGAACCACTCCAGCAGTTCGCCCATGCACGCGCGCGCGTACCCGCGACGGCGCGCTTCGGGATCGGTGGCGACACTGAACACGAAGCCGACCGTGCCCCGTGGGTTGGCGGACCGGCCGATCCGGTACTCGATCGTCCCGGCCACGAGTGCGGCCAGCGCCCCCGGTCGCTCGGGGTGGTCCACGACGAACGCGGCGAAGTCGCCGTCCGGTTCGCCGAGGCGCACTCGGAGACCGGGCAGGGATTCTCCGTGCCAGTCCGCCGAACGGTCACTTCCGGCTGTGTCTTCCGGAGAGACGTCCCCCGGGCCGCCCAGCGAATCGATCATCACCTGGCGCAGACGCAGCACTTCCGGCGCGTCCGCGGGCTCTGCACGTCGTACGAGACTCATGTGCCGCACGGTAGTCACCGCGCCCCGGCCCGGTCCTGCCCATTTCTTACCCGGTTCGCTTGCTTGGAGTGCACTCCAAGGCCATAGCGTGGAGGCCATGACGGTGATGCAGACCACGCCCGCGGCCACCGAGCACGACCCCAACCCCGCCGACATCTGCTCCGCCCCGCCCCGACGGCACCCCCGCCCCGACGGCCAGGACAGCTACACGATCAGCGAGGTCGTCGCCTTCACCGGGCTGACCGCCCACACCCTGCGCTGGTACGAGCGGATCGGTCTGATGCCCCACATCGACCGCTCGCACACCGGCCAGCGCCGCTACAGCAACCGTGATCTGGGTTTCCTGGACTTCGTCACCAAGCTGCGGCTGACCGGCATGCCGGTGGCCGACATGGTGCGGTACGCGGAGCTGGTACGCGAGGGCGACCACACGTTCGGGGAGCGGCAGGAGCTGCTCGAGTCCACCCGCCGGGACGTGCTGACGCGGATCGCGGAGCTGCGCGACACGCTCGCCGTGCTCGACCGCAAGATCAGCTTCTACGCGGACGGCGTGCGCGAGTACGAGCGGGAGCACGCCGGGTGCTGATCACAACTCCGCCAGCAGCTCGGCCTTCTTGACCGAGAACTCCTCGTCCGTGACCAGGCCCGCCCGGTGCAGCTCCCCGAGGTGCCGGATCCGTTCGGCGATGTCCGCCGGGTCGCGTCGGGCCGGTGCCGTCTGCATCGCTGCCACCGGGCCGCGTGCCCGGACCGCGGCCAGGACGGCCGCCGCGAAGGGCAGCGACTCGTGGACCGGGCCGTAGCCCAGTCCGAAGACGACCGCCGCCGGGTCCTGGTCGGGCTGGGCGGGCGGATCGGCGGTGGCGTCGGGGAGGAGGAGCCGCAGATGTCCCTCGAAGACCTCGGGGGAGCGCCACTCGACCCCGCTCAGCTCGGCGACCGGGAAGCTCTGGTCGCCGGCCTTCCACTTCGCCGAGGACGCGCCCGTCCAGAACCAGCGGAACTGCACGGCAGCACCGTCGAAGGTCGCCTTCGCGTCGTACGCCTTGAAGTGCAGCGGCGCCTCGGGGGCGGGGACCAGATGGTGTTCGGCAGGACCGGACTCGGTCAGCAGCCCGCGCAGCTCGTCGGCGTAGTACTCCGCGAGGGTCTCGCGTTCGGCGGGCAGGACGAGGCGGTAGGGGTCGTTGCCCTCCTTCAGCTGCCCGGCCGCAGCCTCCAGCAGCGGATCGGCGCCGGGACGGGGCTCGGCCCGCAGGACGACCGTGCCGCGCCTGCCCGGAGTGAGTGTCACGCCCTGGAGCGCGGAGAGGGGGACACGCCGTTCACCGAGGGCCTGGAACAGCTTGGGCGTTCGAATCCCCCTTTCGTAGCGGATGAGCACGGAGTCGGACTCGAACTCCCAGGCGGCATGAAATCCGGCCAGTACGTCACCCATGCGGCTCATCGTATGCGGCACGCGCTCCTCCGTCCCCTCCCCGCGCAGACCGCAGTTCCTGCGCCTCTACGCGCGTTTTGCCGCCGTCGCACCGGGCAAACCCGTCCGGCACCCGTCGTCTTCGTGAGCACAGGTGACCGAGCGGTACGCGCCAACTCCGATGTCGGCGAAGTTCCGCAGGCTGTCCGTGCCCGGCTCGAAGTAGCCGGCGTGCCCCTCGGCGTCCCGCGCGGACAGCACCCGGGCGCCGAAGCCGCTGGACACCGGGTCGGCGCCGTGGCCCAGACCGCCGACCTCCAGGTACGGCACGTCCTGCACCCAGTCGGTCGCGTCCCGCATCGCCCACACCCGGGCGCCGGTGCCCAGGTGATCGGCCTTGGCGACCCGCATACCGGGGCTGGCGGCCACCGCTATGTCGACGACCCGGCCCGGCATGCCGCGCGCGGCGACCCCGCAGACCACGGAGCCGTAGCTGTGGCAGAACATCGAGACCGGCGCCATGCCGGGCAGCGCCCGCAGCAGCGCGTTCAGCCGTACGGCGCCGTCCTCGGCACGCATCGCCGTGGCCGCGTCGACACCGAGGCCGTCGGGCGCGGTGTAGTCGGCCCAGGCGATCACGGCCGTACGCGTCGACGGGCTCGCCTTGCGCTCGGCCGCGTGGAGCGCCTCGGCCATGCCGGCCGTCGCGGAGTATTTGCGCTTGGTCTTCTGGAAGGTGAGCAGATCGGTGTCGACTCCGGGGACGACGACGGAGATCCGTTCGGCCTTCGACAGGCTGCCGAACACCTCGGCGAGCCGTCCCGAGCCCTCGGGGTCGAAGGCGAGGATGTGCCGGCCCTTGGTCAGCAGCGCCTCGTAACGGTGCATACGACGGCCCGCCAGCTGCTGGCCGGCGGGCGTGAGACGGCTGTCGTGCATGCGTTTCTTCTCGGCCTTGCGCGCGTCGTTCAGGGCGATGCGGTTGGCGCGGTAGCGCAGCTCGACCGGGGCGCCGTTCATGTTGCCGACGGCGAGCGGGAAGCGGTGCGCGAGGTCCGTGCGCTCCACGGCGGTGAGCGCGGCGAAGAAGCGGGTGAGCTCGGCGGGGGCCGCTTGCGGGTCCGGAAGCCGGTGGCCGTGCACGCTGCCCTCCTCCCACGCGGTGAGCGAGGCCTGGAGCGCGGTGGACTCCCGGTGGCTGCGCAGAGCCGTCCAGCCGGTGGTCGCGAGCATCACGAACACGACGGCCAGCGCGAGCAGCATGCGCCAGACGTTGAGTTGCGGGGAGGTGTCGAAGGAAGTCACTGGGAGGACACACTAGGAGAACGGGAGGGTCTCGCGGTAACCGAGTGACTGGTATCACGTTTCGGCGTGTGTGACGACGACCTCAGCCGTAAGGACGGGATCAGGTCGCCGGCCGCCAGTTCCCCATCAGGGCCGGTCCCACCTGGTCGAGATAGGCCGCGGTCAGCTCGCGCATCGCCGAGATGCTGAAGTCGTCCCCGGCGGACCAGCGGCGCTCGGTCACCCGGATCACCGCACCGAACACGGCCACCGCGAGGCGCGGCCGGGGGTCCTCCTCGGCGTCGACGCCCTCGCGCGCGGCCAGTACGCGCGCCAGCTCGTCCTCCGCGTCGATGGAGCGGCGCAGATGGACGGCGAGCAGCATGGGTGTCGATTCGATCACCTGGTACATCCGCAGATACAGGTCGAGCGGGACGACGGCGGCGACGCTCTCGTGCATCGTGTCCCAGCCCTCCAGCACGGCCTGGCGCAGCGCCTCCAGCGGCGTCTCGTGCGGCGGCCGTTCGCGCACGGCCTCGACGAAGTGCGCCTCCGCTATCTCCTGGAGCGCGAAGGCGGCCTCCTGCTTGCCGGGGAAGTAGCGGAAGAAGGTGCGCTGCGAGACCTCGACGGCGTCGGCGATCTCGTCGACGGTCGTCTCCTCGTACCCCTTTGTAGTGAAAAGCTCGACGGCGGCGCGTAGGAGCGCGTCCTTGGTGCGCCGCTTCTTGCGCTCGCGCAGCGTCTCCATAGGACCTCTCCTTCGAACTGTTCTCCCAGTTCAGGCTATCTGTGAGTGACGTGACAGTTACCGACTTGTGAATTGGTTTGTCAACTGTCAGGGGCTGACATTAGCGTTTGCGCTATGACTAGTCAGACCACCATCGACGCTGCGGGGGCGGGGGACCGGGCACCGGCGGCCACGGCAGACCCGGCCCCGGCGTCGGGCCTGCGCGGCCATCCGTGGCTCACCCTCATCACCGTCGCCGTAGGGGTCATGATGGTGGCCCTCGACGGCACCATCGTGGCCATCGCCAACCCGGCTATCCAGAAGGACCTCGGCGCCACGTTCGCCCAGGTGCAGTGGATCACCAACGGCTACTTCCTCGCCCTCGCGGTCTCCCTGATCACCGCTGGCAAGCTCGGTGACCGCTTCGGCCACCGGCAGACCTTCCTCATCGGCGTGACCGGCTTCGCGGCCGCCTCGGGCGCCATCGGGCTGTCCGACAGCATCGCCGCGGTCGTCACCTTCCGCGTCTTCCAGGGCCTGTTCGGCGCGCTGCTGATGCCGGCCGCGCTCGGCCTGCTGCGGGCCACCTTCCCGGCCGAGAAGCTCAACATGGCGATCGGCATCTGGGGCATGGTCATCGGCGCGTCCACCGCGGGCGGCCCGATCCTCGGCGGCGTCCTCGTCGAGCATGTCAACTGGCAGTCGGTGTTCTTCATCAACGTGCCGGTCGGTCTCATCGCCCTCGTCCTGGGCCTTCTCATCCTGCGGGACCACCGCGCCGAGAAGGCGCCGCGCTCCTTCGACGTCCTCGGCATCGCGCTGCTGTCCGGCGCGATGTTCTGCCTGGTCTGGGCGCTCATCAAGGCCCCGGCGTGGGGCTGGGGCGACGGCAGGACGTGGGCGTTCATCGCCGCGTCGGTGCTCGGCTTCGCGCTCTTCTCCTTCTGGGAGACGCGCGTCAAGGAGCCGCTGATCCCGCTGGGCCTGTTCCGCTCCGTGCCGCTCGCCGCCGGTGTGGTTCTCATGGTCCTGATGGCCATCGCCTTCCTGGGCGGCCTCTTCTTCGTCACGTTCTACCTGCAGAACGTGCACGGCATGAGCCCGATCGACGCGGGCCTGCACCTGCTGCCGCTGACCGGCATGATGATCGTCGGCTCCCCCCTCGCGGGCGCGATGATCACCAAGTTCGGCCCGCGCCTTCCGCTCGCGGGCGGCATGGCAGCGACCGCGGCCGCGATGTTCGGCATGTCGACACTTCAGACGGACACCAGCAGCGGTGTCATGTCGCTCTGGTTCGCGCTGCTGGGCCTCGGCCTCGCGCCGGTCATGGTCGGTGCCACCGAGGTCATCGTCGGCAACGCCCCGATGGAGCTGTCCGGCGTGGCCGGCGGTCTCCAGCAGGCCGCGATGCAGATCGGCGGCAGCCTCGGTACGGCCGTGCTGGGCGCGGTGATGGCCTCCAAGGTCGACGGCGACCTCCCGGGCAACTGGGCCGACGCGGGCCTTCCGAAGCTCACCCCGGCCCAACTCGACCAGGCGTCCGAGGCGGTCCAGGTGGGTGTGGCGCCGGTCGCCAAGGGCACACCGGAACAGATCGTCGAGAAGATCACGTCGGTGGCCCACGACACGTTCATCTCCGGCATGAGCCTGGCGTCGCTGGTCGCGGCCGGTGTGGCGGTGGTGGCGGTGTTCGTGGCGTTCCTGACGAAGCGCGGCGAGAACGCTTCCGCGGAGGCCGGAATGGGGCACATCTAGCTTCGGCTGTTCTTCGTCCGCTGGTCGGTGGGGACTGCTGCACTTGGGGGCTAGGCCCCCAGACCCCATCGGCCGGACGGGCCGGCTGATGCCGTGCTGCTTGCATGTGAACGACCACCACACCGCGTCACCCTGCGTCCGGGTGTTCCCGTGCGGAGCCTCGCGTTCGACGCAAGACGTAAGCGGGGGGCGGTGCCGTCAGGCACCGCCCCCCGTCAGCCGTCCAGGCCGCGCAGCGTTACGCGTCGCCCCCGGCCGCCCCCGGATGGGCCGCCGAGACGTCCAGCAACTGGTACCGGTCGATGGCCTGCTTCAGGACCGAGCGGTCGACCTTGCCCTCCCGCGCCAGCTCCGTCAGCACCGCCACCACGATCGACTCCGCGTCGATGTGGAAGAAACGGCGTGCCCCGCCCCGCGTGTCCGCGAAGCCGAAGCCGTCCGCGCCGAGCGACTGGTACGTGCCCGGCACCCACCGCGCGATCTGGTCCGGAACCGATCGCATCCAGTCGGACACGGCCACGAACGGACCCTCGGCGCCGCCGAGTTTCTGCGTCACGTACGGCACCCGCTGCTCCTCCTCGGGGTGCAGCAGGTTGTGCTCCTCGACGGCCACGGCCTCGCGCCGCAGCTCGTTCCAGGAGGTCGCCGACCAGACGTCGGCCCGTACGTTCCAGTCCTCGGCGAGGATCCGCTGCGCCTCCAGCGCCCACGGCACCGCCACGCCGGACGCCAGGATCTGCGCCGGCACCGTGCCCGCCGCGCCCGCGCTCAGCCGGTGGATGCCCTTGAGGATGCCCTCGACATCGACGTCCGCCGGTTCGGCCGGGTGCCGGATGGGCTCGTTGTAGACGGTGAGGTAGTAGAAAACGTCCTCGCCGTGCGGGTGTTCGGCGTCGCCGCCGTACATCCGGCGAAGACCGTCCTGGACGATGTGCGCGATCTCGTACGCGTACGCCGGGTCGTACGCCACGCACGCCGGGTTCGTCGAGGCGAGCAGCTGGGAGTGGCCGTCCGCGTGCTGGAGGCCCTCACCGGTCAGCGTCGTACGGCCCGCGGTCGCGCCCAGGAGGAAACCGCGCGCCAACTGGTCGGCCATCTGCCAGAACTGGTCGCCGGTGCGCTGGAAACCGAACATCGAGTAGAAGACGTACACCGGGATGAGCGGCTCGCCGTGCGTCGCGTAGGCCGAGCCCGCCGCGATCAGCGAGGCCGTGCAGCCCGCCTCCGAGATGCCGTCGTGCAGCATCTGGCCGGTCGGCGACTCCTTGTAGGCGAGCAGCAGATCGCGGTCCACCGACTCGTACTGCTGCCCGAGCGGATTGTAGATCTTCGCACTCGGGAAGAACGAGTCCATGCCGAACGTGCGGTACTCGTCCGGTGCGATCAGGACGAAGCGGCGGCCGATCTCCTTGTCCCGCATGAGATCTTTCAACAGTCGTACGAACGCCATCGTCGTCGCGATGGACTGCTGGCCGGTGCCCTTCTTCACGGTCGCGTACGTCTTGTCGTCCGGCAGCGGCAACGGCCGGGAGCGCACGACGCGGGTCGGGACGTAACCGCCGAGACCCTTGCGCCGGTCGTGCATGTACTGGATCTCCTCCGAGCCGCGGCCCGGGTGGTAGTACGGCGGCAGGCCGGACTCCAGCTCCTGGTCGGAGATCGGCAGGTGCAGGCGGTCGCGGAAGCCCTTGAGGTCGGCGACCGTCAGCTTCTTCATCTGGTGCGTGGCGTTGCGGCCCTCGAAGTTGGGGCCCAGCGTCCAGCCCTTGATCGTCTTGGCGAGGATCACCGTCGGCTGGCCCTTGTGCGCCTTGGCCGCCGAGAACGCCGCGAAGATCTTCCGGTGGTCGTGACCGCCGCGGCCCAGGTGCAGGATCTGGTCGTCGGTCATGTTCTCGACCATCGCGCGCAGCCGGTGGTCGTCCCCGAAGAAGTGCCGGCGGATGTACGCGCCCGACTCGGTGGCGTACGTCTGGAACTGGCCGTCCGGCGTGGTGTTCATCCTGTTGACCAGCACGCCGTCGCGGTCCTGGGCGAGCAGCGGGTCCCAGGTGCGGTCCCAGACCAGCTTGATGACGTTCCAGCCGGCGCCCCGGAAGACCGACTCCAGTTCCTGGATGATCTTCCCGTTGCCGCGCACCGGACCGTCCAGGCGCTGCAGGTTGCAGTTGACGACGAAGGTCAGGTTGTCGAGGCCCTCGCGCGCCGCGATGGACAGCTGGCCCAGCGACTCCGGCTCGTCCATCTCGCCGTCACCGAGGAACGCCCACACGTGCGACTTGGACGTGTCGGCGATGCCGCGCGCCTCCATGTAGCGGTTCATCCGCGCCTGGTAGATCGCGGCGAGGGGACCGAGGCCCATGGAGACCGTCGGGAACTCCCAGAAGTCCGGCATCGAGCGCGGGTGCGGATAGCTGGACAGCCCGTTCGGGTACTTCGACTTCTCCTGGCGGAAGCCGTCCAGCTGGGCCTCGCTGAGCCGGTCGAGGAGGAACGCGCGCGCGTAGATGCCCGGGGAGGCGTGGCCCTGGAAGAAGACCTGGTCGCCGCCGTCGCCCTCGTCCTTGCCGCGGAAGAAGTGGTTGAAGCCCACGTCGTAGAGAGAGGCCGAGGAGGCGAAGGTGGCGATGTGGCCGCCGACGCCGATGCCCGGGCGCTGAGCGCGCGAGACCATCACGGCCGCGTTCCAGCGGGTCGCGTTGAGGATCTTGCGCTCGATCTCCTCGTTGCCGGGGAAGAAGGGCTCGTCCTTGGTGGCGATCGTGTTGACGTAGTCCGTGCTGCGCATCTCGGGCACGGCCACGCGCTTCTCACGTGCCCGCTCGATCAGGCGGAGCATCAGATAGCGGGCCCGCTCCCGGCCACGCTCGTCCACGGCGGCGTCCAGGGAGTCGAGCCACTCCTGGGTCTCCTCGGGATCGAAGTCAGGAACCTGACTCGGAAGGCCGCCAATGATGATCGGGTTGCGATCGGATCCGGAAGCCACGCTGTTCCTTACCTGTCAGAGGGCTGCTTGTGTCGCGATTTCCGCTGTCATCATCTGTGTCTGCACCGTTCCCCATCGTGTACCTCGGGGCGGCTCACGTCATCTCTACCGCGAGGTAACCGAGAAGTCCGTACGGTTTCCCTCGAGTCTCTCTCCGGCCCGCCCGACGAGAACACGGTGCAAAAGGGACGTAAGGGTGTGATGTGGGCTGCGCCCGCTCGGGGTACGGTGCCAGGAGTTGGGGCGACACGGCCCGGATCGTCACCGTTTCGGCGGTCTGAACCGCCGGGTACTTGCGCGATCCGCCCCGCCCGTGTGGACTACGGCCAATGCTTCGCGCACGCGCGTGGCTGAGTTATTCACCAAGACATGATCAGGAGGCAACCCGTGAGCGCGACCGCGGACCACGCGGAGGAGCGGACGAGCCCTGCCGTCAGGCTGGGGTTCCAGCCCGAGCAGGTGGTCCAGGAGATCGGCTTCGACGACGACGTCGACCAGGAGCTCCGCGAGTCCATCGAGGAAGTCATCGGCAGCGACCTGGTCGACGAGGACTACGACGACGTGGCCGACGCCGTGGTGCTGTGGTTCCGCGACGACGACGGCGACCTGACGGATGTGCTGGTGGACGCCACCACGTACATCGAAGAGGGCGGGTCGATCCTGCTGCTGACGCCGAAGACCGGCCGTGACGGCTACGTGGAGCCGAGCGACATCTCGGAAGCCGCGACGACGGCGGGGCTGTCGGCCTCCAAGAGCGTCAGCGTCGGCAAGGACTGGAGCGGCTCCCGTCTGGTGACGCCGAAGGCCGCGAAGAAGCGCTGACCGGTTCCGAAGGGTGACCGTCGGCTGCGGTGACCGTCCCTGGGGGCTGCGCTCCCAGACCCCCGCATCGGCCTGACGGCCTCGTCCTCGAACGCCGGACGGGCTGGTATTCGCCGGGCTGGGCCTCAGGGCTCAGCCCGGCCCCCATATGCCATGCGCCTGCCGCCACACGGTGCGCGCCTGCCGCTGCGTAGGGTGGTCTCACCCGAACAGCCCCTCCGAAGGGATGCAGGACGATGGCGATCCAGGTCGGCGACACGGCGCCCGATTTCGAACTCAAGGACAACCACGGCCGCACCGTGAAGCTCTCCGACTTCCGCGGCGACAAGAACGTGGTGCTGCTCTTCTACCCCTTTGCCTTCACCGGCGTGTGCACCGGTGAGCTGTGCGAGCTGCGCGACAATCTGCCGACGTTCGTCAACGACGGCACCCAGCTGCTCGCCGTCTCCAACGACTCCGTCCCCACCCTGCGCGTCTTCGCCGAGCAGGAGGGCTTCGAGTACCCGCTGCTGAGCGATTTCTGGCCGCACGGCAACACTTCGCGCGCGTACGGCGTCTTCGCCGAGGACAAGGGTTGTGCCGTCCGCGGGACCTTCATCATCGACAAGGAGGGGGTCGTGCGGTGGACCGTGGTCAACGATCTGCCGGACGCCCGTGACCTGAACGAGTACGTGAAGGCGCTCGACACCCTCTGAACCCGAGACACCTGTGATCGTTCGGGTCCACGGCCTGCGAGGGGCGGGAACCCGTCACTAGGATCGAATCGTTGATCCGGTATCCGACGTACGACGGGGCTCCCCGCCCCTGGACACCACATGGAGGACTCGTGGGAGTCAGCCTCAGCAAGGGCGGCAACGTATCGCTGACGAAGGAGGCCCCGGGCCTGACCGCCGTCATCGTCGGTCTGGGGTGGGACGTCCGCACCACGACCGGCACGGACTTCGACCTCGACGCCAGCGCACTGCTGCTGAACGCGGCCGGCAAGGTCGCCAGCGACCAGAACTTCGTCTTCTTCAACAACCTCAAGAGCCCCGACGGCTCGGTCGAGCACACCGGTGACAACCTCACCGGTGAGGGCGAGGGGGACGACGAACAGATCAAGGTCAACCTGGCCGGGGTCCCGGCCGATGTCGACAAGATCGTCTTCCCCGTGTCGATCTACGACGCAGAGAACCGCCAGCAGTCCTTCGGCCAGGTGCGCAACGCGTTCATCCGCGTCGTCAACCAGGCCGGCGGACAGGAGATCGCGCGGTACGACCTCAGCGAGGACGCCTCCACCGAGACCGCGATGGTCTTCGGTGAGCTCTACCGCAACGGCGCGGAGTGGAAGTTCCGCGCCATCGGCCAGGGCTACGCCTCGGGCCTGCGCGGCATCGCGCAGGACTTCGGTGTCAACGTCTGATGTCGGCAACGTAGACGCGACCACCCCGTCCGGCGCCGCGCCGTTTACGCGCGGCGCCGGACGCACAGGACAACCGAAGAAGCACCACCAAGGGGAGGACCATCACCATGGGCGTCACGCTCGCCAAGGGAGGCAATGTCTCCCTCTCCAAGGCCGCACCGAATCTCACGAATGTCCTGGTAGGACTCGGGTGGGACGCGCGCTCGACCACCGGCGCCCCCTTCGACCTGGACGCCAGCGCGCTGCTGTGCCAGGGCGGGCGCGTGCTGGGCGACGAGTGGTTCGTGTTCTACAACCAGCTCAAGAGCCCCGACGGCTCGGTGGAGCACACCGGTGACAACCTCACCGGTGAGGGCGAGGGCGACGACGAGAGCATCCTGGTCGACCTGCCGAAGGTGCCCGAGACCTGCGACAAGATCATCTTCCCGGTCTCGATCCACATGGCGGACGAGCGCGGCCAGACCTTCGGGCAGGTCTCCAACGCCTTCATCCGGGTCGTCAACCAGGCCGACGGCCAGGAGCTCGCGCGCTACGACCTCAGTGAGGACGCCTCCACCGAGACGGCCATGATCTTCGGCGAGCTCTATCGCTACCAGGGCGAATGGAAGTTCCGGGCTGTGGGACAGGGGTACGCGTCGGGTCTGCGGGGCATCGCTCTAGACTTCGGAGTCAACGTTTCGTAAAGCCGAGCACGGCGTGGGGGAGAGACCCTCCCCCAAGCTCCGCTTGGGGGGACCCCATACAGGATTGGGTAGCCAGTGCTTCTGAAAACCTTCGGCTGGTCGTTCGCGATTACCGCGCTGGGCCTGGTCGCTGCGGTCTTCTACGGGGGGTGGACCGCGTTCGGCATCGTGGCGATCCTGTCCATCCTCGAGATCTCGCTGTCGTTCGACAACGCGGTGGTCAACGCCGGAATCCTGAAGAAGATGAGCGCCTTCTGGCAGAAGATCTTCCTCACGGTCGGTGTGCTCATCGCGGTCTTCGGCATGCGCCTCGTCTTCCCCGTCGCGATCGTCGCGATCAGCGCCAAGCTGGGCCCCATCGAGGCCGTCAACCTCGCGCTGAACAACAAGGACCGCTACCAGGAACTGGTCACCGACGCCCACCCGGCGATCGCCGCGTTCGGTGGCATGTTCCTGCTGATGATCTTCCTCGACTTCATCTTCGAGGACCGGGACATCCAGTGGCTGCGCTGGATCGAGCGTCCGCTGGCCAAGCTCGGCAAGGTCGACATGCTGTCGGTCTGCATCTCCCTGATCGTCCTGCTGATCACCTCCTTCACGTTCGCGACCCACGCCCACCAGCACGGCGGCGCGCACGTCGACAAGACACAGACGGTCCTGATCGCCGGCGTCGCCGGCCTGATCACATACATGATCGTCGGCGGTCTCTCCAGCTTCTTCGAGGACCGGCTCGAAGCCGAGGAGGAACGCGAGCACGAGGAGGAGGAAGAGGCCGCCCGCACCGGCAAGAAGAAGCCGGCCGTCGTCCTCGCCGGCCAGGCCGCCTTCTTCATGTTCCTCTACCTCGAGGTGCTGGACGCGTCCTTCTCCTTCGACGGTGTGATCGGCGCGTTCGCCATCACCAACGACATCGTCCTGATGGCGCTCGGCCTCGGCATCGGTGCGATGTACGTCCGGTCGCTGACCGTGTACCTGGTCCGCCAGGGCACACTCGACGACTACGTGTACCTGGAGCACGGCGCCCACTACGCGATCGGCGCCCTGGCCGTGATCCTCATGGTCACCATCCAGCACGAGATCAACGAGGTCATCACCGGCCTGGTCGGCGTCGTCCTGATCGCCTGGTCCTTCTGGTCCTCGGTGCGCCGCAACCGCGCACTGGCGGCGGCCGAGGGCAACGCGGGCTCGGACGAGAAGGCCGAGGTCTCCACCGGGGTGTGACAGCCCGGTGGGTGAGGAACGCTCTGTGCGGGGCGGCCGGCGCGGTCGGCCGCCCCGCAGTGCTGACATCCGTGTGTGGGGGCGGGAATGGGTTTCTTCGACGGACTGCTGGGCGGACGCGCGGCCGAGTTCGACTCGGGCAACGCCGCGACCAACTCCATCCAGCTCACCAGGCGGCACCAGCAGGTGTCCCTCACCAAGCAGGACGCGGCCACCGGGCATCTGCGCATCAACCTGACCTGGCGGATGCGCACGTCCGACATCGGCGGCGTCGAGCGGACCAGCCTCTTCCGGCACCCCTTCAAGGCACTCAAGCCCCCGGAGGTTCTCGGCCACGGGCAGAGCATGGTCAACGTCGACCTCGACCTGGGGTGCCTCTACGAACTCGCGGACGGCACGAAGGGCGTCGTACAGCCGCTCGGCGGCTACCTCGGCGACGTGAACTCACCGCCGTACGTCAAGCTCAGCGGTGACGACCGCTTCGGCTCGGCCTCCGGCGAGACGATCTACGTCAACCTCGACCACCGCGACGCCATAAAACGCCTGCTGGTGTTCGTGTACATCTACGACCAGACCCCGGCCTTCGACCGCACCCACGCGATCGTCACGCTCTATCCGAGCAACGGGCCACGCATCGAGATAGGCCTGGACGAACGCCACCCCCAGGCCCGCTCGTGCGCGGTGGTCCTGATCGAGAACGTCAAGGGCGAACTGACGGTCCGCCGAGAGGTGAAGTTCGTCTACGGCTTCCAGGGCGAACTGGACCGCCTGTACGGCTGGGGCCTGCAGTGGGGCCGGGGCTACAAGTCCAAGGTCGACTGAAATGCCCCTGGAAGGGGGCGCGGGGCTGTATCGATATGCGGCTCCGCCGCGTGGGCACGAGAAACCACGAACAACCGGCGCTCGCGCAAGCACCACACCCCCGAGCTGTCAGGCGCCCCGCCCGATGAACTGCGGCCCCTGCGGCGGCAGCCGGAACTCAGGATCCTGCACGGCAGTGACCGGCGGCGGATACCCGTACCCCGACTGAGCCTGCGGATACCCGTACGCAGGCTGAGCGGCAACCGCCGTGGGCGCCGCCCGGGGATACCCGTACGCCGGCTGCGTGGGAACCGCAGCCACCGGGGCCTCAGGAGGCAACGGCTGCGAAACCTCCGGCAGAGCCGCCGCAGGCTCCGTAGCAGACTCACCCTCGTCCACCGAGATCCCGAAGTCGGTCGCCAGCCCCTTCAGCCCGTCCGAGTAACCCTCGCCCAGCGCCCGGAACTTCCACCCCTCCCCCCGCCGGTACAGCTCACCGCAGATCAGGGCGGTCTCCGCCCCCGTCTCCGGCTGGATGTCGAAGTGGGCCAGCGGATCACCGTCCGCGGTCGTCGCGTCGTACAGCACGATGCGCAGAGCGCTTACGCGGTCGAACGTGATGCCGTCCGCCGAAGCGACCAGCAGAATCCGGCTGACATCGGTCTCGACACCGTTCAGATCTGTCTGGATGGTGTCGGTCAGGCCCTCGGCGAGACGCTTCTTGCCGAGCCGCCAGACCTTCCCGGAGGGGTGCCGGGGCTGGTTGTAGAAGACGAAGTCCTCGTCGGATCGCACACGACCGTCGGGGCCGAGGAGCAGCGCCGAGGCGTCGACGTCCGGGACCCCCTGCCCGGGTGTCCAGCGCAGCACGGCGCGGACCGTGGTGACTTCGAGCGGGACGTTCGACCCCTTCAGCATCGCGTGCGTCATGCGGTCATCCTGCCTTCTCGGTCCTGATCACGACAATGCGGGGGCGCCGCGGTCCATCGAGGCTGTGTTTGCCTGCGTTACCCGAAGTTCATGCCCGGCGGGAACCACTGACATAGATCCATACGTACTATTACCGGCCACCTACACACCGAAATCCACAGCCTTACCTGGCGGCACGGGGGAGTTCTATGCGTCATTTCGGGCACATCGCCGCCGAGGTGCGACAGCGCCTCTTCCACCAGGAGCCGGGCGAGTTCAACGCCGACTCCCCGGCGCGGCTGCTCTCCGTGGCCCTGGGCGCCACGCTGTACAGCCCGGCAACGCGGCCGAGGCTCGCCGACGACATCGTCAAGCAGGCTGAACGCGGCGTGGTCTCGATGGTGCTGTGCCTGGAGGACTCCATCCCCGACGCGGACGTCGTGGAGGGCGAGGAGAACCTCGTCCGCCAGTTCGCCGACCTGTCCTCCCGCGCGGACGCGGCGCTGCCGCTGCTGTTCATCAGGGTCCGCACCCCCGACCAGATCCCCGATCTCGTGCGGCGCCTCGGTCCGACCGTCCGGCTGCTGTCCGGATTCGTGATGCCGAAGTTCACCGAGGAGCGCGGGATCCCCTTCCTGGAGGCCCTCTCCGGCGCCGAGGCGGCCAGCGGACGCCGGCTGTTCGCCATGCCGGTCCTCGAGTCGCCCGAGCTGCTCTACCGCGAGTCGCGCGTGGAGGCCCTGGAGGGCATTTTGCGCGCGGTCGACAAGTACCGCGACCGGGTGCTCGCCCTGCGCCTGGGCGTGACCGACTTCTGCTCCTCGTACGGCCTGCGGCGCGCTCCCGACATGACCGCGTACGACGTCCAGATCGTCGCCTCCGTGATCGCCGACGTCGTGAACATGCTGGGGCGGGCCGACGGCACCGGATTCACGGTGACCGGGCCCGTGTGGGAGTACTTCCGGGTCCCCGAGCGCATGTTCAAGCCGATGCTGCGCACCAGCCCCTTCCTGGAGGGGCAGGCCGTGGAGCTGCGCGAGTCCCTCATCGAGCATGCGATGGACGGGCTGCTGCGGGAGATCTCCCTGGACCAGGCCAACGGCCTGCTCGGCAAGACCTGCATCCACCCTTCGCACGTCCTGCCCGTGCACGCGCTGTCCGTGGTCAGTCACGAGGAGTTCAGCGACGCGGCGGACATCATGCGGCCGGAACGCGGCGGCGGGGGTGTACTGAGGTCTGCGTACACGAACAAGATGAACGAGGTGAAGCCGCACCGCGCCTGGGCCGAGCGGACCATGCTGCGGGCCGAGGTCTTCGGCGTCGCCAACGAGGACGTCGGCTTCGTGGAGCTGCTCGCCGCCGGGATATCCGACTGACCGCGCGACCTGAGGAACGCATGAAGAACGCAGTGAACAACGGGGTCTGGTCCGGCAGTTGGGTCGCCGAGCGACTCGGCGTCGAGCTCGTGGGCGACGCCGCGCTGCCCGGCCTCCTCGGGCTGGCGCTGCGCCGCAACCCCAAGCGCGCGCACCTGCTCGTCTCCAACGTGCTCGGCAAGCACGTACCGCAGTCGCCCGCCGTGGTGTACGGCCAGGGGGTCACCCTCGGACGGCGCGTGCGCGGGCTGCTCGGCGACGAGGAGGCGGCCGCCGCGGTGGTCCTCGGGTATGCGGAGACCGCCACGGGCCTCGGCCACGCGGTCGCCGACGGCCTCGGCCTCGCCCCGTATCTGCACTCCACGCGCCGCCCGGTCGCCGGGGTCGCGCGGGCGGGCGGCTTCGAGGAGTCCCACTCCCACGCCACCTCGCACCTCCTCCTCCCGGAGGATCCAGCGCTGCTGGTCGGCGACGGCCCCCTGGTCCTCGTCGACGACGAGTTCTCCACCGGCAACACGGTCCTGAACACCATCCGTGACCTGCACGAACGCTATCCGCGGAAACGGTACGTCGTGGTCGCGCTCGTCGACATGCGCGCACCCGCGGACGCCGCCCGCCTGGAGGACTTCGCCCGCGAGATCGGCGCCCGCGTGGACCTGATCGCGGCGGCCTCGGGGACGGTACGACTTCCGGAGGGTGTCCTGGAGAAGGGGCAGGAACTGGTGGCCCGGCACGGGGCGGCCGGTGGTGCGGCCATGCGTTCCGCAGTGGCCCTTCCCGAACGACCCGTTCGTGTCGACCTGCGCTGGCCGTCCGGCCTGCCCGACGGTGGCCGGCACGGGTTCACGCCCGCTCATCGGGACCGGCTCGAGCGGGCCCTGCCCGCCATGGCCGCGCGGGTCGCCGAGGCGCTGCCCGCCGGTGCCCGGCGGGTTCTCGTCCTCGGCTGCGAGGAACTGATGTACGCGCCGCTCCGGCTGGCCCGTGAGCTGGAGCAGCTGCAGTGCGGCGAGGTGCGGTACTCCACCACCACCCGCTCACCCGTCCTCGCGGTCGACGACCCCGGCTACGCGATACGCACCCGCCTCGTCTTCCCCGCACACGACGACCCGGCCGACGGCCCCGGCGAGCGCTACGCCTACAACGTCGCCGGACGGGGCTTCGACACCGTCGTCGCGGTCGTCGACTCGGCCGCCGACACCCCCGAACTGCATGCCCCCGAGGGCCTGTTGGCCCAGCTCGGCGCCCATGTCCCGCACGTCCTGCTCGCGGTCGTACCGTCGTACGTCCCCGAGCCCCCGCTCGTCCCCGAAAGGCCCGCCATGCTGCCCGAGCCCCTCCGCGGCCCCGCCTTCTCCTCGTACGCACCGGACGAGGTGGGCTGGCTGCTCCAGGACCTCTCGGACGTGACGCTGGAGGCGCCGACCGAGGAGCGCGAGGAGGCGATCCAGAGCGGCGGCGCGCACTACGCCGAGTCGCTGCCGGTGGAGTACCAGCCCAGCGAGCAGTACCAGGAGCTGTTCCACACGGCCCTCGAAGCCTCGGCCGCCCGGCTGGCGCAGGCCGTCGGCGTCGTCACCGAGACCGTGCTCGCCGAACTCCCCCACTCCCGACTTCGCTCGAACGGGGGGACCCCCATATCCCGCCCGGTCCTGGTCTCCCTCGCCCGTGCCGGCACCCCCGTCGGCGTGCTGATGCGCCGCTGGGCGCAGTTCCGGCACGGACTCGACCTGCCGCACTACGCCGTCTCGATCGTGCGCGGCCGGGGCATCGACGCCAATGCGCTGCGCTGGCTGGCCGCCCACCACGACCCGCGGGACGTCGTCTTCGTCGACGGCTGGACCGGCAAGGGCGCCATCACCCGCGAACTCGCCGACGCGATCCGGGAGTTCGAGGAGTCCGACGGCATCACCGGCTTCGACCCGGAGATCGCGGTGCTCGCGGACCCCGGCTCGTGCGTGCGGACGTACGGCACCCGCGAGGACTTCCTCATCCCGTCCGCCTGTCTCAACTCGACGGTCTCCGGCCTGATATCCCGTACGGTGCTGCGCGCGGACCTGGTCGGCCCGCACGACTTCCACGGCGCGAAGTTCTACCGCGAACTCGCCGGCGCGGACGTGTCGGTGGCCTTCCTCGACGCGGTCGCCGCCCGCTTCCCGGAGGTCGCGGACACCGTGGACGTGGCCGTGAAGGAACTGGCCGCCACCGACCGCACCCCGACCTGGGAGGGCTGGGCGGCGGTCGAGCGCATCAGCGAGGAGTACGGCATCCACGACGTGAACCTCGTCAAGCCCGGCGTCGGTGAGACCACACGCGTACTGCTGCGCCGCGTGCCCTGGAAGATACTCGCGCGGGCCGGGGCGGGCTCCGACCTCGACCATGTACGGCTGCTTGCCGAGCAGCGGGGCGTACCCGTCGAGGAGGTCGGCGAACTGCCGTACACCTGTGTCGGGTTGATCCACCCCCAGTACACGCGCGGGGCGACCGGCGCCGACGGCAGGGCGGTGAACGTCTGATGCCGGTGCTGGTGGCGAGCGACCTCGACCGTACGCTGATCTACTCCGCGGCGGCCCTGGCCCTGACCATGCCGGACGCGCGGGCGCCGCGGCTGCTGTGCGTGGAGGTGCACGAGAGCCGTCCGCTGTCGTACATGACGGAGACGGCGTCCCAGTTGCTGACCGACCTCGGGGACGCGGCGGTGTTCGTGCCGACGACCACGCGGACGCGCAAGCAGTACCAGCGCATCAACCTGCCGGGGCCGGCGCCGACGTACGCGATCTGCGCCAACGGCGGCCATCTGCTGGTGGACGGCGTATCCGACCCGGACTGGCACGCGCGCGTGATGGCGCGGCTGGCCGAGGAGAGCGCGCCGCTCGACGAGGTGCGGGCACATATGGAGGCGAGCGCCGATCCGGCGTGGGTGCGCAAGCACCGGGTCGCCGAGGATCTGTTCGCCTACCTGGTCGTGGAGCGTGAGCTGCTGCCCGAGGACTGGGTGAAGGAGCTGGCGGTGTGGGCGGAGAACCGCGGCTGGACGGTGTCCCTGCAGGGCCGCAAGATCTACGCCGTACCGAAGCCGCTGACCAAGAGCGCGGCGGTGCGGGAGGTTGCGCGTCGGACGGGCGCGGAGCTGACGTTGGCGGCGGGTGACTCGTTGCTCGACGCGGACCTTCTGCTGGCGGCGGACCGGGGCTGGCGCCCCGGCCACGGCGAACTGGCCGACAGCGGCTGGACGGCCCCGGCGATCAGTGCGCTGCCGGAACGGGGGGTGCTGGCCGGGGAGCGGATCCTGCGCGAGTTTCTGCGGGGGACTCGGCAGGGCGGGGTGGTCTGAGACCGTCGGCGTCGTGCGGGTGCGCGGGGTGGCGCGACACGGGCGGGGTGCCTGGGGAACGCAGGCGGCTGCGGGCCGGTGGGGATCAGGCACGATGGCGGCGCAGACGGCCGGCGGCACAGGCGCCCCACCTTCGGCGGAGCGTCAGCCGCAGCAACCTCCGCCGCAGCAACCCCCGCCGCCCCCGCGAGGGGCGGGTGCCGGCGTCGGGGACTTGGTGCCGGACACCGACACCGTCGACAGGAGTTTCACCGTGTCGTCGTGGCCCGAAGGGCATGTCGCCGGGGCCGAGGACTGCGCCATCGGGCGGCTCAGTTCGAAGGTGTCGCCGCAGGTCCGGCAGCGGTACTCGTAGCGAGGCATGTGCACAGGCTAACCGCTGAGGGCCGGTCACGACTGCTGTTGCCGGGCCTGTTGCTCCGCCTCGGCCGCCTCGGGGTGGCGGGCCCGCCAGTACGGGTTGTCGTGCGGCAGGACCGAGCTGACCCTGCCGTACATCCCGAACACCATCAGGAGGATGCCGACGACGAAACTGAACAGCACGTTCTGGATCTTGAACGCGAGGAAGTTCTGGGGGGTGTCGAGCAGAGCGAGGTTCAGGAAGCCGCTCAGGATGAACAGGACGCCGAGCACCATGTTCAGCGTGGACGCGAAGTTCCCGCCGATCACCATGCCGGCGAAGAGCAGCAGCCCCACGCAGATCGACAGAACGCTGAGCGAGCCGTTGGTGTTCAGCCCGAGCGTGGTGTTCCCGCCGGTGTTGAAGAATCCGATGTTGTCCGTGAGGCCGAGGATGCCGAAGGCGAGCAGGAACAGGCCCATCAGGCCCGCGCCGACCCGGTAGACCTTGTTCAGGCGGTGGTCGACCGGCAGGTGCTCGTCGAACCGGATCCGCTGACGGCTTTCCGTGTGCAGTACGTGTGCGGCCATGTCCGCCTCCTTGTGCGTGTGCGGAGGCCGTGCGTCTTCCCAATATCCGCCCGCCGACGCCCGGCGGCAACGGCTCAGTGCCCGGCGCCGCCGCGGTCCTCGCGGATCTGCGCGACCACGCGTGCCACCGACTGCCGTACCGCCTCGGTCTCGGTCAGGAAGTGCCAGTAGTCGGGGTGCCGCCCTTCCAGCGTGCCGATCGCCCGCTCCAGCCGGGACACGGCGTCGTCCAGCGGCCGGGCGTGCCGCGGGTCGGGCGTCGAGCGGCCCGCCATGGCCAGCCGCTGAGCGTCCCGGATCGCGAACCTGGTGCGCTCGATCTCCTGCTGCGGGTCCTTCTGTACGGCGTTCAGCCGCCGCAGCCGGTCACCGGCGGCCGACACCGCCTCGTCGGTGGTGTTCAGCAGCGCCCGTACCGTCGACAGCAGCGAGGTGGCGTCCGGCCAGCGCTGTTCGTCCCGCGCGGCCTGCGCCTCCTTCAGCTTCAGTTCGGCCTGCCGTACGTTCTCTCCGGCCTGCTCCGGCACCTGCTGCAGGTCCTGCCAGCAGGCGGCCGTGAACCGGCGGCGCAGTTCGCTCAGCACCGGGTCCACCTGCCCGGCGCGCGTCGTCAGGGCCTGGGCCCGGGTCCGCAGGCTGACCAGCCGGTGGTCGATCTCGGCGGCCTTCTCCGGCAGTCGCTCCGCCTCGGCCCGGATCGACTCGCCCTCCCGGGCCACCCGCTCGGCCCGCTCCAGCGTCTGCGGCACCCCGTGCTGACCGGCGCCCTGGTTGAGTTTCGTCAGCTCGGGGGAGAGGGTGGCGAGCCGGGCGGCCAGATCGTCGGCCTTCAGGCCCGAGCCCCGTACGGCGTCCAGGGCGTTCGACGCGCCGAGCAGCGCCTGCCGGGCCCGCTCCACGGCGGGCGCGAGCCGGGCCAGCTGGGTCTCGGCCTTGCCGAGCAGCGGCCCGAGACCGCTGCCGAACCGGTCCAGGTCCTGCTTCACCCGGACCAGTTCGTCCATGGCGGCGGTCAACTCGGTGCGCGCCCGCACGGCGGCCGAGGCCTCCAGGCCGTCCCGGTCGAGGTCGTGCGCGTCCACGGCCTCGATGTAGCGCCCGCTGGCCTCGTCGATACGGCGGCCCAGCGCCTCGAAGTCGGACACGGCACGCCGGGCCGCGGGGGAGCCGTCGACGGCGGTGATCGTCTCTATCGAGATCCGGAGATCCCGCTGGGCGGTGTCGAGTTCGTAGAACGCGGCCGCGGCGGCGTCCTTCGCGGCCTGCGCCTCCGCCCGCTGGCTCTCGGACCGCCCGCCGAACCAGCGCCGGGTGCCGCCGCCCGCGAACGCGCCCGGCAGCGCGAGGCCGGCGAGCAGGGGCAGGCCGATCAGGGTGAGGGTGTCACGGAGGGGCGAGGGACCGCGCCGGGGCCGCGCGAACGGCGGGCGCGGCTGCGAAGGTGTCGTGGCCGGTGTCGCCGTCACATCCCTCTCCCGTGCTGTCATTCGCCCTGGGCGCTGTCATTCTCCCACCCGTAGAAGACGAACACACGGGCCGGTCAGTTCGCGGTTCGCACCGTGACTTTCCCGTCGCGGGTACGGGCGCCGACCACATGCGGACTGGCCGGGTCGCGTGGCACCGACACGTCCACCGCACCGTCACGGGACTGCGCCGTGACCCGGTACGCGGCGCGGGGCAGCGCGACGGTGACCGAGCCGTCGCCGCTGCGCGTGTCCACCAGGTCGGGTACGACGCCCAGTCGGAGCCGTACCGAACCGTCACCGCTGCTGATCCGGACCCGGGCCGACGCGACCTCGGCCCGCACCGAGCCGTCGCCGGTGTGCACCTCCAGCGGGCCGGTGGACTCGGTGACGTGTACGGACCCGTCGGCCGTCCGGATCCCGAGCGTGTCCCTGAACCCGCGTGCCCGCACGCTCCCGTCCCCGTCCCGCACCTGGACGGAGACCCCGCGCGGCACCTCGATACGGTGCCGGACCGCACAGTCGGCGACGAACCCCGAGCACGTCAGCCGCAGCACCAGCCGGTCACCCTTCATCGCCCAGGTCACCCGGGGATCCTTCCCGGCCACGACGGACGCCTGGAACCACCGTGTCACCTCGACGCTCCCTGCCTTCGCCGAGGGAGAGGCGACGATCTCCAGCGCGGAGTCGTCGGAGTCGACGACGAGGGTACGGCCGTGCAGCGCGAAGGAACGGTGATCGGGATGCTTGTCGTCCCCCGCGGAGGCGCCGCACCCGGTGGCGGCGACGAGGAGCGCGGCGCCCCCGACGGCTGCGGCGACACGAACGGGCACGGTACGGGTCATGCTGATTTCTCCCTGAGCCGGACGGATGCGGGTCTGTCACGACCGTAGGGATCAGCGCCGGCCGGGACGATCCGGCCCGCTCCCGGATCCGGGGTGGGGCTAACCCCCCTGATACGGGTTTGCGGGGTACCGCCCGGGGCAATGTAGGCTGTCGACTCGTCCTGCCCGTCCCGGGTGCGTAGCTCAGGGGTAGAGCGCCTGCCTTACAAGCAGGATGTCGGCGGTTCGAAACCGTCCGCGCCCACCAGTCGCAGGACACCGGCAGGGCCCGGGCCGTCGGGGAATTCCCCGACGGCCCGGGCCCTCGCCCTTCTCCTCCTACGCCGGTCCGGCCGAGCCCGCCGGGTACTCCTCCATGGGGACCAGGTCCCGCTCCCAGGCCGAGATGACCGGGGCGAGGACACGCCACGCCTCCTCCGCCTCGTCGCCGCGGATGGACAGGGCGGGGTCACCGTTCAGGACGTCGAGGAGCAGCCTGCCGTAGGCGGGCAGGCCGGGTGGGTCCATGCGGGCGGCCAGTGCGAGCTCGGTGAGGTCACCGGCCCGGGAGCCCGTGCCCATCAGGTCGAGGGTCAGGCCCTCCGGCTCCAGTCCGAAACGCAGCACATTCGGCACGGCCGCACTGCCGAGCCCGAAGGGCAGATGGGGGACCGGACGGAAACGCACCGCGACCTCCTTGCGGTCCGCCGTGAGCGCCTTGCCGCTGCGCAGCCGGAACGTCGTCCCCGCCCACCGCCAGCTGTCCAGCTCCAGTTCCACCTCGGCGAAGGTCTCGGTGCGGCGGCTCGGGTCCACACCCTCCTCGTCCGTGTACGACGGTACGTCATGGGCGCCCATGCGGCCCGCCGCGTACCGGGCGCGGCGCGTGTGATGCGCCACGTCGTCGTCGGTGAGCGGACGGACGGACCGCAGCACGTCGACCTTGCGGTCACGCAGATCCCGTTCGCCCAGCGTGATGGGCGGTTCCATGGCGACCAGACAGAGCACCTGCAGCAGATGGTTCTGCACCATGTCCTTCAGCGCGCCGACGTGGTCGTAGTAGCCGGCCCTGCCCTCCAGGGCGAGGGTCTCGTCCCAGACGATCTCGATCTCGGCGATGTGGGTGCTGTTCCACAGGGGTTCGAGCACGCGGTTGGCGAGTCTGCTGCCGAGCACGTTCTGCACGGTCGTCATGGCCAGGAAGTGGTCGACCCGGAACACCGCCTGCTCCGGGACCAGTTCGGCGAGCAGCTGGTTCAACTCCTGTGCGCTGTCCAGGTCTTCGCCGAACGGCTTCTCCAGCACGATCCGGCTGCCCGGCGGCAGTCCGGCGTCGTGCAGCGCGCCGACCACGCGGGGGAACAGCGACGGGGGCAGCGCGAGATAGACGGCCACGGGTCCGTCACCGGCCACGGCCGCCCGGACGTCGGCGGCGTCGGTGACATCCGCCCTCCGGTAGTCGGCCGACGCCGCGACCGCCCGCCGGGCGTCGGCGGGGAAGGACTCGCCGTGGCGGTCGAGCTGCTCGGCGGCCCAGTCCCGGAACTTCTCGCTGCTCCAGTCCTCGCGGCTCGCGCCGGTCAGCCGAAATCCGTCGCCGATGTGTCCCGCCGTCCGCAGGGCCGCCAGGGCCGGAAGGAGGTAGCGCGCGCTGAGGTCACCCGTCGCGCCGAGGAGGACGATCCGGTCGATCACCGTCGGGTCCCCGCCTTCGCCCGGTCGAGGTTCACACCGCTCGCGATGATGCCGATGTGGCTGAATGCCTGGGGGAAGTTGCCCATGAACTCTCCTGTGGACGGATGGACCTGCTCCGACAGCAGCCCGAGTGCACTGGCCCGCTCGCACAGGGAGTCGTACAGCTCTTCGGCCTCCTCCGTGCGGCCCTGCTTGACGAGGTTGTCGACCAGCCAGAAGCTGCACAGCATGAAGGCGCCCTCGTCGCCCGCGAGGCCGTCGGGGGACTCATCGTGCAGATAGCGGTAGAGCAGCCCGTCGCCGGCCGACAGACGCTCGGCCACGGCCGCCGTGGTGGCCACCACGCGCGGGTGGTCGGCCGGTACGACCTCGCGCAGCGGCAGCGCCAGCAGGCTCGCGTCGAGGACTCCGCCGCCGTTCAGGTGCACGCTCAGGGTCCCAGCGTCCTCGTCCCAGGACTCCTCCAGGATCAGCCGCCGCAGCCGCTCGGCCGACGCGCGCCACTCCTCGGTCCGGCCGGGCAGCCCGTGCCGCTCGGCGATGCGTACGGCCCGGTCGAGCGCCACCTGGCACATCCCGGCCGAGTAGGTGAAGGCGTGTCCCTCGCTGCGCACCTCCCAGATCCCCTGGTCCGGCCGGTGCCAGGCCTGCCCCGCGCTGTCGGCGAGCCCGGCCAGCCCCTCCCACACCGCGGGCTGGATCTTGCCGCCCGCGAGCAGCCACTGGTCGGCGCAGTCGAGGATCTCGCCGTAGACGTCGTGCTGGCGCTGGTCGGCCGCGCTGTTGCCCCAGCGCACCGGGGACGAGCGCCGATAGCCCTCCAGCTCGGCGTCCTCCACTTCCTCGGGCACCGTGCGGCCCTCGACGGTGTACATGATGCGGGGCTGCCGGCTCTGTTCGAAGGCGTCGAGGACCCAGCCGAGGAAGGAGTCGGCCTCGCTGCCGAAGCCGATGCGGCGCAGCGCGAACACGGCGTACGCCGCGTCACGGATCCAGGCGTAGCGGTAGTCCCAGTTGCGGATGCCGCCGATGGGTGCGGGCAGGGACGAGGTGGGTGCCGCGACCAGGGAGCCGCTGGCCCAGTCGTCGCACATCTTCAGGGTGAGCGCGGCGCGTCTGACCAGGGCCTCCTGGGGGCCGCCGTAGGAGAAGTGACGCATCCAGCGGTGCCAGGCGTCTGCGGTGCCCGTCAGCATGGCGTCGGCGTCGAAGCGGTGGTGGCGGTGGAAGCGCCCCCACGACAGCACGAGGTCGAGGCGCTCGCCCTGGTGCAGGTCGTGGGTGGTGCGCAGGCCGTCCAGGGGGCGGTTGGAGCGCAGATGGAGCCGCAGCCCCGGCTGCCGGGCGGGCCGTACCTCGAGTCCGCTGAACCGTGCGTGCGCCTGCCCGTCGCCGCGCGGCGCCAGCTCCGCCCGCAGGCGTACGTTCCCGTCCACGACGACCGCCGACCGCACGAGCTCGGAACGCCCGGCGGGCAGGTCGTCCGTGAGATCGGCGCCGGAGCGCAGGGCGAGCGCGTCGGTGAGGCGCACCAGACCGGTCGCCGTGCGCAGCTCCGTCACGAGCACGCCGGTGTCGCCCTCGTACCGCTGCCGCGCCTCCACGACATCCTCGGGCGCCACGGTGAAGTGGCCGCCGCGCGTGTGATCCAGCAGACCGCAGAACAGCGGTTCGGAGTCGAAGCGCGGCAGGCACATCCAGGGGATGGAGCCGTCGAGCCCCACGAGTGCCGCCGTGGTGCCGTCCCCGATCAGGCCGAGATCCTCCAGTGGGAGATAACCGTCCCGCCTGCGCACCGGCCGGAACGGCGGATCGGGATCGTACATACGGCCTCGCTTCCCTGACGTCCGAGCCCCTTCACGCGCTTCACTGCGGGAAGCCGACCAGTACCTTCACGACGTCCTCGAGCTTCTTGTCCGACACCTCGAAGGCCCGCTCCATCTCGTCGAACGAGAACCGGTGGGTGGTCATGAGCGTCGGATCGACGCGCTCCTTCTCGAGCACCCGCAGCAGCCGCTCCATCCGTAGCCGCCCGCCGGGGCAGAGCCCGGACGCGATGGTCTTGTCGGCCATGCCGACGCCCCACTCGACACGCGGGATGTGCACGAACTCGCCCTCGCCGAAGTAGCCGGTGTTCGAGACGGTCCCGCCGGGCTTGGTCACCTTGACGGCGGTCTGGAACGTCACGTCCGCGCCGAGCGCCTCGATGGCGGTGTCCACGCCCTGGCCGTCGGTCAGTTCGAGGATCCGCTCGACCACGTCCTCCTGGGTGAAGTCCACGATCTCGTCCGCGCCGTAGGTCCGCGCCAGCTTCTGCCAGCTGGGCACCGACTCGACGCCGATGACGAGTCCGGCGCCGCGGAGCCGGGCGCCCGCGGTCGCCATCATCCCGACCGGTCCCTGCGCGAGCACGGCCACGGTCCCGCCCATCGGGATGTCGCCCTTCTCGGCGCCCATGAAGCCGGTGGACAGCATGTCGGCGCAGTAGACCGCCGCCTCGTCGGGAATGCCGTCGGGGATCTTCGCCAGGTTGCCGTCGGCGTCGCTCACATGGAAGTACTCGGCGAACACCCCGTCCTTGGTGTTGGCGAACTTGAAGCCGCCCAGCGGCGCGCCCGACTGCGACGGATGGCCGTTCTGGGACGCGAGGTCGCTCCAGTCCGGCGTGATGGCACCGACCAGCACCCGGTCACCGGGACGGAAGTCCCTGACCTCACTGCCCACGGCGTGCACGATCCCCACCGCCTCGTGGCCCAGCGTCAGGTTCTGGCGCGGCCCGATGCCCCCTTGGACGGTGTGGGAGTCGGAGGTGCAGATGAGGGCCTTGGTCGTGCGTACGACGGCATCGCCGGGCCCTGGTTCGGGCACGGGTTTCTCCATGAAGCCGACGCGCCCGATCTCCTTCATCACAAACGCCTTCACCGTGTCGCCCTTCCATCGGTCCGCTGCCGTCACCAGGAACGTTCGCCGGCCCACGATTCCGTGGGGCACCCTCGGCCACCGTCTCAGAGCGGGCCCCGGCCCGCCCGGTGGCGTGCCCCGCCGCTCGTACGTTCCGGTGAACCCGGGTCATGTCGCGAGGCGAATCCGCGGCGCCTCCGTACCTCGCCTGAATCGTGGTGCTGCCGCCGCGCTGCTCGCCGGGCGGAGGACGGAGGGCGCATGGCCGGCAGGAACGCGGGACGGTGCTTCGTCGGGTCGTTCACGTCGTCGGGCGGGCGGGGGATCGTCGTGGCGGACGTGGACCCGCGCACAGGTGCACTGACGGCGACGGGTGTGATCGCCGATCCGGTCACCGACCCGTCGTACCTGGCCGTCGGACACGCGGAGACCGGGCCCGTCCTGTACGCCGTGTCCGAGGTGGCACCGGGCTCGGTGGCCGCGTACGACGTCGCGGGGCCGGAGCCGAGCCCGCTCGGCGAGCCCGTACTCGTGGGCGGCGACGAGCCGACGCACCTCGCACTCGCCCAGGGCTGTCTGCTGACCGCCAACTACGGCTCCGGCAGTGTCAGCGTGCTGCCGCTGACCGGAGCGGGCCGGCCGCTGCCGCCGAGCAGCGTGCTGGGCCACACCGGTTCGGGACCGCACCCGGAGCGCCAGCGCGCGCCGCACACCCATCAGGTCCTGCCCGATCCGTCGGGGCGCTGGGTGCTCAGCGTCGACCTCGGCACGGACGCGGTACGGGTGTGCGCCCTCGACGCGCTGACGGGGAACCTGACCCTGCACGGTACGACCACGCTCCCGCCCGGCACCGGGCCACGGCATCTGGCGTTCCACCCGTCCGGGGGCCACGCGTACGTCCTCGGCGAGCTGAGGCCGGCGGTCGTGGTGTGCCGTTGGGACGCGGTGGCCGGGGTGCTTCAGCCGGCCGGGGAGGCCGAACTGTTCCCGGAGGGCATCGACGTCCCGGTACAGCCGTCGGCCCCGGTGGTCGCGCACGACGGCCGTCACCTGTGGGCGGGGGTGCGGGGCACGGACACGGTGGCCGTATTCGCTCTGGACGGTTCGGGGGAGGGGGCGGAGCTGGTGACGGCGGTGCCGTGCGGCGGCGAGTGGCCCCGCGACCTGGCACTGGACCCCTCGGGCCGTCATCTGTACGCGGCGAACGAGCGCTCGGGGGATGTCACGTGGTTCGACCTGGACACCGCGACGGGCGTACCACGACCCGCGGGGGCGCTGTCCGTGCCGTCGGCGTCCAACGTGGTCTTCGGCTGAGAACCGGAAGGACGAGGAGGAAACCGGATGGCCGAGCGGAACGAGGGCCGCGACCGCATCGTGGTCGGGGTGGACGGCTCGGAGGGATCGAAGAAGGCCCTGAGCTGGGCAGTGCGCCAGGCGGAACTCAGCCGTGCCGTGGTGGAGGCGGTGATTGCCTGGGAGATCCCGCAGTACCACGGCTCACTCGGCTGGCTGCCGCCGTCGAGCACGGAGAACGCGGCGCTGGAGGGACGGGCCCGTGAAGCGCTGGAGGATGCGGTGGAGTCGGTCGTGGGGACGAGCCCCGCGGTGGAGGTCCGCGCGGTGGTCAGCTACGGCACCGCAGCGAGCGTCCTGCTCGACGCGGCCCGCGGCGCCTCACTCCTGGCGGTGGGCAGCCGAGGCCTCGGAGGCTTCAAGGGCCTGCTCCTCGGTTCGGTCGCCCAGCACTGCGTCCAGCACGCCCCGTGCCCGGTGCTGGTGATCAGAGACGCGGCCGAGTGAGCACGGGCGGCGGGGAAACGGCTCGGGAGAGCGGGTAGGGCTGAGGTGTTCGGCGGGACCCGGGCCGCGGTGCTGCCGGTGTGCGAGCGGACGGTCACGTCCGCAGCTCTGCGGACGCGTGGCCGAGGTGGCCGCCTGTCCCTCCGGTGATCTCGCCGGTGTTCGGGCGGGTCGAGCTGTTCACGGCTCGCGCGTGGCGAAGGCGCTCGGCGCTTCGGGTACGCGGCCTCGCCGCTGTGCGTGCGGATCGCCGCCTCTGCCGCCCGGGCGAACCCCTCGCCTCCGCTGCGTGTGCCCGTTCCCGGGCTGTCGCTTCGCCGGTCTGCGGCGGATCATCACGTCCACGCCCGGGTGAACCGCTCGCTTTCGACGCGTCCGCCCATCCCCGGGCCGTCGCCTGGCCGAACCGCGATCTCCCGGCCGCCGCCGGGCCGACCCGCAGTCCCTAGGCCTCCGCCCTGCCGATCTCCAGCCGGATCGTCCCGTCCTTCGCCCCCGCGACCCGTACCTCCGTCAGGTCCCGTACCACCACATCCGGCCCGTGGGCCCCCGCACGCGCCCCCACGCCCACCACTCGCATCCCCGCCGCTCGGCCCGCCGTGATGCCCGCGCCCGAGTCCTCGAAGACCACGCAGTCCGCCGGGGCCACGCCCAGTTCCGCCGCTCCCTTCAGGAAGCCCTCGGGGTCTGGCTTGCTCGCGCCTACCGACTCCGCCGTGATGCGGACGTCGGGGAGGGGCAGGCCCGCCGCTGTCATGCGGGCCGTGGACAGGGCGACGTCCGCCGAGGTGACCAGGGCGTGCGGGAGGTCGTGCAGGGAGGCGAGGAAGACGGCCGCGCCGGGGACCTCGACCACGCCGTCCACGTCGGCCGTCTCCTGCGCGAGCATCCGCGCGTTGTCGGCGAGGTTCTGCTCCATGGGGCGGTCGGGCAGCAGCACGGCCATCGACGCGTGGCCCTGCCGGCCGTGCACGACCTTCATCACCTCGTCGCCGTCCAGCCCGTGTCCCTCGGCCCAGCGCCGCCAGATGCGTTCGACGACGGCGTCCGAGTTGACCAGGGTGCCGTCCATGTCGAGGAGAAGGGCGCGGGTGGTGAGGACGGTGGGCGGCATGGGCAGCTCCAAGGTGCGGTGCTCGGCGCCCGGGGCCAGAGCCCCGGAGGGGACAAGGCGGCCCCGCCCGCCGGTCAGGGAAAACGGGCGGAGGCCACTTTGTTTCCTCACGGTACAAAATAACCACGGCATCGCGCCACCGCACCGGCGAGCATTCACCTGACGTTCAGCTCACGCCGCCACGGCTTCCCACAGGCTCCACACGCCCAGCGCCAGCATCAGTACCGCCGCGATCTGCGTGATCAGCTTCAGCGGCACCCGCTTCATCAGCGCCTTTCCGCCCACGATGCCCAGCCCGGCCACACTCCACAGCGCCAGCACCGCGCCGAGGCCGACGGAGAGCGGGTCGTCGTAACGGGCCGCGAGATTGGCCGTCATGATCTGCGTGAGGTCACCGAACTCGGCGACGAGGATGAGCATGAATCCCGTGCCGGCGACCTTCCAGAAGGTCTGATTCTCCGGCTGCCGTACCTGCTCCTCGTCCTCGTCCTTCTTGAGCAGCAGCATCGCCGCTCCGCCCAGGAACAGCACGCCGGTCAGTGCGTGCACGATCTGCTGCGGCAGCAGGGTCAGCGCGCTGCCCGCCGCGACGGCGAGTGCCACGTGGAGCGCGAAGGCGGCCGCGACGCCCGCGAAGACGTACGAGGCGCGGTAGCGGGTGCCCAGGACGAGGCCGGCGAGCGCGGTCTTGTCCGGCAGTTCGGCCAGGAAGACGACGCCGAAGACGAGCGCCGTCACGGTGATGCTGATCAAGGTTCCTCAATCGGTCGGGGGCCGCCCCACCGAGAGTGTTGAGCTTCGCGATCACGACACCTCGGCACGGCAGCACACTCGGCGCCCGTGTTGTGGGACACGGGCATGCACTGCGTTGCCGAAGGTCTCGCTGGCCGGTCCGCACGGAACCTGCCTCCGGGCGCCGGCTCAGACGAGCTGAGCAGTGTGTCGACGGTCCGGCGAAGAGCTACTCCCCTTCTGCGCCACCCATGGTAACCGACGGAAAAGTCCAGCCCTGAACCTTGTCATGTCATGTACGTGTCACTAGCTTCTTACCGCGCGCACACCTCCCAGCAACACCGGATCGCGAGCATTCCCTCGCCCGCGGTCCAACACCCCCACCCCTCAAGGGAGTTCGCATGTCGAAGTTCTACGCGCGTCGACGGTTCAGCATACTCACGGCGCTCACGGGTCTTCTAGCCTCTGTCGCGCTCTTCAACTCCCCGACCGCCTCCGCCGCACTCCCCACCCCCGTCAGCGCCTCCACGGCCCGCAGCTACCTCTCCCAGCTGACCGTGGCCACCGAGAACCGCACCGGCTACAGCCGCGACCTGTTCCCGACCTGGATCACCATCAGCGGCACCTGCAACACCCGTGAGTACATCCTCAAGCGGGACGGCAGCAACGTCGTCACCGACTCCGCCTGCGTTGCGCAGAGCGGCAGTTGGTACTCCCCCTACGACGGCGCGACCTGGTCCGCCGCCTCCGACGTCGACATCGACCACCTCGTCCCGCTCGCCGAGGCCTGGGACTCCGGCGCGAGCAAGTGGACCACCGCCCAGCGCCAGGCCTTCGCCAACGACGTGACCCGGCCCCAGCTCCTCGCCGGCACCGACAACGTCAACCAGTCCAAGGGCGACCAGGACCCGGCCACCTGGATGCCGTCCCGCACGGCCTACCGCTGCACCTACGTGCGCGCCTGGGTCCAGGTGAAGTACTACTACAACCTCTCCGTCGACTCCGCCGAGAAGAGCGCGCTCACCAGCTACCTGAGCGGCTGCTGACCTCGCACCCGAGCGGCTGACCGCCGGAACCTCCCCAACTGGCTCCGTCGTTCCGTACCGTACGGGGCGACGGAGGAGGGGAGATCATGGCCGGACTGCGCCTGGGACCACTGCTGAGGTACGCCGGCGGCTCGACCGCGACCGTCTGGGTCGAGGCGAGCCGTCCGTGCGCCGCCGAGGTGCGCTGTGACGACGGTGCGGGCGGCGCCGCCCGCACCTTCCAGGTGGCGGGTCATCACTACGCGCTGATCGAGGTGACCGGCCTCACACCGGGCGCCTCTTCGTCGTACGAGGTGTTCCTCGACGGCACCCGCGTGTGGCCGCTGCCCGACTCCCGCTTCCCGCCCTCCGTGATCCGTACGCCCGACGGTACGGACGACGTCCGCGTCGCCTTCGGCTCCTGCCGCTGGGCCGCGCCCCCGGCCGACGAGAAGGACCCCGTCGGCCCCGACGCCCTCGACTCGCTCGCGGCCCGGATGGCCGCCGACCCGGACGGCGAACGCCCGGACGTGCTGCTGCTGTTGGGTGACCAGGTGTACGCCGACGAGACCTCGCGGGCCACCCGCCGCTGGCTCGCCGCCCGCCGCGGCCTGTCCGACCCGCCGGGCAGCGAGGTCGCGGACTACGAGGAGTACACCCGGCTCTACTACGAGTCCTGGCTCGACCCCGAGGTGCGCTGGCTGCTGTCCACCGTGCCCAGTTGCATGATCTTCGACGACCACGACGTCATGGACGACTGGAACACCTCCGCCTCCTGGCTCGCCGACATGCGGGCCACCGACTGGTGGCAGGAACGGCTGCTCAGTGGCCTGATGTCGTACTGGGTCCACCAGCACCTGGGCAATCTGACCCCGGCCGAACTGGCCGCCGACCCGCTCTACGCGGCCGTCCGCGAGACCCCGGACGGCACCGACGTGCTGCGCGCCTTCGCAGCCAAGGCCGACGTCGACCCTGCCTCCGTGCGCTGGAGCTACCGGCGCGACTTCGGGCGCGTACGGCTGCTGATGGTGGACACCAGGGCCGCGCGGGTGCTCGAGGAGCGCAGCCGCGCCATGCTCGACCCGGGCGAGGAGCGCTGGCTGCGTGAACAGGCGCTCGGGGACCGGGGGTCGTACGACCATCTCCTCGTCGGCACCTCGCTGCCCTGGCTGCTGCCGCACCTGGTGCACGACGCCGAGACCTGGGACGCGGCGCTGTGCCGGGGCGAACGCGGCGCGCGCTGGGCGCGGTTCGGCGAGCGGCTGCGCCGCGCCGCCGACCTGGAGCACTGGGCGGCCTTCCCGGCGTCGTTCGCCACGCTGGCCGCACTGCTCGCCGAGGCCGGGTCGGGGACGGACGCGCCGGCTACGGTCTGCGTGCTGTCCGGGGACGTCCATCATGCGTACGTCGCCGAGCCGTCGTGGCCGTCCGGCGCACCCGACGCCCGCGTACTGCAACTCACCTGCTCGCCGGTGCACAACTCCATCCCCCTGTCGATACGGGTCGGCTTCCGCTTCGGCTGGAGCGCGGCGGCCCGGGTCCTCGGGCGGCGCTTCGCCCGGCACGGCCGCTGTTCCCCGCCACCCGTCAACTGGCGTAAAACGGGCGGACCGTGGTTCGGCAACCAGCTCATGACCCTTGCCTTGAACGGGCGTTCGGCTCGGCTGCGTCTGGAGCAGGCACGTGCCGACGGCAGCCTCGAGACAGTGGAGGAGTCCACCCTCACCCCTGCGTGAGGGACAACAGCGACGTCTGGGACGCGCGTTGGCTTCCGGGGTCGGCGGCGGCATGATGCGGCGGGCCGTCCGCTCACGGCGGCCGGTCCGGTCGACCGCGCGCCGGAGGCCGTACATGTCGAGACGCACCGCGCCCGAGCCTTACTTGCAAGCATTGACCGGGCAGACGTGGACCTGACCCGGGTCCCTCGATCGGTACCGCCGCCCTGATCCGGCTCGTCCCGGGTGGCCTCGACGATTTATCGATTCTCTCCAGGCCCCGGTGACCCTTCCGTCACACCCGCGGCGTACGCTCTATGGCTGTCATCGGGGGATCATCGGGGAGTCGTCTTGCTGGAGAGCGTGGGGTCGCTGACCGCCGGGCCGTGGATCTACGCCATGGTGGCCCTGTCGGTCCTGCTGGACGTCTTTCTGCCCGTACTGCCGAGCGGCGTCCTCGTGATCACGGCGGCCACCGCGGCGACGGCCGGCGGTGTCGCGCACAAGGTGCCGGACATAGTCTTCCTGATCCTCTGTGCGGCCACCGCGTCCGTCCTCGGCGACCTGGTGGCGTACCGGCTCGCCTGGCGCGGCGGCGAACGGCTGGACCGGGCGATCGCCCGGTCCCGCCGCCTCACCACGGCGCAGGAACGCCTCGGCCAGGCCCTCGCCCGGGGCGGCGGCGCCCTGGTCGTCCTCGCCCGCTTCGCCCCGGCCGGCCGCTCCATCGTCTCCCTGTGCGCGGGCGCCGCCCACCGCCGGGTCCGTGACTTCCTGCCCTGGTCGGCGCTGGCCGGCCTGTCCTGGGCCGCCTACAGCGTCGCCCTCGGCTACTTCGGCGCGCAGTGGCTGGGCGCGACCTGGCTGGCGACGGGGGTGTCCCTCGTGGCGCTGTTCGCTGCGGGCGCGGGGGCGACGTACCTGATGCGACGGGAGCCGGAGACGCAGCAGGAGCAGACCTCGTAGGAAGGCCGTCAGCCGGCGGAGCTCCGCACGGCCTGCCCGCGGATCTCCAGCCCGCCGAGCAGTTCGGCGGTGGCCTGCGCGACCGCGTCGACCGCGCGCTCGAAGACCTCCTGATTGTGGGCGGCGGGCGCCCGGAACCCGGAGACCTTCCGCACGTACTGCAACGCGGCGGCCCTGATCTCCTCCTCCGTGGCGTCGTCTTCCAATACGGGCGGACGAAGTGTCTTGATGCTCCGGCACATGGCGCCAGTGTCCCTCAGGCGCGCTCTTCCCGTCCTCCCCCGGGTGACGTCCCCGTGTTCCGCAGACCCGGTCACCGTCGTTTCATCGTTCGTGTGAACCTCGGGAACGAACTCGCCTCTCAAAATCGAACAGGCGTAGCATTGCCGCGTGGCTGAGACCTATGACTTTCCGAGTGACCTCCTCGCCGGTCAGGAGGAGCTGCATCAGGTCCGGGCCGAGCTCTCGGCCCTGTTGAAGCGGCTTCCCTGGTCGGTGGAACCGCTGGACGGGTTCAGTGACACCCAGAGCTGGCGCAAGGTGGAGCGTCCGGCGTCGCCGGGGTGGACGGACGACGAGCAGGCAGAGGTGGAGAAGCTCCGGCAGCGGGAGCACGAACTGGCCGTGTTCGTGAGCGGCCACCGCTTCTGGGCGGAGGTGGCCACGGCCGAGCGGGTGGACGCGCGGATGAGGCTCAAGCACGCCCAGGAAGAAGTGGGGTAGGCGCGTTCGGTCAGGGCTGCGTCGTCTCCGATTCCAGGCTCGCCCGGGTCGCCGCCCCGTACACCCCCGACTCGTCCCCTCCGATGCCCCGGGTCGATTGGTACGTACGAACGGCGTTCTCGGTGCGGTTGTCGAACTTGCCGTTCGCCTTGCCGTAGAAGAGGCTCAACTGGCGAAGGCGGAGCTGGAGTTCGGTCACCTCGGCGCCGCTGTCGCCGCGGCGCAGGACCGGAGCTGCGGCGGGCTGTTCCGCGTCGGCCGAACTGGTGAGCGTGGCCGTCTGGGTCGGCTGCACCGAGCGGGAAGCGGTGGCTGACGGAGGCGTGGTCGACCTTGTCGCCGACGGGGTGAGGGAGGGGCTCGGGTTCGTGGCGGGCGAGGCCGAGGGCGACTCGGGCTCCGCCTGGGCCGCCGTGGATTCCGGCACCGGCACCGATGCCGTGTCGGTCGTCGTCGCGTCCGGCACGCTCTGCCGTAGGTCCTGGGGTGCGGCCCCGTTGCGCGTCGGGGTGTCGTAGGACAGCAGGCCGCTCGCGAAACCGGCCGCCGCGACCGTTGCCACCGCGGCTCCGGTCACGGAGAGGAGCATGACCCGGCGGGAGCGGCGGCGCGGGGGGCGTGCCGTGCCTGCCCCCGGTTCCGGGCCGTCCTCGCCCCGTTCGAACAGGCTCAGGTCGGTCGTGGCCGGCTCGGACGCCGTGGTGGCCACAGGTGGCACGGCGGGCACGGCGCGCAAGGCCATCGTCGCCTCCGCTGCGCGCTCCGGCTCGGTGGCACCACCTGTGTCCGCCTCGCCTCCCTCCGCAAACGGCTCCAGCTCCACGTAAGGCCGTATCCGCAGTGGATCGAAGTCCTCAGCCGCCGCTGCCTCCGCCGTGCGTACGTCGCGCAGGGCGTCGGACGCCTCGCGGCCGCAGGCGCACGCCGGGGTGTTGTCGGCGGCCCGTGGCGTGCCGCACTGCGGGCAGTGGTTGCCCTGTGCGCCCGCCCCGCCTGTCCCGCTCGTCTCGTTCGTCACGATCTCCACCTGCTCCCCTCGCGTCCCCTCGCGAGCTTCAGAGATTATCCAGACCTCCCACACATCTCGTTGGCAAGCCCCCCGGAAACCCCGGACCGAACCGGACAGAAACCCCGGAACGGCCCGGAAATCCCGCCCCGCGCAGGACTCGACAGGCCGGAACAGAGCACACCGTTCACGATGGAAGGTGCCCACGAGAGCCTGGGAGGTCTCATGGCCGTGGATACGTACGCTCCGACGCAGACCGACGAACGCGTCGCCGGAAACGTCCTCGTGTCGATCGGAGCCCTGCTCCTCGGACTGCTGCTCGCCGCGCTCGACCAGACCATCGTGTCCACGGCGCTGCCCACGATCGTCAGCGACCTCGGCGGGCTCGAGCACCTGTCCTGGGTCGTCACCGCCTATCTGCTGGCCTCGACCGCCGCCACCCCGCTGTGGGGCAAGCTCGGCGACCAGTACGGGCGCAAGAGGCTGTTCCAGACCGCGATCGTCATCTTCCTCATCGGCTCCGCCCTGTGCGGCATGGCGCAGAACATGCCGCAGCTCATCGGCTTCCGGGCGCTGCAGGGGCTCGGCGGCGGCGGGCTGATGGTGCTGTCCATGGCGATCGTCGGCGACATCGTGCCGCCCCGGGAACGCGGGCGGTACCAGGGGCTGTTCGGGGCCGTCTTCGGCACCACCAGCGTGCTCGGGCCACTGCTGGGCGGGCTGTTCACCGAGCATCTGAGCTGGCGCTGGGTGTTCTACATCAACCTGCCCGTCGGCGTCGTCGCCCTCGCCGTGATCGCCACCGCCCTGCACATCCCGCGCAGGTCCGCGCACCACGTCATCGACTACCTCGGCACCCTCCTGATCGCCTCGGTCGCCACCTGCCTGGTCCTGGTCGCCTCGCTCGGCGGGACGACCTGGGCGTGGGGTTCGCCGCAGATCATCGTGCTGGCCGTCCTCGGTGTCGTGCTGGCCGTCGCCTTCGTGGCCGTCGAGCACCGGGCCGCCGAACCCGTCCTCCCGCTCAAGCTCTTCCGCATCCGCACCTTCAGCCTGGCAGCCGTCATCAGCTTCATCATCGGGTTCGCCATGTTCGGAGCGATGACCTATCTGCCGACCTTCCTCCAGGTCGTCCACGGCATCTCGCCGACCCTGTCCGGCGTGTACATGCTGCCGATGGTGGTGGGCCTGCTGCTGTCCTCGACCGTCTCCGGGCAGATCGTCAGCCGTACCGGCCGCTGGAAGGTGTTCCCCGTCGCCGGTACGGCCGTCACGGCCATCGGGCTGCTCCTGCTGCACCGGCTCGACGAGCACAGCTCCACCGCCGAGATGAGCACGTACTTCTTCGTGTTCGGCCTGGGCCTCGGCCTGGTCATGCAGGTCCTCGTCCTCATCGTGCAGAACGCCGTCTCGTACGAGGACCTGGGCGTCGCCACCTCCGGCGCGACCTTCTTCCGCTCGATCGGCGCCTCGTTCGGCGTCGCCATCTTCGGCACCGTCTTCGCGAGCCGCCTCGCCGACGCGCTCGCCGCCGCCTTCCGGGGCGTACGCCTGCCGCCCGGTGTGTCGCCGGACACGCTCAAGGCGGACCCGCGCGGCATCGGCACCCTGCCGCCCGCGCTGCGCCCGGCGGCTCTGCACGCCTACGCCATGTCGATCACCGACGTCTTCCTGTACGCCGCCCCGGTCGCCCTCCTCGGCTTCGTCCTGGCGTGGTTCCTGAAGGAGGACCGGTTGCGCGGCTCGGTGACGGCGCCGGACGGCACCGAGACGCTGGCCTCCAACCCCGTCGAGCGGTCCTCGTACGACGAGTGCGCCCGAGCGCTGTCCGTGCTCGGCACCCGGGAGGGGCGGCGGGAGGTCTACCGGAAGATCACCGAGCGGGCCGGGTACGACCTGCTGCCCGTGGCGAGCTGGCTGCTGCTGCGGATGCGGAGGTACGGCTCGGTGGAGCCCGGTGTGCTCGCCGCGCGCGGTCTCGTCCCGCTGAACGTGATCCTCGACGGCGCCCGCCAGATCGAGGAGCGGCGCCTGGCCGTGCGCGAGGGCCTCGACCTGGCGCTGACCGAACAGGGCGGCCTGGTCGCCGAGCGGCTGGCGCGGGCCCGCGAGGACTCCCTGGCGGAGCTGCTGGGCGACTGGTGGGGCCCGGACCGGCCCACTGACCTCACCCTTCTGGTGAAGGAGCTGACCGACGAGATGTGCGGCTCGGAGGGCGAGCAGCCGCAGGGCCGGGCCGTGGCCGGTGCCACGCGGGTGTCGAAGGTCAGCTGAGGAGTCCGGTCAGCTCCTTGCGGAACCAGTGCTCGGCGTACCGGTCGTCGTTGTGCGGCGCGGTCTCCGCGTAGCCGAGCCGGGCGTACAGGGCGCGTGCCTCCACCAGGTCGTTCCGGGTGTCGAGGACGATCCGGCGGGCGCCCAGCGCCCGGGCCGCGTCCTCGGCGGCGGCGACCAGGAGCGCGGCGCCGCCCCTGCCGCGCAGTTCCTCGCACACGAAGACCCGGGTGAGTTCGGCGGTGTCGGCGTCGAGGAGCCGCACGCCGGCACTGCCGCCCGGCGTGCCCTCGTACCGCCCGACCAGCAACTGCCCGCCGGGAGGGGCGAGTTCGGTGCCGGTGCGGGCGGCGATCTCCCGCTCCAGCTCGGCCGGGTCCGTGCGGCGGCCCTCGTGCAGCAGATACCAGCGGTCGCTGACCTCGGTGTAGTACGCCCGCCACAGTTCGGCGGCGGTGGGCGAGTCGAAAGGCTCGGGGGCGATGGTCCAGGTCATGAACAGCATTGTCAGGCGGGCGTGTCGACCCGCCGCAACCGAATATGCGTGACCTCGGGGGAGTCCAGCACCTGCGTCCGGCGCCACTCGATGTGCTCGTGCCCGAGATGGTCGAACAGCCGCCGTCCGCCGCACAGGAGCACCGGCACGACGTGCAGGAGCAGTTCGTCGAGCCACTCGTTGCGGATGAACTCCTGGACCAGTTCGGCGCCGCCCGCGAGCGACACGTCCCTCTCACCGGCCGCCTCCCGGGCCAGCTCCAGCGCCCGCTGCGGACCTTCGGTCACGAAGTGGTAGGAGGTGCCGCCCTTCTTCACGACCGACTCGCGCGGATGGTGGGTGACGACGAACACCGGCAGATGGAAGGGCGGTTCCTCGCCCCACGGGATCTCGCCGGTGACGTACATGCCGTGCCCCATCACCACCGCCCCCGGCCGTTCGACGTGCTCGGCGATCAGCTCGTCGTCCGGACCGCCGGTGCCGCCCTCCAGCCCCTGCATCCGCCGGAACGTGCGCAGCCCGAACACCCACGAGTGCAGCCGCTCCCCGCCGACGCCCAGCGGATACTCGCGTCCCGACCGGGGCCCGGCGATGTACCCGTCCAGCGACACCGCCAGCCGTGCGATGACCTCACCACTCATGACGACCTGCCTTCTCGGCGCGGGCCGCCCACCGGCCCGCTCACCCATGCGTCGAACGGGCCACCGCCGATTCGACACACCGCGCCAAGACATTCCGGAGACGCACCACCCGCATCGGCCGGGCAGGCCGGTCGGGGCCACCGCACCAGGGCTACCCGGCGTTCGCCATCCGGTCGAGCCACTCGCTCAGCAGGGCCCCCTCACCGGCGGTCAGCCCCGTCGGTTCGCCATTGCCGAGCGCCTCGCGCAGCGCGACCGCCCGGTTCGCCACGCCGGCCGGGGTCGCGGGGCCCGCGTCGCCCTCGGCCGTGATGGCACGCAGGACGAACTCGCGGGCCACGTCCGGGAGTTCGGGATCACGTTCGGCGGGCGGCAGCGCGATCTGTGAGAGGACGACACCGATGCCGGTCGCGTACATGAGCCGGCTGGCCCGGTCGACGCTCATGCGCAGCCGGCCCGCGTCCCCGACCCGCGCGATCTGGTGCCGGAGCATGCCGAAGGCCTCCCGGCCCGCCGGCGAGCCGTTCTCGCGCGCCTCGCCGTACATCAGGGTGTAGAAGGCCGGCATCGACAGACCGAACTCCACATGCAGGTCCCAGCCCCGGCGCAGGTCCTCCAGGAGGTCGTCGGTCTCGCCGAGCGCGTGCTTGTCGGCGAGGTAGCTGCGGAAGCCATAGGACGCGACCGCGTCGAGGAGCCCCTCCTTGTCGCCGAACAGCCGGTAGATGGTGGGCGGTTGCATGCCCGCGGCGGAGGCCACCGCACGCGTGGACACCGCGTCCCGGCCGTCGCGCGCCAGCAGCTCCGAGGCAGCAGCCAGCAATCGCTCCCTGGTGCCGCGGCGGGCCGTCCGTTTTGCCGTATAAGTCACGTCGGCCTTATTCGACGGTTTGCCCATGTTTCCGATGTTAGCGTGATTTTTGTGGCGTTGTTTCCATATCGGGGTTAACGTATTCGTCGTTAGCGCGATTTGGCTATCACTGGAAACGCGCCACACGCCCGCACGAGGTGACCATGAACATGCACCCGACCACGGAAAGCTACGACTACGTCGTCGTCGGCGGCGGGACCGCCGGCAGCGTCGTCGCCGCCCGCCTGTCGGAGGACGACAGCGCGCGCGTGCTGCTCCTGGAGGCCGGAGGCGCCGAGAAGTCGGCCGCCATGGCCGCACCGCAGGCCTGGCCGACCCTGATGCGGACGCCCGCGAACTGGGGCGACACCACCACCCCGCAGGTGGCCACCGGCACGACCGTCGCCCTCGCCCGAGGGCGCGTCCTGGGCGGCGGATCCGCGATCAACGCCATGACCTTCGCGCGCGGCCACCGCTCCGGCTACGACGCGTGGGCGGCCGAGGGCGCGAAGAGCTGGGGGTTCGACGACCTGCTGCCGTACTTCAAACGGAGCGAGAACGCCCCCGGACGGGACCCGACGCTCCGCGGCACCGACGGCCCGCTGACCGTGGGGCCGGCCAGTCCGCCGCACCCGGTCGTGGCCGCCCTGCTCGAGGCGGCGGCCCAGACGGGGTACCGGCGTGCGGCCGATATCAGCGGCGGGCTGGAGGAGGGGTTCGGCTGGGCTGATCTGAACATCGTCGGCGGCGTGCGGCAGAGCGCCGCTGACGCCTACCTCGCGGTGGCGCCGTACCGCCCCGACCTGACGATCGTGACCGACGCGCTGGTGCACCGACTGCACCTCAGGAACGGTCGCTGCGTCGGCGTCGAGTACAGCACCGGCGGCGAGATCGTCTCCGTCGGCTGCTCGGGCGAGGTGGTGCTCACCGCCGGCAGCATCGGGACCGCGCAGCTGCTGATGCTCTCCGGCATCGGCCCGGTGGGACACCTGAGCCGGATGGGCGTCAAGACCGTCCTGAACCTCCCGGGTGTGGGGGCGAACCTGCACGACCACCCGATCGCGTACGTCGTCTACGGCGCGGCGCGGCCCGTACCCGCGGGGGCCAACAACCACGGCGAGGCCCACGGCCTGGTGCGCACCCGGGACGGGCTGGACGGGCCCGACCTCCAGATGCTGTTCATCGACGCTCCGGGCCACATGCCCGTGGGCGAGGTGCCCGCCCTGGGCCAGGGGTACACGATCGGGATCTCCCCGATGCGGCCCCGCAGCCGCGGTACCGTCCGGCTCGCGAGCACGGAGCCGGGCGCGCTGCCCGTCGTGGACCCGAACTACCTCTCGGACGAGCGCGATCTGACCACGATGGTCACCGGCCTGCGGCTGGCCCGGGAGATCGGACAGGCAGGCGCCGTCGCGGGCTGGCGCGGCCACGAGGCGCAGCCGGGGCAGGGCGTCACCGGGGACGCCGACCTGCGGGCGTACGTGCGGCGGAACCTGGCCTCGTACATGCATCCCGTCGGTACCTGCCGCATCGGCCAGGACGCGCAGGCCGTCGTGGACGCCGAGCTGCGCGTCCGCGGCATCGCCGGACTCCGCGTCGCCGACGCCTCCGTACTGCCCTCCATCCCGTCGGCCAACACCGTCGCCACCGTCTACGCCGTCGCCGAACGCGCGGCGGAGCTGCTCCGGCGACAGGGCCGCCGCGGCGCCGGAGGCGCACCGTCATGGCAGCACACACGCTGAACCGCGCGCCGGTCCCGGCACAGCACCTCCTGAAGCGCATCGTGGACATCGCAGGACCGGCGCTGAGATCCCTGCTCACGCACTCCGCCGTAGGACTCGCCGTCTGGGACCCCGCACTGCGGTGCGTGTGGGTCAACGACACCCTGGAGCGCTACGACGGGATCCGTCCCAAGCAGCGGCTGGGCCGCCGGGCGGGCGCGGCGCTGGCCGGTGACGCGGAGGCGCTGGAAGCGGTCATGCTGCAGGTATTGCTGACCGGCACACCCGTGACCGGCCGCGAGTACCGCGTGTCCCGGCCGCACGGGAGCCGCCGTGCGCGCCGCGCGCACGCGCTGTCCGCCTCCGTCCTCCGTCTCGACGACGCCGACGGCCGGACGCTGGGCGTGTGCCTGGTGGTCATGGAACTCACCGAGAGCCGGTGGGCGGAGGACCGTCTGGCCCTGGTCAGCGAGGCCGGCGCCCGGATCGGCACCACCCTGGACGTCACGCGCACGGCACAGGAACTGGCCGAGTTCGCGGTCCCGTTGCTCGCCGACTACGTGACCGTCGATCTCACGGAGGCGGTGCGGCTCGGTGAGGAACCCCTGGATCGACTCGGCCCGATGGGCGGACGCGTCCCGAGGTTCCGCCGCGCGGGTGTGGCCTCGGTCCACCCCGGCACCCCGGAGTCCCTGTGGAACCGCGGCGAGGTGGTCTACGTACCCCACGACTCGCCCTTCACCCGGGTCCTCAACTCCGGGCGGCCCCTGCTCCAGCCCGTGCTCGAGACGGGCCCGGGCACCTGGCTGGACGAGGACCCGGCGCGGGCCGAGCGGATCCGCGTCATGGGCATGCACTCCCTGATGGTGCTGCCGGTCCACGCCCGGGGCGTCCTGATGGGCGTGGCGGTGTTCGTGCGGACCGACAACCCGGCGCCGTTCGACGAGGGCGATCTGCTCTTCGCCGAGGAAGTGCTCGCCAGGGCCGCGCTGAGTCTGGACAACGCCCGGCGCTACACCCGCGAGCGCGCCGCGGCCTTGGCGCTCCAGCGCAGCCTGCTGCCGCGCCGGGTGAGCGGCGGGAAGGCCCTGGACGTGGCCGCCCGCTATCTCCCGGCCGACGTCGAGGACGGGGTCGGCGGCGACTGGTTCGACGTCGTCCCGCTGCCCCGCGGACGCGTGGCCATGGTCGTCGGCGACGTCGTCGGGCACGGCATCAACGCCGCGGCGACCATGGGCCGGCTGCGTACGGCCGTACGCACCCTCGCCGACCTGGACCTGCCGCCGGACCAACTGCTCACCCAGCTCGACCGGACGGTCCTCCGTCTCGCCGAGGAGGACGCCGACGGCTCCGTCCCAACCGTGGGCGCCACCTGCATCTACGCGGTGTACGACCCCGTGACGCGGCGCTGCACGATGGCGCGGGCCGGGCATCCGCCGGCGGCCGTCGTCGGCCCCGACGGCACCGTCGCCTTCCCCGACGTCCCCTGCGGGACACCGCTCGGCCTCGGCATGCTGCCGTACGAGTCCGCGGAGTTGGAGGTGCCCGGCGGCAGCCTGATCGCCCTCTACAGCGACGGGCTCGTCGAGGACCGCCACGAGGACATCGACGCCGGGATGGAGCGCCTGCGCAACGCGCTGGCCCGGCCCGGCCTCCCGCTGGCGGACCTGTGCTCGGCGATCGTCGACACGCTGCCGGCCAGAAGCCCGTCCGACGACGTGACCCTGCTGCTCGCCCGCACTCACGCGACCCGTGATCCGGCCTTCGACGACTGAAGTGCCGACACCGGTCGCGAACCGGGCCCAGGCCGGCGGCCTCTCAGCCCTTCCCGACCGCGTCCGCCCGGCGCTCCCGCCACTCACGTACGACCTCTTCGACGTCGTACGGCTTCTTCCCCAGCGGGGGCCCGGGCGGGGGCTTGAACATCATGTCGCGGATCTTCACGTTGACATCGGTGATGATCTTCCGCACGATCCGCTCCGACGGAGCCGTGTAGGCCGCCGCGAGCGCGTCCTCCGCCTCCTTGCGCAGAGCCAGGGCAGGCGGCAGGACCGCCAGGCCCTCGCGGACCAACTTCCGTCTGACCCACCACAGTTCGTCGTACGACGTGTCGGTGCCCGGCGGCAGCGGCTCCCCCGCGCCCGCGAGCCGGTCGAACTCGCCACGCCTCTGTGCGTCACGGATCTGCTTGTCGGCCCAGGACTCGAACGGGACGCCCGGCGGCTTTCGCTCGGTCATGAGTCCATTGTGCCGGACGGGACCCGGCCGGGCGTTTTATCATGCGGCGGCGGTCACCGAACCGGCCGCCGCACCAGGACGTTTCAGGGGGATCGCACGTGCTCGAACTCACCATGGCCACCGTCTCCGGGGCGGACGCGGGTGCCACGGCCGGCATGCTCATGGCCGACGCGCCCAGCGAGCCCGGCGCCGTGCTGCGGGTCGGCCGGGACCGGGCCGTGTGCCGTCTCGTGACACCCGACGACTGGCTGTTCGTCTCCCGTGTCCACCTGGAGTTCCTGTGCGGGCCCGACCACGTGTGGCAGGTGACCTGGCTGCGCGGCTCCCAGGCCGAGCCGTCCTCCGAGGTCCGGCTGACGGTCGGGGAGTACGCCCAGGCCCTCGCCTACGGCGGCAGCGTACGGCTGCCCCGGGGCGGCTCCGGCGAGGTCGTCATCGTGGACCGCAGCGAACCGCGCAGCGTCAACGTCGGCTTCTACCACGAGATGTAGCACCCACCGGGGAGCCTCAGGCGAGCACCCGGGCCAGCGCGAAGCCGTCGTACCCCTTGCTGCCCACCGTCTGCAGGGCCGTGCCGGTCAGCCTCGGGTGCGTGGCGATCATCTCGATGGCGGCGCGGGTGCCGCGCACGTCCGGCTCGATGCTCTCGGAGTCGACCACCCGGCCGCCGCGCACGACGTTGTCCACCACGATCAGGCTGCCCGCGCGCGTGAGCCGGAGCGCCCACTCCAGGTAGTGCGGGTTGTTGGCCTTGTCGGCGTCGACGAAGACCAGGTCGAACGGGGCCGGGTTCTCGTCGGCCAGCTTGGGCAGCGACTCCAGGGCCGGGCCCACCCGCACCTCGACGACCTTGTCCAGCCCGGCGCGGGCGATGTTGCGGGTGGCGATCTCGGCGTGCTTGGCGCTGTACTCGAGCGAGATCAGCCGGCCGTCGGCCGGCAGCGCGCGGCCCAGCCAGATCGTGCTGTAGCCGCCGAGCGTGCCGATCTCCAGGATGTGCCGGGCGTCCTGGATCTGGGCCAGCAGCTGCAGGAACTTGCCTTGGTTCGCCGTGACGTTGACGTGCGGCAGCCCGGCGGCCTCGCTGTCGCGCAGGCAGGCCTGCAACGCCTCGTCGTCGGGCGAGAGGTGCGTGGTGAAGTAGAAGTCGACGTCGTCCCAGAGCTGCGAGCCGCTCATTGCGCCCATGCCTTTCCGTGTCCCACTGGTCGAGTACCCCGATTCCGCCGTCGGCGGAGGCCGGCCATCGCCAGTGTCCCCCGGTCGCTCACGAGCCACGCCGGTATCCGCGCGACCGGGCCCGCACGGATCACCTGCCGCGACGAGGGTTCGCTCAGATCCGCTCCACAGAAGTCGCCGAGCCCGGCAGCGGGCGGCCCGCCGACTCCGCCATGCGCCACACCGCGAAGCCGCCGATCACGGCTGCCGCCATCATGTAGTAGGCGGGCATCATCAGGTCGCCGGTGGTGCCGATCAGGGCCGTGACCACCAGGGGAGTCGTGCCGCCGAACAGGGACACCGAGACGTTGAAACCGATCGACAGGGAGCCGTAGCGGACCCTGGTCGGGAACAGGGCCGGCAGTGCCGCGGGCATCGCCGCCGTGAAGCAGACCAGCAGCAGGCCGAGGGCGCCCATGCCGAGGGCGACGGCGAGCAGGCTGCCCTGGCGGATCAGCAGCACGGCGGGGACGGACAGGAACAGGAAACCCGCGCAGCCCGCCGCGATCACCGGGCGGCGGCCGATCCGGTCCGTCAGGGCACCGGCGAACGGCTGCACGATCATCATCAGCACCATCACGCCGAGGACGACGAGCAGGCCGTGCGTCTCGTCGTACTTCAGCTCACCGGTGAGATAGCTGGGCATGTACGACAGCAGCATGTGGTCGGTGACGTCGAAGACCAGGACCAGGGCCACGCACAGCAGGAGGGCCCTCCACTGGCCCGCGACCATCTCGCGCAGCGGGACCTTGGGCCGGTTCGACTCCGCCTTCTCGGCCTCCGCCACGAACGCCGGGGTCTCCTCCAGCCGCATCCGCAGATACAGGCCGATGATCCCCGTCGGGCCGGCGATCAGGAACGGGATCCGCCAGCCCCAGGACACCAGGCCGTCCGACGACAGCAGCGCCGTCAGCAGCGTGACCAGGCCGGCGCCGCCGATGTAGCCCGCCAGGGTGCCGAACTCCAGCCAGCTGCCGAAGAAGCCGCGCTTCCTGTCCGGCGCGTACTCGGCGATGAAGGTCGACGCGCCCGCGTACTCACCGCCGGTCGAGAAGCCCTGCACCAGACGTGCGGCGAGCAGCAGCAGCGGCGCCCCGACGCCGATCGTCGCGTACGACGGGATCAAGCCGATCGCGAACGTGCCCGCGGCCATCATGATCATGGTGAGCGCGAGGACCTTCTGCCGGCCCACGCGGTCGCCCAGCGGCCCGAAGATCATGCCGCCCAGTGGCCGGACCAGGAACGCCGCCGCGAAGGCACCGAACGTGGACAGCAGCTGCGCGGTCGGGTTGCCGGACGGGAAGAAGACCTTGCCCAGTGTCACGGCGAGGTAGCTGTAGACGCCGAAGCCGAACCATTCCATCGCGTTGCCCAGCGCGGCGGCCTTCACGGCGCGCTTCACGAGGGCCGGGTCGGTCACGGTGACCTGCGGGGCCTGGGGTGCCTGAGGGGTCTTCACGGGGCGGGGGACAGCAGCGGCGGCCGGCAAAGCGACGCTCGCTCACCTTTCGACGGGGACATGGGCAAGGCCCGCACCATGGCGGACCGAAAATCGACCATAGAGGGACGTCCCTCGCTGACGTGACGTATAGATATCGATGCGCAGCGCAGCGAACCCCGGCCTGTGCAGGTGCCTATGTCGGCCTCCGTGCCTGTTTCCGGACAGGCCCCTGTGATCCATCTCGCGCTGCACGGACGCAACCGCACCCCCCTAGCACTATCGTCATCCGGACAAAAGGCGAGCAGACGTCAGGTGAGGCACGGATTGCCTGCGTCTCTCTCCGGGGCACGTGCGGGTACGACGGGGCGGGAGGCCGACGAGGCGTGGCGAACGTGGAGCATAGCGGGCGACCGGCGGATGCTTTCGGGGGTGCGACGGCCAGGCCACGTCTCACGGCGGTCCGGCTCGGACTGTGGGCGGTGGTCGCCGTCCTCGCCGTACGGCAGATGGCCGTCGTCCTGAGCACCCCCAGCGGACAGAGACTCACGGACCTGGAGACCTGGGTCGGCTCCGACGGCGTCCTGCACGTCACCGGCTCGCTCTACGACTCCAGCCGCTTCACCGGCACCCCCTTCGGAGGCCTGGTCCTCAAGCCGCTCACCCGCTCCGCCGAGCAGGCACTCGGCTGGGGCTGGACGTTCGGCACGCTGCTCCTGGTCGTCGCGCTCGGTGTCGTCGCCGCCCGAGCCCTGCCTCAGCCCGTCAGCCGCCGCACCTCGCTGCTGGCGGCACCGGTCGCGATCAGCCTGCTGATGCTGTCGCTCCCGGTCCGCAGCACCCTGTGGCTGGGCCAGACGAGCATCATCCCGGTGCTCCTGGTCCTGCTGGGCTGCTTCGCGGTACGCGGCGAACGGGCCGGCGGCGTGTGCATAGGCATGGCGGCGGCGCTGCAGCCCACGATCCTGCTCTTCGCCCCGCTCCTGTGGCTGACCGACCGCCGCCGGGCGGCCGCGTCCACCGTCGGCACGTTCACTGCGGCGACGGTGCTCGCCTGGGCCGCGATGCCGCACGACTCGTACACGTACTGGGTCCACCACATGGCCGGGGTGGGCCTGGGCGGCAAGGCGGACGACCTGGCCAACCAGTCCCTGCACGGCGCGCTGCTGCGGGTGGGCCTCACCGGCCCGCTGGAGATAGCTCTCTTCCTGCTGCTGGGCGCGGGGGTCGCCTTTCTCGGCCTGCGCCGAGCCGTCCACTACGCACGCGACGGCCAGCTCCTCCTCGCGGTGGCGATCACCGGCTGCGCGGCGGTGGTCGTCTCCCCGACGACGTGGCAGCACCAGTTGGTGTGGGTCCTGCTGGCGGTCGTGGGCCGGGTGGGCCAGCGAGCCTCGGACCGCTACGTCTGGCCGGTGGCGGTGGTCCTGGTCACCACGCTCCCCGCGAAGATGATGCTGCCGAACATGCCGGTCGTGTACCCGCTGCGGGACAACATCGTGCTGCTGGCGGCGGTGGGGGCGGCGACGGCCGTACCGTTCCTGTCCCGCGAGTCGCCGTACTACCGATCCCCGATACCGACGGAGTACGCGGAGCCGGTGCCGGCGCGTTTCCGGCACGTTCCTTTGATTCCTTACCTGCGCCGCGTGTTGACGCGCCCGAACCTGCTCCTGGAGCTGCTGCTGATCCGCGTGACGTACGCCGCGTATCAGCGGGTGCGGCTGGCGGCGACCGGCGGCAGCAACGAGGAGGGGCGGGCGACGGCGGAACGCCACGGCGACCTGCTCCTCGACGTCGAACGCTTCCTGCACGTCGACCTCGAGCACGCCGTGAACCACGCGGTGGTGAAGGTGGACTGGCTGCGGGCCTTCTTCGACTTCTACTACGAGTCGTTCCACTTCGTGGTCCCGCTGAGCGTGCTGGCCGTGCTGTACTGGCGCCGCCCGGTCGACTACCGCTGGGCGCGGTCGTCCCTGGGCTTCGCGACGCTCCTGGCCCTGGTCGGCTTCTGGCTGTTCCCGCTCGCCCCGCCGCGCCTGATGCCGACGCTGGGCATCATCGACACGGTCCACGGAGTCCAGGACTTCTCCAAGCCGGACTACGGCACGCTGACGGCGCTGACCAACCAGTACGCGGCGATGCCGTCACTGCACTTCGGCTGGTCGCTGTGGTGCGGGGTGGTGATCGCGGTGCTGGCGCCGAAGTGGTGGATGAAGGCGCTGGGGTTGTTGCACCCGCTGTTCACGGTGTCGGCGATCGTGGCGACGGGGAACCACTGGGTGCTGGACGCGGTGGGCGGTGCGGTGGTCGTGGGCGCGGGGTTCGGTCTGTCGTACGTCTTCCAGGGGCCGCGGGCGAGGAGTGCCACGGCGGTGACGGCGAGGGAGGAAGCACGTCGAGTGACCGTGGGCAGCGGGTGACCCGGCGGTGGGGGTGCGCGGTCGCTCACCGGCAGCCGGGTCCGCGGCCGCCGGCGCTGCTCATGGTCCACTCCTTGTTCGCGTTGCCGTCGAACCTCGCCCGGTGCGGGTCCGGTTCGATCCAGTCCTGGGCTCGGCGCCACCACACCTCGGCGGACGGCTTCAGCCCCGTGGGGTCGTCGAGGGTTCCGGCTCTGACGATGACGAGATCGGGCCGTTCGTGAAGGACCGCGAAGATCGGAGCACCGCACTCGCCGCAGAAAAGCCTGTCCCGCAGGTTGCCGTTCTCGGCTCCGACGGTCCGGTAGGACTTGGGCGTTCCCTTGATTTCCAGGGAATCGCGCGCCACCAGAACATTGACCGAGAACGCAGCACCGCTGTTTCGCCGGCACTGACCGCAGTGGCACAGGACGACGGTCTCGGGCTCCGCGTCGAATCGGTGACCGACCGAGCCGCACAGGCAGTGCCCGGTTCGCGCCCCGTGGGCGGGCGCCGACCCGATGTCAGTCATGGTCCTCCCCGGGGTGCAGCCCACTCCAAGTCAGCGCCCGCTGATGTGATCGACGGGTATCGCTCTCAGTCCTGTCCGGATGTCAGCAGGGCCAGGACGGCCGATGTCACCGCCGCGATCAGCAGCGGGAGGCCGAGGCCCTGGTGGCGCAGGAGGAGTCCGCCCGCCGTGGCGCCGATCAGCAGGGCGACGACGGCGCCGGCGCGGCGGAGGAAATGGCGGCCTTCGCCGTGGGGGTCGTCGGAGACCAGGCCGGTCATCGTCGTGGTGAGGACCGTGGTCGTCGTCAGGGAGGGCACGCCCAGCTTGCGGACCGTCGCGTTGCGGATGCCCATGGCGAGGGCGGTGAGACCGATCAGTGCGTACGTCGTAGCGTCCGCGTGCGGCTCCGCGAAGGCCACCGCGGCCGCCACACCCACCAGCACGGCCTCCACACCGAGCGTCGCCCGCGCCCAGGTCCGGCGCGAGCGGCCCTTGAACCACGTGGCCACCCGGCCGCCGGCATACGCGCCGACCAGGAAGCAGGCCAGCGAGGTCGCCGTGTGCGCCACCGAGAAGCCCGGCGTACCGGCCATGGCGAAGCCGAGCACCACCACGTTGCCGGTCATGTTGGCGGTGAAGACATGGCCGAGACCGAGATAGCTCACCGCGTCGATCAGTCCGCTCACCACGGTCAGGAGCAACAGCACGGGTACGAGCCCGATGCCGCGGGCCTCCGGGGCGGGGCCGGTCGTCTCGGTCGTCGCCGCCATCGGTCCTCCGGTCGGCCGGGCGATCAGTGGGCCTCAAGTTCACCACGGCCGGGCGGACGTACGAACGCACCCCCGCCCGGTGGGGGCGGGGGTGCGTCGGAGAGCGGGGGGCGGCTCAGTACCAGTGGTTGGTCTGCCAGAAGTTCCACGCGTCGACAGGGCTGCCGTAGCGGGTGTTCATGTAGTCCAGGCCCCACTTGATCTGGGTGGCCGGGTTGGTCTTCCAGTCGGCGCCGGCCGAGGCCATCTTGGAGCCGGGCAGCGCCTGGACCAGGCCGTAGGCGCCGGAGGAGGCGTTGGTGGCGGTGTGGTTCCAGCCGCTCTCGTGTTCAACGATCTTGCTGAACGCGTTGAACTGCGCGGCGTCCGGGATCATCTTGTGCGCGATCGCCTGAGCGGAGGAGGCCGAAGTGGGCGTGGCGGCCTGGGCGGGAACCGAGGTCAGAGCCATGCCGGCCGTGGCGGCGGCCACGGCGGCGGCGGCGAGGGCCTTCTTCGGGGAAGCGATGCGGCGGATGAAGGAGACGGACACAGAAAACCTCTTCGTCGGGGACAAGGGGTCGCGGTGGGCCCGAATCCCCGATCGAGTCGGTGGGGGCGTACACCTGGCTCCGCGGACCTCGAGGGCTTGCCGGTGCCTTGCGACGAGATCCAGAGAAGCAGGCCTGAGAATCGTCCGCAATCACCCCTTTTACTAGTTGTGGCCGAATTGGCGGCAAAGGTCGGCTGTGTGACCTGGCTCGCAAAACGCAGGTCAATGGGGGTGCCTTACCGTGCATATCGGACAAGTTGCACTACGAACCGGCGTCGTAGGTGATCCGGGTCATGTGGGGTGCTTCACGGTTCCGGAGCCTCGAATGTGGCCCCGGTCTCGAAGGCGGCCCGTCGTGTGGCCCGGCGCAGCGCGCGCAGCAGCGCCGGGCCGAGTGCGAGGGTCAGTACGACGGTGCAGACGGCCCGGCCCAGGTCCCAGCCCAGCGAGGTGGCCAGGCAGTACGCGACGAAACGGGCCAGGTTGGCGGGGACGCCGGCGTGCGCGTCGAAGGCGATGTTCGAGGCGAGGGCGCCCATGAAGGGCCAGCCCGCGAGGTTCATGACCGTGCCGTAGGCGAACGCGGCCAGGAAGCCGTAGCAGGCGAGCAGGGCGAGTTCGGCGCGGCCGCGCAGCCGGTCCGGCGCCGGCAGCAGCCCGGCCCCCATGGTGAACCAGCCCATCGCCAGCATCTGGAACGGCATCCAGGGGCCCACCCCGCCTGTGAGCAGCGCCGACGCGAACATGGTGAGCGAGCCGAGTGTGAAGCCGAAGCCCGGGCCGAGGACGCGTCCGCTCAGCACCATCAGGAAGAACATCGGCTCGATCCCGGCCGTGCCGGCCCCGATCGGCCGCAGCGCGGCCCCGGTCGCGGCGAGCACGCCCAGCATGGCCACCGCCTTCGGACCGAGCCCCGACTCGGAGATCGTCGCCGCGACCACCGCCACGAGGAGCGCCAGCAGCCCCGCGAACAGCCAGGGCGCGTCCTGTGCGTGCGCGCCGATCTGCGAGGACGGCGGCGCGAGAAAGGGCCAGCCGAACGCGACGACACCGACGGCGCCGACCAGGAGGAGGGCGGCGGTGGAGCGGGGGCCGAGGCGGACGGGGCGGGCTTGCGGAGTGGGGCTCGCGGTGGTGGTCATGCGAGCGCCTCCCGGACCTGGGCCACCGTGAGCCACTCCTGCGGGGCGAGGATCTTGGTGACCTGCGGGGCGAAGGACGGTGAGGAGACGACGATGCCGGACGTCGGGCCGTCCGCGATGACCTCACCGTCGGCCAGCAGCACCACCCGGTGGGCGATCTCCGCGGCCAGCTCCACGTCGTGCGTGGCCAGCACGATGGCGTGCCCCTCGGCGGCGAGTTCGCGCAGTACGGCGACCAGCCGGGCCTTCGCCGCGTAGTCCAGCCCACGCGTCGGCTCGTCGAGGAGGAGCAGGGGCGGGCGTGCGGTCAGGACGACGGACAGGGCGAGCGCGAGGCGCTGGCCCTCGGAGAGGTCGCGGGGGTGAACGTCGTCGGCGACGCCCGGGAGGAGGACCGACACCAGTGCCCGGCACGTCCCCGGGCCGGCGCCCGCGTCCCGCTCGGCGGCGGTGCACTCGGCGGCGACCGTGTCGGCGTACAGCAGATCACGCGGCTCCTGCGGCACGAGCCCGACGCGGCGCACCAGGTCGCGGGGCGCGGCGCGATGCGGAACGGCTCCGCCGACGCGGACGGAACCGGTGGTGGGTTCGACGAGCCCGACGAGAGCGCTCAGCAGCGTCGACTTTCCGGCACCGTTACGGCCCATCAGCGCGACGGTCTCGCCGGGGGCGACGGAGAGGCCGACGTTGCGCAGAGCGTCGACGCGGCCCCTGCGGACGGCGAGGGAGCGGACTTCGGCGATCTGTGCGGGAGCCGGGTCGGGGGTGCGCTTGCGGAGGAAGCGGCGGGGGGACGGGAGGACGGGTGGCGCAGGTGCCGGACCTGGCTGCGCGCGGGGTGCCTCGCGGTCGGCCAGGCGCGTGCGCAGGTCGGTGGCCCGGCGGCGGGCGTCGCGGACGGTGAGGGGGAGGGGGGACCAGCCCGCGAGGCGGCCCAGGCCGACGACCGGCGGGTACACCGGGGAGACGGCCATGACCTCGGCCGGAGTGCCGAGGACGGGCGCGGCTCCCGGTTCGGGCATGAGGACGACCTGGTCGGCGTACTGGATCACCCGCTCGAGCCGGTGCTCGGCCATCAGTACGGTCGTACCGAGGTCGTGCACGAGGCGCTGCAGAACCGCGAGGACCTCCTCCGCCGCGGCCGGGTCGAGAGCCGACGTCGGCTCGTCGAGGACCAGGACGCCGGGGTGCGGGGTGAGGACCGAGCCGATCGCGACCCGCTGCTGCTGGCCGCCGGAGAGCGTGGCGATGGGCCGGTCGCGCAGATCGGCGAGCCCGAGCAGGTCCAGGGTCTCCTCCACCCGGCGTCGCATCACGTTCGGCGCGATGCCCAACGACTCCATGCCGTAGGCGAGTTCGTCCTCGACCGTGTCCGTCACGAAGTGCGCGAGCGGGTCCTGCCCCACCGTGCCGACGACGTCGGCGAGTTCACGCGGCTTGTGCGTACGGGTGTCACGGCCGGCCACAGTGACCCGGCCGCGCAGAGTGCCGCCGGTGAAGTGCGGCACGAGTCCGCCGACCGCGCCGAGCACGGTCGACTTGCCGACGCCGGACGGCCCGACGAGTAGGACGAGTTCGCCTTCCGGCACCTCGAAGTCGACTCCACGGACCGTGGGTTCGGCGGCGCCGTCGTACGTCACGCTGACATCCTCGAAGCGGATCACGACGGCTCCCGGGGTACGACGAAGGCGGGCAACAGGGCGAGGAGTACGGCCGCCGCGGGCCACAGGGGCAGGGTGGGCGCGGTGAGCGGGACGACACCGGGGTGCAGGGTGGAGGAGTCGCGCACGGACGCGAGGGAGAGCAGCGCGGCGACGGCGACGCCGGACGCGGTGACCAGCCAGGCGCGCATGTCCCAGGGGTCGGGGCGGTACCGGGTGCGCGGCGAGCGGCGGCCGCCGAGACGCAGACCCGCGAGAGCGGCGACGACTCCGGCGAACAGCACGGGCAGACCGTAGGTGCCGCCCTCGGCGGTGAGCAGTCCGTACGTTCCCGCGCAGACGCCCAGCAGGCCGCCGAGCGTGAGGGCGGTGGTCGTACGGCGGACGGGGGCGGGGACCTCGGCGGTACGGCCGTATCCACGGGCGTCCATCGCGGCGGCGAGGGAGACGGACCGTTCCAGGGCACCTTCGAGGACGGGGAGGCCGACCTGGAGGAGACCGCGGATGCCGCTGTCGGGGCGGCCGCGGAGCCGACGGGCGGCGCGCAGCCGCTGGACGTCGGCGATGAGGTTGGGCGCGAAGGTGAGCGCGACGACCACGGCCACGCCCATTTCGTAGAGCGCGCCGGGGAGGGACTTGAGGAGCCGGGCCGGGTTGGCGAGGGCGTTCGCCGCGCCTATGCAGATGAGGAGGGTGGCGAGGCGGAGGCCGTCGTAGAGGGCGAAGACGAGTGATTCGGCTGTGACCCGGCCGCCCAGGCGGATGCCCTGCGCCCAGTGGGGGAGGGGGACTTCGGGGAGGGTGACGAGGGTGTGGGTGCCGGGGATGGGGGAACCGAGGACCACGGCGAAGGCGAGGCGGACGAGCAGGACGGCGAGCGCGAGTTTGGCGAAGGCCGAGTAGGAGCGGGACCAGGGGGCGGTGGTGCGGTGCGTGGCCACTACGTAGCCCGCTGTGGCTATGAGGAGGGCCAGGAGGAGGGGGTTGGTGGTGCGGGTTGCTGCGGTGCCGAGGGAGAGGGACCAGAGCCACCAGGCGCCCGGGTGGAGTCGTCCGCGGGACTGGCGCCGGGCGGGGGTGGGGACGCTCGTCGGTGCCGGCGGGGTGCCGTCCGCGCCCGCCCTCCCCCATGCTCGGCTTCGCCCGGGCGGGGGCGCCCCCATCGCCCTGCGGCCCGAGTGCCCGCGGCTAGGAGCGGGAGTTGTTTCGCGCACGCCACATCGCCGCCGCTCCCACGAGTACCACTGCCCCTGTCCCGGCCCACAGTCCCAGTGACGGGCCCTTGTCCGGAGTCGTCGTCTCCTTCGGCTTCGTCTCCTGTGCCACCTGCTCCCCGCAGCCCTTCGCCGGATATCCGGCGATCGCGCACAGCAGGGCGTTCGTGTCGTAGCGCAGGGGCTTGGCGACCGAGGCGAGGGCCTCGGCCGTCGTTGCGTCCGGGGACACCTGGGCGCAGGCCGTTCGGGGCTTCGGTGGCGTTTCGCCCGACGGGGCATCCGTGGCCGTACCGAAGTCGATGACCAGCGCCACCCGCTTACTGCCCTCCTTCGCCGGCGTCTTCGCGCAGATCGAGGCGAAGTCCGCCGCGCCGCGCGGTTGCGTCGCGTCGGACGAGTCCTCGCTCACCGCGAAGCGGAAGCCCTGGACGTCGCCGTCGGAGGGGCGGGCCGTGGACGGGCCCTCGGTGGCGTAGGTCCAGCGGGCGCCGTCCCGCTCCCAGAACGACCAGTAGCGGTAGCCGACGGCCTGCGCCTGGACCGCGGTTCCCAGGACGAGGAACGCGGTCAGGAGCAGGAGTGCGGTCCGGCGGGCGGCGGTCACAGCTGCTGCTGCTTTCTGCGGCCGCTGAGCAGGAAGCCGATGCCGATGCCGGCGACGAGTCCGGTACCGACGATCCACCAGACGTTGATGCCGGAGTCGCCGTCGTCCTTCTTCGTCTCGGACTTGGCCGAGTCCTTCGCGGCCTGTGGGGCGGGGCCCGTCGCGTTCAACGCCCGTACCAGGTCCGTGCCGCCGAAGTCGCGGGGATCCGTGCCCATGGCGTCGGCCGCGAAGATCAGCTGGGCGTAGGCGGCCGGGCCGCTCTGCTTCGCCCAGGCCGCGGCGTTCTTCTCCAGCCACTCCAGGGGCTTTTGAGCCTGCTCGGCCCCGCCCTGCGCGGCGAGTGCGACGACGGCGTCCGCCGTGTTGCCGTAGTCGGGCTGGGCGGGGGCGCCCGGGAGCGCGGAGGTGAGGTGGCCGTCCTCGGCGACGGCGTGCGCGAGGTACGAGGCGCCGCCCGCGGCCGCCTGGGCCGGGGTCGGCTTGTCGGAGTCGGTGCAGGCGGCGTCCGCCTTCCGCCCCGCCCCGGCGTCGAGGCCCTGCCCCAGGACACCCACCACGGCCGCCGCGGTCGCGTCCGCGTTGGCGGTGAGCTTCCCCTTCTTGTCGGGCTGGTAGGCGAAGGCGCCCGCATCGTCGCCGGTGCAGGGGAGGGCGAGCTTCAGGAGTGCGTCGTAGGGGGACTTGCTGCCCTTGACGACGTCGGCGGGCTTCTGGCCGGCCGCGGTGAGGGCGCCGATGACGACGGACGTCGAGTTCGCGTCGCTGGGCCCGCCGGCGGTGTAGCCCCACCCGCCGTCGGTGTTCTGCACGGACTTCAGCCAGCCGACGGCCTTGGCTGTGGAGCCGCTCTGCCCGCCGACCGCCTGCAAGGCCTGGACGGCTGCCGCCGTGCTGTTGGTGTCGACCATCACCTTGGAGTCGCAGGCCTTGGCGGGGTCGGGGCGGAAGGCGGGGAAGGCGCCGTTCGCGCACTGCTGTCCGGTCAGCCAGTCCACGGCCTTGGCGGCGGGAACGTAGCCGGTCGAGCGCTGGGCGAGCAGGGCGAGGGACTGGCGCCAGACGCCGTCGTACTTGGGGTCCGTGCTGCCGTACAGCCCGGACGGGAGCACGGGGGACGCGGACGGCGACGGATCGGCGGCCAGGGCGGGTGATGCGGCGGCGAGCACGCCGACGGCGGCCAGAGCCGCTGCGCTGCGACGGACGTTCATGGTCGGCGGGTGCCTCTCCCTGCGGGGAGTCGGGCAGCACGGGACGGAACCCACCCCGGGCGGCTCGGCTCCGTATACCTCGACGGTGCGGTGCGCTGGCGGGTGCCGGCGCACATGAGCCGGTCAACGTCCCCTACGAGGCAGTCCGGCTCACCGCGCTCTCGGCGGCTCACGGTTGCGGGTCAGCGCCGGAATTGCACCGGCTTCCCCCCGTACGGGTGTGATGACGACCTGGCCACTCTACCGGGCCGTAGCCGGAGGGCTGAGGGGCGGCCGTGCGCGGTCGTACGGTGTGCGCCATGACGATGGGGAGACTGCTCGGCTCGGGGCGCTCGGCCGACGTGTACGAGATCGACGAGGGGTGGGTGCTGCGCCGGGACCGCGAGGGGCGGGGGGACGCGGCGGCCGAGGGGGCGGTGATGACGTACGTACGGGAGCACGGCTATCCGGTGCCGCGGGTACGACCGTCCGGCTCCCGCACGGATCTGGTGATGGAGCGGCTGCCGGGCCCGACCATGCTGACCGCGCTCATGGAGGGTTCGCTGGACCCGGCGGAGGCGGGCACGGAGATCGCCCGGCTCCTGCGCCGGCTGCACGCCGTCCCGGGCAGGGACGTGGCCGACCCATCCGCCCGCGTCCTGCACCTGGACCTGCACCCGGACAACGTGATCCTCACGCCCGACGGCCCCCGGGTCATCGACTGGACCAACGCGGAGAACGGCCACCCGGGCCTCGACTGGGGCATGTCCGCGGTGATCCTCGCCCAGGTCGCCGTCGGCGCCGATCCGCTCGCCGACCCCGCCCGCGCGATCCTCGCGGCCCTCCTCGCCGACCCGTCCGACCTGACACCGGCCGGTCTGACCGGTGCCCGGCGCCGCCGCGCGCTCAATCCGACGATGAGCAGGCGGGAGGTCGAACTCCTCGGGGAGGCCGAGGACTTGATACGGACCCTGCTCTGACGGACGGAACGGCTTCAGCCCGCCCGCGGGGTCGGGCCGCCGAACGGCAGGTGCAGGACCCGGGTCGCCGGCGGCCGTCGACGCGGCGGAACGTGTCCTCGTGGTCGCCGACTTGTACGGGCGGGCCGGCGGGGACCATGCCGCCCTCGTGTCCGTCGACGCGGTACGTCGAGTACGAGGTGGCGGTGGCCGTGTCCGGGCCCGTCACCGTGACCAGGACGTTGGACATCAGGCGGCGCGAGAGCCGGTCGGCGGGCCGTGAGCCGAAGTAGGCCCGAAGCGCGTCCCGGCCCTCGATCCGGCGCCCGCCGTCGGGCCACTCCCAGGTGCCGTCCTCGGTGAACAGGTCGGCCACCGAGGACGGATCACCGAGGTCCAGACGGCTGAGGACGAGCAGGATGACGTGTGCGCAGGCGTGCCGGGCGAGGAGGCTCTCCGTGAGGTCCATGAGCCGCTGTCCAGCAGCCACGGGCCGAATCGGGCGAGCGTTTCACACCGCGACGTACGTCACCGGGTCGCTCCCCGTCACCGGTTCCGCCCGGCCCTGTTTCACCAGCCGCCGCAGATGCCTGGGGCGGGAGTTCGGACCCGAGGGCTACGGGGAGTACCTGGAGCACAAGATGATCCACCTCCCGGCCGGCTGGGAGGCGTGAGGGATGGGGGGACCTCCCGCGCGAGCGCATTCGAGCGCAGGGGCGGGTGACCGCTGGCACGTCCAGGTCGACCGCTCCGTCTGCATCGGCTCGGCCCAGTGCACCCACCACGCCCCCGACGCGTTCACCCTCGACACCGGCCGCCAGTCCCGTCCGGCGTCCCCGGACACGGACGCGAGCGAACCCGTCCTGACGGCGGCGGAGAGCTGCCCGGTGGAGGCGATCGTGATCACGCTGGTGGGGAGCGGGGAGGGGGTGTTTCCGCCGGAGGAATAGGGGGCGGCGCCTCCTGCGTGACCCCGGCCGACGACGCGTCGTCGGAGCAGCCGCGATGTCACCGACGAAACACGGCAAAAACGTCAGCCCCTGCCATGTGCCGGTGCCGTGCGACACCGGACGATCACCCTGACGCAAGGCCGGCGAAGGGCTCGCCGCCGAGCCGAGGGTGTGTCGGACCTGCCGCTTTTCGCGACGGTCCGCGATATCTCGGGACTGCGGCCTCCCCTCGAAGCCGAAGAAAAAATGCACTTCGGGGGGTTCCGTATCCATCTGTCCGGTCTATGCTGGAAATGACCTACGAGGCGAGTGAGGGAGTTCGACCGGAGTAGCCGACTTGGGCGTGACGCTGCGGCATCCGCCGAGGCCGACGTCGACGGTCGGGCTGAGAGGCCGGAAGGCAGCAGTTGGGCCGGAAGGCGACCCCCAATACCTGATCCGGACAATGCCGGCGAAGGGAACCCGTCTCGTGGGTCCTACTTGTGCCCGCCGGGCTCCCCCGGTGTCGTCAGGTCGATCAACCGGCACACCGTCTCGATGTCGATCTTGACCTGGGCGATGGACGCGCGGCCCGAGAGCCAGGTGATGAGCGCCGAGTGCCAGGTGTGCTCGATGACGCGGACCGCCGAGAGCTGCTCCGGCGTGGGGTTCTCCAGACCCGTCGCGTCCAGGATGATCGCCGTCGTCTGACGGGAGACCTGGTCCACCTCGGGCGAGACGCTGCGGTCGGCGAAGGTCAGGGCGCGGACCATCGCGTCGGCCAGGTGCGGCTCGCGCTGCAGCGCGCGGAACGCCCGCATCAGGCTCTCCGTGACCCGCTCCGCCGCCGTGTCACCCGTCGGCGGCTTCTTGCCGAGCGTGCCGTGCAGATGCTCCAGCTGGTCCTGCATCGTGGCGACCAGGAGGTGCACCTTGGACGGGAAGTAGCGGTAGAGCGTGCCGAGGGCGACCTGTGAGGACTCGGCGACCTCCCGCATCTGTACAGCGTCGAAACCGCCCCGGCTCGCCAGCTGCGCGCTCGCGTGCAGGATCCGCCGACGGCGGGCCTCCTGCCGCTCGGTGAGGGGCGGCGAGGCCGGCTGTCTGGCGTGGGCGGCAGTGGCTTCCACCTTGGCTTCCGCAGGCATGGGCACCGTTCCGTGACAGTCGGTGAGGGCAGGTGATCACACAGCATGACAGGGGTCCGCGCCGTGGCGCGAATCACCTGATCCACTGCTCACAGCACCCCTACCTGCCGGTAGATTCAGAGCCTCTTGAACGATCAAGTCTGAAACTTGTTCTAGATTAGCGTCCCGAAGTAGTCTCGCGGGAAAGCGCAGGGAGAAGGGGGTCCAGAGTGACCGCTGAGGCCAGGGGTGCGGGTGCCCGGCAGGACTCCGCAGCCGACGGCGAGCGACCGCTCAACATCGCGCTTCTCACCTATAAAGGGAACCCGTTCTGCGGCGGACAGGGTGTCTACGTACGGCACCTCTCGCGCGAGCTGGCCCGCCTCGGCCACCGGGTCGAGGTCATCGGCTCCCAGCCCTACCCGGTCCTCGACGAGGGCGCGGACCACCGCGACCGGCTGAGCCTGACCGAACTGCCCAGCCTCGACCTCTACCGCCAGCCCGACCCCTTCCGTACGCCCGGACGGGGCGAGTACCGGGACTGGATCGACGCGCTCGAAGTGGCGACCATGTGGACCGGCGGCTTCCCGGAGCCGCTCACCTTCTCCCTTCGGGCACGCCGTCATCTGCGCGCGCGGCGTGGTGAGTTCGACGTCGTGCACGACAACCAGACGCTGGGATACGGCCTGTTGGGCGACGTCGGTGCGCCGCTGGTCACGACGATCCATCACCCCATCACCGTGGACCGGCAGTTGGAGCTGGACGCGGCCCAAGGCTGGCAGCGCCGCTACTCGGTGCGCCGCTGGTACGCGTTCACGCGCATGCAGAAGCGCGTCGCCCGGCGCCTGCCGTCCGTGCTGACGGTCTCCGGCACCTCGCGGCAGGAGATCGTGGACCACCTCGGCGTCTCCCGGGACCGCGTCCACGTCGTCCACATCGGCGCCGACACCGACCTCTTCTCGCCGGATCCGTCCGTGCCCGTCGTACCGGGCCGGATCGTCACCACGTCCAGTGCCGACGTGCCGCTCAAGGGCCTGGTCTTCCTCGTCGAGGCGCTGGCGAAGGTGCGTACGGAGCGCCCCGACGCGCACCTCGTCGTCGTGGGCAACCGGCCCTCGGAGGGGCCGGTGGCGCAGGCGGTCGAGCACTACGGCCTCGAGGGCGCCGTCGACTTCGTCAAGGGCATCTCCGACGCGGAACTGGTCGGCCTGGTCCGCTCGGCCGAGGTCGCCTGCGTGCCGTCGCTGTACGAGGGCTTCTCCCTGCCGGCGGCGGAGGCGATGGCGACGGCCACGCCGCTCGTCGCCACGACGGGCGGGGCGATTCCCGAGGTGGCGGGGCGGGACGGGGAGACATGCCTCGCCGTGGCGCCGGGTGACGCGGGAGCGCTGGCCGCCGCTCTGGTACGGCTGCTGGGCGACCCGGAGCTGAGAGTGCGCCTCGGCCGGGCCGGCCGTGCGCGGGTGCTGGAGCGCTTCACGTGGGCCCGGGCGGCGGAGGGCACGGTGTCCCACTACCGCGACGCCATGGACCGCTCCGCGAGCACGCCCCCGGGCCGCGCCGTGGCCCCGCACGCTCCCGCCACCCTCGCCACCGAGCAATTCGCCGCATCCGACCCCGAAAGCAGGGCCACGTGCTGACCGTCGACTTCTCCCGGTTCCCGCTCGCCCCGGGCGACCGCGTCCTGGACCTCGGCTGCGGGGCCGGGCGGCATGCCTTCGAGTGCTACCGGCGCGGCGCGCAGGTCGTGGCCCTCGACCGCAACGGCGAGGAGATCCGCGAGGTCGCCAAGTGGTTCGCGGCGATGAAGGAGGCCGGGGAGGCGCCCGCCGGGGCGACGGCCACCGCCATGGAGGGCGACGCCCTCGCGCTGCCCTTCCCCGACGAGTCCTTCGACGTCGTGATCATCTCCGAGGTGATGGAGCACATCCCCGACGACAAGGGCGTCCTCGCGGAGATGGTGCGCGTCCTGAAGCCGGGCGGGCGGATCGCCGTCACCGTGCCGCGCTACGGCCCCGAGAAGGTCTGCTGGGCGCTGTCCGACGCCTACCACGAGGTCGAGGGCGGGCACATCCGTATCTACAAGGCCGACGAACTGCTGGCGAAGATCAGAGAGGCGGGCCTGCGGCCGTACGGCACGCACCACGCCCACGCCCTGCACTCGCCGTACTGGTGGCTGAAGTGCGCCTTCGGCGTCGACAACGACAAGGCGCTGCCCGTGCAGGCGTACCACAAGCTGCTGGTCTGGGACATCATGAAGAAGCCGCTGGCCACCCGGGTCGCCGAGCAGGCGCTGAACCCGCTCATCGGCAAGAGCTTCGTGGCGTACGCGACCAAGCCCCACCTTCCCCGGGTGGACTCCAAGTGACCACTCCCCGGACAGAACACCTCGTCCTGCCCGGGGTCCTCACCGCCGAGCAGGCTGCCGCGACCGTCCGCGGCATCCTCGCCGTGCAGCGGGAGGACGGTGGCATTCCGTGGTTCCGCGGACACCATCTGGACCCGTGGGACCACACCGAGGCCGCGATGGCCCTGGACGCGGCGGGGGAGCACGCGGCGGCCGAGCGGGCGTACGGCTGGCTCGCCACGCACCAGAACGAGGACGGCTCCTGGTACGCGGCGTACGCGGACGGGGCGCACGACGACGTCACCGACCGCGCCCGCGAGTCGAACTTCGTCGCCTACATAGCGGTGGGCGTCTGGCACCACTACCTCTCGACCGGCGACGACACGTTCCTGGACCGCATGTGGCCGTGCGTGTACGCGGCCGTCGAATGGGTCCTGCGGCTCCAGCGGCCCGGCGGGCAGATCGGCTGGCGGCGCGAGGACGACGGCACGCCCACCGACGACGCGCTGCTGACCGGCAGTTCGTCGATCCATCACGCCCTGCGGTGCGCGCTCGCCATCGCCGAGCAGCGAGAAGAGCCGCAGCCGGACTGGGAGTTGGCGCTCGGCGCGCTGAGGCACGCGATCCGCCGGCATCCGGAGCGGTTCCTCGACAAGGACCGCTACTCGATGGACTGGTACTACCCGATCCTGGGCGGCGCGCTCACCGGTCCGGAGGCCAAGTCCCGTATGGAGGAGTCCTGGGACCGCTTCGTGGTCCCCGGCCTCGGTGTGCGCTGCGTCGTGCCCAACCCCTGGGTCACCGGCGGCGAGTCCTCCGAACTCGCCCTGACCCTGTGGGTGATGGGCGAGTCCGACCGCGCGCTGGAGATCCTCCAGTCCATCCAGCACCTGCGCGACACGGAGTCCGGCCTGTACTGGACGGGCTACGTCTTCGACGACGGCACCGTCTGGCCCCGCGAACTCACCACCTGGACGGCGGGCTCACTCCTCCTGGCGGTGGCGGCCCTGGGCGGCCACGAGGCCACGTGCGCGGTCTTCGGCGGCGAGTACCTTCCCACCGGCCTGGACCCCGACTGCTGCGCCTGAGCGCTTCGCTGGAAGTGCCGCGATATTCCGTCGTCCGTCCGCGCCGGCATCGTGGCTGGTCGCGCTCGGACGGCGGAGCCGCATGTCGATACGGTCCCGCGCCCTTCGGGGCGCTGCCGAACCGCAGCGACATGATCGGCCCGCGGCGCGGCTCAGTGCCGGTGCAGCCGGTTGGCGACGGCGTGGCCGACGAAGAGGTAGACGACGGCGGCGAGGCCGTATCCGGCGACCACCCGGGCCCATGCGTCGTCGAACGTGAACAGATCGTGTGACCAGCCCGCGAGCCATGCGGCAACGTCGTGCACGAACTGGACGAGATCGTTTGCACGGTTCGCGTCCAGCAGGTACATCGCGATCCACAGGCCCAGCACGAAGGCCATGACGTCGGCCACGATCGCGACGACCGTGCCGGCTTGGTTCGTTCCGTTGCGATATCGAGGGGACATGTCCTTCGGCTTGCCGCTGACGCCCCGGTGAAACAGGAAAGGTGAATCCGGTTCCGGTTTCCCCCAAGTGGCGTAACCGGCCGAGTTGCGTGACGGTGGCTGGGGGGACAACTGCTCGCGGAGAGAACCCCGGAGGACCTCGTGTCCGTACCGATAGGGCGCCTCGTCGTGGCGCTCACGCTGTGCTGTGCCCTGCTCGCCGGTGGTACCACCGCTTGTGCGAGCGGCGAGACCACCGGCCGGGACTCCGCGGCCGTCGTGGCCGCACCCACGCCCAGTCCCAGTACGTCCGCGGAGAAACAGAAACTCGCCAAGACCCGCTTCGTACTGAACGCGGGCCTCGCGGCCGGAGCGACCTACCAGTGGATCGTGAAGCCGTGGAAGGCCGGGAAGTTCAAGAAGGGAGCCCACGGACGCAGGCGCGCCCTCGTCAAGGCGGGACTCGCCGGGGCCTTCACGTACAACCGGCTGAAGGCGGCCCTGCGCAACGCCCAGGGCGACCCCCTGCTGTCCAAGGCCGTCGCACCGCTCACGTCCGGCATCGACGCGCTCAAGGACCTGCCGAAGAAGCTGCGCAAGGGCGACAGCACCGACTCGGTGGCCGGTTCCTTCGACGACATCATCAACAACGTCAAGGATGCGGGAAAGAGCGCGGGCGTCGACGTGAAGAACAAGGTGCCGTCCACCTCTCAACTCACGGGGTCTCAGCGATAGGTGACATTGCGTCAAATCGGCACGGCCGTCCTGTCGTTCGTCCCGACTTCGCCCGGTGTTGGTTCTTCCGACGGTGACTGTTGGGTGTGGTTCCTGATGATTCTGCCCCCGGAGAGGCAGGAGCGCAGGTGTCCGACGCCAGATTCGTTACCACCGAGGAGCCCCGGCTCACCATCAGCCCAGGAACCCGGCGCCGTCTACCGCGCCGGGTCCTGCTCGTGCTCCCGGGTAATCGGCTTGAGCGGCTTGCCGAGGCCGGTGCCGTCCGGACCCCGGTAGGGGAGGGGGTGGAAGCGGCCGTCCGAGGCCACCGGTGCCTCGCGGCGCAGCACCTGCCGTACGACCTCGACGTACTCCCGGGTCGAGGCCAGCGGCGACGCCGGGAACGGCCGCCCGTACCAGCCCTCCACCACCTGCGGCCCGGACAGCCCGAGTCCCAGCATCACGCGCCCGCCCGAGAGATGGTCCAGGGTGAGCGCGTGCATCGCCGTCGTGGTGGGGGAGCGGGTAGCCATCTGCGCAACCGCCGTACCCAGTTTGATCGTTGACGTCCGCGCGGCGATCCAGGTCAGCGGCGTGAAGGCGTCCGAGCCCCAGACTCGGCCGTCCACACCGAGTCGTAGCCGAGCCGCTCCGCCTCCCGTGCCGGCGGCACATGGTCCGCGGAGGGGCCGCGCCCCCAGTAGCCGAGTGCCGGTCCGAGCCGCATGCCCATCTCCTGACGGTACATCAGATATCGGAGGAGGCGACTGTACGGCAACGGCCCCCCGCCCGGAAGGGCGAGGGGCCATGCGCGACGCCCGCGGGCTCAGCCGCGCTGGATCCCGGACGTGTCCTGCAGCACGCCGCGGCGGCCGTCCTGGGTCTGCGCGATCAACTGCTGGCCGCGCTGTTCTACGGCGAGGTACCAGGTGCCCGGCGCCAGTTCGGCGATCGGCGTCGGCGAGCCGTCCTCCGAGAACAGCGGACGCGGCACCGGCACGGCGAACCAGAACGGCGAGAAGTCCGGGGCCGGGGCGGCCGGCTGGGGCTGCTGCCCGTACGGCTGCTGCGGCTGAGCGCCGTACGACGGCTGCTGGGCGCCCGGGTAGCCGTAACCGGCCTGCGGCTGCGCGCCGTAGGGTTGCGGGGCGGCGGGCTTGGGCGCCGGGATCAGACCGGCCTGGAGGGCGGGGACGAGCGGGGTGGCGACGGCCGCCGCGGCCATGACGAGGGTGGCCACCAGGGCCAGGACGAGGCCGATCCCGGCGCTGGGGCCGTTGCCGCCGCCCTGGCCAGGGAGGTTGTCGGCGGCGCCCGCCGGGTCGATGACGTTGCCGAGCGCGCTCCATGCGGCGAACACCGTGAACGCGACGCCGAACGGGCCGAGGTCGAGACCGGCGACCTTGCGGGGCTGCGGCAGCGCGCGGGCCGCGACGACGAGCGCGGCCCCGATGATCCCGGCCAGCACGACGCTGAGCAGGACCGGTCCGCTCTTCCAGAGGCTCGGGAGGTCGAGGCTGTCCGGTGCCCCGTCGTACGAGTAGTTGTCGAGGAACGACGCGATGAACAGCAACACCGCTGCTCCGATCACCACGCCGTCGCCTCGACTGAGGGAGCGGATATTCACTTCAGGTGTCCTTCGTAGGTCGTCTCGTGGTCGTAGAGGCGTCGCTGTCACCCTGTCGCCCTCGGGCCCCGGTGTGAAGCGCGGGGGTGGCCCCTCATCGTAGGGACGACATTATCGTCCGTACGATCACGGTGTCCGCCGGGATCGGCAGGCCGGTGCCTACCCGCGCAGGAAACTCACGATTCCCTCAGAGATCCCCTGCGCCGCCTTCTGCCGCCACGCGCCGCTCTTCAGCAGCGCCGCGTCCTTGCCGTCGCGCATGTTGCCGCACTCGATGAACACCTTCGGGACCGTGGACAGATTGAGACCGCCCAGGTCGGTCCGGGTGTCCAGGCCCGTACCGCCGCCGATGTAGTTGGAGGGCGCGCTGCCCGTGACGCGCACGAAGCCGCCCGCGATGCGCTCGCCGAGGTCGCGCGAGGGGCCGACGATCGGGCGGGTGTCCGCGGCACCGGCGTGCACGGAGCCCGGCAGGATGACGTGGAAGCCGCGGTTGCCGACGGCAGAGCCGTCCGCGTGGATGGAGATCGCCGCGTCCGCGCGCGAGGTGTTGCCGATACGGGCCCGCTCGTCCACGCACGGACCCCACGGCGGCTCGTCCCCGTCGCGCGTCAGCTTCACCGTGGCGCCCTCCTGCTCGAGGAGCGTGCGCAGCCGGTGCGAGACGTCCAGCGTGAACCGGGCCTCCGAATAACCGTCGTTGGTGGACGTCCCCGTCGTGTCGCACTCCTTGCGGCTGTTGCCGATGTCCACCTTCCGGTTGATCTCGGCGGTGTGGCGGTAGTTGCCGGAGTTGTGCCCAGGATCGATCACCACGACCTTGCCGGCGAGGGGGCCGGTGCCGGCTGGTGCGGAACCGGTGCGCGCGGTGCCGGGCTTCTTGCCGTCGTCGGCGGGGGAGGAGGACGCACTCGGGGTGCGTGAGGTGTCGGTCGCCGACGTCAGGGCGCCCCCTGGCTTGGCCGAGTCCCCCGACCCGCCGCCCCCGGTCGCGCCCACCGCCTCGTACACGAGCCAGCCGAGCAGCGCCCCCGGCACCAGTGCGGCGAGCGCCACGGTCAGGGGGGCGCGGCGGGGCCGGCGCGGTTGCGGGGGATCGAAGTCCGGGCCTACGTACGACACGCCTGCCACCCTAGCGGCCGGTCTGTTCGCCCACCGGCGCCGTGCGCCGGGCGGGTGGACCGCCGGCGGGCCGTAAGGCGCCCACTTGCCCGAGCATCTTGCGCCCCGCCGCCGTCGACGATCAGGAGCAAACCGATCAAAAGGCCCGCAGACGCACTCCGTCCGATGTGAGGGCGAGATCACAGTCCCACACCGAGGCGTCTGTCAGATGCCCGCCCCCGTCCGCCGCAGCACGCGCAGCGACCCGGTGACGGAGGTCTCGGTGAAGGCACCCGACTCCAAGGCGCGCAGGTACACGCGGTACGGAGCCTGCCCGGTGAACTCGTCCTCCGGCTCGGGGAACACGTCATGGATGACGAGCAGACCGCCCTCGGCCACATGCGGCGCCCAGCCCTCGTAGTCGGCCGTGGCGTGCTCGTCGGTGTGACCGCCGTCCACGAAGACGAGCCCGAGCGGCGAGTTCCAGATCTTCGCCACCTGCGGGGAGCGCCCCACCAGGGCCACCACGTGCTCCTCGAGCCCGGCCTTGTGCAGGGTCCGGCGGAAGGCGGGCAGGGTGTCCATCAGACCCACCTCAGGGTCGACGGTCTCCGGGTCGTGGTAGTCCCACCCCGGCTGCTGCTCCTCACTGCCCCGGTGGTGGTCCACGGTGAGCGCGGTGACCCCGGCCTGCCGGGCGGCGTCCGCGAGCAGAAGGGTGGACCGCCCGCAGTACGTCCCGACCTCCAGCAACGGCAGCCCCAGCTCGCCCGCCTCCACACCGGCGCCGTACAACGCGAGCCCCTCGTCCACGGGCATGAACCCCTTCGCGGCCTCGAACGCGGCCAGGATGTCGGGCTTGGGTGCCGCGGGCATGGGGTTCCTCTCGGTCGTACGACGTTCTCGGCGCCCCATGCTGTCGCACCCCCCGCCGCCGGGGCGACAGGGGGTGCGGGTGGTGTGGATCTCAGCCGGCTGTTACGCGTTGACCGTCTCGCCCGGCAGGGAAAGGTCCAGGTCGATCGTCCCCGCGGTGCCCGTGTGGGTTGCCGAGGAGGCGTGCGGGCCGTGGCCCGTGGCCCTTGCCGCCAGGACGTAGGCGCCCTCGGACGGGACCGGGAGGGCGTAACTGCCGTCCTCGCGGGAGAGCGTGGCGCCCGCCTGGCGGCCCCGGCGGTCGATCAGGGTGACCTTGGCGCGGGCGACCGGGGTGCCGGCCGCGTCCAGGACCCGGCCGCGGAAGCCGCGCAGCGCCTCCTCGGCGTGCGCGAGCCCCGCGTCCTCCTCGCTGCTGGCCCGCAGCTGGGTGTGCTGGGCCGCGCGGCTCTGCTTCGGCAGGAAAAGGGCCAGGAGCAGGCCCAGCGCCACCGCGCCGGTCGCGATCAGGAAGGAGACGTGGAAGCCGCGCATCGTCGGGATCGCCACCCCGCCCACGGTGTGCGCGGTGTTGGCCAGCACCATGCCGATCACGGCACTCGACACCGACGTGCCGATGGACCGCATCAGCGTGTTCAGGCCGTTGGCCGCGCCCGTCTCGGACGCCGGGACCGCGCCGACGATCAGCGCGGGCAGCGAGGAGTAGGCGAGGCCGATGCCCGCACCGAGGATCACCGCGATGACGAGGCTCTGCCACGGGGCGCTCATCAGGCCGAGGCCGGCACCGTAGCCGATCCCGATGATCAGCATGCCGAGGATGAGGGTGACCTTGGGGCCGTACTTCGCCGAGAGACGGGCGTAGACGGGCGCGGTGAACATCATCGTCAGGCCGAGCGGCGCCACGAGCAGACCCGCAGCGACCATCGACTGGCCGAGGCCGTAGCCGGTCGCCTTCGGCAGCTGGAGGAGCTGGGGCAGGACGAGTGAGACGACGTAGAAGGAGACGCCGACCATGATCGACGAGAGGTTGGTGAAGAGGACGGCCGGGCGGGCCGTGGTGCGCAGGTCGACCAGCGGCGCCTTCAGGCGCAGTTCCAGGACGCCCCACAGGAGGAGGACGACGGCCGCGGCACCGAACAGACCGAGCGTGGTGCCCGAGGTCCAGCCCCAGTCGCTGCCCTTGGTGATCGGCAGGAGGAAGAGGACCAGGCCCGCGGACAGGCCGAGCGCGCCCAGCAGGTCGAAGGTGCCCTCGGCGCGCGCCGGGGACTCCGGTACGACGAGGAGGGTGAGGGCGATGGAGAGGACGCCGAGACCGGCGGCGCCGTAGAACAGGGCGTGCCAGTCGGCGTGTTGCGCGACCAGGGCCGCGGCCGGCAGCGCGAGCCCGCCGCCGACGCCGATCGAGGAACTCATCAGGGCCATCGCGGAGCCGAGCCGCTCGCGCGGCAGCATGTCGCGCATCAGGCCGATGCCGAGCGGGATCGCGCCCATCGCGAATCCCTGGAGCGCACGGCCGGCGATCATTGTGAGCAGCTGGCTGGTGAGCGCGCTGATCAGGGCGCCGACCACCATCACCGCGAGGCTGAGGATCAGCATCCGGCGCTTGCCGTACAGGTCGCCGAGGCGGCCCATGATCGGGGTGGCCACCGCGCCCGAGAGCAGGGTGGAGGTCAGGACCCATGTGGCGTTGCTCGGCGCGGTGTCCAGCAGTTGCGGCAGGTCCTTGATGACCGGGACGAGCAGTGTCTGCATCACCGCGACCACGATGCCCGCGAAGGCGAGCACGGGGACGACGGCCCCGTTCGCGCTCCGGGCGGGCTGGTCGGTCGTGTGCGTCATTGAGTAAGGCCTCCCGCGTGACATAAGTGGTGGAGGAACCTCGTATGCACAGGCAACTATTCCGTTGCTTCGGGCCTCTAAGGAATTCTTGACCGACCCATGGGTTTCTGATTTTCCGTCAGGTGCAGGACGTCGATGAAACCTGTTCGACCTGTCGACGGTGCTCGGTCCGGCGCGTTGGTGGAAGGTGGCGTGGGCCGGGGTGGCGGTCTAGGTCCTACGACCGAGGTGCAGGTGGGGCGAAATCCCGATGCAAGGGCCGTAACCGGGTTGAGAGCATGACACCCATGCTGGAAGCCGCCGACACCACTCCGCTGTCCCGGCGCATCGCGCCCCCCACCTGGCTGGTGGTGGCACTCGCCTGCGCCGGACAGTTCCTGGTCGTGCTGGACGTGTCCGTCGTCAACGTGGCGCTGCCGTCCATGCGGGCCGACCTGGGGCTGAGCGCCTCGGGACTCCAGTGGGTGGTGAACGCGTACGCCATCGCCTTCGCGGGGTTCATGCTGCTCGGCGGGCGGGCCGGCGACCTCTACGGGCGCAAGCGCATGTTCCTCGTCGGCCTCGGCCTGTTCACGCTGGCCTCGCTGGGCGGCGGGCTGGCCCAGGACGGCTGGCAGTTGCTGCTCGCCCGGGCCGTGCAGGGACTCGGGGCGGCGGTGCTCGCGCCGTCGACGCTCACGCTGCTGACCGCCGCCGTGCCGGAAGGCGCGGCACGGGCGCGGGCCATAGCCACCTGGACCGCCGTGGGCGCGGGTGGCGGCGCGGCGGGCGGGCTCGTCGGCGGGGTGCTGGTGGACGTGCTGTCGTGGCGCTGGGTGCTGCTCATCAACGTGCCCGTGGGTGCCGTGGTGCTGGCCGGATCGCTGGTCCGGCTGGTGGAGAGCCGCACGGGGGACGGGCGGCGCCTCGACCTGCCGGGCGCGCTGCTGGTGACGGCCGGGCTCGCGACCCTCGCCTACGGGATCGGGCAGACCGAGGCGGAGGGGTGGACGGCGGCGGCCACGCTGGTGCCGCTGGCCGCCGGGCTCGCGCTCCTCGGACTGTTCCTCGTCGTCGAAGCGCGTACGGCGGTCCCGCTGATGCCGCTCGGACTGCTGCGGCTGCGCGCGGTCGCGTCCGCGAACGCGGCGATGCTGCTGAGCGGTTCGGCGATGTTCTGTATGTGGTACTTCATGACGCTCTACGCCCAGAACGTGCTGGGCTACTCACCGCTGGACGCCGGACTGGCCCTCGTGCCCAGCTCGCTGGCCGTGGTCGCGGGCTCGAAACTGGCGCCGCGGTTCATGCGGGTCGCCGGGGCGCGGACCGTGGCGACGTCCGGCACGCTGGTGGCCGCCACCGGGTTCGCCTGGCAGTCGACGATGAGCGCGCACGGGGAGTATCTGACGGCGATCATGTTCCCGGGCATCCTGATGATGCTGGGCGCGGGCCTGGCCGCGACCCCGCTCGCCGCGCTGGCCACGTCCGGGGCGGCGCCGGGGGAGGCCGGACTGGTCTCCGGGCTGATCAACACGTCGCGCACGATGGGCGGTTCGCTGGGACTCGCGGTCATGTCGACGATTGCGGCGGCCCGCACGGGCGGCGACGGCGGGGCGGGGGCGCTGACGGACGGATACGCGCTGGCGTTCCGGACGAGTACGGCGGTGCTGCTGGGCGGGGCGGCGGTGATGGTGGTGTGGCTGCCGAGGAGGGTGGCGGCGGGGACGCCGAAATGATGTCCGTGAGGTGAGGCAACGGTCCGGGGTGTTCGTGGACTCCTCTTTACATCTAGGAGGTGCCCATGGGGGATCGGAACACGGCTCGGGACGAGGAGTTCCAGAGCTTCGTCGTCGGCCGCTGGCCACGGCTGATGCGTACGGCATTTCTCCTCACGGGGGAGCAGCACGCCGCCGAGGACCTCGTCCAGTCGACGCTCGAACAGGTCTATGTGGCCTGGCGCAGGGTCGGCTCGGCCGATGACCCGGAGGCATACGTACGGCGCGTGATGATCAACGCGCACGCGCGCAAACACCGCAGAAGGCTCAAGGAGTTCCTGGCTCCGAAGGACGACTCGGGCCTGGTGCACGAGGTGCCCGACACGGGCGACAGCATCGCCCAGGCCGACGACCGCCGCGCCCTGCTGACGGCGCTGGCCCAACTGCCTGCGCGGCAGCGGGAGGCGGTGGTCCTGCGGTACTGGGAGGACCTGACGGAGACGCAGGCGGCCGAGGCGATGGGCTGCTCGGTCGGCACGGTCAAGAGCAACGCGGCCAAGGGGATCGCGAAGCTCCGCGCCATACCGGGACTGGCCGAGACGGTGACGCAGGGAGGGCGGAAGTGACGAGCGCTGACCGGGAGAGGAAGCACGACATGACGCAGACGGACATCGCCCTCCTCCTCGCGGACGCCGCGGACGAGGTCGAGATCGGCATAGCCCCGGTGCAGGCAGTCATCCGCGGCGGCCGGCGCCGCAGGGCCCGGCGCTGGGCGGTGGCGGGTGCCACGGCACTGGTCCTCGCGGGCTCGACGGGCGCAACGGTGGCGCTCACCGGGCTTCACGGCGGAGGCGACGGGGGGACGGTGACGCCGGCGACGCGGTCGCCGGCTCCCGACGGTCGGCAGGTGGAGCTGCCTCAGCGGACCGAGCTGGCGAAGGGCACGGACCGCGGCACGCGGTGGCGGGTCGTCGTCGACGTCTGGGAGGCGCCGCGCAACGAGGCGGAGGCCCGGGTGCAGCTCGACGCGATGCACACGTTCAAGGAGGCACCGGCGGACGTGCGCAGGGCGGCCGATCTGGTCGGCAAGGAGTCGTACTTCGTGAAGCGGGGCCTGGACGATGACTTCGGGCAGGTCGTGCTGCAGAACACGCGGCCCGCGACGGACGCGGCCCTGTCGGGCAGGGACATCCAGACGGAGGCCATCCCGCTCCGGCCCGCCGACCCCCAGCGCCTGGTGATCGGCCAGGTCGCGGTCACCGCCCGACAGGTCACCTGCACCTGGCAGAACGGCACGACGAGCGTCGTCCGGGTGCTGTCCGAGGAGTACGAACCCGGGGACATGGTGATCCGCCCGCTGCCAGGGTCCTCGGACAACTGGTTCGTGTGCCTGGCCCCGAAAGGCACTGCCTACAAGTCGGTGGAGGTGACCGAGTAGGGACGGCCGACGCGCGGCGGCGCGGTCACAGCCACCCCTGCTGCCGCGCCTCCCGCATCGCCTCCATCCGGTTGCGGGTGCCGGTCTTGCCGATGGCGGAGGACAGGTAGTTGCGGACCGTAGACTCCGACAGATGGAGCTTCGCCGCGATGTCGGCGACGGTCGCGCCGTCCACGGACGCCTTCAGTACGTCGCACTCGCGGGCGGTGAGCGGACTGGGCCCGGCGCTGAGCGCGGCGGCGGCCAGCGCCGGGTCGACGACGGTCTCGCCGGTGAGCACGCGCCGGATCGCCACGGCCAGGTCCTCCACCGGCCCGTCCTTGACGAGGAAGCCCGCCGCCCCCGCCTCCATGGCCCGGCGCAGATAGCCGGGCCGGCCGAAGGTCGTGAGGATGAGCACCCGGCAGTCGGGCGCCTGCTCGCGCAGCTCGGCCGCCGCGTCCAGGCCGCTCAGACCCGGTAGTTCGATGTCCAGGAGGGCCACGTCGGGCCGGTGGGCCAGCGCGGCGTCCACGATCGCGTCCCCCGCCGCCACCTGTGCGACGACCTCGATGTCCGGCTCCATGCCGAGCAACAGGGCGAGGGCCCCGCGCATCATGCCCTGGTCCTCGGCGAGCAGAACCCTGATGTTCTTCACGGACCAAGCCTAGCCAACCAAAGAATCGGCATTGTCCGGTCCATGGGGTTGACGCCCGACGGGGGCGCAAAACAATCGCCTCTGCGTTTCCGGTAATTGTTCGGAATTACGACTCCGAACGGGTTCGGCATTTCGATCGAACCATGTTCGGGATATCGGACAGGCCTGTCGGCCAGACCCGCACAGTCCTCCGAGCAACCGAAGAGGTGCACCTTGTCACGACACCCCGTCCGCCGCCTGAGAAGGGCCGTCCTCGGCGCGCTCGCGACCGTCGCCGCCCTCGTCGTCGGCCTCGGTGCACCGCAGGCCGCCGCCGCGAGTTCGCTGCCCTGCGACGTCTACGGCGCCACGGGCACCCCTGCGTCGCCGCGCACGGTCTCGTCCGCGCGCTGTACGCCTCGTACAACGGCCCGCTCTGCCAGGTGCAGCGAGCCTCGGACAACGCCACGACCAACGTCGGACTGCTGACCGCGGGCGGCTGTGCCGACGTAGCCGCGCAGGACTCCTTCTGTTCCGGTACGACCTGCATCATCACCAGGATCTACGACCAGTCGGCCCGCCACAACGGCCTCACCGTCGAGGGCGCCGGCGGCCGGGGCGGCCGATGTCGACGAGCCCGCGGACGCGCTGCCGGTGACCGTCAACGGTCACCAGGTCTACGGCCTGGAGATATCCGCCGGGATGGGCTACCGCTCCAACTCGACCTCGGGCGCCGCCGTGAACGGGCAGGCCGAGGGGATGTACATGGTGACCTCCGGCACCCACGTCGACAACCGCTGCTGCTTCGGCTACGGCAACGCCGAGACCAACGACATCGACACCGGCAACGGCCACCTGGACGCGATCAATTTCGGCGCCGAGTGCTGGTTCTCGCCGTGCTACGGGCAGGGGCCGTGAGTGCAGGCCGACCTGGAGAACGGGCTGTTCCAGTCGGACGCCGGATACAGCAAGAACACGTCCAACGCCGGAACCGGACCGCTGCCGTTCGTGACCGCGCTGCTGAAGAACAACGGGCAGAACCACTTCGCTCTGAAATACGGCAATGCGCAATCCGGCGGACTCACGACCACCTATTCCGGAGGCGAACCCACTGCCGGCGGCTACTCGCCGATGCACCAGGAGGGCGCCATCGTCCTGGGCACCGGCGGTGACAACAGCAGCGGCTCGATCGGGTCCTTCTTCGAGGGCGTGATGACCTCCGGCATTCCGACCGATGCCGCCGCCGACGCCGTCCAGGCCGACATCGTGTCCGTCGGGGACGGCGGGCCGACCGGCAGCACCGGATCACTTAACCCGGGCTCGGAGATTTCGCTGCGCGCGACGACGTCCTGCTGCACACCGACTACGTCCGCCACCAGAACGACGCGGCCCTCATCTTCCCGGTGACGTCGGGCAGTCCGGTCCTGGACAAGAACGACGCCACCTGGATCGTGCGCCGGGGACCCGCGAGCAGCTCCTGCGTCTCCTTCGAGTCGCGCAACTACCCGGGCGACCTCCTGCGGCACTACGACTACCGGCTCCACCGGCAGCCCATGGACGGCACCGCCCAGTTCCGGGCCGACGCCACCTTCTGTCCGCAGACCGGGAAGAGCGGCACGGGCACGTCGTTCGCCTCCTACAACTACCCGACCCGCCATCTGCGCCACTACAACCTGAACCTCTGCACAGCGAGCAACGGGGGCTCGAACGCCTGGGACAGCGCGACCTCCTGGGCCGGCGACGTGAGCTGGGCGGTCACCTCGCCCTGGGCGCCGTAGCCAGGACGATGTCCGGCAACTCCGCTGGTTCGACGGGGAGTTCGGCCTTGACCGTGAAACCGCCGCGCGGCGACGGGCCGGCCCGCAGGGAGCCGCCCGCCGTCGCGAGGCGCTCGGTCAGCCCCTTGAGACCAGTGCCGCCGATGCCCTGCCGGGGCTGGGTGACCTTCGCGCCGGTGCCGTTGTCCGTGACCGTGAGCCGTACACGCTCGGCTGCCGAGTCGACGGTGATCTCGCAGCGGCTGGCGTCGCTGTGCCGGACGACATTGGTGACGGCCTCGCGGACCACCCAGCCCAGCAGGGCCTCCGTCTGCGGGGCGAGCGGGGTGCCGGACTGCCGCACCACCGGCTCCACGCTCGCCGCGGACAGGGCCGAGTCGGCACGGGCCAGCTCCGTGGCCAGGCTGCCCTCGCGGTAGCCGGTCACCGCCTCGCGGATCTCGGTCAGCGCCTGCCGGCCGACGGACTCGATGTCGCCGATCTGCGCCAGCGCGGCGTCCGTGTCGCGCGGGGCCAGCCGGCGGGCCGCCTCGGACTTCACCACGATCACCGAGAGGGTGTGGCCGAGCAGGTCGTGCAGATCGCGGGAGAAGCGCAGGCGCTCCTTCTCGACCGCGCGGCGGGCCAGCTCCTCGCGGGCGGCGCGCAGCTCCCGTACGGCCTCGGAGAGGGAGAGGATCGCGGCGGTCACCATCGTCGCCAGGAACGTGCTGTACGCGATGTTCACCGCGTCCCACCCCTCCCGCACCCCGGAGACACCGCCCGCGAGAGCGCTCAGCGCCAGTCCGGTCCGGCCCAGGTGCGGCCCGCGCAGGATCGCGCCGACCGCGAGTCCGAGCAGGGGGAAGAACAGCAGCCAGTTGCCGCCGTAACCGATGGCCAGAACACAGGTCACCAGGGCCATCAGCAGCAGCGCCACCCGGGTGGAGATTTCCGCGCGCTTGTGCGGGTCGAAGGCGCGGAACACGACGTAGATGTACAGCGAGTTGAAGGTGAGCAGGCCCAGGCCACCGACCCACGGGTTGGGGGTCTGCCCCTGGAGGAGGTTGGAGAGACAACCGAGGCCCATCAGCAGCCAGGGCAGCAGCGCGAACCCGGTGGGCGGGGGACCCGGGTGCACCTCCCCGTCCTTCCAGGCGTCCTTCTGCGCGGCCTTGTACCGCCCCATTTCCTCGCGCCACTCGGACCGCGCCGACTGCCACTCGTTCATCTGGCACGAGACCCTGCTCCACCACGGCATGTTCCGCTCCCCCCGGTCAGATGTTCTCGGCGCTGCGGCGGTACGACAGGACAGCGTACGAACCGAACGCCAGCAGCCAGGCCGCCAGCACGAGCATCGCACCGGGCGCCGGGGAGTGTCCGTCGGCGACCGAGGTGCCGAGCTGGGCGAAGCGGTTGGTGGGGGTGTACGCGGACAGGGAGCGCAGCCAGTCCGGGAACAGTGTGATGGGGAACCACAGGCCGCCCACCACCGCCAGACCCAGGTTGCACACCATGTTCGCCACACCCGTGGCCGGGCCGGTCAGCCGGTAGCCGTTGCCGAGGCCGAGCAGCGTGAAGGGGATCGAGCCGAGCCACAGCAGCAGCGTGATCACGGCCCACTGCCAGGCCGCGAGCCGTACGCCGTTCACCAGGCCGCCCGCCGCGAGCACCGCCACGATCGCCGGCAACACCGTCACCGCGCCGGTCAGCGCCCGGCCGGTGACCACCTGGCGCGGGGTCATCGGCGTCACCCTGAGCTGACGCAGCCAGCCGACCGCCCGGTCCTCGGCGACCGCACCGCCGGTGTTCAGCGCCGAGCCGACCGCGCCGTACGCCGCCATGCCGACCATGGAGGCGGTCTTCCAGGCGCCGTCGTTCTCGCCGATGTTGGTGAACAGGAGGTACATCATGACCGGCATCGCGATCCCGCCGATCACGAACCCCGTGTCGCGCAGGGTGCGGCGTACTTCGAGGCGCAGATAGTCGGACATCACACCAGCTCCACTTTGGAAGGGCGGGAGGTTTCGGAGGGAGGGGAGGTTTCGGTGGGACGGGAGGTGAGGGCCAGGAACGCGTCGTCCAGGGAAGCGCGGACGACCTCCAGACCGCGGATCGCGCCCAGCCCGGCCAGGGCGATCACCGTCGCGTCGGAGTCGTCCGTGCGCAGCCGGGCCCGGCCGCCGAGCACCTCGACCGACCGTACGCCGGGCAGCAGGGCCAGGCCGTCGGTGCCCTGTCCGGCCAGGTCGAAGGAGACCAGGTTGCCGCCCGCCGCGCGGCGCAGCTCCTCGCCCGTGCCGTCCGCGACGATCCGGCCGCGGTCGACGACCACGATCCGGTCGGCGTGGGCGTCGGCCTCCTCCAGATAGTGCGTGGAGAACAGTACGGTGTGGCCGCGGTGCGCGTAGGCCCGCATCGAGTCCCAGAACGCGTGCCGTGCCTCCACGTCCAGGGCCGCGGTCGGCTCGTCCAGGACCAGCAGCGCCGGGTTCCCGGCGAGCGCGACGGCGAACCGCACCCGCTGGAGCTGCCCGCCCGACAGCCGGTCCACCCGGCGCCCCGTCAGCTCGGCGATCCCGGCCAGCTCCAGTGCCTGCGCCACGGGCAGCGGGGCCGGATAGCGGGAGGCCACGAAGCTGACCAGCTCGCCGACGGTGACCCGGGGGACCGCGCGCGCCTCCTGGAGCATGGCGCCGACCCGGCCCGCGCGCACGGACCGTTCCGGGGGCGCGCCGAAGAGTGCGACGGTGCCGGTATCCGGCTCGAGCAGGCCGAGCAGCAGCGCGATCGTGGTCGACTTCCCGGCGCCGTTGCGGCCCAGCAGGGCGACAGTCTCGCCGCGTGCGATCTCCAGATCGATGCCGTCGACGGCGCGGACCTCGCCGTACGTCTTGACCGCCCCCGTGAAGGACACGGCGGTGTTCTCCGTCTGTGTCATGGCTATGACGATACGGACGCGGGTGCCGAGTCCGGCAGATGCGGTTGTCCGGACTCGGGCAGTACAAATGTCACGGTCGGCTGTATCTGACATCTCGTCAGGAGCCTTCACAAGTGCCGGACGTTCGGCTATACAGGGGGCGCCGGACTGGAACGCGTTCTAGGCCGGCCCGTGGCGACCTCGGTGCGGTCGACGGTGCGGACGGCCGCGCCGGGGTCTCGAAGCCGCCCGCGGGCAGCCGTCAATGTGCGGGACCCCTTGTTCCGCCGCCCACGTCAGGAGCCGTATGCCCATCGACGCAGCCAAGGCCCTCGCCGCCGAACCCCGGACGAGGGACGTCGCCTGGGACCACAAGGACGTCCAGCTCTACCACCTCGGCATCGGCGCCGGCCGCCCGGCCACCGACCCCGACGAGCTGCGCTACACCCTGGAGTCCCGGCTGCACGTCCTGCCGAGCTTCGCCACCGTCGCGGGCGGCGGCAAACCCGGCGTGATCAGCGGTCTGTCCATGCCCGGCATCGACGTCGACCTCGCCAAGGTCCTGCACGGCGGCCAGTCGCTGACGATCCACCGCCCCATCCCGGTCCGGGGCACCGCGACCGCGACCGGCCGTATCGCCGCCGTGTACGACAAGGGCAAGGCGGCGGTTCTGGTCATGCGCACCGAAGTCGCCGACGCCGACGGCCCGTTGTGGACCAACGACGCGCAGATCTTTGTACGCGGAGAAGGCGGCTGGGGCGGCGACCGCGGGCCCTCCGCCCGCCTCGACCCGCCCTCCGGCGAGCCCGACCGGATCGTCGAGCGTGCCGTCCGTGAGGACCAGGCCCTGCTCTACCGGCTCTCCGGCGACTACAACCCGCTGCACGCGGACCCCGAGTTCGCGGGGCTCGCCGGGTTCGACCGGCCCATCCTGCACGGCCTGTGCACCTACGGCATCACGCTCAAGGCCGTCGTCGACACGCTGCTCGGCGGAGACGTGACCCGGGTGCGGTCGTACACCACACGGTTCGCCGGGGTCGTGTATCCGGGGGAGACCCTGCGCATCCGCATGTGGCGCCCGGCGAGCGGCGGGGTGCGGGTCGCCGTGAGCGCTGTCGAGCGCGAGGACGCGCCCGTCCTCGCCGACACCGTCGTCGAACACACCTGAGCACAGTCTTCGAGGGGCGGCATGGTCGCGATCGTCGAACGGCCGCGGGTCGGCGCGAAGTTCGACAGCAAGCAGGACACCTTCAACTACGACGAACTCGACGAGCTGCTCACCCCCCACTATGCGGACCGGCCGGCGGGGGAGACGTTCGCGGCGGCGGAGGTGCTGGGGCTCGAACGCCGGTGACCGTGGTGCCGGTGACACCAGAAGGGGGCCACCCGTGCGGATGGCCCCCTTCCTCTCGTACTGTTCAGGCAGCCGACTCGGCCTGCTCCGGCTTGCGGTGGCGGCCGTGCGTTGCCGCGTCGGCGTCCTGGCCCGAGACCGGGCCCCGGTGCTTGCCGTGACCGTCGGGCTCCTGAGAGCCGGCGGACAGCGGCTGCGTGGTGCTGGTGTCGCTCATCGGAAGTATTCACCCCGTCAACATGATCTTTCTTACAGCCGGGTGAGTTTAACCGGCACACCTCGGGCCGAATCCAGGCGGGCACGCCGACCGCCACTAGTTCGTTACAAGACGTCCCAGAGGTGCCTCCCGGAGCGGCACAGGACGGGACACAACCGGCCCGGCGGAGTCCGGTTCGCCCCCTTCCGGTTCGGCGTCCTGCGGTTCCGCGCCGCCCGATCGAGAGGCGCCCGAGCCCGCGGCTGCCGGCGGGGAGGCCTCCGATCGGGAGCCCCTCGGTCGTGAGCCCGCCGGTCCGGATCCTCCCGGCCGTGGGCCCGGCAGAGTGGGGCCCTCCGGTTCCGAGGCTCCCGCCCCCGCCGCGCCCGCCGAGAATTCCGATGGCTCCGGTGCCCGTGGCACCACCAGCGCTGCCACGCCGCACGGCACCTCCGCCGTGGCGTACGGCAGGCGCAGCACCTCGTCCGCCGTCCACAGCCCCGTCCCCGTGAGCCAGCCCTCCGGCGCCGGAAGGTGATGCACATGCCGCTCGGACGGGCGCCACATCCCCACCCAGCTGCCGAACGCCCCGTCGACGCGCAGCGCCACCATGCAGTGCTCCGGCGTCAGCACCTGCCCCGGCTGGATCGCGAACGGCGTCACCGCGCACTCCGCAATCCGCAGGCTCTCCGGGAAGCGCACCGGCAGCATGCTGCCCAGGACACCCCAGCCCAGTCGTTCCTGTCCGGGTGAGGGCGCGTCCGAGCGGATGAGCAGCAGGCCGCTGTCCGGGTCGGCGAGCAGCAGCCGGTCATCGCTGTCCGGCGCGATCTGCAGCAACGGGGACACCTCGCCACCGCACCCGAGGTCCACCACGACCGCCTTGGTGCGTCCGCCCACCTCCCGGTCCAGGGCCAGCATGCGCCCCGCCCGGTCCAGCCAGACCCCACCCGAGCAGCGCCCGGGGATCTCCGCCAGCTGCTCCGGCCCGAAGGTGCCGCCCGCCACGAGCCACACCGCGGTGGAGCGCGGGCCGACCGCGAGGGCGTACGCGCAGGCGCCCCCCGGCGCCGGCGGCAGCAGCCGCAGCCGGGTCGCGGGGTCCGGGCACCCGACCGCGCCCAGCGGCAGCTCGCCGGTGCCGGGGCCGGTCGGGTACAGCAGCGAGAAGGCGTGCCGTCCGTCCACCAGGCGGTGGATCAGGACGCGTCCGTCGCCCATCGGCTGCACCTCGGTGCCGGGCTCCTCGGGCTGGTTGCCAGGGAGCGGCACGGCGTACGGCTCGGGGCCGTCCAGGGTCCAGCGCTCCGGGAAACAGGAGCCCTCGTCCAGCGCGAGGCGTGCGGCGTAGGCGCCGTCCGCCGTGATGGTGCAGCCCGCTTCCGGCATTCCGTCTTCCTCACCGGCAGCCGAGGTCTCGATCGCACACGCCGTCATGGTTCGGTCACCTCCGGCGACGAACCTAGTTTTCGCACGCACAGACGTGGGAACGGCGAGCGGCCGTTTCACCCGCAAGGGTGGCCACGCGGCGGTTCGCCTGAGGAGACGGGGACGGATGTGCTGCGCGCGGACCCACCGGTCCCTTCCGGCACGGAGCCGGTACATCCCCGCAGAACAGGCAGGTAGCCTTTTCCCCGTGCCCCGTCTGTCTGAAGTCATCGCCGAGCTGGAAGCCCTGTGGCCCGCCGAGCGGGCCGAGTCCTGGGACGCGGTCGGCACGGTCGTCGGTGACCCCGACCAGGAGGTCACCCGGGTCCTGTTCGCCGTGGACCCGGTGCGGGACGTCGTCGACGAGGCGGTGAAGCTGGGCGCCGACCTGCTGGTCACCCACCACCCGCTCTATCTGCGCGGGACGACGACGGTCGCGGCGTCCACCTTCAAGGGCCGCGTCGTGCACACGCTGATCAAGAACGACATAGCGCTGCACGTCGCCCACACCAACGCCGACACGGCCGACCCGGGCGTCAGTGACGCGCTGGCCGGGGCGCTGGACCTGCGGGTCGTACGGCCCCTCGTACCGGACCCCACCGATCCGGAGGGCCGCCGCGGCCTCGGCCGGGTCTGCGAGCTCGACCACCCGCTCACCGTCCGCGAACTCGCCACCCGCGCCGCCGAGCGGCTGCCCGCCACCGCGCAGGGCATCCGGGTCGCCGGCGACCCGGAAGCGGTCGTCCGCACGGTCGCGGTCAGCGGCGGTTCCGGCGACAGCCTCTTCGACCAGGTCCGGGCGGCCGGCGTGGACGCCTTCCTCACCGCGGACCTGCGCCACCACCCGGCCTCCGAGGCCGTACTCCACAGTCCGATCGCGCTGCTCGACGCGGCGCACTGGGCCACCGAATGGCCCTGGTGCGAGCTGGCCGCATCCCAGCTCGACGAGATCTCCGACCGGCACGGATGGGACCTGCGCGTCCACGTCTCGAAAACGGTCACCGACCCCTGGACCGCCCACGCGGCGTCCAACCCGACGCACACCCCTGGAGCCCCCAACTGAACGCCGCGCCCGCCGACCAGATCCGACTCCTCGACGTCCAGAACCTCGATGTACGCCTGCAGCAACTGGCGCACAAGCGGAAGTCCCTGCCGGAGCACGCCGAGATCGAGTCGCTGACCAAGGACGCCACCCAGCTGCGCGACCTCCTCGTGGCCGCGCAGACGGAGGAGAGCGACTGCGCCCGCGAGCAGACCAAGGCCGAGCAGGACGTGGACCAGGTGCGCCAGCGCGCCGCCCGCGACCAGCAGCGCCTCGACTCCGGCGCCGTCACCTCCCCGAAGGACCTGGAGAACCTCCAGCACGAGATCGTCTCCCTCGCCAAGCGGCAGGGCGACCTCGAGGACGTCGTCCTGGAGGTCATGGAGCGCCGCGAGGCCGCGCAGGAACGTGTCGGCGAGCTGACCGAACGGGTCGCCTCGGTGCAGGCGAAGATCGACGACGCGAACGGCCGCCGGGACGCCGCGTACGAGGAGATCGACCGCGAGGTGGCCTCGGTCACCAAGGAGCGCGAGGTCGTCGCCGGGGCCGTCCCCGCGGACCTGCTGAAGCTGTACGACAAGCTGCGCGAGCAGCAGGGCGGCATCGGCGCGGCCAGGCTGTACCAGCGCACCTGCCAGGGCTGCCGCCAGGAGCTGGCCATCACCGACATCAACGAGATCCGCGCGGCGGCGCCCGACACGGTGGTCCGCTGCGAGAACTGCCGCCGCATCCTGGTGCGTACGGCCGAGTCGGGTCTGTAGAGGCTTCGGGACGTAAGGGGTGCGCGGCGTGCGGGAGTTCATCGTCGAGGCGGACGGCGGTTCGCGGGGCAACCCGGGGCCCGCGGGCTACGGCTCCGTGGTGCTCGACGCGGCGTCGGGGGACGTCCTCGTGGAGGCCGCCGAGTATCTGGGCGTTGTGACGAACAACGTCGCCGAGTACCGGGGCCTGATCGCCGGCCTGCGCGCGGCGTACGGCCTCGACCCGTCGGCGACGGTCCATGTCCGCATGGACTCCAAGCTCGTCGTCGAGCAGATGTCGGGCCGCTGGAAGATCAAGCACCCCGACCTGAAGCCGCTGGCGACCGAGGCGAGCCGGATCTTCCCGCCCGAGCGCGTGACCTGGGAGTGGATCCCGCGCGAGCGCAACAAGCACGCGGACCGACTGGCCAACGAGGCGATGGACGCCGGCCGCAGGGGCGAACAGTGGTCGGCGGCGGACTCGACGGCGGCCCTGGACCCGGCGGCCCGAGCGTCCGCACCGGCCACGAAGGCGACCGAAGCCGGGCACGGTGGCGCCGACGTACGTGCCGCGCGTTCCCTCGCCGAGGGCGCCGCCAAGCCCGCAGCCACCACCGGTGCCGCCGAGTCCGCCACGACCACCGGCTGGTCCGCCTCCGCCGACCTCGGAGCGCCCGCCACCTTCGTGCTGTTGCGGCACGGTGAGACCCCGTTGACGCCGCAGAAGCGGTTCTCCGGCAGCGGTGGCACCGATCCGGCCCTCTCCGGCATCGGGCGGGAGCAGGCCGAGCGGGTCGCGGCGGCGCTGGCCCGGCGCGGCACCATCCAGGACATCGTCGCCTCGCCGCTGGCCCGCACCCGGGAGACCGCCGCCATCGTCGCCGCCCGTCTCGGCCTCGACGTGACGATAGACGAGGGGCTGCGCGAGACGGACTTCGGGGCCTGGGAAGGGCTCACCTTCGCCGAAGTGCGCGAGCGCCACCCGGACGATCTGAACGCCTGGCTCGCCGACCCCGAGGCCGAACCGACCGGCGGCGAGAGCTTCGCGGCGACCGCCATCCGGATCGCCGCCACCCGGGACAAGCTGGTCGCGGCGTACGCGGGCCGTACGGTCCTGCTCGTCACGCATGTCACCCCGATCAAGACGTTCGTCCGCCTCGCCCTCGGCGCCCCGCCCGAGTCCCTGTTCCGCATGGAGCTGTCGGCGGCCTCGCTGTCGGCGGTGGCCTACTTCGCGGACGGCAACGCGAGCGTGCGGCTCCTCAACGACACCTCACATCTGCGCGCGCTCTGAGGATGCGCGCACTGTCCGCGTCCGCCGGCAGGAACGCCTCCAGGTGCAGCTCGGCTGGGGGTCCCCCCTGCTCGAGCGAAGCCGAGAGCTCGGGGGAGTGACGTCGACGGCCGTGGCGAACGACGTCAGTGTGGTCAGCAGCCGCAACTCGCCCTCCGCGCACCGCAGTCGGAGCGGCACGGCGAATCCGAGGTAGTTGTCGTCGGGAGTGTGGGGCGGTACGTACCCGGAGAGTTCCGCGGTCAGCGCGTCCAGTTCCGGATCCGGGCTGCGCACGGCCCGCGCCCGCAGGTTCTCCACGATGTGCCGCCCCCACGCCGCCAGGTTCACCACTCGCGGTGCCATCCCGCGCGGATGCGGCTTCGGTCCCGAGGAGGTGCGGGCGGCCTATCGCTCCTACGAGAGCGGCGCGGCCTTCGGCAAGGTCGTCATCAGGATCGCCTGAGCTCCGCCGCCTCCCGGGCCAGCGTCTCGACCCGCGTCCAGTCGCGGGCCGCCACGGCATCCGCCGGAAGCATCCAAGTACCGCCCACGCAGCCGACGTTGGGGAGGGACAGGTAATCCGGGGCGTTCGCCGGTCCGATGCCCCCGGTGGGACAGAACCGGGCCTGCGGGAGCGGACCCGCGAGCGACTTCAGATACGCCGTGCCGCCGGCCGCCTGCGCCGGGAAGAACTTCATCTCCCGCACCCCGCGCTCGAGGAGCGCCATCACCTCCGACGTGGTCGACACCCCCGGCAGGAACGGCACCCCGGACTCCCGCATCGCTTCCAGCAGTACGTCCGTCCAGCCGGGGCTCACCAGGAAGCGCGCCCCGGCGGCGACACAGTCGCCCACCTGCCCCGTCGTCAGGACCGTACCGGCGCCGACCACCGCGTCCGGGACCTCGGCGGCGACGGCGCGGATCGCGGCGAGCGCGGCGGGGGTGCGCAGCGTGACCTCGATGGCGGGCAGCCCGCCCGCGACCAGCGCCCGCGCGAGCGGTACGGCGTCGGCGGCGTCCTCGATCACGACGACGGGCACGACGGGCGCGAGAGCCAGCACAGAGGAGGTGGGCATGCCGCACATCCTCCACGGCGGAAGCAGCATACGCAAAGGTCATTGCGCATGCTGCAACGATGCTCGAGCGGAGGCCCTAGCGAACCTCGTCCACCAGTACGTCCAACGACCACGGCTGCCCCGCCCGGGCGGGCGCCTGCGCCTCCACGACGTACCCGAGGTCCCGCAGCGCCTCGACCAGCCGGGCCGGATCCTTGGGCGCTGACCCCGACGACAGCAGGCTGCGCACGATCCGTCCCTTCGTCGCCTTGTTGAAGTGGCTGACGACCTTGCGGGTCGGTGCGTGCAGCACCCGCACGGTCGCGGTCCGCCCGGCGACCTCGCCCTTCGGCTTCCAGGCCGCCGCGTAAGCGGAGGAGCGCAGGTCGAGGACGAGTCCGTCACCCGCCGCCTCCGGGAGAGCGTCGGCCATGGGCGCACGCCAGTGCGTGCCCAGCGCGCCCAGACCGGGCAGCTTCACGCCCATCGAGCAGCGGTAGGAGGGGATGCGGTCCGTCAGGCGCACCGCGCCCCACAGCCCGGAGAACACCAGCAGCGACCGCGCCGCGCGCCGCTTGGCGGCCGGGTCGAGGGAGGCCAGGTCGAGCGCGTCGTACAGAACGCCTGTGTAGATCTCCCCGGCGGGCCGTGCGCCTGCCGTGCGCAGCCCGGCGTTCTTCGTGACCTCGCCCCGCAGACCCTCGCTCAGCCCGAGCGCCTCGCGCGCCTTCTCCTCGTCGCCCGCGCACAGCTCGACCAGCTCGTCGAGGACGGCCCCGCGGGCGGTGGTCAGCCCGGGCAGCGCCAGCGACTCGAGCCGGATCGGGGCGCCACGACCGGAGGACGCCTTGCCTTCGGAGGGCGGCAGCAGGACAAGCAACACGAACTCCTTCTCTAGACCTCCGCGCCAGCGTACGGCGTACGGCACCCGGGCCTCGGCCGCGGTACACGGCTTGCGCCCGCTCCGAGTGCGAGGACCGCCCCGCACACGAGGTGCCTCCCACCCGCCCCGGTCCTACGCTCGCTGTATGCCCCGCCGCCACATTCGCGTGACCGGTGCCCCCGAGGCCCCGCTCCGGGCCGCGCTCGCCGCGCTGCGTGTCGAACTCGGTGTGCCCGAGACATTTTCGGCCGACGTGCTCACGGAGGCCGAGCGAGCGGCGAAGGCGCCCGTCCTGCCGTCCTGCGACGCCACGGACATCCCCTTCTTCACCCTCGACCCGCCCACCTCCATGGACCTCGACCAGGCGATGCACCTGTCCCGGCACGGCGGCGGCTACCGCGTGCGCTACGCCATCGCCGACGTCGCCGCCTTCGTCGTACCCGGCGGAGCGCTCGACGCGGAGGCCCACCGGCGGGTGACCACCCTCTACTTCCCCGACGAACGCGTCCCGCTCCACCCGACCCTCCTCAGCGAGGGCGCCGCCAGTCTGCTCCCCGGCCGGACCCGCCCGGCCGTCGTGTGGACCGTCGACCTCGACGTCGACGGACGCACCCGGGCCGTCGACGTCCGCCGCGCCCTCGTCCGCAGCCGGGCCAAGCTCGACTACGCGGGCGTCCAGAAGCAGATCGACACCGGCACCGCCGAGGAACCGGTCGCGCTGCTCGAACAGGTCGGCGAGGCCCGCGAGCGGCGGGAGGCCGAGCGCGGCGGGATCTCGCTCAACGTGCCCGAGCAGGAGATCGTGGAGGTCGACCACACCTACCGGCTGACCTACCGCGCCACGCTTCCCGCCGACCGCTGGAACGCCCAGGTCTCCCTGCTCGCAGGCCTCGCGGCGGCGGAGCTGATGCTGGCCCACGGCACGGGCGTTCTGCGCACCCTCCCGGCCGCCCCGGACGGGGCGGTGGCCCGTCTGCGCCGCACGGCCGTCGCCCTGCACATCGACTGGCCGCACCACGTGTCGTACGCGGCACTGATCCGCTCCCTCGATCCGCACCGCCCGGAGCACGCGGCCTTCCTCCAGGAGTGCACGACCCTGCTGCGCGGCGCCGGCTACACGGTCTTCCGGGACGGCGCCCTGCCGACGATCACCACACACGCCGCCGTCGCCGCGCCGTACGCCCACTGCACTGCCCCGCTGCGCCGCCTCGCCGACCGCTACGCCGCCGAGATCTGCCTGGCGGCGGCCGCAGGGCAGACCCCGCCCGGCTGGGTGCTCGCCGGGCTCGACGCACTGCCCAAGCAGATGGCCGACGGCTCCCGACGCGCGGGCACGGTCGAGCGGGAGAGCGTCGACATCGTCGAGGCGGCCCTGCTCAAGGACCGGGTCGGGGAGGTGTTCGACGGGTGCGTGGTGGAGGTGGAGCGACGCCAACCCACCCACGGAACGGTGCAGTTGGTGTCCCCGGCGGTCATCGGCCACATCCGGGCCACCGACCCCCTCCCCCTCGGCGAACGTCTCCGCGTCCGACTCGCCCAGGCCGACCCGGGCACGACGAAGATCCTGTTCGAACCGGTGTGAGAACGGCCGCGCCTTCGGCCACGGACCGTGCGCCGCCCCGCACCGCCCCTCGTGCGCGCCGGTGGCGGCGGCCCGGACCCGGACCTGTGGACCTGGCCGGGGCATGGAAGCGGGTCCTGAAGGCGTTGTGTGTCACGGAGCATACGAGGGGGCGTGGAATGGCCGAGCAGGCACGGTGGACCCGGGCGCGGATGGGGACGTGCGGGCCCCCGTTCGACCTGCTGACCGCCCGTTTCCAGCGGCACGTCTACGCCCCGCACGCGCACGAGGAGTTCACCATCGGCGTCTGCGTCGGCGGCTCCGAGGTCATCGACTACCGCGGCGGCCACATCCGTACGGGCCCCGGCTCGATCGTCGTCCTGGCCCCCGGCGAGATGCACACCGGCGGCCCCGCCACCCCCACCGACGGCTACGCCTACCGCGCCCTGTACGCCGACCCCGCCCTGCTCGCCGGTGGCACCCTCGGCGGCGTCCCGCACTTCCGTGAACCCCTCCTCGACGACACCGAACTGGCCGCCGCCTTCCGGCTCGCGCACACCGAACTGAGCACCTGCCCCGACCCCCTGGAGGCCGAGTCCCGCCTCCCCTGGCTGCTGACCGCCCTGGCCCGCCGCCACTCCACGGCGAGCGCCGCGTCCGACAGGATCCCGGATGCGGCCGCGATCGCCCTCCGCGTGCGCGACCGCCTGGCCGACGATCTGATCACGCCACCCACCCTGGCCTCCCTCGCGGCGGATCTGGGCCTGTCCCGCTACCAACTCCTGCGAGCCTTCCGTACGACGATGGGGATACCCCCCTACGCCTGGCTCGCCCAGTACCGGGTGACCCGGGCACGCGGCCTGCTGGAGGCCGGGCTGCGCCCCGCCGAGGTGGCCGGGCTCGTGGGCTTCGCCGACCAGGCGCACCTCACGCGCTGGTTCCGGCGGGTGCTCGGGGTGACCCCGGCGGCGTACCGCAACAGCGTTCAAGACAGCCGGTGGTGAGGGGACCGAGACTCGCCGCATGACTGCACGCGGCTGGTTCCTGTTCTCCCTGATGGGAGTGGTCTGGGGCATCCCCTATCTGATGATCAAGGTGGCGGTGGAGGCCCCTCTCTCCCCGTCCATGGTGGTGTTCACGCGCTGTGCCCTGGGCGCCGCGCTCCTGATCCCCTTCGCGATACGCGGCGGCGGCCTGATCCGGACCGTCCGGACCCATTGGCTGCCCATGCTGGCCTTCGCGTGCATCGAGATCATCGGCCCGTGGTTCACGCTCACCGACGCCGAGCGCCACCTGTCCAGTTCTACGGCGGGCCTGCTGATCGCAGGCGTACCGATCGTCGGTGTCGTCCTGGCCCGCTTCTTCGGCGACACGGAACGGCTGGGCGCACGACGGGTGACGGGCCTCGCCCTCGGCCTGGCGGGCGTGGGCGTCCTCACCGTCCCGCACCTCACCGGGGGCGACGCGCGCTCACTGGCGGAGGTCTTCCTGACGGTGCTGGGGTACGCGACCGCGCCCCTGATCGCGGCACGGTGGCTGAAGGAGGTACCGACGCTACAGCTGACGGCGCCCTGTCTGGCGCTGGCGGCCCTGGTCTACGCCCCGGCCGCGGCAGCCACCTGGCCGGCGGAGGTGCCGGCCGCGTCGGTCCTGACCGCCCTCATCGGCCTGGGCGTGATCTGCACGGCGCTCGCCTTCGTCGCCTTCCTGGAACTGATCAAGGAGGCGGGCCCGACCCGCGCGACGGTCTTCACGTACGTCAACCCGGCGGTGGCGGTGGCGGCGGGGGCCCTCTTCCTGGACGAGCCCTTCACTCTCGCCATCGCGGTCGCCTTCACCCTGATCCTGGCTGGCTCGGTCCTGGCGACAGCCGCCGGTCCTGACAAAGGCACACGCCCGGTAACATGGTCGACACGGCAGACGAGCCGGGCGGACGGCCGCGTGGAGTCCCCCTAGGGGGCTTCCCGAGGAACGTCCGGGCTCCACAGGGCAGGGTGATGGCCAACAGCCACCCGGGGTGACCCGCGGGACAGTGCCACAGAAAACAGACCGCCGGGGACCTCGGTCCCCGGTAAGGGTGAAACGGTGGTGTAAGAGACCACCAGTGCCCAGGGTGACCTGGGCAGCTAGGTAAACCCCACCCGGAGCAAGGTCAAAAGGAAACACCCCGGTGTTTCTGCGCGGACGTTCGAGGGCTGCCCGCCCGAGTCCGCGGGTAGACCGCACGAGGCCGACGGCAACGCCGGCCCTAGATGGATGGCCGTCGCCCCGGGCTCCGCGAGGAACCCGGGGAACAGAACCCGGCGTACAGCCCGACTCGTCTGCCTCCCGGTGCCCGGCATCCGGTACATCGCACTCGTCGTTCCGCCGGTTGCCCTGCGCACCGTCCATACTCCGGCGGATCCCGTCGTCCCCGACGCGCCTCCGCGATCAAGTCCAGGCGTGGAGTGCGACCATGCCGGGCATGAGCGATCAGAAGTACACGGTGAAGCGCATCAGCCGGGAGCAGCATCTGGACTTCGTCACCGCCCGTCCGTCCGTCAGCCATATGCAGGTCCCCTCCTGGGCCGCCGTGAAGCCGGACTGGCGGGCCGAGAGTCTGGGGTGGTTCCGGGAGCGGGACGGGGCGCTCGTCGGGGCCGGGCTCGTGCTGCTGCGGCCCTTGCCCAAGCTCAAGCGGTATCTCGCCTATCTGCCCGAGGGGCCGGTCATCGACTGGAGTGCGCCGGATCTGGAGGCCTGGCTCGTGCCCATGACCGCGTACCTCAAGCGCCTGGGCGCCTTCTCCGTCAAGATGGGGCCGCCCGTCGTGGCCCGGCGCTGGGACGCCGAGCGGGTCAAGGCCGCGATCGCCGATCCGGGTGCCGGGCGGCTGCGGGACACCGAGGCCACCGTGCGCGAACCGCCTGCCGTCGACGTCGCCGACCGGCTGCGCCGCATGGGCTGGCAGCAGGCCGAGCCGGGCGGTGAGGACGGCTTCGCCGCCGGGCAGCCGCGGTACGTCTTCCAGGTGCCGTTGGCCGGCCGGACGCTGGAGGACGTGCAGCGCGGCTTCAACCAGCAGTGGCGGCGCAACGTCAAGAAGGCCGAGAAGGCCGGCGTGACGGTCGACCGCGGCGGTTACGACGACCTCGCCGAATTCCACCGCATCTATCTCGAGACCGCCGAGCGCGACCGGTTCATCGCCCGCCCCCTCGCCTACTTCCAGCGCATGTGGACCGCGCTGAACGCCGAGGATCCCGACCGGATGCGGCTCTATCTCGCCCGCCACGGCGGCGAGCTGCTCGCCGCCGCCACCATGCTCACCGTCGGCGAGCACGTCTGGTACTCCTACGGCGCCTCCACCAGCCGCAAGCGTGAAGTGCAGCCGAACAACGCGCTGCAGTGGCGCATGCTGTGCGACGCCCACGCGCTCGGCGCCGCCGTCTACGACCTGCGCGGCATCACGGACACCCTGGACGAGGACAACCACCTGCTGGGCCTGCTGCGCTTCAAGGTCGGCACCGGCGGCGAGGCCGTCGAGTACCTGGGGGAGTGGGACTTCCCGCTCAACCGCGTCCTGCACAAGGCCCTCGACCTCTACATGGCCCGCCGCTGACCGTCAGCGGTGCGCGACCGTCACGATTCATGCTCGTCCCAGCGACCGCTCCGTGACCCTCGTCAGGTGCCGCGTGAACACCTCACGTACGTCGGGCGTCAGCGTCCGCAGCGCCACCAGTGCCGTGATCACCACGTCGCACAACTCGGCCTGCACGTCCTCCCACTCGTGCGTGACGCCCTTGCGCGGGTTCTGGCCGGTCGCCCCGATCACCGCCTGGGCGACCTCGCCGACCTCCTCCGAGAGCTTCAGCACGCGCAGCAGGACGGCCTCCGGATCACCCTGGCGCCGGTTCTCCTCCAGCCAGGCCCACAGCTCGTCGATCGAGGTCCAGAGGTCCGCCGGTGCCGTCGTGCGCGCGTCCTGATCAGTCATGCACGCAGACTGCCACCCCGGCGCTACTCCTCGAACAGCGACTCCTGCTCACCCTCCGTCCGCCTCCGTACCCGCTGGTTGCGCGCCCCCACCACCACCGCTGTGACCGCCGCCGTCATCCCCAGCGCCGCCGGGACCATCCAGCCGCGGTCGAACACATGGCCGAGGCAGTGGTCGAGGGAGAGGCGCCCGGGGCCGGCGACCGCGAGACCGGTGGCGGCGAGGCCGAGGGTGGCCGCGTGTTCGTAGCCGCCCTCCTGGGCGAAGAAGCCGTTGGGCGCGTGCACCGCCGCCGCGCCCGTCATGGCGCCGGCCGCCGCCGCGCCCGCCGCCGGCGTCGCCAGGCCCAGCGCGAGCAGCGTGCCGCCGCCCATCTCGGCGAGCCCCGCCGCCGTGGCGCTGGCCCGGCCGGGCGTATAGCCGACGGACTCCATGAACTGGCCGGTCCCCTTGATGCCGTGCCCGCCGAACCAGCCGAGCAGCTTCTGCGCGCCGTGCGCGGCCAGCACCCCGCCGGTACTCAGTCGGAGCAGCAACAGCCCCAGATCACGTCGGTCGTAACACGTCACGGCGACTCCCCATGCGGTCGGGTCGACGGCAGGACCACGGATCCCGCCCAGGTGTCCACCGTCGCACCGGTGCCACCTGTGCAGCCCGTCCGGGCCGCCGTTCGGGTGGCGGAGCCGCGGACGCGGTGTGAGTCTGGCTGGCATGACGATTCAGACTGCCAAGCTCAGCGATCCGTCCGTCCGGGCCTTCGTCACCGCCGTCAACGCCCATGACCGCGAGGGCTTCCTGTCCCTCCTCGCGCCGGGCGCGACCATGGCGGACGACGGGTCCGACCGGGACCTCGACGAGTGGATCGACCGGGAGATCTTCTCCTCCCACGGTCACATGGAGGTCGACAACGAGTCCCACGGCGGTCGTGCGCTGGTGGCCCGCTACCGCAACGACACCTGGGGCGAGATGCGGACCACGTGGTCCTTCACCGTCGAGGACGACGGGCGCATCTCCCGCTTCGAGACCGGGCAGGCCTGACAGTTCGCAGCCGCCGGGGGTTGCCCTCGCGTGCGCTTCAACTCCTACCGTCCAGGTCATGGAGACCAACACCGGTACCACCACCAGGACACTGGGCCGCAGCGGCATCGAGGTCAGCGCCCTCGGCTTCGGCTGCTGGGCCATCGGCGGCGAGTGGCAGGCCGCCGACGGCCAGCCGCTCGGCTGGGGCAAGGTCGACGACGACGAGTCCGTACGGGCCGTGCACCGCGCCCTCGACCTCGGCGTCACCTTCTTCGACACCGCCGACACCTACGGCGCGGGGCACAGCGAGCGCGTCCTCGGCCGTGCCCTCGGCAAGCGCCGGGACGACGTCGTCGTGGCCACCAAGTGGGGCAACGTGTTCGACGAGGACACCCGCACCCTGACCGGCAGCGACGACTCACCCGGGTACGCCCGCCGCGCGCTCACCGCCTCCCTGCGCCGCCTCGGCACCGACCACGTCGACCTCTACCAGTTCCACCTCTCCGACGGCGACCCCGGTCGCGCGGCCGAACTCCGCGACACCTGCGAGGAGTTCGTCGCCGAGGGGCTCGTGCGGGCCTACGCCTGGAGCACCGACGACCCCGACCGCGCCGCAGTCTTCGCGCAGGGCGCGCACTGTACGGCCGTACAGCACGCGCTGAACGTCCTCCAGGACGCACCCCGACTGCTCGCGCTGTGCGAGGAGCTGAACCTGGCGAGCGTCAACCGCAGCCCGCTGGCGATGGGTCTGCTCTCCGGCAGGCACACCGCCGGGCGGGTGCTGGAGGCCGGGGACATCCGCAACACGCCGCCCGCCTGGCTGCAGGGTTTCAATCGGGACGCAGGCGCCGACGAGGACTGGCTCGCCAGCGTCGAGGCGCTGCGGGACGTCCTCACCAGCGACGGCCGTACGCCCGCCCAGGGCGCCCTCGCCTGGCTGTGGGCGCGCAGCCCGCGCACCGTGCCGATCCCGGGGTTCCGCTCGGTCGCGCAGGCCGAGGAGAACGCGGGCGCCCTGGCGAAGGGGCCGCTCACCGCGGGGCAGCTGGCCGAGGTCGACAGGGTTCTCGGCAGGTGAACGCGAGCAAGAGCGGAAGGAATCGGATTTTCATAAGTCTGTAAATTCCTGGGCCGTAGAGGGTCTCGTGTCGGGAAACCCCTGGTGGGTGGCGTGTACGGTCCCGGAATGCGCGATTCCTCTCGGCTCACGCGGCGTGCCGCCCTCGGTCTTGCGGCCGCCGCCCTTCCCCTGTCCGCGGCCGCTCCGGTCTCCGCCGCCACGAGAGTCGTCGGCGGGGAGCGGCTGGCCCGTGACGGGATCCAGGTCCGGGGCGCCGGCGGGCTGCCCGGGACGCTCACGGCGCGCGCCTGGCTCGTCGCCGACGGCGCGAGCGGGGAGGTGCTGGCCGCGTACAACGCGCACCGGCGGCTCGCGCCGGCGTCCACGCTGAAGATGCTTTTCGCGGACACCCTGCTCGGGAAGTTCGCGCGCACCGAGCGACACCGGGTGACCGACGCCGACCTCGCCGACATTCCCGCCGGCTCCAGCCTGGTCGGGGTCAGGGCCGGGGTCACCTACAGCGTCGAACAGCTGTGGCAGGGCGTGTTCCTGCGCTCGGGGAACGACGCGGTGCACGTGCTCGCCCACATGAACGGCGGGGTCGCGAAGACGGTCGCCGAGATGCAGGCCAGGGCCCTGGATCTGCAGGCCCTGGACACCCATGTGGTCAGTCCCGACGGTTTCGACCACCCGGGCCAGCTGTCATCGGCGTACGACCTGACGCTGTTCGCCCGGCACGGGCTGAAGGACGACGACTTCCGCGCCTACTGCCACACGCGCGTCGCGGACTTCCCGGCGGGCGACGGGAAGACGTTCCAGATCCAGAACACCGACCGGCTGCTGACGGGGGCGTGGGGCCTGGGCGCGTACGAGGGCCTGATCGGGGTGAAGAACGGCTACACCAGCGACGCCGGCAACACCTTCACCGGCGCCGCAACTCGCGGCGGCCGCACCCTCCTGGCCACCGTGATGCATCCCACCCTCGGCAGCAACGCCGTCTACGAGGAGACCGCCGCGCTGCTCGACTGGGGCTTCGGCAGGGGGAGTTCGGCCCGACCGGTGGGCATGCTCGCCACTCCGCTGAGCGAGGGCGGCGCGAGCGCGAGCCCGACCCCCACGCGCACGCCGGGCCGCGCGGAGGCGGGCGCCGCGGCCCCGGTCGCGCAGGGCCCGTCGTCCTGGCGCCTGCTGGAGGGAGCCACGGGTGTGGTGGCGGTCCTGGGAGCGGGCGCGTTGGCCCTACGGCGACGCAGGGCGACGGAGGGCGGGGATGCCCGGAGGGGCAGACACCGGGGGTGAGCCGCGCAAAGCCGCCGCTCTTCTCACCACCGGACGGAAATGCGCGGCAGCCGTTCCACCCACCGGTGCGTACCCCGCGGTCCCTCGCGAGGTCCACCCCCAACCCGGTGCGGTGGAACGGCTGCCGACTCCCCCTCGGTGTGGTCCACGGAACTCGTGTGTCCCAACTGTGAAGCTCTCGTGTGGGAAAGTTGAGCATAAGGCCCCGACCGGCCGCAATGGTGCGGAGGTTTCAACTCCGTTTGTGCAAATTGACGAGTTGACGAATTCCGGCCCCTGTCGTGGGAGCGCTCAGCCCCGCCCCACGTACGGCATCACCGTCGCCAGCACCGTCGCGAACTGCACGTTCGCCTCCAGCGGCAGCTCGGCCATGTGCCGCACGGTGCGCGCCACGTCGGCGACGTCCATCACGGGCTCCGGCGCGAGCTGACCGTTGGCCTGCAGCGTGCCCGTCTGCATCCGGGCCGTCATGTCGGTGGCCGCGTTGCCGATGTCGATCTGCCCGACGGCGATGCGGTACGGCCGCCCGTCCAGCGACAGCGACTTGGTCAGGCCGGTCAGCGCGTGCTTGGTCGCCGTGTAGGCCGCCGAGTGGGGGCGCGGTGTGTGGGCGGAGATGGAGCCGTTGTTGATGATCCGGCCGCCCTGCGGGTCCTGCTCCTTCATCTCCCGGTACGCCGCCTGCGCGCACAGGAACGCCCCGTTGAGGTTGGTGTCCACCACGTGCCGCCAGGCGTCGTACGACAGTTCCTCGACCGGCACGCCGCGCGGCCCGGACGTGCCGGCGTTGTTGAACAGCAGGTCGACCCGCCCGAAGGCGTCCCGTGCGGCGGCGAAGAGCGCCGCCACGTCCTCCGGCCGCGCGACATCGGTGCGTACGGCGAGGGAGGCGGCCTCGGGCACCAGGGCCGCCGTCTCCTCCAGCGTCTCCGGGCGCCGTCCGGCCAGGGCCACCGACCAGCCGGCGCGCAGCAGTTCCACGGCGACCGCCCGCCCGATGCCGGAACCGGCGCCGGTCACCACCGCGATCCTCGATTGCTTGGCATTCATGGGCCGCAGCCTAGTAGGGCTTTGTTAGGTTCTGTGGTGGGGTTCGGGTGTGGGGGCGGGTTGGCCGCA